>CAOKXF010000025.1 GCA_948473335.1 uncultured Clostridium sp. | reverse complement strand
ATAGTAATTTGTAGGGAAATTAAAAATAACAATTCATTATAAATTTTAGCAAGTAAAAAACTTGTTAAAATTTTCTAAGTGAATTAAAAAGTGCAAGTAATAATTTATTCTTAATATATATATGAAAACGAATATAAAAACTAAAATATATTGATTAAAAATGTCAATATAAATAAAAAAATGTCGGAAAATGTCGGAAAAAAATAAGATATAAAACAAGAAAAATATTTACAAAATTTGTAAAATGTGATATAAAATAAGTAATTATTAAAGGAGATTATAGGAAAATATAATCTTATAATCAAAGTGCGCACTTCCTAAAATAATGATTTAATAAAAAAAGGAGGGGCAATTTATGAGAACAAGAAAAAGTAAAATACAAATAAGTATTATTATTTTGACAATCCTATTATTACTATGTAGTTTTTCAAGTACAGTTTTTGGACGAGATAATTATGCTATAGGAATTGCTACAATAGAAGATAATGGACAATTCTTGCTAGATACAAGAGAAAGTGTTTCAGAAGCTATAACAGCATATCAGAAGGCTGGATATAGAGTATATGGAGTTGGAAATCCAGGAAAACAACATTTATGGGAACAATTATATGCTGATGTGCAATTCTTTAATTGCCATGGAAATCAGGAATGTGTTGTAACGGCAATTTCTGGTATTGTTGTAGGTTCAGATAGAATGTATGGAAATAAAGACTGTATAGGAACTAATAGTGTACATTGGGATGCTGATACTATTCTAGTAATTTATGCTGCTTGTCAAGGAGCAGGAAATGATGGAATTAATAATCCAAATAGTGTGGCAAGAAAAACAGCAGAAAGAGGAGCAGATGTAGTTATGGCGTGGAGAAGCTCTGTCGAAACCACTAGTTTAAGAGCTTGGACAAGAAATTATAATAATGCATTGGCAAATGGATATACTGTTATTAAGGCTATGGATTACGCTAATAGTTTTTCATATAGTGATTCTCGAGTTCCACAAAACTCTACAATAATTCATCATGGAGATACAAGTATTAAAATTGGTAAGTATAGAAGTGCTAACTCTGATGAGATTAGACCAGAAGATAACCTATTATTGAAATCAAAATCAAGGTCATCTGTAAAAATAGATGAAGGCAACTTAGAAAATATTTATTCAATAATTAAAGATACATATCCTGAATTTGATGAAAAGAATTATGTAATAACAAAAGGAAATGCACAGTCAATAAATCAAAATAATGGGGAAATAGAAGAAACGGAATATATTAATTTCAAATTCAAAGTTGGAGAATTTGAAACAACATCTGGCTTTACGATAAAGGCTAGAAATAACATAGTGGAAGCAATTTATGATAATACAGTTGATTTTAATAAGGAAATGAATATCCTTAATCAGGAAAATAGTTTGAGAACTAGAAGTACAAACGAAAATGATATTGAATTATTAAAAAATGAAGCAATTAATGAACTTTTAGAAAAATATAATAATTGTGTAGAAGTAAATCCAGAAGATGTAACATATAAATATTTATATGATATTGATACTGATAAAAAATATGTAGAATTTACAATAAGAAATACAATAGGAGATAATTCTACAAATGAAGTGGCAGAGGCTTATGATACAGTAAAATTTGAAATATAATAATAAAAAGCATAAAAAGGAGTAACTCCTTTTTATGCTTTTTATGCAATCATTATAAACTAATTGTATTATTTGTATTATTTGTATTATTGGTATCTGTATGATTATCAAATAAATTTCTTATGTAATTAAGGATCTCAGATGAGAGATGTGTAGTAAATATTTTTTTATTTTTCTCAAAAACATCAACTTCTGTACCAAAATTACCAAATGTAAAATAAATTCCATTATGAAAATCAATTTTGTAATCAGTAGAAACAATTAAAAGTTCTTCATCTATATAAGAGTACTGAAAATCTTTTAATGATTGTAAAAGAAAGCTTTTCTGTTCATTAGTAAAATCTTTTGTTTGAGATAAGTAAGAAACACTTATGGAATTAGCATTATCTAAATCTATCAAAGCAAAAGTATTATTTTTAATTATAATATTATTTTTATTTTGTAATAAAATTTGACCAATTAACAAAGAAATACTAATTATTATAAAAAAGCTTATTAGCAGAAAGAATATTTTTTTATACATAATTACCTCCTTTTTTATCTTAGTATAGCATACTTTATATTATTAAACAATACTGAGTTTAGAAAATTAAAGAAATATAAGAAATTGAGGTAATTATATTTGTTACAATCAAATGTATTAAAGAATAATATTTTCTAATTGTAATATAATCAACAATATATTATAATCATATCGATAAATTTTAAATGAGCAAATATGAGCCATTATGGAAGTATTTAAAAGAAAATAATAAAGAAAATTATAAATTATCTTATGAAGAAATTAGAAAAATTTTAGGATTTGATATAGACCATTCATTTTTAACTTATAAGAAAGAATCTAAAGAATATGGATATGAAGTGGGAAAAATATCAAAGAAAGAAAGGACAGTAATTTTCAATAAGATATAACTAAAAATTACAATTT
>CAOKXF010000024.1 GCA_948473335.1 uncultured Clostridium sp. | reverse complement strand
CAATAACAGGAATAATAGTTACAATAGGAATTAAAGGTATAAAACTTGATAAGAAAGATTAAAAATTATAAATTTACAGCTAATATACAGATAAAATTAGACAAAAAGCATTAAAAATTATAAATTGAGAGAGAGAGAAGTAAAATACACTCCTCTCTTTTTCATCTACTATCCTTATTTTTTCTTAACAAATTATTAATCAGCAGTGAGGTTTTTTACTTAAGTCGTATTGATGCCTGAAGACCTTTTTTATAACCTTTTTTTCTCCAAGTAAGTATTTCTTGTTGAACTGCATCATAATATGTTGTGTATGAAGTACCAAAACAACGGTTAAGAAGAAATCTAAATTCCTCATAATCCATTTGTTTAAGTTCATCTTCTAGTTCTAATAAATTCTCTTTTGCTGTATACTGATTCTTTTTATAAGAGATTCTGGCATAAATATAATAAATGCAATATACAAAAGCAAAATGAATTTTTGTTACAAACCAAAGTACAAATAAAGGCCATAGAAAAATAAGAACTATACCAAACAACAACAGAAACAATAAAGATAATAACATTTCCATTTTGATACCTCCTCAAAATAATAATTTTACAATAGTTGCTATATAACAATATTACAAAGAAAAAAGGATAGTAAAAATTTAATTACTTATATAATATCACAATATTGTTAGGGTTTCAATAAAAACCTAGGGAATAAGAGAAAATGGCAGAAAAAAGAAAAAAATAAAGATTTGTAACGCACAAAAATAGGTAACACTAAAAATCCAATAAGACATACAAAACAACAAATGTCATAAAAAAGACAAAAAAGTGTAATAATAGACATAAAAAGAGTATCCGTAAGTGATAAAAGAACAAAGTAAAAAGACTACAAAACCTTGCCATTTACTATAGTAAGAAAATATACTAAAATAATTATGTATAGCTAGTATACATATACTATACTGGAAAAATGGAGGAAATAAAAATGGCAAGAAACAAAAGAAGTAAAATAATAATGGGAGTAGCAGTAATGCTAATGATAGTCGCATTAGTGGTAGCAATAGTAATAGACCAAATAGCAAAAAGAAATAGAGAGAATGTAGGACTATCATCAGAATTAGCAAGAGCGAAAACATATAATCGAGTAGAAGAAGGAGAAGAAGCAGTCGAAGGAACAGAAAATGTAAAATTCGATGCATTCTTTTTACGTGATTTAGAAGGAAATGGATATGCAACAGGAGTAAGAGGAACATGTAAAGAGATAGGAAAAGAAGATACCTTGTATATGGAAATAAATGTCCAAACAGCAGGGTATTTAAAAGATGCCAAAATAACAATAGATGGAAAGAATTTTTACTTACAAACAGCACTTCCAAAAGATGAACAATTAGCAAATAGCTATATAGGAAATAATATAAAAGAGATAAGATTTAATAATTTAACAAATGGAACCCAAAAGTTATTAACAGGAATTGTAAGAAGTGGAGATTATTCATATTCATCAACAATAAATGATGCAATAGCAAGTAATATAAATAATTATTCAAGAGAAGATAATAAAATAATATTAACAGGAACATATGTAGGGGAAGATGGAACAGAAAAAGAAATAAGAAAAGAAGTACCATTTACAATGGATTGGTATGGAACAACAAGAGCAGATATAGATACATATGAACAAAGATATAATATAGAAGAATCAGTAGATGAAAAAGCAGGAAAAATAACAATAGATTTTTATATAAATACACAAGAAGTAAATAGAGAATTAATATTAAAAACAAACCATACAGAAGGGAAAATACCAAATCTAAATGGATATGAGCCATTAACAGTGGAATACACAGGGTCAAATGCTATATTTAACTATGATAAAGAAACAAAAACATTTACAATAGATAGAACAGCAACACTAGAAAAAGATGGTGAAGTTACTGACATATTATGGTATTCAAATAATTATAGAATAAAAGTAACATATCCAATAGATGCATATAAGACATTAGGAACAGAAAGTTTTGAATTAAAAATACCAGTAGAAACATATTATGAAGGATATAATAATTCAAATGAAGAATTTACAAATCCATATAAATCAAACATAAAAAAATCAACCATAATATTAAATTACTCAAAACCAGCAGGAGATGTAGTAAGATTCGATGTAATAGTTGGAAGATATGCATATAATCCAAACTATAGATATATCGTATCAAAGCAAAAACCATTAAAAATATATAATGGACAAAGTGAGAAAGAAAAAGATGATACATATATAGTAGAATGGATTGCAAGTATAGGAACAAATTTAGACTTAGCAGAAATAATAATGCAAGAAACAGAAAATGCTAAACAACAAGTGACAGACCAGTTTATAAAGACAGATTCAAGTGAAGAAAGTATGAATGGCATTGTATCAAATGTCGGAATATACTTCTCAGGAGCTGATACAGTATTAGGAGAAGAAGGAGAAATAAAAGTATATGATGAAGAAACAAACAATGTAATAGCAAGATTTACAAAGGAAAATTGGAATGCATATACAGAAGCAAGACCATATAAATATGAAACTCCAGTAAAACATGTAAGAATAGAAACAAGCAAAGTAATAAGCAAAAATGTCACACTATGTGCATACAACGTAAAAGAAATAGATGATGAAGCAATTACAAATAAATATGAAAGAGAACAATTTGATAATTTACAATATATAAAATCAACATTAGAAGGATATATAGGAAAACAGCATGTTAATCAAAGTATACATCATGCATATTATGAAGCACCAATGTCAGTAGCAAAAATATGGATAAATAAAGAAACAATATCAACACAATATACAGAAAAAAATGTACAATTAACAATAGAAACAAAAACATCAGAGCGTAATAATTTAGTAAACTGGAAAGATGGAACATTTCTAGTGAAATTTCCAAGAGAATTAATAGATGTACAAATAAATAATGTAAGTATAGATAATCGCAATGTAAAAATAGATTATTATGAGTTAATAGAAGAAAATGGAGAAATATTTATAAAAATAGTAACAAGCAATATAACACCACAAGACTATGAGATAACAATAGATGTAGACGTATCTCCAGATCCAAGGATATCAACAACAACAGAATATATAGAATTATATGCAACAAACGAAAATGGAACAAACTATTATTATCAAAAAGAAGATATATATGATGTAAATAATAACTTAAATATAAAAGAACAAGTAAACTATGATACAACAGGTATAAGTATGATAGCACCAAACTCTCTATTAACAAACCAAACAGCAACAAAATATGATGAAAAAGGAAGTATGGTAATATCACCAAAAATAGCAGATATAAAGCCAATATATGCAGTAGTAAATCAAGAACAACAAGAAGAACAAACAGCACAAATAGGAATACAATTAAGAAATAATTATGCAAGTACGATAAGTGAAATAGAAATATTAGGAAAAATACCATTTGAAGGAAATACATATGTAA
>CAOKXF010000023.1 GCA_948473335.1 uncultured Clostridium sp. | reverse complement strand
ATTATCAAAAGATAAAAGAACCAGAAATACCAGGAGAAGGTGGAGATGACATAGAAAAACCAGAAGAACCAAAAGATGATACAACAATAGACAAAGAAATCCCAGCAGCAGGACTAACAAAAGAACAAATAGCAATAATAGTAGTAACAACAATGGTAGCAATAACAGGAATAATAGTTACGATAGGAATAAAAGGTATAAAACTGGATAAAAAACATTAAAATTATTAAAGGACTTATATAAAAGTAAAAATTTATATAAGTTCTTTTTTTGAAAAATTACTAAAAATGTATAAAAAATTAAAAAATATGATAATATAGCATAGCAATTAAATAAATGGTGTGGTATACTCATATAAAGTAAAAAAATAGGAGGATAGTAATTTATGATGTATCCATATTGTAAATATGCAGACGAAACAGAAGTAGTTTTTTCACATATTATGAAGAATGAAAAACAAGAAGAAATTATACATGTACACTTTGAAAGACCTACTGAACATGGATTTGATAGTGTTAGATTTGAACTTCCAAGTTGCAGGATATTATATAAAGATGGTAATTATACAGATGAAGAGATAGAATTATTTAAGACAATAGTAGAACGAGGACTTCCATCTTTTTATAGATGGGCGAGAGAAGGAGGGATTCATATTGCCTAATATATTAGAATTAATGCGGATATAAAATATATTTTTGGTCAAATGAGAATAATGAACCTCTTCATGTACATATTTCTAAAGGAAAACCAGTGCAGAATTCTACAAAAGTATGGATTACTAAAAGTGGAGGATGTATCTTAGCAAATAATAAAAGTAGTATTCCAAGTAAGGATTTAGGGGAATTATTAGAAACAATAGTCAATAATTATTTTTACATAATATCAGAATGGAAAAAACATTTTCCAGAAGAAGACATAAAATTTTATTGCTAGAAACGAGTAATGTATATAATTAAAAAAAACTTTATATAAGGATAAAACTCATATGAGTTTTTTATTTTAGACAAATTGAATGAGATAATAAAACTTAGTGTTTCAAAAAATGAAAAAAGTTACTTTTTGCAAAGTACATATTTACATAATAACTTAAAAAAATCTTAAATTTGTTTTTTTAGTCAAAAAATATTGATATTTGTAAAATGATTTGCTATACTAAAGAAGAATTTATTAAAAAATTAGGAGTGAAAAAAGTGGCAAAAGAAAAAATGGAGAGAATAGAAAGAAGAGAAAATATAGAAAAAAGAGGAAGAAGTAAGAAGCAAAAGAAAAAACATAAAGTACTAAAGGCATTTATAATAATAATACTAATAATAGCAATAGCAATAGGAATATTCGTAGCATATAGTGCAATGAAAAATGGCTGGGGAGTAACAGGAATGATACAAACAGTATTAGGACATGACAAAGACACAGTCAAAAATATGGAAGAATTTAAAGTATTAGTATTAGGAGTAAGTACAGACACATCAGCAGTATTAACAGACACAATAATAGTAGCATCATATGATCCAAAGACACAAAAAGCATCAATGTTATCAATACCAAGAGACACATTTGTAGGAAAAAGTGAAAGTTCAGCAACATCATATAACAAAATAAATGCATTATATCAAACAAACATAGATAAAATATTATCAACAGTAAATGACATAACAGGTTTAGACATAGAATACTATGTAGTTGTGGATACAGAAGCATTAATAAAATTAGTAGACACAATAGGAGGAGTAGAATTCAACGTACCTATAAATATGGACTATGATGATACAAGTCAAAAATTACATATACACCTAAAAGCAGGACTACAAAAATTAGATGGAGAAAAAGCAGAAAACTTAGTAAGATTTAGACATAATAATAATGGAACATCATATCCAGCATCATATGGAGATAATGACTTAGGAAGAATGAGAACACAAAGAGAATTTATAACACAAGTTGTAAAACAAACAATACAATTTAAAAATATTACTAAAATAGGAGAAATTGTAGACATTGCATATAAATATGTAAAAACAAATATACCATTATCATATGCAAAAGATTACATACCATATGCACTAGAATTCAATACAGAAAATATCCAAACAGGAACATTACCAGGAACACCAGCAAAAATCAATGGATTATGGTTCTATAAATATAATAAAACAGAAACACAAGAAATAGTACAACAATTATTCGAATCAAATGAAGAAAATAATGAAAGAAATGAAAATAGTGCAAGTAAAGAAATTAGTGAAGAAAAACTAAAAGAAAATGCCAAAATAAAAATAGAGATAATAAATGGAAGTGGAATAGACAGTAGCTTGGCAGCAGTGGAGACACTACTAAAGAAACAAGGATATACAATATCAAAAACTAGCACAACAAAAACAGAAACAAAAAATACAGCAATTATAAACAATACAAAAGTAGAATCAAATATAGTTGAAGACATAAAAAACACATTAAACACAGGAGTAATCCAGAATAGTACAAACACTTCAAGTAAAGTGGATATAACAATTATAATTGGAACAAATTATAATAAATAAAAAACATATAGCGGTTGCTGGACAACCGCTATATGCAAAATTAATTCATATATTTTAATCATTTATTTTTTAAATTTCTTTTTACGTTTACCATACATTAATCTATAAACCATAAATATTAATACTAAAGCAACTAATACTTTTAATAAATTCACGATATTAAATGAAAATGAATCAATTGAATTTCCAGCAAGTAAATTTACAGTATAAGGAGTATTATCAATTGTATAAGTAACTGTTCCAACAAAATCATCTTTAGATATAGGAAGTGTAATATCATCTTTCAATTTAACTTCCATATTAGAAGGTAATGAATTTATATCAAAAGATGTAGGAACAATAGCATATATTTCATTTTCAGCTAATACACTTAAATTATTTGAAATAAAACCATTACTTTTAATCTTTATTGTATCTACAACAGAAGACTTTTCAACAATTTTCATTTTTCTATAATTTTCAATACCAAAATTAAATAAACTAATCGTATCAGTAAACTTTCCACTTAAACCATCTGAGTTGTTTTGTGGAGCATTTAAAACTACAGATATTAATTCGATATCATCTTTAGAATATGCAGAAATTAAACAATTTCCAGCAGGAGTTGTAAAACCTGTTTTAATACCAATAACATTTGGTGTATAGTATTGACTTGTCTCACTTAATAATTCATTAGTATTTTTATAATGCCTTTGTTCAGATTTATTAGTAGGAGCAATAGTACAAGATTTCATAGAAACATAATTTCTAAAGATTTCATTTTGCATACAATATTTAGCAATTAAGCACATATCATAAGCTGTAGTATAATGATTTGTATCATGTAATCCACTTGGATTGGTAAAATGTGTATTTTTGCAACCAATTTCTACTGCTTTTGCATTCATTAAATTAGCAAAATTAGCAATTGAACCAGATAGATGTTCTGCTAAAATATAGCCTGCTTCATTTGCAGATAGAACAAGAAATACTTGTAAAAGTTCATTAACTGTTAAGACTTCACCTGCTTTAATGGAAGCATTTGTATATCCAGTTGGAATTGCTGATACAGCACTAGAACTTGCAGTTACTTTTTCATTTAAGTCACATTTTTCTATTACCAAAATCGCAGTTAATATTTTTGTAGTACTTGCAGGATATTTTACTATTTCATCATTTTTAGAGTAAATGATTTTTCCAGTAGAAGATTCCATCAATATAGCTGCTTCTGAATACAAAGATAGTTTGTCTTCATTGTATGAAAAAGTATAAGTATTTATAAATATTAAAAGAAATATGAATGTACATATAATAATTTTTCTAAATTTCATATATATCTCCTTAGTTTAGTTATTATAATAAATTCTATTATTGTTGTCTTAATAAAATTCCACTATATAGACAATATGTAAAGTTATTACTCTCCCACTATATAGTATTTTTAAAGAAAATTCAACAAAAAAGGAGGAATTAATGAAGAAAATAAATAAAAAAATGAAATTTGTAATATTATCTATTATTGTTTTAATAATCAC
>CAOKXF010000022.1 GCA_948473335.1 uncultured Clostridium sp. | reverse complement strand
TGATGGAATGATAATAAAGTATGGAAGTGATGGAAAAGTAGAATGGGGAAACGTAGTAGGAGAAAGTAGTAATGAAGAAATAGCATGTATAACAGAAACAAGAGATGGAGGATATATTGTTGGAGGATATTTCAGTAGTAGAAGTATAGACTTAGGAAATGGAGTAGTGTTAGATAATAAAAGCGATTCAACAAAGTATGATGATGGAATGATAATAAAGTATAGAAGTGATGGAAAAGTAGAATGGGGAAGGGCAGTAGGAGGCAGTGACAGTGATCAGATTATATGTATAACAGAAACAAAAGATAAAGGATTCGCAGTTGGTGGATATTTCCTAAGTAACAGTATAGACTTAAAGAACGGACTAGAATTAAATAATCATGGGAGTAATACTTATGATGGAATGATACTAAAAATAAGAGCAGAAATGGGAGTACCAGAAATTCAAGAGTTGACAATAGAAAATACAAGAAAAGAATTTAAGATAACAACAGATGTAAAGGAAAAAGATGGAATAAAAGGAGGAAGTATTTCAGGAGAAGATAAATTACCATATGAAAAAGTAAAATATGGAGATAGTAGCGCAAAAGAAATAATTATAATACCAGATACAGATTACGAGATAATAGAAATAACAATAAATGGAAAAGAATATCAATTTATAGAAAATGAAGATGGAACATATACAATGCCACAATTTGAAAATATGATTGAAGACAAACACATTGTTGTAACATTTGCAATGAAAGACAACAAGATATTAATAAACAAAGTAGATAGAAGGACAAGAGAGTCATTAGCAGGAGTGAGATTCAGATTAGACCAAATAGAAGAAAGAACAGAACCAGAAAATGTAATAGGAGAACTAACAAATAATGGACAAACATATATAGAAATAGACGAGACGAATGAAATAACAGGAGCTATAGGAGAGTTAATAGCAAATGGGCAAGATTATGCAGAAGCAGATAGAACAAACGAGATAACAGATGTAATAGGGGAATTAACAAATAATGGAACATACTATTTCATAGAACAAGATGGAAAATATGTACCAACAAACAGTAAAACATATCAAACAGCAAATGGAGGAACAACAGGAAAACATAGTACAACAGCAAATTCATACATGGCAATAGATTTAAGTGATAAAGAAGGAAAATATGTAGTATGCATAAATGCAGAGGTATCAAGTGAAAGTGCAGATAGAGGATATGCAACAATAACAGAAACAACAATAGCACCAGCATATAATTCAACAAATGGACAATTTATATATATATCAGGAACACAAGGAGAAAAAGAATATACATCAACGATATTAGAAGGAGGAAAAACATATTATTTACATTTGGGATATAGAAAAGATGGAAGTGTAGACACAGGAAAAGACCAAATAATATTTAATAGTATAAAAGTATATGGAGCAACAAGTACAACATATAATTTCATAAACAATGAAGGAAAATACGAATCAAATAATCAAGGGAAAGATAATACAGTAGCAAACTCATATATACCAATAGATTTAAGCAATAAAGAAGGAAAATATTTTGTAAAAGTAAATGCAGAAGTATCAAGCCAAAGTGGTAATGATTATGGGTATGCAACAATAACAGAAAATACAACAAGACCAGCATATAGTAGTAGTACAGGAAGATTAATATATATATCAGGAACACAAGGAGCAAAAGACTATATATCAGTAGTACTAGAAGGAGGAAAGATATATTATCTACATTTTGGATACTACAAAAATGCAAGTACATCTACAGGAGACGATAAGTTTACAGTAAATAGTATAGGAGTATATGGTTCAACAAGCTCAACATACTATTTTGAAAGCAATGAGGGAAAATACGAATCAAATAACCAAGGAAAAGATAACACAGTAGCAAACTCATATATACCAATAGACCTAAGAAGCTATACAGGAAAATATAACTTAACAGTAAATGCACAAGTATCAAGTCAAAGTGGAAATGATTATGGATATGCAACAGTAACAGAAAATACAACAAGACCAGCATATAGCAGTACAACAGGAAGATTTATATACATATCAGGAACAACAGAAGCAGTAACAACACCAACAGACTATACAACAGTACTAGAAGGAGGAAAGTTATACTATCTACATTTAGGATATTATAAAAATGCAAGTACATCAACAGGAGAAGACAAATTCACAGTAAACAGTATACAAGTAACGCTAAATGACTCAGAGTTATACCATACAGAAGTAGAAACAAATAGCCAAGGACAAGCAATAACCCAGATACCATTTGGAAAATATAGTATAACAGAAATAGAAGCACCAGAAGGATATAACAAAATAGAAGAACCAATAATAATAGAATTCAGAGCAGATGAAAATCATGAATTCACAATAGAAAATGAAGCAAAAGCAAAAGTAATAATAAACCACTATAAAGCCATAAAAAATGAAGATGGAAGTTACACATATACAGAAGAAAAGCTAGCAGAGAGTGAGAAACAAGAAGGAAAAGAAAATGATGATTACACAAGTACACCACATCTAGACTTAGGAAAATATGAACTAATAAAAGATGAAAATGGAGAATATATAATTCCAGAGAATGCAACAGGAAAATTAGCAGTAGAAGATATAATAGTAAATTACTATTATGCAGAAAAAGAAATACCATTAATAGTACATCATTATATAGAAGGAACAGAAGAAAAAGTACCATTAAAAGATGGAACAAAAGCAGAAGATGAAACAAATAAAGGAAAAGAAAACGAAGAATATACAACAGAAGCAATAAGTGATGAGCTATTAAGTGAACAATATGAACTAGTAGAAATACCAGAAAATGCAAATGGAATATATACAGGAGAAGAAATAATAGTAACATACTACTATAAAAAAGCAAAAAGAGAATTAGAGTTAAATAAATACTCAGAAGATGGAACAACACCATTAGAAGGAGTAAAATTCACAATAACACCAAAAGAAGAAAATACAGTAGATGAAAATATTTCTATATCAACATATACAACAAATAGCCAAGGAAAAATAAAAGTAGAACTAGAAGTAGGAAAATATGAAATAACAGAAATAGAAGTACCAGAAGGATACCAATTACCAGAAGAAGCAACAACAGAAATAGAAATAACCAAAGAAACAGAAAAAGCAGAAATAGAAATAACAAATACAAAGAAAAGAGGAACAGTAATAACACACCACTACATAGAAGGAACAGAAAATAAAGTACCAAAAGAAGATGGAACAGTAGTAGAAGATGAAATACAAACAGGAATAGTAGGAGAAGCATTTGCAACAAAAGTATCAGAAGAAGTACCAGTATACTATGAATTTGTATCATCAAGTGAAAAAACAAGTGGAGAGTACTTAGAGGAAACACAAGAAGTAATATATTACTATAGATTAAGAGAATACAATTACACAGTAGAATACTATTATGACAACATCAAAGATAATGATAAAACAGAAACAATAAAAGCAAAATACAAAGAACAAATAGAAGAATACAAAGACAAAGTAAAAGAAGGATATAAGTTAGAAAAAACAGAAAACTTACCATTAACAATAGAACAAGATGAAACACAAAACATAATAAAAATTTATTATGTAAAAAGAAATGATTTAAAATACACAGTAAACTATCTAGAAAAAGAAACAAACAAAGTATTACATGAACCAAAGATAGAAGAGAACCAAGAGTTCGAAAAAGAAATAACATCATCAAGTGAAATAATTTCAATAGATGGATATAGATATGATAGTGTAGACAAAGACAGTATAACAATACAAGTAGATGAAACTAAAAACGTAATAAATATCTACTATGTAAAACGTGCAGAATATAGTTATACAGTAAATTACTTAGAAAAAGACACAAATAAAGTATTACATGAACCAAAAACAGAAGAAAACCAAGAGTTTGAAAAAGTAATAACATCACAAAACGAAATAATAACAATAGAAGGTTACAACTATGATAGTAGCGATAAAGAAAGCATAACAATACAAATCGACTCTACAAAGAACATAATAAATATTTACTATACAAAACGCCAAGACTTAAAATACACAGTAAACTACTTAGAAAAAGGAACAAACAAAGAATTACATGAACCAAAAACAGAAGGAAATCAAGAATTCCAAAAGGTAATAACATCATCAAATGAAGTAATCTCAATAGATGGATACAAATATGACAGTAGTGACAAAGAAAACATAACAATACAAGTAGATGAAACAAAAAATGTAATAAACCTATATTACACAAAAAGAAATGACTTAAAATACACAGTAAACTACTTAGAAAAAGGAACAGATAAGGTATTACATGAACCAAAAATACAAGAAAACCAAACATTCGAAGCAGTAATAACATCAAGAAATGAAGTAATAGACATAGATGGATACAAATATGATAGTGTAGACAAAGAAAGCATAACAATACAAGTAGACGAAACAGAAAATGTAATAAACATATACTATATAAGCAAAGCAACAAAATACACAGTAAACTATTTAGAAGAAGACACAAATAACATATTACACGAAGCAAAAACAGAAGATAGCCAAGAAGATGAAATAATAACAACAGAAGACGAAATAATAGACATAGAAGGATATGAATATAGTAGTTGCGATAAAGAAACAATAACACTAAAGTTAGATGAAACAGAAAACATAATAAATATATATTATATCAAACGTTCAGACTTAAGATATACAGTAAATTACTTAGAAAAAGACACAAATGAAATATTACATGAATCAAAGATAGTAGAAAACCAAGTATTTGGAGGAATAATAAAAACAAGTACAGAAGTAATAGAA
>CAOKXF010000021.1 GCA_948473335.1 uncultured Clostridium sp. | reverse complement strand
TCTTCTGTTTGTTCTCCTAAAGTTATTGTACCTCTTGACTGTTCTAAATCTCTTGACAAATATCTATCCATAAATGTTTTTATATCTGTTTTATCAAAGTCTTTGGTATGGTAATCTCTAGTATGATTAAATTGTACTCCAGAGAATATCAATTTATCTGTTAGCATAACTTTTTCTCTTTCATCCACTAACCATTTAACTGGTAAAACTTCTACCCATACATTATCTCCATCTCTGTATTGTTCTCCATTTGAAAGTGTAAATCTATCTCCTCCAAAATCCGAATTTGCTTCAACTCTTACATATCTTTTACCATTATATTCATATTCTTCATGTTGTTTTGCTAAAAATTTTTCGTCATAATCATCATATTTTCTTGAATCTGTTGTATAGCTATTTCTTGTTCTTGATATACTACCACTTCTATATGCTCTTTCTAGTCTTTCTTGCATATCTTTTGATGCTGCTTTTTGTGGATAATACCCATACTCTACTTCAAGAATTCCATCTCTTGCTCTTTTCCCACTCTCTCCGTTCGTGGGGATACTAGAGATTGATGAGAACGGCAAAGCTGGGCGAGCCCCACCATCGCGTATGTGAACATTGCGGTAATATCTACTACCATCATCGTCAACCACGCGCGCGTCATTATCTCCGTCATCTGACTTTGTCCAATACCAACCTGTTCTTCCCTCCAAAGAACTATCATTATCAATATAATAATCAGAAACATAGGCTCCTAAGAGAATAGAGAAATCTGTTATTGCTGCTTTTGTTCCTCTTTTCTCCAATATATCTAATTTATCACTTCCAAAATATTGTTCTTCGGTTAAAAAAGTAA
The DNA here is from genome assembly GCA_948473335.1 of uncultured Clostridium sp. Classification (GTDB taxonomy): domain Bacteria; phylum Bacillota; class Clostridia; order TANB77; family CAG-508; genus CAG-269. The sequence goes on along the minus strand of CAOKXF010000021.1, from coordinate 4,135 downwards.
AATTACTCATCTATACTACTCCTATATTTTTGTATATCCATAGAATTTTTATATAAATTTCATAGATACATTATCTCTTTTTTTATTCTACCATAACAACTTTTTTTTGGGAATAGTTTTACATATTTTTTTACAGTTTTTGTGGAAAAGTTTGTTTTTTTAATTTTTGACTTTCTTTTGTGTCTTTGATATGGTTATAAAATGCATTTTTTCTAATATAAACATATTCATCATCAACAATATTTTTTTCTCTTAATTTATGCAATGTTTTTAAATGTTTTTTTAATCTTTGTTTAGATGAAACTCGTAATTTTCTTGTTATACTGCCATCTTCATTTAAGATCTGCCTATATCCTAAAAAATCTATTCCATTTTTTACAATTCCTATTTGTGTTTTTTGATTTAGTGACAGTTTTAACTCATGTTCACATTTCTCCTTTATTTTTGAAAGTGAATATTGTAAATAACTTTTATCTCTATGAACTAAAATCATGTCGTCCATATAACGAATATACCCTTTTACTCTTAAATCTTCTTTAACATATCTGTCGATTACATTTAAATATAATAGTGCAAACCATTGACTAGATTGATTTCCAAGTGGTAAGCCAACATCTGCATTATTAGGCTGTTCTTTTACTAATTTTTCTATCATCCACATCTCATCACTTGAAAAATTAATCTTTTTTAGTAAATTTAATAACACTTCATGATCTATGCTTTGAAAATACTTTCTTATATCACATTTTAGAAAAAATATTTTATTGTTTTGTTCTTTTCTATACTCATTTCTTAAAAAATTTTCTAATCGTTTTATAGCAAATGTTGTTCCTTTTTCTTTTCTGCATGCTGCATTATCATATATTAGTTTTCTATCAATTTTATCTCTTAATGCCACATCACAAAAACACTTTATAACAACTCTATCTCTAAAAGGTAATGCTTCTATAACTCTTTCTTTTGGCTCATATATTAAAAATTCTTTATACTTTCCTAATTTATATTTCTTTGAAATTATATCGTTCATAAGGTTACTTATATTACTTGATAAATTAGCTTCAAATCGTATCACTTCTCCTTTATGTTGTTTAGATTTTCTACAACCTTTATATGCATCATATAAATTTTCAAATGTAAAAATTTCTTTTAATTCCATATTGTATTTCCTCCTAAAAAAAGAACGCTCCTTAAAACTTGCAAAAAATAGATTATCTATTCGTTGCTCGTGTAAGCGTTCATATTCTTCCACCGCACTATTTCTTTAGCGGTTAGAAAAGAGAAAAATTCCTTCACTTTAAAATACTGATATATTTTCCTTAAAATATATTTCTCTGATTCTTTATTTTAAATCCACTTTTATAGGATTTATCAAAAGTGAATCTGGGCGAGCCCCACCATTGCGTTTGTTAACATTGTTGTAATTTCTATTACCATTATCGTTAACCACGCGCGCGTCATAGAGAATGGGGCTACAAAGAAAAACCCGAAATAAATTTTTCTCTTAATTAAAAGCCTTTCAGCCTAAAATCCTAACTTCGTTTTTTCCATCTTTCATCATCACTCTTTTTCCATGCTACTGTTAAATTAATTGCTTCTGATAATTGAATAGAAATTTGTTTGTACTGTTTCTTTAATATGCATCCAGAATTTTCTGCCACCATAGAAACATATCCTAGTAATTTTAATTTTACTATTGCCTCTTTTTGTAATTCTTCTCTTTTTGTTTTCTTTTCTACTGCATCCATTCTAATAAAATTAGCTTCTAATAAGCATTCTAATGTATCAAGACAATAGTTCTGCATTCTATTTACAAATACTCCTCTAAATTTTTTTGGAGATTTTTCTGTAACTGCAATTATATAAGCTGCTAGTTTCTTTACTACTGTTATAACCATTAAATCATTTGCATTAAATGGCAACTTATTCACTTGTTCTAATTCATTGTCATTTTCTACGCTTTCTTCAATTTCTTTTTTATTAAATCTTTTATTCTCAGCAGTAGCAATAGCTTGCTTCACTGCTACTTTATCCTCAATACTGTTTTCAGCTCCGTTAAAATCTTCTAATTTTTTAGGTATTTTCAAATTACTATCTCTACTAACTTGTAACATTTTTATCCTCCTTACACATTTCTGTATTTTAACATGAATTCCCTAAAAAATCCATTAAGTTCAATGTTTTAAAGTTCTCCTTTGATTTTTGTTATCTTATTTAAAAGCTTATTGTACTCCTCTCTACTAACACCTGTTCCCTCTAAAGACTTTTGATACTTTTTTTCTTCTTTAGATAGATACTCTTCTGGATCATCATAATATAATAATAATTCTAACATCAAACACTCTATTTCACATTCTGTATGCTTTTTATTTTTTATTGTAATACCTAATTTTTTTAATATCCTTTTCTCCTTAAAACTTAACATTTTTCTTATATTTAAAATCTCTAAATTATGATATTTTTCATCCCATTCTAAATATTTTTTATTTTCTAATTCTCTTTTTATTCTTTTTAATTCTGTATATATTTCTTCATAATCATTAACTGGTTTCTTTATATATCCTGCTACTTCTAGTCCGCCATTTATAACATCACTTTTGTTATCTGCAGATATAACTAAAAATGCAACATCTTTATTTTTGGCAAAATAACTCTTTATAATATCTAAACCTGTATATCTATGATTACGCATAAGATCTGTTATTACAATTTCTGGCTTTAATTCTTCAATCATTCTTATTTCATCTTCATCACTATTAGCAATTCCTAATATTTCTATATCTTCATATTTTTCTAAAAATTCTTTTGTAAATTTGCATATATGAATATTGTCATCTGCAATTATTATTTTAATTTTTCTACTCAATTTAATCTTTCCTTCCATTATTTCATTATTTATTTTCACTATTGTTTCTTTAGCAGCAATAGTAAATATCTCCTTTAAATTTGTCTTTAAATAATTATTGGTATCCTCTACATATCCAAATATTTCTTCATATAATTTCTTTTTTGTTTCAGTATCAAAGTTATTATTTTTTTCAATATCCTGTAATATTTGATTTATTCTCTTTTGTTTATTACAGTTTAAAATTTTTAATAATAATTCATCAAAATCTTGTTCTTCACAAATCTCATCTATTAAATCAAATTTTATCTCTTTCATTTTTCCCTACTTTGTAAAATTTTCTTCTCTTGATAGAAATAGTCTACCAAGATTGGTAAATAAATATTGTAAAATATACAATAATAATTAATGTTGGAAAGGAAACTACTATATATGCAAGTTAAAAAGTTAAATGGTAAATCTAATGTTATTGGTAGAAATATTAAAAAGTATAGAGAATTGCGTGGCTTAACTCAAAGAGAACTTTCTAATAAAATAGCTTTACTTGGTATAGATATTTATCATTCAGACATTTCTCAAATTGAAAATCAAAAATTATTGTTAAAAGACTTTGAAATTATTGCATTCTGCAAAGTTCTAAATGTATCTTATGAACAATTATTTGAAAATACCAATAACTTATTTGATTAATTATTATTATTTTACAATGACATCTAATTTATACTTTTTCGTATTTTTTAGTTAAATAAATGTTAAAGAATATGGTTTCATATTCTTTTATTTTTATCCATTACTATATTAACATATCTTATATTATAAATCAATATTTTATTTTACTTTTGCTTTTTTTCTAATATATGTTTGTTTTATTTCTGCCATAATTCTTATATTATTTTTATATAAGAAAGGGGGATTACTTATTCTATGAAAAATGCAAAATCTTTAAAAAATATAGGAAACAATATTCAAATAGCTAGATTGAAAAAAGGATTAACACAAGAAGCTCTTTCTGAAAAATGTAATGTTTCAACTAAATATATAAGTGCAATAGAACGCGGAATATCTTCTGGTAGCATTTCACTTATAATTGATATTTGTAATGCTTTAGATGTAACACCTAATTATATTTTTAATAATACCATTAAAAATTCTAATGATAATGTTGATATATTTCCTGTTGAAACTTCTTCAATTTACTTGAAATTAAAATCTGAGAATAAAAAATTTGTCGAAACTACAATACAACATTTATATTCTATGCAAAATAAAAGATAAATTTTTTGTATATATAAT
>CAOKXF010000020.1 GCA_948473335.1 uncultured Clostridium sp. | reverse complement strand
TAAATATTGCTTATGCAGAATATATCAATCAGTCATAAAGTTGAACACAGCTTTTAGAAAAAGAATTTGTCTCAGTATAGTATATAATCTTTAAATACGATAAAATTGAAAAGAAAGGAGTTTTCAGCAACAGTTATTTGTAAAGAATGAATCAGGAAAATGAGGACCTTTACCTCATTTTGTCCTCGCTTAACAAATATTTATAATATTCATAATATCATAAATACTATATGTACTAAATACGTAAGGTACTGAAAAATAAGAAAATGCTGATAATATTGTAAATACTATAAGTATTATAAATACTTGATTGAAAGGAACTTGTGGCTCGGGCAAAAAGTACAAAAATTATTGTTTAAAAGCCAAGTAAAATAAGGATTTTCAAGTAATTTGATAAAACTAAAAGTGGTAGCGAAATTTGCATTTGTTCCCATAAATTAAAGATAAATAACTAAAACATTGATAAATAAAGGAATGTTAACATAGATAAAATGATAACATTCCTTTTTGTTTTAGTAAAACTAATCGAAAATGAAAGGGAGATGATAAGAATGATTAGTATTCAAAAAAGGGGAAAGGTGTATCAGTATCGATTTGAAACAGCAAGAGTAAATGGTAAAAGAAAGTATATTTCAAAATCTGGTTTTAAAACAAAAAATGCTGTATTTATTGCAGGGCAAAAGGCCTATGAAGTATATCAAAATGGTGGATGTAGGATAGAAGCATTTATGTCTTATGGAGATTATTTAGATTATTAGATAGAAAATTATTGCAAAGTAAATTTAAAACACAGAACAATAGAAGAATATTCAGTTATTGCTAATAAATATTTAAAAATCGGTTTAGGACACTATAAACTTAATGCAATTACAAGTTATCAGTTGAATAAATATTTAATAGATGTGTGTAGGAGATATGATTACTCTTATGGATATTTAAGAAATTTTGTAAAAGTAATAAAATGTTCATTTAGAGTAGCAACTGATATCTTTGGATTTAGTAATTATAATCCAGCAATAACTGTAAGTTTGCCCCATCTTACACAATTAAAAAAAAGACCATAAGGCATATTTATACGCAAGATGAAATTGATATCATTTTAAATAGATTTAAAAATAATGATACCTTTACTTGTGCGTTTTTAACTGCGTGTTTCACTGGTATGAGAACAGGAGAAGTTTGTGTCCTAACGTGGGATAAAGTTGATCTTGAAAAAAGAATTATCAGCATTGAACATAATGTATATAGTAAGGTAAAAGAAATGGTTTTTGGGTACGACCAAAACAATAAATGGAGTAAGAAAAGTATATATTTGTGATATTTTATTAACCACATTAAAAAATTATAATATGCTAGGCACAGGAGGAGAATATCCATTGACTTTAGTCACATAAATCCTTTAAGGACTTGAAAAAAAGAAAAAAGTAGTAGAATAAATCGCTAAGGTGATTTATATGTGAAAAGGAGCCCACACGCAATATGATTTACTATGGATAACAAAATATAGAAGAAAAATATTGAATGACAAAATTGCAAGTAGATTAAAAGTGCTACTGATGCAAGGATGTTCAGCAAAGGGAATAACAATAATAAAAGGGAATATTAGAGCAGATCACGTTCATCTGTTAATATCAGCAAATCCATCCTTGTCAGTAGCACAAATAATGCAATATTTAAAGGGAAGAAGCTCAAAAAAATTGCAAGAGGAATTTAGTGTACTTAGAAAGCAATTTTGGGGTCAACATATGTGGGTGACTGGGTATTTTTGTAGAACAGTGGGAACAGTAACAAATGAAATAATAAAAGAGTATATAGAAAGCCAAGATAATGAAATAGATGATATATTTAATGGAGTAGGTATTTTAGCATATAATGCTTTTTAAGCATTCATTCAAACCCTGTACTTTCAGTGCAGGGGGGTTGATAAGAAATCTTTATTATAAATTAACATTGTAAATAATCAGTATAAATGTTAAAATATGTTTAAGAAAGAAGGGAATATAATGAATGAAAAGAAAAAAGTTTGGATTGTATTAGGGGTTGTTATTGCTATTATTGTTTTTATAATTGGAGTAACAATATATAATAATATGAAAAGTAAAAAGGAATTAAAGGAATTTAATAATATTTTTGCATCTTCAACAGAAACTTTTATATATCTAGGAAGAGATGGATGTAGTTATTGTGCTTTATTTAAACCTACTTTGGATAAAGTAATGAATGATTATAATTTATCATATAAATATATAAATACATCTAAATTAAATGAAAAAGATTTACATGAAATTACTGATAAGTTAGAATTTGAATGGGATAATTTTGGAACACCTTCTATAGCAATAGTAAAAGATAATACAGTAATTATTGGTCATATAGGAAGTGATGTATCAGAAGAAGGGCTTGTATCTTTCTTAGTAGAAGGTAATATGATATCTAAAGAGGAATAGAATATGCAAAGTGAAATATATAAAAAAGTAAGGGAGTTTAAAAATCATTATCCATTTACTGTTGCCTGGAGATTAAAGCAACATTCTAAAGTTATAGATTTGCATTTAAATCCAGGAGAAAAAGTAAATTATGCTTTTGCTGCTCAAAAGAATGCAAATCCATTTGATATTATTTCAACATATGTAGTTGTACTTACTAATAAAAGAATCTTATTAGGTCAAAAAAGATTATTATTTGGTTATTTCTTTACAGCAATTACTCCAGATATGTTTAATGATTTAGAAGTCCATATGGGATTATTATGGGGAAAGATTTATATTGATACAATTAAAGAATATATACCTCTTTCTAATATTCAAAGAGAAGCATTACCAGAAATTGAAACTTGTATTACAGAGTATATGATGAATGAAAAAAGAAAATATGTAAAAATAAAAGGAGAATAGTTAGCATATCGCTAATTGTTCTCCTTTTATTTTAATTTTTTACGCAATTACTTTTATATTCTAATATTTGCTCTTTTTTTAATCCTGTTGCTTCTACTACTAGTGGCATACCTATTCCTTTACTTAATAATTTTACTGCTGTTTCTAATTTTCCAGTAATAATTCCACGTTTCTCACCTCTTTTTTCACCACGTTTTTCGCCAACTTCTTCTCCTTCTCTATGTGCAATACATCTCATTAACTTTAAATCATCTTCATGTGTCCAATGCATAATTTCACTCCATTTCATTTCTTTATATTTTTCTGTATCTTCATTATATTTAAGAATTTTTTTGACAATTGGTCTTAAATGTTTGTTTGATAATAACTTTTTAATATCCTTTCTACTTTTAGCTGTAAATAATATTCTATATAAATTCAAAAGTTTTCTTTTATGTTTAGTTTTTATTATAAACAAATTAACTTCTTTTCCATCATGAAATCTTTTTAATATTTCACTATCAGTCATATGAAAACTTAAAAAATCTTTTTCATGATATTTGTAATTTAAAAACCAAAATTGTCTTACAGGTAAAATTTTTTCATATAATTTATCACCGTTTTCCCAATCTAATATGGTTCTATTAGCAGAATAAATATTCGTTCTATTTTCTAAATTACCTCTTTTTGTATTCTGCATTTCAATAATAATATGTTCTCTACCATTTGTTAAAGCTAGATCATTTTCACTACTAGATAACCCCTTATTACTTTTTGAAAATCTTGTATTTTCAAAATAATAACCAGTTAAATCAACTTCAAAAATATCATTCATAATTATTCTTAATAAATTGATATTACTACATATACTCTTAAATAAAACATCATTTGATAAGTTATAGAATTTTTTTTCTTTCACAGTTTTATCTTCCTTTCTAAAGTAAGAAGATAACTGATGTCTCTATTATAATGTATTTATAAAAATAAGTCAATTATAAAAAGATTTCTATCTTCTTTCTAATATTATTCCATAAAACTTTTTAAAAACCTTATGAAAAATTAGAAAATATATATTTTTATGAATATTTTTGATCAAAAATGGAAATTTTATAAGTGATTAACTAATCAGTTACAAATGAAAAAAATAGAAATAAAATGAGCTATAATGTGATTTAGAATATGAAACCTAGAAAAGGAGCGATGTGTTATGAAGAGGAGAAAAGGATTTACTTTAATTGAGCTTTTAGCAGTTATTGTAATAATTGGTGCAGTCGCACTTATTGTAACACCTGTTATTATAAGTGTTATTAAGCAACAAGAAAAGAATACATTTGAAGAAAGTATACATGGAATATTAAAAGCAATAGAAATAGATATGGCAGATGATAACTTTAATTTTCCAAGAGAATATTATTATGACCATGGAACCTTAACTCTAACAAAAGTAGGAGAGAAAGAAAAAGAAGAAATAGTAAAGACAAATGGGAAATATGAAGGAGAAGGAAAATTTATAGTAGATGAAGATGGAGATATCATAATAGAGAATGCATGTAATGAAGATTATTGTGCAAGTAATAGTAAAGAGGATCCTGATATAGTAATAGATAACAAAGGAGAAGATGGAAAGCCAATAAAAGATCCATTAGATCCAGTAATAACATTAAATGGAGAAAAGGAAATGTTATTAGGAATAGGAAGTAATTTTGAAGATCCAGGAGTAGTATCAAAAACATATGGAGGAGATCCTTTAGAGTATAGTGTTGTAATAAAAAAAGAAAATCAGGTTGTAGAATCTGTAGATACTAATGTAGAAGGTACATATAGTATTAGTTATAGTGCTACTAGTAATAACAAAACAGTAAGTGTTACTAGAAAAGTAGTAGTATTAGATATGAAACCACAAATAGCGATAACAGAACCTGATAATGCTTATGTAAAAGAGAAGAATATTTTGATAACAGTCAGTAGTGTAAGACCAAATATAGTAAATGGATTTACATATAGTATAAATGGAGTAGAGGAAACTGTAACAGGTTTAAGTGAAACAATTACTTTAAATACAACAGGTGATTATGAAATAGTAGTAACAGTAACAGATGATAATAATCATACAAATACAGTAAGTAAAACATATAAAATAGATACAACAAAACCTACAATTGTAATAGCAGAAGAACATAAAAATCAAACAATAAGAAAAACAGAAATAACTAATTATAAACCATATGAAGGTGTAACAGCAACAGATAATGTAGAAGTATCAGGATTTCCAACAATATCTTGTACAGCACCAGATTTTCAAGATTTAGGAACATATACAGTAACATGTAAAGCGAAAGACCAAGCAGGAAATGAGTCAGAACCAGCTTATAAAACAGTTACAGTAGTAGAAGCAGAAGGACCAACATTGAACTTTAGTAGTGCAAGTAGTGGGAATACATGGCTTGGAAAGTCAAAAAATAGAACAATAACACTATATGCAACAGATAATAGTGATTTATCATCTTTTACTTATCAAATAATAAAAGATAATGTAGCAGGAGTAGTCCAAAATGTAAGTGTAAGTGGAAATAGTGCGCAAGCAACAACAACATTTAATGAATCAGGAATATATAAGATAAAATTAACAGGAAGTGATGAATATGGAAATACATCAGAGATAGAAAGTGGAGAGTACAAAGTAGATGTAGAAGATCCAATAGCAGGAACAGCGACAATAACAGGAACAAAAGGAAGTAATAATTGGTATACAAGTAATGTAAGTATAACAGCAGTAAATGGAAGTGATACAGGAGGAAGTGGACACGCAAGTACAACAGTAAGTGTAAGTAGTATAACAGCAAGTACAAATGGAACAACAG
>CAOKXF010000019.1 GCA_948473335.1 uncultured Clostridium sp. | reverse complement strand
AATAAAAACACCAGATGACTATGAAAAAAATGAAGATGTCATAAGGTTTATTGGTAATGTAGATAAATATGGAATATTAACAGTAAACAAAACACAAGGAACAACAAGAGAAGATATGACAGTTACAAAGAATGAAGGAGAAAACTATAAAGTAACAGTAAAAGTAGAAGATGAAATAAAGGCAACATTAAAGATAAGAAAAAAAGAAAAAGACACAGAAAGTATATTGCCATATGCGAGATATAAAATAACAGGACATAACTTACCAGAAACAGGAAAAACAGTAACAACAAATATAAATGGAGAAGCGACAATAAAAGGATTAACAGTAGGACAAGAATATATGATAACAGAAGTAAAAGCACCAGAAGGATACTATTTAGCAACAGAGCCAATAACATTTAAAATATTAAATAATGAAGGAACATATAAGATAGAAACAACAGGGATAATAAAAGAGAACAGTATAACAGAAGAGAATAATATGCCAGTAGGAAGTATAACATTAGAGGATGAAAAAATACCAACATATGATTTAGAAATAACAAAAATAAAAAGAACAACAGATGTACAAGTAAGTAACACAGAAACAATAGAAGGAACAGAACAACAAGTAACATATTTACAAGGGGCAAAATTCAAGTTATATAAAGAAACAAAAGAAATAGGGGAATACACTTCTAATGAAAATGGAAAGATAGTTATTAACAATTTATACCAATTTGTTGAAAACAAAGAAGAAAATGCAACATATACATTAAAAGAAGTATTAGCTCCAGAAGGATATTCAAAAGTAAAAGACATAACATTTAAAGTGCAAGAAAATGGAGGGCTAAAATTCATAAATATTGATGGAAAAGAAAGCAAGTATACAACAGAAGGAAACAAAGTAAAATTAACAATAGAAGATAGTCCATCATTTAAACTAGTAAAGAAAGATGGAGAAACAGGAGAACTTTTAGCAAATATAAAATTTGCAATATACAATATAGAAGAAGGAGAAAGACCAGCGACAAATAGTAAAGGAGAAATAATAGGAACAAAAGAAACAATAAAAGGAACAGAATATTATGTAGTAACAACAAACGGTCAAGGCGAAATTACAGTGGATTTACCAGAAGGGTTCTATAAAGCAGTAGAAGTACAAGCGCCAGATAAATATGATATATCAAATAATACATATTATTTTGGAGTAGGTTCTTCGAAAGAAGGAAAGAAAGCTATACAAGCAGAATGTGCAAATGCAATAGGAGGAAGTAGTGATGACCAAATAACATGTATAATAGAAACAAGAGATGGAGCATATATTGTAGTAGGAAGTTTCTATAGTTCAAGTATAGACTTAGGAAATGGGGTAGTATTAAATAATTATAACAAGAATGATGTAGATTTTTATGCTGATGGAATGATAATCAAGTATGATGAGAGTGGTAATGTAGAATGGGCAAATGCAATAGGTGGAAATAATGAAGACCAAATAACCTGTATAGCAGAAACACGAGATGGAGGATATATTGTTGGAGGATATTTTAAAAGTAATAGTATAGACTTAGGAAATGGAGTAGTGTTAAATAATAGTGGAAACTATGATGGAATAATCATCAAGTATGATGAAAGTGGCAATGTAGAATGGGGAAAGGCAGTAGGAGGAACAGAAAATGACCAAATAACATGTATAACAAAGACAAGAGATGGAGGGTATATTATAGGAGGAGATTTCGATAGTGGCAGTATAGATTTAGAAAATGGAGTAATATTAAATAATAATGGTGGACAAGATGGAATTATAATAAAATATGATGAAAATGGAAATGTAGAATGGGGAAAGGCAGTAGGAGGAGAAGGTTGGGATTATATAACCTGTATAACAGAAATGCAAGATGGAGGATACTTGGCAGGAGGATATTTCCAAAGTACAAGCGTAGACTTAGAAAATGGAGTAGTATTAAATAATAATGATGGTTATGATGGAATGATAATCAAGTATGATGAGGAAGGTAGTGTGGAATGGGGAAAGGCAATAGGAGGAGAAGATTGGGATTATATAACCTGTATAGCAGAAACACGAGATGAAGGATATATTGTTGGAGGATATTTTAAAAGTAATAGTATAGACTTAGGAAATGGAGTAGTGTTAAATAATAGTGGAAACTATGATGGAATAATCATCAAGTATGATGAAAGTGGCAATGTAGAATGGGGAAAGGCAGTAGGAGGAACTTATGATGATAGAATAACCTGTATAACAGAAACACAAGATGGAGGATACGCCGTTGGAGGATATTTCTATAGTACTAGTATAGATTTAGGAAATGAAGTAGTGTTAAATAATAATGATAATGATGATGGAATGATAATAAAATATGATGAAAATGGAAATGTAGAATGGGGAAAGGAAGTAGGAGGAGAAGGTTGGGATTATATAACCTGTATAACAGAAATGCAAGATGGAGGATATGCAATTGGGGGGAATTTTAATAGCTATAGTATAAACTTAGGGAATGGAGTAATATTAAACAATAAAAGTGAAGACGATGGAATGATAATCAAGTATGAAACAATAGAAATTGTAAATGTAGAAATAAAAGAACAAAAGAAATTAGATGGAAATATTATAGAAGCTATGATTGAGACAAGTGATGGAGGGAATTTAATAGGAAAATCTGATAGTTCAAACTTATGCATGATAAAGTATGATAGTGCATGGAATGTAGAATGGGAAAAGGAAATAAAAGGAAGATATAATGATAGAATAAATTGTATAGTAGAGACAATTGATGGAGGATATATTGTAGTAGGAAGTTTCTATAGTTCAAGTATAGACTTAGGAAATGGAATTGTTTTAAAAAATAAATCTATGTATAATCCTGCAGAGCCACTTTCAGATGGAATGATAATCAAGTATAGTGCTGATGGAAAAGTAGAATGGGGAAAAGTAATAGGAGGAGAAGGTTGGGATTATATAACCTGTATAACAGAAACACGAGATGGAGGATATGTTGTTGGAGGATATTTTAAAAGTAGTAGTATAGACTTAGGAAATGAAGAAGTGTTAAATAATAGTGGAAACTATGATGGAATAATCATCAAGTATGATGAAAGTGGTAATGTAGAATGGGGAAAGACAGTAGGAGGAAGTAATAGTGACTGTATTAATTGTATAATAGAAACAATAGATGGAGGATATATTATTGGAGGATATTTTAAAAGTAATAGTATAGACTTAGGAAATGGAGTAGTGTTAAATAATAATGGTGATGGAGATGGAATTATAATCAAGTACAGTTCTGAGGGAAAAGTAGAATGGGGAAAGGCAGTAGGAGGAAGTGATAATGACGAAGTAACATGTATAACAGAAACAAGAGATAGAGGATATATAGTTGGAGGACAATTTAATAGTGATAATATAAATTTAGATAATGGAGTAGTATTAAACAATAATAATGTTAATGATGGTGGAATGATGATCAAGTATAGTGAGGATGGAGAAGTAGAATGGGGAAAAACAGTAGGAGAAAGTTATAGTGATGGAATAATATGTATAGCAGAAACAAAAGATACAGGATATATAGTAGGAAATAACAATATGATAATTAAATATAATAATAGTGGAGAAATAGAATGGGAAAAAGCAACAAAAAGTAAAATAATAAGCATAATAGAGACAAAAAATGAAAAATATAAAGTAGTATATAATATAGAAGAATATAATGATGAAACTGACGAATATGAAAAATATGGCGTAATATCAGAAGTAACAGCACAAATGGGAGCGCCTGAAGTACAAGAATTAATAGTAAAAAACACAAGGAAAGAGTTCAAAATAACAACAGAAGTGAAAGAGATAGAAGGAATAAAAGGAGGAACAATAACAGGAGAAAAACAAAAACCATATGAGACTGTAAAATATGGAGATAACAGTACAAAAGAAATAATAATTACTCCAGATAAAGACTATGAAATAATAGGAATAACAATAAATGGAAAAGAACACCAATTTACAGCAAATGAAGATGGAACATATACATTATCAAAGTTTGATAATGTAATAGAAAACAAACATATAGTTGTAGCATTTGCAATGAAAGGCAACAAGATAACAATAAATAAAACAGACAAAATAACAAAGCAATTGCTACCAGGAGCGAAATTCAGAATAGAGCAAATAGAAGAAAGAAGCAATCCAGAAAATGTATTAGGAGAACTAACAGAAAATGGACAAATATATGTAAAAATAGACGAAACAAATAAGGTAGAAGGAGCAATAGGAGAATTAGTAGCAAATAGTATAGGAACAACAAATGTAGAGATAACAAATGAAATAATTGGAACATTAGGAAATTTAACAAATAATGGAGAATACTATTTTGCAGAACAAGACGGAAAATATGTACCAAATAATACTGGAATGGATGACACAGTAGCAAATTCGTATATGGAAATTAATTTAATAGGTAAAGCTGGAAATTATGCAATAGTAGTAAATGCAGAAGCATCAAGTGAAGAAAATTATGATTATGGATATGCAACAATAACAGAAGATACAATAGCACCAGATGGAGAAACAGAAGAAGGGCAATTTATAAAAATATCTGGGGAACAAGAAGCACAAGACTATACATCATCAATATTAGAAGGAGGAAATATATATTACTTACATTTGGGATATTATAAAGATTCAAGTGGAGAAGAAGGAAATGATAAATTTACAATAAATACAATAGATTTATATGGAGCAACAGAAGAAAGATATAACTTTATAAATATAGATGGAAAATATGAATCAAGCAATCAAGGAAAAGGAGAAACGATATCAAATTCATATATACCAATAGATTTAAGAGCATACATAGGAAAATACAATATAACAGTAAATGCAGAAATATCAAGTGAAGAAGATGCAGATTATGGATATGCAACAATAACAGAAGATACAATAGCACCAGGTGTGTATGACGAAGAAGGACAATTTATACGAATATCAGGGGAAGAGAAGGCAAAAAATTATACAACTGTGCTACAAGGTGGGCAAATGTATTATTTACATTTAGGATACTATAAAAATGAAAGAGTAGATGAAGGACAAGACAAATTTACAGTAAATAGTATACAAATAACGACAAATGACTCAGAACTATATCGTATAGAAGTAGAAACTAATAGTCAAGGGCAAGCAATAACACAAATACCATTTGGAAAATATAGTATAACAGAAGTACAAGCACCAGAGGGATACAGAAAGTTAGAAGAACCAATAGTAATAGAATTCAGAGCAGATGAAAATCATGAATATACAATCGAAAATGAAAAAAACGCAAAAGTAATAGTAAAACACCATAAAGCAATAAAAAATGCAGATGGAAGTTACACATATACAGAAGAACAACTATCAGAAAGTCAAACATTAGAAGGAAAAATAGATGAAAACTATACAAGTATACCACATCTAAACTTAGGAAAATATGAATTAATAAAAGATGAAAATGGAGAATATATTGTCCCAGAAAATGCAACAGGAAAATACACACAAGAAGATATAGAAGTAATTTACTATTATGTAGAAAAAGAAATACCATTAACAGTACATCACTATATAGAAGGAACAACACAAAAAGTACTATTAAAAGATGGAATAAAAGCAGAAGATATAATAAGAAAAGGAAAAGAAAACGAAGAATATACAACAGAAGCAATAAGTGATGAGCTATTAAGTGAACAATATGAACTAGTAGAAATACCAGAAAATGCAAATGGAATATATACAGGAGAAGAAATAATAGTAACATACTACTATAAAAAAGCAAAAAGAGAATTAGAGTTAAATAAATACTCAGAAGATGGAACAACACCATTAGAAGGAGTAAAATTCACAATAACACCAAAAGAAGAAAATACAGTAGATGAAAATATTTCTATATCAACATATACAACAAATAGCCAAGGAAAAATAAAAGTAGAACTAGAAGTAGGAAAATATGAAATAACAGAAATAGAAGTACCAGAAGGATACCAATTACCAGAAGAAGCAACAACAGAAATAGAAATAACCAAAGAAACAGAAAAAGCAGAAATAGAAATAACAAATACAAAGAAAAGAGGAACAGTAATAACACACCACTACATAGAAGGAACAGAAAATAAAGTACCAAAAGAAGATGGAACAGTAGTAGAAGATGAAATACAAACAGGAATATTAGGAGAACCATTTGCAACAAAAGTATCAGAAGAAATACCAGCATATTATGAATATGTAAGTTCAAGTGAGAAAACATCAGGAGAATATACAGAAGAAATCCAAGAGGTAATATATTACTATAAGCTAAAAGAACAGGATGATTTATATGGATACACAGTAAACTATTTAGAAAAAGGTACAGAAAATGTAATAAAAGAACAAAAAGTAGAAGAAAATCAAGTATTTGGAAGTACAATAAAAGCAGTAGATGAAGTCATTGAAATAGATGGATATAATTATGATAGTTGTGATAAAACAGAGATAGCAATAGCAGAAGAAAACAATGTGATAAATCTATATTATACAAAACGTAAAGATTTAAGTTATGTAGTAAATTACTTAGAAGAAGATACAAATGAAAAATTACATGAGTCAAAGACAGCAGAAAATCAATTATTTGGAGCAACGATAACAACACTTAGTGAGGTAATTGAAATAGAAGGATATGAATATAGTAGTGTAAATAAAGACAAATTGACGATAGTAACAGACGAAACACAAAACATCATAAATATATATTATATCAAACGTTCAGACTTAAGATACACAGTAAATTATTTAGAAAAAGACACAAATGAAGTACTACATGAAGCAAAGGCAGTAGAAAACCAAGTATATGGAGGAACAATAAAGTCAAGTACAGAAGTAATAGAAATACCAGGATATAATTATGATAGTGTAGAAAAAGAGAGTATAACAATACAGGTAGATGAAACAAAAAATGTAATAAATATATATTACACAAAGAGAACAGATATAAAATATACAGTAGAATATTACTATGATGAAGTAAAAGATGAAAACGAAACAGAAGAAAATACAGCAACATTCAAAGAAGTAATAGATGTATATGAAGACAAAATAAAAGAAGGATATGTATTTGTGGAAGTAAAAGGAATACCTTTAGAAATAGGAGCAGATGAAACTAAAAACATAATAGAAGTATATTATGCAAAAGAAACAACAGCAACAGTAAAATATATAGACAAGACAACAAATGAAATACTAGAAGAAAGAACAGAAAAAGGATATGTGGGAAAAGAATTTGTAACAGAAGCAAAAGATTTTGAAAACTATGTATTAGTAGAAGAGCCAGAAGAAAAAACAGTATTAATGAAAGAAGATGAAGTAATAGTAAAATATTATTATGTACATGTATCAAGTGGAGTAATAGAGAAACATATAGATATAGACACAGATGAAATCCTATACAATACAACACATGAAGGAAATGAAGGAGACGAATATAAAACAGAACCAAAAGAACTTAAAGGATATATTTTAGTAGAAGACAAATATCCAGAAAATGCAGAAGGAAAGATGGAAAGAGCAGTTATAACAGTAAATTACTATTACAAGAAAAAAGAAGAAGCAAAAGTAACCATAAAATACATAGACAAAGAAACAAATGAAGAAATAGAAGAAAAAGTAATAATAGAAGGATATAAAGAGGATGAATATAAGACAGAACAAAAAGAAATAGAAGGATATGAATTCATTGAAGCAGTAGGAGAACAAGAAGGAATAATGACAGGAGAAAAAGAAGTCATCTATTATTATCAAAAGATAAAAGAACCAGAAATACCAGGAGAAGGAGGTTCAGGGAACGAAGAAAAACCAACAGAACCACAAGATCCAACAACAATAGATAAAGTTATTCCATCAGCTGGTTTAACAAAAGAGCAAATTGCAATTATAGCAGTAACAATAATGGCAGCGATAACAGGAATAATAGTTGTAGTAGGTGTTAAAGGTATAAAGTTAGATAAAAAACGTTAAAACCAATAAATAATATGAAGAACTTATATGAGATAAAACTTATATAAGTTCTTTAGTAAATGATAGAAAAAATGTTAGAGAATTACAAATAAAAGATATATTCTTTGTGGTTACTTTCTTGACATTGTACAAATATTGTTACATATCTGATGAAAATGTGTAAAAAAATATAAAAAACAATAAAAAAACGTGTACACAATATAAAAATATGATATAATATATGTGTAGGAGATGATAAAAAATGTATAGAAAAATAATGAGAAATTTAATAGAATGGAAAAACTCCAAAGAAAGAAAACCATTAATATTAAGAGGAGCACGACAAGTTGGTAAAACATATATAATAAAACAATTTGGAAAAGAGAATTATGAAGGAGTTGCATATTTTAATTTTGACTATGACAAAGAACTATATACATTATTTCAAAATACAAAAAATCCATCCAGAATATTAGAGCAATTAGCTTTTATTTATGGAAAAGCAATAAAACCAGAGAAAACACTAATAGTTTTTGATGAGATACAGGAATGTCCAGATGCATTAAACGCATTAAAATACTTCGAAGAAGAAGCAAAAAGTTATCATATAATAAGTGCAGGTTCTTTATTAGGAATACGATTATCTCACACATCTTTTCCAGTAGGAAAAGTAGATTTTTTAGATATGTATCCAATGACTTTTACAGAATTTTTAGAAGCAGACAATCAAAAGAGTTTAGTGGAATATATGGAATCCATTAATAAGATTGAAAGTATACCAAATATATTTTATGATAAAATAACTGAAAAGTTAAAAGCATATTTTATAATAGGAGGTATGCCAGAAGCAGTAAATTCATGGGTAAAAGAAAAAAATATGGAGAAAGTAAATAAAATACAGGATAACATATTAAGAGCATATGAAAGCGATTTTTCAAAACATACAAGTAATATTGAGGCAAATAGAATATCAATTATTTGGAATAGCATACCATCTCAAATATCAAAAGAAAATAAAAAATTTCTATATCAAGTAGCAAAAAATGGAGCTAGAGCAAGAGAATATGAAGGTGCAGTAAATTGGTTAAAGGATGCAAATATAGTTAATAAAATATATAATGTAACAAAACCTAGTATGCCACTTATTAGCTACAATGACTTATCATCATTCAAAATGTATTTAAATGATGTAGGACTATTAAGAAAAATGACAGATTTAGATAGTAAAGTCATTATAGAGGGAGATAAATTATTTCAAGAATTTAAAGGAGCATTAACAGAAAACTATGTGTTACAAACATTAATAGCAATTGGATTAAATCCATATTATTATACATTTAATAATAGATATGAGATAGATTTTATAATTCAATACAAGAATGAGATTATACCAATAGAAGTAAAATCAAGTAAGAACAGAAATAATGCAAGTTTAAAGATATATAACGAAAGAAATAACCCTAAGACAAGAATTAGATTTTCAACAAGAAACTTAAATAAAGATGAAAACTTTATAAATATACCACTATTTATGATAGAGTATGTAAAAGAATTAATAGAATTGTAGAATAGGAGTTAGATTTGCTATTAGCAAACTAACTCCTTATATAAAATATTATAAGTTATTATAATTACTAGGGAAATAAAGAAAGCTCAATAAAAAATATAAAAAAACAGAACCCAAAATGGTTGTAATTTCACAACATTAAAAGATACAATGAAAATAAATGTCATAAAAAAGACAAAAAAGTGTAATAAAGCACATGAGACAAATATCCGTA
>CAOKXF010000018.1 GCA_948473335.1 uncultured Clostridium sp. | reverse complement strand
TAAAAATAATTCTAAAAATTTTATATAAAACTATTGACTTTTGTTAGCAAGTTTTCTAGGATACACATTTAGAACAAGGAGTGCCATAGATAGATATGGAGAAGGATTTAGTAGTTTTCTACCATCTATGAGTGATAAGGCACAAAAAGCAATCAGAGAAGAAATAAGAAGTTGGAGAATACAATTGAGAGTTAATAAATCATTGAAAGACATAGCAAATATGTTAAATAGTAAAATACAAGGGTGGATAAAATTAAAATGTACCCAATGGAGTGGACACTAAAAAAGAGTGTCTTCCCATTGGGTACATTTTACAAAATCATTCACTTTTATACATAATATGTTCAATATAAGCTTGCAATTTTATGTAAAATGTTGTATAATATTATTTAAGAAAGATTTTTTTATAACTTAATTCCTGTATTCACTAATTAGTGGAGGAAGTATTCTCCGACTTTTTAGTTTAACATATATAACAAGAAATCAACAATAAAAGAAAATGGAGGAATTATTATGAACAATGAAAAAATGATGTACGGTTTAAGGACAGCAGTTGGGACTATCAATATGCTACTTATGGTTATCATGGTGGTATTGCGGGTGGTTGCATTTAATGCATTACGGCATGTAATTCTGTGTAGCTGTGTTTTACTGTTAATTACCGTTGAATTAGTTTTTGACGGAATATTAAAAGACAGTAAAGGAATTACTACACGTGGCTGGTGGTATGCATTATTGTTATTCAGTTTAATTATGAACTTGTTTAGAATTTAATCATCTAAAAAAGAAAATTATTTCTTTTCCTCGCAAGAGGTTTCTTTTTTTATAAATTTGTTATAATTTTATTGCAATTTGTAAAAATTGTGATATACTTTAATAAATTGATTGATATTTGTATCAATCGTTAATGGTGTGAAAAAAGTTGTAGATATCTACGTTGTTCGCACCAATATGATGTTTTTATGGAATTTATTGTTCTATAAGGACATTTTTTATTTTATATTGATAATTGACACAAATAAAGATAATAATCAAATGAAAAAATATATAGACTAACTGTTTATTATTATCTCTACCTTTTTTATTTAAAATTAAAATCTAAAAATACATATTTTGCAGTTTTATACTTAAGAGCATCATTAATATCAATATCTGCTTTTACAGAAATATCTTTTATACGTTTATATTTATTGTCCAATCTAACTAAAGGATTAATATATCTCTTTTTTACCTTTTCTATATTAACAAAGTATTTATCTTTTGGAAGAGATTCACTTGTATTAATTTCTGTTGCATTTTCCCAATTTTTAAAGCATTCTGCTATATTATCTTCATTACATTGTTTAATTTTATTAATAATATCTTTTTCAGATAAATTATATATTTCTTTAATGCTAATTAAATTTTTATCCAACATCTTTTTCATAATATCAGCTAACATTTGCATTGAAAATAAAGTTTTTTCTTGTATATATAATCTTGATAAAATGCTCATTGTATGTACAAATTTTTCAGCGATAGCAATATCTTTAAAACCTAATTCGTCTATTCCACTTTCATCTTTTTGAATTTCAATATTACCATAAATTTGTTTAACATCTTCCAATGTCCAAAATTTTCTGGTTGCCCCAAGTCCATTTGAAAGTGTATATTCCAATCTATCACTTGAGAGTTTTGGTGTATCATTATCTGCAATTGGGTATATGTGATAATCTGAGACTTCTTCTACTTTAATACCATCTCTATTTAATAGATACATTAATTCTGTTGATTCTTGTATAATTTTAGTTGTTAATTCTTCTGTTGATTCTTGTTTTTCATAATCATTGTTCATAAAATCAATTGAATGTTTGAATACAGGAGTTGCAATATCGTGGAATAAGCCTGCTAAAGTTTGCCTTTTATCTTTAGTAAAATGCCAAATTATTAAACTAACAGCAATACTATGGTCTAAACTTGAGTACCACATTTGATTATACATTTTTGAATATATAGTACCACAACTAACACTTATTTTAGATTGCTTTAACATTGCAGGAGTCTCAATATACTCACTTAAAAATTCTGGAAAGTCTTTTGATAATATTTTATAATATGATTTAATTGTTTCATTTAAATTATTAATATAATTGTTCATTTTATTTAATCTCCTTTATTTTAAATTTTTAATATTTATCAAGTAGTGTATATATAGTTTACAATAAGAAGGTTTAATTTGCAATATTACAGAGAATTTATTTTCTACTCTATAATATCCTATTTACGAATGTCATATCATATAATATAGACATAGGGAATGTAATGGGAAGATTGAAACGTAGAATTGACATTACAATAGATACTGCTTTACGGATTAAACTTTTTATGATAAAATTTAGAAAATCAATTGTAGAAGCAATAGGAGAAAGAATAATATATTAGACGCAATAATCTGTGCAAAAATGTAATAACAATTATATTCATGTTATTTATTAATACTTATATCTTAATATAAGAACCATGCGAAAGATATTGAAATATTCAAAGTTACAGTAAAAATTGTGTCACAAAGAACGTCCCCACTGACCCAAAAAGGAGGAATAAGAAATGGATAAATCATTAAAATTTAAAGAATACAGAAAACAATATGTGGAATTTTATTATAATAGTTATTCAATTAATGAAGATGAAAAGGCAATATATATAGAATATGAATTTGAAATTCCAAAATTAACAAAATTTAATCCAAAATTAAAAATAATGAAAAAAAATTTAAATTTTAAAGATTTAAAAAGTGAATATGTAAAAAACATGGTATTCCATATAGGAATGATAGAGTTAATTAGTTATTGGAAAGTAACATGCTCACCAAAAGTGATAATAAAATGTGGATATATAGATGAAGAACAAAAAAAATGGTGGAAAAAAACATATTATAATGGATTGGGAGAATTATTTTATATAAATGGAATAAAAATATCTATAGAAGAATTCATGGAGATAGGATGCACAGACGAAAAAAATAAATTAGAATATCAAGAAATAATAGATGAGTCTGATGGATATATAGTACCAATAGGAGGCGGAAAAGACTCAATTGTAACATTGGAAGTATTAAATATAGACAAAGAAAATGATTATTGTCTAATAATAAATCCAAAACCAGTGACATTGAAATGTGCAGAAATAGCAGGGATAAAAGAAGATAATATAATAGAAGTTTACAGAGAAATTGATAAAAATGTAATAGAATTAAATAAAAGTGGATATATAAATGGGCATACTCCGTTTTCAACAATGCTTGCATTTGTATCATATTTTGTGGCATATTTAGTATCAAAAAAGTATATAGCATTATCTAATGAAAGTAGTGCAAATGAATCGAATGTACAAGGAGAAAAAATAAACCATCAATATTCAAAGAGTTTTGAATTTGAATGTGATTTTGAGGAATATTCAAAAAAATATTTAAAAGCTCCTGTAAAATATTTTAGTTTTTTAAGACCATTAAATGAACTTCAAATATCAAAGATTTTTTCTAAAAAGGAAAAATATCATCAAGTTTTTAAAAGCTGTAATGTTGGAAGCAAAGAGAAAGAATGGAGATGGTGCTGTAATTGTGCAAAATGTTTATTTGCATATATAATATTAAGTCCATATTTATATAAAGAAAAATTAGTAAATATTTTTGGGGAAGATTTATTCGAAAATAAAGATTTATTAGTTACTTTTTTAGAATTAACAGGAAATGGAGAAACAAAGCCATTTGACTGTGTAGGGACTTTTGAAGAAGTAAATTTTGCTATAAGTAAAACAATACAAATATTAGAAAGCAAAAAAGAAAAATTGCCATATTTACTAAAATATTATAAGGAGAATTATAATATTTTAGATATTAAAAGTGATATTACTAAAAGATATAATATAGAAAATAATTTAAGTGAAAAGCAAAATGAGTTATTAAGGAAAGAGGTATTTTTAAGTGATAAATAATTTAATAAAATATTTTGAAGGAAAAAAAATACTTATCTTAGGTTTTGGAAAAGAAGGACAATCAACATATAAGTTAATAAGAAAATATCTAAAACAGCAGATATTATATATAGCAGATAAAGAAATGAATTTTCAAAATAACTATGAAATGTTGAAAGATGATAGTAATCTAGTATTTATAAGTGGAGAAAAATATTTAGAAGACTTAAAAGAATATGATATAATTATGAAGACTCCTGGGATATCTTTTGCTGGAATAAATACCACAAAATACTTGCACAAAATAAAATCACAATTGGAATTATTATTAGAGTTCTATAATAATTTTACAATAGGAGTTACAGGTACAAAAGGAAAAAGCACAACAAGTTCACTCATTTATACAGTGCTAAGAGAACAGAATAGAAAGTGCATGCTATTAGGGAATATTGGAGTGCCAGTTTTTGATTATATAGATTCTATACAAGAAGACATTCTTTTGGTTTTAGAGATGTCATCACATCAATTAGAATATATGAAACTATCTCCTAATATAGCAATATTGTTAAATGTGTTTCAGGAGCATTTAGATCATTATAAATCATTTGAAAATTATATTGAAGCAAAAAGTAATATATTTAAATATCAAAAACAATTAGATTGTTTAATATATAATTATGATAACCCAATATTAGATAAATTAGTAGATAATGCATGTGGAAAAGTATATAAAGTTAGCTTTAAAGGAAAAAGTTCAAGTAATATATATTTAAAAGATAATAAGATTTATTATAATGAAAAATTAATGTATGATGATTCAAAAGAAAAAAGAAATTTAGTAGGAAATTATAATTTAAATAATATAATGTTTGTAATTGCAGTTTCTGAAATATTAAAATTAGATATTAATAAAACTATAGAAAGTATTAATAACTTCAAAACTTTAGAACATAGATTAGAATTTGTTGGAAAATATAATGATATTCTTTACTATGATAATAGTATAGGAACAGTACCTATGGCAACAATAGAAGCAGTAAATGCTTTAAAAAATGTAGATACTTTAATAATAGGTGGAATGAACAGAGGAATTGATTATGGAGAATTTATAGAATATTTAAATAACAGTGATATTAATAATATAATATGTATGCCAGAAACAGGACATAATATTGCCAAAGAAATAAAAAAAGACAAAAGATACATTGTAGATACGTTAGAAGAAGCGGTAAAAGTAGCAAAAAGAGTAACTCAAAAAGAAAAGATTTGTTTATTATCACCAGCTGCTGCAAGTTATGGTTTTTTTAAGAATTTTGAGGAAAAGGGTAATTTATACAAGGCATTAGTTAAAGAGTAAATTGAAGAAGTAGTTTAAAGAGTTAAATTATATAAGAAGGAGCATAAATGGATAATAAAATAAAAAAGAATGAAGAATATATAGTTGATATAATTGATAATGGAATTGAGGGAGAAGGTATAGCAAAAATAGACAATTTTACAATTTTTATAAAAGGTGCTATTAAAGGAGAAAAAGTAAAAATTATAATAGTAAAAGTATTGTCTTCATATGCTTATGGAAAAATATTAGAAATAATAGAGAAATCTGATAAAAGAGTACAAGAGGATTGCTCTACATATAAAAGATGTGGTGGGTGTAATCTTAGACATATAGATTATGATGAAACATTAGAGATAAAGCAAAATATGGTTCAAAATTTAGTAGATAAGAGTTTAAAAACCAAAGTTAAAGTAAATAAAACTATTGGAATGGGAATTCCATATCATTATAGAAATAAATTACAATATCCAGTAGGGATAGATAAAAACGGAAAACCAACGATGGGAGTTTTTGCTAATAGAACGCATGAAATAATAGAAATAGATAAATGTTTTATACAAAATGAAAATGCAGAAATTATTGCAAAATATATATTTAATTATTGGATGAAAAATAATTTAGAAATATACAACGAAACAATACGAAAAGGATTATTAAGGCATATTGTTGTAAAGCTTGGACTTAAAACAAATGAGTATATGCTTATTTTAGTTATAAATGGTGATGGTTTTAATGGAGAAACAAATTTTGTAAAACAAATTATAAAAGAATTTCCAGAGATTAAGACAATTGTAAAAAATGTTAATACAGATAACACTAATGTTATATTGGGTGAAGTAAACAAATGCATTTATGGTGATGGATATATTACAGATATTTTAGGAGAGTATACATTTAGAATTTCTCCACATTCTTTTTATCAAGTTAATCCAATTCAAGCTGAATTACTTTATAATATAGCAATCGAAGCTGCTAAATTAGATAAAAATGATGTAGTTTTTGATTTATATTGTGGTATTGGTACTATTTCAATTTTTATGGCTAATTTTTGTAAAAAAGTGTATGGTATAGAAATTGTTAAAGAAGCTATTGATATGGCGAATGAAAATGCTAATTTGAATTGTATTACAAATATTGAGTTTTTTGATGGAGATGTTGAATATGTTTTAAATGAACTTATTAATGTTAAAAAGATTTTTCCTAATGTTATAATGGTGGATCCTCCTAGAAAGGGTCTTGATAAGGTTTCTATTAATAATATTTTGGAAATTTTACCTAATAGAATTATATATATTAGTTGCAATCCTTCTACTTTGATTAGAGATTTGTCTTTTTTGGAAAATGTTTATGATATTGTTTCTATTCAACCAGTAGATATGTTTCCTTGGACATCTCATGTGGAGTGTTGCTCGGTGCTATATCTAAAAGATTCGATACAATAGTTGAGTTTAGTGCTTTTGAAGATTTTATTAGTTTTGAGAAAAAAGGCAAAAATAAGGTTAAACGAGTTGAAAATAATAAAATTAAAGTAACGATAGAAGTTGATATGGTATGTGGAGTAGTTAAGTAAGCTGTTCGAACGAAGTGAATTACGAATAACTTATATGAAATGAGTTACAGATTACTTATGCAATATTTAAAGAATGTTGCAATACATTATCTTAATATTGTAATAATTGATTATAAAAATTAATTATGTTTGGAGATAAAACTTAAAAGGTAAAGTGTGTAATAATTTAATTTGTTATATGCTTTATTTTTTTGAATTTTTATGGTATAGTAACCATAAATAATAAACGATGAGGTAAGAAATGAAAATATTAATTGCAGGTTTTAAGGGAAATGATAATTCAGCAAAGATATTATTAGATAATATAAAAGAAAAAAATAGTCAAGATATTTTATATTTAGAAAATAATTTTGAAGTAAGTAGTAATCAAATAGAAGAAAAAATGTTACAAAATTATGATTATGTATTAATTTTTGGACAAAAGCCAAATACTAGAAATATTTATTTAGAAAATAATGCTGTTTTAGAAGAAACTAAATTAGAAACAGATTATTATTATGGTGTTTTAAAAGAAAATTTAGAAAGTAATAATTATAAAGTTATAAGTTCATGCGATGCAGGAAATTATTTATGTAATAATGTATTTTTTAGAGCATTAAGTTTTAAACAAACTAATAATCTAAAAACAAAAATTGCTTTTATACATATTCCAACTATTCATAATATTGAAGATATAAAACTTTTAGCAAGTACAATATTAGATTATATTAATACATTATCAGATATCTTTAATGTAGCATTATTACAATTAAACACGACTGATTCAATAGAAAATAATATGTTAAAAGGTATTAAATACTGTAAAAAAGCAAAAGAAATGGGAGCAGATATTGCAGTATTCCCAGAAATGTGGAATACTGGATATGAAATGCTATTTGAAGGAGATTTAAAAGACCAAGACAGCATATCTCAAGAAAAGATAGATAAATGGAATAGTAAAGCAATAGAAAATGATAATGAATTTATTCATCAATATGTAAATCTAGCAAAAGAACTTGAAATGGCAATAGCAATTACTTATTTAGAAAGAACTGAACAGAAGCCTAAAAATACAGTCATTATTATTAATAGAAATGGAAATATTGTATCAAAATACTCAAAGGTACATACAGTTGATTCTAAAATGGAAACATATACTGAACCTGGCTTAGAGTTTAAAACTTGTAACTTAGATTATGGTAGAGGAAAAGTAAAATTAGGTACAATGATTTGTTTCGACAGAGATTTTCCAGAAAGTGCAAGAATTTTAATGTTACAAGGAAGTGAAATTATAATTGTTCCAAATGCTTGCTATATGTCAAAAATAAGACTGGAAGAATTAAAAGTAAGAGCATATGAAAATATGCTAGGTATTGTAACTGTAAACTATGCGAATCATGGAGGAAAATCTTCAGCATATAACCCAATAGTGAGAAACATAAATAAACATGAATTAAATAGCGAAATGTTAGTAATGAATGAGAAAGAAGATATTAAAATTGTACAGTTTAATATGAGTGAAATTAGAGAATATAGAAGTAGAGAAACCTTAGGAGATGCTTATAGGAAACCTTATGCTTATAAGCAATTAATAGAAGATAATGTACAAGAACCTTTCATTAGGAAAGATTCAAGAAGAAATTATAAGTAAGGTTTAGAAATAGAAAGTATAATTTGGAGATGAAACAAAAAATGAAATATATAGGAAGTAAAGAAGAAAATATAGAGTATAGAAAAAGACCAGGTGCATATGCAATTATTATAAACAAAAATGATGACAAAGTAGGAATTGTAACTGATGGAGCAGATTATTTCTATTTAGGTGGGGGCATAGAAAAAGGAGAAACAAAAATAGAGGCATTACAAAGAGAATTGATTGAAGAATCAGGATATTCAATAAAAAATATTAAAGAATTTGAAGAAGTTGGTTCTCATATATATGCTGAAGATAAGGGATATTTAGAAGTTATTGCAAGTGTGTATATTGCAGAGTTTGATGAAAAAGTAACAGAACCAATTGAAAAAGACCATACTGTATTATGGGTAAAGCCAGAAGAATATGTGTACAAGATGTTTAGAGAATGGCAAAGATATATTATGGAAAGATTTATAGAAGAAAGAAATGAGAAGAAACAATGAATAGATTATTAAGAATAGGATTTGATACATTTTTAACATCTGTAACTCCCATTTTAGGTTGGTTTTTACTTGGGATTTTAGTGGATAAAAATTTAATTAATGTCTTTTCATTAATATATCCAATGCAATTTATTATAAGTGCGATACAAAGTGTGTTTGGAACAGGAGCTAATATAAGTGCAATTAAAGACAAGGAAGAAAGTAGTATCTTTTCTGGTGTAATATTAGGTTCTATTATAGGAGCAATATTATTAGGTTGCATAGCTATAAATATAGATAAATATATAGTTTTTATGAATATGGATATTGATACATACAAAATATTTGGAATATATGCAGTTATTCAAATGTTTTTTCAATTATTGCTAAATTTATCTTTGTGTAAGTTATATTTCAATGATGAAAATAAAAGAGCAAATAAATATAGTTTTTTATTTAATTTGATAAACTTTTTGTCACTAATTATAATGAGTTTAGTAACAAAAGTACAAATAGAAATTGTATTAGTTTCAGTAATATGTATAAGTATTTTTGTGGCTATTATGATGTTTAGAATATTAAAGAGAACCAAATTTAGAATTAATATAATAAATTGTATTAAATATGATTCTGTATATTTATTTGCAGAAATTAGTATGTTTGTGATTTATTTATTTGGTTTAAAAAATTCGTTTAACTTTGGAGAAAAATATATATTGGCAACATCATTTGCTACTTTAATAACAGATACTCAGTGGGATATTGCATATGCAATAAAAACAGTAACACAAATTGATATTACTAAAAAAGAATTTTCATATAAAGAACATATGAACAATAGTAGAAAATTAGTTTACTTGTTAATTGTGTCAAGTATTATAATGGGCATAATTTTATATCCAAGTTATAGAGTAGATATAACAGCAACTTTAATAATAGTTAGTATAGAATTAATAAGTTTATATATGTATCCAATATATTTAACTAAATTAA
>CAOKXF010000017.1 GCA_948473335.1 uncultured Clostridium sp. | reverse complement strand
ATATTGTTGCATATTGTTTTAATTCTTCTGGTACTTCTATTCCTGTATTTGTCATCTTTGTTGTAAATGTTGAGCCTAATTCTTTTCCACTAATTGTGTATGTATTTCCTTCAAATGGTATTTTTCCTAGTATTGCTATTTCACTTATTGTACTTGCATAATTATTCTTTAATTGTATCCCTATTTGTGCTGTTTGTTCTTCTTTTTCTTCTTGATCTACTACTGCATATGTTGGTTTTATATCTGCTATCTGTGGTGATATTACTGTGCTTCCTTTATTATCATAGTTTGCTGCTGTTTGGTTTGTTAATAATGAACTTGGTGATACCATATTTATACTTGTTGTTCTATAGTTTAATTGTTCTGTTATATTTAAGTTATTATTTACATCATGTATATCTGTTCCTTTATAGTAATACTCTGTTCCATTTTCATTTGTTGCATATAGTTCTATATTTTTTGTACTTGTTGCTTTTCTTGGGTCTGGTGATAAATCTGCATCTATTGTTATTGTATAACTTTGTGGTATTATATTGTTTGTTATTATTTTTATGAATATTTGTCCATTTTCTTCTATTACTTCATAATTTTCTATTTTTACATTTGTATTATTTATTGTTATATTGTTCACTTGTACATCTATTAATTCTGTCGGGAATTTTATTAAAAATGTTCCATCTTTCCAATTTACTAAATTATTACTTTCTGATGTTTGTGTTTGTATTGTTAATTTTACATTTTTCTCTGTAAATTGTGTTGATATTGTATTTTTATCTATTCCTATTGTTGCTATTGACATTGGTGCTTCATATATCGCTTGATGTGTTACTGTCTTTATATACTCTGACCCTAATTTTCCTGATACTGTTGATTGTATATATCTTAATTCATCAAATTCTTCTCTTTCATATTTT
The DNA here is from genome assembly GCA_948473335.1 of uncultured Clostridium sp. GTDB lineage: Bacteria > Bacillota > Clostridia > TANB77 > CAG-508 > CAG-269. The sequence goes on along the minus strand of CAOKXF010000017.1, from coordinate 13,553 downwards.
GTTGTTATAGCTTCATCATTTATTTCTTTTACGTTGTAAACGTATAAAGAAGATTCATTTTTTACTACATTACTCGTTTCTACTTTTATATGTTTTACTGGTATTTCGTATTTATATGGATTACTTGATGTATATTTATTCCAATTGTCTCTTGTAAATGTTTCTAGTAAATTTCCTGTGTCTTCGTCATATACTCTTATTTCTCCTTCTTCTCCTAATACTGTATCTGCTCCACTGAAATATATTCCTACATTTGATACTATATCATCTGTACTTTCTGTTGTTGTGTCTGATTTTATAAATTGATCTGTTACTTGCTCTTGTCCTTCTCTTGTTTCTCTTAATGTTAATCCTTCTAACTCTGCTTTTGTTCCTATATATGCCCTCCACATTACTGTATATCTATCATCTTTTTCTTGTTCACTTTGTCCATTATATATTTTTAATGGTTTTTGTTTTGATACTATGTATCTACTTGCTCCACTTGTTGGCTCATATACACGTTTTCCTACTGTTATTTCAAAATATGATGATTTTATTACTTCTATTGGTACATATTTTTCATATGTCGCTGTTATCGTAGCTTTTGCCACATTTGATTTATATGGATTTCTAAATTCTGTATTTGGATTATTATATCCTTCATAATATGTATTTACTGGTATTTTTATTTGCACTCTTTCTGTTCCTAATGTCTGATATGCTTCTAATGGATATGTTACTTTTATACTATAACTATTTGTATTCGATAAGCTACTTGTTATTATTCCATCTTCTCCTACTGTTGATGTTTTCTCTATTGTGAACTTTCTAGTTGTAGCATCATAATTGAATATTGCATTTGTTCCTGTATATACTACATTTATTGGCACATATCCATTTAACTCTGGTATTTCTCCTTCTGTATGATTTGTTTTTAATATTAATTTTTTATCTGTTTCTTCTGTATATATCGTGAAGTCTAAGTTTATTGTTTCTTCTTCTTCGTTTATTTTACTATCTATATATTGGTTTTGTGAAGTTTTATATATACTTGCTCTTGTTGTTCCATACCAGTCCATTGTAAATGGTACTTCTTTTCTTATTTCTATTTCTGTTCCATCTTCTCCTACATATGTTCCTGTTAATATTATTTTATTATCTTCTCTTGAATAATTATTTATATTACTTGCTATTGCATCATTTATTGTTGATGAATATGAATAATCTCCACTTCTTACAATTCCTGTTAATAACTTTTGGGTTCCATTTGTTAAATTATTAAATCTTATCTCTTTTATATTATTTCCTATATAGCTATTTGCTAATTGTTCATCTTTTGGAAGTGCTGTTTGTAAGTAAAAATTCTTTCCATCTATTGTTATTTTGGCATCTTTTAAATACCCTGCTGTTTGGACATTTATTTCCATATACAAGGTATCTTCTTTTCCTATCTCTTTACATGTTCCTCTTACTCCTGTTGCATATCCATTTCCTTCTAAATCACGTAAAAAGAATGCATCGAATTTTACATTTTCTGTTCCTTCGACTGCTTCTTCTCCTTCTTCTACTCGATTATATGTTTTCGCTCTTGCTAATTCTGATGATAGTCCTACATTCTCTCTATTTCTTTTTGCTATTTGGTCTATTACTATTGCTACCACTAATGCGACTATCATTAGCATTACTGCTACTCCCATTATTATTTTACTTCTTTTGTTTCTTGCCATTTTTATTTCCTCCATTTAATAAAAGTCTTTGTATACTAGCTATACATAATTATCTTAATACATTTTCTTTTCTTAGTAAATGGCAAGTTTCTCAATCTCTTTTGTTTACTTTTTTCTTTTCTTACGGATATTTGTCTCATGTGCTTTATTACACTTTTTTGTCTTTTTTATGACATTCTTTTTTTATTCTTTGTTACTGTACATACTTATCAGCATTTCAGGTCTGATTTTTATCTTCCTTTTCTTTTACATTGTGTATTTCCCTAAGTAATTTGCTATTAAAAAGATGAAAATGCTTCTCACAATTTCATCTTTTAAATCTGTAAAAATTTTATTTTTTAATTTCATTATTGTATATATTCTTTACTCTTTTTATATCTCCCATTGTTGCATCTCTTAAATTTTCTAATTCATAGTCAAGTCCTAAGTTTTTCCACTTAAATCTCCCCATACTGTGATATGGTAAAAACTCTACCTTTTCTACTGTTTTTAATGTATTAATAAATTGCCTCAATTTATTAATATCCTCTTCATTATCTGTTATACCTGGCAAAATAACTTGTCTTATCCACATCTTAATTCCATTATCACTTAAATATCTTGCAAACTCTAATTCTCTTTTATTTGAGCAACCCGTAAGTTCTTTACATTTTTCGTCATCTATATGTTTTATATCTAATAAAACTAAATCTGTATATTTTAAGGTCTCTTTCACATCATCTGTTATTGCTATAATTCCAGATGTATCTATGCAAGTATGAAATCCCTCCTTTTTTAGTCTCGTAAACAATTCTTTCACGAATTTCACTTGTAATAGTGGTTCTCCTCCTGTTACTGTAATTCCTCCATTTGATGCTTTTATATAACTTTTATATTTCATTATTTTGTTAAATATTTCATCAATTGTTTTATATTCTCCTCCATTTATGTCCCAAGTATCTCTATTATGGCAATATTTACATTTCAGATGACATCCTTGTAAAAATATTATAAATCTTATTCCTGGTCCATCTACAGTTCCAAAAGTTTCATAAGAATGGACTTTTGCATAATATCTTAAATCCCTTTCCATATCTCTCCTATTTTATAACATAAGATGTAAAGTATACTTACTCTACATCTATGTCTACATTTTAACTTTTTATATTCTTTCGTGTATAGTTCTATTGATAACATCTAATTGTTGCTCTCTAGTCAAACTTGTAAACTTAACTGCATAACCAGAAACACGAATAGTAAGTTGAGGGTATTTCTCTGGATGCTCCATAGCATCTTCTAATAAGCTCCTATCAAAAACATTAACATTAATATGATGACCTGTCTGTGAAAAATATCCATCTAGCATACTTACTAAATTATTTATTCTTTCTTGTTCTTCTTTACCTAAAGTTCCTGGTGTAATTGCAAAAGTATATGAAATTCCATCTTCAGCATCTGCAAAAGGTAATTTTGCTATTGTATTCAACACTGCAAGTGAACCTTGTGTATCTCTACCATGTAATGGGTTTGCACCTGGTCCAAATGGTTCTCCAGCTTTCCTTCCATCAGGAGTATTTCCTGTTGCTTTTCCATATACAACATTTGATGTTATCGTTAAAATTGATAATGTGTGTTTTGAATCTCTATAAGTGTGATATTTTCTTAGTTTATTCATAAATACTTTTACAACACTTACTGCTATTTGATCCACTCTATCATCATCATTACCATATCTTGGGAAATCGCCTTCTATTTCATAATCTATTGCTAATCCACTTTCATTTCTTATAACTTTTACCTTAGCATATTTCATTGCTGACAAAGAATCTGCAACAACTGATAATCCTGCTATTCCACAAGCCATAGTTCTTATTACTTCTCTATCATGCAATGCCATTTCCAATGCTTCATATGAATATTTGTCATGCATATAGTGTATTGCATTCAAAGCCTTAATATATATTTTTGCTACATACTCCATCATCTGGTCAAATTTTACCATAACCTCATCATAATCTAAATATTCAGAATTTACTGGTTCAAATATTGGTCCTATTTGTTTTCCACTATTTTCGTCTTTTCCACCATTTATAGCATATAATAATGTTTTTGCTAAATTAGCCCTTGCGCCAAAAAATTGCATCTGTTTTCCTATTTTCATTGGAGATACACAGCATGCAATTCCATAGTCATCTCCTAATGTCTCTCTCATTAAATCATCATTTTCATATTGAATAGATGATGTTTTTATTGAAATATTTGCTGCAAAATCCTTAAATCCTTGTGGCAACCTTGTAGACCATAATACAGTCAAATTTGGTTCTGGTGCTGGTCCTAGATTAACTAATGTATGCAATACTCTAAATGAATTTTTAGTGACTAATGTTCTTCCATCTATTCCCATTCCACCTATACTCTCTGTTACCCATACAGGGTCTCCGCTAAATAACTCATTATATTCTGGTGTACGTAGAAATCTAACTAATCTTAGTTTCATTATAAAATGGTCCATTAACTCTTGCACTTGTTTTTCTGTAAGAGACCCATTTTTTAAATCTCTTTCAAAATATATATCTAAAAATGTAGATGTTCTTCCTATACTCATTGCAGCTCCATTCTGATCTTTTATTGCACCTAAATATGCAAAATATAACCATTGTACTGCTTCTTTTGAATCTTTTGCTGGTTTTGATATATCAAAACCATATTTATTTGCCATATTTTTCAATGCTTTCAAAGCTTTAATTTGTTCAAATATTTCTTCTCTTTCTCTTATCACCTGTTCTGTAAAGCAATCCACATCCAATACATTTAACTCTTCTTGTTTTTCCTCTATTAAGCTATCCACTCCATATAAAGCTACTCTTCTATAATCTCCTATTATTCTTCCTCTACCATACCCATCTGGTAATCCTGTTATTAAATGTGAACTTCTTGCTTGTCTTACATCTGCTGTATAAACACTGAATACTCCATCATTATGAGTTTTCCTAATTCCTTTTGTAAATATCTCATCTACGTCTGGGTCCACTTTTCTTCCATATGCCTCGCAAGATTTTTCTACTATTTTTATTCCTCCAAATGGCATAATTGCTCTTTTTAGTGGACTATCTGTTTGAAGTCCAACTATTTCCTCTAATTCTTTATCTATATATCCCGCTTCATATGCATCTATCATTGAAATTGTCTTTGTATCTATATCTAATACTGACCCATTCGATTCCTTTTCTTTTTTGTATAACTCTAGTACCTCATCCCATAGCTTTTTTGTTCTCTCTGTTGGGTCTTCTAAGAATTGGCTGTTTCCTTCATATGGTGTATAATTCTTTTGAATAAAATTTCTTACATTGATTTCTGATGTCCAATCTCCTTCATTAAATCCTTCCCATTCTTTAAATTTCATTCTCTTTTCTCCTTCCTTTATACTTTCTGTATGGTTCGCATATTAAATATTTGCGAAATTACTTTACCTTATTATTTCCTTTTTGCCTCAAAATATAATAACATATTTGTTAACTATTCGCAATACTATTTTAACCATTTTATAGCAAAACAAAAGCAAAGCAATTTTAAGTATTTAAATACTTCGTTATATATTGCTTTGCCTACTATATCATTCAACTCTAAACATCTAATAATTTCAATTCTACATTTTCCAATTTATATTTATTTGTTGTTTTATCTAAAACAAATTGTGTTAAAGTATTAGCTAAAGTCTCGTTATTTTGCTTCAAATCTGTTGTAAATAACAATTTTATTTGTGCAATTTCAGCACCATTTTTTACAATCTCTTTAAAACATTCTGCTGTATGCTTATCATCTTCGCAAACTAATATCAATTGTGGCATAGACTCAAACCCAGAATCCATTGGTTGATAATTCTCATAAAACTCTTTATACATATTCATTTTATCAATTAATTTCTTTTCCCAATCAGGTTCTCTTCTAACAACTTCGAATAAAAATTGTATAGACTTTGAATTTTTAGTTAACTTTACACATCCACCAGCAACTTTAAAAACCTTTCCTGAAACTTTTGCTGTAATTGCTGGTTTCACAATATAACTATCAAACGCTTTAACTTTTCTCAAATAAGCTATAATTGTTTGATTTCCTGCTAATCTCTTCTTAATCATTGCCACAGTTTTTGTATTATCTGATGGTTGCCATTTAGTCTCTATTTCCTTTGATTCTAGCAAATATTTTCCCATCTTTTCTAAACAATAAATTCTATATATGCCTTTACCCTCATCAGAAGTAAAATAATATCTTGTCAATATTTTTGATTTTACAAGTTGTTCTAGTTTATTATTTAATTTATCTTGCGATTTTGGGTCTATTCCTTTTATTTCTAGCATTTGAAACAACTGTCTTGATGTAATAAATTCAAATTCATTCACTAATTCTAAAATTGCAAAATGAATATCAGTAATATGTCCAATATTTATTTTATGAACAATTTGGTTCATAGACACATATCCATCTTTCCCATCAAAAGTTTTAATTTCTCCCTCTCTAATTGCAAATGGAGACACTTCAGCTTTTATTTGATTATCTTCAATCATATCAATCAATCCTTTCTAACTATAACCTAGTTATTTGTAATTACTAATTTAATTTTTTTCTTTTCTGGTATTATTCTTCTTATATAAACATCAACTTCTTGTCCATATTCTAATTGATCTGTATATTCTGCCATTCCTACAAGATTAGGAGTTAATTCAATAAAAACACCATTCTTATGTTTTTCTGTTTCTCTAACAATTCCTTTTACACAAGTTCCTTCTTTAAACTTTTCAGCGTTCTCTTGCCAAGTTCCTAAAGTATCTTTATATGAAAGCATTATTTTATTATTCTCTTTATTTATTGACTTTACTTTTACTTGTATATTTTGTCCTACTTTTATCCTCTCTTCTGGTGATTTTATTCTCGCAACTGATAAATCTTCTATATATACAAGTCCTGTTTCACCATTTTCTAATTTAATAAATGCTCCATATGGTTTTATGTTTTGTACCTTTCCTTCTATTATTTGACCTTCTTCTATGTTTATTAGTTTATTCATTTGTTTTCTCCTTTTTTCTTATGTTTGCCTATATTATATATTTTATTATTCTACTTGTCAATGGGTAAAATGGGTCAGTGGGGACGTTCCTTACTGACACACTTATTCTTTGAACCCCTTAATATATCTGCTACTTCTTCATTTTTTAGGTATCTCCATTTTCCCAATTCTATATCTTTTACTGATATATTTCCAATTTTACTTCTATGTAATGCTATTACTCTTTTTCCTATAGATTCACACATTCTTCTTACTTGTCTATTTTTTCCCTCATGTATAATTATTTCTAATCTTGATATATTTTTTTCTGTATCTGTTTTTAGTATTTTTACTTTTGCTGGTTTAGTTATATATCCATCTATATCTACTCCTTTTCGTAATTTATCTACTTCATCTGTTTTAATTATTCCTTTTATTGTTACTGTATATGTTTTAGTTATTTCGTGCTTTGGGTGGGTTACCTTATACACAAAATCCCCATCATTCGTTAATATTAATGCTCCTGATGTATACATATCTAATCTCCCTACTGGAACAATTCTTTCTTTTATTTTTACTAAATCTAATACTTTTTCTCTTCCAAATTGTTCATCTGATGTTGTTACATATCCTATTGGTTTATTTAACAATATATATACTAATTTATTATTTTGGCTAACTTCTTTTCCCTCAAATTTTATTTTATCTTTTTCTGGATTAACTTTTGTTCCTAATTCTGTAATTATTATTCCATTTATTTCTACTTTCCTTTGTTTTATATATTCTTCGCATTTTCTCCTTGATGCTATTCCACATTCTGCTAAGTATTTTTGTAATCTTACTTCTTCCATATCATTTATTTAATGTTAAATCAAATTTTAACATTTTCTCCTTTTTTCTACTAAATTTTGATATATTATGCACTATTTTTATTTATTTTAATATTATATATTAATTCCTTTTACTTTGTAAAAGGCTTCATATAGATTACCGATAGTAGAATACTTCGACTATCGGATATTTTTAATTTGATTTTCTATTGTCTAATTCCTCTATTATATCCTTAAAATATTCAGGATAATCTGCTATTAAATCCATATCTTGTCCAGTCTTTGGATGTTTAAATTCTAATCTTTTAGCATGTAGCATTTGACCTTCTACATCAAACTCATTTTTTCCATTCGAATATGTATAATCTCCCACTATTGGATATCCTATCTGTGATAAATGTACCCTAATTTGATGTGTTCTACCTGTCTCAATATTGATTTCTAACAATGTATATTTTTCATATCTTTTTATGACTTTAAAATGTGTTATTGCTTCTTTCCCATTTTTTACTACTGCCATTTTTTTTCTATCCTTTGTACTTCTTCCAATTGGCATATTTATTGTTGCTTCATTTTCCTTCACTATACCTCTTACTAATGCTATATATGTTTTTCGTACTTTGTGATTTTTTATTTGTTCACTTAAATTTATATGTGCTACATCATTTTTCGCAACTATTAATAATCCTGATGTATCTTTATCAAGTCTATGTACTATTCCTGGTCTTATCTCTCCACCTATGCCTGATAATGACTCTTTACATATTGACATTATTGCATTTACTAGTGTTCCATCTGGATTCCCAGCTGCTGGATGTACTACTAGTCCTTTAGGTTTATTTACCACTATTATATGATCATCTTCATATACTATTTTTAATGGAATATCTTGTGCTTTTAATTCAATTTCTTTTGCTTTTACATCTTGTATTTCTACTAAATCATCTTTAGAAATTTTATATGATGATTTAGTTTTTGCTCCATTTAATAAAATATTTCCTTCATCTATCAGTCTTTGTATTGCTGTCCTTGATAATTCTTTTTCTTTTTGTGATATATATGCATCTATTCTTTTTCCTTTTTCATTTTCTTCTACTTTATATTGTTTCATTATTTTTTCCTTTCAGTTGATATGTAACTTTTTATCATGAATCTTCTACATTTTGTCTTTCATATAATATAAAATTATTATCTTCATGTAATACTTTATATTCCCCTACATTCGTGTTTTTAATTATTAAATTTATTTTTGAGTTTTTATATAAAATTATATGTGTTATTTCATATTTGTCAAATATAGTTTCGTACCATATGTCTAAACTTGACGTTTTCATAAAATCTGTAAATATATCTTGTCCATCTTCTTTTTTTCCTGTCTTCGTATTAAATTCTGGTGCATATAAATCTGCCCTCGAATCTATAAATACTGGTATTCCCTTATATAACAAATAACTTCCGTAATTATATTCATTATATAATTTCATTTTGTTTATATCTATATTTTCTAAAATCCATTCTGACATTTGTACTGGATATATTTTTTCTGATACATATGTGTCTTTAGATTTCTCAGCTATTATACTTATACTTAACATTATTACTAATACAGTAACTCCTATCAAGACTAATTTTGATGATAGTATTTTTTCTAATTCTTTCAATATATTGTCACTATACGAATTTAATGTTCTTGTTATATATTGATTTATTATTATTCCTCCTATAAGTGCAAACATTGTAAGCTGTCTTCTTGAATAGAACATTAATATTATTAGTCCCCCTAGCATAAAGATTTCTCTTAATTTTAATTTTCCTTTTGTGAATGATATTAATGAAATTAATATGCCTAATTCTATAAATACTCCTATATGTTGTGTTAATGTCATTGGTAGATGCTCACTGATGCTTTGAGTTGTATTTCCTTGCATTGTTTTTACTAAATATGTATATGTAGTTGTTCCTAATGGTGTTAATATTCCTGTTAGTATGCATATTAACATTATTAGTATTAATATTTTCATGTTTTCATTTCTTTTGCATATTATTTTATAATTTTCTTTTTGTTCTCCTTTTTTTATTTTTGTGATTATTGCTATTATATATTCTACTATATATGGTAAGTATAGTATAAAGTAGAAATACCACACTGCTACATGTATATTTGCTATTATTATTGGTATTATTATTAGTCCAAATATGTATCTATTTTTCTTTGTTTCTAAATATTTTTCTATAAAATATATCTCAAAGATAAATAATGTGAATGTTACTAATTGTGCTCTTGCTGCTATAAAATCTTTTATTATATACATTGTTCCTATTGTTATTAAAAAGGATATTACTTTATTTTTTGCTAATTTTGAGTTGACTATATATATACTTATTCCTAAAATAGCTGATAGGATACATGTTGATGCATATATTGCCGTATATCCTCCTGTCGTTCCAGCTATGCTTTGTCCTAATTTGAATATTGTATTTATTGCTACATCATATCCCCAATGTGGATATGTGTATGGTAATTCTTCATGCCATGAAAATGGGTCTTGCATGTCTAGTCCATTTTTTATTATGTGTTCTCCTATAGCTATTGTATAATATGTGTCATTCTGCATTGTTATTGGACATATCGCTACACTGAATATTATTATTGATATTATAGTTATGATGTTTATTCTATTTTTTTTCATTCTTCTTTTTTTCGTATAATTTAACTTTTTTTTATTATACGATGTTCTCCTTTCTTTTGTAATTTTATGTTTTTAATAATCTATATTATATATGTTTATATTATTTTTCTGTTTTTATATCTTTATTATCTCGTCTTCTTTTGCTCTTTTATATGTACATTTTGCTACTTCTCTTAAATCATTGTCGTTTTCTTTTGTTAGTTTATCGTTTTCGAATATGTGAATATTTATTGTTGATGTATTTTTATTTAGACTTTCAAAATATCTTCTATTTGCAATAAAATAGTCTTGTATTGTTATATAATAAACTTCTTCATTTATAATATCTACTAGAACTAATATAAATGCATTTTTGCAATTTAGAGCATAATTTATTGTTTTTACATCAAGTGGATATGATATATTTTCTTTTGTTTTATATTTTTCTATATTTGCTGTTCCTTTAATTTGACATTCTATTTTATAGCTTTTGAATTCGTTATTTTCTATATATTCAATTATCATGTCTGTTCCATGATCTGTTCCTGTCATTTCATGGAACTCCCAATTATCTAAATTTAATCTATTTGGGAATATTGCTCTTGCTTTGGAACATATTTTTCTAGCATTACAGTCTTTTGGATATGTATTCATTTTTTTCTCCTCGTATAATGAACATATAGTCCATTATATATTTTTTTATATATTAAAATTTTATATAATATCTATATAGATTCTGTGGATTGGTGTTTCCTCCTATCGCTTGACAATTTTCTTTAGGCTCCAACCACAGATGTTTGTTAAATTGTTAATTAGTTAGATAACGCATGACGTTTTATTTAGAACGAGGCTACATTCAACAAACATTTTGTGGATTACATTGTCTAAATATATTTAAAAGGAGTACTCTATATGATTTATGTTGGTATTGATATTGCAAAGGATAAACATGATTGCTTTGCAATGAACTCTGATGGAGAAATTTTAATTGAAAATTTTACTTTTCAAAACAATTCTGATGGCTTTAACTTGTTTTTTTTATTCTATTTCTCAATTTAATAAATATTTGGAAAATATTAAAGTAGGACTTGAAGCTACTGGTCACTACAGCAATAACATTCTTAACTTTCTGACATCAAAAGGATTTAATGTTTACGTCATTAATCCACTACAAACTAATCTTTACAGAAAAGGTCAAAGCCTTAGAAAGACCAAAACAGATAAGTTAGACGCTCGTTTTATTGCAACAATGCTTATCACAGATAACTTAAAGCCCTACTCTAATTTATCTTACCATATTTCTGAATTAAAGTCACTAGTTAGACATAGATTTCGTTTAGTTGAGGAACGTTCTAAATTTAAAGTTTCTCTTTCTAGGTTAGTTACTATTATATTTCCAGAACTTGAAAAGATAGTTTGGTCTATTTCTCAAAACTCTATGCTTTATTTACTTGTAGAACTTCCTTCTTCTAAAGATATTTCTGAATGTAATCTAAAACATCTTACAAATATTTTGGAAAAATATTCAAAAGGTAAGTATAGCCGTGATAAAGCAATTGAAATTCGTGATTTAGCTAGACAATCTATCGGAACTAATAGTCCTTCAATTTCCTTCGAACTAAGACAAGTTATACAGACAATTTTGTTCTTACAATCACAAATTAATGAAATTGATAAAGAATTAAAGAAATTGATTGACACATTAGATAGTCCAATAATGACTATTCCTGGTATTTCTTATGTGACTGCTGCTTTTATTCTAGCAGAAATTGGTGATATTAATAACTTTGATTCTCCTGCTAAATTACAATCATTTGCAGGACTTTACCCTTCTACATATCAATCTGGAAAATTCACTGCAACTCATTCTACTATGGTTAAGCGTGGCTCTAAATACTTACGTTGGGCTTTACTTACTGCAACAAGATTAGTTTGTATGCGAGATAAAACTTTTAATGATTACAAAAATCAAAAACTTGCTGAAGGTAAGCATTATTTCGTTGCTCTTAGCCATACTTCTAAAAAATTAATTAGAGTTATTTTTTGTCTGTTAAAAACAAATCACTCTTATCAACTTCAAAAAGTAGCTTAGTTGATAGTGTTTTATACCCTTTTTAAAAGCATTTTTTTAATGCTTATTTGTCATGCAATTTTCAATGTACAATTAACTATTTAAAAATTTTAATAAAATTTCATTTTTCTATTGACTTCATATAGTTAGTCTATTCACATCTTTATTCATTGTTTTCTTTCTTGTGGTTTTGGTTAATTTATTCTCTGTGTTGAATTTTATTTTTCCTTTTTACATTTTTTTTATATTATTTTTTCTTGTGATTATTCTTAAATATTATTTTTCTACTTTGTGTTGTGATTTTTTTATTTCTAGAGTTGTTTTTTATTTATTTTATCACTCATCTCTTTTTTATTAAATAGTTTTTTTGATTTTTTGTTTGACATCTATTGTTATGCTACATGTTTTTTGCTTTTTGGTCTCTTTTTGTTTTATAACCTTCGGGTTATGAGAATTTAATAAGTGTTTTTGAGAAATTTTGCTAACTTGAGTTTTTATTAGTTTTAATAGGGTTATGGCGAATTGGTGTGATTATGAATTAGGTTAAATTTTGTACTTTTTTGCAACGATTGTCCCCAATTTGTCCCCAATTTTTTGAGACATCAAACATATGAAATTTCAATGGATTTTTAAGTTTGTTTCTGCAAGTTTCATTGTGTTTGGATGTGTTAGATTTTGAAATTTATAAAAATGGAGGTTTTAACAATGAATAATTTTAGAGAGGTTAATGATGATATTTTAAGAGATTGGTTAAGTTTTAGAGAGGAAGAATTATGTTCTTTGACTTGTGATGAGGATAGAAAACATCATATTTATTTTGACGAGATTTCTGAAAGAATACTTAAAAATGTTCCTAAACAAAATCAGAAGTATGTTCAAAAACAACTTAATCAGCTTGATAAGAATTTTATGGATTATATTGATTATTGGAATGAGAAGTATTATAGGAATGGATTTTGTGATGGAGTGCAGTTGATTGGTGGATGTTTTGAGGAATAATTAAATATAAAATCCGAAGTTTTTCAGAATTTCGAGAAAACTTCGGATTTTTATACACTTTTTCAAATCGATGAAGAATTAAAATTTTTATATGATTTTTTCGATATTTTCCAACATCTCATCTTTATTGAAATTTTCTAATGTTGAATTATAAATATGAAGTACATCAATCTTATTAATTTCATTTTCTATTTCATTAAAACTTGCTAACAAAAGTCAATAGTTTTATATAAAATTTTTAGAATTATTTTT
>CAOKXF010000016.1 GCA_948473335.1 uncultured Clostridium sp. | reverse complement strand
CTATTCTATCTGCTATTTTATCTGGGTGATCTGGATTTACTTTTTCTATCATTTTACTTTCCTCCTTTACTTCTCATCGATAATTATTGTTCCTGTAGTATAATAAATAATATGTCTTTTTCCCTCTTCATCATCAAACTTAATTCTTTCAGCATCATACTCAACATCAAATTTTCCTTCATACTTTGCTATTTCTTTTCCGTTTATATCATAGACTGTTACTGTTCTTGTAATCCCTCCTGTTGTATTACTTTGCCAGTCTTTTATAGCTCTTTTTCCACTTTCGGTACTATTATAGTACCAAAATGTACCTCCTATTGTTCCAACACATAGTAATACAATTGCTATAATTGTAAAACACATACCTACAATGTGTTCACTTTCATACAGCATCCAAGCTATACATCCTCCAATTCCTATAATGGCTATAATTACCAAAACACATATTCCTATCATTTTCTTTTCTCCTTTTCATTAAATTCTGCCACATAATTTTTATTTATATTGACAGTTATTGCTCCATCTGGAAATGGTATTATTTCTGCATCAATTTTTATCGAAGTAACTCTATCAACATTACTACAAGTTTCTTTTGCTCTTCTTATAATTTCTTGGCCAACCGCTATCATAGCTATTTCTGCCTCTTCTTCACTATTTACTTGATTTATAATCATTTGTTTTCCCCTCCTTTTTTAATATCTCTAATAACTGCATCCAACACACCTTATCGCATTCATCTCCATAACTAATTGGATTTTCTAAATCTCTTATAATTACTTGCTTGTCCTTATCAGTTATTAGATGTAAGTTATTTTTTATAAACTCACAGGTCCATTGTACTATGTATGTTCTTCTGCCGAGTGCATATCTTTCTGCACCTACTATCATTGCACTTATATCTTCTAATTTTCCATTTAGTTTAATTTGCATATTAATTGTCCTCTGCTTTCTTTTTGAAATATTGTTTTATACACTCTCCACAACCTTTTTGTGTTATACAGTTTTTACATTTACTATCATCAAATCCTTGCTTTCTTAAATAATAAAATGTAGTACCTGGTGTGCTAGTTGCTACTTCTTGTATTAGTTTTGCCATTTCATTTATTGCTTTGTCTTTTTTTACATTATTTGCATCAGATAAATCTAGTAATTCTTGCATTCTTTGTATATCCTCTTTTTTCTTTTCTAGCTCCGTTTGTTGGTTTTGTATTAGTTTTAATATTATGCCTATTTCAAATGCACTTAGTTTGTCTACATCTTCGAGAGTTCCATACCCAGTATCTTCGCCGTTTTCTCTCCTTTGCTTTGCACTATTTAAAAAGTCTTGTTTTATCTGTTCTAAATATTTTATTGCTTCTTTTTCTTCCTTTGTCATAATTTACTCCTTTCTTTTTAGAGCTGTTCATTACTATTCAAAGCTGTTCAATTTTCTCATTGATTCTTCTAATTTTTCATTATCAAACCCAGTATTAAAGTTTGTATGTATAATATGTTTTTCTTCAAATTGTTCAACGATATCCTTTACTTCATCATCTAAAATTAAATAATTGTCGGCTTTTCCATATTGTTCATCTTCAAGAAAGTTCTTTATTTCTAGTCCTCTTTTTCCACTGCTTAAACTTATTGTAGTTGCAAATATTCTCATTCCGTATTCTGCAAGTCTTGAATTTACTATTCCAATATCAATTTGATTTAATCTCCACGTAGAACTTAATATTATTTTGACACTATAATTTCGTCTTTGTAATTCCTGGTTTAATTTCATCAAGTTATTTAAGCACTTTGGATCAAATGGAAAGCAATTCATACTCATAATTCCATTTACTTGATGTCTTGCAAAACACTCATTCCAGTATTCCATATTATTCAACACACCATCTATATCTAGGAAAATATAGAATATTTTTTCTTTTGTTTCATCATATGCACATCCATGACATCCCATTTTTTCTACTCGGCAGTGTTGCCACTCTTTATCAGTACATTCCATTATTTCATACCTCCTAAAAACGAAATTGTTTTATCTTGACTCATAGCCTCATAATCTTCATAAGTTATTGTAAAAGATTTTATTTTGCTTATATCTATATTTTCAATTATTTTTATAAATTCTTCTTTACTCATATTATCATTCCTCCACATCAAGATCATATCTTTCACATATTTCCTTTGATACTTCTGCTGTCTTTGCTAATGTTCTTAAAACCTCTATTTGTGCTTCTATAGGTAGCTTAAGCATATTTTTTGTAATACAATTTGAATATTTTATATTGTCTTGTATAGTAAGCTGTAAATTAAAATATTCGTTTTCTTGTGCTTGATATGCTGCACTTATATTATTGGCCATATTAACTAAAAACTTTTGAACATCTTGCTTTTTTGTTTTTCCTTTTTTAGATTCTTTTTTACGTTTCTTTTCACTTAACATTTTCTATTCCTCCTTTGGTATCTCTTGCAATCTATCTCTTTGCATACTTCTTAACATAGATGATAGTATAACTTCTTTGTCTGCTTTTAAATCTTGCTTACATGCGGGTTTTATACAATATAGTTCTTTTAATCCATCAACCGGCTCAAACCATGACCACGTATTCTTAATACCAAAATCGTTTATTTCTTCTCTATGTTTTTCTTCTAGTCTATCTATTGCTACATATACACCTATTTCAACTGGTATTTCTCCTTTTACTTCTTCGTATAATTCATAAGGCATTACAAAATAATTTTTATGTCCTATAAATGTTAGTTTGTTTTTACTATGGAAATCTTGCTTTGATTGTTTTATTTCATAGCAGGTTATTTCCCTTTGGCAATTGTATTTTATGCAGTCTACTATTTCAGAGCCATACCAACCAATAGTACATTCGAATACAAAGAAATCATTTCTACTATTAAACTTATTTCTTAATAATTGTTCTAACCTTTTTGTTCTCTCTGTTTTCATTCTTTTTCCCTCTTTTCCACTTCTATCATTATAGTTTCAACAACTTTTTGTACTGCTAGTGGTGTGTATTGTATTTTATTTTTACAAAACTCATTTGCTATAATCTCTGCCTCATTTCTTTGTATTCTGCATCCCATTAGTAGTTTTTTAAATCTTTTTCTAGTGATTAGTTCTAATCCATTCATTTTAAGAATTTGTCTTACTTTTTCTTGTGGAATTTCAATTGTCATAGATATTTCTCCACTTGTCATACCTTCCACTCCATATTTCATAGCATCTATTGCATCATCTTCGTTACTTTCTATAGCACTTATATCAATTGCTTTAAGTTCTTTTGGTTCTTCATCTTCTTTTGTTTGCACAAATACCTTTCCTGGTACTAATTCACTATTTTCTGTTGGCATTTTAATTCCTCCTTTATAAATTTATTCTCTAGTTGTTCTACACTATAATCAGCTCTAAATTGGTTATATGATTTTTGGTCCATTTGTTTTAATTGCTCCCATAAGTTTGGATAATATTTGTATAAAATTCTTAGTTCTTTTAGATTTTTAAGTGGACAGCACCAACAACTTAGCCTATCAAAATGTTCATATAATCCATTCCAAGTAAATCCTCTATTATAGCAATATTTTAAGCAATCTCTTTCTGTCATTCCCCATTGTACTAATGGGTAACATTTCTCCTTAATTCTTTTAGTTTCATCTGCTGCAATTCCTATATATTCAACATATCCTTCTGTTTTATATTTCTTTAAGTAATTATCAATAACTCTATTCTTCAGGTTACTTGTACACCATCTGCAACGCATTGTTGCCCAGCCATACCCTTTTTTGCCTTTGTTTTTACCACGATTTTTTTCGTGTTCAAACATATAATAATCAAAACTTTTCTCTGCTTTTAATGTAGTTATATTCTTTCCATATCTATACCAAATGTAATGTGCAACTTCTGATATATGTTTAATCATATCTGGAAAGTCTTTGCCTGTATCACAAAATATTATTTCATCTATTGTCCAATTATCTTCAAGCATTTTTAATAACATTGCTGTACTATCTTTTCCTCCACTAAAACTTACAATATGTTTCATCTTTTCACTTCCTGTCTTGGTATGTATTCTCTACATTTTTTGCAATTATTGTAGTAATCTGTTGGTCCCCAATCCGTTTTTACTAAAACTGGATGATTATATTTCATACACACAAAATCGCCTTCACATATGTATTCACATTCATCGCATTGTTCGCAATTATTAGTTGCACCTTTATATTTATATCTACCTCTTTGTACTGGTTTTCCCATCTTTTCTCCTATCCATCTGCAGTAATAAGTATTTTTGTAAATCAATGTTTCTTTTGGTTCTGCAGATATTCAAATCTTCAATTTCATTTTCTAATTCAGTTATTTTATTTTTTAATCGTCTATTCTCGTATATAGCGTCATAATAAAGTTGTTCATAATCTTTGTTTTCCATATCATAGGTCCTTTTTTCTTTTATTTACTTTATCTAATAATTTTGCTACTACTACACCTGCTTTGGTTAATTCAGTATCTTCTTTGAATAAATTATTCCTATTCATTATTAGTTCTTCAGCATCAGAAACTAAAATCAAATTGTCTAAATCAAAATTTCTATTATCGCCATCTGCAAATATTACTTTATGTCCTTTTGGCACTTTTCCATATGCTTGCTCATATAAGTAACGATGCTTTCTAACCCAATTTTTATTTTTATGTCCATCTTGTATTTTAATTAATATATATCCATTTTTATCTACTCTCTCACTACCAATTGCTCTTGCATTTGCTGGAATATTACCCTTTTTAAACATTGTTGGTTCTGATTTTTTATATTGGGAAGGGGACATCTTCTTTCCCTTATTCCACGAAGTTTGTCCCTTTTCAAATTGTCCTCCCACTATTCCACTTTGTAAGTTGTATTTTACCTTTAAATTACTAATCGCACTTTGACTAATATTCATATGAAACTTACTGTTAAATCTTTCTGTAAGTTCTTTTAATGTAATACCTTTTACATTTTCTTTTAAGAATTCAATGTGTTCTTTCCTATATTTCTTGTTGTTACCTCTTCCTACTTTCAATTTATGTCCACTAAGATATGATTTCATTGCTGTATATGTAATAGTTGTATTGAATTTACTATTAAATTCATTTTGAAATTCTTCTATTGTTTTTCCATTACAATTATCTACAATGTATTTTTTCATTTCTTCAGTGTAAAATTTACTCATTTTTTCCATCTCCTATTTGTAATATATCTGGTATATGATCTGCTTTTCCATATTCATCAAAATGTTTTTGTGCCTTTAATGCTAGTTCTCCATTATTTATAATTGTTTGTGCTATATTGGCCATTGCTTTTGCTCTTTCTCTTTCTTCTTGTAATGCATCTCCTGTTAATTCGTCATCATTTAGTCTTTCTAATTCTTCAAACAAGTGATTATTTAAATCTGATAATTTGTTTTTTGTTCCCATTTTTCTTTCCCCTTTCTATTGTCTTATGTAAGGTCTATCAATATATAAACTTACTGGTGGTTGTACATTTCCCATTACTGATAAATAAATTTTTCCTGTTTTCATAAATTCTTCTTTTTCTTTCTCTGTCATTTCCCAACATGAAACAATATGTTTATCTGTTTTTAATGCTGGCAAATCTCCACAGTTTGGTGCTGTAAATACACAATTTGCATCTTCAAAATTTACTGGATTCATAACCCTATTCCTCCTTAATCTTTAACTCGAATTTATCTTCAAATACTTTCTTTTTTGTAATATATTCCTTTGTTTTAAAGCCTTTTACATCAATTACTTCTGATGTTCCATCATTGTTAAACACTATAAAGTCTGCCTTGTACTTTAATCCTGGTGCTAGTATAAAAGTCGACTGCAAACAAAATCCTCTGATGTCTTTCGCCTGCAGCCTTGCTTTTAATTCACAGTAATATTCCGCTTCTTTTTTGCTATCAAATGTTTGTCCATCTACAGATGTTTTTACTGCTCCATATTTACTTTTTCGTTTTCCTTTTTGCTGATATTCTCTATATTGCTCTATACTCCAATGTTCTTGCATAATCTATACCTCTTCAAATTGTATTTCTTTAAAACGATAACCTCTTAAACGATTACTCTTGCATTCATCCATTGCTTTGAAATAAATTGTTTCTCCTTCTGGAAAATAAACTTTTCTTTTTTCTGTGTTATATGTAATTCCTCTATATCTTGCAACATATTCCCAAAATGCCTTTTCTGCTTCTTTAATATTTTTATAAATATATAGTATATCCCCATATTTGGACATTAGTTTGCATTTCAGTAAGTTATATATTTCAAAAGCTTCTTGTGATGTATTAAATAAGTTCTTTGTTTCCTCATATATATCTGGCATTGTTTATTCTCCTTTCTTTTTTGCACACTTCAAATCTTTTAATATTCTTGGTGTATATTGTCTTGTTTCTTGATTTTGCCTTAATGTTTCTATATTCTTTATAGTTATATCTGTTTCTGCAAATATTCCTTTCATTATAAATTTGTTTGTATAGGGTTTTATAGTGTTTATTAAATCAATTTTGTCTTTTATGATTCTTCGTTCTTGTAATACTTTTTCGAGATGTGAGTATGTTCTGCTACGTTCTCCAATACTTAATTTACTTAGTTCTATTTCGTGTAGCAGATCATCTCGTTCACCTTCTTTATTGTGTAAATCTGTTTGTAGTTTTCTATCTATTTCGTCAATATTTCTAAAAAAGTAATTTATATCATTTAGTAATTCTAGTGTTTGTTCCATATTATCAATTTGCATAATTCTTCCACCTTTCCTTTGTAAATTTTTTCTTAATTGTGTTTGTTTCTAAAATTCAAACTTTATCGCTTTTAATTGTGTTATGTCTACTTGTTTACATACTAATATGCATACCTGTTCTTTCTTTAAAATTACTGCAGCTTTCAAACAACCCTTTTGGTTTTCCTGTTAGTAGACAGTGTGGGAAATCGCACGTTAGCATAGGAATACACCATTCGCAATTTTCACACGCTTTCAATTTTCTTGACATTAATTCATTTTCTTTAATTGGTGGCATTTTTGTTTCCTCCATTTTTCAATTCTTCTCGTAATGACTTTATAAAATAGTTTATAAAATCAGTCAGTTTACTCTCGTTATCTATTTTTATATATTTCTGCGTTTGCAAAAATTTCAGTAAAAACTTGTCCCTAGTTAGTGCATTTAAATATACTTTGTATGGGCTAAAATACAGTTCTTTTATTGTCCAATATTGCAATTCATATTCCAATATTCTTTCTGATGGTATGTAATTTAATGTTTCTATGTCAGTAAAATACAGTTCTAATCTCTTTAAATGTATTATGATTGCCTGTCGATTCACTTCCGAGATATTCTCATCGTTTTTTTGCCCATTTATCATATATATAAATAAATTATTTAATTTAGTTTTGTTTAGTTTAGTTTTATTATTTTCTATTTCTGTTTCTATTTCTCTTTCACTTTCTATTTCTCTTTCTATTTGTGTATTATTGTTATCATTTATTGAGTTATTGTCGACATTAACTCCGTTTATGTTGCGTTTCTGTATGTAGATTGCTTTCATCTTCTGCATTTTCGTTTTTGCTTTCATTATTCGAGTTATTGTCAACATTAATTCCATAGTCCTGAGGTTTTACCAGCAAATATTCTTTTATTACTTCAACTTCTTTTCTTCTTTTACATACTGTAAAATATCTTTTTTGTATTCCCCTACTAGTCAGTATCTGGCATTGCTGATATAACTTTTTATCAAAAATGTTTATGTCTAAGCAAAAGTCTATTATCTCATTTATTGTTTCTTTTTCTATACCTACTTCTTTCTTTAATAATGGTGCACTATATTGATTCCACTCGAGATAATATCCATTAGCATATATTTTTTGGAATAATCTGATAATAAATCCAAAACCTAGTATTCCATATTCCGATTCTAATATCTCGAGCTTATTATCAACATTTACATCTAGCGGAAAATAATCTAATCCTTGTTTTTTTGGCCTTGCCATTAATACCACCACCTATCTACAAATACTTTCGTCTTATAATTAGCATTTTGCAATATTTATAGCTAGTATTAACGGTCCTTTTCTACAATCATCCATCTTGTCTGATTTCTCCTTTCTTTTGTAATAAATCCTCTATTGTTATTTGTGTTTCTTTATATATTTTATCTAAATATCTTCGTTCGCAAGTTGGTCCAATGCCCCTTTGTATGCTTTTCCAGTTCTTTAATTTTCTATTACATATTTTACATTTATTACTCATAGCCTATATCCTCGTTTCTTTAAAATGGATATAATTTCAAATCTAAATTTAATCCTGGTTTTGCAATTGTTGTTGGTATCCCTGTTGCTGTGTATACAGAATTTTGCATTATGTTTTGATTCGAATTTGTGTCTGATAGATGGCATAGTATAATATTTTTTGTATAGCTTAAATCATTAGATTTCAAAAACTTTATAACATTGTCTAGGCTAAAATGGCTTTCTAATAATCTGCTATACCTTGTTTTATTTATTACCCCATCTTTCGCATTTTCTTTTGCTGTTTCCTTATTATAATTGCACTCTAATAGTAAGTAATTTAATTTATTAAATTTGTATTTGATATAATATGTGTCTGTCGCATATAATAATTTCTCTCCAGTTGGTTTGTATTGTATTAAAAATCCGCAATGGTTCTGCTGCATCGTGTTGTGTATCAAATGGTAGTATTATAAAATTACCTATTTTAAACTGTTCCAAGGCTTTTACAACTTTAAATCTATGTCCTTTTAAATCTAATTTTGCAAATGTTCCTGCAGATGCATATATATTTATTCCATTTAGTGCAAAATTAGGTGCATACTTTAGATGATCCATATGTTCATGTGTTATTAGAACTCCCTGTATCCCTTGTAAATTAAACTTCAATTCTTTTTGTACTTCCTTGAAATTGATACCTGCATCTAATATCAATTTCTCATTTTTATTTATCTCGATTAGGTAACAGTTTCCTGATGAACTGCTACCTAATACTTTAAGTTTCATTAGAATGCTGGCCTATCGTTTTGTTTTTCTTCTATTGTATTTTCCTCTGATACAGTTTGAGGATTTTCCGTTTCTGCCTCTATTGTTTCTTCTTCAGTAGTTACATCTATTAATTCTTTATTTGCATTAGCCTCGATTTCGTATTCTACTTCTGCTTCTTTCATCTCTTCATCAGATGTTTCAAATGCTTTTTTTATCATATTTAAATTACTGTCATCCTTGGTGTTTATGTAATATTTACATATTTTGTTTATAACCGTTCTTTTACTCATATCTTCTGTAAATTGTGAATGTGTGCTCTCTTTACCATCTGGATTTAATTTTGATTTTCTCCATGATGTTCTTATTTGGTCCATTGTCATTATCAAACTTTCTTCTGTATTGTCATTGTATAAAATAGTTGCATATGCTCCCATTATTTTAGCTTTGTTTATATTTTCAAAACTTCTTGAGTGTGAAACTATAATAGTTTTTCCTCTTCTTATTTCTGTTTCTACTTTATCTCCTTCGTATATTACTTCTGCAGTTATATCTTTAATTTCTCCAAATTGTTTTGCTACAGCTATGGATCCAAAATATGATCTCATTAGTGTTAATTGCTTTCCATATGGTATAAAATAGCATTGATTTTTCATAGGGTTTAGTCCTTGTATAACCATATTTAGTAAAGCATTTGCAATACTTGGTTGAGTACATACTTCTAATGCTAATTTGCCGTCTTTATCTTTAACTTCTTGTAGTTTTAGCCACGCACTTTTTAATGCATTTTCTGGGCTATAATTATCTGGAAAGTATATTTGTCCATTGTTTTGAAATTGATGTATTTTATTTAATACATTGTCTGTGATATTTCTTTCTTCCTTTACAACTAATTGCTTTTCTTCTTTTTTTACTAATTCATTACTCATAACTCTACCCCCATACTTTCTAAAAATTTCTTAAATTCTTTGGCCTTTTCTCCTTCAAGTTCTATACTCCCACATTTTATTTCCACTTTATCTTGTGTTTTTTCTTTATTGTTCTCTTTTTCTAATCCTAGTTTAACTGCTCCTTCTATTAGTTCCTCAGGTACTTTCTTTTCTTTTAATGTGCTAATTAATAATGATAAACCTGTAAGGACACTAGGCAGATTTCCTTCTACCTCTGTAATTGCCTCTTCCTTATCCTCATCAATTTTTATGTGTATATCACATTTAAATTTTGCTGATTTTCTTAAAAATTCCATAAAACTTGCCATAATTATTTAACCTCCTTGACTATAAATTTCATACCTGTTCTATCTTCAGTTTCTACTTTGACTGTACAAAAAGCAGGTACACACACTAAATCGACACCACTTGCAGCCACATACGATCTTGTAATCGCTATTGCTTTCATTGATTGATTTATTGCTCCTGCTCCTATTGCTTGTAATTCTACTCTCTTGTTTTCTTGTAAACTTCCTGCTATTGCTCCTGCTATTGCATTTGGATTTGATTTACTTGATATTTTTAAAACTATTGTATTATTCATTTGATTTTCCTTCCTTTCTAATCTATTATTGCTATTGTGCCTTTGCCTACTTTTAAAGGCATTGTTCTTCTTATATAGTCTATATTTCTGACTAATTTGTAATTTCGTTCTCTTTCACTTGATGTCAATTCTGGCTTTCCTACTTCTTTTAAACAAGTTACTCTTAATTTTGCAAGTAGTGTGTTTAGTTCAACATACTCTTTTTCTTCCATTATTTTTCTCCAATCCTTAGTTCTTTATCTGTTGTTACTATTAGGCTTATTATTTGTGTATCTATGTTGTAAATTTCATTGATTGATTCTCTGTTGTCTATAAATATTGGTGCTGATGTATTATAAAATTTAATTAGTGTATTGATGATATCTAGTCCTGCAAGTATTTTGTGTGCATTGTTTACATCTGCATATGGTACTCCGTTTACTAGCGTATCACAGCATTCTACTAATCCACCATTTATCTGTGTATCAAATAGTCTAAATTTTACTAGTTCAAACTTGCTATTTATTGCATTTTCTAATAATTCGACTTTAGTTTTTGTAAAATCCTCTAATGCATATTGTTGTCCTTCTAACTCTTGTACTTTGTTTGAAATAACTTCTTCTTCATTTTGTAATTCTGCTATACGTTCCTTTGTTTTTTCTTGTATTTCTCTTTCATTTAATGTTTTATTTAATTTGTTTATTTCTTCAGTTATTTCTGCTTTTTTATTTTGTAATTCCGAAATATCTCCATTTGTTAAGTTCTTTACTCTTTCTTCTAGTTCTTTTATTTTCTTATCTTTGTCTATATATTCTGGCATCGAAGTCACATCAAATGTATTGTCACTTTCTTTTGCTTTTTCTATCTCTGCAATTTTATTGTTTATATTTTCCAACTTGCTGTTTGCATCTTGCATTTCTTGTTGTAGTTTTTCTCTAGCCTTTGTATTTTCATCTATTCTTGCATTTATAGATTGGCCTTCTTTATTTATTGCATCTTGCTCTGTCTTTTTATGTGTATTAAAATTATTTTCAAATTGCTTTTTTATTTCTTCCTTTTGGTCTGTTTCGTATTCTCTTTTGCAAGTTGGACATACAAATGAATTTGGATCATATTCTAATTTTTGATTATTAACTATATCCCATTCTTTATATAATTCTTCTTTTCTCTTTTGGTCTTGCTCTATTTTTGTTTTTCTTTCGTTATCCTCATCTTGTTTTACTCTTATTGTGCTTTCAGCTATTCTCTTTTCATTTTGCAAATTAATTAAGTCATTAGAATATCTTTGTGTATATTCTGTTTCTTTTTTTAATTTAAAATCTGCTAGTTCTTGTTTTGCCTCAGTTAATTCTCCTGCTATTTTCATATTTTCTTTTGATTTAGCTTGTACATCTGTCATTTCTAGTTCAATTTTTTGTAATTCCTGGTCATATTGTTCTTTTTGTTTTTCTATTTCTTCATAATTAATATTGTGTTCGGTTATTAATGTATTTGTTAGTTCATCAATTCTTACTGGTATTGTTTCTTTTTCTTTATTTAAGTCTTTTATTTTTGCTTGTACTACTTTTTTATAATCATCTATGGACCTCCCTTCTAAATTATCTTGAATTATCTTGAACTCTTCCTTTGAATTTAGAATTTCGTCATCTGATATTGTAGTGCCTGATATATTTATCAGCAATTCTCTTCTTTCTGTCCATTTTAATTGATTATTAAAATATGTTGGATCTGTAATTAGCTTAAATAAACTTTCAGGGATCAAACTATTGATTTTTTCTTCATAATCTTTCTTTTTTATTGGTACTTCATCTATCCAATAGTTAGTTTCATGTCCAGCAAATTCTTGTTCTGACTGTCCTCTTTTAGTTACCCATTTTTCGTGAAGTATTTTTTTGAATACCATTTTTATTTCATCAACTACCAATGTTGCCTCAACTTCATGGTCTAAAAAATGAATTGGTTTATTCTCACTATCTAATGTTTTTATATTAAAATCTTTTCTGTCATTGCTATCTTTGTCAAAGAATAGCCATTTAAATGCATCAAATATTGTTGTTTTTCCTGTTGCATTTTTTCCATAAATATTTGTATTTTCATTATTAAAATCAATTTCTAAATCTTTTATTCCTTTGAAATTTTTTAATTTC
Organism: uncultured Clostridium sp.; assembly: GCA_948473335.1. Lineage (GTDB taxonomy): Bacteria > Bacillota > Clostridia > TANB77 > CAG-508 > CAG-269. The sequence continues at coordinate 5,799 of CAOKXF010000016.1, read as the reverse complement.
AAATTAGATATTCTTATCTTCATTATTATTTCTCCTTCCTATGCATAGCAATTATTTTTTCTGCATCTTCCATTGCCTCTTTATATCCACATTCTGAGCATATATTTGTCTTGTTATCTCTCCTGCTCAATGCTGGTCTATCTCCAAGTGGTCCACCGCATTTAGGACATTTATCCATTTTTTGCTCCTTTCTGCTCTTGATTTCTAAAATTCTATGTGCTAGAATAAAGTCAAAGCATTTTTCAAAGTGTTTTATAGAACTATTTATTTACTTTGGCGGTATTTGGTAGTTCTATTATTTTAGCTTGTTGCTTTTCTTTTTTATAGAAGTTGTCTATTTCATCAACAAGCAATTGATATCTTGTTTCTGTACATAATTCTGATATTTTTCTTTTTCTTTGTGATGGATCACCATAGTCATTAGATTCATTAAGTGTTCTAATTTGTAATAAAGTATCTGATATGCTAAATTTGATATCTTTAATTTCCTTATCCCTTAACTTGATTGTTTCCTCAAGTTGTTGAACTTTTGCAGATAATGTTTCTTCAGTATGTTTTCCTTTCATCATAATTAACTCACTCCTTTCAACTGATTTAATTTATCTTTCATTGTTGCCAATGTTGATAACATTTGAAAATGTTTTCCTTCCCATTCTGTTAAATCTATACATTCATTTAATAACTCTTGATAGTATTTAATCATTTGTTTTTCCTCCTAAAACCCATTCTAAAGCCTCTATTATTGCAGAATGCATTTTTTGTTCTACTGTTCTATCTTTAAAACTTGTATTTTTTAAACGTTCTTTGTGTTTCTTAATTTCTTCTTTTATTTGATTTTCTGTTTTCATTTTTCTTTTCCTCGTTTCCTAGATATTCTTCCAAAAAAAGTATTATTAGTAGTCCAAAAATTGGGATTAAATATTCTCCTCCAATTGCTACATATCCTCTTATCTTTGTTGCATAGTCAATTGATATTAAAGTTACTATAATAGTTGCTACTGATGTTACTGCTTCAATTATTCTAACTATAAACTTTTTCTTGTTTGAAATTTTCATTTATGCATACCTCCTCTTTCATTCCCATATATTCATAAAATTTTATAGGAATAATATTGTAAGACCATCTTCCATTAGGCTTTTGAACTGCATTTCCAAATGGAAATATTCCTTGTTGTAATCCTAATCTTAAGTAATGTGCATCCTTATGCATTATCTTAGCTGCTTCTTCTACAGATATTTCTGTTTTCTTTCCCATTTTCTTTTCCTCCTTGAATTTTGTGTGGTTGTCGCATTTTTAATTTTTTTCATATTTTCTCCTTTCTGTGCTTTTTTTTCACACCAGCAAGTAAAAAAAATTATGTTATTGTTACATATTCCTTGTAATCAAGATTGTTCTTTTCACAATATGCAATAAGTGCATTACAAAATTTTGGACTATCTGCTGATATTCTTCTATTTACTATTGCACTTATATATTCTCTTCCCACCCCTATTTCTTTGGCAAAATAAGAATTATTATCGTGAAATTTTTCTTTAATAAGTATCTTTACATTCTCTACTTTTGCTTCCATATTTTTTTCTCCTTTCTTGTGTGTTTTTTTTTCACACTCGCATTATATAATTATATTTTTTACTTGTCAATAGTTTTTGTGTTTTTTTTTCACATTTTTTGTTGATTTTTTTTTCACTCCGTTATATAATACTTATGAGGAGGATTTCAAGGTATGTTTGAGCAAGAAAAATTTAGTAATATTTTAAAAGAAATTACAAATTCATATGGTAGTATTAGTGAACTTGCCAACTACACACATCAGAGTAGGAGTTATTTTTCAAAATATATAAATCTTAGATTAGATAAGCCCCCTACTCCCAAAGTTTTAGAAAAAATTGCGAATGCTTCAAAAGGTATTACTACTTATACTGAATTATTAAATATTTGTGGGTACTTGCCATGTGAGATAAACGATAATGTTTCATCATTAGACTATAAATTATCTGAGTCAATTTTTAAAGACAATTTACATAAATTAAGCAAGTATAATCTTTCGGATAGTGATTTATCTTATATTACAAACCTTTTAGTTGATAGAAAAGATGTAAATTCTGTAATAGAATCTAAGTTAAATGATTTTGCATCAAAATATCCTGAAGCTAAAATACTATATGATACATTGATTGAAATAAATGACAATATTAATAGTTCTCTAATAAATTTAAATAGGAATGGTTACTTATATCCTATTCCAATTTATAAAAACAACAAACATATTGATTTATTTCTATCATCAAATGTTGTTGATTATACAAATTACAATATTCCCCTTAATACATCTGCTAATGATTATTTTGCATTATTAATTGATTCTGATAAAATGTTCCCTTTGCTAGATGTTAATGACATTGTAATTATTCAAAAGGGTGAAAATTTAGAAAATGGACAAATTGTTGCAGTCTATTCTACTACTAAAGAGTGTTGTTTAATTGGTAAGCTATTTAAATATGAAAATATAATTGAATTATCATATTTAAATTCCAAATCAGAAAAATTCATTGTTAATGATATAAAATTTTTAGGAAAAGTTATAAAAGCAGAAAATCAAAGTGCTTTTAAATAGAAAGGAGTTCTTATGGATCCAGTTGTTATTGTTTTATTATTGTTTATTATTTTTTGCTTATTTATGGTATATTATACCTCTCATAAAAAATCACAAGCAAAAAAACAATTATCTAATTTGAAAGACGAAAAAAATGCAAGTTTGGTTATTACTCTATTGCACTTTTATGGACTTCCAATTGCAGAAAATATCCCTGTTCAAATTTTTTCCACACCAAATGACTATGAATTTTCTGGTGCAAATACTTCATTTAAATTAGATAAAAACAAAGTTACAGATGTTACTATAACTACTGATGTTGAAATACAAAAGAATAATGTTTCTAGTATTGGTGGTGCAGTTGGTGGGGCTATTCTATTTGGTCCTATAGGTGCAATGATTGGTGGACGTTCAAAAGAAAAAACATCAAAAATAGTAAATTCCTATTTAATATTTACATTTCTTGATAATAATGAAATAAAATATATTGCTTTTAATTGTACTAATAATTTTCAAGCTTCAAAATTTGTTAAAGAATTTAAACAAAACCATACAAATGAAAAAACAATAATAAATTTATAAAAAAAGGATAATGTGTATTTTGTTTGCGACAACCACACATTATCCAAGCATAACCACTTGAAAGTGATTACATTTGTATTATATATGAAATGCCTTCATTTTTCAAGTGAAAATTTGAAAAAATGGAGGTTTTTTATGAAGAGACAAAATGGTACTGGATCTGTTGTAAAATTGACTGGTAATCGACGTAATCCTTGGTTTGCAAAAGCACCTGCCGAATACGACAGACACACACAAAAGATGCTTCCACCAAAGATATTATCAGATGACAAAGGACAAAAATATTTTCCAGATAGAAAAATCCCAGATTTACTTCTTGCTCAATACCTTATTAGTAAGGGAGTTGTAGATTTAGATAAATCTAATTATACCTTTTCTGAAGTTTATGAAGAATATAAAAATAAAAACTTTCCAACAAAAGAAGAAATCGAATATGAAAAAAGGCAACACAAAAAAGCAAAAGGTAAACTTGGCAAATCAGTTGCTAGTAATCTACAGTCTGCATATAATAAATGTACTGTCCTACATAATAAACTTTATAAATCCTTAAAAAAGGAAGATTTTGAAAATATTATTTTAAACACTGTTGGATGTGGTACAGTAATTTACAGTCTATCTAATTTATTTAATAAACTAGATGATTATGCAATGGAACATGATATTATTTTAAAGGGTTATGCTCACTTAATTAAAATTACTGAAGATTTGTATCTTCCAACACAAAACGAAGGTATACCTTATTCCTATCAAGAAATTGATATCATCTGGAATTATAAAGGCCAACTTTCTGCAGATATAACTTTATCAACTATATATACTGGATGCAGAATTGAAGAATTATTATTTACCAAAAATGAAGATGTTTTCCTAGAAGAAGGATATTTCATTGCTGGATTAAAAACTGCAGCCGGAAAAAGAAGAATAATACCTATACATCACGAAATACTACACATTTTTAAATTTTATTATAACCCAAATAATGAATTTCTATTTACGATTGATAATGACAAAATTGACTATGATAAACAGTTCTTACCGATGTATAATAAATTTATGGAAGATTTAAATATGGATCATAAAACTCACGATGGAAGAAAAACTTTACGTTCTGAATTAGATAGACTTTTAGATGAACACAAAGTAAATAAAAATTGTGTAAATAGAATTCTGGGCCACAAAGAAGGAAATATGGGAGATGATGTTTATGCTAAAAAAGGTATTGAAGAATTAAAAAATACAATTGAATTAGTTGATTATAGAAGTAAAATAAATACTAAAATCACGTATCTAAAAGTATCTAGTTAATAACACATTGTAACAAAAATCGCTACAAGTATTGATTTGTAGCGGTTTATTTTTTTATTTAGTCTGTTGTAGTACATGCTTCCGCATCGGAATATAAAGAAGGAAACAGTCAAGAAGGTCTATATCCTGAAAAAGGTAACTGGTATTATAATCATATAAAAAAATATGTCGATACTGAAACAGGAAGATATTTGAGATATTTAGATGGAAAATATGCAGAAAAATTTTGGGACATTTCTCACTTTTTAGAAAAGTTTAATGAAAATAGAAATGAATATTTTATAAAAACTGCCTTTAAAAATCTAGTTGATGAAAAAATAATTAATATTCAACATTATGGTATGCCTACACAACATTCTATATGTATTGGATGTCATTGGAATGAAGGAATGTATCCTTTGCTTACCGCTCCTGGAGAAGATATTTATTTTATTAATCCTATATCAAATCAGAATAATCAATTTTTCCATGATGGAAAAAAATTTGTTTTAAGTCCTCATGGATTAGGTCTCAAAATTCCTAATAAAAATGATAGTATCATTATAAGTAAAGATAATATTATAATAGGAGAAAAAAGTTTTAGGGATGGTCAAGGTTTAAATATTGATGTGGATGCTAAAATTAGAGGAACTACAAAAGACGATAAGCCGATTGAAGAAACTGTAAAAGATCTTCTAAAGATATATCCTGGTGAAATTCAGGGAAAAATGAAACAAATAGCTTCTTTTACTAAACGAGGTTTTATAATATATGAACAGAATGCTTGATTGTCTAAACATCTATGTTATATCAAACGACAAAATTTATTTTATTCATGGCTAGAAGTTTTTTTAATCCCACATAAGTGTATGGAGTTATGATCTAAAAAAACATACATATTATATATGTATGTTTTTCTATTATGTTAATTTATTCAATGATTCTTGAAAAACTAAAACGGAAAATATCATTTTTCTCTTTCTTTCTCATTCTGTCAATCCCTTTTGGCTGTAAGAATTGTGGTCGAGGCGACAGGGATCGAACCTGCGACCTCATGGTCCCAAACCACGCGCGCTACCAACTGCGCTACGCCTCGACATTTAACGCCTATATATAATAACACAAATGAAACAAATTTGCAATATTTTTTTTAACTTTTTTCAAGTTTTTTTCATTTTTACTTGAAAATTCAATTATTACCAGTTATAATAATATAGTATGCACCAGTAGCTTAGTTGGATAGAGTGTTCGGCTACGAACCGGAAGGTCGGGGGTTCGAATCCCTCCTGGTGCACCATTTTGAGCCTATTTTTTCATATTTCATATTATTGGATAATAT
>CAOKXF010000015.1 GCA_948473335.1 uncultured Clostridium sp. | reverse complement strand
GTGTTTCATCACTGCTTTCTATTAAATTTATATTGCTTAAATCCATTTCTTTATTGAATTCTATTCCTCCATATCCTAATTCTTCTTGTTTTCTGTTATTCAATAAAGTAACTGCTATTATTCCTATTATTACTAATATTACGCCTATTATTGTTAGTCCTTTTACTTGTATTTGTCTTACTTTTTTCTTTTCTTCTTTTGACTTATACTTCTTTTTTCCCATCTTTTTTTCTTCCTTTCATATAAGACTTTTTCACATATGTCATATTTCTTTTAGATTTTATTCAACAATTATAAATTTACCAATTCTGTGACTTCCACCTGTATGCCATTATCGATTTGTTCTAGTATTCCATTTATTAATACAAAATTTATATCTTTTCTTAATATATAATCAGCTGTTCTATCATAAGCTATTACATCAATTACACTATTGTTTGGCAACTCTACTTTGCATTTTATTTGTGATTTGTGCTTCATCTTTTTATTTAATATAAATTTGAATTCATTCTTTTCTATCATTTTTCCTATAAAAAAACATTTATTCATTATATCTTCCATTTCTTTTATTTTAAGCTTAGAATACATATATTCGTTAAACTACTAATACATATTCTAATGATACATTTTTACCTCAATTAGGAAGGAATAAATCTCTTTAATATCTAATACTCCACTGTATATATTCCGTAAAACATATAATCTCGGATTAATATTAGAGTGCTGCCCTCGAACCGTCTGTTATTGTTACTATTGTTCGGATTGTTGTTGTTGCGGTAATGCGCTGGATAATTGGAACCTGTATTGTTGTAATTGCCGCCACGATAGTACCTGTTGTTGGACCCACTGCCCTTGTGATTTATCCCTATGATTTAATCAGCTTATATTATAAAATATCTTTCCTTTAAATTTTTCGTATCTGCTATTTTTATATAGCCTATATGACCACATAGTTGTTTATAAGCTGTTTCTGTAGACATATTTCCTTTCTTGATTTGATTTTGTAAATACCTTACCTTATTTTTTAGATTTCGTTTTCCTCTATCTCTAACTTTTAATCTATATTCATTTATTTTATATCCACAGAAATTTACACCTTGCTTACTTTTAAAAATTTGTGTCTTGCTGTTTAGCTCTAATTCTAATTTCTCTTTAAGAAATTCTCTTATTTTTTTTAGTACTTCTACTGCTTCTTCTTTTGTCTTTAACAATATTGCTGTATCATCCATATATCTAAAATAATATTTGCACTTTAATTCATGCTTTGCATATTGATCTACCTCATTTAAATATATATTAGCAAATGTCTGTGATGTATAATTTCCTATTGGTAAAGACTTTGTTCCTTTTTGTGAATTCATTATTGTTCTTATTAAATGCATTAATTTTTCATCTTTAATTTTTCTTTGTAATATTTGCATTAAGATATCTTTATCTATATTTTGAAAATATTTTGCTACATCCATTTTTAATATGTAATAATTTTCCCATATTATTTTACAATGTCTCATTGCTCTTTGTATATCTATTGCTGCTTTATGCATTCCTCTTCCTTCTATACACGCATATGATGTGTCTATATATTGTGTTTCAAAATGTCTTTTCAAAAAATTGTCTACTAACCACCTATGTACTATCCTGTCCATATATCTTGATGCTTCTACTTTTCTCCTTTTGGGAACAGTTACATAAAATTGTCTGTATCCCCCATGCCTATATCTTCCTGTTCTTAGTTCTTCTAATAGCCATGTTATATATTCTTCTTTTTTTAAATCAAATAATACTACTTCTTTTCTACACGTTTTTCCTTTCCTTGATAAAATATGAGCTTTCATCAGATTTTCATATGTTAGATATTTGTCAAATTCATTTCTTACAGTTTTTGCCATAATATTTGACTAGTCCTCCCACTATTTTTCCAATTTCATATATTAAATCCATAGCTACTTTGCATTTGTGCTCATCTATCCATCTGTTTTTTGTCATTATTCTTAAAAATATTCTTTGTGTATTTAGCTCTGCATCTATTTTATTGATTATTGGTAATCTTTCATATGTGTCTATTTTACTTATATACATTATGTTTTCTAACATTTGGTACATCGAACTTTTATATTCTGTACCTATACTGTATCTTTCTGTCTTTGGCAATTTTATCATTACATCTAACATATATTGTATATACTTTTCTGATTTTGGTATCAGAGTTAATTCTTGTTTTGCTCCTTCCGACTGTAAATTATTTGTTGGTCTTATATTATCTATTTGTTGCTCCAAGTTTTTTAACTCTTTCTATTATTTCATCTTCTGTTTCTTTTTTGCTTGTACAATTATTACAGTCTTTACACATTCTTTGCTCTTTTACCTTTTCTCCCTCATATTTATATATCTGTTCTTCTTTTTCTAATTCTTTATCATACGTATATATTATGAATGATTTATTTGATTCTTCTAATTTTGTTATGTATTTCTCTAATGTCTTTGCTTGAAATCCTACCTTACACATCCCCCTTTTCATACATGTTAATTTTAACTCTAGTTCCTCGTTTAATACTATTGCATCTTTTCCTATTGCTATAAAGAATATTCCATTTTTTATTATTACTATATATCCTTGATTTTCTTTTTGTAATTTTTCAACTAATTCTAAATATTTCATTTTTTCACTCCATTTATATTAACATCTTACTTTCTATATTTTTTGTAAAATGTTTAGTATTTTTTGAGTTACTTTTCTTATTTTATGTTGAAAAATATTTCCTCAAATTCTTCTAAGCTCATTTTTAGTTCTTCTTTTATTTTTATAGCATCAGATATGTAAATCTTTCCATTTCCTTCTAGTTTATTTTTCAAGGTCCTTGGATTCATCTTAAGCATATACGCTAATTGCTCTAATGGTATACATTTTTTTTCTAAATATTTACTTATTTTGATACCTATCGACTTATTATCCATATTTGCTCCTTTTTGTTTCTTTTTCAGAAACATTTTACACTTCTTTGGACCTTTTGTCAATATATTAGATATATTGTACTAGTATGTATTTTATTATCATTGATTAGTTACTATTATTAATAATTAGTAGTTTACAAATTTCTTAATTAATACTATAATTCTGTTAGTTTATTTTTAGGAGGGGTTATTTTGAATCAGTTTTTTCCTCAAAGATTTTCACAACTTTTAAAAAATTCTAATATGACTTATGATGAAGTTGCCAATGCCTTAAATATTAAGTCAAAAGGCACTATTTCCAAATATGCTAATGGAAAAAATAAAAAAGTCGACTTAGAAACTGTTATGAAAATTTCAGAATTGTTTAACGTATCTCCTATATGGCTTATTGGTTTGACTGACAATATGCATTATAAAATAAAAAAGTAATCCTTTATTATTTTACCAAATAGATTTTATTACTTTTTTATTTTTTTACGAAAATGCCTTTTTCTTTTACATTCTTCTATATTTTTTTATGAAATTTGTCGATTTATATCGAATTATGTTTGTTCTTGTAGATTTTCTAGGCTTTTTTGTAAATCTTTATATGATTTTCGTAAAAGTTTTTAGGATTTTCATAAAATTTCATAAATAGTTTCATAAAACTTTTTCATTCTTTTGTAAAATTATATGAATGTTTTGTAAAATTTTTTAAGTCCTTTATAAAATTTATAGTTCGTATGAATTTTAAATCTAAATTATTTGAATTGCGAGGTTTTTAATATCCAAAAATTAATTTTATCAATAATTATTTTTACAATACTAATTTGTATTTTTTTCATTCCAATATTAAATCAAGTTAATTCTATCCAAAATCCAGAAATCATTTTGGATTTTAATAGTGGAATTTTTCAGTGGCCTATTCCAGGATATACTAAGATAAGTTCATATTTTGGTAAAAGAAATGCCCCTACCTCAGGTGCAGCTATTTATCATACTGGTATTGATATTCCCGCTCCTGAGGGAACTAAATTAGTTGCTATCTGTGATGGAACAATTACTTTTACTGATTTTCTTGGTGGAGGTGGATATACTATTACTCTTTCTGTTGATGATACTAAATTTACTTATTGTCATGTGTCTCCAAATTTTATTGTGGATGTTGGTGATGTTGTTTCTAAGGGACAAGTTATTGGTTATGTTGGTCCTAAATATGTTTATGGTGTTAAGGGAAATCAATATTCTGATAGCGATGGTAAACCTACAAATGGTGCTACTACTGGATGCCATCTTCATTTTGGTATTCGTGTTTTTGAAAAATATGTTAATCCACTTGATTACTTTAAATCAAGTAATATAGAAAAAAAATAGTAGTAATTGCTTTCTAGATGTATTATTATACTTCTTCTAATAAGAAATCTATTATATTTTTATGAATAATACCATTTTGACTATAGTTAATTTTATCCATTGAAAGAACAAATTTAGGATAATTATCATCGACAAATTTATATGCACCAAATTCTCTTTTTACAACTTCATCACTTGATAAATAATCTGTTACTTGAATATATTTTCTTTCACCAAAATCATCAATCACAAAATCAATTTCTCCTTTATCTGTTTTTCCTATATACACATCGTATCCTCTTGCTACCAATTCATTGTACACAATATTTTCTAATCTTCCACCTACCTTTTTTTCGATTGGAGATTTTTTTAGTTGCAATAATCCTAAATCTGTTAGGTAATATTTTTCCAATGTTGCCATAACACTTTTCCCTCTTATATCATATCTATTAACTTTATTGACAATTAAAGAATTTGTTATATACTCTACATAATTTAATATAGTATCTGGAGTTGTTTGTATTTTTTCATTTTTTAAGTAGTTTGTAATTGAATTAGAAGATATTATTCCACCAATATTCTCCATAATAAACTGAACAACTCTATTTAATAAATTTATATCTTTAACTTTGTTTCTTTCTACAATGTCTTTTAATATTGCACTATTATATAAATCTCTTAAATATAGTTTTCTTTCTTCGACACTATTAGTATTAAAAATCTGTGGCATACATCCCCATTCTAAATATTCTAAAAATGCTTTATCTATATCAATTTCTTCTGATTTACTCTTTTTTAATTCTAAATATTCTTTAAATGTAAATGGCATCATTTTTATGCTTATATATCTTCCTGTTAAATGTGTTGCAAGTTCTCCAGATAACAATTTGCTATTTGAACCTGTTATAAATATACTAACATTTAATGTTGCTCTAAAAGAATTAATTACTTTTTCAAATTCATTCACATTTTGAATCTCGTCAAAAAACAAATAATATTTTTCCTCATCCTTTATTTTTTCTTTTACATATTTATTGAATTGCTTTGAATTTGTAAAATCTATATAATCATAATCTTCAAAATTCATATATACTATATGATTTTCTTTAATTCCTCTATTTTTTAATTCTTCTATTATTTGCATCATTAATACTGATTTTCCTGAACGCCTAACACCAATAATTACTTTTATTAATTCGCTATCATAAGAATCTCTTATTTTTTTCAAATACATTTCACGTCTTATCATTACTACAATCCTCCAATTTCTTATATTTAATATTATTGTAGCATATGTTTTATATTTTTTCAAGTTTTTCTTTCCAAAGTCTAAAAAAAAGTTTTTTTATCTTTTTTTTCGACTTTATTCTTATATATGTCAATATTTAAACAATATCATTATAATAATAAAATGTACTTATATGACTATCTCATCATTACATATCATGTTTTAATCTGCATTTCTCATATTTTAATCTATAATATTGCCTTCTTTTTTAAAATATATTAATTTACTTGATTACTTTAAATCAAGTGATGTATAATAAGAAAAAAACAATTTGGAAGGAATAAATAAAAATGAATACAAAATTAATAGCCAAAAATCCAACTGCATACCACAATTATGATATTAAAGACACTATTGAAGCTGGAATTGTGCTTTCAGGAACAGAAATAAAATCAATAAGAAATGGAAAAGTTAATATAAAGGATTCTTATGCCTCTATCAATAATGGAGAATGTTATATCTATAATATGCATATAAGTCCTTATGAATTTGGTAATATTTTTAATAAAGACCCTTTGCGTGATAGAAAATTATTACTCTCTAAACGAGAAATATTTAAATTGTTTGGTTTAATAAAGCAACAAGGATATAGTCTTATTCCTATAAGTATTTATTTTAAAAATAGTTTTGTTAAAGTTCAATTAGGTATTGGCATTGGCAAGAAACTTTATGATAAACGTCAAGATATTGCTAAAAAAGATGCTGATATGAAAATTAGACGTGCTATGCAAGAAAAAAATAATATATAATATACTAACATATTTGTAAGACATTTCAATATACTTTATAGAGGAATGTCTTATGAGAATTAAAAAAGTTAAAATTTTTATATTAAATACTCTTGTTTTACTATTTAGTTCCATTATTTTACAAGTAATTGGAATGTTTTTTAATGTCTATATTTCAAATAAAATAGGTACTGAAGCAGTTGGGGTCTTCTCTCTTGTTATGTCTGTATATTTATTTGGAATCACACTAGCAACTTCTGGTATTAATATAGCAACTACTAGAGTTATTTCTGAAAAACTTGCTTATAATGATATAGATGGCATAAAAATTTTTGCTAAAAAATGTATATGTATAAGTTTATTTACTGGAATTATAGCAAGTACTATTTTCTTCTTTTTATCTGATTTTATTGTTCATTCTTGTTTGCATAATAGAGTAAGCCATAATATTATTTATATATTGTGTATTGCTCTTCCTTTTATCTCTATGTCTTCTGCTATAAATGGATATTTTACTGCTATGCGTAGAGTATATAAAAATGCTTTTGCAAAATTTTTTGAAGAATTTGTAAAAATTATAGTTACTGCTTTTATAATAGATCAATTCTTGCCTTCTGGAATAGAATATATGTGCCTTTCCCTAATTCTAGGAGATGTCATCTCTGAAATAGCTTCTTTCATTTTTATATATTACCTATATTTGAAAGATAAACATAAATATTTAAAACGATGTTTTTCTGAAGAAGATTCAACATATACTAAAAAAATATTAAGAATATCACTTCCTATTGCTTTTACATCATATATTCGTTCAGGTCTATCTACTTTTAAGCAATTACTTATACCTTCTAGTTTGGAAAAAAGTGGTATTGGTTGTTCTTTAGCTTTATCTAACTATGGTATTGTTGGTGGTATGGCGATGCCTGTAATTATGTTTCCAAGTGTTTTTGTTAATAGTTTTGCTGGTTTACTTGTTCCAGAATTTTCAAGATATTATGTTAAAAATGATTATGCTAGAATAAAAAAAATGTCGCTTTTTATTCTTTCTGTGACCATTTCTTTTTCACTATTTGTTAATTTTTTACTTTTTGTTTTTGCAGATAAAATTTCTCTATCACTTTATAATAATTCTGATATTGGTTATTATATAAAACTTTTGTCATTTTTGGTTACTTTTATATATTGTGATTTGGTTATTGATAATATTTTAAAAGGTATTGATGCTCAAGTTAGTGTTGTTTTTATTAATATTGCTGATTGTATTATTACTATTGCTTTTATTTATTTTTGTGTTCCTGTTTTAGGTTTTGTTGGTTATTTGATTTCTATCTTTATAAGTGAAATTTTTAATATTGTTTTGAGTGGTGGTAAGCTATTTTTATTGTTAAAAAAGCTCAATTAAAAAATTGTAATCAAAATTTACTAACTCATAACCTATCTTTACTCATTAAATATATACAGCATCCCTCTCTTTTTTATTTTTCTTCTTTATTACAGCTTGTTTACTAATGGGCGCATATCTGCGCCCATTAGTAAAACAGTTGATATAAGCGAAAAATAAATAAAAGAACTAGAGGAACAGATTATGATATAAAAAACAAAAAATAAAAAATGCACCTTGTTTGCTAATGGGCGCGGATATGCGCCCATTAGCAAAACAGTTGATATAAGCGGAAAAGTAACTAAAAGAATTTAAAAATTTTCGTTATATATTGCTCTATAAAATATCTATATAATAAATTTTGTACTATACAGTATATTTATTGACAATTACAATAAATAATTATATACTTGTGCTAGAAAACTAAGGCTAAGTTTGCAGATTATTAAATTTCATAGCATTTCACATACAATAAGAAACCTAATCTTATTTTATATGTAAAAATCTTCGATTTTTCTTTTGAATATAAAACCTTATTTTTATTTTGTATTGTGAAACTAAAAATTTTTATAGTGTTTCCTATACAATAAAAAAGGTAAGTATTAACAAACTTTAGCTTTACAGAAAGGAAGATGGTCAATTATGAAAAATTTAATTGAAATTAGATGGCATGGTAGAGGTGGTCAAGGAGCAAAAACAGCTTCACTATTACTAGCAGATGCTGCATTCAATACTGGCAAGTATATTCAAGGTTTTCCAGAATATGGACCAGAAAGAATGGGAGCACCAATTACTGCATACAACCGTATAAGTGATGAACCAATTACTATTCACAGTAATATTTATGAACCTGACTATGTTGTCGTAGTTGATGACACTTTATTAGAAGCTGTTAATGTAACAGCAGGCTTAAAAAAAGATGGAGCAATTATAATTAATACTACAAAAAAATATGATGACTTCAAAGACAATTTAAAAGGATATGATGGTAATGTTTATTGCATAGATGCTAGAAAAGTATCTATAGAAGCACTAGGTAAATATTTCCCTAATACTCCAATGTTAGCTGCAATAGTAAAAGTAACAGGAATTATGTCTGATGAAGAATTTTTAAATGATATGCAAGGTTCTTTTAAACACAAATTTGCTAAAAAACCAGAGGTTATTGAAGGTAACATGAAAGCATTATCTTTAGCTTTAAAAGAAATACAAAAAGTAAAATAATTATATAACTTATTTTATAAAATATAAATATGGAAAGGAGACTTAAAAATGTCTGAAATAAATGCAAATACCCCTATTGATAAATTAACAATTGGTGGTAACATATATGAAGCTGGAAATGCAAAAAATTTTAAGACTGGTGACTGGAGAAGTGTAAAACCTATCTATTTAGAAGAAAAGTGCAAACAATGTGGACTATGTTTCCCTGTTTGCCCAGAAAATGCAATTCCAGTATGTAAAGATACTCAAAAAAGAACTGATTATGATTATAATTATTGTAAGGGTTGTGGCGTATGTGCTGTAGTATGTCCATTCAAAGCAATTGAAATGAAGGAAGAAGGTGTTGATGAATAATGAGTATAAGAGAAAGATTAAGTGGTAATGAAGCTGTTGCAACAGCTATGAAACAAATAAATCCAGATGTAGTTGCTGCCTTCCCTATTACACCATCAACAGAAATACCTCAATATTTTTCTACATTTGTAGCTAATGGTTCTGTTGATACAGAATTTGTTCCTGTCGAAAGTGAGCATAGTGCTATGAGTGCATGTATTGGTGCACAGGCTGCAGGTGCTAGAGCTATGACTGCAACTTCTGCAAATGGTTTATCTTTAATGTGGGAAATGATATATATAGCATCAAGTTTACGTTTACCTATTGTTTTATCGTTAGTAAATCGTGCTGTATCTGGTCCTCTAAATATACACAATGACCATTCTGATGCAATGGGAGTTCGTGATAGTGGTTGGATTATGCTTTTTTCTGAGAATAACCAAGAAGCATATGATAATACTCTTATGGCACACAGAATTGCAGAACATAAAGATGTATTATTACCTTTAATGGTATGCCAAGATGGATTTATAACATCACATTCTATTGAAAATATAGAACTTGAAGACGATGAATTCGTTAAAAACTTTGTAGGAACATATAAACCTGAACATTATCTTTTAAATGATAAAGAACCTATCGCTGTAGGTCCCCTAGATTTACAGGCTTATTTGTTTGAGCATAAAGCTCAACAAGCTCAAGCTATGAGAAATGCTAAAAATGTTATATTAGAAGTTTCAAAAGAATTTGAAAAATTAACTGGAAGAAAATATGGGCTATTTGAAGAATATAAATTAGATGATGCTGAAATAGCTATAGTTTGTATGAACTCTACTGCTGGAACTACTAAATTTGTTGTAGATAATTTGAGAGCAAATGGAATTAAAGCAGGTTTATTAAAAGTTAGAGTATTTAGACCTTTCCCAAGTGAAGAAATTGCAAAAGCATTATCTCACTTAAAAGCTGTCGCTGTCTTAGATAAAGCTGATTCATTAAATGCTATTGGTGGTGCATTATTTAGTGATATTACATCTTCAATGTATACAGCTGGTGTACATGTTCCTACAGTAAATTATGTTTATGGTATTGGTGGTCGTGATACTACAAGTACACAAATTGAATCAGTATTTTCTGATTTATCTGAAATTGTTAAAACTGGAAAAATTGATAATCCTTATAGATATTTAGGTCTAAAGAAAGGAGATGAATAATATGTCTGAAGAAGTAAAAAAACCTTATAATTTAAAAGAAGTTGTTGCAAATAAACCTTCTAGATTTACAGAAGGTCATAGAATGTGCGCTGGTTGTGGTGCACCTGTTGTTGGAAGAATGATTTTACGTGCTTTACATGAAGATGACCATGCAGTTATTACAAATGCTACTGGTTGTATGGAAGTTTCTACTTTTATATATCCATATACTGCTTGGACTGATTCTTTTATCCACACAGCTTTTGAATGTGCTGGTGCTACTTGCTCTGGTGTTGAAGCTGCATATAAATCTATGAAAAGACAAGGGAAATTACCTTCTGATAAAGTTACAAAATTTATTAGCTTTGGAGGAGATGGTGGTACTTATGACATAGGTATTCAAAGTCTTTCTGGAGCTATGGAAAGAGGTCATGATATGACATATGTGTGCTATGATAATGGTGCATATATGAACACTGGTATACAACGTTCTTCTGCTACACCTAAATTTGCCGATACAACAACTACACCTGCTGGTAAAGTAGTTCCAGGTAAAATGCAGTCAAGAAAAGATTTAACTTCTATTATGGTTGGCCATCATCTTCCTTATATTGCTCAAACTTTAGCTATGGGAAATTTTAAAGATTTATACGAGAAGTCTGAAAAAGCTATATATACTGAAGGTGCTACTTTCTTGAATGTTTTATCACCTTGTCCTCGTGGTTGGGGTTACCCTACTGAACAACTTATGACTATTAATAAACTAGCAGCTGATACTTGTTATTGGCCTTTATATGAAGTTATTAATGGTGTTTACCATATTACTTATAAACCTGCTAAAAAACTTCCTATTGAAGAATTCTTACGTCCTCAAAAACGTTTCAAGCATATGTTTACTCCTGGTAATGAATGGATGATTGAAGAATTCCAAGCTGAAGTTGATAAACGTTGGAATGAGCTTCTTGCTCTTGAAGAAATGACAAATCAATAATATGACTTAATCTTTTGTATATGTAAAAATCTTTGATTTTTCCTATACAATATCAAAAATTTTAGTATAGAGTAAAATTTACACAAGCTTTACTCTATACTAAAAATTTTTTTATACTTTAGGCAAGTCATCATAGTATAATTGCTTTCTGTAGAATAAATTATTTCGGTTTTGCCTATCTCGTAATTCTATTCTTGCTTCTCTCTCCTTTTAACCATAAAATGTTCTGTGAACTTAAAATTACCTTTTTTTAGATACAAATATCCACATATACAAAATACCACTGCCCCAATAAAATTAACAAACATATCTTTCATTGTATCATATAGACCAATGTCTAAATATCCCCCATTAATCACAGCTAATTCATTTCCTTGCTTATCAAATAAAATGGTTTTGTCTATATTCTTAACTGCTATTGATTTATTGGAATTTGTCTCATCTAATGTAACAGTTGAAATTGTAGATACAATTTTATCTTTTTGCATGTCTGTTAGCATTACATTATCTGCTCCCCACTCTATAAATTCCCATAAAACTCCTATTGTCATTGAAAAGCAAAATGCTACAACTGCTACATAAAATGGAGATAAACTTATTTTTTCACTATTTTCATTTAATAGATTAACAAGTGAAAAACCTACTCCTGCACATAAAAATCCATTTAGTGTATGTAATAATGTATCCCATATTGGTATCTTTATATAAAAACTATTTATCTCTCCTAATATTTCTGATGAAAATATAAATAACATTATTACTATCTCGAAAAAGTTTGGTATTTCTATTTTAAAATTGTGTGATACAAAAAATGGCATCATTAACAGTATTAATGTTAATCCGCATAAAAATGCATTATGTAAGTCTCCATGTATTAACTGTGTTATTAAACATAATAATACTAGTATTCTCGCAATTATATATACTAATAAACTACTTCTTTTTGTTTCTTTATATACTTCTATTAATTTTTTTCTTTTTCCCATTATTACTAATATCCTTATATAGTATATTTAGGTTTTTCAAACTGGACTTACCTATAAACCTCATACATTCTTTTTTAGTTATAATATAAAATCCTTGATTTTGTAATATAACTAAAAATGGAACATTGAAAAAGTTCCATTTTTAAATTGTTTTCTTGTTTCTATTTAAATAGTGTTTTCATAACTGAATCTATTTTTGATTGATTTCCTAAATCTGCATAACAGTCAATAAATAAATATCTATCTCCTGTATCTGCTACATATAAGTTTCCTAAATAAGTTGTTTCTTCTCCATATTGATATGTATAATATTTAAATTCTACTTTTCCTAATTTTTTAGTTTCTATTGGAGTTACTTCTTTATAGTTTGTGTCTGCAAAAGTTTTATTATTTTCTGCTATTTCTTGTAATGTGTATTCTCCTGTAATGTCACTTTTTTTCATTGTTACACCATATACTTCTACTTGGCTGTCTTTGTCTAATATTGCAAAATCATAGTATTCTGAATAATCTTCTCCAAATTTTTCTTTGATTTTTTGTTTAGTATCATATATTCTTAAATCAGATGATATTTTCATTTCTATATTTGTATTAGGTATTGTAACTTTACTTGTTTTATCTTGTGATCCTACCATTGCAGCTATTGCTATTACAAATATTATAACAAATACTACAACTAAAGATATTATTACTGTTTTCTTTCCATCTGCTGTACTTGTTTGTCTTGCAGTTGATATGCATGAATTTTCATTTTCTAAATCATAATAATATTTTCCTTGTGATTTTTTTATTATTCCATTATTATATAAAAGTTGGAAATTTGCTTTTGCTTTTTTCTCTGCTACATTATGTGTCATTACTAATTCATTTATGATTTCTTTTTTCTCAGCTGTATTTTCTTTGTTCATTGCTCCTAATGATTCAAATGCTTTTTTAGTTTCTTCAGCTTGTTCACTTACATATTTTTGGAATTGTTCTGCTAGTGGTTGTTCACTAAACTTTACATCTTTTGAACCTGATTTTATTTGTGCATGCATTGATTTTATTATTCCTGCTATACCTACTATTGTAAATACTATTGATACTAATGCATCTTGCATTATTGCTGATGCTACTTCTTTATTTTCATATAGTAACTTAATTGTCTTAAATGATGCTTCCATGTTTGCTTCTTTTGATATTATTACTAGTGGACATACTATTGTTGTTAATACTACAATTATTGCTACTGATACTATTGCTATAATTGCTGGTAATCCTTTTCCCATTTTTCCTTTTGCTAGTTTGTATCCATAAAATGCTCCTAATGCTATTAGTATTGCTAATATTGCTACTATCATATTTCCATATACATATACTAATACCCATGGTAATGATGCTATAGCTCCTCCTATTATTGCTCCAATTGTACCTGTGATATAACTTCCTTGTGAAGCACTGTTTATTGCCTCACCATTGTTTGCTTCTACATTATTGTTGTTCTCTTCCATTTTTTAACCTCCCATTTTATTCTATTTTTTTGTCTATATCATTATGCATTTATCACAATATATATTAAAACTTTATTGTGTACTTAAATTAATTTATTATTTTGTTTGTATTTTAGCTGTATAATATTGCATTTTAATGTATTTAATTAATTATATTTGTTTACTTTTATGCTGTCTTACTGTCTTTTTCCATTTTCTTTCTTTTTTTAGTAGTTTCTTTTTCACCTTCACCAATTCTATTTTCATTTATTACTACTTCTGGTTCTGTATTTTCTAGTACAGTTTCTTTTGTTATAATGCATTTTTCTACTGTTGGTTTTGATGGTATTTCAAACATTATGTCTCTCATTATATCTTCTATTATTGAACGTAATCCTCTTGCTCCTGTTTTTCTTTCTATTGCTTTATCTACTATTGCATTTATAGCTTCTTCATTAAATTCTAATTCTACATTGTCCATTTGGAATAGTTTTTTGTATTGTTTTATTAATGAATTTTTTGGTTCTTTTAATATTTTTGCTAATGCTTCTTTGTCTAAATCTCTTAATGTTGCTATTATTGGAAGTCTTCCTATAAATTCTGGTATTAATCCGAATTTTAGTAAGTCTTGTGGTAATAATTCTTTGAAACTTTCATATTTGTTTATTTCTTTTTCACTTTGTATATTTGCTCCAAATCCTATTGATTTTTTTCCTGTTCTGTCTTTTATGATTTTTTCTAACCCTTCAAATGCTCCTCCACATATAAATAATATGTTTTCTGTATTTATTTGTAATAGTTCTTGATGTGGATGTTTTCTTCCTCCTTGTGGTGGTACTGATGCTACTGTTCCTTCTATTATTTTTAATAGTGCTTGTTGTACACCTTCTCCGCTTACATCTCTTGTTATTGATGGGTTTTCTGATTTCCTTGTTATTTTGTCTATTTCATCTATATATACTATGCCTCTTTCTGCTTTGTCTATGTCTCCATCTGCTGCTTGTATTAATTTTAGTAAAATGTTTTCTACATCTTCTCCTACATATCCTGCTTCTGTTAGTGTAGTTGCATCTGCTATTGCAAATGGCACTTTTAATATTCTCGCTAGTGTACTTGCTAGTAATGTTTTTCCACAACCTGTTGGTCCTAATAATAATACATTACTTTTTTGTATTTCTACTCCATCTTCTCTTATTTCTCTATTACTTGTTACTCTTTTGTAATGATTGTATACTGCTACTGATAGTGTCTTTTTGGCATCTTCTTGACCTACTACATAATCATCTAATATCTTTTTTATTTCCTTTGGATTTGGTATTTCACCCATTCCTTCTATTGTATAAGTTTCTTCATCATATCCATCTGTTTCTATTATATTATTACATAATTCTATACATTCATCACATATATATACTCCTGGTCCTGCTACTATTCTTTTTACTGTTTCTTGTGCCTTTCCACAAAATGAACATTTTACATTTTTTGGTATATCACTATTTCTTGCCATTTTATCTCCTTTTATCCATTATTCCATCTATTAAGCCATACTTTAATGCTTCTTCAGCTGTCATGTAGTTATCTCTTTCTGTATCTCTTTCAATTGTTTCTAAACTTTGACCTGTTCTATCACTTAATAGTCTGTTTAATTTTTCTCTTGTTTTAACCATATGGTCTGCGTGTATTTTTATTTCTGTCGTTTGTCCTGATAGACCTCCTCCACCTATTAGTGGTTGATGTATTAGTATTTCTGCATTTGGTGTTGCAAATCTTTTTCCTTTTTCTCCTGATGCTAATAATACTGCTCCCATACTTGCTGCCATTCCTATGCATATTGTTGATACTGGACATTTTATATAGTTCATTGTGTCTACAATTCCCATTCCGTCTGTTATTGATCCTCCTGGTGAATTTATATATAAGTTAATTTCTTTGTCTGGATCTTCTGATTCTAAAAATAATAGTTGTGCTACTACTAAACTTGCACTTGCTGGATTTACATCTTCTCCTAAAAATATTATTCTGTCTTTTAATAGTCTTGAGAATATGTCATATGACCTTTCTCCCTTACTTGTTTGTTCTACAACATATGGTACTAAACTATTTTGTATCATTTTATCATTCCTTTCTTTTATATTGTATAGAAACTCTTTTCTATTCAATTTTTATTTTTCTTTTGAGTTATTTTTCTATCTTGAATTTCTATTATTATGCTTTACTATTTTTTATTATTCCTTACTATTTTTCTTTGGCATTTGTTACTATAATTTCTATAGCTTTTTCATTTTCTATTCCTTCTTTTATGTATTTTCTTATGTTTTCATTATCTTTTATTTCTTCTTCTTTTTTTCCATAACTTTCTGCCATTTCTTTTATCTTTTTGTCTATTTCTTCTGCTGTTGCTTCAATTTTTTCTTCTTTTATGATTGCTTCTAATGCTAATCTTGATTTTATTGCTTCTATTGCTTGTGGTTCATATTCTTTTTTTACTTCTTCAGATGTTTTTCCTAACATTTGAAAATATTGTTCTATTTTCATTCCTTGATATGATAGTCTTTGTTCTATGTCTTTTAACATATTTTCTGTTTCTAATTCTATCATTCCTGTTGGTATTTCTACTTTTATTCCTTCTGTTACTGCTTTTATTGCAGCTTCTTGTTTTTCATATTTTTGTTTTTCTTCATTTCTTTTTGCTTGTTTTTCTTTTATGCTATTTTTTAGTTCTTCTAATGTGTCAAATTCACTTACATCTTTTGCAAATTCATCATCTAATTCTGGATATTCTTTTTTCTTTATTTCATGTAATTTTACTTTGAATGTTGCATCTTTTCCTGCTAATTCTTGTGAAAAATATTCTTCTGGGAATTTTACTTTTATGTCTCTTTCTTCTTCTACTTTCATTCCTATTATTTGGTCTTCAAACCCTGGTATAAATGTTCCACTTCCTATTTCTAGTTCATGTCCTTCTGCTTTTCCTCCTTCAAATGCATTTCCATCTACAAATCCTTCGAAATCTATTACTGTAATATTTCCTTTTTCTACTTCTTTTCCTTCTTCTACTGATACTAATCTTGAATTTTTTTCTTGCATTTGTTTGATTTCTTTTTCTATGTCTTCATCTGTTACAGTATACTCAATCTTTGGTATCTCTATACCTTTATATTTTCCTAATTTTACCTCTGGTTTTGTTTCTACTGTTGCTGTGAAGATTAAGTCTTTTCCTTTTTCTATTTGTGTCACATCTATATTTGGTCTACTTACTGCTTCTACTTTGTTTTCTTTTAGTGCTGTTTCATATGCTTCTCCTGCTATTTCATTGAATGCATCTTCATAGAATATTTCTTTTCCATAGTATTTTTCTACTATATTCATTGGTGCTTTTCCTTTTCTAAAACCTGGTATATTTATGTATTTTGCACTTTGGAAATATACTTTTTTGATGGCTTCACTAAATTTTTCTGCTTCTATTGTGATTTGTAATTTTACTTCATTTGCGTTTTCTGTCTTTTCTACTTTACTTTTCATTATTCTCTTCCTTTCATGTTTTTCTTTCTAAAGCTTTTTAGCGGTTACATTATATCAACTTTTTTCTTATATTGCAAGATTTTTTATAAAATACTTGTTTTTTTTTTTCTTTTGTGTTAAACTAGATGTTAGTCAAATTATTTTAACTTTTAGGAGGTGCAAATTAAAATGGCAAAATGTGATATATGTGGAAAAGAACCTATCTACGGTAATAGCACAAGCGTTACTCGTTCTCATATTAGTAAAAGAAATTCTCGCACTTGGCAACCAAATGTTAAGAGAGTTAAAGCAGTTGTTAATGGAAATACTAAAACTCTTCATGTATGTGCTAAATGTTTAAAAAATGGAAAAGTTACAAGAGCTTAGAAATTTAGATATTTATATAATGGTATAATAGCTTCTTATTAGTGTATATTTGCAAAGTATAATGTACATGTAGTGAAGCTACTTTTCTTTTTATCCTCTAGAAAAGTCATTATAGCATGACAGCTTTCTGTAGAGGATAATCATGGTTTTTTACTTATTAAGAAATGTGATACTTAATTACTTTAAGTAATTGATAATTACACTTCTTTTTTTATTCCTTCTTACATATATTTTAGTAAGAGGGCTTTATTATGTTTAAATTTTGTATTATTAAGTTAAAAAATTACATATTTCCTTTCATGTTTTTGATGTTTACTATCTTTCTTATTTGTTTTTCCAATAGTAATATTTCTGCTGCTAAAACAGGTCTTGATTTATTTGCTAATTCTGTAATTCCATCTCTTTTCCCTTTTTTCGTGGCTACTGAACTCTTGTCTCATACTAATATTATTAGACTTCTTGGTTCTTCTTTTAATAGATTTATGAAACCTTTATTTAATATTCGTGGAGAAGGTTCTTTTGCATTGATTATGGGAATTATTAGTGGTTATCCTGTTGGTGCCAAAATCGCTTGTAATTTTAGGAAAAATAATATTTGTTCTAAAGAAGAATGTGAACGTTTACTTAGTTTTACTAATAACTCTGGCCCTCTGTTTATTGTTGGTACAGTTCGGTATTACTATGTTTAGGAATACTTCTATTGGTCTTTTACTTTTACTTACTCACATTCTTGGTTCTCTTACTGTTGGTGTTATTTTTAGATTTTGGAAAAGTCCTAGATTTTATAAGAAGCGTTTTAATAGAAGTTTTAATGAAGATTCTACTTACTCTAATAGTTCTACTGTTGATTTGTCTAATTTAGGTGGTATTCTTGGTGAGAGTATTTCTAATTCTATATCTACTCTTTTAACTATTGGTGGTTTTGTTGTTTTGTTTTCTGTTATTATTTCTATTTTGCAGAGTAGTCACTTTTTGAATTTGTTTGCTTTTGTTTTTGATGCTTTTGGCATTCCTTTTGATATTGGATCTGCTACTTTGTTAGGTATGATTGAAATTACTAATGGTATTTCATGTATTTCTGCTATTGCATTGAAAAAAATCTCTATTAACATTATTATTATTGCTTTTTTACTTGGATTTGGTGGTATTTCTGTTATGCTTCAAGTATGGAGTATTGTTTCTAAAACTGATTTGTCTATTAAACCTTACATTTGGGGTAAATTGCTTCATGGATTGTTTGCTGCTTTTTATGTTTTCGTTTTTATGAATTGTTTGCCTTTCTTTTATTTTGATTTATAACTTATATGTTTCGAACAACTAACTTCAGTATCGTGTATATATTTTTTAAAAATATAAAAATACAGCTTGTTTACTAATGGGCGCATATCTGCGCCCATTAGTAAACAAGCTACAATTTTAAAAAAACTAAATATATATCCTTTATACAAGATTATCTTACAACAATGATTTTGCATAGAAGAGATAAATTCACTAAAACTATAAGAAATATGTGCATTTGCAAAATCGAAAATTTTGTAAGCAGTACAAACTGCTACGAACTGCGAGTATAAAAAATAAAAGAGCTTTCAAATTAAAATTTTTAATCTGAAAACTCTTTTCGTTTTTTGTCTTTATTACTGTTTATTTTGCGTATTCTATAGCTCTTGTTTCTCTAACAATATTTACTTTTATTTGTCCTGGATAATCCATTTCATCTTCTACTTGTTTTGCAATATCTCTTGCTAATATTATCATTTCATCATCTTTTATTTTTTCTGGTTTTACTATTACTCTTATTTCACGTCCTGCTTGAATTGCAAATGATTTGTCTACCCCTTCAAATGAATCTGCAATTGTTTCTAAGTTTTGTAGTCTCTTTATGTATGCTTCCAATGTTTCTTTTCTTGCTCCAGGCCTTGATGCTGATATTGCATCTGCTGCTTGAACTAAAATTGCTTCTAATGTTTGTGGTTCAACATCTCCATGATGTGCTTCTACTGCATTTATTACTAATTCATTTTCTTTATACTTTCTTAATATGTCTACACCTATTTCAACATGTGTTCCTTCCATATCATGGTCTAATGCTTTTCCAATATCATGTAATAATCCAGCTCTTCTTGCAAGTTTTGCATCTACCCCAATTTCATCTGCCATTATTCTTGCTAAATTTGCTACCTCTATTGAATGATTTAACACATTTTGTCCATAACTTGTTCTATATTTTAGTTTTCCTAGCAAGTCTACAAGGTCTTGATTTAGTCCATTTACTCCTGCTTCTAATATTGCTCTTTCTCCTTCTGCTTTTATTGTCGCTGTTACTTCTTCTTTTGCCTTTTCTACCATTTCTTCAATTTTTGCTGGATGTATTCTTCCATCTTCAATTAATTTTTCTAATGCTATTTTGGCAATTTCTCTCCTTAATGGATCAAACCCTGATATTATAACAGCTTCTGGTGTATCATCTATTATCAAGTCTATTCCTGTAAGCGTTTCTAATGCTTTTATGTTTCTTCCTTCTCTTCCTATTATTCTACCTTTCATATCATCATTTGGTAATGATACTATTGATACTGTTGCTTCTGATGTATGGTCAGCTGCACATTTTTGAATTGCATATCCTAATATTTCTTTTGCATTTTTGTCTGCTTGTTCTTTTGCCTTCTTATCTTGTTCTCTTATTAATGCTGCTTTTTCTGTCGTTATTTGCTTTTCTAATTCGTCTAATAAATATTTTTTTGCTTCTTCTTTGTTTAGTCCAGCAATTCTTTCTAATTCTTTTACTTGTTCATCATAC
This sequence comes from uncultured Clostridium sp., assembly GCA_948473335.1. Classification (GTDB taxonomy): domain Bacteria; phylum Bacillota; class Clostridia; order TANB77; family CAG-508; genus CAG-269. The sequence goes on along the minus strand of CAOKXF010000015.1, from coordinate 9,048 downwards.
ATATTTTCTATGTCTTTTTTTCTTCCTTCTAATGCCTCATATTCATTCTCTAATTCTTTTTCTTTCTTTTCGAAAATATCAGCTCTTTTTTCTATATTTTCTTCTTTTTGGATTAATCTTGTTTCTTGTTTTTGTATTTCGCCTCTTCTTTCTTTAATCTCTTTTTCTAATTCGGATCTATCTTTTATTATTTCTTCCTTAGCTTTAAATATTTCTTCTTTTTTCATATTTTCTGCTTCTATCTTTGCTAAGTCTACTAGTCTTTTTGCTTCTTTTTCAGCTCCTTCAATTTTTGATTCAGCAATCTTTTTTCTTAATATTGTTCCTATTGTTACTCCAATTGCTAGTGAGATTAAGACAGCGGCTACTATGATTAAATAATCCATAATCATACACCTCTTTCTTTATTTAATTTTCAATGTTCGAATAAATATATATCATTTTCTTTTCTTATCTAATATATTTTTTCTACATATATATTTTAACCTTATTCTATCAAACTGTCAAGTGCTTTTCGATAATTGTAGAATTTGACATTATTCTACAATTATTGTAAAATACCATATTAAGAAGTTATAATTTTATTATTGAAAGGAAAATATTATGAAAATTTTAAGTATAGATACATCTAGTAATCTTTGCTCAGTTGCAGTATTAGAAGATACAAATTTATTAATTGAAAACACATTAAATGATACAAAAAATCATTCTGAAAAAATTATGCCTACAATTGTTGATACTCTAAGAAAAATCAATCTCACATTAGAAGATATTGAATTAATAGTTTCAGATAAAGGTCCTGGTTCTTTTACAGGAATTCGTATAGGAACTGCAACTGTTATGGCTTTTGTTGATAGTTTAAATATCCCATTTATTGGTATTAGTTCTTTAGAAGCATTAGCTTATAATGAAAGAAATTGCAAAAATAAATATATTTGTTCTCTTATTGATGCTAAAAATGATAATGCATATTTTGCAATTTATTCTATAAATGAAGGTAATATCAGTCTTATTAATCAACCTAAATGTGAAAACATTAATACTATTGTAAATATTGTATCAAATTACAATAATCTCATATTTGTTGGTGATGGTGCAAAAGCTCATCAGACACTTTTGGAGAATAATTTACCTAATTGCAAAATTTCATCTTTCAATGATTTAAGTAGCTATTCTTTAGGTCTTGCTGGATTAAATGCAATTAATTCAAATAGACATGATGACCTCCTACCTCTTTATCTTCGCAAACCACAAGCTGAGCGTGCTTTAGAAAATAATTCTAAAAATTAATATTAAATTTTAATAATAATTGTGAGGTTGATTATGAATATCGAAATGACTGAAATGACTTTATCTGATTTGAATTCAATAAAATCAATTTTGAATTCTGATTTTGATGACTTCTGGAATTATAATATTTTTAAAAGTGAATTAGAAAATGAAAATTCCAAATATATTATAGCTAAATTAGATAATATTGTTGTTGGTTTTGCTGGATTTACTATATTATATGATGAAGCTGATATTACTAATATTGTTGTTAATAAAAATTATCGTCATATTGGAATTGGTTCTGCTATGTTAAAAGAGTTGATTACTTTGGCTACTTCTTTAAATATATCAGTTCTAAATTTGGAGGTTAATTCTTCAAATCTTTTTGCTATTGATTTGTATAAAAATTTTTCTTTTTATCAATGTGGCTTAAGAAAAAAGTATTATAATAATTCTGATGATGCTATCTTAATGAAACTTATTATTAAATAACTTTCTTCTATGTCTACTTTTCTTATTTTATAGGAAAAATATTTCTGTTGATAGAATATGTATAAAATCTCTTTTTTTGGAAAATCTAATATCAAAATGTATATTGCTTTATACCAGTGTACAAATTGTTATATTGAATTTTTCAAAAAAGGAGGTTTTTGTTATGAAACCATTAGATACACAAAAAGATTATCAGGACTATGTTAATCAAAAATCACCAAATTCCCCTATTTTTAAAAATTGTTTTAATGCTTTTTGGGTTGGTGGATTGATTTGTTTAATTGGTCAAATTATTTTAGATATTTGTAAAAATAATGGTATGGATACGGAAATGTCTGGTACTATTGTTTCAATTATTTTAATTGGTATTTCTGCTTTTCTTACAGGAATTAATATTTTTAATAGAATTGGTAAGTTCGCTGGTGCAGGTTCTTTAGTTCCTATTACTGGTTTTGCTAACTCTATTGTTTCTCCTGCTATGGAATATAAGTCTGAAGGTTATGTTATGGGAGTTGGTGGCAAAATGTTTACTGTTGCTGGTCCTGTACTAGTTTATGGTATTTCAACTTCTATTCTTGTTGGAATTTTATATTTTATTTTTATATAGAAAGGATTCGTTATGAAAAAATTAGGTAAGCAAACTATAAAATTTGATAATCCCCCTACTATTCTTGAAACTGCTTCCATTGTAGGTCCAAAAGAATTAAATGGCCCTCTTGCAAAATATTTTGATAAGTGTTTGGAAGATGAATTCTGGGGTGAAAGTACTTGGGAAAAAGCTGAAAGCAAGATTATTAAAGAAACTGTAAATACTGTTATTGGTAAATCTGGTATTCCTACTGATAAAATAGATTATTGCTTTGCAGGTGATTTATTAAATCAATGTATCTCTTCTAGCTTTGGATTAAGAGAACTTAATATTCCATTCTTTGGAATATTTGGTGCTTGTTCTACTTTCGTTGAAGGTCTCAGTCTAGCTGCTGTTTTTGCTGAAAATGGAATTGAAAATGTTTTATGTGCTGCTTCTAGCCATTTTTGTAGTGCGGAAAAACAATTTAGATTTCCTCTTGAGCTTGGAAATCAACGTCCGCAAAGTGCTCAATGGACTGTTACTGGTGCTGGTAGTGCTATTGTTAGTAAAACTGGCAATGGTCCTTATATAACTCATATTACCACTGGTAAAATTGTAGATATGGGAATTAAAGATGCTAATAATATGGGAGCTGCTATGGCACCTGCTGCTCTTTCTACTCTTCTTACTCATTTTGAGGATACTGGTAGAAAACCTAGCTATTATGATGCTATTATTACTGGTGACTTAGGTGAAGTTGGAAAAGAAATTCTTACAGAGCTTGCTTTGGATAAAGGATTTAATATTAAATCTAATTATAATGATTGTGGCTGTTTGATTTTTGATAATAAAACTCAAGATACTCATTCTGGTGGTAGCGGTTGTGGTTGTTGTGCTAGTGTTTTCTCTGGATATTTGTTTAGACAACTTCGTGATAAGAAATTAAACCGTTTACTTCTTATGGCGACTGGTGCTCTTATGAACTCTACAAGTTCTCAGCAAGGTGAAAGTATTCCTGGTATTGCTCACGCTATAAGTATTGAATTATAATGAAGTTAAACCTAATTGTATATCAAAAAATTTTTATTTTACTATACAATTAGAAAATAGCTTCGGACTATAAATGAAAGGATGATAATTATGGATTGGATTCAATCTATTGACTGGTTACAGTTACTTAAATGTTTTGTTGTTGGTGGTTTGATTTGTGTTATTGGTCAAATTTTAATAGATAAAACAAAATTAACTCCTGCTAGAATTTTAGTACTTTTTGTTACTGTTGGTTGTATTCTAGGTGGTCTTGGAATTTATCAATATATTGTTGATTTTGCAGGAGCTGGTGCTACTGTTCCTTTGACTGGATTTGGTAATAATCTCGCTAAAGGTGCTATCAAAGGTGTCAAAGAATTTGGATTTATTGGTGCTTTTACTGGCGGTGTTCGTGCTTCTGCTGGTGGTATCGCTGCTGCTGTTTTCTTTGGTTATCTTGCATCTTTGATTTCTAAGCCAAAGATGAAAAAGCAATAAGAAAAGTGTATATTAACTAAAATTTTAATCAAAAAATAAAAAACATTTATGCGCTAATTAGAAATCTCATGATGAAACTGGGCATTAGTAAAAGCAAAGAGCTTATTGAGGTTAAGAAAACCCTCATAAGCTCTTCACTTTTTAATCTTCTTGGGAAAGTCATCTACGATATTTAATGAAACACTAAATTTTTTCGCTTAATTCCAGTGTCGCGAGTACCTTATATCTGTAGTACGCTCCAACGAAGTAATCATCTTCTCTTATAAGTATTCCACTTGGTAACTTATAACTACCCTTGTGGGTTATTATAATATTACCAATCTCATCACGAGACTCTCTGGCAAAGTGCCATAATCCTAATTCAGTATCTTCACACAGGAATATCTTGTACGAATCTGATGTCTTGTATGGCTCATCCATCCCTGTTTCTACAGCATGAATATTCATAACATTTGCATCACTTATGGTTGCATCTACTATTTGATTGACACTGTAGTTATCGATGAACGGGCATTTAATGACACTAATGCCCTCTTTTTGCATGTACTCTGACAGCCTTCCTGGTATGAATACGTTCCGGCTTCTGTCTTCCACATGTATATCAAATGCATGTGCATAGCAATTGCGCCATTCTGAAGCATCCCTCTCATACCAAGGCGGAAACTGATGGGTTCTGCTGTCAGTTACTTCCTGAACTCTGTTTGACAGTACCTCTGCAATGTAGTCTCTCATAGTTGTCCCTTTCTTTTTTGAAAACTAACTGTTTATATAACTCAAACAGTTTATTAAAATGTTACATAAATATTTTACCACATAAAGCTTGAAAAGTCTACTAAATTTATATCTTGCTTTTCATCTCTTCTAATGCTTTCTTTCTAGCACTTATTTCATTTTTTTCTTCTTGTGATATTTCTGCCAAAGTTTTTCCATTTTCTAATTCAAAGATTTCATCAAATCCAAAACCATTTATTCCTCTTGGACTTTCTGCTACATATCCTTCTATACTTGATACAGCTGAAATTGTATCTTCTCCATTTGATATAGCAATTGCTGTTACAAATTTAATTTTCCTTCTTTCCTTTGGTATACCCTTTAATTTTTGTATAATTGCTAAATTTCTTTGTCTATCTGTTCCCGTGTGCCATCTTTTTGTATAAACACCTGGAAAATTGTTTAGATATTCTATTTGAATTCCAGAATCATCTGATAAACACCATCTTTTTCCTAATTTTTTTGCTATCGTTTCTGCTTTTTTTATTGCATTCCTTTCAAACGTAGGTTGATCTTCTTCAACATCAATATCAATTTCTAGTTCTTCTATTTCTTTTAACTTTTTAATAGGGATTATTCTATATTGTGATAATATTTCTTGTGTTTCTTTTATCTTCCCCTCATTTCCTGATACTATTATTATTTCTTGATTCATTTTTCTAATCATTCCCTTCTTCAATCTATAATTCTTACTTTTTATCGCTTTCATCATTGTTTTATTATTTTATTCTTTTTGCTACTACAACCATTCTTCCATTTTCTTGTGAATATTCACAGGTAACTAATGATATTAATTGTTCTCCATATTTTGCTGTTTTTCCTATATTATATAATTGTGCTTTTTGGCAATTGTTTATATATTCATTAAATTCATCTTCACTGTTAAAATTTTTGTAGTTATAATATCTAAATACATTTGTTTCATCTTGATAATATATTCTTGATTTGAATACATATATTATCTCATACTCTCTTTCTCCTTCTTCTGTTGTTATTTTTATAATAGGATGCTCTTTATAAAATGATTGATTCTTGTATTTATGCAAGTCTCCAAACATTTGGTCATCTTGCATCATTTTGTGTCCATATATTATAACATTTGAATTTTCGTTGTTAATATTACAATTGCTGTTTATACATATAGATCCATATTTATTTTTTTCTTTTTTGTAATTGTGTGTTAAATAGTAATCATTATTAGTTGTTTGTAATAATGGATAATTTATATTTGTGTTTTCTATTTGAATCCATCCCTCTATATCTTCATTTTCTTGTTTTAGTTCTTTTATTGTTTCTATTAATCCATTTTTCTCTTCTTGTTCTTCATTGTTTACATTCTCTTGCTCTGTTTCTGGTTTATTTTCTATATACTTGTGTAACTTACTATATATTTCTTTGTTTTGTTTTGAATAGCTGATATTTTGTATTATATATATTAGGCATGTTATACATATAATAAATAATATTATCATTATTAGTTTTTTAATGGTTCCTTTCGTTCTTTCTTCTTTCATTCTTCTTCTTCTCTTTCCTTATATATTTATTTTTCCACTTATTTCAACTGTTTTACTAATGGGCGCGGATATGCGCCTATTAGTAAACAAGGTGCTTTTTTGTTTTTTATTTTTAACATAAATCTCTGCTACTCTTGTTCTTTTTTTAATATATCTTTTGTATATAATAAAAGTATACTAGAATTATATAATATTTTCTATAATAATTCTAGTATAGTCTTATTTTCTTCTATCCTTATTTTTTAAATTTTAATAGTGCTATTCCACATAATGACATTATTCCAATTATACTTACTAGTACTATATTGCTCTCTACTCCTGTGTTTGGTTCTCCATCTAATACTCTACTTTTTAGTGGTTCTGTTGATGCTATCATAAATGGAGATAATTCTGTTACTGTTATAGCTATTTTTCCATTTTCTACTTTTTGTCTAAATTCTTCATAGTTTCCATCATGTTTTTTGTGTATTACTATCATTTCTTTTCCATTATTTCTTGTACCTATGTCAAAAGTTATTGTTACTCCATTTTCTATATTTCCACTTATTAGTTCTAGTTCATATGCATTGTATATATTGTTGTATCCTTTTTCTTTTACTATTTCTTCCATTTCATTATATATTTCATTGTCTTTGCTTATTTCTGTTCCTGCTATTGATACTCCTGTATCTTCTTCTATTGTAATATAATCTAATACTTTTATTTTGTTGCCTTTTCTAAATGATATTCTTGCCCAATCTTCTCCATTTTTTGTTACCATATAATATGTTCCATCATTTTTAAAAACAAAATCTGATTCACTAAAATCATCAAATCCTAATGCTGATATTTCTTCATCTGTTATTTTTCTAAGCCCTACTATTACGTCATCTCCCCATTTGTTACCTTGCTTGAAGAATTTTGTTACTATTGGTAATGCATAATTTATGTATGCTACATCTGTATCTTCTATTTGTTCTGATATTATTACTTTATTTCCAAACATTGCACTTCCTAAAATAGTTGCATATAATATGTCATTTTTATATAGTGTAATTAATACCCCATATCCTGAGAAGTCTCCTCCTCCAAATCCTCCTATTCCAGTCATACATTCAAATTGTATACTTTCATCTTTTATATCATTTTTTATTCCATCTTTATATTGTTGTTCTAATATTGCCCATTCTGGCCAATTTTCTTCTATATCTACAAGTATTAGTCTATTAAAATTTGCATTTTTTATCTTGTTTTGCACATATTGTTCATCTACTGTGTTATATTCATCTGTATTACTATATTTAATAGTAATTTCTTTTGTTTCATATTGGTTATAACTTTTATCACTTATTGTAATTATCGCTTTATGTATATTTATTGTTCCATCATCTTGCCAAAATGTTGAATCAAAAATGTTTATTGTTTGAAAATCTATATTATTACTTACAAATATTTCTCTTACTTTCTCATCTATTATTTTATTTGCTTTAAATTCATAATTTTCTTCTATTAATGCTTCTTTTTCTTTAATATCTATTGTGATTATTTCTGGTAATAGGTTTATTATTTCTCGTGTAGTAATTGTTGTTTGATTTGCTGTGTTTCCCCCAGCTGTTACATTTCCACTAGTATTTCCGGCAGTTGTGCTATCTCCTCCTGTTGTCGTTCCTGTATTTGTGGTTGTACCATCATTTGTTGTACTTCCTCCTGAAATTGTAGCATCATTTGTTGTTGTTCCTTCATTTGTTATAGCATTATCTAATGTTCCCCCTTTGTTTAAATCTGTTCCTCCATCTACTGTCGTACCTACTTCTGATGTTTTTCCAGCATCTAATGTTGCCTTTTCATCTTGTATTGTATTTTCTTCTAATGTTGATTTTTGTACTGATTTTGTTTCTTCATTTGTTTGTTCATATTTTATTGTTTCTGGATTTGTTTTTTCATTATTCAGTAAATTTTGTGAATCTGCTTGTTCTTGTGTTTCGACTGCATTTACTATGTTTGCATTAAATATACTTATTGTTATAAGTAATATTGCTACTAATAAAATTTTTAAATAGGTTTTTGTTTTCATTTTTTCCTATTTCTCCTTTCCTAATAAACTAGTGAAATATTATCACTTATGTTTTTTTTCGTCAATATTTATTCTATCAATTTTTGAATTTCTCAGTTTACTTAAATCTTAATTTTTTGGTATCTTCTTCAATTTTTGCTATATTTATCATTTTTTATTTTATTGACTTTATTTTTGTATAATGATAGTATAATATTAGTAGATTATTTATATATAAACAATAAACAAATATATACACCAGTTTTATATGAAAGGAAGAAAAAAGTGCAAAAAAAGAAATTTGAATCAAAAGAAGAAAATATTAAAGTAGGACAAGTTTATGTAAAAATGTTAGCTTTAATTGGAATATTATTAGTAATAATAGGAATAATAACAGTTTCTTTATTTAATATAAAAAAAGAAAAATTAGGATATGGTGGACTAGAATTTACTAAAGAAATGGATTTAAGTAGTGTAAACTTAGTAGAAAGTGATGATGAAACACCTATACAAGTACCTGTGCCAAAAGGGTATGTTGCTTCTTCTGTTGATAGTGAAAGGTCTGTTAATGGAGGATTCGTAATATATGAAGGCAATGAAGAAGTTACAGATGCAAATCTTGAGGAAGCAAAGAGAACAAGAAATCAATTTGTGTGGATACCTATAGAGAATGCAGGAGATATGTATTATATGTCAGGAAGCACTATGTATGGAGCATACTATAATTTTGCAGCGACAGGATATACAAGGGCAACAGGAACAAGAGAACCATCAATAGTATCAATTTATGATAAAGATGCAACAGATTTAACGAAGTATATGAATGGAATAACAAGGGACAAGTTCTTAAAAGAGATGCAACAAAGTTT
>CAOKXF010000014.1 GCA_948473335.1 uncultured Clostridium sp. | reverse complement strand
TGTGCCGACGATACTTGCGAGTTACCTTGCTGGTAAAATAGGTGTTGCTAGATTTATATATTCCTCGTTAGCTCAGTTGGTAGAGCGCTCGGCTGTTAACCGATAGGTCGTTGGTTCAAGTCCAACACGAGGAGCCATTATGTAAACAGAATGCTAAAATATTGGCATTCTGTTTTATCATTCTAAAGGCATTGATATTACTGGGATATAGTTACAGTGTCAAAGGCTACAGATATATAATTAATTCATAAAATTTATAATACATACTTTTCAACATACTTTCACATTTGTTCAAATATGTTTCGCACGACTGTACAAAGACCGTACGAAAATTATGAAAATATTGATATAATTGTACTTCAAAAACGAGTCCTACTTGTATAGTTGGACTTATTTTTTATGTTAAAAAATATCCAAAAGATATTACAACATAATATTTCATTAAGTTATAACAAATTTACAAATATGTATTTCTAAAAGCAATTATATTATGATATATTAGTAATATAATAATATTCAAATGAGGAAAATCTTTGAGGAATTATTAGATTTTGTAAGTTAATTTTAAAACCACTCTTGCCATACATCACTATGAAAGCATGAATATGTTGAATATTTCATGCTTTTATGATATAAAAATATAGGAGTGATATAGGTGTAGTGACATCAGAGTATTTATATGACTAGGAATGGGAAAAATTTAATTTAACAAAAGTTAAAAATGATATTGGATTAGGTAAAGTGGAATTTGGAATTTACTTAAATTCTGATAGATTTATAGAGTTAAATAGATTAGTCGAGATAATAAAAGAAAAATTTAATTATGGAATATAAAATAAAAAGGTTTTTGAACGAAATTGTATTTTGTAGATTCAGATATTGGAGAATTAATAAGTATAATTATTTATAAAATAGATAATAAAAAGTAAGTTAACTAATTTACAAAACCATTATAATAAATGATTTTTGCAAATTAGTTATTTGTATGAATAATTTAAAATAAAAGATTTTAGTTATTAAGTTTTGCTTTTTCAAATTTATATATAATAAAAGAAAAAATCATACCAATAATTGCAGTAATTAATTGAGTTATTCCCATAGCAGTTTGTAAATTAGTAACTAATTTAGCTGGAAAAATATTAAATAAATTTAATATTTTAAAGGAAGCAAAAATTATTAAAACTTTTATAGCAATGCCAACAATACCAGCAAAAAAATAATTTTGTTTTTTTTCTAACATAATCAATTTATAAAAATAAATTAATGCAAAATTTCCTAACCAAATTGCAGGAATCATATAAACCATAAAAACAGAAGCGGTTTTAAAGACATATCCACTTAAAATAGTTGATATACTTGGCATTGTTATAATTCCGATTATTTTTTTCCACCCTTTTACATTAAGTGCAGAAATAATTAATGATATATTTACAACAGACCCTATTATTATTTGAGAATTATTTGTAATAATATTATCTGCGCCAAAAATAGTTTTAATTAATTGTGCTAAAAATGATGGAACTAAAAAAGCTAATAATCCAATAATAATTGTTTGAATTAAATCAAACTTTTCAGAGAAACGATATAAAGTCTTATTCAATGTATTTTCATTTTCCATTTAAATTCCTTCTTTCTATTAATTTTATTATAGTATATATTAAAAAAATAAAAAAGTCTATAAAAACATAAATAAAAAGGAACTATCCCAGCTAAAGTTTAGTTGAAGTAAAATAGAAAGATTATTAATGATTTCGGGAAATTATATTTTAATTTAATTCAGAAGGAAAGGCATGTAACTTATGGATTAATTCACATAAATTATCTTTATTTGAATACAAACAAGAATTCGACAAAATATATTGACCACAAAAATAAAATATGATAATATATAATGAGATGACAAAAAATATAGAAGAGTAGAGGTAAATATGAAAATAGTAAGAAATATAATATTAGCTATATTAATAATATGTATATGTATTGCTGGGTATATAGGATATCAAGGATATGATATGTCAAAAAAGGCATTAAAAGAAACAAGTATAGAAGAAAAAATAGAAGAGATTAAAAGTAAAGATAATTATACAACACTGGAGGAAATGCCACAGATGTATAAAGAAGCTGTAATAGCAGCAGAAGACCATAGATTTTATAATCATGGTGCAATTGATATAAGATCAATTGGTAGAGCAATAGTTGCAAATATAAAACGAAAAAAACTAGTGGAAGGTGGAAGTACGATAACACAGCAATTAGCAAAAAATACATATTTTACACAAGAGAAAAGATTTACAAGAAAAGTGGCAGAAGTTTTCGTAGCATATAAATATGAAGAAAAATGTGAAAAAGATGAGATATTAGAATTATATTTAAATACAAGTTATTTTGGAGATGGATGCTATTCAGTAAAAGAAGCAAGTTTAAATTATTTTGATAAAGATCCAATAAATATGACAGAATATGAATGTATAATGCTAGCAGGAATACCAAATGCACCAAGTGTATATGCTCCAACAAAAAATCCAAAATTAGCGGCACAAAGAGCAAGGCAAGTAATTAATAAAATGGTAGAATGTAAATATCTATCAAAAGAAGAAGCTGACAAGATAATACAAGAAAATCAAAGTAATATATAATAATAACTAATATTTATTATCCAATTAAGAATAATATTTGTAGATAGTAATAAATACAAATAAAAAAGATATGTGTATGTCAAGTTTTAATTTGGCAAGCACATATTTTTCATATTCTTAGAAAAGCAGCAGAAAGAAGTATTGAAAAAAAAGAAGAAATGTAATATAATAATAAGCTAATAAAGACACAAAAAAATAAAAGTTAGATGCGAAATGAAAGGAAAAAAGAAAAATGCAAATAAACTCAAATATATTAGATGAATTATATAGAGAAGCTGGAGAAGAAAGAGTAAAAAAAGCAAGAAATTATGTACAGAATAAAAGAGTAAAACTAAAAAGAGAAGAATATGAAAATAAAGATAATTTTGAAATATCTGCCCAAGTAAAAGGAACAGAAATATATAATACAACAATAAGAGTAAAAGATGGAGAAATAGAAGACGTAACTTGTGAATGTGATGACTATTATAAAAGATTTGGAACATGTAAACATATAGTAGCAACGATAATAGAATTTTATGAAAAGGACAAAAATAGAGAAGAAAGTAAAGAAATAAAAAGAGTAGCACAAAGGATAAATTCAACTAAATATAGAAGTTTTCATCAAATAGTGAGTATGTTGTACAATGAGGAGATAGAAACATTATCAGAAGAAGAACAAAAACAAATAGTGCAAAATATAGCATTAGAGCCAAAAATGATATATGATAAATATCATAAAAGTTTAAGATTAGAAGTAAAGATAGGAAATAAAAGACTATATAAAATTAAAAATCTATCAGAATTTTACAATAATATGTTTTATAAACAAAATTATAGATATGGAGGACAACTAGAATTTATACATACTAAGGAAGCATTTGCAGAGGAAAGTCAACCATTATTAGAATTTATACTAGAACAAGCAGAAAATATAAAACATGTAAATTCAGAAGCCAATATAAGTTATAGATATTATGGAAAAGCATTAAGTGAAAGCGAGATATTAATAAACAATACATCTTTAGATGAATTATTTGATATTTTAAAGGGACAAAAAGTATTAGTACAAAAAGAGTATACAGAAGAAAATATAGAATTTGCAGACAGAAATCCAAGTATAGAATTTAGATTAGAAAAAGATAAAGAGGAAGACTATAAATTATACATAGACTTAGATGAAAAGATAGGACAGATATCAATATTAGAAGGAAAGAGATACACATATATATTAAAAGATGATGGGTTATATAGATGCACAAAAGAATTCGAACAAACGACATTAAAATTATTCAAAATATTCAAAGAAAACTTTGTAGAAGAAGTGTATATGCACAAAGAGCAATTACCAGAACTATTTTCAGTAGTAATACCAAAAATTAAAAATCAGATAAAAATATCAGAAGAAACACAACAAGAAATAGAAGAGTATAGACCAGAAAAGCTAGAAGTAAAAGCATATCTAGATGTAGATGAGCATGGATACATAACAGCAGATGTTAGATTTTGTTATGGAGAAGAAGAGATAAAAGCATTAGACGAGAAAACAAAAATAAAAGCAAAAAGAGATATAATAGCAGAAACGAAGGCAATAAATATGCTGAGTAAAACAGGGTTTATGATATATGAAGAAAAAGAGTTATTTATATTGCCACAAGAAGATAAAATATATGAATTTTTAACAGTAGATGTAGATGAATATATGAAAAAATTTGAAGTTTTAGTAACAGAAAATTTTAAATCAAAACAAGTAAGACAACCTAAAGTAGGAGCGATAGGAGTAAAAGTAGAAAACAACTTATTATCAATAGATTTAAGCAATCTAAATGTTGAACCATCAGAATTAGAAGAAATAATGCAAAAATACACATTAAAGAAAAAATATCATAAATTAAAAGATGGAAGTTATTTGAGTTTAGAAAATAACCAAGATTTAGAATTTTTAGACAAAATTGCAACAGGGATGGATATAAATTATAAGGAATTAGAAACTGGGAAAATCAAGTTACCTGTACATAGAACATTATACCTAAATAGTTTATTAAAAAATATTGAAAATACAGAAATAACAAAAAACAATGAATATAAAGAAATAGTTAAAGGATTAGACAAAGAAAATATAGAAGAGGAAATACAAGTACCCAAAAGTCTAGAAAATATTTTAAGATATTATCAAAAAACAGGATATAAATGGTTAAAGGTATTAGATAATTATAAATTTGGTGGAATATTAGCAGATGATATGGGACTAGGAAAAACAATACAAATGTTAGCAGTAATAATATCATACATACAAGGAACTAAAAAAGAAGAAAAAAAATCAACAATAGTAGTATGTCCAAGTTCATTATCACTCAACTGGCAAAATGAAGCGAGTAAATTTACAAACGAATTGAAAACAATGGTAATAAGAGGAAATGCAAAAGAAAGAGAAGCACAAATAAAACAAGTTGAAAATTATGACTTAATAATAACATCATATGACTTATTAAAAAGAGATATAGAAGTATACAAGGAAAAAAATTACACATTCAAATATATAATAGCAGATGAAGCACAATACTTAAAAAATAGCAATACACAAAATGCAAAAGCAATAAAGGAAATAAATGCAGAAACAAGATATGCATTAACAGGGACTCCAATAGAAAATTCACTTGCAGAATTATGGTCAATATTTGATTACATAATGCCAGGATATTTATTTTCATATAAAAAATTTAAAAACGCATATGAAGTACCAATAGTAAAAGATAATGACCAAAAAGCAATGCAAAGATTAAAAATGTTAATTGAACCTTTTGTACTAAGAAGAACCAAAAAACAAGTATTAACAGAATTGCCAGATAAATCAATAGCAGTATTAAAAAATGTAATGAAAGAAGAGCAAGAAAAATTATATTTATCATATTTAGCGCAAACAAAAATGGAAGTTGAACAAATAATTAATAAAAATGGATTTGACAAAAGCAAAATACAAATATTAGCAGCATTGACTAGATTAAGACAAATATGCTGTCATCCGAGCTTATTTATTGATGGATATAATGATGGAAGTAGTAAACTAGAACAATGTATAGAAATTATACAAGAGGCAACACAAAGTAATCATAAAATATTGTTGTTCTCAGGATATACATCCATGTTTGAGATAATAGAAAAAGAATTAAAAGAAAAAGGAATCAAATATTTTAAATTAACAGGAAGCACTAAAGTTGATGAAAGAATTCAGCTAGTTGATGAATTTAATTCAAATGAAGAAATAAAAGTATTTTTGATATCATTAAAGGCAGGAGGAACAGGTCTAAACTTAACAGGAGCAGATGTGGTAATACATTATGATCCTTGGTGGAATGCATCAGCAGAAGGCCAAGCAACAGATAGGGCATATAGAATAGGACAAAGAAGAAATGTGCAAGTATATAAACTTATAACGAAGAATTCTATAGAAGAAAAAATTTATGAATTACAACAAAAAAAATCAGAATTAATAGATAATGTATTAGATACACAAACAACATTTGTTAACAAAATTTCAAAAGAAGATATAATGAGCTTATTTTCTTTATAATGTAAAATAATAGTCAATAAAAATAAGAAGAAAGATGGTAAATAAATGAAAGAAGAAATAGTTATAATAGGAGGAGGACTAGCTGGATGTGAAGCAGCATACCAAATAGCAAACATGGGAGTAAAGGTAAAATTATACGAAATGAAACCAGAAAGATACTCACCAGCACATACAAGCAAAAATTTAGCAGAAATAGTATGCAGTAATTCATTCAAATCAAATTTACATACAAATGCATGTGGGTTATTAAAAGAAGAACTAAGAATATTAAATTCATTATTAATAAAAATAGCAGATGAAACAGCAGTACCAGCGGGACAAGCATTAGCAGTTGATAGAGAAAAGTTTTCAAGAGAGGTTACACAAAAAATACAAGAGAATCCTCTAATAGAAATATATAATAAGGAGATAACAAGTTTAGAGGAGATAAGTAAAGACAGAATAGTCATAATAGCAACAGGTCCATTAACATCTGATAAATTGGCAGAAGAAATTTCAAGATTAACAGGACAAGAAAAGTTACATTTTTATGATGCAGCTGCTCCAATAATAACAAAGGAAAGTATTGACTTTAATATAGCATTTTATGGAGATAGATATAGTCAGGAAAAAAAGAAAGAAGAAAGTATAGAAGAATGGAAAAATAGGCAAAGGGAAGAAGAAAAAAGTTATATAAATTTGCCAATGAACAAAGAAGAATATGAAATTTTTTATGAAGAGTTAGTAAATGCAGAAATAGTGGAATTACATCAATTTGAAAAAAGAGAAATATTTGAAGGTTGTATGCCAATAGAAGTAATGGCAAAAAGAGGAATAGACACATTAAGATATGGACCATTGAAACCAGTAGGATTTGATGACCCACAAACAGCTAAAAGACCATATGCAATTGTACAATTAAGACAAGATGATGCTCAAGCAAGTATATATAATTTAGTAGGATTTCAAACAAATTTAAAATTTGGTGAGCAAAAAAGAGTATTCAGTCTTATTCCAGGATTAAAAAATGCAGATTTTATTAAATATGGAGTAATGCATAGAAATACATATATAAATTCTTCAGAATTATTAGATAATACATATAATTTAAAATCTAATAGTAACATATTTTTTGCAGGACAAATAACAGGTGTAGAGGGATATGTAGAATCTATTTCTTCTGGGTTAGTAGCAGGAGTAAATGCAGTAAAAATGCTTAAAGGAGAAGAAAGAATAATTTTTAATGAAAAGACGATGATAGGAGCACTTAGCAAATATATTTCGACTCCAAACGAGAAATTTCAACCTATGAATGCTAATTTTGGAATACTTCCAGAACTAGATGAAAAAATTAAAGATAAAAAATTAAAATATTCTTTATTAGCAGATAGAGCAATAGAAAATTTAATAAAAATATGATATAAATTAAAAATAAAATAAGAAGAAAATGGGAGAGAAGAAAAATGAAAATATTAATGGGAACAAAAAATCCAGGTAAAATAGAAGGTGCAAAACAAGCTTTTGAAAGATATTTTAGTAATGTTGAAATAGAAGGAGTACCAGTAAATTCAGATGTTAGTAATCAACCATTTAATGAGGAAATCTTTCAAGGTGCGAAAAATCGAGTTAAGAATTTAAAGGAGTATGCCTTAGAAAATAATATTGTTGCAGATTATTATGTAGCAACAGAAGCGGGGATTTTTGATACATTAGGAGAAACTATAGATATTAATGCAGCTGTAATAGAAGATAAAAATGGTTTGAAAGGTGTTGGGATTAGTCAAGGATTTCAAATACCTAATAAATATATTGATGAAATTAAGGCTACAGAACTTGGAACAGTTATGAACAGAATTTTTTCTAGTCAGAATGATTTAGGTAAAGGTAAAGGTGGTATAAGTATTTTGACTAAAGATGAGATTTCAAGAATTGATTTGACTAGAAATGCTTGTGTTATGGCTCTTATCAAATTTATAAATGGTGATATATGGAAATAGTTATATTCAATAAAAAATGATAAAATTTTTTGTTTTATCATTTTTTTATACTCTCATTATGATATGATGGCTTTCTGTAGAGGATAATTACAGTTTTTTAGATATTAAAAATTTTATTTTTATTTTTTATTGCATTTATTTTCTTATTATTTCACTTTTAAAAAATCTTTCTTGAAATTCTGTTAATACTTTTATTTCATCATCTGAGTAATTCTTGTTTTCTGGTACTATTACAAGTTTATCGTCATTATCATCTAACCTTTTTATTATTGCGATACATTTTCCTGTGTATATTTCTAATGGTTCAAATATTCCGAGTACATAGCAGTCTATTTCTTCACCATCTCCACTTAATGTATTTGGTATATATCCATAATTAACAGGATATATGTAATTGTATTTTGGATGTTTACTTCCCATTGGTCTGTCTATTTTTACTTCTATTATTTTTTCTAAATATTTTGTAGACTTTGTCATTTTTACCTCTTTTCTTTTATTATTTTATCATATTTTGTCTGGTTTTGTCTTTATTTCGTATAAAAAAAGACAAAATTTAGATTTTTGTTGTTAATGTGTATATATTGTGATATAAGTATTATATAAAATAAACAATAAATGTATTATTAGCGTATGGCAAAGTTTCTTAAAATGAAACTTAAAATAAAATATGTACATATAATAGTAAAAATCAGAACTAGTAAGATAGGAGGTAAACAAATGAGATACAAATTATATTTCACATTAGAAAATACAAATATGCCAATAGATTATAGAAGAAGCATAATAAGCTATATAAAACATGCATTACAAGAATATGACGAAGAGTATTATAAAAAATTCTATAATGAAAAAGACCCAATAATAAAACCATATACATTTGCAGTATTTTTCAAACAACCACAAATAAATGCAGAAGAAATAATAATAGAAGACAAAAGATTTGAATTAAATATATCAGTAGAAGACTATGAAACAGCAATAATATTATACAATTCATTTAATAAACAAAAATATAAAAAATTCTCAATAAATAGAAATTCATTTACATTAAAAAATATAGAAATGGCAATGGAAAAAGAAATAAAAGATAACAATATAACAATAAAATTCATAAGCCCACTATGCGTAAGAAGAAGGCAAGATAAAAAAGACTATTATTATTCATTTGAGCATGAGGAATTTGAAGATACTCTAAGGATGAATATAACAGAACAATTAAAAATAACAAATATTTCAAGTGAGATAGTAAAAACGTTAAAAATAACACCAATAAAAGCAAAGAAAGTAATAAATAAATTTTATGAAAAAAAGATAGAATGTTCAACAGGAACATTTACATTACAGGGAGATATACAATTACTTAATTATATATATAAAGCACGGAATGGGAAGTAAACATTCAGCAGGATTTGGAATGTTTCAAGTTATATAAAATAGGAGGTGAAAAATGAAAATAAAAGTATACTTAAATGATTGGTTTGTAAATGCAGGAATTATAGGATTTTTAAGGATATTAAAGAATAGTAATGACGAATTCGCAGAAAAAAAATCAAATTATATAGAATTTGAGACAGAAGATTTAAGAAATTTTGAAAAATACTATTTTAAATATTTTATGGACAAATATGATGTAGCAAAAAAGGTAGAAGAAAGAACAGCAACAGCATTTGAATATATCGAAAACAATATAGAAATTAAATCAGAAGATAAAGAAGAAAAACAAATAAAAGAAAAAATAAAATCAAATAAAAAATATATTAAGGATACAATAAAAAAACAATTAGATAAAATAGAAAAAATAAATGAACAAATTTATAATGAAATTAAAGAAGCATATAATCAAATCGATAAAGAAGAGACAAAAGAAGGAATAATAGAAATAAAAAATAATTTATTAAATAATATAAAAAATGATGCAATAAACAAAAAATTAACATTAAATTTATTTAAAAGTATTTTGAGTAATACATATTATGGACAAGTTTCATTCTTAAATGTTATAAAAACAGCACTTTCATATGAAGAGCAACAAGAATTAATGTATATGGACTATATAAGTAATATAGTAGAAACAGGATTTATACATGATATTTTGGAAGGAAAATATAATATAGAACAAATAAAAGAACAAATCGAGACAAAAGAAAAAGAAGGAAGAATAACAAAGGAAATAGAAAAAATATATTCAAAAATAAAAAAGGATTATATTGAAAAATGTAAAAATCTAGAAGAGATACAAAAATATATAAAAGAAAAAGTATTACAAAGATGCTGTATGTGCGAAAATGAATTAGGAACAACGACAAATTTTTCAGAAGGAAATTTTGTACCATTAGCAATTAGTAGTGATAATGCAAGAAATTTTTTCTGGAATCAAAATGTAAAATTTCCAATTTGTGACGTATGTAAACTAATATTATTTTGTATACCAGCAGGAGTAAATAATATCATTAAAACATTAAAAGAAAATGGAGAATACAAAGAAAAACAGTTATTAAATTTTGTTAATTATGACACAAATATAAATCAATTATTAATAACAAATAATAATTTTAAAAATAATTCAAAATATGAAAATAGGGCAGAAAATCCATATACACAATTAATATTAGATATTGTTGAGCAAGACAAAAAAATAAGTGAATGGCAATTACAAAATATATTTGTTGTAGAATTTGATGCAGAATATAAAGCATATAGTAGAATTGAATATTTTAATATAAGAAAATATGTAGCACAATTTTTTACATTATATGCGTCAAGTACATTAAATAGAATAGTAGACTATAAATATAAGTTACAAGTAGTAGATTACATATTAAAAAATAAAGATATAAAATATATTATAAATGACAGATTAAGAGATGACATAATAAAACCGAAAACAAACAGTTATAATTCATTTCTAGCAATACAAACGAGAAAGATATTAAATATATTAAAAAAGGAGAAAAGAGGAGTGGAAGAAATAATAGATAAGAATAATAAAAAATTATATGCGTTATATAATTTAGGAATAGAAATACACGAAGAATTAAAGCATAAAGGAGAAGAAAATAAATTAAGTGGTTATACATATAAAATGTTAAATAGTATAAAAACAGGAAATAAAGCAGACTTTATGCATATAGTAATTAAATTGCATATGTCTATAGGGAAAGACGTATCACCAATATTTTTAGAGACAAGGCAAGAAACAAATTTAGATTTTGAATCAATAGGACAAAGTTTTTTAGCAGGATTAATATCAAATAAATATGAGAAAAAAACTCAAGATAATGACGAATTGTAGTTCACAACAATAGTTAATATAAAATAAATATGAAAAAAGTAGGAGGAAAAAATAGAATGGAAAAAACAAAAAAAGGATTATCAATAACACTAATATTCAAAGCAGAAAGCTTAAATTATGGTGAAGGAATTGGCAATATCTCAGAACTAAAAAAATTAACAAGAGGAGATGGAAGTGTTTATACATTTGAATCAAGACAAGCATTAAGATATGATATAGTAAGATTAGGAAATAAAATGTTTAATTGGAACTTAGAAGTAGTAGATAAATCAAAAGGGACAGTACAATTTAAAGATGAGTTAACAATAAAAGATTCTGAAGAAATGGATTTATTTGGATATATGAAGACTGCCAAAAACGGAAATGCAGACATAAGAAGTGCAGCAGTAAGATTAAGTAATGCAATATCTTTAGAAGATTACAAAAGTGATATTGAATTTTTAAATAACAAAGGACTAGCAGACAGAATAGGAGAATTCCCAAACCTTGCAAACATAGAAAAGCATTTAAGCTATTATACATATACAGTTACAATAGACTTAGAAAAAATAGGAATAGAAGAAGGTATAGAGTTATCAAATGAAGAAAAAATAAAAAGAATAAATCAATTATTAGATATTATAAAAGTATTAAATAGAGAAATAAGAGGAAGAGAAGAAAACTTAAGTCCAGTTTTTATAATTGGGGGACTATATAATATAAATTCACCATTTTATTTAGGAAGAATAAAATTAACTGGAAAAAATGGAGAATTTACTCTAGATACTGAAATGTTAAAAGATACTAGCACATTAACAATTGGAGAAAGAACGATATTTGAAGATACAAAAGTAGGAATAATAAAAAATACATTTAAAAACGAAAAAGAAATTGAAGAAATATTCAATGGGAAGATAACAAACATAGAAGAATTCTTTAAGAATTTAAAAGGAGAAGTAACAGAATATTATAAATCCTAAAAAAGGAAAGGATTGAAATAGATGAAAATATTAAAACTTAAAATATATCAAGAAACAGCTTGTTATAAAAAGCCATTTGCAAATAAAGTAGCAGAAACATATCCTTTGCCACCATATTCAACAGTAATAGGAATGTTCCATAAAATATTACAGGCAAAGCCAGGTGAGTATTTTCCTATGAATATATCTGTTCAAGGAGAATATGAAAGTATTTTTAGTAATTATCAAAATCTAAGAATGTATAAAGGAAAAGAAAAAGTTACAGCAATGCCAAGAAATGTACACCAATTATTAGACATTAATTTAATATTACATGTACAAGCAGATGATGAGATTATAGAAAAAATATACCAAAACATAGTAAATGGAGTAGAAACATTTACATTAGGAAGAAATGAAGATTTAGTAAGAGTTGATAGCATAAAAATACTAGATAAAATTGAAGAAATAGACGAATTAGAAGAAGTAACAAATACAGCATATATTCCAGAATGGTTAGCACGAGGAGTAGATGGAATTAATTATAGATTAAATACTACATATACAATAAAAGATAACATTAGGCAATGGAATAAAGTTAATGTTAAGTATGTTGAAAAGAGCACAAATCAAAATGTGTATAAAGCATTTAAAGATGAAGATGGAGATTATATATATTTTTATAGCGAACAAATGCCATGCTTATAAAAATTTAACATTATAGGATAGGAAAGACTTTTAATTTTCCTATCCTATAAAAGTATTGCTGCTTTAAAAGGAGGAAAATAATGATATATTATGCAAAGTCAGAACCAATAGAAACTATAAAAGAACATACAGATAGATTATTAACAAATCTAAAAAAATTAAAAGAGACATATGGACAACAAATTACGAAAATAATTAATATGGAAGAGGAAAGATTTTGGGAGTTAATGGAAGTAATTTGTAAATATCACGATACAGGCAAGGTATTTTCAGGATTTCAGAATGAGATAAGAGAAAAGATAGGAAAAAAATTAATACCAACAAGGTTTAACAATCATATAATTAAACATGAAAAAATATCACCAATGTTTGTACCAGCAAAAAAATACAATCTTACACCAGAAGAAAGAAAACTAGTATATCAAGCGATTTATTATCACCATGAGAGAAATACTATATATACAGAAAGAGAATTACTAAAAGAGATAATAGAAGAAGATATAAAACCTAATATAGAAAACATACAAAAAGAATTAGAGATAGATGTTGAAGAATTAAAGACAATATATTTAGGTCTTGTTGAGGGGCAAGCAAGAATAAGAGAAGGAGATGAATTATATAAAGAATATTGCTTAATGAAAGGATTATTACATAGATTAGATTATTGTAGTTCAGCAATAATTCCTGTAGAAGATAATACAAGTGAAGAAATATCAGATTTCGTAGAATATTTTATGAAAAGTGAAAATTTTAACTTAAATGATTTGCAAAATTATAGTAAAGAAAATAAAGACAAAAATTTGATTGTTATAGGTTCAACAGGTATGGGAAAAACAGAAAGTTCATTACTATGGAGCAAAAACGATAAAACATTTTTTACATTACCATTAAGAATAAGTATAAATGCAATATATGATAGAATACTTGAAAAAATAAAATATGAGCATGTAGGATTACTACATTCAACTGCATTAGACTATTTAGAAGAAAAAGTAAATTTAGAGGAAAGAGATATAGAAAAAGAAATGGAAGTTATAGAGTATTCTAAAAATTTATATCAGAAAATAACTACGTGTACAATAGATCAAATATTTACTTTTGTATTCAAATATAGGGGATATGAAAGAATATATGCAACATTAAGTTATTCAAAAGTTATAATTGATGAAATACAAGCGTATTCACCAGAAATAGTAGCTATAATTCTAAAAGGATTACAAATGATAAATAACTTAGGTGGAAAGTTTATGATAATGACAGCAACACTTCCAAGAATTTATAAAGAAAAATTAGAAGAAATGAAAATTGAATTTCAATATAACGAATTTATTAAAGAGACAAAAAGACATAAAATTAAAATAATGGACAAAAGAATAAATGAAGATATTGATGAGATTTGTGAAAAATCAAAAAATAAAAAGGTATTAATTATAGTCAATACAATAAATAAAGCAATAGAGCTATATAATCAATTAAAGGAAAAAAGAGCAGATAATATCAATTTATTACATTCAAGATTTTTATTAGAAGATAGAAATGCAAAAGAGAGAAGCATAAAAGAATTTTCAAATATAGAAAATCAAAATGGGATATGGATAACAACACAAATTGTAGAAGCATCATTAGACATAGATTTTGATGTACTATATACAGAAATGTCCACATTAGATAGTTTATTTCAAAGGTTAGGAAGATGTTATAGAAATAGAGAATATGATGATAAAGAATGTAATGTAAAAATATATACAGAAGAGGCAAGTGGTGTAGGATATGTATACGATAAAGAAATATATATGAAAAGTATAGAACTATTAGAAGAATATGATAATAGTATTTTACAGGAGAGAACAAAAATTGAATTGGTTGATAGACTTTATTCAAAAGAAATGCTTGAAAATACAAAATTTTATAGAGATTTTAAAAATGCATTTAGAATTTTAGATAACATAGTTGATTATGATGTAAATAAAAAAGAAGCACAATCATTATTAAGGAATATTGATAATATAGATGTTATTCCTAGATGTATTTATGATATTAATTTGAGTTTATTTGAGAAATATGAAAGTGAGAAAAATGTGCAAGAAAAATTCAAATTAAGGAGAGAATTAAATAAGTTATTTATTTCAATTAATAAATCTAATTTATGGAAGTTAAATGATTATATAAATAAATGCCCATATATTAAGAATAAATATATTATTGATACTAGATATGATAATGAAATAGGACTTTTATTAGAGAAAGATGAGGATTATGAAATAGATTCAAGAATACTTTGATAGGAGGAATTAATGAATATTACAGGAATAATGATTTATTACTATTTTGTGTGTCAAAGAAGATTATGGTATTTTATAAATCAAATTAATATGGAACAAAATAGTGAGTTGGTTAAAATAGGAAAAATATTAGATGAGACAACTTATACAAGAGAGAAAAAGCAAATTTTAATAGATAATACAATTAATATAGATTTTATAAAAAATAAAGCAGTATTACATGAAGTAAAGAAAACGAAAGCGGTTGAAGAAGCGGGAATCTGGCAAATAAAATATTATATATATTATTTAGAAAATAAAGGTGTACAAGATATAAAAGCAAAAATAGATTTCCCTCTTTTAAGAGAAACAAAAGAGGTTATATTAGAAGATAAAGATAGAGAAATATTAAAGAATGTAATTATACATATTGAAGAAATAGGAAAAATGGACAAGCCACCAGAGATAATTGATTCAAGGATTTGTAGAAAGTGTTCATATTTTGATATGTGTTATGTGTAAGGAGGAGAGATATGAAACAATCTTATTATTTATATAAAAATGGTAGATTACAACGAAAAGATAATACATTAGAAATTGTATATAAGGATGGCACAAAAAAATCAATTCCTATTGAAAGAGTGGATGATATTTATGTAATGACTGAATTAGATTTTAATACTAATTTATTGAATTTTATTTCTCAATATGGAGTGAGTGTGCATTTTTTTAATTATTATGGATTTTATACAGGGACATATTATCCTAAAGAAACATTAGTTTCTGGCAGACTTTTAATAAAGCAAGCTGAGCATTATACAGATAAGAATAAAAGATTAGAAATTGCAAAGAGTTTTATAGAGGCAGCATCTTATAATATTTATAGAAATTTGACTTATTATAATAATAGAGGTAAAGATTTGAGTGGATATATGAAAGAGATAGAGTTTTTAAGACAACAGATAAAGTTATGCAAAGATGTTCAAGAACTAATGGGGATAGAGGGAAATATTAGAAAGGTATACTATGATTCGTGGAATGTTATTATTAATCAAGATATTGCTTTTGAGAAAAGAGTGAAAAATCCTCCTGATAATGCTATAAATTCTTTGATATCATATGTTAATACTATTATCTATACAAGAGTTTTAAGTGAGATTTATAAGACCCAATTAAATCCTACAATTAGTTATTTGCATGAACCATCAGAAAGGAGATTTTCTTTGTGCTTAGATATCGCAGAGATTTTTAAACCTATTATTGCCGATAGATTAATTTTTGCAATGTTAAATAAAAGACAAATTACCGAAAAGGATTTTGAGGAAGGATTGAATTTTACATATATTAAAGATAATGCTAGAAAAAATATTACAAGGGAAATTGATAATAGGTTACAAACAAAGATTAAACATAAAAAACTTAATAGGGAAGTGAGCTATGAATATTTAATGAGATTAGAAGTGTATAAATTGATTAAACATTTACTGGAAGATGAAAAATATGAAGGGTTTAAAATGTGGTGGTAATATGTATGTTATTTTAGTTTATGATATTAGTTTGGAAGAAAAAGAAGGTCATAAGGTTTTGAGAAATGTATTTAAAACTTGTAAGAAGTATTTAATGCATATTCAAAATTCTGTTTTCGAAGGGGAACTATTGGAATCACAAGCTATGAAACTAAATGCTGAATTAGATAGATTTATTAGACAAGATAAAGATAGTGTTATTTTGTTTAAAAGCAGAAATCAAAAGTGGCTTGATAAAGAGTTTCTTGGTAAAATTGAGGATGATAAAACAGATAATTTTTTATGATGTTTCTGTCGATGTGTATTATGGTAAAATTATTCGCTTGGCGACAGATGTGAAATTGTACTATTTTGTTGACTTTTTGTAAAAGATATTTCAATTTTTATGTTTTTGTGTTATAGTGTGTGTTAATAGACAGATTTCGTCCTTTTATTTATTGATATTTGTGGGCTAATTTGTTTCCTGTTGTATTTTAAATATATTAGAATGTAAATCCTATTTTTTGTTACATATAATGTCATTTGTTTTAGTTGTATTTTAAATATATTAGAATGTAAATTATTGTCTCATTATCAACATTTTTTTGCTTGAACTGTTGTATTTTAAATATATTAGAATGTAAATGTTAGAACGTCTGTAAATATAAATATTGCACATAGTGTTGTATTTTAAATATATTAGAATGTAAATGGTAAATTGCTTTTATTAGTAACCACATTTATTGGTTGTATTTTAACTATATTAGAATGTAAATGTCAATACTTGTTGTTGGCATTGTTAGTTCTACATGTTGTATTTTAAATATATTAGAATGTAAATCACGAAGTAAGAGATGTATATAATAACATAGATTTGTTGTATTTTAAATATATTAGAATGTAAATATATTAAAAGAATTTGAATTAGGAGGGATATAGAAAGTTGTATTTTAAATATATTAGAATGTAAATACTGAATAAGTTGGGAATTTACTTTGCACATTTAGTTGTATTTTAAATATATTAGAATGTAAATAAATACACTACTTAAAAATAGTATACTTGAAAATAACGTTGTATTTTAAATATATTAGAATGTAAATAAATACACTACTTAAAAATAGTATACTTGAAAATAACGTTGTATTTTAAATATATTAGAATGTAAATACAGGAATTATCAAAGGTAATTTAGCAGAAGTAGGTTGTATTTTAAATATATTAGAATGTAAATATAGTAAATTCTATCCAACTTATCTATATTCTGCAGTTGTACTTTAAATATACTAGAATGTAAATGGAGTTGGAACATCAGAAGAGGAATATGATGAGTATAGTTAAATATATTAGAATGTAAATCCTTTTGCGTCTGCTAATTCGCAAAGATTAGTATGTTGTACTTTTAAGTATATTAGAATGTAAATTCAACTAAGTTACTTGTGAAATTAAGAGGAAATAAGCGTTGTATTTTAAATATATTAGAATGTAAATAGATGTAATAAGCACTAGTAGTGGTATTAATACATTAAGTTGTATTTTAAATATATTAGAATGTAAAGAATCTTAAATCCTCAAATAATGCAGTTCCTTCAAGTTGTACTTTAAATATATTAGAATGTAAATGAATGGATAAGCTTAAAAGATATAAAAAATTACAAAAGTAGTACTTTAAGTATATTAGAATGTAAAGACATTTCCAATATTGTGTAATTTTAATTTATCTGATTGTACATTAAATATATTAGAATGTAAATAAAGCAGACAAACTAATTGTAGCTTTTCCAAATAGTTGTATTTTAAATATACTAGAATGTAAATTCTTTTAAGACTCTTTGATTTTCTTTAAAATCTTGTTATGTTTTAAATATATTAGAATGTAAAAATAGAATTGCCAAAGATGAGTATAAATTTAGTATGTTGTACTTTAAATATACTAGAATGTAAATGTTGCAAAATCAACGCCATGCTCAACACAAAATATGTTATTATATAAATATATTAGAATGGAAAATTATACAAAAAACATTGAAAAAAGAACAAAGATGGAATAAAATAAAAAACATATAGCAAAATAAAAAAACAATAAAAAACGAACAATGCATATAAATAATAATGCAAGAAAAAAGAAAAGAAAGGAGAAGAAATTAGCAAACAAAAGCTAATATCTAAAAGACAATATGGAAGAAAATGAAGAAAAACAAGAAAGGGAATTAAAGAAAGAAGCGACAGACACGCTAAACGAAACAAAGGAACAAATAAAAAACATGAATATTAAAGAAGAAGCACAAAAAGGAAAGGGATTAGTAGGAAAGTTATTAAAAAATCCAATAGGGACAATAAAAGAAATGGTAAAAGATGAGAAAAACCAATTTTATAAAACAGCAATATTAGTAGTATGCATATGGATAGTAATAGTATTACTAAAAGAAATATTAAGTTGTATAGTTTATGAATTCCATACATTTAAAATTTTAAGAACAATAAAAATAATAATAGCACCAATAGTAAAAATAATAGCAATGTCAATAATAATACATATGCTAAACAAAGAAAACAAGCAAACACTAACAAAAGCAATAACAGCAGTAGTAATAGCAAAAATACCAGTTGTAATATCATCATGCTTAGGATTTTTGACATACATAAGTTCAAATATAACATATATAACAAACCCAATATCATCATTATTAAGTATAATATCAACAATATTAATGTTCTTTGTAGTAAAAGAAATGTTTGAAGAAGAAAATGAAAAAGCACTAAAAACATTTATCAAAGTAGAAGCAATATATTATGTAGTTGTATTTGCATTTAGTTTTTTAGGAATATCACTATAATAAAAGAAAAGCAGTTATCAAAAAATGTTCAATATTATGAACATAAGAGATAACTGCTAAAAAATGTCAGAAAAAAGAAATAAGAATAACAATAAAAACATGCAAAAAATAACAAAAAAGCAAAAAAACACTTGACAAAAGCGAAAAAATATTGTAAAGTATATTAGCATTACAAAAAAGAGGAAAAGTATATGGAAAAAAAAGTGGAAGTAAGTATGCTATGCGATTTATATGGCAAACTCTTAACAGAAAAGCAATTTGAATTTATTAATGACTACTACAACAATGATTTAGGACTATCAGAAATAGCAGAAAACAATAACATCACAAGGCAAGCAGTCAGAGACATAATAAAAAAGGGGGAAAGAAAACTTTTCGAATATGAAGAAAAGCTATTGTTTATGAAAAAGACGTTAACACAGGAACAAAAGATACAAGAAGTTTTATCAGAACTAACAAAAATAGGAACAGAAACAACTGATAAACAAATAGTAAACATATTAAACAGCATAAAAAAAGAATTAAGTTATTTAGTCTAAAGAAAAAAGATTAAAGAAAGGAAATAATATGGCATTTGAAGGATTATCATCAAGACTACAAGAAATAACTAGAAAAATAAGAGGAAAAGCAAGAATAACAGAAAACGACTTAAAAGAAATGCTAAGAGAAGTAAAACTAGCCTTATTAGAAGCAGATGTAAATTACAAAATAGTAAAAGGATTCATAAATACGATACAAGAAAAAGCACTAGGTCAGGATGTAATGAAATCATTGACACCAGGACAACAGGTAGTGAAGATAGTTAAGGATGAAATGGTCGAGTTACTAGGAGGAATAGAAAGCAAAATAAATTTTACACCAAATCCACCAACCATAATAATGCTAGTAGGACTACAAGGATCAGGAAAAACTACAACAGCTGGGAAGTTAGCAAATCTATTAAGAAAACAAGGAAAGAAACCATTATTAGTAGCATGTGACATATATAGACCAGCAGCTATACAACAATTACAAGTAATAGGAAAACAACTAAATATTCCAGTATATGCAAATGAAACATCAAAAGATGTAGTGAAAATAGCAAGACAAGGAATAGACATAGCTATATCAAAATTAAATGATGTAATAATACTAGATACAGCAGGAAGACTACATATAGATGAAGAATTAATGGAAGAACTAAAAAATGTAAAGGCATCAACAAGACCTCATGAAATATTACTTGTAGTAGACTCAATGACAGGTCAGGATGCAGTAAATGTATCTGAAAAATTCAATGAAGCACTTGGAATTGACGGAGTAGTATTAACAAAGCTAGATGGTGATACACGTGGTGGAGCAGCGCTTTCAGTAAAAGAAGTAACAGGAAGACCTATAAAATTTGCAGCTACAGGAGAAAAGCTAAATGATATAGAAGTATTTAGTCCAGAAAGAATGACATCAAGAATATTGGGAATGGGAGATGTACTTTCAATTATCGAAAAAGCAGAAGAAGCATTAACAGAGGAAGATGCTGAAAGATTAGAAAAGCAATTGAATAAAAAAGAATTTGATCTAGATGATTATTTAGCACAAATAAGACAAATAAAAAAAATGGGGTCTTTTTCATCATTACTAAAAATGATTCCAGGAATGAACAAATTAAAAGATGTAGAAATAGATGATAAAGAATTCATAAAAATAGAAGCAATAATATGTTCAATGACAAAAAAAGAAAAGAAAAATACAAAACTCTTAAATGCAAGTAGAAGGCAGAGAATTGCAAAAGGAAGTGGAACAACAGTCCAGGATATAAATAAATTCATAAAATCATTTGAAACTACACAAACAATGATGAAGAAAATGCAAAACCAAAAAGGTGGTATGTTAAAGAAAATGATGAAAAATATGGATATGAATGATTTAAAGAATATGAAAATTTAATTAAAATAATCAAAATATATAATAACAAATAAGTCATTAATTTTACAAATATAGAAAAATTTTCAGGAGGTGAAAACAAATGGTAAAAATAAGATTACAAAGAGAAGGAAAGAAAAAAGCTCCATTTTATCATATAGTAATAGCAGATTCAAGAAGCCCAAGAGATGGAAAAATAATAGAGCAAATAGGAACATATGATCCAATGACAGAACCATCAACAATAGTAATAAACAAAGAACTATTAGAAAAATGGATAAAGAATGGTGCAAAACCAACAGAAACAGTAAAAGCACTAATAGAAAAAATTTAGATTAGTAAATAAAAATTTAATCTAACCAAAGCTAGATAGCAGAAAGGAAACAGATATGAAAGAAATACTAGAAACAATCATAAAAAATTTAGTAGATGAAAAAGATTCTGTGGAAATAAATGAGTTAGAAAATGAAAATGGAATAACTTTAGAAGTAAAAGTATCAGAAAAAGATATGGGAAAAGTTATAGGAAAAGAAGGCAAAATTGCTAAAGCAATCAGAACAATAATGAAATCTGTTGCAGGCAAAGAAAGAAAAAAAGTAACAATAGAATTTGTAGACTAAAAAATAATACCCGCAAGGAGGAAGTGTAAAGTACATAATGGTACCGCTTGCACAATAACAAAGAAGGAGGAAGTAAAGTGGATATAATAAAATCTATTGAACATGAACAATTAAAAAATAAAATTCCAGAACTAAGAGTAGGAAATACAGTAAGAGTTCATGTAAAAATAAAAGAAGGAAACAAAGAAAGAATCCAAGTTTTTGAAGGAATAATAATAAAAAAACAAGGTGGAGGAGTAAATGCAACATTTACAGTAAGAAAAATATCATATGGAGTAGGTGTTGAAAAAACATTTTTAGTACATTCACCATTAGTAGAAAAAGTTGAAGTAGTAAGAGTAGGTAAAGCAAGAAGAGCAAAACTTTACTATTTAAGAGATAGAGTTGGAAAAGCTTCAAAAACTAAAGAATTAGTAGGAGCGAGAATCGAAACTAGAGAAATTACATTAAAAGAAGACTTTGTAGAAGATGAACCAATAGTAGATGAAGTAACTACAAAAACACCAGTTGAAGAAACTCCAGTAACAGAAGTAACAACAGCAGAAGAAATTGCAACAGGAGAAGTTCCTGTAGTTGAAGAAACAATAGTTCCAGAAGTTACAGAAACTCAAGCTGATGTAACACCAGTTACAGAAGAAACATCAACTTCAGATGTAACTGAAACAGAAAATAAAACAGAGGAATAATAAAATTATTTTTGCAAACAACAGTATAGAAATTTTATTGTAAAAAGTAAATTTCTAAACTGTTTTTTGTATAGGTATTTTTGTAAAAATAATTGCTAGGATAGAGCCTGTATGATAAAATAATAAATGTAACATCAACAATATATGATGGAGATGGAAATGAAAATGCAACATATATGTTTTAAAACTATGTGAGGGTATATATAAATAGGAGAAAATGAAATGCAAAAAAATTTAGAAATAGGACAAATAGTAAACACATTTGGAATAAAAGGATATGTAAAAGTAGTACCATATGTGGACAATATAGAAAGATATAATGAATTAAAAAAAGTATATGTAAAAAGTAAAAAAGAAACAAAGGAATATGAAATAGAAGAAGTAAAGTATCAAAAAAATATGGTATTATTAAAGCTAAAAGGAATAGACAAAGTAGAAGAAGCAGAAAAGCTAAGAAACTCATTTTTAGAAGTGGATAGGGAAAATGCAATAAAATTAGAAGAAGGAGAATACTTTATTGCGGATTTAATTGGAATGTCAGTAATAACAGATGAAGGAAAAGTATTAGGAAAACTAGACGATATATACAATAGAGGAAGTAGTGATATATATGTAGTAAAAGATGAATTAGGAAAACAAATTCTATTACCTGCAATAGAAGAAGTAATAAATGAAATAAATATAGAAGATGGCAAAATTATTATACATATAATAGAAGGACTAATTTAATAATTACTAAAATTGCAAACAAAGAACATAGGAGGAGGTCGAAATGAAGTTTAATATATTAACACTATTTCCTGAAATGTTTGAAACAGTTAAAAAGAGTGTAATAGGGAAAGCAATAGAAAAAAGAATAATAGAAATCAATTTAATAAATATAAGAGATTTTTCTAAAAACAAACACAAAAAGGTAGATGACACACCATATGGTGGTGGGGCAGGAATGGTAATGAGACCAGACGTAGTGTATGATGCATATAAATCAATAGGAAATCAAACTGCAAAAGTAATATATATGTCTCCACAAGGTAAAAAACTAAATCAACAAAAAGTAGAAGAATTAAGTAAAGAAAAAAATTTAATAATATTATGTGGACATTATGAGGGAATAGACCAAAGAGTAATAGATGAAATTGTAGATGAAGAAATATCAATAGGAGATTATGTATTAACAGGAGGAGAGATACCAGCAATGGTCTTAATTGATTCAGTATCAAGATATATAGAAGGAGTAATATCACAAGAGTCAACAAGTGAAGAATCATTCTCTAATGGGCTACTTGAATATCCTCAATATACAAGACCAGAAATCTTTAATGAAAAAAAAGTTCCAGAAGTTCTAATTTCTGGACATCATGAAAATATTGAAAAATGGAGAAAAGAAAAGTCATTAGAAATTACTAAAATTAAAAGACCAGATTTATTAATGTAATTAAATAATTTGGAATATGTAATTATCATTGAAATATAAAAGTTTTAACTTTATTAGAAAATAAAAAAACCAAATTATACTTGTAAAAGTCTAATTGGTTTTTTATTTTTATTTTTCCTTTGAATTAACTTCTGCATATTTTTTTAGTTTTTCATAAGCTAAATAATTAATTGTGCCAGAAGGGAATTTACCATTTTTATCTTTCTTTCCTGCTGGGACTCCTGTAAGAACTTCAATTCCTTCATCAATAGTAGAAACAGCATAAATGTGGAATAAATTATTTTTAACCGCCTCAATAACATCATCAGAGAGTTGAAGATTATCAACATTTTGTATAGGTATCATAACACCATGAGAACCATCTAAACCACGCATTTTGCAAATTTGGAAAAATCCTTCGATTTTCTCATTTACACCACCAATAGGTTGAATTTGTCCTTTTTGGTTAACAGATCCTGTAACAGCGATTGCTTGACTAATTGGAATTTCTGACAAACTAGAAAGTAATCCATATAATTCTGTACTAGAAGCACTATCGCCATCAACTCCATTATATAATTGCTCAAAACATATACTAGCAGTTAAGCAAAGAGGTATATCCTGAGCAAATAATTGTCCTAAATAACCTGCAAGTATTAATACACCTTTAGAGTGAGTAGAACCAGATAGCTCGACTTCTCTTTCTATATTTATAATACCATTTCTACCTGTATAAGTATTAACTGTTATTTTAGCAGGTTTACCAAAAGTATAATCTCCAATTTTCATTATAGTAAGACCATTAATTTCTCCAATTTTAGAACTTGATGTATCTATTAAAAGAGAATTATTTTTAATCATTTCAATATATTTTGCATCATATTTTTTAACGCGGTCAATTCTCTCAGCTAAAGCTTTATCAACAAATTCTTTTGTAACAACTTTAGATTTAGCAAGATGTGCCCAAGTTCCAGCTTCTGCTACAACTTGAGAAATATCATTAAATCGAGTCGAAAGCTTTTTATTGTCACCTGCCAATCTTGAAGTATATTCTATAATTCTTGACATTGCGGATTTATCTAAATGCGGTAGATTTTCTTGTTCACAGAAACTATGGATGAATCTTGCTAATTTATTTACGTTTTCCTCTGTAATAGGAGCATCATCTTCAAATTCTACTTTAACTTTAAATAATTTCCTAAAATCAGAATCAATTTCTAATAAGGAATGATAAATTTGGCTATTGCCAATTAAAATTACTTTTAAGTCTAAAGGAATAGGTTCTGGTTTTAAGGAAATTAGTACCATTGAAGAACGTTGCTCAAATGAATTATCAATACTTATTTCTTTGGTTCGTAGAGTTTTTTTCAAAGTTTCATAACACATTCCATTAGAAAGTAAATCCTTAGCTTGGAATATTATATATCCACCATTTGCTTGATGTAAAAGTCCAGGTTTTAACATAGTATGGTCTGTTCTTAAGGCACCATAAACATTCTCATATTCAAGACTTCCAAATAAATTATTATAAGAATAATTAGAATCCATAATTACAGGTGCGCCATTTTTTTCACTATTATCTATAAATAAATTAACTCTATAATTCAAACTTGGATCAGGTTTTTTTATCATTTGAGGTTGCTGTGGTTGTTGAGCTTGATTTGTATCTTCCTCTAAAAAGTATGAGACATTATTTAATACATCTTGTTTTACATCATTTAAAAATTTAGTGATTTTTTTATTTCGTTTAAATTTTGATTTTAAGAAGTTAATGTGTACATTAACTGTTAAAAGAGCAATATTTGATTGCCATTCAGATATTTTTTTATCAGACTGACGTTCTATTTCTTTTATTTGGCCAATAACTTGCATTATTTGCTCTTGTACTATTAATGATTTTTCTTCAAATTGTTCCTTAGTTTTTTCATCTAATTTGTTATATTCATCTTCTTCTATTACTTTGCCATCTAACACAGGCATCATATAAAGTCCATTTTGTGCTACCTTTACTTGGAAACCATGTGCCATAGTTTGCTTATTTAATTTGTCCAGTAATTCTGAACGTTTTGTTTCAAATTCTTGCTTTATTAAAGTTTTTTCTTTTTCAAAATCGTCTGCATTAAATGTTTTTTTAATATCTTTTTTGAATTCTTTTATGAAACCATCCATGCTGTCTTTAAATTCTTTTCCTTGCCCAGCAGGCAAAGAAACAGCAACAGGTTCATTAGGGTTGCTAAAATTGTATATATAGCACCAGTCAGAAGGAGTCTTTTGCTTTTGAGTAATTTGATCCAAATAGTTTTTGGTATACATTGTCTTTCCAACTCCACTAGGTCCTTCCAAATATAGATTATAACCCTTTACATTAATATTAATTCCAAATTCTAGTGCCTTAATCCCACGATCTTGACCAATTCCAGTAGTGATGGGTTGTAATTCTTCTGTTGTTTCAAAGTGAAATAACTTGTCATCACAAGTCATTTTTAAATCTTTGTAGCTTAATTCATTTTTATTTTTCATTTGTTTTCCTCCATTATTATGTTACAGTTTTTATATTCTTAGAAAATTCATTCCTAATAGTCAAATTAGCTATTCAAACATTAGTGAGTGACAGATAACTTGCGCGTAGCAAAACAAGGAATGTGAGTTTTCTTAGAATATAATTAAGTTTCTTATAGTCATATTCTATATTAATAATATTAATTTGTAAATATATATATCGAAAAATTTCGAAAAATGCATAAACTTAAAATTTTTATAATTTATAGTACACTATTTTAATTCAGTTAATAATAAACTTGAGGTAACATTTACATTACTATTAACAATAAATTCTGCTTTTTCATATTGTTCTTGCCAATTATATGAATACCAATCATCTTCTGTAAGAAATTTTCTTATAGCATATCTTGCAAATCCATCCACATCTGCTTTTAATTCTTTTGAAACTTTATTTAAATATAGATTCATATTTTCTTCTATGAATTTTTCAGTAGCAGATGATATTTCATTTAAATTTTTAGAATTAACATAATTTGATGATTGATCTACTGTCAAAATATTTGCATCTAAAAATAAGTCAATTGTGATAATAGGAGTAGTTCTGCTTATATCGATTGAAATTTTGGGCTTAGTTCTTGGAGAAATAGATAAATCCATCACATTTTTATTTGTATTTAAATTTGTGTTATTATTAGCATTTTCATTTGAATTTATATTTGGAACTGAAATCATAGAGGATTTTACTTCATCTAAAATAAGTAAGTGACATATGGTTTCTATTTCGGACAATTGACCAATTAGAGTATCGTCTTTAAAGACTGCTACTCCAACATTTTGTGTATCTCGCTTACCAGTTACATGAAGCGAATTTGAGGTTTGACCAGAGGAACTATTCTCTGAATTTGGTTGTTCGTTAGAGTTTTCACTTTGGCTGCTAGAACTTCCACTTGATGCACCAGAATTTCCACTTGATTCACTAGGGATTTCACTTTGACTACCAGAACTTCCAGTTGATTCACTGGAGTTTTCACTTTGACTACCAGAACTTTCATTTGATTCACTGGAGTTCTCATTTTTACCTTCTGAATTAGAGGAATCTTCAGAAGAGAAAACTTCGCCTAATGCAACAGTATTATCCCAACAATCTGAAACTAGACGATTATAGAATTTACCAATTGTTATATCTTGAGTATATCCTGTAAATGCACTTGTAATTGGAAAAGTATCATAGTACTTAGTAACTAATTTTTCTATATTTGGTTTTACACTTTCTAAATATGAACTAGCTGTAGCTGTACTTATAACAAGGTTAGCAGATGGTCGAATATCTTCATTATTAACTAATGAATATATTTCAGTCGAAATTCCATCTTTTGCAAAATCATTTGAAAATACAATAATATCACAATGGGAAAGATTTATTTCTTTTCCTATATAAGCATTTATTTGATTAATGGCGCTATTAATTGAATTACTTGTGACAGAATCTATAAAAGTAGGAGGAGGTTCAGTAGAGCCACTTTCACCTAAAGCATAAAGTTGGACAAACTGAAAGGAAACTTTCATTTTAGAGTCATTCTCTGTATTTTTATCAATACCAATACCAACAACATATGCAAGATTTTCCATACCACGAGACATGTATGATGGTGTAAACGCATATATAAAGATAAGAGTAATGACAGTTATAATAACAAATTTAAATAAAGATTTCATAATCAAAAGTCCTTTCTGTATAAACATAGATAAGGTTTATACTTTTTTCTTTTTAAAATTAGCTAAGATGAGTATAAACATACTTATGCCAATTACTAGAACAAAGAATGAGTATTTATACACAACATTAGAAATATATGTGGAAATCGCATAGTTTTTAGGCAACATACTTATAATTAACATTAACAAGGCAGATATATAAATAAAATATTTGGAAGACTTTACAGGAGTTATTTTTTTCAGTATATTAGAACAAGTAGCAACAACAATAGAAAGATAGCTTATAAATGAAATGACTAATATTAATATAAATAGAGAGTCTATTCTCTGAAAGAAATTTCCATATTCTATATATCTAACAGCAGAGAAAATGGGTAACAATTCATCAGTATCAACAAATGCACTAAACAATAAAGAGACTGTAGATACACATAGTAATACATATATAGCAGATATTATAATAGAAGTTATACATATTTTTTTTAATGAGGAAGGTTTTTTTAATAATGATGGTAAAAAGTATAAATATGCAATTCCTTGGAAAACTATTAAATTACTCAGTCCAGAAATAAAAGTGCTATTAATTCCATTACCTAATATAGGAAATATATTTTCAGTAGAGAAATTTTTAATGTTTCCTATAAATATAAAGATAATGCCAAGTAATAAGAAAGGCAAAATTAATAGATTACTTCTATATATGGAATTATACTTTAATGAACAACAAAAAATAGTACCTAATATAAATAATAGGATTATATAGAATAAGTTTGTCGAAGGATAACATATTATTTGTAAACATAAGGCAAAGTTTTTTAATAACATTGATGAGAAGAATATGAAATATGCGAAGAATAGAATTCCAATAATTGTTTTTAAGGGCTTCCCTCCTAATATATTTGAGATATCTAAAATATCTGATGTAGGGAATCTTTTTAAAAGTAAATATATTATAAAAGATATAAATATTGCGATAATACTTACATATATAATGTTGAGTATTGATGCTGAATTTGTGTTAGAAATTATAGATTTTGTAATATTTAAAATAGCATGATTTATTACTATTGTTAAGATAATAGCTATAGCTTCAACATTACCAATTTTTGTGTTTTCCATAGAGACCTCCTTAATATGTATATATTTAGATAGCATAATTAATTAAATAAATATAAGCTATCCATTGTATTTTTTACTAAAAAGCAAAAGTTATACAAAAATTTCCAAAAAAAAAGTAAATAAAATATGTTGACTTTATAAATAAAACGTGGTAAGATAAAAAAGTACCGAGCAAA
>CAOKXF010000013.1 GCA_948473335.1 uncultured Clostridium sp. | reverse complement strand
TTTGCTCGGTACTTTTTTATCTTACCACGTTTTATTTATAAAGTCAACATATTTTGTTACTTTTTTTCCTGGAATTTTTTACTATGTTATAGCAAAATAGAATACATCTTATTTTAAGATAGTATTCTATATTATATTCATGACTTACGTTTTTATTACAATATAACTAAATTATTCTAAAATCACTTTTTTCTCTGGTGTACATATATTAATAAATGTATTCCCATCATTAACATCAATTTCTTTTCCATTTAAATCTTTGTAAACACTTTGCGCTGTCCTTGAAGATTTTGTACACGTAATCTCTATTGCTTTTCCATTTGTAATATAATACCCATTACATGTACCCACATTATCCAATCCTTGTCTTCCTTTCTTCTCTGGATCGTCTAATGTATAATTATTACAGTAAACTACTATAATATTTTTTGTAGTAATTTCTTCTCCTGTTATGAAATCTTTTTGTACAGTATTTCTTGCATATCTTGTATATCTTCCAGTTTCTGCATTATACTTATACTCCACCTTTTGTAAATTTGAATGTGGAATTGTAACATGTGTAGCACTTAATCCTTCTGCTAAATCTACATTATCCGCTGTATAGTTTAATACACTTTCTTTTGTTGATGTCGTACTATATTTTTTTCTATTTGCTATATTTAATATTTTTTCTGTGCTTGTTAATACATTATGTGGTGATTTTTTCTTATTACTTCTCCAAAAGCTTGATGAACTTTCACTTATACCATTTATATTGTTAACTTTATATGTTGATATGTCACTTTGTGCTTGAGGACTCCATCCATAATGTACATATATTGCATCATTTTCTAATGCATAATCTAAGAAATAATGTCTAGAGCTTCTTACTGGGCCTATATTAGATACATTCTCTCCTTTGAACAATGCCATTAATCTTGTTTCTCCACCTTCTACAATTATTTCATATACAATATATGCTTTATTTAATCCAGCTTGTGGCCATGCTCCATTATGATTATCTATCATAACTGCAATTGGTCTATCATTACCTTTAAATATTTGTATCTCTTTTTTTGGGATTTCTGGTTCAACTATTAATGGTTCTTGATTATCATTTTCTTCTGGTTCAGAAGCTACTGGTTCTCCTTTTTCTGTCCTCATTTTCATATATAGCATAATTCCTACTGCTACTATAATTGCTATTGCTAACATTGTTATCCCTATTATTAGTGCCTTCTTTTTTGTAATTCCTACTTTGTGCTTACCCTTCATTATTTTCCTCCTCTTATCATCTGTAAGTATATTACTTACTAATATATGTTTCGAATTTCAATTATTCTCTTGCTATTTCTAAACTGTTTAAGACTATTTCTTCTTTTTTTCTCATCTGTTTTTTGTCTTCTTCTTTTATATGATCTTCTCCCATCAAGTGGTAGAATCCATGTACTAACATATATGATAATTCCCTTTGAAAACTATGTCCATACTCTATAGCTTGCTGCTCTACTCTTTTTATAGAAATTACAATATCTCCTAATATATCTTCATTTTCATATTCTTTTTTTGCTATTTTGTTACATAATTCTTCTTTTTCAAACATTGGAAAAGATAACACATCTGTCTCATTATCTATATTTCTATATTCTTTGTTTATTTTTCTTATATTTTCTGGATTTGTTAGAGTTATACTTACATATAATTTTGACTTTTCTATTTTTTCTATCTCATAACATTTTTTTATTACTTTGCCTATTATTTGCTCATATTCTTCTTTTTTTTCTATATCTAAATATTCTATTTGATACATTCTATCTTCCTCTTATTTTTATATCATTCTTTGTGATTTTTATATTTTTTCTGTTTCTCTTTTTACTTTTTTATAGCTACCTATTCTTGTTCCTACACTACATTTTATCCCACGGATTGCACCATAATCTACTAACTTTCTTTTATAGTACCTTAATAATATTGTATAATCTATTTTCTCTTTTTTGATTTTTCGTATTTCTTCCTTTATAAATAATACTTCTTTTTGTCTCATGTATTCATTAAAGTCTGTTTCTTTTATCCTTTCAATATTTTTAAATTCATCTAGTAATATTTTGAAATGTTCTCTTTCTTTTGCATCATCCCAATATACTTTTGTTGCTAATAATTTTATATTGTAATCTTCTATTAAATTTATTAACATCTCATATGCTTTTTCTCTCTTTGCTGCTATCTTTGTATCTTGCACTAATGTTCTTGCATCTTTTAATAATTTTGCATAGCATTGTTCTGCTACTACTAATGGTAAACTATGTGTGAATAATTTTCTACTTATTCCTAATAGGATTAGATTCTTTTCTATATTATCTCTTGTATCTAATTTTCCTACCATGAATTTTTCAAATTTTCTATATTCTTGAAC
The DNA here is from genome assembly GCA_948473335.1 of uncultured Clostridium sp. GTDB lineage: Bacteria > Bacillota > Clostridia > TANB77 > CAG-508 > CAG-269. The sequence goes on along the minus strand of CAOKXF010000013.1, from coordinate 39,632 downwards.
TATTTCTTTATTCTCATTATTGATTTCATCTTCTATTTTTAATGTTAATATTGACTTTATATATTCTTCTAGTGTTATAAAAACTTTTGAATATATTAATTCTTTTGAACTATCATAAATATTTGTATTATCTGCTAATTTTATAGAATAATTTTTTAGTATTTTTTTGTATAGTTCATCCATCTTTGATATGTAAAATGCTTTATATCTTTTGATTAATTTTTCTTTTTTTGAAAGTCTTACATTTTCATTATCTAACTCTAATAAGTATTTTTGTTTTCTATATTTATATTCGTTATATTCTCCTTCTTTTAGTTGAACTATACCATAATATTGTGATAATGCTTGCTTTTGAAAATCTGTTGCGTTTCCTGAACTTACTTTTTTGTAAATTGAATTTAATACATATCTATCTAATGTCTCTAAATAGTTTGTGTATGCCTGTTCATATTTTTTTTCTACTGTTTCTGCTTCTGATGAATTGATTTCTAGTTTTTTGTAGTTTTCATATGCTTTCATTACATTATTTCTTTTATTTGATATTACTATTGCATTTATTCCTTCTTTTGTTGGTGTTATTATTTTTGTTAACGTTTTTGATACTTTACTAAAAAAATTTGTATTTGCTCCTGTTATTGTTAAACTTCTTTGTTCCATTTTTCTTCCTCCCTTTTGAGTTCATACTCAAATTTCTATCTTTTCATCTGTTCCTATATTTTCAACAACTTCATATGTTAAATTTACTTCTATATATTCTTTTTCTTCTTTTGTATTTATTATTTCTTCTACGATATTTTCTGTATTATCTATTTCTTCTTCTAATTCTTTTCTTAACTCTTCTATCCCTAAGTTTTTTGCCTCTTCCTTTGTATATGTTTTTTTGTATATTTCTTTCTCTTGATTTGTTGTTTTTATTATTGATATAGGTAAATATAGATTAGAAAATATTTTTATCTTTTTTTCTTCTTCTATTTTATCATAAATTTTAAATTTGGAAAGTCTTTTATTAAAATTTATTTCAAAATTATTTATTTTTATCCTATATTTTCTTTCCTCTTTCCCTGTTTTTTGTTCTTTTTCTTCATTATAATATATTTTTTTACTTTTTGTATACCACACTTTTGCTTCTACCTCACCTATACTATGTACATATCTTGCTTCCGTATACTTTCCTACCATTGTTCCTTCTATTAATATCATTCCCTTTTGAACAACATCTCCTACGGATACCTTAGCTGTACCATTTTGCGCTGTTATTTTTGTAATTACTCCGTTCTTATTTGCTACTATATTTGTATAATCATTTTCATCTATAAGTTGTGGAGCTTCTTCTGATTTAACTAATTTTACTATTACATTAGTTCCTTTCATTTCTATTCCCATCCAAGATATATCTGCTCTTTCTAATCTAATCTTATTAATTATTTCTTTTGCTTCTATTTCTGTTTTTTTCTTTCCTACTACTAATCCTGCTTCTTTAATTTGCTGTTCTATCCCTATTACTTCTCCTTCTCCCTCTACTTGAATTTCTATATTCCATATATAGTTTGAACTTAGTATTATTAACAATATTAATATTATTAATAATACTGCAAACATCTTTCTTTTTCTATATCTATTTAATATGAATGGAAGTCCTCTTTTTTTAGTTATTTTAACTTTACATTGTGTTTTCTTAGATATTTCTATTAATTTTCTAAAGTCCTTTATCCCTATATTCGCATATACTTTTACTCCTCTATCTCTTTTCAAATTCCACATTAATATTTTTTTAGTATTACATATATTTATAAATCTTTCTATATAATATCCCTCAATTGTTACCCTTACATATCCTAAAATATATGATAATATTATTTTTGCAATTGCCACTGTTTTCCTCCATTCTATTAGTTTTTATTTAATCTGTTGTTTTTTCCAAGTCAATATTTTCTATACTTCCTGTTATTCTTATATGATCATTTGTCATTTTTTCTAATCTCAAATTAAATCCATTTATATTTAATATTCCTATATATGTATTTACTCTTACATAATAGTCTTCATATTCTAATATGCTTTTGTAATTTTCTATTATCATTTCTTCAAATCCTACTATACTTAATTTGGGCATATTAGTATACACTTCTTTTGGTATTTCTAACATTCTGTCTATTTTCTCCGCTATTTTTCTTTTTTTAGACATATCTTTTCCTTTCTTTCTCCATATATAGTGCATCGTAATCTTTGATTTTGTAAATGCACACCTTTCTTAATAAAAGTTAAATTTCATCTAAACTTTTTATTTCATATCCTTGTTCTTTTATTCCTTTTATTATGCTATCTAATATATCTGTATTAGTTTTTGAATTTCCATGTAATAATATTATTTCTCCATTATGAGTATAATCTAAAATTAGTTTCTTAGATTTTTCTATATTAGGTTGATTATTTTCGTTCCAGTCAACATATGCAAAGCTCCACATTACATTTTGGTATCCTAATTTCTGACATATTGCTAATGTTCTTTCACTAAATTCTCCCTTTGGCGGTCTTATATATTTCATTTCATATCCAAATTTTTCATACATTGATTTGTGTAACTTCATTACCTCATTTTCTATCTCCTCATCACTTATTTCTGGCATGCTTTTATGATTAACTGTATGATTTCCTACAATATGTCCCTCATTTATCATCCTTTCTACTAAATCTGTTGCTGTATTTAAATAGTGGGAAGTTATAAAAAAAGTTGCTTTTACATTGTTTTCTTTCAATGTATCTAGTATTTGTCCTGTATAACCTGCCTCATATCCTTCATCAAAAGTTATAACTACTTCTTTTTTTTCATCATTTGCAAAACATATTCCATCATATTTCTCTAATATTTCTCTATTTTTACTACCTACATCTGGTTGCTCATGTTCTTTGTTTCTCTTTATTCCCCATTCTATCTTTTTATTACTTATATCATTATTCTGAATGTTGCTACTAGTTTGCACAGTATCTGATTTCTTCACGTTATTTACTACACCTAAAATACAAATAGCAATAATTGTAACACTTATTATATAAATATATTTTTTCATTATATATCTTCCTTTCTTCCATCTCTCATTTTCTTTAAATTTTATGAATTCTATTGAATTTTTATTACTACTAGAATGATAATATAATTAGTATTTTTATATTAAATTCAAAATATAAGAAAACAAAGCTAACTTTATATACAATAAAAAAAGAGATTCTAATTTATATAGTAATCTCTTTTCTATCTCTTAATTATTTATTGTTATATTTCCACAGTCGCATTTTATCTTCATTGTTATTTGCGAATATCTATTATTGTTATTTATATTCGTATTTCCTAAATCTACATCTGTATCTATATATATATCGTTAGTATTACCAATATCTACATTTCCAAAATCGGCCTTTATAGTAGAGTCTTCTTGAATAGATACTTTATCAATTTTAATATTTCCACTGTCTGCTTTTATATCACATTTATTTAAAATCTCTCTTATTTCTATATTTCCATAATCACATCTTATATTTGCATTCTTTATTTTCCCAAGGAAAACATCTCCTGCACTACACTCTATATTTACTTCTGCATTTTCTAAATCTATCATTTCACATTTGCCATAGTCATTTTTTATTTTTATTTCATTAGAATAACTAGAAGGTATGTAAACTATAATATCATTTTTTGTTCCACCAAAATTAAAAAATACAAAATTATTTTTATAATTATATTCTATCTCCAGTTGTCCATCTTTCAATCCAACTTGTGCATCATTTTCGTTTTCACCATAGATAACAACTTGAATATAATCATTTGTCGTTTCCTTAAAAATTATATCTCCAGCTTGTTGTTTTATTTCTATGTTTTTTATCTCTTTTAAGTCAAATTGTTCATCTAAAATAACTTTGCTACTTTTGAATGCAAAACTATTTGTAAATCTTATTCCACCTTTTAAATATGATACTAAAAATATTATTAAGAAAAAAACTGTAATGGAAAGTAAGATTATTAAAGTAATGATGATTCCTTTATTCTTCATTTTCATCATCCTCCTTTAGCATAAATATTAATTTTACAATTCCATTAAGCATTCCTATAATTATAAATATTACCCAAGTAATATGCCAAGCCATAGTTAGAAAGCTTACAATAAAATATACCGCTACACCAATTCCTCCTATTATCTCATTTATTTGCCTAATTACCTTGTCTTGTTTCTTTTCTTTTTTCGTTTTTTCAAACTTTGGAACTGACATATAGTGTTTCACAATTCTAGTTACTCCCCATCCAATAAGAACTAGAAAAGTGCATCCTACAATAACTGGATTCCACATCATTACTGTTGTTCCAATTCCAGAAAATGCTATTGCAAAAAAGAATATTAAAATTGAACTACTGACTACTTCGGCAGACTTTTGCTTAATTTGATTTTTAGTCATATTTTCATAATTATTTTTATCATCTTTTCCTCTTGAAAAAAGATGCCCTTTTACTTCATCATAATTAAATTTATCACTCTGTTCATTATTTTCTGTTTCTGTCTTTTCTCCTATTAATAATTCATTAGGTGATATCCCATATAATTCACACAATGGAACTATTTTATCAAACTCTGGTGTACTTTGATTTGTTTCCCACTTTGAAATAGTCTGTCTTGTTACATTTAATTTTTCTGCTACATCATCTTGTGTTAAATTTTTCGCCTTTCTTAATTCAAATAATTTTTCTCCTAAATTCATTCTTTTTCCTCCCTTTCTATACTTAAAATTATATCGCTTTTTTTAGTTGCCTTCTATCAATTTGAGTTGGAATTTTAGCAACTTAAATTAACATTTCAGTATTATCAAGCATTTGAAGGGATATTTTATATCAAATACTTTTAATATATTTTTAAGGAATTTATAAATTTTCTTCATTGTATTTTCTATTTTATATTCTTATATGTTTCTCTTAAAATACTATATCTCTTTTCTATAATTTTTTTATAAAACTCTTTTCTTTTTGTAGATATGCAATCTATATTATTAATAAATTTATTTATTTCATCTATATTAATATTTAAAAATAATCTTTTAATGGCGGCATTGCATTCTTCATTTTTTATTTCTTTTATATATGTTATATAATTAATTTTTTTCCCATTTTCTTTTAAACAAGAATAACAATTAATTGCTAAATTTTTTAATTCCGTTTCATTTAATCTTTCAATTTCTTCATCCTCAAGCATTGGATTTAGAGCTGAACCACAATCATAAATTGGAGAGAATTCTACTTTTCCTGTATTTTTATTTAATATAAACCCCCAATTTCCATTGTGCCTATCTGTATTACCAATTAGGCTATCAATAACAAACATGTCCCAAAATTTCTGTTTCGTTTCTTCTGTATTAATCATTTTATTTTCTTCAATTACTTCCATTATGTCCTTTATCTCTGTTTCTATTTTTTTGTCTGGATTTGTACTTAATGCTATATTTTCAAATTCGTATAATACATTGTTATCATCTGTAAAATCTTCACAAGCACATACAACTTTTTCTTTTTCTTTATATTTATATTTCCCTAAAATTGTATTTTGTACCTTAAAACCAACTATTTTAAATATGTTACTTCCAATATATTCAGAAAAAGCATTATTAATATAAGATATATTTTTATTTTTCTCTCTGACTGGATCTGGAAACTTTACTAAATATTTTCTGCTATTATATATTAAGGTTTTCTTTTTCTCTGAACCTCTATAATTATTAAATTCTTCTATCGCATTTGTAAAATCTATCATTATCCTTCCTCCATTTTTTATTAATTAATTATTAGTATAACATAAATTATTTAAGTTTACTATATTCTAACTAAAAATAGTCAAATATGAGAACCTAGTGCAAACTAGATTCTCACACTTTTTATTTAGTATTAATACAGTGTTAAGACAATTCTTCCATATGAACTGCTTTATTAATCATTCTTTCTAATGTTCTATATCATCATTTTCTTGTTCTGCTTCCTTTATTATTGTTACTTTATTGTCATCAAAGTCATATGTAATATTGTCATCTATTCTTAATCGTTGCCTTAGTGTTTTTTTATTCTCTTGTTGTTCTATCTTTTCTATCATTCTATTTTGTGCATCCAATCCATATTTTTCTTCTATTTCTTCCATACTTATAGTGGGTTCATTGAAACTTTTGATATAATCAATTGGGTATTGCAAAAACTTTTCAATTCCACCAAAGCTAGCTTCTGCGGAAACACTAGCTCTTAAATATATTGCTTCCTCTGGTTTCATCTCATTAAACATTATAATTTTGCCTTCTTTATATATTCCTAATGACAAGTTAGTTGGGTCAATTAATAATGTTATATTATCTTCTTCTATATCTACTGCAACGATTTCATGATTTCCCATTCCTTTTTCTTTTAATTCATTTAATTCTTGTTCTTGTAACATTGTTTCTCTTTGTCTGTCTTCTTCCATTTTTTTATTATTTTCTTCCGTCTCTTTCCTTAATATATAGTAATTAACATTATCAGATTTAACCTTTTCTTTTGACAATTCTTCAAAATTGTCCCCATATTCAATTGTTGTTTCATATCCATCTTTTAAGATTACTATACTTTGTAGTTTTCCATCAATTAGGTCATAGTAATATTTCTCTTGTTTGTATGCATCAGCCATAATTTTCTTAATTACATGTCCATTATGATATTGTTTCCATTTGAAATTATCTTTTGTCTCTTCTTGATATACTATCATAACATCATTTTCGTATTCCCTAATATATTTGACTCCATCTTTATTTTCTGTTACTATTTTTGTTTCCTTTTCTACTTGTCCTTCTCTATTATATATTATTTTCGTTTCTTCATTTCCTATAAATATACTTTTTTCTTTAATATTTCCCTCGCTATCATATGTCTCTAATGTCCTTTGATTTTCACTATCTATATACTTCTTTATAGTTCCATCATCTTTATAGTATGTATTTATACTTAGGCCCTCTCTGTTTTCTAATGTTCTAATTAATTTATCTTCTTTATATATTTCATATTTTCCATTTCCAAGCCATTTTGTTGTGTATTCTTCATCAAACGAAGTCTTGTTTATATTATTATACATAACACTTTCAGAATCTTGTAGCAATAACACTGATCTTGCATTATAATTAATATTTATTTTATTTAATTTATCTACTATATTAGGTGCAAAATTTCTGCAAACTCCTATTCCATTTTCTCCAGCAACATCTAATCCGCCATATCCCACTATATCTAGCTTAGGAGTTCCATATCCTTGAATATTGTTTTGTAAATCATACATACATTTCATAATTATCTCTAAATCACTTTGTTCTTCTATATTAAATTCTTTTGCATATTCCTCTATTTCCCTTTCATATTCTTCTATTTGTTCTTCATATTTATATGAATTCTTAATCGCTCCAATATCTCTTTTTAATGGTTCTGATATTCTTGTAATAGTAAAAGCATAGAGTGATAATCCTATATAAAATTTCCACTTTGAATGTTTTTTTGACTTTTCAATATGCATTTGTCCATATTTATCATATATCTCCCTGTATCTTCCTTCTTCTTTCAATTTATTTATATCTTCTACTTTATAATCTTCTGACACATATTTCCTGAAATATTTAGGTCCATAACGGTAAAAAATTTCATCATACTGTTTTTTCTTTGCTAATTTCTTTACTTCCATTTTTATTCTTCTTTTATTGTTCATTAGACTACTCCTATAATATTACTTTTATAAAAATTATTTCTAATTTTCTAAATTCATTATAACATTTTTATAAATATCTGTCTATATAATCTTCCGTTTCGATTTTTCGCATGTTCCTGCTTTTTTTCTATGTTTTTTCGTATCAGATATTGTAAAAATAACAAAAACGACTTATATTACTTTAATTACATATTTTTCCTTTTTCCCAAATTTTTTTAAAATATCTTTATATATATAATTTGCCTATTACAACATTTTTAAGTTTATTTTTTATTCTTGACAATTATTATTTTTTGGATTATGATTTTATCATTGCGATTTTTTATTGCTTTGTGAATTTTGTAAAAAAATGGCAAATATTTTATTTTTTAAGAAAGGGGAAAATATATGTTAAATTTCGTTTTATGCGATGATAATTTTAATATGCTTAATAAACTATCTAAAATGTTTGAATCTATATTTATATCTAATAATATTGATGCAACAATTGCATATAGTTCTACAAATCCTAAACAAATTCTTGATTTTGTACAATCTAACAAAACTGATGTTATAATATTAGATATACAACTCAAATCTGAAATTAATGGTCTCGAATTAGCTGAAAAGATAAGGGCAATAAATAAAAGTTGCTATCTTATATTTACTACTGGTCATATGGAATACACTTTAATTGCTTATAAACTTAAAACTTTTGATTATTTACCTAAGCCTATAACTGCTGAAAGATTGGAAGAAACTGTTCTTAGACTTTTAAATGATATAAATGGTCTTCCTAAAAAATATTTAAAAATAGATAATAAAAATACCCTTATTGATGAAAGTGAAATACAATATATCAAAAGAGACGCTATGAAACTTGTATTCCATACATCTGAAAAAGATTACGAAATTTATAGTTCATTTAATAAAATTCAATCTAATCTACCTGAAAATTTTATTAGATGTCATAAGTCTTATATAGTAAATATTAACAATATTATTAATGTTGAACCTGTTTCTAATACTATTTTCTTTAATAATAATTCCCAATGTTATATTGGGCCAAAATATAAAAATGATTTAATGGAGGTTTTTAATAGTTATGGATTTTCTAAATAATATTTGGTTAGCTTTATCTACTGAAAATGGGAGATTAATAAACTTATTATTAATCCCTTCTTCTTTTATTGAATTTTATTTAATTATTTCTTTATTTTTATCTATTTTAGGAAAAACAATTAGTAAAAAACAAAGACTTTTTACCATTTTCATATTAGCAATAACTTCTGTTCTTATAACTGCTTTTTGCCCTTCCCCATATAATACTTTTGTGGGTTATATTATTGCTTATTTAACTATTTTATTTATTTTTAAATTAAAACCTATATCAACATTATTCGGCTTACTATTTTCAATAGTAGTATTTACAATTGTAGTATCTCTAGTATTAAATCCATATCTTAAATTACTACATATTACATATTCGCAAGCTGAATTAATACCTATTTATAGAATATTATACTTATTTATTGTATACTCATTTGTATTTGTAATAAAATTTGTTATAGGAAAATGTAGAATTTATATAGGATTCATTGAAAAATTTAGTAAACGCAATAAAACTATATTAATAACTAATATTCTATTGGCACTATTTACATTTATAGGTCAAATCTTCTTTTTATCCTATTATGTTGAAACATTTTCTGTTATGTATAATTTATTTACTTGCATATCTTTATTGTGTTATTTTATTATTAGTATATATAGTTTAACAAGAATGGCAAAATTAATATCCACTACTTTAGAATTACAATCTGCTGAAGAATACAATAAATCTTTATCAGTTTTATATGATAATGTTAAGGGATTTAAACATGACTTTGATAATATCGTTTCAACTATTAATGGATATATTCAAACAGATGACATAAAAGGATTAAAAAAATATTTTATACAGTTTCAAAAAGACTGCCAAAGAACTAATAATATAGCAACACTAAATCCTTCAATTATCAATAATCCAGGTATTTATAGTTTATTAAATTCAAAATATCATAAAGCTGATACATTGGGAATACAAATAAATTTAGACTTCTTTGTAAACTTAAATGACTTTAATATAGATACTTATGAATTTTCAAGAATTTTAGGTATTCTTCTCGATAATGCTATAGAAGCTGCATCAGAATGTGAAAGCAAAATTATAAATATAAAATTTAGAAATGAAGAAAAAAATAATAGACATATAGTTGCTATTTCAAATACTTATAAAAACAAGTGTGTAAATATTGATGAGATATTTAAAAAAGGTAAAAGTGATAAAAATAATCACTCTGGTTTAGGGTTATATGAAATTAGGCAATATATTAATAAGAATAAAAATTTAAATTTATATACTACCAAATCCGATGACTTTTTTACTCAACAACTTGAAATATACTATTCTGCTAAAATGTTAGATACTGCACTTATGGTTATAAACTAAAAGACTATGACAATAGTCTTTTTTTACGTATATAAAAAGTTAACTTTCCTTAGTTCGTGTAGAAGAAAAAGCAAAGCTTTTCTACATATGTGTGCATCGAAATCTTCAATCTTGCAAATGCAAACCTTTCTTACTCTTCTTTTTTATATTGATACATTGATTTTGACAATAATAATGTAATATTTTGTTATATTTTCTTTTTCATTACGATAATAGTTATAAAAATTTTCTTTAAATCCGTAATTTCAATAATTACATTTTTTTCCTTTTTTTCTTTCACGTTTAATGTTACTAAATTTTCTCTTGTTTGCTTACACCAATTGTTTTAAGTTTCTACTTTTTTTATTTTCGTCTTGACATTTAACAATTTTTAAATTATGATTTTATCATTGCAAAATTTTTACAAAGGAGAAATATATGTTAAATTTCGTTTTATGTGATGATAATATTAATATGCTTAATAAACTTGAGAAAATGTTTGAATCTATTTTCATCTCTAATAATATTGATGCCACAATTGTATATAGTACAACTCAACCTCAAGAACTGCTTAACTTTATATGCACAAATAAAATAGATGTTGTAATATTAGATATTCAACTTAAATCTGATATTAATGGTCTTGAGTTAGCTGAGAAAATAAGAGCAATTAATAAAAGCTGTTATCTGATTTTCACTACTGGTCATATGGAATATACTTTAATTGCTTATAAACTTAAAACCTTTGACTATTTACCTAAACCTATTACATCTGAAAGATTAGAAGAAACAGTTCTTAGAATTTTAGATGATATGAATGGTCTTCCAAAAAAGTACTTAAAAATTGATAATAAAGATACATTTATTGATGAAAATGAAATTTATTTTATCAAAAGAGAAGCAATGAAATTAGTTTTTCATACTTCTACAAAGAATTATGAAACTTACAGCTCTTTTAATAAAATCCAAACCAATTTACCAGAAAACTTTGTTAGATGTCATAAATCTTATATAGTAAATATTAATAATATCATTAATATTGAACCTGTTGCTAATACTATCTTCTTTAGTAATGATTCCCAATGCTATATTGGACCAAAATATAAAAATAATTTAATGGAGGTTTTTAAAAGTTATGGAAATTATAAATAATGTATGGTTAGCTTTATCAACTGAAAATGGGAGATTAATAAATCTATTATTAATCCCTTCTTCTTTTATTGAGTTTTACTTAATAATTTCTTTATTTCTATCTATTTTAGGTGCTAATATTAATAAAAAACAAAAACTATTAAATATCTGTATATTAGCAATTGCATCAATCTTTATAACTCTTATTTGTCCTTCACCATATAATACTTTTATAGGGTATGTTGTTGCATATTTGATTACTTTATTTATTTTTAAATTAAATCCAGTGTCAACATTATTTGGTATATTGTTTTCTATTGTTATATTTACTTTAGTAGTCTCTTTAATTCTAAATCCATATCTTAAATTGTTTCATATAACATATGAACAAGCTGAATTAGTTCCAATATATAGATTGTTATATTTATTTATCGTTTACACTTTTATTTTTTTAATACAATTTTTAATAAAAAAATCTAGAATTTATATTGGATTTATTGATAAATTTAGTAAAAAAAATAAAAATATTCTAATCATAAATATTTCATTAGGATTGTTTACTTTTATAGGACAAATTTTCTTTTTATCCTACTATGCTGAAATATTTTCGATTTCATACAATCTTTTCACTTGTATATCTTTACTATGTTATTTTAGTATTAGCTTATATAGTTTAACAAGAATGGCAAAATTAATAACAACTACTTTAGAATTACAATCTGCTGAAGAATATAATAAATCTCTATCAGTTTTATACGATACTGTTAAAGGATTTAAACACGATTTTGATAATATTGTATCTACTATAAATGGATACATTGAAACAGATGATATGGATGGATTAAAATCATATTTTATTAAATTCCAAACTGACTGTCAAAGAACAAATAATATAGCTAAGTTAAATCCATCTATTATCAATAATCCTGGAATATATAGTTTGTTAAATTCTAAATACCACAAAGCAGATAAATTAGGAATACAAATAAATTTGGACTTTTTTATTGATTTAAATGATTTGAATATAGATACTTATGAGTTTTCAAGAATCTTAGGTATCCTTCTTGATAATGCCATAGAAGCTGCCTCTGAATGTAAAAATAAAATTATAAATATAAAATTCAGAAATGAGCAAAATAGCAATAGACATACTGTTATTATTTCCAATACTTATATAAATAAAGATGTAAATATACAAGATATATTTAGTAAAGGGAAAACTAACAAGTCTAATCATTCTGGATTAGGATTATATGAAGTTAATCAATATATTAATAAAAATAATGATTTAAATTTATTTACTACAAAATCTGATGAGTTGTTTACACAGCAACTTGAAATCTCTTACTCTAATAAAATATTTAATAAATCTCTAATTGTTTTAAAATAAAAGACTATAAGAAAATAGTCTTTTATATATTAAAATAGCCCATTTAAGGGCTATTCTTGAATTTATTTTTACATTAATAAGGTTTATTTTTAATTTTAATTAATCTTTTTTGATTAATGATGCTGGCATTTTTGGTTGATGTAATAAGCACCAAATAACGCAAGATGTATTTGTTGATTTAGCATATTTTTCTGCTAATTTAGCTAAGAATTTTACCATTATAAATTTCCCCCCTCTTTTGTATAGTTTTTATAATACAAGAATATTTGATATTCTTACATTAACTAAGCTATTGAAGTATCTGTGTAAACTTCATATCCATATTTACATTTTGCTAATCTATATGCTGGTTTAGTTATACTTATACTTTGTAATAAATTTCCAAATATTAATATTGCGGAAATTGATGGTATATTTATCATCATAGCTACAATTAGTCCAATTGTTAATGCTATATATGATAGTACCCTTTTTCTTTTTCTGTCTGCTTCTCTAAGTATTGGAACGTTTTCTGTATCTGCAGGAGCATACATTTTAATCATTATCATTCCAAATATCCAAACTATTATAGATAAAATATATATTGCCATTTTTTCTAACACTATATATTTACCCAATAATGCTATCCCACAATAGTTTACTGTTGTTGCAATAATACAACCTATATGTGTATGTAAATGAAATCCTCCCGAAAAAGTTCTATATGGTAACATCATAGCAATAGTTAATACTGTTAATTTAAACATTCCTAATAACCATCCAACTCCTAAAACAATTATAATTTTAGGTAATTCTCCAATTAATATCTGCAATCCATATAATATTACCTCTGCTCTTTCTTCATCTACATCAGGCATTTCCTTTTTAATTTTGTTAAGCAAAAATGAACAGATTTTATCAATCATTATTCTCGACCTCGCTTTAACTTTTAGCTTGTCTTAAATTTATCATTGATTAAATCTGTTTTTCATTTTTATTCATATTTAATTACTTATCATTCATAAAAACTGATAATCTCTATTTTCTATAGGTTTTTATCACTTTTGTAAATAGTACATAGCATCTTTTAATATACACCATGTTCCTATAGGTTCTGGAAGACACTCAAAAACTTTCTTTTCCTTAGTAATAGGATGTTCTATTTCCAGTTTGTATGCCCATAAAGCTATTTGCTTGCCTTGTCCTCTAGTTCCATACTTCTGATCTCCAAATATACTATGTTTAAAATTAGATAATTGCACTCTTATTTGATGATGTCTACCTGTATGTAAATTTATCTTTACTAATGACAAATCTTTAATCTCATTATAATATAATACTTCATAATCCAATTTTGCATATTTGCAATTCTTTTTATCTTTATTTACTACTTTACTAGTATTGTTTCTTTCGTCTTTATATAAATAGTCTTCTAGAACTCCATTTTTATATTCTATCCTTCCATCTACAACTGCCAAATATTCCTTTTTAAAAATTTTATTTCTAACCTGTTCACTAAGTCTAGAAGCAGCTTTTGAAGTTTTAGCAAATACCATAACTCCCCCAACTGGTCTATCTAATCTATGAACTAACCCTAAATACACATTACCTGGTTTTTGATATTTCGATTTTATATACTCTTTTACTATTGATAACATATCTATATCATTTGTCTTATCTCCCTGTGATGGTATATTAGGCTGTTTTTCTACTACAATTATATGGTTATCTTCATATATTACATTTAATTCCTTCATCTAACAACATTCCCATCTACCATAAATTCCACAAGGAAGAACTAATTGAGAATTTTCCATTGGTAATCCAACTTCTCCTGAAGTAACTTGTCCAACCTTATATCTATTTACAGTTAAATTTAGTATATTTTCTAAAACTTTGCTTGATATTCCTGTTGTATATGAATTTATCAAAAAGAATAATGGTTTTTCTGATAATACTTGAGTACATAATTCTACTAAATCATATATATTATTTTCAAATTGCCACACTTCACCATTTGTACCTCTTCCATAAGATGGTGGATCCATAATAATCGCATCATATTTATTTCCACGCCTTATTTCTCTATTAACAAATTTAATTACATCATCTATAATATATCTTACTGGTCTATTCTCCAAACCTGAGCTAATTACATTTTCTTTTGCCCATGAAACCATTCCCTTTGAACTATCTACATGCGTGCAACTAGCACCTGCTGCTAAACATGTAACTGTTGCTCCACCTGTATAAGCAAATAAATTCAATACTTTAATTTCTCTGTTTGCTTGTTTTATTTTATTCATCATCCAATCCCAATTAACTGCTTGCTCTGGAAATAACCCTGTATGCTTAAATCCCATTGGTTTTATATTAAATGTTAAATCTCTATATTTTATCTGCCATTGATTTGGCATTTTATTTTTATATTCCCATGCTCCTCCACCAGTTTTACTTCTATGATATGTTGCATTAACATTCTTCCATTTTTCAGGAAATGTCTTTTCCTTCCAAATTATTTGTGGATCTGGTCTTGATAATATAACCCTTCCCCATGCTTCTAATTTTTGTCCATCTGCCATATCTAAAATCTTATATTCTTGCCATTTGTCTGCTACATCCATTTGCTTCCTCCATTAATACAATTATTATATGTATATATTTTTTTCTAATATTGCCATAAAATTTACTATTAATACTATATTTAGTATAGAAAAAGTAATAAACATTGTTACTACAGTTGCAAACACTTTATGATTATTTACTATTTTCAATATATTACTTATTCTTTCTCTCCCTCGAATTTTTCTTTTTAGATTTGTATTTATAGTCTCATTTGAAAATTCAATATCATTTGTACATTGCATATATATTTCCCCCTTTTTGTATTTATTGTGCTTTAACATATCCTAATCGTTTAAAGTTAAAGTGGTCCATATATATGTATATGCTTGTATTATTATTTTATGACTTTTTTGAATATAAATTATTAAAAATTTGATAAAAGACGGTGTTTTTGTTTGTAAAAATTACCGTCTTCTATATGTTAATATTATCTTTAATTCAAATAATTCCTTATGCTTTCTTAGCAACTGCAACTATCTCTGCAAATGCTTTTTCATCACTAACAGCGATTTCCGCTAACATTTTTCTATTAATAGTTACATTAGCTTTTTTTAGACCTGCAATCAATTTGCTATATGTTATTCCATTCATTCTTGCAGCTGCATTTATTCTAGTTATCCATAATTTTCTAAAATCACTTTTTTTATCTTTTCTTCCTACATATGCATAAGATAATGATTTCAATACTGCTTGGTTAGCATTTCTAAATCTATAATGCTTTGCACCATAATATCCTTTTGCTTGTTTTAATATTTTTTTATGTCTTTTTCTTGTTATTTTTGCTGTTTTAACTCTTGCCATTTTAAAATTCACTCTCCTTCTTTAATTCTCTATTATCCACCATATGGCATTAATTTTTTAATTGTTTTTTCACATGTCTTATCAGCATATGCTCCTGGGCGTCTGCTAGATAACTTTTGTCTTTTTGTTTTATTTGCTAATAAATGTCTTCTATTAGCTGTTGTTCTTTTTACTTTACCTGTAGCAGTCAATGAATATCTTTTTTTAGCTGCTTTGTTTGTTTTTAATTTTGGCATTTTTATTACCCCTTTCGTCATTATTTTAATTTATTAATTTTTTACTATGCTTTTTTAGCTAGTATAATAAACAAATTCTTCCCTTCCAATTTAGGTGCTTTTTCAACTGTAGAAATATCTTCCAATTCCTCTATAAATTTATTTAAGATATTTTCACCCATTTTTATGTTATTTACTTCTCTCCCCCTAAATCTTACTGTAATTCTTACTTTGTTTCCATCTTCCAAAAATTTTCTTGCATTTTTGCATTTAAATCCAAAATCATGTTCTTCAATGTTTGGTGTAATTCTTATTTCTTTAGTTTCTTGCACCTTTTGTTTCTTTTTTGCTTCTTTTTCTTTCTTTGCCTGTTCAAATTTGTACTTCCCATAATCCATAATCTTACATACTGGTGGTACAGAATTAGGTGCAACTAATACTAAATCTAATTTTTTGTCATAAGCCATATCCAATGCTTTATGGAATTCAACTGTTCCTAACTTTTCTCCGTTTTCACTAATTAAGTTAACCTCTTTTGCTCTTATTTCCTCATTTATAGGTAATTCTTGTTTTATTTAAAACACCTCCAAATTTTCTTTTTTTGTTTTATTACAAAAAAATTGACTTGTTACAAGTCAATTTATCCACTATCTATAAACATATTATAAACATAAACTTTCATATTTTATACATTGTACGTAAATATAATACATGATATTTAAATTTATAACCTTTTCCTTATTGTTAAGGTGAGAAGTGGATTACTTCTTCTTGTAATGTATTATATTATATAACTTTTTTATTATGTTGTCAACACTTTTTTAGAAGTGTGTCAGTAGGGACGTTCCTTCTGACACACTTTTAATTGTATCATAACTCACTCTTAAGTTGTAGAACTTTTATTAAATTCAATATTAATTAGGAATTATTTATTCCACTAATTATTTATTTTTAATTATTTATTTTTTTACATTTTTTTTGTTTTTTCTATTGAATTTATTATACTTTTAGTATAGTATATACTATATATTTATGAGATTTTACAAAGGAGGTCTAACATGCCAAGAAAAACAAAAGAACAAATTGATGGAGCAAAAGATATAGAAGATAAAAAAAGTACGACTAAAAAATCTAATACAAAAACCAAGACTACTAAAAAAGAACCTAAAACAGCTGAAAAATCTACTGTTAAAAAAATAGTTATTAATGAGGATTCTAAGCCCTTAAAAAAATCTTCTTCTAAAAAAACACCTATTGAAGAAGAAACTATATCTTCTAAAAAGTCGACTACCAAAAAGACCTCTTCTAAAAAAATAGTTGCTGAAGATGAACTAGTTTCTACTAAAAAATCTACTTCTAAGAAGACGTCTTCTAAAAAATCATCTACTGAAAATAAGTCAGTTTCTGCTAAGAAGTCTACTCCTAAGAAATCCTCTTCTAAAAAAGCAACTACTGAAGATGAACCAGTTTCTACTAAAAAATCTACTTCTAAGAATACATCTTCTAAAAAAGCAACCACTGAAGATAAATCAGTTTCTGTTGAGAAATCTACTCCTAAGAAAACATCTTCTAAAAAAGCATCTTCTAAAGATGAACCTGTTTCTACTAAGAAACCTACTTCTAAGAAGTCCTCTTCTAAAAAGGTAACTACCGAGGACGAACCTATTTCTACTAAGAAATCTACTTCTAAGAAGTCCTCTTCAAAAAAGGTAACTACTGAGGATGAACCTGTTTCTACTAAAAAGTCTACTGCCAAGAATACATCTTCTAAAAAAGCAACTGCTAAAAAAGATACTAGCGCTACAAAAAAATCTACATCAACTACAAAAAGCTCTACAAAAAGCGCTCGTACAAAAAAAGAAAAGTCACTTTTACCAATAGAAGTAGAATATTATGACTTGCCATATAAGTACAATGAAACTGTAGTAAAAGTATTATATCAAAATCCAACTACCTTATTTGTTTATTGGGAAATTTCTAATGCAGATATAGAAAATTATAAAAAACAATATGGCAATAATTTTTTTGAAACAACAGAGCCAATTTTAAAAGTATATAATGACTCAATGAAATATCAATTTGAAATAGTAATAAATGATTTCGCAAATTCTTGGTATTTCAATATAAATGATGCAGAATGTAATTATCATGTAGAACTTGGTAGACGTCCAAAATATAATCAAAATTATGAAAAAAATTACATATATATCACTTCGTCAAACCATATAGAATCACCTAATAATCGAATTTTATATAATACAAATGATAATAATAGTATTTATTTTAAAAATGTAAAAAATAATGACTTAAGAAAAATTGATTTAAATTTACTTATAGAACAATTAAATTTGAATAACAAAAAACTTGGATTTCCACTTATAAAAGATTTATCAGATTTATATAGAAATATCTTAGGAGACGAGAATATATCTGATTTTAATCTAATAACAAATCCATCTTCTGAAAGTCTATCATCAAGATTTAAATAAAGGAGAAGAGAAATGCAACAAAAAAAAGGCTATGTAAGTTTTGTATTACATGCACATCTTCCATTTATTCATCATCCAGAAAGTGATGACTATTTAGAAGAATCATGGCTATATGAAGCAATTTCAGAAACATATATACCATTGCTTACAAATTTTCAAAAACTAGTAGAAGAAGGAGTAAAGTTTAGAGTAACAATGTCAATGACTCCTCCTTTACTTTCTATGTTAGATAATAAACTATTACAGCAAAAATATATAAATTATCTTAATCAATTAATTGAATTATCAGAAAAAGAAATGAAAAGAACAGCAAACAACAAAAAGCTTAATGAATTGTCAAAATATTATTACTCTAGATATTCAAATGACCTACATTTATTTAAGGACATTTATAAATGTAATTTGATTGAACAATTCAAACATTTTCAGGATATAGGTGTTCTTGAAATTATTACATGTGGTGCAACACATGGATATTTTCCAATTTTATATGTAAATGAAAAAACTGTAAAAGCACAAATTGCTGTAGGTGTTCAAACATATGAAAAATATTTTGGTAAAAAACCTCGTGGGATATGGCTTCCAGAATGTGGTTATATTCCAGAAGCAGATAAATATTTAAAAGAATTTGGAATAGATTATGCAATTATAGAATCTCATGGCGTTTTATATGCTGACCCAACACCTATATATGGCACAGCTGCCCCTATCGTATCTCCTGGAGGTTTGGTAACATTTGGTCGTGATATGGAATCCTCAAGGCAAGTATGGAGTTCTATAAATGGGTATCCTGGTGATTTTAATTATAGAGAATTCTATCGTGATATTGGATATGAAGCTGACTATGATTATATAAAACCTTATATTGCGCATAATGGAGTCAGAGTACATACTGGTATAAAATACTATAGAATTACTGGTAAAACTGAATTTAAAGATTACTACAATGTTCAATGGGCTAGAGATTCAGTAGAAAAACAAGCTGGTCACTTTTTAGACTCTAGAAATTTTCAAATTAGTAATTTAGCTTCATATACACATAATCCACCTATTATTCTTTGTCCTTATGATGCCGAATTATATGGACATTGGTGGTATGAAGGTCCTTATTGGCTATACATATTATTTAAAAAAATATACTATGATGATTGCAATTTTGAACTTATTACTCCATCAGAGTATATTGACAAATATCCAGAAATGCAAATAACTTCTCCATGTCGTTCAAGTTGGGGTGCTAATGGATATAGTGAAGTTTGGCTAAATCATACTAATGACTATGTTCACAAACATTTACATGTCGCTGGGAATAGAATGGTTGAACTTGCTAATTTATTTCCTGAAAGTTCTGGAATTCAAAAAATGGCACTTAATCAATGTGCTAGAGAATTATTATTAGCTCAAAGTAGTGATTGGTTATTTATTATTACTAATGGAACTATGGTTGACTATGCTAAAAAACGTATTAAAGATCATATTGGAAGGTTTACTAAATTGTATTATCAAATCAAAAATGATAATATTGATGAAATTTTTTTAAATGACATATCTCTTAAAGATTGTATTTTCCCAGATATTGATTATATGATATATAAATAAATTTAGGTAGGAATTATTTTTAATTCCTATCTTTTGTTTTTAGTACAACTTACTTTTTTATATTTTTTGAATATTATACATCAAAGTTTTAAATACTTTTGTATAATATTTACTTTTTAGTAGATAATACTTTCGAAAGGAGTTTTTTCATGAAATCATTATGCATTAAAACTAATAACTTGGATACTATAGATTATCTGCTAAATGAATTAAATGATATGTTTATTGAAAATGCTTATTTTTCATGTAAAAATTTCAAATCTTATACAAATATTATAATCCATTACACTGGAAATGATAACGAATACTTTTTATCAGAGATTTCTACTCTTCTTTCTTTTCTAGTAATTGATAATTTTGAAGAAATACTTTTAAAAAATCTAATTATAAAAAATTATTTTTACTTTGATAGCATAGAAATTAAAAAAGTTTTAAATATTTGCTCTGAAATTTTATATGACTCTAATGAATTTTCTCTAGATGATAGACATTTAACTTTATTTAATACTTTTTATGATTATCTATTGGACAATAAAAATCTATTTTTGGGTGGATTTATTTATTTCCGATTACAAGAATATATAAACTTTTTAGAAAATATTATTGATATCGCTGTAAATAAATTTATAATAGAACGCGAGTATTTAGAGTTTATTTCTCTATTAAAATTATATATAAAGTCTAATTCAACTAATTCAAAAATAATACATTTATTATATACTCCTGAACAAATTAAATTATTAGATGAAAACAATAATTATATAGATGTTACTTCTATTGAATTTAATACGAAATATTTATCAGATATCTCATTTTCTTCAAATGATTATGTATTAAATGCATTACTTACAATTCTTCCTAATAAGATTTTCATTCATTTGGGTAATTATTCTCCTGATGAGTTTATTAACACTTTGATGCTCATTTTTGAAGATAAAATTGTTTTTCCTAAAGAGAATAAGAAGCAATCTTTTCTTAGCAATAAAAAATAACTTGAATATTAAATATACAAGTTGTTTTTATTTTTACATTTTCTCATTCAAAACAATAAGAAAGATGTTTATTTGCGAAATCGAAGACTTCTACGTATATAAAAAATTCCTTACATAATACTTTATGTAAAGAATCTTTATTGCAAACTGATATAAATTAATCTATATTTATACCTTGGGCATTAAGTTTCTCTCTTAATTCAGTCATTTGTTTTTTAGAATTTAAAAATTCTTGTAAATTATCTTCAGCAGTTTTTCTCATGTTAAAAAATGCAACTGTCATCGCAATTAATGCAATAACCAATATTGTAACAATTCCTAATAATATTTTTTCTGATTTTTTCATGTACTACCTCCTTTTTTATTTCATATATTTTTACAAATACTACTATATATTATATCATATAGTAAAAAAAGTCTAGTAGTTGACTAAAAAGTCACAAAAAGTTGCATTTTAATATTACCATAATACTATACAGCAAAATTTATTCCTCTTGCAACGACATCTTTCATATTTTCGATTAAATCGTCAATTTCCTTTGGAGTAACAATCATATTATAGTCTCCAACATTCAAAGCATCTCTAACTTCCTCATAACTATCTTCTTCTTTTAATTTATTCAAATGCTCATTAGATTTAGCATCTTGTTGCAATTTACCAATAAAAATATCAATTCCATCAGAAACAATTGTTGCCAAATCAACAACTGTTGGAATACCTATAGCAATTACAGGTATACCTAATGTCTTTTCACTAATCTCTTTTCTAGTATTATCAACTCCTGCGCCAGGCACAATTCCTGTATCTGCTAATTGTATTGTACTACTAATTCTTTCAATGCTTCTTGATGCTAATGCATCTATTACAACAATTAATTTAGGTTTTACATTATCAACAATACCTTTTAATATTTCCATAGTTTCAATTCCTGTTGTTCCTAAAACTCCAGGTGCAATCGCAGAAACTGGTCTTGTTCCCTCTTCTACATATTGAGGTAGATAATTAATTAAATGCCTTGTAACATCTATTTCATTTACTACCTTAGGTCCTAAAGCATCTGGTGTAACATAAATATTTCCTAAACCAACAACTAATATTTCGCCTTGCTTTTCAATATGCTGTTCTAACAACTTTTTTAATTCATTTGTCAATACTTCAGATGCCTTTTGTATTTCTTCATCACTTGCTACTTTAAAATTCTTTATGTCTATTGTAATGTAATTTCCTATTGGCTTTCCTATTGCATTTTGCCCATTTTCATTTGTTATTTTTACTCGTGATATTTTTAAGTTTTCATCTATTGTTTCTTCCACCGCTTCTATACCATCAACCTCATTTTCTATGTTGTTTGCTTTTTTATAAATATCTCTTCTTTCTAAAGCTAAATCTGTTCTAAAATTATACATTAAAAATCACCCAATTATATTATTTCTAATTAAGTGATTTTTATTAATATTATCTCAAATTAATTTTTTTTATATATTTTTCTAATTCTTCTAGTATCTCATAAATATATTTAGGTTCTATCAAATCATATTGTGCCACTTTCTTGTTATTGTATATTTTCAAAATCAATTCTTTCCATGCTTCTATATCTTTCATTTCAATATTATTAATTGTTTTTGCCTTTGATTCTTTTAATTGACTTTCCACATATTTCCACCATTTTGTTGATAATTGACTTCTTTCATATAAATCCATCTGATTACTATATTCTTCTTTTATCTTTTCGCAACCCACTCTATCCTCTATTTTTGGAAACAACTCTGTTGGATTCTTCTCATCAAAATATATGTCTGTTAGTACATGTATTAGATATCCATATATATAATTTTTATCAAAGTTCTTCTTATGGTTTTCATAGAACTCTGTAATATTTTTCTTCCATATATCTAGCTCTTTATTTCTTATATGTGCACCCCATCTTTTTTCCTTTTCTGCAAAACCATTCAAATTAACAGCATCTGGTGCAATTACTCCTAAATAGAATTGCTTATTGTCATACTCTTTATGATTTTTAGCGTATTCATATCCTATCTTTAGATGAATTATTGGTGTTGGCATTTTCTCCTCCTATTGGTTTTAAGTTACTTTTTTAATTCCATATATCTTTTTATTTTTAAAGTCGTTGTTTTTTCAAATTCTTTTTCTCTTATATTTATTTCTGTTATATGCTTATATATAACCATATTTTGATTTATTTTCTTTACTTCATTCCATACAATTTGTTTAATTTCTTCTGTAGTCTTTCCTGATAATTTATTTTCAATATACTCTTTATTTAAAATCAAATCAGCTACAAGTTTTGAATTATCATTGTCACCTTTTAAATATACCATTGATTCACTTATATAATCTGAATTGTTTAATACTTCTTCTAATTCTTCTGGATACACATTTTTACCATTTTTAGTTATTAATACATTCTTCTTCCTGCCTGTCATATGTATAAATCCATCTTTATCCATATATCCTAAATCTCCTGTATAGAACCATCCATCTTTAATTGCTTCATTTGTTGCCTCTTCATTTTCATAGTATCCCAACATTACATGGTCTCCTTTTGTACAAATCTCACCAATTCCATCTTCATTTATATTTTCTATTTTAATTTCTGTTCCTTCTAATGGTAATCCAATTGCATCATCTTTATAATATGTATCCCTATTCAATGCTACTATTGGTGCACATTCTGATAGTCCATACCCTTGTACTGTTGATATACCAAAATTTCTAAATCCTGAACATGTTTCTGGATTTACTGAAGCAGCACCAGCTATGAATAATCGTACATTTCCTCCAAATTGATTATGAATATCTTTAAATATTTTTCTTTTCAAATTTATTCCTAATTTTTGTAAAACATTTGTTAATTTAATCATATTTTTTACTAACTTGGTTTTTCCTTGTTTATCTATCCCTGTCCATATTTTCTTATACATACTTTCAAATACTAATGGTACACATAAAAATACTGATATATGTGCTTCTTTCATATCTTCTTGTATATATCTTAGTCCTTGACAATAAGATACTGCTGCCCCTCTATATATTGGTGTCAAAAAACCACAAACACATTCATATACATGATGTATTGGAAGAAATGATAAAAATATATCTTCTTTCCTTATTCCTATCATTTTATTATGTTGATATATATTAAATATTATATTTTTTTGTGATAACATTACTGCTTTTGACTTTGATGTTGTTCCTGATGTAAATAATATTTCTGCCACTGCATCTATATTCATTGGTGCATCTATAAATCTTCTATCTCCTTTTTCTATTAGCTGTCTCCCCATTTCTAATAGTCTAGTAAATGACAGATTATTTCCTTCATCTTCTTTTTTGTCCATTCCTATATAAAACTCTATTTTATTATTATCATTTTCTGCTATCTCATCTATTGTATCTTTTGCTTTATCTGAATAAATTAATACAGAAACTTTAGCTCTTTCTAAGCAACTTTCGATTTCTTGTTTTGGTAATACTCTATCCAAAGGAACTACTATACCTACTCCACACATTATAGCTAAATAACTACATGCCCAATAATATCTATTTTCTCCTATTATTGCTATTTTTTTATCTTTTAACCCTAAACTTAATAATGCTGTTCCTAGTGCATTTACATCTTCTAATAATTGCTCATACTTTATTTCCTTAAAACTTTTGTCTCCAAACTCTTTCGTATAATATGCTATTCTATCTTTATGTTCTTTGCAAGAAGTCTCTAGCATTTCTTTCACACTTTGTATTTCTCTTACAGAATAATTTTTTACTTTTTTCACAATTAGTTAGTTCCTTTCTTTGCCTTTATTTTTATATGTTATAAAGGCTCAATTTTCTCTTTTATCATATTTACATTATAAAATAACTTGTTTCTTTTGTCGAGACATTTTTATGAAAATATCAGTAAATTTGATGAACAAGTAAATAAACTATTCAATAATTATATTCTAAGGAAAATTACGATAGTTTTATAAGAAAAATCAAAAACTTTCTATATAATAGAAAAGTGTGAGTTTACTACATATACTAAAGAAACGTAACCTTTTGTATACGTAAAAAATGTTCTATTGCTAATTTTATAGCTAATAGAACATTTTTAAATGTCTCTCTATTTTAATTGGTTCATTACTTCTTCAGCAAAATTTTCTTCTTTTTTCTCAATTCCTTCACCTTTTTCAAATCTTGCAAATTCTACTACTTTAGCTCCTTTTGTATTTAATAAATCAGAAACTTTTGAATCTGGATTTTTTACAAAAGGTTGTTCTATTAAGCATATTTCTCCATAGAATTTTCCTATTCTTCCTTGTACCATTTTTTCGGCAATTTCAGCTGGTTTTCCTTCATTCATTGCTTGTGCTTTTAATATTTCCATTTCTTTTTCTACTCTTTCAGCTGGAACTGATTCTCTGTTTACATATTCTGGTTTTGATGCTGCTATTTGCATACATACATCTTTTGCTAGTTCTTTGTCATTACTTGTTACATTTACTAATACTGCTATTTTTCCATCTCCATGAATATACTTTTCTATCATTCCTTCTGATGTTTCAAATCTTGTAAATCTTCTTATACTTAAGTTTTCACCTATTGTTGCTATTTTTTCTATTAAAACTTCTTGTACAGTTTTACCACTTACTGAAATTGATTCTTCTGCTAGTAAAGCTTCCACTGTCTCTGGATTTTTTATTGCTACTTGTTTTGCAACATCTGATACAAATGACTTGAATTCTTCATTTTTTGCAACGAAATCTGTTTCTGAATTTACTTCTACTACTGCTCCTACTTTTCCATCTTCTGTTATATATGTTTCTACTAATCCTTCAGCTGCTATTCTACCTGATTTCTTTGCTGCTTTTGCAATTCCTCTTTCACGTAATAATTCTGTTGCTTTTTCTAAATCTCCATCTGTTTCTGTTAAAACCTTTTTGCAGTCCATCATTCCTGCTCCTGTTTTCTCTCTTAACTCTTTTACTAATGCTGCTGTAACCATATTTTAATTCCTCCTTTTAAAATTTTAGGGTCAGTACGTTTCTCGTCTAACCCTTTTCAGTTTAGCAAAATATTTTTATGCTATTATTTATTTTTTATACTGATATTATTCTTCTTCACTATTTGCTACTAATTCTTCCATTGATGTTGGTTCTTGTTCTTCTGCATATTGTTCTATTGTATTTTCAAAACTTTCTCCTTGTTTTCCTTCTATTACTGCATTTGCCATTACATCAGCTATTAATTTAACTGCTCTTATTGCATCATCATTTGCTGGTATTGGATAGTCTAAATCCTCTGGGTTGCAGTTTGTATCTACTATTCCTACTGTTGGTATATTTAATCTTCTTGCTTCTAATATTGCAATTCTTTCTTTTTTTGGATCTACTAAAAATATTACATCAGGTACTCTTTCCATTTCTTTTATTCCACCTAAGTTTGTTTCTAGTTTTTCCATTTCTTTTTTTAGATTGATTACTTCTTTTTTTGGTAATACTTCAAAAGTTCCATCTTGTTCCATTGTCTCTAATTCTTTTAGTCTTTGTACTCTTGCTCTAATTGTATCAAAGTTTGTTAACATTCCACCTAACCATCTTTGATCAACATAGTACATTCCACATCTTTGTGCTGCTTCTTTCATACATTCTTGTGCTTGTTTTTTTGTACCAACAAATAATATTGTCTTTCCTTCTTCTGATTGTTCTTTGATGAATGCATATGCTTCATCTATTTTCTTTGATGCTTTTTGTAAATCGATGATGTGTATTCCATTCCTAGCTTGAAATATATATTCTGCCATTCTTGGATCCCATCTTCTTGTTTGATGTCCAAAATGAACACCTGCTTCTAGTAATTGTTTCATTGCAACTACTGCCATTTTTAATTCCTCCCTTTTCGTTTTACTTCCATAGAATTTCTTCATTTTTAAAGACCTTTTCTATGCTTTTGAACATTTTTGTTTTTGGCACTCCTCTAAAAACTCATTCTATGTGTTTAATTTACGCTAATTATTATACCACATTTTTTTGAATTTTCAAGCTTTTTAGCTAAATTTATATTATTTGGCTAAAAAAGTGGGTCAGTAGGGACGTTCCTTGTGACACACATATCTCTTAATATCATGTGGCACATGAGTTATGAGGGAAAATCTAAGTTAATGTTATGAAGTGTGTTAGTGTGTCACAAGGAACGTCCCTACTGACCCACTTTTTGACGAACTCGTCTGGTATATATAGATTTCCTTTTCCTATTCCTAACTCTATGTTGGGTTTATTTGCCCCATGATAATCACTACCTCCACTTTTATAATAATGATTATTATCACATATTTCTATCAAATAATTTATTTGTTCGTCTGTGAAACTACTATGCATACATTCTATTCCATCTATACTATACTGTTCTAATATTTTATTTATTAACTCTTTTTTATCTTCTGCCCATTTATATATGAATAGATGTGGTAAAAATACTAATCCTCCACAAGATTTTATTGCGTCTATAGCTTGTTCTGTTGTTGGGTAATCTGGTGTTTTATCTATATAAAATTCACATTCAGGATTTCCACAATATTTCTTAGAAAACACATCAAATTCATTCCACAAATCTATTGGCAATTTTTCTCTATTTTCCTCATGCTCTTTTATTTCATTGTATATTGTTACACTTGCCCAGTCATTTTTAGGGTTCCATTTTATTTCTTCCTTTTCTTTCATGGTTAATCCCTTCTCTAAGCATTTGTCATACAATATATTAAAGTATTTATTTTGTATCTTATCTCTAGATTTGTCTTTGTAAAATTCCTCTGTCCACTTTTTCATCTTTTTTGTGTCTATTTTATATCCTAATACTTCTATTAAATTCCTTCCATAACTACATTTTATTTCTATTCCTGGTATTATAACACCTTGATAATATTCTTTTATGTCTATTTTCTCTAGTTCTTCATACCCATTGCAGTTGTCATGATCTGTTATTGATATATATGTTAGTTCTTTCTCTTGTGCTTTTTTTAATATCTCTATTACTGAATTTGTTCCATCAGAATTTTTTGTGTGAATGTGCAAATCTATCATTTTTCATCCCTCTTTACTATAATTATATTTATTTTATTACATTTTGTATTACTTTATTATTTTAACTTTTCTTAATTTTTTTCTTCACTATTAGCTTCTATCTTCTTCTCTATCATTCAACTCTCTCTTTTCATTCTCATATAACTCTTCCCATTCATTTAATTTTGCTAATAAATTTGGTGCTCTTTCTGATAAAATATCGCAAACAAAGTTATGTTTTATCTCGTAATCTTTTACTGCCTCTTTTCTATATTCTTCTCTTCCATATAATATTGCTTCTATAGGTCCAGTATATTCCCTTCCTTCTGTTGAATATATTTGTATTGGTTTTCCATTATCTTTTTTCCCTCTTTTATATACTTTTGCTTCTTTAAATAAATTTTGTTTTTCTAATTCTCTCAATGTAATAATAAACTTTTCATATGATTCATCATGTATCTCTTTTGATATCCATCTTGGTCGATTATTATGTAATAGGTCTGTTGCATATCTTAGAAATGTAGAACCATAACTTTCCAATTTTGGTACTGCCATCAGTCTTAATCCTATTTCATATCCTGCTTCTTGAAATTCTTTTGCTATTTCTATAAATACATTCGTTCCTCTCATTGTGCCTTCATATATCAAATTCAAGTGATTTCTCATACAATATTGCCTAAGGTCTTTGTTAGCTCTATCTGCATCTGGTAGTAGCGCCAAATGTATATTTTCAGCTACTTCCTTATTTGCTTCTTCATATTTAGGATGTAATGATCTTACTATATCATAGTCTGATATTGCTACATTATATTCTAATTCTCTTTTTATAATAGGTATTACTCTTGATTTTCCTGCTCCTGCTTGTCCCGCTACAAATATTAATTTAGGCCTATCTTCTCTTTTCTTCCCTGTTGTAAAAAACATATTGACAGTTTTATAATATTCACTATATTCTTCTTCTGTCAATCTATATCTGTCTTGTAATATTGATATCGCTTCTTTATTCACTTCCTATTTCCCTCCATATAGATTTTATTGTTTCCATATCTGCTCGTTCCACTTTTTCTAAGTCTTGTATTAATTTATTCAAATTTTCTTTATAACCTTTTTCGTTCTTCTTTTTCATTGCTTGTTTCACTTTTTTCGCTATGTGTTCTCTGGCTATTTCAATTCCAAATTCGTTTAATAAGTATTCTTCCCTATTCATTTTTTCTTCCTTTCAAATAAGATTTTAACATATTTATGTCTATTGTCAATACTAGTGTTGATATAAATTTGGGTCAGTAGGGACGTTCCTTGTGACACACTAACACACTTCATAACATTAACTTAGATTTTCCCTCATAACTCATGTGCCACATGATATTAAGAGATATGTGTGTCACAAGGAACGTCCCTACTGACCCAAAATTTTTTCGATTTTTTATTTTAATCAAAGAAATTTTATGGTATTATAGTCTAAATAGAAATAGGAGATGTAATATTTATGATAATACCAAAAAAGTTAAAAAAAGGTGATACAATAGGAGTTATTGCACCGTCTAATCCAATTCAAGAAGACGATAAAAAATACATAAATAAATCCACAGAACTTTTTGAAAACTTAGGATATAAAGTAAAATTAGGAAAACACGTATATTCCAATTTATTAGGATATAGCGCAAATGTATTAGAAAAGTCAGGAGATATAAACGATATGTTTGCTGATAATTCAGTCAATGCAATTTTTTGCGTTAAAGGAGGATGTAATTCCAACTCTGTATTTGACTATTTAGATTATGATTTAATTGCCAATAATCCAAAAATACTTTGTGGTTTTAGTGATTCTACTTCTTTAACTAATGCTATTACTTCCAAAACTGGATTAATAACTTTCAATGGTCCAACTTTTAAATCGTTAACTAGTTGGGAAACCGACTATTCCTTTAAAGAAGTTGTAAAAAGGTTCATTGAGCAAAATATTGATTTAGGAAATAACGATGAAAAATATCTTACATTACATGCTGGAAAAGCTACTGGAAAATTAATTGGTGGTAACTTAAGTCTTACTACTCAAATGGTTTGTGGCAAATATTGTCTTGATTTTAAAGATAAAATATTATTTATTGAGGAACTTGGATATGAATCTGACCCTACTAGAGTTAGTTCATGTTTATATTATATGAAACAAAACGGTGTTTTTGATGTAATTTCTGGGCTTTGGATTGGAAATTATGAACATCCTTCTAATATTAGCTTAGAAAAAATTGTTATTGACACTTTAGAAAATAATATTAGCTTTCCAATTATTAAATCTAATAATTTTGGACATATCGATAAAAAAATTGTTATTCCAATTGGTACAACTGCTACTATTGATACTAATCAAAATAAAAAAATTGTTTTAAATGAAAATTGTGTATTATAAGGAGAATATTATATGGAGAATTATATGGCTATTAAAAATATTTTGTTTGATTTAGATAATACTTTGATTAAAAACCTTGATGACGATGCTCTTTACTATAAAGATGCTCTTTCAAATTTAGGTTATGATGAAAAAGATTATATCAATATTTATAATGCAATAGATGATTATAGTTTCACGCTTACTGAAAATGATAATGTTTATTCTAAGCAAAATATGTTAGATTTCATAAATAATACTTTAAATAAAAATTATTCAATATCTTTAATTGATGAAATTAATAAATATATTGCTAACTACTGGATTGGATATCCTTTTATACAAGAAAGTACTTTAAAATATCTAAGTACTAAATATAACTTGTATGTACTTACAAATTGGTTTAGAGATGCTCAAATTGCAAGGCTAAAAAATATTGGACTTCTAAAATACTTCAAAGATGTTTTTGCTTCAGACTATTATGGTTCTAAACCTTTTAAAAATGCATTTCAAAATGTTATGAATAAATTGCATTGTTCTCCTAGTGAATGTATTATGATTGGTGATTCTAAATTTTATGATATTTTAGGTGCTAAAAATGCTGGTATGGAGGCTATACTTTTCGATTTCGATGGTACTCGTGATAAATCTGATATTATTATTGATAATTATTCTATTATTACTGATTTGAAACAATTAGAAAATATTCTTTAAAAAAATATTAATTTTTTTATTCATGTAAAAAGCAACTTTCATAAAGTTGCTTTTTACATATTTTCAGTATTCTTAATTTTTTATGGTTCTATTTCATACTTACAATCTTTGCATTATATTAATTCAATAATAGCTGTATTTAAACCATTACCTTTTCCTTCTATTCTATACGAATGAATAATATCACAATTGCACACGCTACAAATACCAGAATCAATAATATTCTCTCTTTTAAGTCCTTCTTTTTCAAGTAAGATTTTATTAATATAAACTGTATCTATATTCCACTTTTTATTTAAGACAGTTTCTTCTATCATATCTTCTAGATTTGATATATCTTTAAATTCTTCAACAAATTTATCTTTCACATCTTGTTCAACTTCAAAATGACACTTTCGTATACTTGGGCAAATACAACAAATTATATCATTTGCATTACATCCATATTCGTTTATCATTTTATCAACTGTCTTCACTGATATTCTTTGTAAAGTTCCTCTCCAACCCGAATGAGTATTTGCAATTACTTTTTTTATAGGGTCAAAAAATATTAGTAATATACAGTCTGCATTAACTGTTGCTAAAATGTTATTTTTCACATTTGTACATATTCCATCTACTGGATACTTTTCTAAGTTAAATTGTTCATTTTCATTAACAGTCATTACATTATCTGTATGTGCTTGAAATGTAGTTATTAAATTTGTGTAGTTCATCCCTACTTTTGTACAAAAGTCCTCATAATTTTTTATACTATCATTTTTTTCTTCTTGAGATATTTCTTCATTTATTCTTGATGTCCTATATGTTTTATCTATTCCCAATATATAAGCATGCTGTAAAACATCTTTATATTCTAATAATTTTCTAAATTGTAAATATTCTATTTTCCCATTTTTTACATGTATTACATTTTTATTAGATAAATCCTTCATATTACCTCCGCTTCATATTGTTATTTTTTATATTGCTAGATAGTCATTCACTATAGTTGTACTATATTATTACTATATTATAATTTACATTTTTCTTCCATATTTTTGACAACATCATCATTACTTTTATTTGCAACATATTTAAACGAATTATTTTTCGTATCAAATCCACATACTGATTTATAACTGCAATAATCACATGGTGTTTTTCCCTTATTGTTATATGGTTTCAAATCTATGTTTCCTTTTAGTATTTCTTTTGATATCTCTTTTATGGTCTTAAAAATATATTTTTGCAATATTTTAAATTCTTCTTTATTTATACCATTTGTATATCTTTGATCTATTGACCCTTTTGCTGTAACTCCAGCTGGTATTATCTTAGAAGCGCCAGATTTTAAATTTTTATCTTGCATTTTGATAACTTTTACATCTGCTAAAATTAGGCCTTTCATTTTAAATTGCTTTCTTATTTGGTCTTCAATCTCTTCTTCATTTAATTTTTTATCTGATTTCACAATTTGCTCTAATAAGCTAAAATATAATGCTCCTGCTGGTAACATATCATCTTTACATACAGCATCTATATATGATAATAATTGCAATTGTATTCCTACATATACTTCATTCAAGTCTATATTCTTTGCAGAAGATTTATAATCAATTATTCTTAAATATTTTCCATCTTCATTTTGTCCTATATCCATTCTATCGATTTTTCCTGTTAACTCTATCTTTCTTCCATCTTCTAGTTCTATTATGATAGGATTATATTCTTTTCCAGTTCCAAACTCTATCTCTGTTCCTTGTATTTCAAAATCACTATATACTATGCTTTCTATAATATATTTTAAAGCTGTAGATATTATTCTTTTTAATCTCTTGATAAGAATTTTGTATTTTACTGTTGCTTTAAACATATACTGTTTACCAAAATTAAGATTCTCTTCAACTATTGGTTCTACTAATTCTTGTATTTTTGAATTATTTTCTATAAAATCAGTTAATGCTATATTATCTTCATTAACCTTTTTAAAAAACTCGTCTATTATTTCATGCATGAATGAGCCTGTGTCAAAATTTTGTACTTTTAACTCTTCTTTTTCTTTTAATTTTAATTCATATTTTAAATAATATGAAAATGGGCATTTACTATACTGTTCTAATTTAGAAACACTTGTATTTAATACATTTCCATATATTTTTTTTATTATATTTTCGTCTAATTTGTTTGGAATATTAGTATATTCTAATCCTTTTAAATCGTTTTGTAGTTGTAATTTCCAACTTTCTTTTCTATTGTAATATTCATATACTGCTTTCCATATCTTTTCTACTTCTTCGCAATTCTTCTTTTTAGCTATATTTTGTAATAATTCTTCATATGTATTTCTTTCATTAGTTATTTCATATTGTTCCTTAACTACATCACTTTCTTCAAACAGCTTAGGAAATAACTTCTTTATTTTGTATATTAAAACAGATGGTCTTTGTGCTTTTCCTTCTGAATCTGCTGATGTATATGATAAATATAATTGTTCTTCTGCTGTAGTAAACGCCTTATATATGTTAAAATTATCTTCATATAACCTTTCTAATGTTCCTTTAGCTAATTCTATACCATTTTCTTTTAAATTTTCTCTATCCTCATCATTAAGAAATCCCTCATCTTTATTTACACTCGGAAATACTCCATCATTAATTCCTATTATAAATACTGCTCTTGCCTTATGACTTCTTGACCTGTCTACATCTCCTAATATTACTTGATCTTGTGTTCCTGGTATTTTTCCTAAACCACTATTTTGCAATCCAACCTTTAATATTTGAGCATATTTATTATCTAATGCCATTTTTTCTTTTCCAAATACTAGTACTATTTCGTCAAGTACATTCATTAATATTTGATAACTATTTGAATACTCATTCGCTAAATCTATCAAACCTTTTTCTTCTAAAATGACTATCCTTTGTTCCATTTTCTCTTGTATCTTTTGCTTTTCTAAAAACTCATATAAATTTTTTGTAACATTCTCAGCTGTTTTCTCTTTGTCTATATTTTCCTTTAATTGTATTAGTGGTTCTATTATTTCTTTTCTTATTTCATTTAACCTTGTAATTTCTTCTTTTTGTTTTTCTTCCCCATAAGGTGTAAAATCTTTTCTCCATTTACTTTGCTTTATTCCCCATTTTATACAGTAATTTTCTAATTTGTATATATCATCTCTATCTATATCTAAAAAACCAGTTTTTATATAATTGAATATAGCTTCATAGCTCCAATTTTTAGAAAATATTTCTAATATTGATAATACATATTGTATAAATATATTTTGACTTAATTCCCTTTTTTCATCTATAAATACTGGTATTTCATATTCTGAAAATATTGCTCTTACTAGACCAGAATATGTTTCTAAATTTTTTGTTATTATTGATATCTCTTTATATTTATATTTTTCATCTCTTACCAGTCTTGTTATTTCTTTCGCAACTTTTTCTATTTCTGAATATTGATTTTTTGCTAAAAACAAATGAATATTATCCACATTTTCTTCTTGCTTTGTGAATTTATTTTTATATAAATTCTCACTTAAATATTTTAACTCTTTGTTTTTAAATCGATATGTTTCCTCCATTTCAATTTCTTTTACTTTAACTTTTAATTCATTCGCTATTTTAAATATTTTAGCTATTGTTTGTTTATTTGAATAAAATATATCATTTTCTGGATTATCACTTGTGAATAAATTATCTGTACATGCTGTTATATTTACTTGTTTTCCTATTTTTACTAATTCTTTTATTATTTCATATTCTTGTGCTGTAAATCCTGCAAATTCATCTATATAAAATATTACATCTTTAAACATTTCTGTTTCTTTTATATTCTCTGATAATATTGTTAATAAATCTGTTTCATCTATGTATTTATCTTTTATTTGTTTTTCAAAACTTTCATATATAATATTCATATCTTGTAATTTAGTTTTTAAATATTTATCTTCTGTTCGCTCCATTTCTATAGCTAATTGTTCATTTGTAATTGCATGTTGTTTGAATTCATTTATTGCTGTCATTGCTATTTCTATATTTTCTTTTGTTTTTCCTAAAAGTTTTAAATTGTTTCTTTGTTTTTCTAAAATACTATATATTAGCATTGCTCTCCCACAATTCGTGAGACCTATTTTTTTGTTTGCTCCTATTTCATTTACTACTCTATATGCCATTCTTTTAAATGTAACTACTTCTGCATTTATTACTGCTTTTGTCTTTATCGTTTTCATCAATTTTCTTTCTGCTGTGAATGAAAATTGCTCTGGTGTAATTATTATTATCTTTTCTTTTTGTTTTATCAATTCTGCTATTTCTTTGAAACAATATTCACTTTTTCCTGTTCCAGCTTTTCCATATATTACTTTTAGGTCCATTTTATTATCATTCCTTTTATTATTAATTTAATTTTTATGTATTACTATATATTTTTTAAAATAACTTATTTACTAATAGGCGCATATCTGCGCCTATTACCAAATTAAATACTTTTCTATACTTTTCTATATATAAATATAGCTGCCAACATGCCAAGAATACTTGCAACACTTATTCTAAATGATAATGCAAATGTTATCTTTACTATACTTAAATCTAAATTTAATGGAGTAGATAATCCAAATTCTTGTGAATAGCTTAACCACCATAAAAAATCCACATGTTTTGTCAATTCACCTATTAATCCTCCTATTACTAATCCTGATAATATAAATACTAATAATATTAATATGCTCTTATTTTTTGCTGCTGCCATTTGTTTTCTTCCTCCCTCTTAACTTTTGTTCATTCATAGACACTGGATTTTGTCTACCACTATTATATAGACATTTAGCTTTTGTCTTTCATTATTATATATTATTTGACTTTTTATTTCAACATAAATCTTTCATAAAATCTATGTTGTTTAATATGAAAAAACAAGAATGAAACTTTCTAGAATTATGAAAAAAAATATCCTCTAAGCATACAAAAAAATTATTAATTAATTGACTTTTCAAAAAATAGTCTATATAATGATATTTAATAATAAGAATAAATTAGGAGGTTTATATGGCAGAATTACCAGTATCAGAACAATTAAAGAAAAAATACCACAAAACCGATGAAATAGATAATTTCAAGCAACTATTAGAGCGTTCAGCTACAATTTTTAAAACAAGAACTGCTTTCAAATTAAAAAATGAAAACAATGAAATATATACTGTAACTTATGAGCAACTAAAAAATGATGTTCAAGCTCTTGGAACATATCTTATATCACAAGGTTTACTAAACAAACGTATATGTGTTATTGGAAAAAATAGCTATAAATGGGCTATTTCTTATCTTGCATCATCAATTGTGGGAATTGTTGTTCCTATAGATAAGGAATTACATCCAAATGACGTTATTAATTTTATGAATGTTTCAGAATCAATGGCAATATTAGGAGATGACAAAAATTTAAGTGAAATATTAAAAAACAAAAATCTGTTAAAAAACGAACATATCTTATTCTTAGGATTCGACAATGGAAAAGACTTTATTTCTTTTGATAACTCCCTAACAAAGGGAAAAAATCTTGTAGAAAATGGTGACAATAATTTCGATAATATTTCAGTAAATCCAGACGAAATGAAAATTCTTTTATTTACTTCTGGAACTACTGGAAATGCAAAAGGAGTATGTCTATCTCAAAGAAATATTTGCTCTAATCTATTATCTATTTTTGGAATAGTAAAAGTAAAAAGAAATGATTTATTTTTATCAATTCTACCTATACATCATACATATGAATGTACTATTGGTTTCTTACTTCCATTATATAGTGGTGCCAGCATAGCTTTTTGTGATGGTTTAAGATATATTACAAATAATATTAATGAATACCATCCTTCTGTCGTTCTTTGTGTACCTTTGCTTTTAGAAAATATGCACAAAAAAATCATTAAAAGTATCAACAGTGGTGTTCCAGATAAATATAAAAAGCAAAATGAAAATCCTTTTAAAAACTTGCCTTTTTACATAAAAGGTATTGTAAAGTCTAAAGTTAAAAACTCATTAGGTGGAAGACTTCGTGTGTTTATAGTAGGTGCAGCTGCAATGAATCCAGTAATAATAGAAGAATTTGATGAGTTAGGTTTACGAACATTGCAAGGATATGGACTAACAGAATGTTCACCATTAGTTGCTGGTAACACTGATTATTTTTCAAAGAGTAATTCTTGTGGCCTACCTATCCCTAATGTTGAATATAAAATATTTTCTCCAAATGATGAAGGCGTTGGTGAAATTATTGTAAAAGGTCCTAATGTTATGCTTGGTTATTATAATAATGTTGCAGATACTGAAAAAGTGTTAGTTGATGGTTGGTTTCATACTGGCGATCTTGGCAAAATAGATGATGATGGATATTTATATATTACTGGTAGATGCAAAAGTGTTATTGTTACAAAAAATGGTAAAAATATCTATCCAGAAGAGGTTGAATACTATTTAAATGATAATCCTTTAATAACAGAATCTTTAGTTTCAGGCATTCGTAAAGATAATGATGACGAAACATATATTAATGCTCAAATATTCCCTAATATGGAAGCTATTACTGAGCAATTAAAAGGCAGTGTTCCTACTAAAGAAGAAATTAAAAAAATAGTTTCTGATATTGTTCAAACTGTTAATAGCAAACTTCCAAATTACAAACACATCAAGAGCTTTATTGTTCGTGAAGAAGAATTTGAAAAAACTACTACTAAAAAAATTAAACGTTTTGGTAAAAATATGGATGTTAAATAATGTCTTGAGAACTTTGAAATCTATATATTTCTTTTTATTTCAAAGTTCTTTCTTATTGTAATTGTAGCTTCTGACTTTGGCGAATACGCCTGAAAAATTCAAAAGCCACTTTTACTTCTTTCTATGGTTTTAGTGCTGTAATTTGTAAGAATTTGTAATTTCTTGATATTTTCACTATAAACACTCAAAGAACTTATATAAGAATTTTATCTTATACAAGTTCTTCATATTTTGTTGCTATTTAGTTCTAATGTTTTTTGTCCAGTTTTATACCTTTTATTCCTATTGTAACTATTATTCCTGTTATTGCTGCCATTATTGTTACTACTATTATTGCTATTTGCTCTTTTGTTAATCCTGCTGATGGTATAACTTTATCTATTGTCGTTGAATCTTGTGGTTCTGTTGGTTTCTCTTCGTTTTCTGAACCTCCTTCTCCTGGTATTTCTGGTTCTTTTACTTTTTGATAATAATAAATCACTTCTTTTTCTCCTGTCATTATTCCTTCTTGTTCTCCTAATGCTTCAATGAATTCATATCCTTCTATTTCTTTTTGTTCTGTCTTATATTCATCCTCTTTATATCCTTCTATTATTACTTTTTCTTCTATTTCTTCATTTGTTTCTTTGTCTATGTATTTTATGGTTACTTTTGCTTCTTCTTTTTTCTTGTAATAGTAATTTACTGTTATAACTGCTCTTTCCATCTTTCCTTCTGCATTTTCTGGATATTTGTCTTCTACTAAAATATATCCTTTAAGTTCTTTTGGTTCTGTTTTATATTCGTCTCCTTCATTTCCTTCATGTGTTGTATTGTATAGGATTTCATCTGTGTCTATATCTATATGTTTCTCTATTACTCCACTTGATACATGTACATAATAATATTTTACTATTACTTCATCTTCTTTCATTAATACTGTTTTTTCTTCTGGCTCTTCTACTAATACATAGTTTTCAAAATCTTTTGCTTCTGTTTTAAACTCTTTTCCTATATATCCTTTCTCTGTTCTTTCTTCTAGTATTTCATTTGTTGTTTTGTCTATATATTTTACTGTTGCTGTTGTTTCTTTTGCGTAATATATCTTGATTATATTCTTTTCTTCCTCTGCTTGTATTGTTAATGGTTTTCCTTCTACTTTTGCTAATACATATCCTTCTTTTATTTTGTCTTCATATACATCTATTACTTCTTTAAATGTTGCTGTATTTTCTTCTGTTTCGTTTTCATCTTTTACTCCATCATAGTAATATTCTACTGTATATTTTATATCTGTTCTCTTTGTGTAATATAT
>CAOKXF010000012.1 GCA_948473335.1 uncultured Clostridium sp. | reverse complement strand
CGAGGGCAGCACTTTATATCAAGTAGCACTGAACCCTGCAGGCGTTGCACCAGAATATAGCATGTAGTAGTTTTAAAATCTTTATTACATAGACTAGCAAAATATAACTTTGTTAAATAAAAAAGGTATAGAAAAGTGAAGCAAAATTTCACAAATTTCTATACTTTTTTATATGACAATGTAAAGTCTACTTTAAAAGTACTTCTTTTTCTTTAACAACATTACAAATTAATTCAGCAGATTTCTCCACACCTAATGAGTCACTGTTAATACAAATATCATAATTTGAAGAATTGTTCCAATCTCTTCCCGTATAATGTTTATAATGATTAGACCTTAATTTATCTATTTGCTTTATTTGTTTTTCAGCTTGAAGTTTATCTAATCCATATATTTCTGTAGCTCTTTTAATCTTATTTTCCATGTTGCTATATACAAATACATTTACCACATTTATATTATCCTTCAATATAAAATCTGCACACCTTCCTATTATTACACAAGGTTCTTCACTTGCTAATCTTTTTATTAATTCCGTTTCTTTTATAAACAATTCATCTGCATTATTTAAACCAAAATAATATCCATTATTTAGACTTGACAATATATCTCTTTTTTGTTCAGTATTCTCGATATATTCTTCTGAAAATCCTGTCTCTTGTGCTACCTTTGTAATGAATTCCTTATCATAAAATTTTATTCCTAATTTATCTGCAATTAATCTTCCAATATATCTTCCACCAGAACCATATTGTCTTGATATAGTTATTACCATATGCTTATTTAATTGATTATCAGTACTTGTATCATCTATTAATGCTTGACTTGTTCCATTCTTTCTTTTTAAATGTTTTATCTCAATTGTTAATAATATTACTGCAATTAAGAAAGCCATTCCATCTGCCACTGGTCCTGCATATAATATACCATTTAATCCAAATATACTACTAAGTATTACTATTGCTGGTATTAAAAATATTACTTGCCTTGATAATGATAATATGATACTATTTATGCTCTTTCCAATTGCTTGAAAAAATATTCCTGATGGTATTTGTATTCCATTACAAATGCATAACATCAAATACATTCTAAATGTTAAACATGCAAATTGAATATACTTTTCGTCACCACTACCAAATATTAATATTAATTTATCTGGTATTGTTTGGAATAGAATAAATGCTACTGTACTTATTATAAGACTTGTTTGTAATACTACTTTCAATGCCTTTTTAACTCTATCATATTTTTCTGCTCCATAGTTGTATCCAAATATTGGTTGTGCCCCTACTGCAACTCCTATTATCATACTATTTAATATTTGACTTATTTTCATTACTATTCCTAATACAGTAATTGGTATCTCTGAACCATATTCTGAATTTACTCCATATTTTGCTAATAAATTATTTTCTACTGCTAGAACTACTACAAAGCTCATTTGTGTAATAAAACTACTAATTCCTAATATTGATACTTTTTTTGCTATTTCAAATTTTAGCTTATATCTTTCTTTATTTAATTCTACTGTTTTGAATTTTTTTATGTACATTATGTTTATTATAAATGTTAATATTTGACTTATTACAGTTGCTATAGCTGCACCTTGTACTCCCATTTTAAATACAAATATAAATATTGGGTCTAATATTACATTTAATACTGCTCCTAATATCATTGATGTCATTGCATATTTTGGATTTCCATCTGCTCTTATTATAGAGTTTAATGTAGTTCCTATCATCATAAATGGTAGACCTATTGCTATGATATATCCATAATTTAAAGCATATTCCTTTAATACTTCTGTACATCCAAATAATTTTAATAATTGAGGTAAAAATGCTAATGTTACTACACAAAATGTTATTGCTACTATTATTGACAATAATATTCCATTTGCAACTCCTTTACTTGCCTCTTCCTTTCTCTTTTCTCCTAGTTTTAAACTTAAATATGCTGATGTTCCATCTCCAAGCATTAATGAAAATGCTAAACATATTATTGTTAATGGGAATACAACATTTGTTGCTCCATTTCCTAAGTATCCTACTCCCCATCCTATAAATATTTGATCTACCATGTTATATAGTGAGTTTACTAATAATGATATTACACATGGTATAGAAAACTTCATTATTAATTTCCCAATTTTCTCTTTTCCTAAAATATTTTCTTCACTTTCCACTTTTCTTCCTCCTTATATCATTTTTACGCACACAAAAACAACACTTTTGGTGTTGTTCGTTAGCATTATTATTTAAATAATGTGCGTTTCCATTTTCCCTTTTCTCTTACTCTTATTTATAGTGTTGTTAGTTTATTACATTAATAATTTATTGTCAAGTAGTTTTTAATTTATTGTCCAAAAATGTTGTTTTATCTTCTTATTTATATCTATCTTTCTTCTCTATCGTTTACATCCTTATGTTTTTTTATATAGATTGCTTGTAATACTCTTGCTACTGCAAACATTAATAACCAAAATAGCATAAATATTAAAACTTCTTTTTTCTTTTGCGTTCCTATTAATTTATTTAAATAGAAACAATAATCTATATACATTATTACAACTTCCTCCATATTTATTATATGGATATTTTACAAAATTAACTTTCAAAAGTCAATATGTTACTTTCATAACAATTTAAAATTTTCATTTTTTATTATCTTCCTTTTTTGTTTTATCTTCACTTTTTATAAATAATGCTATTTCTTTTATTATCTCTATTGCTTCCATAATTTGTTTATCTGTATACTTTCCTAAAATTTTTCTTGTTTCCTTGATTATATTATCATCTAATCCATATAATATATAATCTGATGAAAATCCACTTATTTCTTTTAGTCTTTTTATACTTTTATATGCTAAATTTCCTTTTCCTTCTTCTACTAATCCTAAAAATTGACCTGAAACTCCTATTGCTTTTCCTAATTGCGTCTTTTTCATTTTTAATTCATTTTCCCTGATTCCTTTAATTCTTCTTCCTCTTTCTATTTGCTCTAATTTTTCTAATTGTGATTCCTCTTTTAATATTCCTTCACTTTTTACCATTTTATAACCATCTCTTTCTACTTTTTTATTTATTTTTATTAAACACTTATTTTTTCATATAAACCTTTTGTATAATCATGGTTTTTTATAGTATTTTATGGTATATTTGTGATATAAAAATGTAAGGAGTGATTTTATGGAATTAAAACCTATGAAAATATTAATTATTGAAGATGATATTAATGATTGTAATAACTTTTTGAAATGTTTGAAAAGTAGAAATGATTTTGAATTAATTGCTATTACTGACTCTGATGTTGAAGCTTTGAATTATGTTCAGTTAAAGCATCCAGAGGGTATAGTTTTGGATATAGAATTAAATAACAGTAACTCTGGCAATACAGATTCTCTAGAGTTTTTGCAAACCTTGAATAATCTCAACTTAGATTATAGACCCATAATTATTGTTACTACTCATATTAATTCTCAAAGAACTTATGAAATTCTTCATAGATATGGTGTTGATATAATTTTATATAAAAATCATCCAACGTATTCATGTGAACATGTTTTAAATAAGCTCCTTATTTTACGTGATACTTCTTCTAAAAATTCTTTATCTGTTTTGAAAAATGAAATTGTTGATAATGAAACTAAAATTTCTAATTGTATTTATCATGAGTTGGATTTAATTGGCATTACTCCAAATTTGAAGGGTAGAAAATATATTCACGATGCTATTTTCTATTTGCTTACTTCTCCTAACAGTAATGTTAGTGTCATGCAATATTTGACTAAAATTCATCATAAATCTAGTACTACTATTACTAATGGTATTCAAAATGCTATTATTCATGCTTGGCGTGTTTCTTCTATTGAAGATTTATCTATGTATTATACTGCTAGAATTAATTATGAAACTGGTTTGCCTACTCCTATGGAATTTGTTTATTTCTATGTTGATAAAATTAAAAAACTTATCTAGTATATTTATATACTAGATTATTTATTGCATAAGAAATACTATGGGACTTTTTAAACAAGTCTCTTTTTGTTTTTTCTGCATCCCCACTTTTCACTACTTTTTTCTATTTTTATATACCATATGTTTGTATGTAATAAATGGTATTTTTTATTTACATTAGTTATTTATCGTTATAGAAAAAGGAGGTGAGTTTTATGTGGGAAGCATTAATGGCTTGGATTAGCTACTGGGCTGGATAATTTCAAACATATCTAATTATGAGATAATTAATATAGCTATTTTTAAAATAGCTTATATTGATTATCTTTTTACTA
The DNA here is from genome assembly GCA_948473335.1 of uncultured Clostridium sp. Classification (GTDB taxonomy): domain Bacteria; phylum Bacillota; class Clostridia; order TANB77; family CAG-508; genus CAG-269. The sequence continues at coordinate 38,502 of CAOKXF010000012.1, read as the reverse complement.
TACACTATAATTATTAATGGAGGTAAATTGTTTTGAATAATTTAGATTTTATTAAAAATTTACAATATATGTGTATAGGAATTCTGCCTTATGTATTAAAAATATATCTTATTAGTATGTGTACGTATTACACTTACATCAAAATAGCAAATAGTAAACATGTTTCTATTTCAAAAACCATTATTACATTTATAAGTACTTTTCTAATATCATTATTATCTGGAATAATAAAATATAATTCTAACTCTTTTATATGTATTTTTTGTCTTACACTTTTATTAAGTTTATTATATTTATTAATTACAAATAACACTTTTGAAAATTCATTTATAATTACTATTATTTCTATTAGTATTAATTATATAATATTTTTTATTTCACTTACAATAAATTTTTTACCAAACGTTATATTTCATTTACCAAATGATTATATTAAATTATTTTTCATATCTTGTATACATATATTACTATTATATTTAATTTTAAAAATCCCAAAATTAAAAAATGGTTTTGTATTTTTACAAAATAACTTTTTGAATAGTTATTTTAGAATACTAATCTTGAATATTAGTGCTACAATATGCTTAGCATTTATTATTCTATCTAATTTTAATTTGTTAATTAATACATCTTTCTTTTTTGCATTCATACTTTTTTCTATTGTAATGTTCATAACGATAAAAAAATCATTTGAAATATATTACAAACAAAACTTACTAATAAAAGAACTAGAAGAAGCAAGAAAAACAATAAATCAGAAAAATGAAGAAATAGCAAAATTAGAAAAAGAAAATTTAAGCTTCAGTAAAACCAGTCATTCAATAGCTCACAAACAAAAATCTTTAGAATTCAAACTAAACGATTTATTACAGAAAAGTGAAACTGCATCTGAATTAGATATTAGAGACAGAATTAATTCAATTTCCAAAACTTATTTAGTGCAAACAAGTATGCCTGAATTATCTAAAACAAATATTGAAGAATTAGATGATATGATAAAATTTATGCAATCTGAATGCATAAAAGATAAAATTGATTTTGAATTGCAGATATCTGGTAATATTCATCATATGATAAACAACATTGTTGATAAAGAAAATCTTGAAATATTACTTGCTGACCTCATAAGAAACTCTATAATTGCAATAAACTATTCAAATAATATAAATCGTAGCATATTAGTAAAGTTAGGCATCATTAATGAATGTTATAGTCTATATGTATATGATTCTGGAATAGAATTTGAAATTGACACTTTATTATCTCTAGGTAAAAATCCTTGTTCTACACATTTAGATAATGGTGGTTCTGGTATAGGATTTATGAATATTTTCGATACTTTGAAAAAATATAGTGCAAGTATTGTCATCAATGAAATAAGTTCTCCTTCTAAAGATAATTACACTAAAACTATTATGATTAAATTTGATAAACAAAATCGTTTTGAAATCTCTTCTTATCGTTCAGACAAAATTACTCAAAAAATCTCTTTACCTACTGATTTTGTTGTTATATAAAAATTTTAATATATTACATTTTCTATTTTTTATATCTATTTTTGATTTTTCTTTTTACTAATAGGCGCAGAAATGCGCCTATTAGTAAAACAGTACTTTTTTCATTTTAAGTATATTCCTGTATGCTTTTGTATTTCTTTTTTATTTTTATTTGTCTTTCTAATAATTACTATTGCTATCTTGTATCCATGTATATCCATTTTTCTATATCCATATTATCAATAATAGAGAAATTATTCCTATCAAAATAGAAAAATATCCCATTGCCTTAGTCATTTTTCTAAATGATTTTTCACTTTTAGGAGCTGGATGGCAAATACTTTTTCCAACTTCATAACTCATTTTTGGAATATAATTTCCTATTACAATAAGTGATATTCCTATAATTAAACATACACTTTTGCCTACATAAACTGTACTTCCTAGTGGTACTTCTATCATAATTATATACATTAATACTGTAATAATTGGAATAAACCATTCCATTATTTTTAAAATCCTTGGTTTTTCATCATTACTTAATTTATTTCTTTTGTTTGTAAATATAATACATATCGCTTGCACTATTGACATTATAATTGGTATGCCAAATAATGCAATATTTTTTGGTGCATAATTATCAATTTTGTCACCCATTGTAAAGTGTATTGGCATTTGTTCTGGCAATTTATTATATAACACTATTCCTAATATTATTGGTAATAAGCATACACTTACTGTTAAAATTAATGTTTTTTTATTATTATTCATCTCTATTTATTTCCTCCTAATTTATATATCCATACTAATACATCTTCAAATACAGACACATTTAATTCATAATAAATAAAATTCTTAAATTTAGTTTCTGTAATTAAATTTGCTTTCTTCAATTGTGATAAATGATATGATACAGTTGCTCCTGTAAGTTTAAATTTTTCAGATATCTCTCCTGCTGACTTTTTTTCTTCTTTCAGCATGTCAAGTATATCTCTTCTTACTGGGTCTGATATTGCTTTTAAGGTTTCTGACATTCCCAATGCTATCATTCCTCCTTTTTGGTATTTAGAAATATTTCTAAATAGATTATATTCGCTTTTTTTGTTTTTGTCAATATCTATTTAGAAAAAAATCTAAATAGTTGTTTTAAAATAAGAACTACAAAATGTAGTTCTTTTTGTTAAAATATAAAATCTATATTTATGTACATAATAAACTTATCAAGCATATTGATATTTTTTTCTATTTTTAATTAAAAATATACTACTTACAATTAAAGATAAAATCTCTGCAAAAACAACTGCAAGCCAAATACCATCAAGTCCTAATATTGCTGGAAGTATAAATATCATAACTACTTGAAATACTAGAGTTCTCAAAAATGATATAGCAGCTGAAACTACTCCATTATTTAATGCTGTAAAGAATGATGATGCAAACATATTAAATCCACTAATTATAAACGAAATAGAGAATAGCCTTATAGCTTTTGTTGTCATGTTAAGCAATTCTACATTATAACTTACAAAAATGGAAGCAAGCACTCTCGACAGTATTTCTGCTAATCCTGTCATTACTAAAGATGTTATTGCAATCAATTTTAAGCTCTTCTTTAATAAATTTTTTAATTCTTCAGTATTTCCTGCACCATAATGATATCCAATAATAGGCGCTGTTCCTATTGAATATCCTAAGTATGTTCCAGCAAATATAAATCCTACATACATTATAATTCCATATGCTACAACTCCATCTGCTCCTGCATATTTCATAAGTTGCATATTATATAGCATATTAACTAATGACATAGATAAGTTTGTTAACATTTCTGATGAACCATTTACACAAGATTGAAAAATCGCTTTCCACTCAAATTTCGCCTTTACTAATTTTAAAGTACCATTTTTATTACAAATAAAATATACTAATGGAATAACTCCTCCTATTAGTTGACTTATCCCTGTTGCAAGTGCCGCTCCAAATACTCCCATTCTAAATACATACATAAATAAAAAGTCTAAAATCATATTTGTTACACCAGTAACTATTGATACTATTAATCCAAATGTTGGTTTCTCTGCAACAATTAAAAAACTTTGAAAACAGTTTTGTAAAACAAATACCACTAAAAATATGATTATAGTTCTTCCATATGTAATACAGTCTTTGAGCATACTTTCATCTGCTCCTAATAATTTCGACATTGGCTCTATAAATACTAAACCTACTATTGTTAATACCATTCCTGTTATTACCAATAAATATATTAACATTGAAAAATATTTATTTGCCTTTTTCTTATCTCCTTCTCCAATTGTTTTTGAAACTAATGCACTTCCTCCTGTCCCTATCATAAATCCTATCGTTCCAAATATCATTAATATTGGCATTATTAAATTTACCGCTGCAAATGCATCAGAACCTACACAATTTGATACAAATATTCCATCTACTACTCCATATATTGATGTAAATATCATCATGATTATTGTTGGTATTGTGAATTTTATTAATTTTTTATATGTAAAATGCTCCGATAATTGTATTTTCATTTTTTTATTTCCTCCTAAACCAGTTCTCTATATAATTTGAAAGTGAAGGAATTATATCTTTTATTTCTATATTCGATGTATTAATACATAAATGATAATTTTCCTTAGCTCCCCATTCTAAATCTGAAATTATTTCATGATAGTTTCTTCTATTTTTATCTACTTGCTTAATTTTCTTTTTTAATTCGCTATCTGTAAGTTTTTCATCTTTTCTCTTTGTTCTACAACGATTTATTTTTGCTTCCATATCTGCATATACAAATATATTCATTGGACTTTTTTCTCTTAATATTATATTTGCCCCTCTTCCTACTATTACACAATTTCCCTTTTCTGATATTTCCTTTAATATCTTTTGTTGTTTTACTAATATTTCTGTTTGATTACTTTGCAAACTTGGATACATAGCAAATGACTTTGCAAATTGAAATGCATATGTATATATTCCTTTTTCTGATATATTTCTTATATATTCTTCTGTCATTCCCGTTTCTTTTGAAAGTTCTGTTATTATTTCACGGTCATAATATGCAAATCCTAATTCTTCTGCTAATCTCTTCCCTATTTCTCTTCCTCCGCTTCCAAATTCTCTGCTTATTGTCACTATCTTATTCATTAAATACCTCCTGATTTTTGGGTCAGTAGGGACGTTCCTTGTGACACACTGACACACATTTTATAAAAGTTTTTTCCTTGTATCCTATGTATCCCAAGGATATTAAGAATCATGTGTGTCACAAGGAACGTCCCTACTGACCCAATTTTATTTTAACAAAGTTACTTCTCCACTTTTAATACTTTTTTGAACATCTATAACTCTTTGATTTGATGATCCCCTCCATTTTAAAGTTGGATTATGCAATTCATCTTTATAAGTTCCATCTACAAGTACATCAATATAATTTAGTACTTCTTTATCTTTTAATTCTTCGTCAAATCTAAAACCAGACCATGCCCATATATTTTTATTCGGATATTTTTCTTTAAATTTTTTTGCAAGTTGTGTTGTTGCTTCAATATTATTTGGATGCATTGGCTCTCCTCCTAAAATTGATAGTCCATTTATGTGTTCTTTATTGCACAAATCTAATACTTCATCTATTATATTATTATTAAATTCTTTTCCTCCTTCAAAGTTCCATGTCTCTGGATTAAAGCAGTTTTTGCAATGAAAACTGCAACCTTGCATAAATATTGATACTCTTACTCCTGGTCCATTTGATATATCCATTTTTCTAATTAAATTGTATCTCATGTTATTCCGCCACCTTATTATCTATATGTAATACTCTTTCTTTTATTTCTTGAGTTCTTCCTTTATTCCAGAAATTAGTTCCTATATATCCACAAGTACGTCTTGCAACGTTTAATGTATTATGATCTCTATTTCCACAATTTGGACAATACCATTCTAAATTCTCGTCTATTAGTATTTCTCCATCAAATCCACATTTTTGACAGTAATCTGATTTTGTATTAAGTTCCGCATACATTATATTATCATAAATGAATTTTATAACTTCTATTATTGCTTGTAAATTATTTTGTAAATTTGGTGTTTCTATATATGATATTGCTCCTCCTGGACTTAATTTTTGGAAATCGCTTTCTATTGCTAATTTTGTAAATGCGTCTATTTCTTCAAATACTGGTACATGATATGAATTTGTTATATAATCTCTATCTGTTATTCCTTTTATAGTTCCAAATCTTTCTTTTAAACATCTTGCAAATTTATATGTAGTTGATTCTATTGGTGTTCCATATACAGAATAGTCTATATCTTCTTCTTCTTTCCATTTTTTTGCTGCATCATTTAAGTATTTCATTATTTTTAATCCTAATTCTTTTCCTTCTCCATTGTCTGTATGTGAATGTCCTGTCATATATTTTACACATTCATATAGTCCTGCATATCCTAATGAAATTGTAGAGTATCCATGGTGTAATAATTCATGTATTGATTCTCCTTTTTCTAATCTTGCTAACGCTCCATGTTGCCACAATATTGGTGCAACATCACTTGTTGCGTTACTTAATCTTTTATGTCTTATTTGTAATGCTGTATGACATAGTTCTAATCTCTCATCTAGTATTTTCCAGAACTTTTCAATATCTTGTTCTGATGAAAGTGCTACATCTGGTAAGTTTATAGTTACTACTCCTTGATTAAATCTACCATAATATTTTCCTTTTCCTTCTACATAATTTTTTGCTTTTGATATGTTTCCTAAACTATTTGATCTATCTGGTGTAAGGAATGAACGACATCCCATACATGGATAACAGTCTCCTTCTCCATATTCGTTTTTCTTTAATTCTTTCATTACTTTTTCAGATATGTAATCTGGTACCATTCTTTTTGCTGTACATTTTGCTGCTAATTCTGTTAAGTACCAATATTTACTGTCTTCATGTATATTATCTTCTTCAAGTATGTATAATAGTTTTGGAAATGCTGGCGTTGTATATACTCCTTTTTCGTTTTTAAATCCTAATATTCTTTGGTTTAAAAATTCTTCTATTATCATTGCTAATTCTTCTTTGTATTCTTCTGTTTCGCCTAAATACATGTTTACTGATAAAAATGGTGCTTGTCCATTTGTATTTGTCATTGAGTTTACTTGATAATTGAATGTTTGTACTCCATCTTCTACTTCTTTTCTTGTGTCTTGTTTTGCAAACTTTTGGCAGTCTTCTTCGCTCATATTTCTTTCTTTATATTTTTTATAGTATTTTTCATAGCTGTATCTTACAAATGGTGCTAAATGTGAAAGTGATATTGTTGCTCCTCCATAACTTGATGATGTTACTGCTAATATTATTTGTGTTGATATTGTTGCTGCTGTTATAAATCTATGTGGTTTTTCTATCATTACTCCATTTATTATTGTTCCATTTTGTAGCATGTCATCTAAGTTTATTAATTCACAATTGTGTAATGCGTTTTGTGCAAAATAGTCTGCATCGTGAAAATGTATTATTCCTTCATCATGTGCTTTTACTATTTCTTCTGGTAATAAAAATCTTCTTGTTATGTCTGTACTTGTTATTCCTGCTAAATAATCTCTTTGTGTTGTTACTACTTCTGCATTTTTATTTGAGTTTTCATTGTTCCAGTACTCATTCTCTCCTTCTATCAATTCTTTAATGCTTTGGTCTGTTGTGTTTGCTTTTCTTACTAATTCTCTTGTATATCTATATGTTATATATTTTTTTGCTAATTGATATTTATCGAATTCCATTAGTTTTTCTTCAATTATGTCTTGTATGTCTTCTACTAGAATTCTTTTTTTATTTAACTCCTCTATATATTTTATTATTTCTTCAACTTCTTCTTTTGTAGCTTTTTCTCTTCCTCTCACTTCTGTATTTGCTTTTTCTATTGCTATTTTTATTTTGTCTGCATCATAATCTACTATGTGTCCATCCCTTTTTACGATTTTCATTTCTCTTGTTCCTCCTTTTTTTCTACAACATGTTTATTTCTTTAGTTTTTAAAATTTGAAAGGTTCAAACTTTTTATTTGACTAAATTTTATAAATAATTATTTTTTTATACAAGTTGCACTTGCACCTTTTTTGTTTTTCTGTTAAAATTTTCTTGAGGTGGTTGATATGAGTAGTCCTTTTGATAATTTATCAAAGTCTCAAATTACTAAATTATATGATTTATTAGGTGTTCACATCTACAAATTCAATAAAAATCAAGAGATTTTGCCTACTATAAAAAATGAAAATATTCTTTGTATTGTTTTGGATGGTTATGCTCAAATTGTAAATATTGAATATAATGGCAATACAATTGTTATGGAAAGTCTTTTTGAAAATAACATTTTCGGTACTAATATTTCTATTACTAATAGTGAAGATTATCAAATTATTGCTAAACAAGATACTCAAGTTTTAGTTATCGATTATGATAATCTTATTAATCCTTCAAATTTGAAACATAGTTATTTTAATATCTTTCTTAGAAATTTATTTGATATTATTAATATAAAATTTAAGGAAAAAAACGAACGTATTAAAATTTTAGAAAAAAAGCAGATAAGAGAAAAATTACTAGAATATTTTGAACAAGAACATAAAAAAAGTCGTTTGAATTATTTTTATTTACCTTTTACTTTTAGAGATTTAGCTGATTTTCTCGCTATTAATCGTTCTGCTATGTTTAGAGAACTTCGTCATCTGAAAGATGAACGTTTTATTGAAATTAATGATAGAAAAATTACTTTACTTTATAAATAATATTCTAAGGAAATTCATCCACAATTGTACTGTAAGTCAGCTGTTTGAATGTAGTAAGTTACAAATAACTTATACATATCGAAACTAGGAAGATGAGTTTCCTTATTTCTTCGAAAAGTACATATCTACTCTTTCATAATCTTTAGATGAATTTCCATATATTTTATTCTGTCACAAGCTCTTTCATTAAATTGTGTACAGATACTATTTCTTTTACTTTATCTACATTACTTCCACAAAAAATCAAACTATTATCATTATTTCCTTTGACTGCATTAACTAATGCTTTTGTTATGCAATATGGTGTATTTACTACATTACAAGTTTTTATACAATTATAACATTTATCTATTTTACATTTTACCTTTTCTGTTTGTTTTATGAAATTATTGTAAATTGCCCTTCCTGGCATTCCTACTGGACTTTTTATTATTTTTACATCTTCTTTTTTTGCATTTATATATGCTTGCTTGAAATTATCTGATGCATCACATTCATATGTTGCAACAAATCTTGTTGCCATTTGTACTCCACTTGCTCCTAAGCTCAAATATTTTTTTATATCTTTATTATCCCAAATTCCTCCTGCTGCAATAACTGGTATCTCTTTATCATATTCTTCTTCTACTTCATTTACATATTCTACTATCTCTGTTGTTATATTTTCTAATTTAGGCTTTTCATTGTCATTTAATTCTTCTTCTTTAAAACCTAAATGTCCACCTGCTTCTGGTCCTTCTATTACAATCATATCTGGCACATAATTGTACTTTTTTATCCAGTGTTTGACTATTAATTTGCAGCATCTAAGTGATGATACTATTGGTGCTATTTTTGTATTTGAACCTTCTACATATTCTGGTAATTCTTTTGGAATTCCTGCACCAGAAATTATTAAATCAATTTTATTTTTTACACATTCTTTTACTATTTCTTTGTAGTTATTTAGTGCTACCATAATATTTACACCTAATATATTCTTCTCTCCTGCTATTTCTCTTGCTTTTTTTATTTCTTTACCTATTGCTCTTAAATTTGCTTTTAATGGATTTTGGTTAAAATCTTCTTCTTGATATCCTATATCTGCTGTAGAAATTATTCCTATTCCTCCTTCTTTGCTTACATTTCCTGCTAGTCTATGCATAGATACTCCTACTCCCATTCCTCCTTGAATTATTGGATATTTGGATTCTTTCTTTCCTACTTTAATACCTTTCATATTAAACCTCCTTATCTAGTTTATTATACTAGATTATCATTTGTTTTATACCTTGTCAAGTTGTTGACTAAATATTCTAAAAATGTTATTATATATTTATAATAATGAAATTATGTTTATACAAAACCTTATAAACATATAAATAGAGGAGATTTTTCTATGAATAATAAAAATACTTTTTCGGTTGAAAGCTTTCATATTCCTAGATGGAATGAACTTCCAACTATAGATTTATATTTGGATCAAGTTGTTAATTTAATTAACTCTTTCTTATCTCCATATATATTTTTTAAAAATGATATTAAAAAAGAGGATAGTGATGAGCTTCTTACAAAAACTATGATAAATAATTATGTGAAAAATAATTTAATCGAAGCTCCTATAAAAAAACAATATTCTAGAAATCAAATTGCTAAATTATTTGTAATCTGCGTTTTGAAACAAGTATATAGTATGCAAGATATAAAAAAATTAATTGATATTGCTTTAATGGATTCTACTATTCAAATTGCTTATGATAAATTTTGTAAACTTTTTGAACAGGCTTTACTTTGTACGTTTACGAGAAAAGATTTCATAGACAAAAATTCTAGTAGTGATAATTTGTACTTATTAAAATCTGTTTTGCTTTCTTGTAGCTATAAGATATATGTTGAATATATTTCTTTTATAAAATCGGAAAAATCTTAATTGTTCTTTATAAAATTCAAGAATCAAAAAGTCAAACTAACTTTGTTATATATGTAAATATGTTTAAAGAGATGCTTTTTTTGCATCTCCTTTATCATTTATTTTTCAAAAATTATATCTTTTATTACTTCCCCTGCTATAATTAATCCTGCTACTGATGGAACAAAAGAAATACTACCTGGTGCTCGTTTTCTTTCATTTTCTTCAATATCAGATTTACTGATAGGCGTTTCTTTTGAATATACAACTTTAAGATTTTTGATTCCTCTTTCTTTTAATTCTTTTCGCATTACTTTGGCTAATGGGCACACACTGGTTTTATAAATATCTGTAACTTCAAATTTAGTTGCATCCAATTTATTACCAGTTCCCATACATGATATTACTGGAATATTTAATTTATTTGCTCGTATTACTAATTCTATTTTAGCAGTTACTGTATCTACACAGTCTACTACATAATTAATAGTATTATCTAATATACCTTTACTATCTGGCATAAAAAACTCCTGATATATTTCTACTTTTGCTTCTGGATTTATTTCTAATATTCTTTCTTTACAGGCTTCTACTTTTGCCATTCCTATTGTTCTCCTAGTTGCTATTATTTGTCTATTTAAGTTTGTTAAATCTACTTTATCTTTATCTACTAATATAAATTTTTCTATTCCTGCTCTTACTAATGCTTCTACAACATATGAACCTACTCCACCTATTCCAAATATTGCAACTTTTGCATTTTGCAACCTTTCTATTCCTGTTTTTCCTATTAATAGCTCTGTCCTTGAAAATTGATTTTCCATTTTTTCTTCCTTTTCATATATATTAATTTCATGTGATTAACTTTCTATTTTTATAAATTAGATTTCTTGTAAGTTTATTTACTATTTTATTTCTTTTACAGTAAATCCCGCTTCTTCTATTACCTCATTAATTCTGCTATTCTCTATTTCTCTTGTTGCTTCTACTATTGCTGTTTTATTTTCTAGGCTTACTTCTACTGTTATTATTCCTTCTATAGAACTTAGTGCTTTTTCCACACTCATTTTGCAATGATTACATTGCATACCTTCAATTATTATAATTTTTTTATTCATTTTATTTTCCTCCTTTAAATTTTTTGAAGTCTCTATACTTGTTTGAATATCTTGCAGATTCATTACTTCATACTTTGTTGGTTTAAATCTTTTTAATCTTAATGCATTTGTTACAACACACACAGAACTTAAGCTCATTGCTGCTGCACCTATCATTGGATTTAGCTTTAACCCTAATCCTAAATAAAAAACTCCTGCTGCAACTGGTATTCCTATTGCATTATAGAAAAATGCCCAAAACAAATTCATTTTTATATTTTTTATTACTGCTTTACTTAAATTAATTGCAGTAACCACATCAAATAGGTCATTTTTCATTAAAACTATATCTGCTGACTCTATTGCTATATCTGTTCCAGAACCTATTGCTAATCCTACATCTGCTCTTACTAAAGCTGGACTATCATTTATGCCATCTCCTACAAATGCTACTTTTTTTCCTTCTTTTTGTAGTTTATATACTTCTTTTTCTTTATCTTGTGGTAGCACTTCTGAAACTATCTCAGTTATTCCTATCTCTTTTCCTATTGTTCCTGCCACTATTTTGTTATCTCCTGTTAGCATTACTATTTGTTTATTCTTTCTTTTTAATTCTTTTATTGCTTGTTTACTTGTTAATTTCAATGTATCTGCTACTGCAATTGTTCCTATAATTGATTCTTCATTTGCAAAATATAATACTGTTTTTCCTTGTTTTGAAAACTCTTCTGCTTGTTTTTTTGCATGATTCACATTAATGTTATATTCTTCCATCAATTTAAGATTTCCACCATAATATTTTCTGCCATCTATTTTTCCTATTATTCCTCTTCCTAAAACTGCTTCAAATTCTGATACTTTTATTAAATCGATATTTTCTTCTTTAGCTTTTTCGATTATTGCTTCTGCTAAAGGATGCTCTGAATTCTTTTCTAAACTTCCCGCAATTTTTAATAATTCTTTTTCATTGATATCTGTAATTATATTAGTAACTTTTGGTTTTCCTTCTGTAATTGTTCCAGTTTTGTCTAAAACTATTGTGTCCACTGAGTGTAATATTTCTAAACTTTCTGCCGATTTTATTAGTATTCCATTTTGTGCTCCTTTTCCTGTTCCTACCATTATTGCTACTGGAGTTGCAAGTCCTAATGCACAAGGACATGATATTACTAAAACTGCTATTCCTATACTTAATGCAAATTCTATTGTTTGACCTTGTAATAACCAAAATGCTGTTGCTAAAATTGCTATTGTTATTACACAAGGTACAAATATTCCACTTACTTTATCCGCTAATTTTGATATGGGTGCTTTTGAATTACTTGCTTCTTCTACTAATTTTATTATTTGTGATAATGTTGTATCATTTCCAACTTTTGTTGCCTTCATCTTAAAATAACCATTTTTATTGATAGTCCCTGAAACTACGCTATCTCCTACTTTTTTTTCTACTGGTACACTTTCTCCTGTTATACTTGATTGGTCTATTGTCGAACTTCCTTCTATTATTACTCCATCTACTGGTATTCCACCACCTGGTTTTATTACTATAATGTCACCTATAACTATTTCTTCAAAATTAACTTCTATTTCATTTTCTTCTCTTATTACTATTGCTGTTTTTGGTGCTAAATTTATTAGTTTTTTTATTGCATCACTTGTTTTTCCTTTTGATTTTGCTTCCAAATATTTTCCTACTGTTATCAATGTTAATATTGTTCCTGCTGATTCAAAGTATATATCCATTGTATATTTTTTTACAATTTCTATTTGATTATGTCCTAAACCATATCCTATCATATATATGGCAACTATCCCATATACTATTGCTGCTGCACTTCCTATTGCTATCAGTGAGTCCATATTAGGACTTCCTTTAAATAGTCTTTTAAATCCCACTATGAAATAGTTTCTATTAACATATACTATTGGCAACAGCAATAATAATTGTGTAAATCCGAATGTTATTGCATTTTCACTTCCATGAAATATCGTTTGTACTATATGTGGAATTGGTATTTTTAACCAGTCACTTATCATATGATACATAGCTATATACATTAATGGTATTAGGAAACATACTGATATTATTAATCTTTTTTTCATTGATTTTATTTCGTCTTTGCCTTCTTCTATTTCTTGTACTTTTCTTGTTTCTTCTTTTTCTGTTGCACATAAACTTGCTCCATATCCTTCATTTGTTACTGCATTTATTATTTTTTCATCATTTAACACTTTTTCATTATATTCTACTGTCATATTGTTTGATAGTAGATTTACATTTACCTTTTGTATTCCTTCTAATTTTTTTACTGCCTTTTCTACATGTGCTGAACAACTGCTACAAGTCATTCCTTTTATATCAAACTTTTCTTTTTTCATTTTTTCTCCTTTCATAATATATTTGTTTTTTTATTTTTTTATTATTTTAGCTAAGTAGAATCCTTCATATAATTCTGTTGGACATACACATATTGTTCCTTTTATATCTACTGGCAATAATGGTATATCTATTAAATATTTTTCATCTATTGGTACTATTTCTGCTTTTATTTTTGATAGTACTTTTTGTATTATTTCTTCATTTTCTTGTTTTAATATAGAACATGTTGAGTATATCATTTCTTTTCCTGATTTTAATATTTGTAATGCTTTTGTTAACATTTCTTCTTGTGTTTTTTGACTTCTTTTTATTAGCTCTTCTGTAAATTTCTCGTCCTTTATATTGTCTGTTCCACTTCCACTACATGGCGCATCTAATAAGATTTTATCAAATGAGAAAAACTCGTTTAGCTTTCTTGCATCTTCTACCATTATATTTGCACATTTTACACCTTGTTTTTGTAAATTGTATTTTAATCTTTCTGCTCTTATCTTATTTTTTTCACATGCTGTTATCATTGCTTTATTATTAGTTATTGCTGCTATTTGCGTTGTTTTTCCTCCTGGTGCTGCTGCCATATCTAATATATTTTCTCCTTCTTTTGGCTTTAATATTATTGGTGGTATCATTGATGATAAACTTTGTAAATATATTTCTCCTTTTTCATATATTTCTAATTCTTTTATTATATTTTTGCCTGCATTTTCTATTATTAATGCTTGCTCATTCCATTTTACTTTTTTATATTGTATTTTACTTTTCTCTAATTTTTCTTTTACTACTTCTATATTTGTCTTTATTGTGTTTATTCTTATCGTTAATGGTTTTTGTTTTTCGTATCCTTCTATTATTTTTTTTACTATATTCTCTTCATATTGTTTTTCTAATTTTTTATATAAAAATTGGGGTATTTCTTCTTGCATTTTCATTTTTTATGTTAGCTTTATTTTCTAACATTTCCTCCTTTTTTGCTTTTTTATGTAGTTTTGTTTTTTAGAAACTCTTATTCTTGTTTTTTATTTTATCATAAAATTGCTTTTTAGTATATAAATTTTTTAAGTTCTTTATTGTATTTATATGAATTAAAATAGAGGGGAATTACCCCCCCTTATACTTTCTTTTTGTTGCTTGTCCTCCTCTTAGGTGTCTCTCCTTCTTGTTCCTTTCCAGAATTTCTGTCGAAGTAGGATTAGGCTTTCTTTTCGTCAAAACAAGGTGTACAGTTGACTTGGATACATCGCACGCTTTTGCTGTCCTCCGTACAGTAGAATTGTTATTGTTGAAATGCTCTACAATTCTTTTGTAACGATCTTCTCTTTCTTGTTTTGTCATTTTTTGCCCTCCTTGAAAGTTGTGCTTTTATAGTATAATATGAATAGTAACATACATTTATGATAATATCAATATTTTTTCAGTTTTTGTTTATTTTCTTTCACATTATAAAACTTTTTTATATGAAAAAATATATCCATTCACATTATTTGAAAGCTGTCTGCTTTATATTAATTCTTTCCAGTCTATCTCCTAACCTACATAATAACTCATTAGTAATAGTATCTGCTTTATTGGAAATCTCTTCTGCTGAAATCTCTGTTTCTTCTCCTATTAGTGTAACTATATCTCCTTGTTTTATATTATTTATATTAGAAACATCTATAACTAATTGGTCCATACATATTCTGCCTATTATCTCTGCATATTCATCATTTACTAAAACCTTAATATTTTTATTTGATAAATTTCTAGGATATCCATCAGCATAACCTATACATACTGTAGCTATCTTCTTTGTTCCTTTTGCTATATACGTTCTACCATAACTTACAGATTCTCCTTTTTCTATTTCTTTTATTGTTGTTATTCTTGCCTTTAAAGATAAAACTGGTCTTATGTTTGGAATTATTTTAGTTTTATCCCCTTTTGAACTATAATTTCCATACATAATTATTCCTGGACGTACATAATCACATTCTATATCTGGATAATTTAATATTCCATAACTACTTTGTATATGTATTTTTCCTGTGCTATATCCTCTCTCTTTTATTTGATTTATACAATTTAAAAAATTATCTATTTGTTTTTTAGTAAATTGTATATCTTCTTTTTTTGTTCTATCTGCAACACAAAAATGACTAAATATTCCTAAAACTTTTAAATTTTTCATATTATATATTTCTGTTATTTTATCTATATCACTATAACTTGTTCCTATACGATTCATTCCTGTATTTACCTTTATATGTACTTTTATTTTACTTTCTAATTCTATCTGATTTATTCCTTTTGCATATTCATAATCTACAATCGTTTGCATTAAATCATATTTTATAACATATTCTATATCTTTAAAATCTGTATATCCTAATATTAATATATTTCCTTCTATATTGTTTTTTCTTAATTCTATTGCTTCTGATAATGTTGCTACTGCAAAATCTCGAATTCCTATTTCATTTAATTTTGTGGCTATATTTATCATTCCATGCCCATATGCATTTGCTTTTACTACTGCCATTATTTTACATTTCCCATTAATTATTTTTTTTATTTCATTTATATTATTTTCTAAATTTTCTAGATTGATTTCTATCCATGCCCTGTCTTGTTTAATGTCTTCTTCCATATTTTTCACTTACTTTCTCTTTTACTTTTTCAAAACATATACTAAATATTATTGTAGCTATTACTACTAATATGTAATTTATTAAACTATTTTCTATCATTATGTTTTGTAAATGTATTACTTTTGCTACTCCTCTTATTAAAATTATAAAAATTGGATGCATTATATATATTGTTGTTGATATATTTCTAATCTTTTTATTGTTCTCTCCCTTATTTTTTATTATTAAATTAAATAATAATATCATTAATGGAATTAGCATTATATACATACTATCATGTTTTTGTAATTTAAAATGATGTAATATTAGTCCTTCTATTATCATTAAAATCATTGCTATTATTATGTATATAATATTTTGTTTTCTATTTATTTTTAAATTTCCACATTTTATCATATATCCCAAATATATAAATACTGGAACATAAAATAGTCCATTTCTTGTATATTCAAATATATTGAATATTACATTATATATATTTTTTGTTATTGCTAATTTTTCAGTAAGTCCATAATAACTATCTCCAAATAACCCTATTATATATAAAATAATCACTATTATTCTTACTTTTTTTTCTTTTATATTTTTTATTAAATAATATGTAATCCATATTCCAAGTATTAATGCTGGAAAATACCACAGATGATAAAATGTTCCATTTATAAATATTTCTTTTAATATTCCTATAAATCCAATTCCCTTTAATTTCCCTGCATATATGTTTACTGGGAAATATATTATCATACTTATTATATATACTCTTATTATCTTTTTTGTATATGTTATAAGCTTTTTTCTATCTTGTATTGCTCCTGGTAATACAAAAAATCCTGTTATCATTAAAAATATTGGTACTCCTATTCTACATATTACATGTGTAAATATAAAATCAAGAGTTTCATTTATTGAAGCTAATGGATATATATGTATAGCTATAATTAATATTGCTGCAATTAATCTAAATTTATCTATACTCATCTTATTTTTTACTTGCATTTAATTTTTCTCCTTTAATTTATAAATATTATTATATTTCTAGACTTATTAATTTTTCTATTAATTCATTAAAATTTATTCCTATTTGTTTCATCATACTAGGATATCTACTGTGTGATGTAAATCCTGGTATTGTATTTATTTCATTAAAATATATTTCTCCTTGTTTTGTTAAAAACATGTCTACTCTTGCAAAATCTTTGCATTTTAAAATCCTGTATATTTGTTTTGCTATTTCTTTTGCTTTTTTAGATATATTTTCTTCTATTCTTGCTGGTACATAAATTTTTGAAGTTTTTAGTGTGTATTTTTCTTCATAATTGAAAAATCCCTCACTTAATTCTATTTCATCTACTTCGCCTATTATTAATTCTTCATTACCTAGTATTGCACATCCTATTTCTATTCCTTCAATATTTTCTTCTATTATTATTTCTGTATCATATTTAAATGCCACTTGTACCGCTTTTTCTATCTCTTTTTCACTTTCTATTTTTGTAATTCCAAATGATGATCCTGCTCTCATTGGTTTTACAAATAAAGGATATTTTAATTCTTGTGTCTTTTTATTGATTTCTTCTTTACTTGTTTTTGTATTTATTACTATATTTTTTGCTACTTTTATTCCATAATTTTCTACTAATTTATGTGATAAATACTTGTCCATGCACAAACTAGATGAAAGTATATCACATCCTATTAGTGGTATTCCTGACAATTGTATTAATCCTTGTACTGCCCCATCTTCTCCATCTCTTCCATGTAATACTGGAAATATTGCATCCAGTTTTGTTACATCTCCACTTTCTAATTCTATTATTCCTTTATCACTTTTATTACTTGAAATCATTACTTTTGTGCATTTTCCTTTTTCTTGCCATGAATTATCTTTTACGTTTTCGGCTTCTCCTTCATATTTATACCAGTCTCCCTCTTTTGTTATTCCTATCAATATTACTTCATATTTTTCTTTATTTATATTTGTTATTACACTATATGCTGACTCTAATGATACGTCATATTCTGGACTACATCCTCCAAATATTATCCCTATTTTCTTTTTATTCATTTTACTTTTTCCTTTCTTAATTTTTAAATTAATATTAATTTTCCGTTTTCTTTTAACCATTTGTCTATTTCATCATAATTTGGTATATATTGTTTTACTAAATTATAAAATTCTTTACTATGATTTTTATGTATCATATGACAAAGTTCATGTACTATAATTGCATCTATTTTGTCTTGTGGCAACATAACTAACCTCGAACTAAAATGTAATGCTTCTTGCTTTGGTACGCAACTTCCAAACCTACTTATTGCGTCTCTTATTTTAAATGTTTTATACCCTATTCCTGTCTTTTTACTCCAATATGGCAGTCTTTCTTGTATTATTACTCCTGTATTATTTTGAAATAGTTTTTTTATTGCTTTATCTACAATTTCTTTTACTTCATCTTCATTTTTTAATTCTACTGGCATTTTTACTTTTATTTGTTTTTTTTCTTTTTCTATAACTATTCTTACCCAGTCTTCTTGTATTTGCTCTCTTACTATTGTATATTCTTCACCTTTATATAATATTTTTTCTCCATTTTTCCAATGTTTTATATTTTTATTTTCTGTGGATATTATTTTTATATATTGATCATATATTTGATTTTCATTTTCTTTAATTAGTTTTATTATTTCACTAGTATTTAAATTTGCTGGTTTACTGATATTTAAAATATTTCCTTTAAAATACATTGCTACTTTATTTGTATTTTTGTAATTTCTTACTTTGACTAATATTTCTTTATCTCTTATCCTTATATATTTTTGTGCATTTGCCATTATTTATCATTCTTCCTTTTTGTTTTTTTCTTCGCATTTATGTTGCCATTCTTCTTTATAATTTCTTTTCATATTTTTATTATGTTTTTGTAAATATGCTGTAGATATTTCATTTGCTGTTATTCCATATCTTAATAATGTATCATTATAATACATTAATATATCACTCATTTCTTCTACAAATGCTTTTCTTACTTCTTTATCTGTCATTATTTCATTGTCGCCTTTTTTCTTTATTATTGATATTACTTCTCCCATCTCTTCAATCATCCATAGTAAGAAATTTCTTCCATATTTTGCTTCCATTGGTGATCAATTTTCTTTATTTTCTTCCCATAATTCTTTTTGCATTTTCATCATCTCTGATATTTTTATATCTTCTATTATATAGTTTTTTTCCATTTATACTATTTCTCCATTCTTATTTAGCTTCTTTTTTTCTATACCATTTTGCAAATTCTTGCATAGAATCAATTGAATTTATTTTTTCTCTATTCGCTCTTTCTTCATCTGTCATTTCTGCTAAAGTTTTCTCATATCCACATGGTTTATATATATACCATAAATCTGACCATTTTTTGTTTGTATCATTTCCTAATACTTGTTTTGATAGGGTTCCTTCATGCTTTCCTATAAATTGGTGTAATTCTTTTCCATCATAATATGATAAACATTCTGTAAATCTGCATTTTCTGTTTTCTTTTCCTTCCATTAATTTTAAAATTCCCTCAAGTCCTATTGTTTCTAATGCAAAATTTACAAATGCTTTTGGAAATCCTTCTAATTCGTCTATCCAAAATCCACAGTCTAGAGAAATACATGGTTTATTTACCAATTTATATGCTTCCATTACTTTGTATTTTGATATATAATTTATATCATCACTTCTTGGTTCTTCTAATTCATATTCATATACTTTAAAATTAACTTCTTTTAAATCTTTTTTTGCAGATTCTATTTTTCCTTTATTATGTGTTACAAATACTATTTCTTCCACTTTTTTCCCCTTTTTGTTTATTATTTTTTACATCTTAACATAAAATCTATGAAAAATATTTAATATATTATTTTATTTTTTATATAATTCCCTGTAAATTCTTTTGCTAATGCGTCCATATATATATCATCATAATATTTTCCATTTAAATAATAACTTTCTCTTCTTCTTCCAAATTCATTAAATCCTACCTTTTTATAACAACTAATTGCTCTTTCATTAAATGATTTTACAGTTAACATTATATTATTTATATTCAAATAATTAAATCCGTAATCTAGTAAGATTCTTAGTGCTTCTGTTCCATATCCATTACTTCTATAATTCTCTTCTCCAATAAATATTCCTACTGTTCCTTCTCTATCTTGATAATTTATTTTATTAAATCCACATGTTCCTATTAATTCATCATTTTTCAAACTAACAATTGCAAAATTCATGTCATTATTTTTTATACTTTTTTCTAACCATTCTATTTCTGCTTCTACTGTCATCATTTTTCCACTTTTTGCTATTCCATCTGCTGTTCTAAAGTCGCAAAACCATTCTATATATTTTTCTGCATCTTCTACATTTAATGGTGATAAATATATTCTTTCTCCTACTAATTTTTTAAAATATTTCATTTTTTACCTCCTATAATATATTTTTTTATTTTAATTCATATTTTTTTATTAATTTTAGATTTGAATTATATACCCATAAATATTTTATTTGTGTTGTAAATTCCTTAAACTTTTTCTTTGCTATTTTGGTAGCTTCTCTTAAATCATTAGTTGTACATAACGTTATATGTGGTTTCCATTCTCTTTCTTTGTCTTCTATATTGTTCTTTCTTATTTCTTCTTTTATGTCTTGTATCTTTTCTTGTACATTTCTTGAAAAACTTAGTTGTAATACCTAATCATACATGTTTATTCTCCTATTTTTATGGATTTTTCAATATTATACCATAATAATTAAAAATTTCATTACTTTTTTGCATATATTTTTTAGTTTTCCATACAAAAATAAAATTTTCTTATAAAACTCACTTTTTTCATTTAACTACGTATAAATTATCTATATCTTAATAATGTTCAAACAACTAACTTAACTACTATATGTAACTTTAATAAAAATATAAGAAAAAACACCTTGCTTACTAATGGGCACATATCTGTACCCATTAGTAAACAAGGTGAATATAAAAAAAGATTTAATTACTTTCTTTAGAATATGATAAAAGGAATATGCTACTATAATTACATATTCCTTTGTAAGTTAAATTTTTATTTTAACATAAAATTATCCATTTCCCCATTTTGAAACCACACTGTATCTTCATATTTTTCTTGATCTCTTACAGGTAAAAATATAGACAATTTCACAAGTCTATGCCCACATTCTGGACATTCATACATAACTGCTCCACACGCATACATTCCAGATGGTATATCTGCTTTATGATTTACTTTGCGTAAGTTTTGCATATAGTATTCTGCTTCTTTATGTTCTTGATAGTGTCCTACCATTATAGGTAACATATATAATTGGCGTCTTTTTTCTTCCATTTGTTTTTGACATTTACTACATATATCATCATGGAAAAAAGAACGAATTTTTTGAAATATTCCCATAATTATTTTTCCACCTTATTATGTGCTTCTTCTAATATTTTTACCATCATATCTGCTTTTGATATACCAGTAAGAATATAATTACTATCCATACGCCAACGTTGATTAGAAGTAAATGTATTTACTCTTATTTTTACTCCATCTACATCAAAAAGAAAACTTACTCTACTACTTCCTGCCATAAATCCTGCTCCACTTTTTCCATCATCAACCCATGCTCTACTAACACGTGTAGCTGGTACTATAAAACTATGAAATGGATTCCATAAAAATAATAACGCTATTTTTCCATTTTCCACATCTATTACTACCATATTACTACTACCATAAAATGTATGATTACGTTTAAATCCTGTCTGATCTAATTCTCTTATAAGTTTTTTCTGTGCTTGTTTATATATTAATGTTGCCCCAAAAATCCACCATACTATTGAAAGTATACTTGGCACCATTGTTAATATTACTGCCATATTTCCTCCCTCTGAGAAGAATTGGTAAAATAACCAAAAGCATATTGCACATACTAACATAGGTGCAAATATTACTGCTAATAAATATAATATATCAACTTTTTTTATTTTTTCATATTCCATTTTTTATACACTCCTTAATTTTTTATTTATTATTCCCATTCAGATTTTTGCTCTTTTTTCTTTATTGAGAAAAATGCTGGAAATATTCCTATTTTCGAACCTATCATATGTAATATTGGGAACGCTATTATTACTGTTAGTACCTGTACCATAGTTGTTGATGTTTCTGTATAATCATCTTTACTTACTTTTCCACCATTTCCTATCATGTCAATATAAAAATCTGTACGAGTTAAATCTTCTTTAAATTGTATTTGATTTAAAAATGTTTCATTTTTTGTTAAATCTTCATATACAATTTTTCCAACTGGTAAAATACTATCTCCACTATAAATCGAATCGCCTGTCTGTTGTACAGAATCAATATTTATGCGTGCTGCTATTCTTTCACCAGATGGTAATATTAATGAGTGCATATAATACCCATCATAATACCCTCCTCCACGATTTCTATACTCAATTCCTGGTGATACTACTGTAAATGTATCATGTGATAGTAAGTCTTCTACATTTTGTGCTCGATAAACTGTTTCATCAGCTTTTCCTCCAATATCTCCATCTTCTACTGTATGTTCTTCTGCATATTCTTCATATTTTTTTGGTAACATCTGCTCTGCTATTTTTACTGTTCCTAAACTTATTAGAAATGCTATTAATAAACATACCCATATGTCAAATCTAAGTTGACGATATCTCATTTTGTTTCACCTCACATATCAATATATATTTAATTTTATGTGTCTAAAAATTTTATATTACTTGATTTATGAAGCATATTTTCTCCCCTTCTGTTTTCTATTTGTAATTTTTAGTCACATTTTTTCACTTATAAATTATAGCAAATCATTTTTTTTGTGTAAAGATTTTTTATGACAATTTTATTAACTTTTTTCATTTTTTATTTTAAGAAATATATGCTTTTGCTATTAAAGTTTTCTCTATTTCATTTGTTCTTTTCAATGTTGAAATTAATATTGGTTTTATTATAATTACTATACTTTTCATATTTATCTTCTTTCCTTTTGCTTTTAGAGAATATATAACTATACTTATTTCATTTTTTAAAATAGGTATCATGCAAATTGCAACAGATATCATTATTCCTATATCCTTTATATTGATTTTAAATATTTTTAATGGATAACATATTATTTGTATTGTTTCAGATATTTCTGTTAATGTTACTGTTTTTGAATATATATATGTTGCATTATAGCAAATGTATATCTTTATACCTATCAATATTCCTCCATAAAAACTATCAAATATTATATTTATTATAATAGTAAATATTATAAATGGTAAATATTTTTTTAACTTATATAGCATTTCATTTATATTTATTTTCATTATTTCTATTAATATAATATTTAATAAAAATATTATAGCTAAGATTTTTAAATCCTTTATAATAAATATTAATATTGTAAATATTATAAATATAATAAATTTTATTACCTTTTTCACTTTTTACATACCTTCACAATTTCATTAATCATTTCTGTAATTGTCCATTCTTCTAATTTTATATTTATATTATTCTCTTTTAATTTAAGTATTATTTCTATCAACTCTGGTACTTTTATATCACATTCTTCTAATAATTTTATATTTTCTATTATTTCTTCTTTTTTTAATATATATTTAACTTGTTTATTTTCTAATATAAAAATTCTATCTGCTAATAGTATTTCACTTACATTATTGGTTATAAAAATTATTGTATATCCTTCTTTTTTTAATGTCTTCATAATATTATATATTTTTTCTTTTTCTTTAGAATCTATCATTGTAGTAGGTTCGTCAAAAGCAATATATTTGGGTTTTATTGCTAATATACTTGCTATATTAATTCTTTGCTTTTGTCCTAATGATAATTCATATATTTCCTCTTGTTTTAATTCTTCCATGTTTACCATTTTTAGCGCTTCTTCTATTCTTTGTTCTCTATTACTTATATCTAAATTTTTCAGAGCAAATTCCATTTCTTCATATACCTTTGGAAATAATATTTGATTATCAGGATTCTGAAATAATATTCCTATCTTTTTTCTTAACTCAATAAAGTCTTTTTTTGATTTAGTATTTATATTATCTACTATAATATTACCTTTATTTGGTTTGATAATACCTGCCATCAGATTAAGTAATGTAGATTTTCCCGTTCCGTTTTTTCCTATAATACTTATAATTTCTCCTTCATAAATTTCTAAATTTATGTCTTCTAAAATGTTTTTTTCTGTCTTATATTTATAATATACATTTTCTAATTTTATCATTTTTAAATCATTCCTTTAATTTTTCTATTACTGTTCCATATATGTAAAAACTTCCAACAATAAATGTTACATATGATTCATATTTTTCTTTTATTAAATCTATTGCTTTGTCAAGTTCCTTTGCATGCATATTTTTATTATTTGTATATTTTTTACTAACTTTTAATAATATTTCTTTTTTTACATATAAATCTTCATCATTTCCATTTGTAAAAATGAATGTTGCTTCTTCATCTTTCAATAATTCTTTTAAAATTGTTTCATAATCTTTGGTTTTTAGTATTGATATAATATAAACTTTTCTTTTATTTTTGTAATACATTTCTACACTTCTTTTAAAATTTTCTATTGCAGGTTTATTATGTGCTCCATCATAAATAATTAATGGATTAGTATTTATTGTTTCAAATCTTCCTTTATGTATAACTGTTTTTATTCCTTCTCTTATTGCTTCTTCTGGAACTTTAAATCCTTCTTCATTTAATATTTCTACACATTCTATACATATACTTGCATTATATATTTGTTTTTCTCCTTTTAAATTTATTTGTATACTTTTATAACTTTTATAATCTATTTTTTGAAAATCATTATTATATGTATAATTTTTTATATCTTCCTTTTTTATCAAGTGTAGTTTATTATTTTTTTCTTTGCATCTTTTTATTATTTTTTCATTTACACCCTTTTCATTTTGCTTTATATATATTGTTTTTGAATTTTGTTTTATTATCCCTGCTTTTTGTTCTGCTATTTCTTCTAATGTATTACCTAAAATATTCATATGGTCATATCCTATGCTTGTTATAATCGATATTATAGGATTTACTATATTTGTACAATCATATAATCCTCCTAGTCCTGTTTCTAATACTACAAAATCACAATTGTTTTTTTCGAAATACAAAATTGCCATTATTGTTTCTAGTTCAAATAATGTAACTTTAAAATCATTTACACTATTATATCTATTAATTTTAGGTTCCAATATTTTGATTAAATTTTCCATATCTTTATCTGTTATGTTTTTGTTTTGTATACTCATTCTTTCATTATATTTCACTAGATGAGGACTCATAAATTTTCCAACTTTATATCCTGACTTTATTAATATATTTGTTATCATTTCAGTGCAGCTTCCTTTTCCATTTGTTCCTGCAATATGTATTATTTTTAGTTTATTCTCTGGATGATTAAATTCTTCCATAAAATATTCCATTGCTCTTAATGTTGGATCTTTTGTTCCTCTAAAAAAAGTTGATAAATATTCTTCTACATTCATTTTATTATTTCTCCTCATATAAGTATTTTTTTATATATGGCCTTGTTGATTTTTCTAACATATAAATTACTATAATTTGAATCGGAAGCATTATTATTTGTGTAATTACTCTACCCGTTATTATTGCTAAATATGCCTTTCCATATAATATATGTATCCATAATGATGTTATAAAAATATTAACAATAATCAATACTATCAAGCTACTCACAATAATTCTTATAATTAACTTCTTATCATTCATTTCTTTTCCATTATTGTATAATAATATCCCATATATAAAACCAACAATAGCTGCACTTATTGTAAATCCTGGAAAATATGGACCAAACGGAAATAATATTGCTCCAAGTAAATCTCCTAATAATGATATTATTGTACTATACTTAGGTCCTAACCAAATTGCAGACATCATAATTGGTATAAAACTTAAACTTATTACTAATACCTGTGTTTTTATAGATATAAATCTAGAAAAAATTATTAATATCGCTAATAACATGGATGATAATATTATTTTTTTGATTTTTGACATAAAAAAACTCCTTTCTTATAGAGTTTTTCACACTGCAAAGAAAGAAGACTTGCAAAACTATACATTTATATAGTTTATTACATCTTCATTTATAATCTTTGATAGCGGAATGCGGATATAAATAAGCGATTCTTATCTTGCCTCAATAGCAACTTCCCGTCTATTGAGTCTTTACTATTTATCTCCTACTCTATTTCTATTTTTATATTACTACTTTTTTTTATCTTTTTCAAGATTTTACTTTAATTTTTTATTTTGAGCTAAATATATGGATAAAATGTTGAAAAAAAATATTTTTTAGTATATTATATACTTATATTTTATAGAAATAATAGAAAGGAGAAATAATCTAATAATAATTTTATAATTAGATTATAGATGAATTATGGAAAGAATAAAAAAGCGAATAAAAAAAGAGCATTATAAATTAAATATAAAATGGATATTAACTATTTTTTTATTTATTTTAATAATGTCATTTTTTTACGTTTCATATATAAGAAAATTAACATTCAAAAATATTTATAATAACATAACTGAGCTTAGTGAACAAACTGCGGCACAATTAAATCTTGCTATAACTGAACAAAAAAAGTTTGTTGAAATAATGGTAGACTCAATAAATAGGGGCTATTTTAAAACAGTAGATGAAATCTTTGACAGATTTAAAGGAGATTTAGAAGATTACAATTTTACCAGACTTGTAGTTTTAGATAAAAATGGAGATGGTATTACAAGTGATGGACATATTGTTAAAAATTATGCCAATATAGAAGAATTCTTTAATCAGCAAGATGTATATTTATCTGAAAACAGACCTAGTACTGTTTCAAATAATCAAGTAAATATATATTCTAAAACATTTCACTTTGATGATGAAACAATGGTTTTATTTGCAACAATTAATACTGAAGATTATAAAGAAATCCTATTAAGACGTTTATTTAATGGTAAAGGCGGTACATATTTAATAAATAATAATGGTTCTGTACTGATAGATTCATTTGGCTATATAAAAGAAAATAATGTTAATTTATATGACTTTATAAAAGATAAATATAATCTTACTCATGCAAAAGATGCTAATAAGATTGATACTATGTCAAACAATATAAAAAATTTGAAAGTTGGAACTTTTGATATACATTTCAATAATAATACATATTTTATACATTATGAAAAAGTTAATGTAAATAATTGGTATGTTGTAACTGTAGCACCAAATTCTACAATTGGAAAAGAACTTAATACATTCTTAATTATATCACTTAGTCTATGTTCGTTTATTAATTTTGTTATTATATGCATATATATTTATATTGATATTTCAAATCAAAAGAAAAGTCTTAAATTATATAAAACAGCTTATATTGACCCTGTAACTTTGCTTGGAAATGAATCTTATTTTAAAGAAAATGGTTCTGAATTTTTACAGAACCCACTAAAAAACAAATATATTATTACTCTTGATATTAATAAATTCAAAGCATTAAATAATATTTATGGATATGAATTCTGTAATAAAATATTAAAAACACTTGGAGAAAAATTATCAACTATTTTGCCTCCTGATAATATTACTTGTAGAATTTCAAATGATATTTTTGCTTCTATATTTAATTATAAAAACGATATTTCAAAACTTCTTGATAATATATTTTATAATTTATCACAGATTAATATAAATAACACAAATGTGCATGTAAATTTATCAATTGGTGTCTATAAGATTAGACCACATGATACTGATATAAATAAAGTTTTAGATAAATCTTATATGGCCCGTTCTAAAATTAAAGGTTTATACCATCAAAATTATTATATTTTTGATGATATTCTTGAAAACCAATTAGTTGAAGAACAAAGAATTGAATCTTATATGGATGAAGCATTAGCAAATAATGAATTTGAAGTTGTTTATCAGCCTAAGACTTTTACAAGTAATGAAAAGATTGCTGGTGCTGAAGCTTTAGTTAGATGGCATACTGGAAATACTATGGTTCCTCCTGGAAAATTTATTCCTTTATTTGAAAAGAATAAATTTATACTTAAATTAGACTTATATATTTTTGAGCAAGTTTGTAAGGATTTATCTGAATGGAAAAAAATATATGATTTTGTTCCAACTATTTCTATTAATGTCTCTAAAGAACATTTTGTAAATGAAAACTTTATAGACGAATATGTCAAAATCACTAACAAATATAATATCGAAAGGAATAAAATTGATTTAGAGATTACTGAAAGTGCAACTATTGATGAAAATATAGATATCTTAAAAATTTTAAATATTATTAAAGAAAAAGGATTTATTATTTCTATTGATGATTTTGGAACAGGTTATTCTTCTCTTAGTATGTTACAAAATATGCCTATTGATATTATTAAAATAGATAAAGTGTTTATTGATAAAGCTAATTTAAATAATAACAGAAATATTATTAATTATATTATGATGCTTGCTAAACGTCTTGAAGTTAATACTATAGTTGAGGGTGTTGAAACTAAAGAACAAGCAGACTTTGTTAAAAACTTAAAGTGCGATATGATTCAAGGTTATTATTATTCAAAACCTATTTCTATGACAGAGTTTACTGATTATTTTAATAATCATAAATAATTAAATATACAACTTAACCTTGTTGCACAAAAAATCTAGCTGACAGCTAGATTTTTTTATTGTTTTTGATATTTTTCACTTCAATATTTTTTCTTATCTTAATTAATATCTTCACCTAATTTAATACCTTTAGTTTCTATTATATTAAATATTCCATCACTATAATCTATTATAGTAGTTGCTAAATCATCCATTTCTACTATCTTTTGATTTATATTTAACAAATTTCCAAATATACTTCTATATACTCCTCCATGTGTTACAATAGCAATGCAATTTAACTCTTTACCATCATTTATAATATAATTAATTGCTTCTTTAACTCTGTTATCAAATTGTTTGATATCTTCTCCACCTAGAAACGTTTTTCCAAAATAATATCCTGTATTTTTATATTCTTCCATCTGAAATACATAAGAAAATATATTCTTTGCCAGTTCTTTATTTACACCAGATAGAATACCATATGAATTTAATTCCCTTATGTTATCAATAATTTCCATATCAACTTTTACATCTTCATTAAGTATTTGTGCTGTTTGATATGCTCTTTTATATGGACTTGTATATATTTTTTCTATACCATAACTTTCTAATTGCTTTCTATATTCTTTTACTTTTTTCTTTCCATTTTCTGTTAAATCAAAGTCTGCAATACCTCCATAACAATTTTCTATATCATCTATGGATTCACTATGTCTTATTAAATATATTCTCATTAAATTTTACTCCTTTACTTTCTTCTTGAATCTTTTTTTATAAAAGGTTCTTGTACATTATCTTCTTATTTTCTTCTTTATACTTTGTAACTACTACTTTATCATTTTTTATCAAATAGCATCTTACTGCTTTTCTTATTGGTTTATCCATTTAACTATTATCTCCATTATCATTATAAAATTTACTTTTTCCCTGCTAAATTAATTCTTTTTTTACATCTAACCAATTATTTACTCTCATTATACCTTTGTTTTGAAGTTCTTCATTGGTTAACTTTTTATTTCTAAACTCTGTAAATAATAATTTTTTATTACAACTTTCTAAATTTGATACTCTATCATCTATTCCTATATCATATTTTATCTTTGTTTTGTCAGTCATAAATATAAAATTATTTGTATCAATAAAAGGAAACCAATAATGCAAATATTCAAATTTATTTTTTAAATTAGTAGCTGCATCAATTACATCTTCTTTCCAAATATATGTTGTAACAATATAAACATCGTATTTTTTATTTAATTCTTTGATTGTATTTACACAATCAGGTAATGGATTAATATAATCTCCATTATCGCTTTTATATAGATTTTTATATTTATATATTTTTCTAAATTCTTCTTCTCTACCTTTTATTAAATCTTGTCTATACTGACTATGTAATTTTTCAAAATCTACTTCTCCTAAAAATCCAATTAAATAATTTGAGAAGTTTCCTACTACAATTACTTCATCCATATCAATCATCATAGATTTTTTACTCATATTCTTCCTCCATTCTTAATATTTCTAAAAAGTCTTCTCTATCTAGTTTTATTAATCTAGCATCCATCCCTAATTCTGTATTAGTTATATCTTTTCCAAACCATTCTGGAATTTCAAAATTATTATATTCATATTCGTTATTAAACTCTACTTCTGCTCTTATTAATCCTTTATATGTTGCCTGATATATCTTTATCGTTATATTAGGCTTTTCATTTATTAAATAACTATCCCTTATAATTACTTTTTTACAGTCTTTAACTAGTTTTAGAAATTCTTTTTCTGTTATTTCTTGTTTTTCTTTTTTGTACTCCATATCACTAATTTTTGTTTTGGTTTCTAATATAAATTTGTCTGCTTTCTTTTGAACTCTTATTTGATTATCAATATTATTATTTATATAATATCTTTCATATCTAATTGGTTTTATATTCTTTAAATTAGGCATTTGCTTTATTAAATATTTTCTTTCAATTTCTTTAGTCATACATTTTCTACCTCTTTTATTACTTTTTATAATCATAATCCCATAAACTTAATTTTCCATTTATTTGTATTGGTTCTATTTCTTCTACATCTTCTATTTTAAATCCATATCCTTCCCAATAATTTTTCGTTACTAATCCTCTGTATACTTCTGGATTTTTAGGAACTACTTCTTTTTTAAATTTATCATCTATATAAATACAATTTGTTATTTTTGCCTTTGCTATTATACACCCACTTGGATACTCTAAATTAAGATTTTCAAATCTATTCATTGCTTTTTTGTCTATTCCTTTACCTGCATGTATTAAAATATCTCCTCTATATTTTGTTTTCCATGTTCTAAATTCATACTCTTTATAGCCTTTGGCAATTAGAGTCGCCCATGGTTGTTTTATAGTTATAACTTTCATTTTTTCTCTTCTCCTTTGTTGGAAATCTTCGTAAATATTATATCATTTATGAAGATTTCCGACAAATATTTTGATGAAATTTTATAAAATTATTGATTTTTAATAAAATTTCTATTATACTTTTATTAGATGACTGAGAAGGCTTACTCTGGTAAGCAGTTATGATTTAGAATGTAGCTTATATAGAAATATATGAGCTATAGTTTTTTTATTAAACATATTTATGAATTGTATTTATTATTATCAAATATATCTAAAGGATATATGTTATTGTTTTCAATATCATTAATAGTTTTTATACCTATTTCATAACCTCTTAATTCTTCTTTTTTCATTTTCTTTATATCCTCTATCGGAATCCATTTTACATCTAAAATTTCTTCTTTATCAAATTCTATATGTTCTTCTACTATTTCTGCCATAAATCTTATTAAAATATGTGTTTCTTTTTCTAAATCAATATTAGCAATAGGTAAAACACCTGTAAGTTTTACTTTACACCCAGTCTCTTCAAAAGTTTCTCTTATTGCTCCATCCATTATTTTTTCAAATTCTTCTAAATGTCCTGCTGGATAATTCCATTGTCCATAACATGACTTTTTCGCTTCTTTTACCATTAATATTTTATTATCCCTTTTTATTACACAACCTGCTATAATTTTCATTATTTGATTTCCTCCATTTACTTTAAATAACTATATTTCTCACTTACAATACTATATAATTCTCTTGCTCCATTGCTTAACTCATTTTTGTCTACTTCGCCAATTTTATATCTTTCATATCCTAAGCATTTATTAGGTTCTGCAATTTTTAATTCTCCACTTTTTAAATTTCCTTTATATACAAGATAAATCCAATCTTGTTCTTTATTATTTCTTACATCAAATGTTTTAGCATAAGTCGATACAATAAATTCTTGTAATTCAATGTTTGCTTCTGTTCCAACTTCTTCTTCAATTTCTCTTTGTAATGCTGTTCTAAAATCTATATCACTTTTCTTTACTCTTCCTCCAATAGTTTCTAGCTTTAGTTGCTCATCTCTACATCCTAAACCTCTTCTTTGAAAAACTATTTTATTTTCTGAATCGAAAGCATATACAATTACTGCAACTTCATAATCTTTTGATACTTCATTATTATTTTTTAGAACTTCGTTTAATTCGTTCATATCTTTTACTTCTTCTGAAAATAATTTCATTCTATCCCTCATCTTTCACTACATTATTCTATCTCTTATTAATTTCTCTCTATTATAATATCTACTACTGTTAAATTATTAGTACTAAAAATGTTCTCCATTATAGTATTTGCAACTTCTGTAGGATCCATAAATGTATTTTGTTTTTCTTCTGATACATAATCTCTACTATCTTTATAAAAGTTTGTATTAATTCCTCCTGGATATACTCCAATTATTTTTACACTTGTTCCTTTATATGCAACTTTTAAACTTTCTGTATATCCTCTTTCTCCCCATTTAGTAGCACAATACACACTTTCTTGTTTATTTCCTCTTAATGCAGCTGATGACATTATATTTACTATTTTTACATCTTTTTCTTCTTTTGCTTTTAATACTTGTGTTGATACAATAATCATACCTTGTAATCCTTTAAAGCATTTTTCTATATCTTCTTTTGTATATTCAGTTGGTATTTTGAAAGATGGTTCTCCTGCATTATTTATAAGGACTTTTATATTTCCCATATTTTTTATTTCATTTATTGCATTAGTTATAAATTTTTCATCAGATATATCTCCACAAAATCCTTTATAATTTTCTTTGAAATCATTGGCTAGTTTACTCATTTTTTCAGTATTTTTATCTATATTACATACTATTAAACCTTTTTCCAATGATTGTTTTATTAATTCAAATCCTAATCCACTTGCTCCACCTGTTATTATAATTATATCATTCATTTAAATTTTCCTCCTTTATTACACTATAATGAACTTGTACTATATTATCTTTCTCTTTTACTACTTTTTCAAGTTTCAATTTATTTTCAAAATAATTGCCTTTAAATAGTGCTACTCCTTTATTTAGTACAAATGGATTATAGTTTAGAATTATATTATCTACTATGCGTTTTTCCATAAAAGCATTGTTTATTGTTGCACCACCAGAAATAAATAGCTTTTCATATTTCATCTTTTCACATAGTTTTAAACAATTATCTATTGAACTGCAATATGTAACATTTGGAAATTCATCTTTTCTTCCAGTTTCATTGCTTAGAATAATTAAATTTATATTTTCTAAATCTTTTAAATATTCTTCTCCCCAAGATAATATGTTATCCCAAGTTTTTCTACCCCATATTAGTACATCATATTCTTTTAAAAATTCTAGCATTATCTCCCAACCTCTATAAGATAGGAAGTCCTCATTTCCATCCTCTGTAGCAATTAGACCATTGATAGAACATGCCATTTCAATTGTTATCTTTTTCATATCTTTCTCCTATAAATCTAATAATTTACTTGTATCACTATTTTTTATTGTTTGTGCATTACTTGATTTTACTATTTTCACTTTCTTACCTCTTTAATTATTTATGTTTTCATCTACAAATCCATTTATGATTTTTCTTATGTTCTCCATTCTGCTTTTAGTTTCTATATCTTTATATTTAAATCTATCTATTAGCACATTAATATAATCATTTTCTTTTACTATTTTATAAGATACATCAAAATTCAAATCAAATGTAAAAGCTAATATACAAACCCAAAAATCTAGTGGTGTTACTCTATCATGTATGTCAACACATTTTTTATCTAAAATAGTATTATAGACTTTATCTGATAACTTTGATTCTTCCATATCTTCAATTTTATTTACTCTTTTAGGAAATATTGCTTCTACTTTCTCATCTTTCTTCACTCTATAATTATCTATTTTATCTGCATCTCTTATTATTTTAGAATGTAATAAAGTTCTTTCATCTAAATTTTCTTCAATTTCTAATCTGCTGTGATTTTCTATTGATTTTTTTATTATATTATCATACTGACTATCTTCTATAAATTTCCTAATCATATCTTCTTCAAATAACATCTTTGAACCATGTCCTGCATGATCAAATTTAACACTATTTAGTTCTTTTGTAATTTTTAATTCTTCAAATCTTCCTATATCATGCAATATACCTATTAGTTCAGCTAATTCTATATCTTCTTTATTTAGCTTTAATTCTTGTGCAATTTTCTTTGCATTTTCTGCGACATGATAAGTATGTACTATTTTTAATTCAAATCCCAGATCACTTTTATCTTCATATTCATTTATGAAATCTTTAAAAGTAATTTTTGCCTTTTCAATATCTATCATCTAATTTCTCCTAAATATTTTCTAAATACATTATTTCTTTCCCCTTTTGTTTAGCATATTCTATTTCTCCTCTTGTACTTTCTCCAATGTATCTATCTACATTTACTACAAATATTGCATCTGATAAATCAATTTTTGCCCTATGTAATTCGCCTAATAACTCTTTATCGTGTTCTGTAAAATCTCTATTTATAACACGAGGTGTAAGTCCAATTACTACATATTCATTTTCTAATGTTAATTTTTCATTTATTTCTTGCATTTTATCCCAAAATCTTACTGAACCACATAGTGTAACAACTTTTCTTTTATTCATAATTTCTCCTATTATATTTCATAATTTTTTAATTTTTCTATATATGTCTTAATACTATCATCATTTATATCTTCTGGATTTAGTTTACAATACTTTATTATTTGTTTTTCTATACCCAAAGAACATTCTATTAAATGATTTGCTTTCTCTTCATTAGACCATACTGACAATGGTTTATCTTTATACCTTATTTTAGCATCTTCTAATCTTTCTCTTATTCTTACAACTCCACCTGGTGCAACTCTTTGGTCGCAATAAGCACATATCTTTCTTTCATAAGAATTAGATGCAAGTGTTTCTTCATTTTTTCTTGACCTTTTCCCATCTAATATATCAATTTCTTTTTCTGTTAATCCTTCTCGCTTTCCAATCTCTAAATTAATTTCATGGTCATTCGTTCCATATTTATCAAAATACTCTTTTCTTATTTTTATAAATTCTTCATCGTTTGAAAAATCTTCTGGTATTTTTACCATATTTCCCATGTCATGTAATAAACTTACTCTAATAATTGAGTCTGTTTCTATTTCTTCTCCATTCCAGTTATTTATTATTAAATTACTACATGCTGCAACTCTTAACATGTGCATTTGTAAGTTTTCTGGTAAATGATATTTTTTATAAATTTCTATAATATTCATATTTAACCTCTCTTAAATTTATCTGATAATGCTATATCCATCCATGCAAAACCTTTTCCTTTTGTAAATCCATATCTTTTATAAAATTCAATTGCTTCATCTGTTAAACAATTTACATTATCATACTTCCTCACCTTTAATTCTTGTAAAATTTCATCCAATATTGATGTACCGATTTTATTTTTTCTATATTCTGGTGATACATAGATATTTTCTATTTCTGCTTTTCCTAATGATTTATTTAAATTTACTATGGAAAAGCCTATAATTTTACCTTCGATTTCTACAACATAAAACAAAATATCATCTTTATCAATGCAATTTTCCAATGTTTCTTTTGGCCAAAATATAATAACATTTTCTGCTGTCTTAAATTCAGATACATTATTACCTATATTCCATACTTGCTCAACATCTTCTTTTTTTGCTATTCTTATTTTCATATTATATATTTCCTCTTTTCAAAATTATTTCTAAAATTATAATAGTTCAATATGTCTTTAAAACTACAGATAATATATCACAAATTAACAATTTTTCATAGTGTTTTGCCAATATTTACAAAACATATTTATCCTTACATTTGCTTAATTGCCACAAAATCTCCAATAAAAATAATGTCAAGAGCGAGTGATAACGAGTTTATTTACTCTTGATATTATTTCTATTGGAGATTAAAATTGGTATGCAAATGTATAGGACAAAAAATAAGTATCAGCACATATCTACTGACACCTATTTTATAAAGATTCTCTATAACTCATTTTAATAAATTCTTTCTAACACTTGAAATAACTAGTTTTACTTCATATCTACTAACCTACACAACCTATACCTGTTATGCTTACCGTAGATACAACCTCAAATTTTCCAGTATTTCAAACACTTTACTCAATTTTTTAAAAAGTAAATTATGTGTTTCCACTTACCACTTAAGCAACCACTTTAACTTTCACACCCAAATTTTGATGTTTTTCTTTTCCAAATTTGCCTTTATCCTCAAAAGTTATAATCTCTGAAACCATATCAAAATCAAGTATTACATGTCTTGTTTTAGTTGTAGCACTGCCACGCATTCCACATGTGTTGTTTCTCTCTGGTTGCAGTATTATTTAAATGTTCTTTATCGCTCATAGCAGTAAATTTATCTTTACAATTTATCTCTACTCCATTTTTACATATAAACCTTATTGTATATGGATTTACTGTCCCATCTTCATCGGTTTCTCCAATTACTACTTTATCAATTAAACATTCAAACACATCTTTATCAAACTTTGGCATTATATCTATATTTTTAAATAAACTTTTAAACTTGTTTAATCTTTGTTTAATGCTTTCATTTCTATTTGTTTCTTTTAGTAGTCCTTGTATTTTGTTCTCTATTTTCAATAATTCTACATTTAAGTTATCAAATTTTTCTGTATATTGTTCTTTATTGATTTTACCTTCTAAATTTAGTTCTAATAGATTAGCAAGTTTTTTGTTTATTTTTTCTTTGCTTTTTTCTAATTTTGTTACCATTGTTTCTGTAGTATTTTCTTTTAAGATATTTTCTATTTTTTCTAAAAAATTTTCTACTACTTTTCTGTTATTATTACAGAGTATTCTATATCCTTGTACAAAACAATCTTCTAATATTTCTTCTGGAATTGCTTTGCAATATGGACATTCTTCTTTTCCATGTTTAGCTCTTTTTATACATTGCCATACTGCTTTTGCACAATTTCTATTTGCATTCCAGTTTCTTCTTGTTAGTAAACTTCCGCAAAAGCCACAATACAATTTACTGCTAAAAGCATATTTTTTGCTATAATTATTATTTCTTCTTCCTGTTTCTCTGTTGCCTGCTCGTTTGGTTCTAATTTGTTGTACTCTATCAAATAGTTCTTTACTTATAATTGGCTCATGGTGTTCTTTTAAATAATGTTTGTCTACTTCTCCTAAATTACTTAGTCTTTTATGTGATATTGGGTCTATTGTAAATGTTTTTCCCATTAGCACATCTCCAATATATTTCTCATTTTTTAAGATTCCTCGTACTGTTGATTCGCACCATTTTGTTCTACCTTTTGGAGTTTTTATTCCTTTTGCTGTTAGTTCTTTTGCTATGGTACTTGAGCCAACTCCTTCTGCATATCTTTCAAACATATATCTTACAATACTTGCTTCTTCTTCATTAATTGTTATTTCTTTTGTTTCAAGATTATAGTTATATCCATAACAACCATTATAACCAATTAATTCTCCTCTGTCTTTTTTCATCTTTAAACCTAGTAAAACATGTGAAGATATATTCTCGCTTTCCTGTTGAGCCATTGCACTTAATAATGTTAATACTAGCTCTCCTTGTCCTGAGCCTGTATTTATGTTTTCTTCTTCAAATAGAATTGCAACATTTTTCTCTTTTAGCATTCTTACATATTTTAAAGTATCTAATGTGTTTCTAGCAAATCTTGATATGGATTTTGTTAGTATCATATCAATTTTTCCTTCCATGCTATCAGCTATCATTTTCATAAAGTTTGTCCTTTTAAAATCTAGCGTGCCACTTATAGCTTCATCTGCATATATTCCTGCAAATTGCCATTCTGATTTGCTATTTATTTTTTCATCATAATACTTTAATTGTGATTGATAACTATTTAATTGTTCTTCGTTGTCTGTACTTACTCTTGCATATGCACATACTCTTAATCTTTCTTTGATTGTTGTTCCTGTTACTCTGTTAATTCTTCCGTTTGTTTTCTCTATGACTTGAATTTCCATTT
>CAOKXF010000011.1 GCA_948473335.1 uncultured Clostridium sp. | reverse complement strand
AGAAGGAATAAAAGATTTAGAAGCAGAATGGGGAAAGGCAGTAGGAGGAAGTAGTCCTGATGAGATAACATGTATAACAGAAACACATGATGGAGGATACATTGTAGGAGGAAATTTCTATAGTAGTAGAATAGATTTAGGAAATGGAGTAGTGCTAAATAACAATAATAGTCCATATCAAGATGGAATGATAATCAAGTATAGTAAGAATAAAGAAGTAGAATGGGCAAAATCAGTAAGCGGAAGATATTATAAGGAAATAAATTACATAATAGAAACAGGAGAAGGAGAATATGTAGTAGTAGGAAATTTTACCAGTCAAAGTATAGACTTAGGGAATGGAGTAGTATTAAATAACAATGGTGCTTCTGATGGAATGATAATCAAATATGGAAGTGATGGAGAAGTAAAATGGGGAAAGGTAGTAGGAGGAAACCAGAATGATTATATAAATAGTATAATAGAAATGACAGATGGAGGATATGTAGTAGTAGGACATTTTATAAGTAAAAGTATAGACTTAGGAAGTGGAGTAGTGTTGAATAGCAAAGGTAGTACTGATGGAATGATAATTAAGTATGGAAGAAATGGAGAAGTAGAATGGGGAAAGGCAGTAGGAGGAAATAGCGTTGATGATATAACATGTATAACAGAAACAAGAGATGGAGGATATATAATAAGAGGAAGTTTTAGAAGTGAAAGTATAGATTTAGAAAATGAAGTAGTGTTAAATAATAGTGGATATCAAAGTGGAATGATAATCAAGTATAGTGAGAATGGAAAAGTAGAATGGGGGAAAGTATTAATAGAAACTGGCAATGATTATATAACATGTATAACGGAAACAAGAGATGGAGGATATATCGTTGGAGGATATTTCTATAGTAATAGTATAGATTTAGAAAATGGAATAGTATTAAATAATAATGGTAAACAAGATGGAATGGTAATTAAGTATGATGAAAAAGGAAATGTAGAATGGGGAAAGGCAGTAGGAGGAAGTGGTGCAGATGAAATAGCATGTATAAAAGAAACACAAGATGGAGGATACATTGTAGGAGGATATTTTGGAAGTAGTAGTATAGACCTAGGAAATGGAGAAGAGTTAAGTAATTATGATACGAGAGGATATTTTGATGGAATGATAATCAAGTATGGAGTAGATGGAAATGTAGAATGGGGAAAGGCAGTAGGAGGAAGCTATGATGACAAAATAACATGTGTAACAGAAACAAAAGATGAAGGATATGTTATTGGAGGATATTCTGGAAGTAGTATAGATTTAGGAAATGGAGAAGTATTAAATAGTAGTGGCAGTCATGATGGAATGATAATCAAGTATAATGTTATAGAAAAGCCAGAAGTAAATATAAAGCAAGGAAAAGTAATTGGAGGAAGTAAGGATGACCAAATTACTTGTATAACAGAAACACAAGATGGAGGGTACATAGTAGGAGGATATTTCTCAAGTAGTAGTATAGACTTAGGAAATGGAATAGTGCTACATAATAATTATACATATGATTATACTGATGGGATGATAATCAAATATGGAGAAAATGGAGAAGCAAAATGGGGAAAGGTAGTAGGAGGAAGTAGGAGTGACTATATAAATTGTATAATAGAGACAAAAGAAGGAGGCTACTTGGTAGGAGGATATTTCACAAGTAGTAGTATAGACCTAGGAAATGGAGAAGTGTTAAACAATAAAGGTAATGATGATGGAATGATAATCAAGTATGGAGTAGATGGAAATGTAGAATGGGGAAAGGCAGTAGGAGGAAGTAATAGTGACTATATAAATTGTATAATAGAAACAAGAGATGGAGGCTACTTGGTAGGAGGATATTTCTATAGTAGTAGAATGGATTTAGGAAATGGAGTTATATTAGAATTAGATAATAATATTAATTCGGATGGAATATTAATCAAGTATAGTGAGAGTGGAGAAGTAGAATGGGGAAAGGCAGTAGGAGGAAACAGTCATGAGGGAATAACATGTGTAATAGAAACAAGAGAAGGAGGCTACATAGTAGGAGGATATTTCTATAGCAGTAGAATAGATTTAGGAAATGGAGTAGTGTTAAATAGTAATGGTAATCCTGATGGAATGTTAATCAAGTATGGAAGTGATGGAAAAGTAGAATGGGGAAAGGCAGTAGGAGGAGATAGGAACGACAAAATAACATGTATAACAGAAACACAAGATGGAGGCTACATAGTAGGAGGATATTTCTATAGTAGTAGTATAGGCTTAGGAAATGGAATAGTGTTAAAAAATAATGGAAGCACGACTTATTCTGATGGAATGCTAATCAAGTATAGTGAGAGAGGAGAAGTAGAATGGGGAAAGGCAGTAGGGGGAAATAGTGACGATATAATCAATTGCATAATAGAAGCAAAAGGAGGAGGATACTTGATAGGAGGGGACTTCAAAAGTACAACAATAGACCTAGGAAATGGAGAAGTGTTAAGTAATAATGGTAGTAGAGATGGAATGATAATCAAGTATGATGAGGCAGGAAAGGTAGAATATGGAAAAGCAGTAGGAGGAAGTAGTGTTGACAAAATAACATGTATAATAGAAGTATTAGAAGGAATGTACGTGGTAGGAGGATATTTTTATTCAAGTAGTATTGAACTAGGAAGTGGAAAAGTATTGAACAACAATAATACAAATACTTCTGATGGAATGATAATAAAAATAGTAGAAGAGATGGGAGTACCAGAAGTACAAGAATTAGAGATAGAAAATACAAGAAAAGAATTCAAAATAACAACAGATGTAAAAGAAATAGATGGAATAAAAGGAGGAAGCATATCAGGAGAGGATAAGTTACCATATGAAAAAGTAAAATATGGAGATAACAGTACAAAAGAAATAGATATAATACCAGATATAGATTATGAAATAATAAAAATAACAATAAATGGAGAGGAATATCAATTTACAAGAAATGAAGATGGAACATATAGAATGCCACAATTTGAAAATATGACAGAAAACAAACATATTGTTGTAACATTTGCCATGAAAGACAATAAAATAACAATAAACAAAGTAGATAGAAGAACAAGAATTCCATTAGCAGGAGTAAAATTCAGATTAGACCAAATAGAAGAAAGAACAGAACCAGAAAATGTAATAGGAGAACTAACAAATAATGGACAAACATATATAGAAATAGACGAGACGAATGAAATAACAGGAGCTATAGGAGAGTTAATAGCAAATGGGCAAGATTATGCAGAAGCAGATAGAACAAACGAGATAACAGATGTAATAGGGGAATTAACAAATAATGGAACATACTATTTCATAGAACAAGATGGAAAATATGTACCAACAAACAGTAAAACATATCAAACAGCAAATGGAGGAACAACAGGAAAACATAGTACAACAGCAAATTCATACATGGCAATAGATTTAAGTGATAAAGAAGGAAAATATGTAGTATGCATAAATGCAGAGGTATCAAGTGAAAGTGCAGATAGAGGATATGCAACAATAACAGAAACAACAATAGCACCAGCATATAATTCAACAAATGGACAATTTATATATATATCAGGAACACAAGGAGAAAAAGAATATACATCAACGATATTAGAAGGAGGAAAAACATATTATTTACATTTGGGATATAGAAAAGATGGAAGTGTAGACACAGGAAAAGACCAAATAATATTTAATAGTATAAAAGTATATGGAGCAACAAGTACAACATATAATTTCATAAACAATGAAGGAAAATACGAATCAAATAATCAAGGGAAAGATAATACAGTAGCAAACTCATATATACCAATAGATTTAAGCAATAAAGAAGGAAAATATTTTGTAAAAGTAAATGCAGAAGTATCAAGCCAAAGTGGTAATGATTATGGGTATGCAACAATAACAGAAAATACAACAAGACCAGCATATAGTAGTAGTACAGGAAGATTAATATATATATCAGGAACACAAGGAGCAAAAGACTATATATCAGTAGTACTAGAAGGAGGAAAGATATATTATCTACATTTTGGATACTACAAAAATGCAAGTACATCTACAGGAGACGATAAGTTTACAGTAAATAGTATAGGAGTATATGGTTCAACAAGCTCAACATACTATTTTGAAAGCAATGAGGGAAAATACGAATCAAATAACCAAGGAAAAGATAACACAGTAGCAAACTCATATATACCAATAGACCTAAGAAGCTATACAGGAAAATATAACTTAACAGTAAATGCACAAGTATCAAGTCAAAGTGGAAATGATTATGGATATGCAACAGTAACAGAAAATACAACAAGACCAGCATATAGCAGTACAACAGGAAGATTTATATACATATCAGGAACAACAGAAGCAGTAACAACACCAACAGACTATACAACAGTACTAGAAGGAGGAAAGTTATACTATCTACATTTAGGATATTATAAAAATGCAAGTACATCAACAGGAGAAGACAAATTCACAGTAAACAGTATACAAGTAACGCTAAATGACTCAGAGTTATACCATACAGAAGTAGAAACAAATAGCCAAGGACAAGCAATAACCCAGATACCATTTGGAAAATATAGTATAACAGAAATAGAAGCACCAGAAGGATATAACAAAATAGAAGAACCAATAATAATAGAATTCAGAGCAGATGAAAATCATGAATTCACAATAGAAAATGAAGCAAAAGCAAAAGTAATAATAAACCACTATAAAGCCATAAAAAATGAAGATGGAAGTTACACATATACAGAAGAAAAGCTAGCAGAGAGTGAGAAACAAGAAGGAAAAGAAAATGATGATTACACAAGTACACCACATCTAGACTTAGGAAAATATGAACTAATAAAAGATGAAAATGGAGAATATATAATTCCAGAGAATGCAACAGGAAAATTAGCAGTAGAAGATATAATAGTAAATTACTATTATGCAGAAAAAGAAATACCATTAATAGTACATCATTATATAGAAGGAACAGAAGAAAAAGTACCATTAAAAGATGGA
This sequence comes from uncultured Clostridium sp., assembly GCA_948473335.1. Lineage (GTDB taxonomy): Bacteria > Bacillota > Clostridia > TANB77 > CAG-508 > CAG-269. The sequence goes on along the minus strand of CAOKXF010000011.1, from coordinate 54,719 downwards.
ACAAAAGCAGAAGATGAAACAAATAAAGGAAAAGAAAACGAAGAATATACAACAGAAGCAATAAGTGATGAGCTATTAAGTGAACAATATGAACTAGTAGAAATACCAGAAAATGCAAATGGAATATATACAGGAGAAGAAATAATAGTAACATACTACTATAAAAAAGCAAAAAGAGAATTAGAGTTAAATAAATACTCAGAAGATGGAACAACACCATTAGAAGGAGTAAAATTCACAATAACACCAAAAGAAGAAAATACAGTAGATGAAAATATTTCTATATCAACATATACAACAAATAGCCAAGGAAAAATAAAAGTAGAACTAGAAGTAGGAAAATATGAAATAACAGAAATAGAAGTACCAGAAGGATACCAATTACCAGAAGAAGCAACAACAGAAATAGAAATAACCAAAGAAACAGAAAAAGCAGAAATAGAAATAACAAATACAAAGAAAAGAGGAACAGTAATAACACACCACTACATAGAAGGAACAGAAAATAAAGTACCAAAAGAAGATGGAACAGTAGTAGAAGATGAAATACAAACAGGAATAGTAGGAGAAGCATTTGCAACAAAAGTATCAGAAGAAGTACCAGTATACTATGAATTTGTATCATCAAGTGAAAAAACAAGTGGAGAGTACTTAGAGGAAACACAAGAAGTAATATATTACTATAGATTAAGAGAATACAATTACACAGTAGAATACTATTATGACAACATCAAAGATAATGATAAAACAGAAACAATAAAAGCAAAATACAAAGAACAAATAGAAGAATACAAAGACAAAGTAAAAGAAGGATATAAGTTAGAAAAAACAGAAAACTTACCATTAACAATAGAACAAGATGAAACACAAAACATAATAAAAATTTATTATGTAAAAAGAAATGATTTAAAATACACAGTAAACTATCTAGAAAAAGAAACAAACAAAGTATTACATGAACCAAAGATAGAAGAGAACCAAGAGTTCGAAAAAGAAATAACATCATCAAGTGAAATAATTTCAATAGATGGATATAGATATGATAGTGTAGACAAAGACAGTATAACAATACAAGTAGATGAAACTAAAAACGTAATAAATATCTACTATGTAAAACGTGCAGAATATAGTTATACAGTAAATTACTTAGAAAAAGACACAAATAAAGTATTACATGAACCAAAAACAGAAGAAAACCAAGAGTTTGAAAAAGTAATAACATCACAAAACGAAATAATAACAATAGAAGGTTACAACTATGATAGTAGCGATAAAGAAAGCATAACAATACAAATCGACTCTACAAAGAACATAATAAATATTTACTATACAAAACGCCAAGACTTAAAATACACAGTAAACTACTTAGAAAAAGGAACAAACAAAGAATTACATGAACCAAAAACAGAAGGAAATCAAGAATTCCAAAAGGTAATAACATCATCAAATGAAGTAATCTCAATAGATGGATACAAATATGACAGTAGTGACAAAGAAAACATAACAATACAAGTAGATGAAACAAAAAATGTAATAAACCTATATTACACAAAAAGAAATGACTTAAAATACACAGTAAACTACTTAGAAAAAGGAACAGATAAGGTATTACATGAACCAAAAATACAAGAAAACCAAACATTCGAAGCAGTAATAACATCAAGAAATGAAGTAATAGACATAGATGGATACAAATATGATAGTGTAGACAAAGAAAGCATAACAATACAAGTAGACGAAACAGAAAATGTAATAAACATATACTATATAAGCAAAGCAACAAAATACACAGTAAACTATTTAGAAGAAGACACAAATAACATATTACACGAAGCAAAAACAGAAGATAGCCAAGAAGATGAAATAATAACAACAGAAGACGAAATAATAGACATAGAAGGATATGAATATAGTAGTTGTGATAAAGAAACAATAACACTAAAATTAGATGAAACAGAAAACATAATAAATATATATTATATCAAACGTTCAGATTTAAGATATACAGTAAATTACTTAGAAAAAGACACAAACGAAATATTACATGAACAAAAAACAGTAGAAAACCAAGTATTTGGAGGAATAATAAAATCAAGCACAGAAGTAATAGAAATACCTGGATATAACTACGATAGTGTAGACAAAGAAAGTATAACAATACAAGTAGATGAAACAAAAAATATAATAAAAATATATTACATAAAAAGAACAGATATAAAATATACAGTAGAATACTACTATGATGGAATAAAAGACGAAAATGAAACAGAAGAATATACAGCAACATATAAAGAAACAATAGAAGAATACGAGGATAAGATAAGAGAAAACTATGTATTAGTAGAAGAAAAAGGAATACCATTAACAATAGAAGTAGACGAAAGTAAAAATATAATCCAAATCTACTATGTAACAAAAGCACAAGCAAAAGTACAATACATAGATAAGATAACAAACGAAATCATAGAAGAAAGAACAGAAGAAGGATATGTAGGAAAAGAATTCAAAACAGAAGCAAAAGACTTTGAAGGATACATATTAGTAGAAGAACCAGAAGAAAAGACAGTACCAATGGAAGAGGAAGAAATTGTTCTAAAATATTACTATATACATGTATCAAGTGGAGTAATAGAGAAGCACATAGATATAGAAACAGATGAAATACTATATAACACAACACATGAGGGAAATGAAGGAGACGAATACAAAACAGAGCCAAAAGAATTTGAAAACTATGATTTTGTAGAAGATAAGTATCCAGAAAATGCAGAAGGAACAATGAAAAAAGAAGTAATCACAGTAAACTACTACTATAAAAAGAGAGAACCAATAACAATAACAGTAAAATACATAGACAAAGAAACAAAAGAAGAAATAGAAGAAACAGTAATAATCAAAGACTATGAAGGAAAAGAGTATAAAACAGAGCAAAAAGAAATAGAAGGATATGAATTCGTAGAAGTAGAAGGAGAGACAGAAGGAAAAATAACAGAAGAAAAAGAAATAATATATTATTATCAAAAGATAAAAGAACCAGAAATACCAGGAGAAGGTGGAGATGACATAGAGAAACCAGAAGAACCACAAGATCCAACAACAATAGACAAAGAAATCCCATCAGCAGGACTAACAAAAGAACAAATAGCAATAATAGTAGTAACAACAATGGCAGCAATAACAGGAATAATAGTTACAATAGGAATTAAAGGTATAAAACTGGATAAGAAACATTAGAATAATAGAAAGGAATCTATATAAGTTTTTACTTTTATAGATTCCTTTTTATAGAGTATATTGGAAAATCCGAGTATGTAGAAAAGAGAGTATATCGAAAAGTTTGTGTAAACTTTAAACTTCTTATGATAATTTTTTAAAATTGTATATATTTTTAAAGATAGAAGTTACAAAGACGACAAAAGTTGACATAACTATAAAAATATAATATAATAGAATACAACAAATTGCAGAATTGATGTTCAAAACTATTATGAGCAAAATATAAGGAGGAAAGATATGGAACGGATGCATAACCATGAATTCAATAGGTGGGTTTTAGAAATGCTAAAAAAGTATAATGTAACACAAGTGCAACTTGCAAAATCCATAGATATGGAATGTGGGTACATTAGCAATATCATAAGGGGAAAATACAAGGCAAGTAAAAAAATAAAATATTTAATAATCAATTTTTTCAAAAAAGAATATGGCGAAAGCTATATCCCCTTAGAAAAGATAAAACCTATCACATTTGGAGAATGGCTAGATAATGAGATGTTAAAACATGAAATAGGGAATGATATGCTTGCAGAAAAAATATGTGTAGGCGAAGCAGCTATTATAAGATTAAGAGAGGAGAAATTAACTTTCAAAAGAACACAAAGGAGTGAAATCCTAGATATTTTAGAAAGAGACTATGCAATAAATGTAACAGAAGGGAGAGAATTACTAGACAAATTACAGAACAAATACTACAAGGAGATGGCATTATGGATATGTGATGTAATGCAAGCGACTGAAATCAGTGAGGTTGAGTTACTAAAGAATGTAGGTATATCAAAATCAGAGTCTTATTTGATATTGCAAGGAAAGAGCATTATGTCACACAAAAATGCGGAGAAACTTTTTGGATTTTTTGAGCAACGTGGTATAGAAACATCAGAAGGAAAAGAAAAATTTAAGAGGGCATGCGAGCATAAAGAAATACGCAAATATGGAGTTTAGATCTTTCAAAAAACTTATAGTTCAAAGAATACAAATCACCTATACTGTGAATAATAACAGTATAGGTGATTTGTATGAGAGGAAACTTAAAAAACAAAATTAAGATAAAAGAGATAGTATTAACAATATTAGGAGCAATGATAATGGCGATAGGAGTCTCACTGTTTCTATTACCAAATCAATTATCAACAGGAGGATTTTCAGGAATAGCGACAATTACATACTATTTGTTTCAAATTCCAATGGGAACTGTTATTGTAATAGCTAATATACCAGTATTTCTAATAGCATTAAAAAAAATAGGAAAAAAATTCTTTCTAAAATCTATATTAGGAACAGTAACATTATCATTATTTATAGATTTATTTGATAAAATTCAACCATTAACAAATGATAAATTTTTATCAAGTATATATGGGGGTATAATAGTAGGAATTGGAACAGCAATAATATTAAAAGCTCATTCATCAACAGGAGGAAGTGATTTAGTTTCTAATATAATAAAAGCATATAAACCCAATGTGAAAATAGGAACATGGATAGTATATATAGATACAGTTATAGTTGGATTAAATGTTATTATATTTAAAAATATAGAAATAGGTTTATACTCAGCAATAGCAATATATTTAATGGGAAAAATTGTAGATATAGTATTTGAAGGAATAGACTTTACAAAACTACTGATAATAGTATCAAATAAAAGTGAGGAGATTTCAAAGAATATTGAGGAAAAAATAAATAGAGGAGTAACAGGATTATATGGAAAAGGAATGTATACAAATGAAAATAGATTAGTATTAATGTGTGCCACTAATAGGAAGGATATAGGAAGGATAAAAGAAATTGCACAAACAATAGATAATAATTGTTTTATAATAATCACAAATGCAAGAGAAGTATTTGGAAATGGATTTAAAATATAATGTAAGTTTAAATGTATTGTTTTTTTTAAATAATACTTCATAAAAGAATAAAGATGTGGTAAAATGAAAAAAGAAATGTTTAAGGAGGAAGGAACTTGAAAGAACAACAATATCAAATAGAGAAACAAGATTCATTTGAATTATCACATATTTTTGATTGTGGACAATGTTTTAGATGGAATATGGAAGAAGATGGAAGCTATACAGGAGTATTTAAAAATAATGTATTAAATGTAAAAAAAGAAAATGAAATTTTATATTTCAAAGGAATTTGTGAAGAAGATATAAAATATGTAGTTGAAGAGTATTTTGATTTAAATAGAGATTATAATCAAATAAAGGAAATATTATCCAAAGTGGATGAAAATTTAAAAACAAGCATAGAATATGGTAGTGGAATACGAATATTAAATCAGGATTTGTGGGAAACAATCATTTCTTTTATAATATCAGCAAATAACAATATTCCAAGAATAAAGGGAATTATAGAAAGACTATCAAAAAAATATGGAAATGAAATTGAATGGAATAATAAAAAATATTATACATTTCCCACAGCTAAACAATTAGAAGATGTTAGTGTAGAAGATTTCAGAAAGTTAGGATTAGGATTTAGAGATATTAGACTATATGAAACTACACATATGATATTAAATAATCAAATAAATTTAGATGAATTACATAAAGAAAAGGATACATTAAAGGTGAGAGAACAATTATTACAGTTATCAGGTGTAGGGCCAAAAGTTGCAGACTGTATATTACTTTTTTCTACATTGAAGAGATTTGATACTTTCCCAATAGATGTATGGGTAAGAAGAGTTATGAATGAATTATATATCAAAAACGAAGATGAGACAAAAGTTAATAAAAAGCAAATTGAAAAAATTGCAGTTGATAAGTTTGGTAATTTGGCAGGAATTGCACAGCAGTATCTATTTTACTGGAAAAGGGAAGCATAAAGTAAGCAATTTTATAAAAAACAGCTCATTAACTAATGGGCGCAGATACGCGCCTATTAGTTAATAAGCAGAATATAAAAAGAAATATAGTAGCATTGTATACAAAAATAGCTTGTTTGATAATACGTGCATATTTGCGATTATTATCAAATAAGTGAAGCTTAAAAATATAGTATAAAAAAGAACTGTTTTACAAAAGGGCAATATTTGTATTTGCACTCATTTGTAAAACAGCTAAATTTTAAAGTAAAATATATTCAATTTTAGAAATCACAGTTTTTTGGTGTTCTTGGAAACGGAATAACATCACGGATATTTTGCATACCAGTTAAGTACATTAAAGCTCTTTCAAAACCTAAACCAAAACCTGCATGAGAAACAGTACCATATTTACGCAAATCTAAGTACCACCAATATTCACTTAAATCCATATTTAATTCTTTCATTCTGTTAATAAGTTTATCATAATCTTCTTCTCTTTGACTACCACCAATAATTTCTCCAATACCAGGAACTAATAAATCAGTAGCAGCAACAGTTTTACCGTCAGAATTTTGTTTCATATAAAATGCCTTAATATCTTTTGGATAATTTGTTACAAAAACAGGTCTTTTAAATATTTTTTCAGCTAGAAATCTTTCATGTTCAGTTTGTAAATCAATACCCCAAGAAACTTTATATTCAAATTCATCATTGTGTTTTTCTAATTCTGTAATTGCATCAGTATATGAAATTCTACCAAAATCCGAATTAATAACATTATTTAATCTTTCTAAAAGAGTATTATCAATAAAATTATTAAAGAATTCCATTTCTTCAGGACATTTTTCTAATACATAAGAAAATATGTATTTAATCATATCTTCTGCAAGATCCATATCATCATTTAAATCAGCAAAACAAATTTCTGGTTCAATCATCCAAAATTCCGCAGCATGTTTTACTGTGTTTGAGTTTTCTGCTCTAAATGTTGGACCAAATGTATAAATATTTCTGAAAGCAGTAGCAAAAGTTTCTCCATTAAGCTGACCGCTAACTGTTAAGTGAGCTGATTTTGAAAAGAAGTCTTGAGAAAAATCTACTTTTTTTCCATTATTGTTTTCATCTTCTGTTGTTGGAACATTAAGTAAATCAAAAGAGTTTACATTAAACATTTCTCCTGCACCTTCACAGTCACTTGCTGTTATTATTGGAGTGTGAACATACACAAAGTCTCTTTCTTGAAAAAAATTGTGAATTGCATATGAAAGGACACTTCTAACTCTAAATACAGCACTAAATGTATTAGTTCTAGGACGTAAATGTGCAACTGTTCTTAAATATTCAAAAGAGTGTTTCTTCTTTTGAATAGGATAGTCATTTGGACACATACTTTCTATTTCTATTTTATTTGCATGTATTTCAAATGGTTGTTTCGCATTTTCTGATTTTACCAATGTACCTGTTACACTGATAGTTGAACCTATTGTTAATTTTGAAATATCATCAAAGTTTGATAGTTCAGTATCAAATACAACTTGTACATTTTTAAAAAATGAACCATCATTTAATTCTATAAAACCAAATAATTTAGAATTCCTAACAGTCCTTACCCATCCTTCTATTGATACATTGTTATTGATTAATGATTCAAAATTAGAATATAAATCTCTTATTTTTAAATTTTTCATATAGTTTCCTCCATTCGATATAAGATTTTCGTAGTATTTTGAAAGTCTTATTTAAGTTTTCTTAGTATTATACACTATTTGGATATAAATAACAACAAAAAATGTAATTAAAGTGAATTTTTTATTTACTTTAAAAAAACAAGAATAAAATTTTTAAGTGGAACAATCACATAAATAAATTTTATTCTTGTATGTTCAAATGTTATATAAACAAAAGCTAGAAAAGAATTAATAATTTTCAGCTTTAATTTCAAAGAATGCTTGTGGATGTTCACAAACTGGGCAAACTGCTGGAGCTTCTTTACCAATTACAATATGTCCGCAATTTCTACATTTCCAAATTTTGTCGCCATCTTTAGAAAATACTAAACCATCTTCAACATTTTCTAACAATTTTTTGTATCTTTCTTCGTGTTCTTTTTCTATTTTTGCAACAGATTCAAATAGAAATGCAATTTTTGTAAATCCTTCTTCTCTAGCTTCTCTTGCCATTCTATCATACATATCTGTCCATTCAAAGTTTTCACCTGCAGCAGCAGATTTTAAATTGTCAGCAGTAGAACCAAGTTGACCTCCATTTAGTAATTTAAACCACATTTTGGCATGTTCTTTTTCATTATCAGCAGTTTCTTGAAAAATAGCTGCTATTTGCTCATAACCTTCCTTTTTTGCAACACTAGCAAAATATGTATATTTATTTCTTGCTTGAGATTCTCCTGCGAAAGCCTCCATTAAATTTTTTTCTGTCTTAGTTCCTTTTAATTCCATATAAATTATCACCTTTCCTATTAATTTTTAGATTTAGACTATAGCAAATATATAATCTAAATTTAATATTTGAAAGAATTTTATAACAAACACTATAAAAAGTCAAGATAAAATAGTAAGATACAAGCAAATACAAATATACAAATAAAAATCAAGAAAAAATTTAATATTTTTATTGAAATTTATTTTATATTATAGTATGATATATAAGTATAAAAACGGCAAAATGAAAAAATGAAGGGAGCAAAAGAATGAAGAAATTAATAGTATCAGTATTATTAATACTAATGATAGCGTTATGTTTTATTACAACTAAAGAAGTATATGCTACAGACAGTACAAATCAATTAGAAGGACAACTAACAGAAAAAAAAGATGAAGCAGAAACGACATTAGAAAGATACAAAAAAAGTTATGGTTCAGAGGCATATGGAGTAACAGCATACATACTACATTTAGTTAGAATATATAGTATACCATTTTGCTTTTTAGGAATAACAATAAGTGGAATATATCAATATGTAATAGGAATTAGAAAATTAGACATAAAAGAAAAAGGACTAAAGATGATGGTAACATTTGTAACATTACTAGTAATATGTCAAATATTACCACTAGCATTCACAATTGTTGTAAAATTTGGGAGGGGGTAACAAATGAAAGTTTTATTTGCTGTAAGTGATGAAAATATTTCAAAACTAATAGTTCAAAAATATCAAAAGGACTATAAAGAGATAATATCATATAAAAATGTATATTACTTTAATGCAATATTAAAAGAAATACAAAAAGATAAAAGCTATGACAGAATAGTAATAAGTGAGGACTTAGAACAATTTGCTAATTCTAATTACCAACAAATGGACAAATTCATATTTGAGAAATTAGACGATATAAGTGATGAGGCCTATAACACACAAGGAGAGAACATACCAATAATATTAATATGTTCTGAAAGAAGACAAAAAGGAGAAGACATACTAGTAAAACTATTTGGAATAAGTGTATATGATGCAGTAATAGGAAAAGACAGAAAAATAGATGAAGTATGCCGTTTAATAAGAAGACCACGTTCAAAGAAAGAGGCAAAAGAATATTATAGAATAGACACAGATAATGTAAGTTATCAACCAGAAAGTGAAGACGATGTAAGCGAGATAGAAATTCAAAACATATTAGCACATTATAAAAGATTAGGAAAAAATGAAGATAAATATGTAGAAAGTTTCAATAATATAGCAATACAATATAATGACGCACAACTAAAATTAATATGTAAAGTATTGCCAATGAATGTAAAAGCTGTATTAGAAGAAAAATCTCCAAGATATCAACAATTAATGGCATTTAACAAATCAGTAACAGGAAGTATAAGAGCAACGGAAAAAGAAAAGAAAGAAACAGCAGGAACAAGTGAAAAATTCCTAGTATCACCAACATCAAAAACAGTAATATCAAAGCCAGTAGTAATACCATCAGGAGTAAAAAATGAACAAGCAAAGAAGCTAACTAGAACATCAGAAAAAATACTACAACCAAAAAAAGAAGACTTAATACAAGATGATATAGAAGCTTTATTAAGTAGTATAGATACACAAGCGGACAAAGACCAAAAGCAAGAGTCAAACAAAAACTTTGAGCTAGATATACTTGATATGCAAGAGGAAGTAAAAGAAACACCAAAAAGAGGAAGAGGAAGACCAAAGAAAAATCCAGAAGCAATAGTACAAGAAGAAAAAACAGTAAAAGAGGAAAATGTAGCACAGCCAAAAAGAGGAAGAGGAAGACCAAGAAAAAATCCAGAAGTAACAGTACAGAAAGAAGAAAGCAAAGTAGTATTACCAGGATTTGAAGATGAAAAAGATGATATGGTTTTACCTGGATTTGGTGAACAAGAAACAATAATGCCTGGTTTTGAAGAAGAAGAAACAATAATGCCAGGATTTGAAGATGAAAAAGAAGAAGTAAGACAAGAAGAACCAACAAGACAAGCGCCAAAAACAGAAAAAAGAGATATAATAGCACAACAAACATATGTAAATACAGATATAGCAAGACTATTAACAAAAGACAAAAAGATAGTTACATTTGTAGGAACAAGCAAAAATGGAACATCATTTATATTAAATAATATAGCAGAATTATTATCATCACAAGGAATAAATGTAGCAATATTAGACGCAACACAAAATAGAAATTCATATTATATATATACAAAAAATGAAGAAGCATTAAGAAGAAGAGCATTTACATGTATAGAAGATTTAACAAGAGGAGAAGCTAAAGGAATAAAAGTAAATAACAATTTAACGGTATACACAACATTACCACATGATAAAAACTCAATAAAATTAGTAGGACCAGTATTAGAAACACTATTAAAAAATCACTCATTAATATTAATAGACTGTGACTTTGAAACACCAACAGAATATTTCCAAAATGCACATGAAGTATATTTGGTGCAATCACTAGATGTATTAACAATACAGCCACTAACAGAATTCTTAAGAGACATGAAGACAAAAGAAATACTAGAAGAATCAAAAATAAGAATAATATTGAACAAATATGTAAAATTAAAGAGTGTAACAGAAAAAACAATTATAGGAGGAATGGCATTCTATAATGATCCAGCAATGTCATATATGACAGAGCTATTTGATAGAAATACAGTAAAATACATAACAATACCATTTGAACAAGATATATATACAAGATATTTAGATGGATTAATAAATTGCAATATAACATTAAAAGGATATTCAAAAGGATTTATGCAAACATTAAAACAACTAGGAAGTAGTGTATATCCATTAATTTCTTCAAAATCAAAAAGTAAAAAGGAAAAAGAAGAAACAATGAGTACATTAGAGATAGATGATGAATATGAAGACAAGGATGTAAAAGAAGATGAAAATGAAGGAGAAGAACAATTAGAAAATCCTGTAACATTTTCAGAAAATATAGCTAATACTTTAGACCAAATGAAAAAGAATTTCTAAAAAGTATGGAGGGATAAAATTGGTAATAGCAATAGTCACAATATTAGTTTTTATAATAATAATATTATTAATATACAATGTATCAATACACAAAAAGATACAAATATTTAATAATATAAGCCAAAGAATAGTAAATTTAAATGTATTACAAGACTTTATGAATACAATAGGAGAAAGTTATTCTGTTGAAGAAAAAATAAAAAAGATAAATGAAGTATTAATAGAAAGATATGAAATAAAATATTCGACTATTGTTGTATATGATGGTGCAGAATATCAAGTAAAAGCATCAAATGTAGATGTAAAACACTGGAATGCATTAAAAAAATTACATGAAGTAGATATATTTAAAGATAGTATCAATACGGCAACTCCAAAATATGTAACAGTAAATGACGAAAAAGAAAGATTACCATATCAACAAATGGAATTTGGAAGAGCAAAATCAGCAATATTTTTCCCTCTATATATAGAAAATGTATATATTGGATATTGGATAATAGAAAGTGGAGTAGCACATGATTTTGATAATGTTGACACAACAATATTTGAGATAGTAAAAGAAAATATAGTAACAATATTAAAAACAGTAGTACATCAAAGAACATTAGAAGCAATTGTAAGAAAAGATTTATTTTCAGGATTATACACATATGAATATTTATATGGAGAAGGAAAAAAGACAATCGATAAATATGCAACATCAGCAGTATGTATGTTTAATATAATAAATATAAAAGAAATTAATGAAAATTACTCAAGAGAATTAGGGAATAAAATAATTACGAAAGTGGCAGAATATATAGAAGACAATATATCAAAAGAATATATATTTGTAAGATACATGGGACCAAAATTTGTAATAGTATTTTCAGGAGTTGAACCTGAAAATGTAGTTGAATTTTTAAATGACATGAAAAGTTCAATAGAAAAAATGAAAGTAACATTAGAAAGAGATTTAGAGATTCATGATATAGAAGAAATAGATAGCTTAAATAAAAAGAACAGGAAAAAATTACAAAATAGACAAATTGAAAAAAGCCAAACAGCTAGTCCAAAATTAAACTTTATAATATCAAGATATTACAAAGGAACAGGATTAGAGCAATTAGCAAAAAGTTTAGAAGAATATTTAGATGCAAATCAAAATCAAAGTGAAATAAGCACTTTATAAAACTGAAAAATATTAGGAGGTATAAATGGAACTAGATAAAACGATGTATTTTCAGGTAGAAAAAGAAGAAAATGGAAAAATTAAAGACATATTAAAAGAAGTATATGAGGCACTAGTAGAAAAGGGATATAACCCAATAAACCAAATAGTAGGATATATATTATCTGGAGATCCAACATATATAACAAGTTATAATGATGCAAGAAATAAAATAAGACAAATCGAAAGAGATGAATTATTAGAAAAAATGGTAAAAAATTATATAGGATTAGAAAAATAAAAACATCAAAGGATATAAAAAATAGGAACAAGAAAATATGAGAATTTTAGGAATAGATTATGGAGACACAAGAACAGGAACAGCAATAACAGATGCTTTAAATATAACTGCACAAGGATTAGAAACTATATATAATAAAGGGAATGACAAGATAATATTAAAAAAGATAGACGAACTGCTTGAAGAGTATGAAATAGATACAATAGTAGTAGGATATCCATTAAATATGAATGGTACTAAATCTGAAAGAACAGAAGTTACAGATAAATTTATACACAAACTAAAGTGTAAGTATAACAAAATAAAAATAGTAACAGTAGATGAAAGATTGACTACAGTGGCAGCTCATAAAACTATGAATTTTTTGGATATAAACAAGAATAAAAAAAGAAATATAGTAGATACTATATCTGCAGTGTATATATTAGAAACATATTTAAAATCTGTTGACTTATCATAAAAAATAGTATATGATAGCAATTGTATTGAATGGAAAATAAGTTCATATCATAAATGTGAAAGGAGAAACAAAATGGAAGAAGATTTAGATAATTTAATAATATTAAATGATGAAGATGGTAATGAAGTAAAATTTGAATTTCTAGATTTAATAGAAATGGATGATGAAGAATATGTAGTGTTACTACCAGCAATAGATGAAGAAAGCAATGAAGAAGAAGGAGAAGTTGTAATACTAAAAGTAGAAGATACAGACGATGTAGAAGAAGAATCATATGTAGGTGTGGAAGACGAAGAAACATTGAATAAAGTATTTGAAATTTTCAAAGAGAAATTTAAAGATGAATTCGATTTCATAGATGAAAATTAATTATTATTAGGATTATGTATTAGAAGTAAAAATTCTAATATGTAATCCTTTTTAGTTGTAGCATTAATAAAAGAAGAAAAAGGGAGGAAAAGAAAATGGCATTTTCAACAATGTTATTAGTAATGTTTGGAGTAATATTTTGGATTTTTAGAATAGCAATAGCTATAGTAACACAAACAGGTTTTGACTTAATAGGACTTGTATCATGGAATTTAACATATGAAATAATATTAATATTTGTGACAATAGTATGTTTAATATTAATTTCAAAAAAGAAACTAATTGGTTCAATTGTATATTTATTTTCATACTTACTATATTTTGGTACAGACATATTAAATAGAGTAGCAACAGGAACAGAAACAGTAGGAATGACAATGGAAAATACAGTGAATGTATTTGTTTCAGCGATAGGAATTGTACTAGCTACAGCAATATTGCTAGATGCAATAGTATTAAAAGCTAGAAAGGGCAAACCAAAGAAGCAAAAGACAGATTGGTTCTATGGGAATGAAAATTTTGATAGACAATTTGATGAAAGAGCTGATAGAAATGAGTACAAGTTTTAATCGGGTAAAAATTTTACTTATGACAATAAAATCTATTATGAAGAAGCTATAAAAAAGCAGAAAAAGAATTTAATATTTATCGTGAAAGAGAAATGAAGGAATTACAAATTGATTTTGATTTGATAATGAAATTGATAAACAATAATGAAAATAATAGTGAATAATAATGATAAATGTCAACAACTTGTTGCCAAAATAGAATTTTAAATCCATCGAATTTGACGGGTAATAAAGAAGGTGAAATAAATGAATAATAAAAAAGATAATGAAGAGGTGTTCTCTAAAGTTTCCATTAACTGGTTTCCAGGACATATGGCAAAAACAATTAAACAAATAGAAGAAGACTTAAAATTAGTAGATGTAATAATAGAATTATTAGATGCAAGAATACCAATAGCAAGTCAAAATCCAGACATTAAAAAAATAATAGAAAAATCAAGCAAAAATAAGAAAAGAATAATAATTTTAAATAAAAGTGATTTAGCAGATAAACAAGAAAATGAGAAATGGATACAGTTTTTTAGAAAAGAAGGAATTACAGCTATAACAACAGATGCAAATAGTGGAAACGGAATAAATGAATGTATAAGACAAATAGAAAAAGAAATGCAAGAAGAAATATCAAATTTGAAAGAAAAGGGTAGAGTAGGAAGAAAAATAAGAGCAATGGTTGTAGGAATTCCAAATGTAGGAAAATCATCATTCATAAATAGAATTGCTAAAAAGACATCAGCAGAAGTAGGCAATAAACCAGGAGTAACAAAGGCAAAGCAATGGATAAGAATAAATGACAATATAGAATTATTAGATACACCTGGAATATTATGGCCAAAATTCGAAGATCAAAATGTAGCACTAAATTTATCATATATAGGAACAATAAAAGATGAAATATTAGATCAAATAGATATAGCATATAATTTATTAAAATATTTATTAGAAAATTATAAATTGAAAATATGCGAAAGATATAAAATTGATGAAAATAAAATAAATGAGATATTAGATAGAAATGAAGATGAGGGGTATAACAATATATATGATATAATGCTAATTATAGGCAAAAATAGAGGAGCGTTAATGTCAGGAGGAAAGGTAGATGAAGAAAAAACATCAAGATTAATATTAGACGATTTTAGAACAGGTAAATTTGGAAGAATAACGTTAGAAAAGGCTATATAGATGAAATAAAAATTAAATAATTAATAAATATGCCACCAAATTATTAGACAATAAGTTTAATAATTTGGTGGTATTATAATTTTAAGAAGATAAATTATTCAAAAAATTCTTAATTTCTTTTAATAATTTAGCGTCATCAGAACTTTTTATAGCTAACGTAATAGAAGGTTTAATGCCAGGCGAAAATTTTAAAGAATTTCTATACAGCTTCAAAAGTTTTGAAATATCCAAATTTAAATTGTCAGATTCAAATGTAAAGACTACAAAATTTCTTTTACTTGTAACTTTACTAATAGATTTATCTTTACATATGCTTTTGATTCTGGCTATTTCAATAAGGTTTTCAAGTTCTTTTGGCATATTTCCAAATCTATCAATAAGCTCATCTATAACATTTTGAATGTCACTTTCAGTTCTACAAAGAGCTATATCCTGATAAATTTCGATTTTTTGACTAGAATCAGGAATATATGAGTCAGGAATGTAACATGTAACATCTAAGTCAATTTGAACGTCTAAATCGGGTTTAACCTCAATACCCTTCATTTCTTTAATTACTTCATCTAACAAATTGCAATATGTATCATAACCAACTTGCTCAAGATGTCCATGTTGAATTTCTCCAAGAAGGCTTCCAGCGCCACGTATCTCTAAATCTCTCATTGCAATTTTAAATCCTGAACCAAATTCAGTAAATTCTTTTATAGCTTTTAATCTTTTATCAGCAACTTCAGACAATAGCTTATCTCTTTTGTATGTGATATAAGCATATGCTTGCCTGTCGCTTCTACCAACTCTTCCACGAATTTGATATAATTGTGCTAATCCCATTCTATCAGCATTTTCAACAATAATCGTGTTAGCATTAGGAATATCAATTCCAGATTCTAAAATAGTTGTACAAACAAGGACATTGATTTTAGCGTCAATAAAATCTTGCATTATTTCTTCTATTTGTTCACCAGTCATTTGACCATGTGCATAACCCACTTTTGCCTCAGGTACTAAATCTGAAATAAAATCAGCTTTTTGGAGAATGTTTTGAATGTTGTTAAATAGATAAAATACTTGACCATTTCTTTCAAGTTCACGAGTTATTGCTTCTTTTATAATTTCAGGGTCATATTCTAATACATATGTTTGAACAGGCTTTCTGTTTTGTGGAGGTTCATATATAACAGACATATCTCGAACCCCAACAATAGACATGTGTAGAGTTCTAGGAATAGGCGTTGCTGTCATTGTAAGAACATCTATATTTGTTTTATAATGTTTAATTTTTTCTTTTGCTTTTACTCCAAAACGGTGTTCTTCATCTATTATTAGAAGTCCTAAATCTTTAAACTCTATATCTTGACTGAGCAATCTATGAGTACCAACTATTACATCAATTTCTCCAAGTTTTAATTTACGAACAATTTCAAGTTGTTGCTTTTTTGATTTAAATCTGTTTAATAGCTCAACTCTAATAGGAAATGCTTCCATTCTTTCTTTAAATGAGTTATATTGTTGAGTAGCTAAAACAGTAGTAGGAACAAGATAAGCGACTTGTTTCTGGTCCATTACAGATTTAAATGCAGCTCTAATTGCAACTTCTGTTTTACCATAGCCAACATCACCACATAAAAGCCTATCCATAGGCTTTTGCATTTCCATATCTTTTTTTACTTCTTCGATACAACGCAATTGATCATCTGTTTCTTGATATGGGAAACTTCCTTCGAACTGATCTTGCCAAGGTGTATCAGGTGAGAATGCATATCCGATTGATTTTTCTCTCTTAGCATATAGCTCAATTAATTCATTTGCAATTTCTTTTAAATTCCTTTTAACTTTTGCTTTAGTTCGTTGCCATTCACTACTTCCTAATTTGTTTATTTTTAAATTAAGTTCGTCTCCGCCTACATATTTTCTTACACTGTCTAACTGATTTGTAGGAACATATAAAACATCATCACCTTGATATTTTATTTTAATATAATCTTTTGTTGTTTGATCTGCTGTGACTGTATTTACACCTATAAAAATACCAATACCATAATTTTTATGGACTACATAATCACCAATTTTTAAATCTGCATATACTACTTTTTCTCCTTCTCTAAAAGCAGAGTTATACTGTTTCTTCCTTTTTTCACCTTCGATTAAATTATTAGCTGATATTACTAATAAATTGATATCAAAACATTCAAATCCTGTACTTAGTTTTCCTATACTTACAGTTATAGAAGCATTTGAATTTCCTGATATAATTGTAGTATTAAGATTTTCATCATATTTGTTAGAAATTTCATGTTCATCTAAAATTGAACATATTTTTTTTGCTTTTTCTTTAAAATCAGTTAATATGTATATTTTCTTTTTATTTTCTTGAGCTTCTTTTAAGTCTTTTATAAATTCATCAAATTCACTTTTAAAGTAATTTTTTTCTTTGTAATTTAGAGAATATCTTTCAACTTGTTTTTGAGTTAATGTATCATGCTTTTCTAAATATATAATATATTTTTTATTTAATTGGTTTTCTATTTCAAGAAGAGATAGCATATTTTTGATAGCATCTGGTACGAATTTTTCTTTATCTATTAATAATGTTTCTAAACTTTGATTATCTTTTTGTATGTTTATTGCACGTTGTTGTACTTTTGAAAATTCGTCTAAAAATATTAAATAATTGTTATTTAAATAGTCTAATAAATTTTCTTGCCTTGTATAAAAACTATTGAAATGTTTATCTATTTTACTAATATAATTACCAGTTTTTATAATTTCTAAATCATTTTCTATTATTTTTTCAGTAAATTCATTAGTTACAGTTTTTTCTATTTTTTCACAAATAGAATCGATATTTTCTTCTAATATATATTCATGAGCAGGGTAAATCGTAAATTGTTGTATGTTTTCTGTAGAACGTTGACTTACTATATTGAATAACCTTATGGAATCTATTTCATCACCCCAAAGCTCAATTCTAACTCCTTGAGTGTTTGAAATTGATATATCTATGATTCCTCCTCTTATACTGAATTGCCCTCGACCGTCTATTAAATCATATCTAGTATAACCTAGAGATAGTAATTTCTTTTTTAAAGTATCTAAGTTGTGTATTTGACCAACTTGAAAATTTAATAAATCTTTATATAAAGTTTCTTTTGGTGGTAATTTTTGCATTATAGCTTCAATTGTTGTTACTATTATTGTATTTTTTTCTTCATATATTTTATTTAAGGTTTCTATTCTTTCATAAGGTAAATCTTTACTTTCTGCAATATAGTCATATGTTACTATTTCCTTTTTTGGAAAGTATAGAGTTTTCGTGTTAAAATATTTTAAGTCTTCTACAAGTTTTTTGGCTTGTATTTCATTATATGTTATTAGTAATATTGGCTTTTTTGTAAATTCATTTATACTTGCCAATAATTGTATTTCTCCAACGTCAGTTAAGCCCGATATTGATATCGGACCTTTTTTATTTTCTATATTCTTCGTTATTTCTACGAATTTTGGAGATTTTCCTAATTCTCCTAATATGGTATTCATATGTTTCTCCTTTATTATATTGTATAGGAAAAATCAAAGATTTTTACATATACAAAAAGAAAAGTTACATTAGAAAGTCTGAATGTGATGCATTCAGAACTTGTAGCGAAGCTACTTTTCTTATTTATATAATATTTTTTGGGAAATTTCAATAGATTTACAAAATATGGTTATAAAATTCTATTTTTTGTATATAATCTTAATATAATTATTTATATTTTTATAATGTTGTTTTGATATATATAAGTGACATTCGGAATTACTCTGATTTTTATTATATTAGATTATTGTATTAAATTTTATAAAATATGTGTTAAGTATGTTAAAACTATTGACATTATATGATTTATATTATATAATTACAATGTTAAATTCAAATATATATCGCGGGGTGGAGCAGTTGGCAGCTCGTTGGGCTCATAACCCAAAGGTCGGTAGTTCGAGTCTACCCTCCGCAACCAAAGAAATTAATAGATAGGCACTTATGCCTATTTTTTATTGTATATAATATATTCTTTTCTACTTTTTTTATTTTAAATATCTTTTTGTTGAGTATTAATTGAAATTACTTTCAGATTTAATATATTAAAGGAAATTGTCGAAATGCATTGTGAAAAATAGATTTTTATGATATAAAATATATTATAAGTACATGAGAAAAAAGAAATAAAATATAATAAGTTAAAAGAAGAAATAAGAGTAGAAGATAAAACAATAAATAAATTACCAAATAAAAAATTAGGAGTCGATTTAGAATGAACAAAAAAGAAGTAGAAAAATTAGATATGAAATCAATGAACATACTAACAGAAAAAACAAAAAAACTATCAGAATTATTCCCAAATGTAATAGTAGAATCAGAAAAAGGAATAAAAATAGATTTTGAATTATTAAAACAAGAAATTTCTAGTGATATAGTTGAAGGTGGAAAAGAAAGATATCAATTAACATGGCCAGGAAAAAAGGAAGCTATATTAGAAGCAAATAGACAAACGAATAGAACGTTAAGACCTGATATAAAAAAATCTGTTAATTTTGAAACAACTAATAACTTATATATTGAAGGAGACAATTTAGAAGTTCTAAAAATAATACAAGAATCATATTTAAATTCCATTAATGTGATATACATAGATCCACCATATAATACAGGAAGTGATTTTATATATAATGATAAATTTAGCATAAATAAGAATGAAGAACTTACAAACTCGGGACAAATTGATTCTAATGGAAATCAACTAATAGCAAATTATTCTAGTTTAGGAAGGTTTCATAGTAATTGGATTTCAATGATTTATCCAAGATTAAAGTTAGCTAGAAACTTGTTAACTGAAGATGGATTAATATTTATCTCAATTGATGATAATGAATTATACAATTTAAAAAAAGTATGTGATGAAATATTTGGAGAACATAATTTTATATGTAATTTCATTAGAAAAACTTCTTTTGGAGAGAAAACAGCAAAACCTAATATAAATAAACATCAAGATTATATATTGTGTTATGCAAAGATGATAGATGTTATACAAGCAAAAGATACTATAAATGGAGAAGCAAAAGAATTTGAGAGCTATTCTAATCCAGATAATGATCCAAATGGAGATTGGACAAAAGATAGTTATTTGATAAAAATTGATACAGGAAGATATGGATATGCTAGATATCCTATACATAATCCTTATCTTAATATTACACATTATCCACCAGTTTATTATGATGAAAATAATAGAAAGCAATGGCACTATGTAGAAGAAACATTTAGACAAATGGAAAAAAATGGTCAAGTTGTATATTATAAAAATAAAGAAGATTATGTAGGAGAGTACAGTTTTTTTATAAAAAAATACAAAAAGGATATTGACAAAAAGAATAATAATATAAGCACATTATGCTTTGACGATAATAACTATGTTAATGCAATAGGAACAAGAGATATTATAAATGCTTTTAATGAGAATGAATTTAGTAATTCATATCCAAA
This sequence comes from uncultured Clostridium sp., assembly GCA_948473335.1. Taxonomy (GTDB): domain Bacteria; phylum Bacillota; class Clostridia; order TANB77; family CAG-508; genus CAG-269. The sequence goes on along the minus strand of CAOKXF010000011.1, from coordinate 33,609 downwards.
ACCAGTTAATTTAATAAGAAAAATCATACAATATTCTACTTGGAAAAATAAAGAAGCAATAATTATGGACTTTTTTAGTGGAAGCGGAACAACAGCAGAAGCAATTATGAGAGAAAATGCAGTTGATGGAGGAAATAGAAAATTTATTTTAGTCCAGTTACCAGAAATAAATGGGAAATCTAAGTATAAAACAATATGTGATATAGGAGAAGAAAGAATTAGAAGAGTTGCTAAAAAGATAAAAGAGGAAACAAATGCAAATATTGATTATGGATTTAGAGTATATAGAGTAGATTCTTCAAATATGAAAGATATATATTATGAACCTTCAAAATTAGATCAAAAGCAACTTGATATATTGGAAACTAATATAAAAGAAGACAGGACATCAGAAGATTTATTAGTACAAGTGATGTTAAATTTAGGACTAACATTAGATTTGAATATAGAAGAAAAAAATATGTTAAATAATAAAGTTTATTTTATTGAAAAAAACAGTTTAGTAGCATGCTTTGATAATAAGATAGATATTGATATATTAGACGAAATATGTAAAATAAAACCTTTGAAAATTGTATTTAGAGAAAATTCATTTAATAGTGATAGTGAAAAGATAAATGCATATGAGAGAATAAGAAGATTATCTCCAAAAACGGGAATAAGTGTAATTTAGGAGTGTAGAAATGAAATTAAAGTTTAAAAAACAGCAATATCAGGAAAATGCAGCCCAAGCTGTTGTAAGGTGCTTTGAAGGGCAAACTAGTGGAAGTAGGAGAGAAATTATTGCTAGAAAACATTATGTTGTTGATAAAGGCACTATGTGGGAAAAGGAAATTGATGAAGAAGTAATATCTTTTGGAAATAAAAAAATAGAGATTTCTCCAGAAGAATTAAGAAAGAATATAAGAAACGTCCAAAAGCAAAACAATCTTGATTATACAGATAGTGAAGGATTTACAAACTTTTCTATTGAAATGGAAACAGGAACAGGAAAAACTTATACATATATAAAAACAATGTATGAACTTAACAAAGTATATGGATGGAGTAAGTTTATTATAATGACACCAAGTATAGCAATCAGGGAAGGGGTTTTAAAATCATTTCAAATAACAGAAGACCATTTTCAGGAACTATATGGAAAGAAAATAAGATATTTTGTATATAATTCAAATAATTCTTCTAATTTATCTAATATAAACAATTTTGCAGAAGATAGCAGTATACAAGTAATGATTATAAACTATCAGGCATTTAATACTCGTTCTAAGGAAAATAGAAAAATATATGAAGAATTAGATGAATTGTTGACAAGAAAACCAATAGATGTAATAAAATCAACAAATCCAATATTAATAGTTGATGAACCACAAAAAATGGGAAAAACAGAAGGATTGTTAACAGAGTTTAATCCATTATTTATTTTAAGATATTCAGCAACACATAAAAAGGATTTTAAATATAACATGATATATAGATTAGATGCAGTAGATGCTTATAATCAAAAATTAGTAAAGAAAATAAATGTAAAAGGTATTGAAATATTACATAATAAATCTGAAAATACATATTTATATTTAGAAGGTGTAGAAATCAGTAAAAGCAACCCAGTAGCAAAAGTCGAAATGGAAATTAAGTCGAAATCAGGTACTAGAAAAGAAATAAGAACATTAAGAAAGAATGATAGATTGTACGATATTTCTGGAGAATTAGAACAATATAAAGGATATGTAGTTCAGGAAATTGATGCACGAAATCAAGAATATGATAAGATATTATTTACAAATGGAGTAGAACTATCGACAGGGCAAGTTATAGGTGATGCAGAAGAATACTACATGGCAAGAATTCAAATAAGAGAGACTATAAAATCTCATTTTGAAAAGGAAAGAGAATACTATAAAAAAGGAATAAAAGTATTGTCATTGTTTTTTATAGATGAAGTTGCTAAATATAAAGTTTATGATAGCAATAAACAAGCTCATGATGGAGAATATGCCCAAATATTTGAACAAGAATATAATAATATATATAATGAATTATATGATTCCTTTGATGAGCATTATAAAAAATACCTAGATGATTTAAAAAATGAGAAAGTACATAGTGGATATTTTTCAGTAGATAAAAAAGTCTCAAAAGGACTTGCAGAAAACCAATTAGTATATATAGATTCAAAGATTGATGATAAAAAAGAAGGAACAAGTTCAGATGAAGAGGCATATGAGCTTATTATGAGAGATAAAGAGAGATTGCTTTCATTAGAAGAACCAGTTAGATTTATATTTTCACATTCAGCTTTAAGAGAAGGATGGGATAATCCTAATATATTTCAAATTTGTACATTAAAGAAAAGTAATTCAGAAATTAGTAAAAGACAAGAAATAGGTAGAGGACTTCGTATTTGTGTTAATAATTATGGAGATAGAATGGATTATGGAATATTAGAGGACGACTTTTTCAAAATAAATAATTTAACTGTTATTGCAAGTGAAAGCTATGATTCATTTGCAAAATCTTTGCAAAAAGAAATAGCAGATAGTTTATTAAGAAAGTCTTATGATACATTTTCAAATAAACAATTTGAGGGAAAAGTTCTTAATAATTTAAATGGTGAAGCTAAACCATTAGATGAAAAAGCTATCAATCAAATATATAGAAATTTTATAAAAAATGACTATGTAGATGAAGAAGATAATATTACTGAAAAGCTAAAAGAGGATATTGCAAATGACAAAGTTGCAGTTCCAGAAGATTTTACAAACTTTAAAGAAGAATATATTAATTTAATAAAGAGCTTATATACAAAAATAGAAATTCCTATAGAAAATTTATCTAAAACAAATATTAAAAGATTAAATCTAAATGACAACTTTAAAACAAAAGAATTTCAAGAACTATGGAATAAAATAAATATAAAAACAGTATATAAAGTTGATTTTGATTCAACAAAGTTGGTAGAAAAAGCTGTAGATAAAATAAACAATGATTTGCAAATAACTAAAATGCAAATTAAAGTAACAGAAGGTACTCAAAATGATGGGATGACAGCAGAGCAATTAAAAAATGCAGAAGCTATGGGAGAAGGTAAAACTAAAACTGATGTCTATGATGATTTTGTACCTGTAACTACTCAATATGATTTAATAGGAAGTATAGCAAAAGATACAGAACTAACAAGACATACTATAATAGAAATCTTAACTAAGATAAATTCATCAGTATTTTCAATGTATAAGTATAAGCCAGAAGAGTTTATTAGAAAAGTATCAAATCTAATCAATGAGGAAAAAGCAATAGCAATTATAGATGGCATTACATATAGTAAAATTGATGAAAAATTTGATAATGATATATTTATTGTAAATAATGTTAATGGTAAAATTGGTGATAACGCATTTGAAATGGAAAGAAATATATATGATTTTTTAATAACAGATTCCAAAGTTGAGGCTGAATTCGGTAAAAAATTAGAAAATGGCGAAGTAAAAGTATTTGCAAAATTGCCAAGCGGATTTAAAATACCAACACCTGTTGGAAATTATAATCCTGATTGGGCAATCGTTTTTGATAATAAGAAATTTAATTATAAGTATGTTATAGTAGAGACTAAGGGTACTACAAATAGTAATCAACTAAAAGGGGTAGAAAAAGCAAAGACTGAGTGCGCAAGAAAACATTTTCAAGCGATTTGTGGGAATGCTGTTAAATATGAAGTTGTGAATTCATATCAACAGTTGATAGATAAACTGACTGGGAGAATACAAGATATATAAAAGAATATATAATATGGGAAGTAGAAAGGACATGCCAAATGGAAAAAACAGTATGTGAATTATTTGCAGGTGTAGGAGGATTCAGGATAGGTCTAGAACAATCAGATTCTAATTGGAATACAGTTTGGGCAAATCAATGGGAACCTGGAAAGAAAAACCAACATGCATTTGATTGTTATGTATCACATTTTGGAAAAAATGAAAATTATATAAATGAAGATATAGCAAGTATAGATAAAAGTAATATACCAAATCATAATTTGTTAGTAGGAGGATTTCCTTGCCAAGACTACTCAGTGGCTAGAACTGGAGCAAAGGGAATAGAAGGAAAAAAGGGTGTGCTCTGGTGGCAAATAAGAGATATCTTAGAAACGAAGCAACCTAAATTTGTTTTATTAGAAAATGTTGATAGATTATTAAAATCTCCTACAAATCAAAGAGGTAGAGACTTTGGAGTAATATTAGCATGTTTTAATGATTTAGGGTATTCTGTAGAATGGAGGGTAATTAATGCAGCTGACTATGGTTTTGCCCAGCGTAGGAGAAGAACGTTTATATTTGCATGTAAAAATACTACAAAGTATTTTATATCGATGAGTAATATTCCACTAGAAGATATTATAAAAAAGGATGGATTTTTTATTAAAGAATTTTCTATAAAATCAAATTTAAATTCAAAAGAGATAGATTTTCAATATAAAGATTTATTGGATGTATCAGACAATTTTAAAATGAATTTTGAAAATTCTGGAGTTATGAGAAACGGCAAGATATATACAACAGAAATAATACCTGCTGAAATAAATGCAAAACCTTTAAGTGAAATTATTGAATATAATGGAGTAAATAAAAGATATAATTTAGGTGAAAATTTAGAAAAATGGAGCTATCTAAAAGGAGCAAAAGATATATTGAGAAAAGCAGGAACTCCACATGAATATCATTTTAGAGAAGGTGCAATATCTTTTCCTGATGGATTAGATAAACCAGCTAGGACTATGCTTACAAGTGAAGGAAGCTTAAATAGAAGTACTCATGTTATAGAAGATCCTAAAAGTCGATGCTATAGAATATTAACACCTATTGAAACAGAGAGGATAAATGGATTTCCAGACAATTGGACTGATACAGGAATGCCTGAAAAATTTAGATATTTTTGCATGGGCAATGCACTAGTAGTAGGTTTGGTAAAAAAGATGGGAGTTACATTAAACAAAATATTTGAAACAGAATAATTGAAAGGATATAGAAAATTGAATTCTTTATATGATTTGTGTGAATATGGATATAAAATAAAGGATGTAGATAAGTTAAAAGAATATAAAATAACAGTAAAAGATGTATGTGTAGGAAAAGCAGTAATCAAAGACTACAAATGCAGAAAAGCATATTTGAGTGCACAAAAAATTTATAAAAATCATAATGATGTTTTTAATAATAACAGTATATATGAGTTATATGAATATGGAATTAGTGCTGCGATAATCAATTCAATAAGAATAAAAGTGACAATAGATGAAATATGTAAAAATTCAGATAGATATTTAAAAGAAAAGTACAACATAAAATATAATACTTTAGCAAAAATAAGGAAATGTGGATATTTTAATAATAGCGATGATAAAGAAAAGGAAGATGAAAACAATAATTATGAGTATGAAAAAATAATAAAATTAAGAGATTATGGTGCAACTCAATCTGTTATTAATAAGATAATATCTAGAAATATTCAAATAGAGAACTTATTGAATTTTGATGTCGACAATATTATAAAAGAATTAGAGATATCTAAACCTACAGCTTGTAAGCTAGAAAATGTATTAGAAAGATATAGAATAAAAAATAAGATAAAAAAACCATTAGAAAAAATCATGCCTTTATATTTACAGCAAGAAACAAAATATAGATATATTAGCATTGATAACATTTGTAATGAATTTCAAGATTATGAAGATATAGAAATAGACAAGGCATTAAAAAATTTGCTTGATAATGGAATAATTAATAAAAAAGATAATCTATATAGATATAATTTCTTTCAACTAAAAAAAATTAATTTTTTTGTTAAAAAAGATAAATTAAAAGATATGATTGAAATGAAACTTCAAGGGAAAAATTGTCAGGAAATTGGAGACAAATATGGAATTACAAGAGAAAGAGTTAGGCAAATTATGCAAAAAAATATACTTGATGTTATATTTCAAGAAGATATATATAAGGATATAGTAGAAGAATATAATTTTACTAAAAAAGAATTTGTAATCATTTTCGAAGAGAGTGAAGAAACATATGAGTATTTAAAGTATAAATATGAATTTGGAGAAAAAACAGTAGAACAATTTCTAGAAGATTATCCAGAATATCTTAATGAAGAGAAAAATGAAAAATTGTTAGTCATGAATAAAGAGGTAATTTATAATAATTGTAAAGTAAAATTAAATTATACAGAAATAATAAGAGTGTATGTAAAAAGTTTAAATAGAAGAAAGACTCTAGAAGAAATATTAAAAGAATTAAATATAGATTTTGAGAGGTTCGAATTACCACCTATAAATGAGAAATATTTAGAAGGCAGGCTAGCGAAAATAGATAATGTGATATGTGGAATAGGGAAGAAATATAAATATATTGATTATATCAATATTTCAGAAGAAAAAATTGAGTTTATGCGAGAAATTTTAAATAAATTGCCAGATGGTTATTATTCTACTTTAAAATTATTTAATGAAAATAAAGATTTCTTTAAAAGTATAAATATAGAAGATGAGTATGAAGTACATAATTTATTAAGAAGACTATTTAATGGAAAAATGACTAATTGTACATTTACTGTCATGCCTAGCTTTTTTATAGGAGACATTGACGTAAAGCAATTCTTTTTTGAATTAATAAAAAAATACGAACCAATAGGAATAATAGGATTTCTTAATATCATTGAAAAAGATTATGGACATAAGAAGGCACATGTAAGAAATATATTAACAAAATATTTTGATAATTATATTGTGTCAGAAATAATAAATATTAAAATGCTAGAACTTAATGAAGAAGAAATCAATCTAATAAAAGAGAAGATGAAAAAAGAATTATATAATATTGAATCATTTTATAATATATTAAAGTTATTTTTTAAAGATAATTATTTAGAATATGTAAATAATAGTAATTTAAATAAATTACGGTTATCATTCAATAGGAAATTATATTTTAAATAATCAATATGATTCGCTAGATAATTATGTACGAAATCAAATAAATAGAAATGATTTTTATTTATTTGATAATGAGTTTTGTACTAGCACATATAACATAATTTTAAGACAATTAGAAACAGAATATGAAATTGTAAAAATAGATATGAATAGATTTATTACTAAGAAAAAATTATATGAAATTGGAATAAATCTAAAAATGATTAATGATTTTATTGAATTAATAAGAAATAATGTAAATGATAATGAGTTTTTTACATTATATTCTATAGAAAATATTTTAGAATTATCTGATTTATATAAATATGGATTTGATGACATATTTTATGAATCAATTTTAATTAATTCTAATCTAATACAAGCAACAAAATTTCAAAATAAAGCAGTAATGATTTTTTCAGATAAACAAAATATTAAACAGAACGATATGGTAATATCTTTATTAAAAAAGAAGAAAGGGTATGATATAGAAAAATTAGTTGAGATATTTAATAAAATATATGGTATACAGTTAGATAGGCAGAAATTATTAACAATATGTTATGAAGAAAATTTATATTATGATAAGGAGCTAGAAAAGATTTATTTATATAAGGAACAATGGTATGAGGAGGTATATTAAGAATGTATGAGAAGCAAGATTTAAAGCAATTAATTAGAGAAGGAAAGTTAGCAAAGACTGGAGCAACAAAAAGAATACGATATACAGGTAAAAATGAAGATGTAGATGTTTATAGAATAGATTTAAAGTATTTATACTATAATGATAAAAATGGAAGAATTTCTACCGATATGAGTGAATATAAAGATATAAGTGGAAATATTGAAAATATATCTGTTGATGAAAGAAATGATATTATAGAAAAATTTATTTTTAATTCTGATATAAAAAGGAATGAAAAAACAAAAAGAAATATAAAGGACATAGGACAGCAGAAAGCAGGTGTTGTATTATCAGATGGAAGAATAATTGACGGAAATAGAAGATATACTTGTTTGAGACAATTATTTAGAGAAACACAGAATGCAAAATATTCGTATTTTGAGGCTATAGTGTTAGACGGTTTAAGTGATAAAGAAATAAAAAGACTAGAGCTAGAACTGCAACAAGGAGAGGATAAACCTTTAGATTACAATCCAATAGAAAAATTAGTTGAAATATATGAATATGTAATAAAAGGAGAGTTTTCAAAACAAGAGTATGCTAATAGTACTAACTTAACGATGTCAGAAGTAAATCTTAGAATTGATAAAGCAAATCTGATGATAGATTTTCTTGACTATTTAGATAAAAAAGATAAATTTTATTTAGCAAGAACGATGCAATTAGATGGACCATTACAAGAAATAAGAGGAATTAAAAATAAATTAAAAGATGATGAAGAAAAATGGGCAAAAGTAAGAGTATTATTATTTTATAATTTAAAAATATCACCAAAAGAAGATATGGGAAAATATATAAGAAATGACCTTGAAAGAATCATTTTTTCGGAAAAGTTTGACGAATTTTTCGAGAAACAACTTCCTATTATAGATGATACTAAAGAAATAATGGAACCAGATATAAAGATAGAAGAACCAAGTATAGCCAATTCAAACAATGAACCTGTTTATAATAATGAAAATATAGAAGAAAAAAATTATATTAGTGAAAAGAGGGAAACAGAAGATATTGAAAAAAATCTTAATATAGCTGAAGATATAGAAATAGAAAAAGAGAAAGAAATGGAAAAATTACGTAAATATAGAGCAGAGAATGAAGAAGCACAAAAGAGAAGCGATAGCCTAGTTAGTTCCTTTGTTGATGACATAAAATATACTTCAAGTAGAAGAAAACCAATTGATCAAATAAATAAGTTAGTAAATGAAATTTATTTGATTGATACATATGCAATATCAAAAATGTCTATAGATGAAAAGAAAGAAATTAATAATAATATTGAGATTATTAAACAAAAAATAAAAGAAATAGAGAGTAAATTGTAATGTTAAGTAATGTAAAATTTAATCCATATTATAATACATATGAAAATGATATAGTTAATGAATTTTATAATAAAGCTTTAAGTGAAGCTGTTAAGTATAAAAGAGTAAGTGCATATTTTTCTGCAAAATCTTTATCTTATTATAGTAGAGGAATATCCAATTTGATAAATAATAATGGTAGAATGCAGTTTATAATATCAAAAGATATTTCTGAAGAAACATATAATATCATAGTAAAAGGATATAAAAATAGAGAATTAATTGAAAAAGAATTATTAAAATCTCTTGAAGAAGAATTATCTACACAAGAAGAATATAGAATGTCTAATTTAGCATATTTGATTGAAAGAGGATATGTAGATATTAAGATTGCTCTTGTGAAACAGGGGATTTTTCATGATAAATATGGTTTGATAGAAGACAATTACAGTAATATTATATATTTTAAGGGATCAAATAATGAAACAGTAGAAGCAATGGAGAGCAATTATGAATCTTTTGATATATCTGTAAATTGGAATGATGATATATTTGAAAAAGATAAGATAGAAAATGCAGAAAAATTATTTGATAGATTATGGCAAAATGAGATGCCCAATATATATGTAATGGATATACCAGATATTGTAAAAAATAGGATTATTAAATTTAATAGAGATAAAAAAATAATATCTGATTTTGAAATAGAAATTTGGAATTCAGTTTTTTTGGATATTGATGAAGAAGAAAATTTCAAAATTGTTAATAGATTGCCACTTGGCAAAATAAATAAATCAGATTTATATTTCCAATTATATTTGAATAGATATTTAAATTTTGAAAATAATGAATTTTATTTAAAGAAAAAAGTGAATTATCAAGATATAAAAAAGATAATAAACAGTTTTAAAGCATATAGTGAAAAAGCATATTTTAAAATAATTATTTCGCATGAGTTAGAGAAATATTTATCAGATAAAGATATGCAGATAGACGAAAGATTTAATTTAGGAATTGATATAAAAAATAGAGAAAATTGGTTAGAAGAGAGATATGAAAAATTTAAGGAAATATTAGATACAGAAATGGAAAGAAAGTTAAAAGAACCACAAGTGTGGAATGCTTTTCATATAGTAAATATGTGGAAGTCAGCTAATTTTTCTGTTCCTGGTGCTGGAAAAACATCTATTGTCTATGGTGCATATGCATACCTAAATTCTAAAGATATAAATGTAATAGATAAGATAGTAATGATAGGACCCAAAAATTCATTTTCTGCTTGGAAAGAAGAATTCGAGAAAAATTTTGGAAATAAAAAACAATTAAAGGTTTTAGATTTGCAAGATGAAAAGTATAACAATGCGAATAAAAAGAATTATGCATTGCAAAATTCTAGTGGAAATAAGAATCTTATATTGGTCAATTATGAAACACTAAAGTCAGTTGAAAAATCATTAATGGATATATTAAATACACGTGTTTTATTAGTATTTGATGAGGAGCATAAAATAAAAGGAATTAATGGAATAAGAGCTAATGTTGCATTAAAACTTGCAAAACAAGTAAAGTATAAAATTATTTTAACAGGAACGCCAATTCCTAATGGATATCAGGATATTTATAATTGTTTAAAAATTCTTTATCCAGATGAATATGATTATATGTTTAATTTTAAATTAAATATGCTTAAAAATCCATCTATAAAGGAAATTGAACAGATAAATAAAAAAATATATCCCTTTTATTGTCGAATTACAAAAAAAGATTTAAACATTCCAGGACCAAATGAAGATGTGATAATAAAAAGAAATATGAATGAAATAGAAAAAAGGATTTTTAAGTATTTATATTCTGAATATAGGGATAACATTTTGGCATTATATATTAGACTTATGCAAGCATCATGCAACCCAAAATTATTATTAAGAAAAATTAATTATGATGATTACAAAAACGTAATTATAGATGAAGAAATAATTGATGAAACTAATACTATTGATGTGAAAGAAGATAAAAAATATCAAAGTATGAATAAAGAAGAAATAACAAAATGTGATATAATAAAGGATATACAAATGTTGGACGTTTCATCAAAGTTTAAAGCGGGGATTGATGAAATTCAAAAATTAGTTGGAGAAAACAAGCAAGTTCTAGTTTGGGGAATATTTATTGATACATTACTAAAAATAAAGTTAGAATTAGATAAATTAAATATTTCATCAAATATTATATATGGAGATATTTCTAATACTGATAGGCAAAAAACGATAGAAGATTTTAAACAAAAAAATATTCAGGTTTTAATTGCAAATCCTAATACACTAGCTGAATCAGTATCATTGCATATGATATGTCATGATGCAATTTATTTCGAATATAGCTTTAATTTAACACATATGTTGCAATCAAAAGACAGAATAAACAGATTAGGATTAGATGAAAAACAATATACACAATATTATTATTTGATGTTAGAAAATGATAATGACAGATATAATGCTATAGATGAGAAGATATATTTAAGGCTAAAAGAAAAAGAAAAGATAATGAAAGAAGCTATAGAAGGAGAAGACTTACCGAGAATGAACTTTGACGATAAAGAAGATTTAGAATTAATAATGGATAAGCATTAGTAAAAGCGAAGGTTAATCTTCGCTTTCTTCTATTTGTTTTTTTATATAGCTAGCATTTAACCAAAAACATTTTTTAGTAGCCCTTTTACCATCAGGTGTTGGATAAGTGTCATTAGAATTTTGCCCATGAGGTCTAACATGTAAGATAGAACTTTCAGATATTTTTGGTAAATTATCGTATTCATTATTTTTTATTCTTTGAATAGTATCTTCCCAAACTCTTTTTATTTCAGTATTTAAATCCCTTTCAGGTACATTCCAGAACATAGATTTTTTGAAAATTAAAGTATTTTCATCTACATATTGATATATAATAAATAAATATTTAGTAGTTGAAAAAGTCTCGTAAAGTTCAGAATCTAACCAGTTTTCTTTTATAATTTCAGTATATTTAAAAGTAGGAAAAGACATAGACTCTTTTGGCATACCATCAGTTCTTAACCTGATAGCTTTTATTTTTATATTAGCTTTTTCAAATTCTTCAATTTTTTCATTTACTATTTCTAACATTCCTTTAGCTAGTAAATATGTAAAAGATTTGTTAGTAATTTGATATGGGATATTAAATTTATTCTTTAAAAATTCTATATCCTGATTATAATAAGGTTCGAGTTTACTAATAATATATTGTTCTAAAGTTTTTTCTTTTAAGATATTAGCATCCTTTACAACAGACTCATATTCTTCAGTTTTATTTATAATATAATGGTTTAGAATATAAGACATATAAGAATTTTTTAAGCAGAAAGCTCTTTGCATTGCCTTTTCATTACTAAATGGTTGCTCTCTTAAAGAATTTGCATTAGCGCCTTTAGTACAAGCACCTAGATAGTTTGTATCTCCTTCAGAGATTTCTTCTGCTTTACCATTTTTTATTTTATTAATAATTATTTTATAATCATTTTTTATTATTTCTAAATCTTCTTCTGGAAATTGAAATAATTTAATATAATTTATTAAATAATCCAATCTTTCTTTATTGGGCTCATATAAATAATAAACTAAAAGCATTAAAGCACATTTTTCATATACATGACTTTTTAGAAAATTTTCTTCTTCATAATCTTTCATATAGTTAATTATTGTAAGTACAAGTCTTTCTTTAGCTCTTAAACTTCCATTTGATTTTATAGTATAAGGAGTAACTTTTAATTCAATTCCAACTTCATTAAAATCTGCTTCTGATTTGCTATTTATATCATAAAAAAAGAAATGTTTTTCTATTAATTGACCTAAGGAACCTTTTGACCTAGGATTATTATAATATTCATATAATGAAGAGCTATCTTCATCTGTAATATTGGGGTCACTTAATAAAATTTCTTTAAATGTTTTTTCTTTTAAATTAAGAGCATATTTTACAATTGATTCTTTTGAACTTCTTTTATAAGGTAAATTATTCATACTTAATATTATTCCTTCCATATTTTTATTTTGCTCGTTTGTACAAGATATAAACTTTATGTAAATTTATTTTTTGCCTTTGCCTTTTGGCATATTATACAGTAATTGATAGAATTGGGCAAGATTATGTGTAAAAATTATAAAAAATATATGATATGGAAAGTTTATGCCCTCAGTATCAATTCCAATTTTTGACTTTTTGTATAAATAATATATAATAACAATAGAATTAAAAAAAAGAGATGAATAAATGTTAAACAAAACTACATGGACACTATTATCATTAAATAAAAGAAGAACATAAATTAATACTAACCCAGAGTATCAAAGACCATCTGTTTGGACAAAGAATCAGAAACAATTATTAATAGATTCGATTTTACATGATTATGATATTCCAAAAATATATCTTCATGAAGTTGATAAAAATAAATATGACGTTATAGATGGGCAACAGAGAATTAGAGCAATTTGTTTTTTTTATGATGGAGAATATGCATTACCAAAAGATGCAGATGCTATTAATAATATCGAGATTGCTGGAAAAAGATATAGTGAACTTGAACCCGAAATATCTGATATAATTTATACTTATAATCTTGACTTTGTTATATTAGATAAAACTGATGATGAAATTATGGAAATGTTTCTTAGATTTCAAAATGGAACATCACTGAAAGCACAGGAAAAGAGAAATGCTATACCAAGTAAAATGAGAGACTTTGTTAAAATTATTTCAAGTCATGATTTATTTTCTAAAGGAACTTTTAAAGATACTAGATTGACATATGATTTAATTGCAGCACAAATGTGTTTATTGTCATTAAAGGGAAATATAGCTAATATAAAAGATAAAGAAATGATATGTATTGGAGTAATACTGAATTTGATGAGAATTGTGAACAGGCAAAAAATGTAAAGAGAATTTTAGATTATTTAAATGGTATGTTTCCAAGCAAGACACCAGAATTGCAAAGATATAGTGTCATATCATTATTTCTATTAATTATGGATTTAATGCCAAACTATGATATTATAAATAGAGAAAGAGAAATAGCAGATTGGTTTATTGGTTTTGAAGGTGATAGAAAGTTGGATAAAATGAAAGAAGCTGAAGAACAAAATCCAGTATTAGTGTTATATCAAAGGTGGATTTCAAATGCTTCTGATATTTTTGAATCTCTAACATATGGACATAAAGTTTTAAAAAAAGATTTACTTGAAAAAGTTAAAAGTTTACCTCTTAAGGATTCAAAAAGAAATTTTGATGAAGCACAACGTCAAGTAATATATAGGAGAGATAATGGAATGTGTAAAATATGTGGGAAAAAGCGTGAATGGAATGATTGGGAAGCTAATCATATTATTCCATGGAGCAAAGGTGGAAAAACAGAAATTGAAAATGGTCAAGTTCTATGTCCTTCTTGTAATTCAAGAAAATCTGATAATAATTAGAAAAAAGCCAAGAATTTACTTGGCTTTTTTCATTTCTACTTTTTGCATATAGCTTATTTTAGAACTTCCAATAATTATAAATTCAAAAAATAAATCCTCTCGGAAAATAATATGGATTTTATAGATTTTTTCTGAATAGCAAAAATGGTGTCAAGATATCAAACTCATAACCCGAAGGTTAAGTTAGCTGTGTGAACGAAGTGAGTTACAGATAACTTATGCAGTGCACGTGGGCGCTGTGAGCGAAGCGAGGAAGTCCCCTTGGGGGATTCGAGTCTTACCCCCGCAACCACAAATTTTATTAGAGTCGCAAGAGATTGTGGACTCTTATTTTTGTGCGACAGGCATGTCGCTTAACTAACTGGTGAAAGTCCATAGTAGAGGTACATATCGCCAACCACATAGAGAAACACAAGCTATCCATCGTGAGGTGGAAGTGGAGGAAGTGTGTATCAAAGTTCTGGCTCGATGTACAAAAACTTGATATTAAGGCTGTATAAGAGGGTAAGGCTACAAAACAAGTCAAAGCCCAAAAGATATGCGTAACCTTGTGCAGTAAATCAAGCGAGTAAAGAATGAAAGTTAAGAGACTTACCCTGTGAGGACTTGTGAACATAGAGTATTCAGGAAACGACGAGGAGTACATAGTAAGAAATATGGTTGAAAAAGATTTATCACAAGTAGTCAGCAGAGGTCATAGTAGGAAAAATTTTTTTTCGAAGGACTGAACAATTTGTAGTGTTTTCACTACCGAAAATTTAGTGATAGGTAATAACTAGAATGTGTTAATGAGGAGAGTATGAGCGTATATCAGAGGGTTACTTAAAATCAATGTTTTATCTATCTACGGAAAGGAAAAGAGAAAACAGATATGGAACTTTTAGAAGAAATTCTTAATCAAAACAACTTAAACAAGGCATATAAGAAAGTTGTAGCAAACAAAGGAGTAGCAGGAGTTGACGGAATAACAGTAGAAGAAGAATTTGATTACTTAAAAGAAAATAAAGACAGAATATTGAATCAAATCAGAAAAAGAAAATATAGACCACAACCTGTGAAAAGAGTTCAAATACCAAAAGAAAATGGTAAAATGAGAAATCTAGGAATACCAACAGTAACAGATAGAATAATACAACAGGCAATATTTCAGATAATAAGTCCAATATTTGAAAAGCAATTTAATGATAACAGTTTTGGATTTAGAGCTAACAGGAGTTGTGAACAAGCAGTGGTTAGGGCACTAGAATACCTAAATAACGGGTATGAATGGATTGTAGACATTGACCTAGAGAAGTTCTTTGACACAGTAAATCAAGACAAGTTAATAACAATAATAGGAAAAACAATAAGAGATGGGGACGTAGTGTCATTAATAAGAAGATATCTAAGAGCAGGAGTAATGGAAAAAGGAATAGTAAAATCAACATATGTGGGAACACCGCAAGGTGGAAATCTAAGTCCATTACTAAGCAATATAATGCTAAATGAACTAGATAAAGAACTTGAAGCAAGAGGATTAAACTTTGTTAGATATGCTGATGATTGTATAATACTTGTTAAAAGTGAAAAGGCAGCGAACTGAGTTTTAACATCAATAACAAAATTTATTGAGAAGAAACTAGGATTAAAAGTAAATGCAGAAAAGAGTAAAGTAACGAGACCAACAGATACTAAATATCTAAGTTTTAGTTTTTGGAAAGATAAGAAAAGTAGATGGAGACCAAAACCACATATAAAAACATTTCAAAAATTAGAAAGAAAACTTAAAGAATTAACAGACAGAAGTTGGAGCATAAGTCTAGATAATAGAATAAAGAAAATCAATTATGTAGTTAGATGTTGGGTGAATTACTTTAGAATAGCAGATATGAGGAAAATGCTAATAAAAATAGACAAACATTTAAGAACAAGAATTAGAGTGATAATTTGGAAACAATGGAAGAAAATAAGAAAGAGATATAGGGCGTTAAGACAACTGGGGGTATCACACGAAATAGCTTTTAACTTTGCAAACACACGAAAAGGTTATTATCAAATTTGTAAAAGTAGATACATTCAGTTTGCTATTAATAATGAAAGATTAAGAAAAAGAGGTCTAGTATTCCTACTAGACCAATATGAAAAAGTTCATATTTAATATAAATTGAACCGCCACTTGCGAGAACCGCTTGAGTGGTGGCGTGAGAGGGAATAAATAAAATAATTATTTATTCTCTACTCGATTTAACATATGTTCTAAAATAAATATAACAAAAAAACTTGACAAATAATTAAAATTATGTTATAAAATATTTAGAACAAATGAGAGGGGGCTTATATGAAACTAGAAGATGTTGCAGATATACATATTGGAGTAGTTCTTAAAAGAAAAGAGGCTGTATATAAAGGAAGTAAAACAAATAAATATAAAGTTTTTAATATAAGATGCTACGAAGAAGAAATAGAATATGATGAATTTTATAGCATGGAAGATTTAAGCAGTTATGTTACACAAAAAGGAGATTTAATTTTTAGACTTTCTTTGCCTAGTAAAATTATATTAGTAGATGAAAAAACGGCAGGACTGCTAATTAATAATTTATATTGTATTATAAGGTGCAATAATAAAAAGATAAATAGTGAATTTTTAAGATGGTTTTTAGAGAGTAAGGAATCAAGTAGACAGTTAGAAACAATTATTATTGGAACTGTCGTCAAATCAATTCCAGTTGCTAAACTAAGATTAATAGAAATTCCAAATGTAACATTTAAAGAGCAGGAAAAAATATCAAAATTAATTTATAGCTGGAATAAACAAAAAAAATTATATAATCAAATGATAATAGAGAAAGATAATTATTATAATTCAATAGTAAATAAAGTAATAAATGGAGGTAAGAAATAAAATGAATGAAAAACAATTACAAGATAAAATAAATGGAACAATTTGGTCAGCTTGTGATACTTTAAGAAGTAGTATACCTGGAGGAAATTACAAAGATTATGCATTAGTAATGCTTTTTGTTAAATATTTAAGTGATACATATAAAGAAGAAAAAGAAAAAGCAAATGAAATGTACAATGGAAATGAACAAATGATAGAAAGATACCTTTCTAGGAGCAAATTTATATTAAAGGAAGAATGCACATTTGATTATCTATATAATAAAAGAAATGAAGATAATATAGGTGAAATTATAAATAAAGCATTAGAAACAATAACAACTTTAAATGGTGTTAAATTATTAAATTTGTTTGCAGGTGTTGATTTTAATAGTGAAGTTGTATTTGGAAAAAAGAAAGAAAAAAATGCAATAGTAAAGACTTTATTATCTGATTTTAATAATGAAGATATTGATTTAAGACCATCTAAAATAGGAAATTTAGATGTTATAGGAAATGCTTATGAATATTTAATAGCAAGATTTGCAGGAGATTCAGGTAAAAAGGGAGGGGAATTTTATACACCAGCAGAAGTATCTACATTACTTGCTAAGTTAGTTGAGCCAAAAGAAGATGATAGAATTTACGATCCTGCATGTGGCTCTGGTTCGTTATTACTAAAAGCGTCTAAAGAAGTTAAAGATAAAAAAGTTAGTGTATATGGACAAGAAAGTAATAGTTCAACTTATAATTTATGCAGAATGAATATGTTTTTACATGGTGTTAATGATGCTCATATTGAATGGGGAGATACTTTAGCTAATCCATTACACTTGGAGCATGATGATTTAATGAAATTCGATGTAATAGTATCTAATCCGCCATTTTCATTAGATAAATGGGCAAAAGGATTCGAGTCTGCAAATTCAACAATTATTGATGATGGCAAAAAGAAAAGCACATTTAAGATGGAAGCTTCAATGGATCCATATAATAGATTTGAATATGGAGTTCCACCTAAAAGCATAGGTGATTATGCATTTATTCAGCATATGTTAAAAAGTTTAGCTGATGACGGGAGAATGGCAGTTGTACTACCTCATGGAGCTTTATTTAGAGGAGCATCAGAAAGATTAATTAGACAAAGAATTTTAGAAGATAATTTAATTGATGTTGTTATAGGATTACCTGCTAATTTATTTTATGGAGTGGGAATTCCAGCAGCCATAGTTGTATTTAAAAAGAACAGAATTAGAAACGATGTATTATTTATTGAAGCAAGTAGTGAATATGAAAAGGGTAAAAATCAAAATACATTAACAAAAGAAAATATCCAAAAAATATTAGAAACATATCAAAATTATAAAGAAGTTGAAAAATATTCTCATATTGCAACTATGGACGAGATTAAAGAAAACGAGTACAACTTAAATATAAAAAGATATGTGGATACTTTTGAAGAGGAAGAAGAAATTGATATAAAAGAAACAAAGAAAAATATTGAAAAAATAAATAAAGAACTTCAAGTGCTAGAAAAAGAATTGCAAGAAACATTGAAAGAATTGGGGTTATAGGAGGAAAATATGATACGCAAAAGAACTCATGATATATACGTAAAGGGTGGATTTTCGGAAAGAAAAGGAATAAAACATTTTTCGGATATAGTTCAAGTTAATAGTTTAAATGAAAGGACAAGAAATAAAATATATTCTGCTACAATAGAATTAATAGAGAAAGATAAAAAAAGAGGAGAATTTATAGAATATATTTATACAGAGATTTTTTCATTGACAAAAAATGATATTCCTATAAAAAGCTTGGAGTTTGGTATTTTTTCGGATTATTATGCAGATGTTGAAAATGAAATATTACTTAATTTGAGAAATTGTGAATATTACGAAGTATTTGATTTTATTGAGGGAATAATAAGAGGAATTAGATTAGAAAACCAAAAGAAATGGTATATCGAAGAAATAGAAAAAATTTTTAAAGAAGAAAATGTTAATTATAAAATTATTGGAGATTTAATAACTGATATTATAAATGAAAATCAAATAGATAGTATAGAAGAAACAATAAATAATCCATATAAAGTAGTTTCAGAACATTATAGTAAAGCAATTGAGCAATTATATAGTGTTAAAGATTATGCTAATTCAATTAAAGAATCAATAAGTGCTGTAGAAGCAATGTGTCAGGTTATAAATGGAAGTAAAGAAGAATTAAATAAAGCACTAAAAAATTTAAAAATCACTATACATCCAGCATTAGAACAAGCATATATAAAATTATATGCATATACTTGTGATGAAAATGGAAGTAGACATGCTAACGGAATAGGTGAGAAAAATGCAACATTTGAAGAAGCAAAATATATGCTAATTAGTTGTTCTGCATTTGTAAATTATTTAAAAGGAAATATGAGGAATAAAAATGAATAAATTGTTTTCAGAAGAATTTGAAATTGAATCAAATATAATAGAAGAATATGGAGCTGTTGATATATCATTAGTGTGTGATATACCATTATTCATAGATCCTTTATTGATATTTAATAGTTCAAAAGATAAATATAAAGAATTGCACGATGAAATAATAAAATATTTTCACTTTTTGGCTAGAAAAGCTGAAAAAGAATTAAGCGAATCAGAAATAAAAACGTGGTTTACGTTCAAAGAAGTTTGTAATAATTGGTTAGGATATTCTTTGGAAGGAAATAAAGGTTCTGCATTAAATATGGAATTTGCCAGAATTTTATATAAAAATATAGGATTTGTTTTAAATAACAATGATATATCTAAAGGAAAGCATGCTGAAAAAATAATGTTACTTTATGATAAAAGTGGAAGAGATAAGATTAGTGATATGACTGTAAATTTAATTAAAGGTTATTTATGCGAATATACAGAAAAATTTGCTAAGAAATATTTAACGGATAAGAAATGTAAAAGAATAATTGTGGATAAAGCTGGCTTTAACTTTGATACAGAAAGTTTTTTTTCAAATGAATATTATCTTCCTTTTATTATAAATGAAAATGGAAAAGAAGAGTATATATTGTTGACCCCAAAAGATATGCTAAGAGAAGAAGAGCCATCGATAAATAAAAAAGATTTTTTAGATAATTGTGATAGAGTATTAATGGCAATAGATAATGACGTTTTGAGAGTTCAAGTAGATAACTATATACAAATTGCTATTTCTAAATATGAAGATGAAATGAAAAGAGAAAATAAGAAAGCAAAAGAAAAAGAGATAAACAAGATAAAGATGAAAAGCTTTGGAGATATGGCAGAAGAAAATCCTATTTTATATGATTATTATATAAAGTTAAAAGAACAAGATGCTGAAGAGATACAGAATGAATGCTTAAAAGAAGTTAATGAGCAATTGTCAAAATTAATTGATAATGCTAAAACTTTTTGCACTATTGTAAAAGATGCAGGTTATATTGCTAATGAAAGTATCTCTGCTAAAGACGAATCAAGGGAAAGAATTAAATTTTTTAAGCATGTTATAGAAGATTGTGATGCATATAAAAATTTATATTATAATGGAAAGAGAATAGCAAAAGAAGATGATTTAAATAGAATGTTTAGATTTGTGTGGATGAATAGTAAGTTTAAAGCAGATTTTGAAACTAATAATGGTAGAGGAGAAGCTGATGTTGTTGTATCAAAAGGAAGCAATAATCAATGTGTTGCAGAATTTAAACTTGCTAGTAACACGCATGGATTAAAAAAAGTATTTGAACAAGCAGATGTATATTGTAAAGCTAATGGCTGTATAGAAAAAATAATAGTAGTATTTTACTTTGAAGAAAAGGAATATGAAAATGTTCAGAAGTGGATAAATGAAAATAATTTAGGAAAGTTTGTTGATCAAGATATTTTTTTAATAGATTGTAGAAATGATAATAAACCGTCGGGTTTAAAAATAAATTAGGAGATAACTATGAAAGAATATATATTAAAAGATATATTAATTGAAAGAAAAGAATATTGTGAAAAGGGAAAAGAATATGTACATGTAACATTATCAAAAGAAGGAATACACGAAAAAACAGAAAGATTTGATAGAGATTTTCTTGTTAAAGATGATAATAAAAAGTATAAAATAACTAGGTTAAATGATATATGCTATAATCCAGCAAATTTAAAGTTTGGAGTTATATGTTTAAATGAATATGGTAATGCAATATTTTCGCCAATATATGTTACATATTATCTAAAAAAAGAATATGTTAACGAGATAAATATTAAGTATTTAAATTATGTTTTAACAAGCAGTGGATTTCTACAAAAAGTGAGAAGGTACGAACAAGGTACAGTATATGAAAGAATGGCTGTAAACTCATCAGATTTCCTTAAAATGAAAATAACTATTCCTGAAATTGGCGAACAGGAAAAAATTATTAAAGTGTTTGAAAGAATTAATCGTATAATTGAAATTAGCCGTGAGAGTTTAAAAGAGAGAAATAAAATTATTGATTTAGAATTTATAAAAATGTTTGGAAATCCAATGACAAATGAAAAAAAATGGAATATATCAAAACTTGGTGATTTAGGTGAATTAAAAAATGGAATGAATTTTAATAGAGATGAGAAAGGGTACGATGTTAAGTTTTTAGGAGTTGGAGATTTTAATAAAGGATATATTTTAAATGATTTAAATTCATTAGAATATGTTAGATTAAATCAAAAACCACCAGAAGAATATTTATTAAAAAATAATGACATAATTTTTGTTAGATCAAATGGAAGTAAGGAATTAGTTGGAAGAAGTTTAATAGTTGATAATATAATAGAAGATATTACATATAGTGGATTTTGTATTAGATATAGGAATAAAAGTTCGAAAATTAATCCTAAATTTCTTATTAATATATTTCAAAGCAAACGTTTTTTTGAATATTTAAAGAGAGTAAGTGGAGGAACAAATATAAATAATATTAATCAACAAATATTATCATCACTAAAAATAATATTACCTAGATTAGAAGAACAAGAGAAATTTATTGATTTAGTAGAAAAATTAGAAAGAAAAAATGAATTATTAAAGATACAATTGAAAAATTATAAAAATTTAAAAAAATGTTTAGAACAAAAATTTTTAAATAAATGTATATAGAAAAATTTAATTTATGGGGGCAAATTAAATGGAAGAAAAAATACCAGTAGCTAACGAAATGTCTACAAGTCAAAGACCAGCTATAGAAGTATTACAAAAATTAGGATATAAATACATATCAGAAGAGGAAAATAAAAATTTAAGAAATAATATTTTAACAGATGTAATATTTAAAGATATATTAGCTAAAAAATTAAATGAAATAAATAGTTATGAATATAAAGGGGAAAAATATAAATTTTCAGCAAGTACTATAGGACAAGCAATTAAAGATTTAAATGAAGATTTAGTAACTGGGCTTATTAGTACAAATGAAAAAATATATGATTTATTAACATTGGGAAAATCTTATCAAGAAAATATGGTAGATGGAACAAAAAGGTCATTTGATATAAAATATATGGATTTTGAACATCCTGAAAATAATGATTTTTATGTTACAGAAGAATTTTCAGTGTTAAGAATGAATGGTAAAGATTATGCAAGACCAGATATTGTTTTATTTGTAAATGGTATACCATTAGCCGTAATAGAATGTAAAGATGCATCAGTACCAATAATTCAAGCTATTTCTCAAAATATAAGAAATCAAAAACCTGATTATATTCCTCAACTATTTAAATTTATACAAATAGTTATGGCAGCTAATAAAAATGAAACAAAATATGCTACATGTGGTACACCAGATAAATTTTGGTCAACATGGAATGAACAATATGTGGAAAAACAAAATGAATTACTAAATAAAACTGTAATTGGGAGACAAGTAACAAAGCAAGATAGAGATATAATTTCACTATTTGAAAAAGAAAGATTTTTAGAATTAATAAAAGACTTTATAATTTTTGAAGCAGGAAAAAAGAAAATATGCAGATATCAACAATATTTTGCTGTAAAAGCAATGTTAGAAAGAATAAAAAATGACAAAAAAGGTGGAGTTGTTTGGCATACACAAGGTTCAGGTAAATCCATAACAATGGTATATATAACAAAAAAATTGATGGAAGATAAAGGGATACAAAACCCACAAGTAGTTATAGCTACAGACAGGGTAGATTTGGATAAGCAAATTCATAAAACATTTAATAGAATTGGAGTAGAAGCAGCAAGAGCATCAACAGGAAACAATCTAACAGAACTAATTAAAAATGAAAAAGTAAGAGTGATAACAACTGTTATCAATAAATTCGAAACAGTAGTAAAGTCAGGAATATCAGTAGATACACCCAATACATTTATATTAGTTGATGAGGGACATAGAACTCAATATGGTGAGATAAATAGAAGAATGCAAGAAGTATTTAAAGGGGCAATATATATTTCATTTACAGGAACGCCTATTATGAAAAAAGATAAAAATATCTTTGATAAATTTGGAGGATTAATACATAAATATTCTTTAGATGATGCTTTGAAAGATAAAGCTATAGTACCATTGGTCTATGAAGGAAAAATGGTTGATCAAGAGGTTTCAAAAGATGCTATTGATATGAGACTAGATATGTTAACAAGAAACCTTACAGAAGAACAAAAAATGGATGTAATGAAAAAATGGAGTAGATTTGAAAAAGTTGCTTCATCTGAACAAAGATTGGAATTGATTGCATGGGATATAGCAAGTAATTATAATCAAACATTAAAAGGAACAGGTTTTAATAGCATGCTTGCATGTAACAAAAAAGTAGAAGCAGTAAAATATTATAACATTTTTAAAGACGAATTTCCTGAATTAGAAGTTGCAGTTGTGATATCACCTCCAGATATGAGAGAAGGGGAAGGAAGTATTGATGAAGATACAAATGATATTGTAAAGAAGTTTTATATAAATGCTATTTCAAACTATAAAAATGAAGAAGAATATGAAGAAACGATAAAATCTAAATTTATAAATGGAGATATAGATATCCTAATAGTTGTAGATAAGCTACTTACAGGATTTGATGCTCCAAAAGCTTCAACACTATATTTGGATAAGCAAATAAAAGAACATAATTTATTACAAGCAATAGCAAGGGTAAATAGACTTTGTGATGGAAAAGATTATGGTTATATAGTTGATTATAGAGGACTTTTAGGAGAATTAGATAAAGCATTAACAATGTACCAAGAAGCAGGATTAGAAGAATTTAATGAAGAAGATATTAAATCATCCGTTTATTACATTGATACAGAAATAAATAATATGTTTGAAGCATATGAAGGACTTAAAGAGTTATTTAAAAATATAAAGAATAAAAATGATTTAGAAGAATATGAAATACTTCTAGAAGATGAAGAAATAAGAAAAGATTTTTATAATAAACTATGCAAATTTGGAAGTATGTTAGGTGTAATTTTACCAAGTGACCAAGCTTATTACAAAGTTGGAAAAGAAAAAATAAGTGAATTAAGAAAAGCATTAGCTTTTTACCAAAAATTAAGAGCAATAGTAAAACTAAGATACTCTGAAACTATAGATCATAAAGAATATGAAGCTAAGATGCAAAAATTATTAGACAATTATGTAGTTGCAAAAGAAATGATGAGAATAACAGAACCAGTAGATATAACAGATGCAGAAAATTTTGATAAAGAATTAGAAAAGATGGGTACAGATAGAGGAAAAGCAGATAGTATTAGGACAAGATTAACAAGAACTATTAGTGAAAAATCAAAAGAAGACCCAGCATATTATAAGAAGTTTTCTACAAGAATTGAAGAAACTATTGAAGAATACAGGAATAGAAGAATTACAGATAGCGAATACCTACAAAAAATGCAAGATATCAAAGAGGATTTTAGAAAAGGAAATTCTGGGATAAGTTATCCAACTAATATAACAACAGAAAATTCAAGAGCTTTTTATGGAGTTATATATGATAAATTAATTCCAAGAATGAAGGAAAATGCTAACATAGAAGAAATAGGAGAAATTGCTTTAACTATTCAAAGAGAGATTGAAAGTAAAATAAAAAGAGATTGGCATTATAATACAGATATTCATAATGAAATTGCTCAAGCAATAGATGATACAATATTCATGTATGTAACACGAAAAAGTATTAATTTAGACCTTGAAGAATTAGACAAACTAATAGAAGAAATTATAAATATAGCACTAATGAAATACTAATTGTCTAGGAAGGATGAAACATGGAAAGAGATTTTATTGAATCTAATGGAGAAAAGATATATTTTTATGTTCAAAGAAAAAATGTAAAAAATATTAATCTAAAAGTGAACATAGATAAAAAAGTAACTTTATCAATACCAATGAAAATGTCATTAGATAAAGCAAAAGATTTTGTCAAGAAAAAAGCAAATTGGATAAAAAAACAACAAGACTTTTATAATACATTTGAAGAACAAAAAGAAAATATAACTTTTGAAGATGGAGAAACAGTTTATTTGTTGGGAAAGCAATATAAGATGAAAATTATTTCAGACAATGGTAACAATGTTGTTATAAATAATAAATATATTAAGATTCATATAAAAGAAAAATATATAGACAATAAAAGTTATATCAAAAAAGTTTATGAAAAATGGTTGAAACAATATGCTATGAATGTTCTAGAAGAGTTAGTGATAAAATATCAAGACATATTAAAAAAATATGGTATAAAAATTCCTAAAATAGAAATAAGACAGATGAAAACAAGATGGGGAAGTTGTATACCAGCATATAATAAGGTTATATTTAATTTGAATTTAATAAAAACTCCAATGTGTTGCATTGAATATGTTGTTTTACATGAATTATCTCATTTTAAACATCAAAATCATAGTAAGAATTTCTATAATTTTATTACAATATTTATGCCAGATTGGAAAGAACGTAAAAAGATATTAGATGAAGAATTTATGGGAGTAGTATAATTTAACAGAATGGAGTAAAAAGATGCAAAGATTAATAGAAAGATATAAAGTAGAATGTTCAATTAATAGTAAAGCAGCAAGTATTTTATGGAAAATAGGAATAATAATTTTATCTATAGTATATATAAAATTATCATATGAAAGTCAAAATTATTTTAAAATGTTTATTATGTTTTTAATAGGTATATTAATATTATATTTATTATGTTTATTTATTTTTAAAAGAAAAGCATTCAATAAGATATATTCAGGCAAGGTAAATAAAAATAATTGTAAAAAACTTAAAATATTATATCTAGAGATTGATAAATACCAAAAGAATTGGATGACTAATTATTGTAAGACAAATAATATTGACAAGATTTCAAAGTTAGAGATTTTAAGATCAAGCTTATGTGAAGAAAGAAAATTAAAAGCAATCAGTTATATAAATCCGATTATTATAGGGTCACTTACATTTACTATTTGGGAAATAGGATTGCAAAAATTGAGTGATGAAATAGGGCATATAAATATGATATTTATAGCTATAGTTGTTGCAATAATACTTTCAGTAATTATAGGAATAATGAAAAAAGAATTTATTGAGAACAAAGAAATGTTTTTAGAGTTTGATAAATTTGCAAGTAATAAGAGATTGGAAGATTTATTATTATACGAAATATTAAAATGTAAAAAATAGGAGGTAAAGATGAAAAAAATAGACGGTTCACCTAAAAATTTAAAAGAATTGTTATTAAACACAAAATATTCAATACACTATTATCAAAGAGAATATCAATGGCAAAAAAAACAAATAGGAGAAATGATAGAAGATTTAACATCTGAATTCTTAAATTTCTATCAAGACGGTGATGATAGAATTAATGTTAAGGATTATGGAGCTTATTTTATGGGCTCAGTAGTTCTAACAGGTAGAGACAATGCAATCATAGATGGACAACAAAGATTAACATCATTAACTTTATTAATAATGTTTTTATTAAATAAAGCGAAAGAATTGGGACTGGAAGATAATAATCTAAAAGGAATGGTCTATTCAGAAGCTTTTGGTCAAAAATCATTTAATATAAATGTTCCTGAAAGAGAAGAATGCTTAAATGCAATTTTTAACAATAATGAATATGAAGTTGAAAATAAAAATGAATCAATCAAAAATATTTATAAAGCATATAAAAATATTGAAGAGATTTTTCCAGAAGAAATTGTTGAAAAATGTTTGTTAAATTTTGGTGATTGGTTACAAGAAAAAATTTGTTTTATTCAAATTGTAGCAGATACTGAACAAGATGCACATAAAGTATTTGTGTCAATGAATGATAGAGGACTAAGTTTAACTCCTGCAGAGATGTTAAAAGGATTTTTATTATCTGAAATAGAGGATGATAAAGAAAGAGAAAAATGCAATGCTTTATGGAAAGAAACAATATTAAATTTGAAAGAAATTGATATTAAAGAAGATGAGACTTTTATAAAAAATTGGCTTAGAGCACAATATGCCGAGACAATAAGAGAAACTAAAAAAGGTGCTGTGAATAAAGATTTTGATATTATAGGTACTGAGTTTCATAAATGGGTTCGCGATAATAAAAGCAATATTGGTTTAAAAACATCTCAAGATTATATTGATTTTATTTCACAATTTAATAAATATGCGAGCGTTTATATAAAAATTAGAAATTATGAAAGAAAATATGAATTAGATTTTAAATATGTATATTACAATGCAGTTGATAAGTTTACTTTGCAAGAACAAGTTATATTAGCAGCTATTTGTGTAGAAGATAATATAGATATTATCAACAAAAAGATTGATTTAGTATCAAAATTTTTAGATTTATATATTCATTCAAGAGTTGTTATTTATAAATCTAATGATTACAACACTATAAAAAATGCAATTTTTACTATAACCAAGAGAATAAGAAAATTAAATGTGGAAGAACTTTCAAGAGAATTAATAAAAATTTATAATGAAAATGGAATTGATATAGTTGAAAATTTAGAATATTTTAGGGTTAATGGATATACAAAGAAATATATTAGAAATATGTTAGCAAGAATGACAGGCTATGTTGAAGAAATGAGTGGATTAACAAGCAATTATGTTGATTATGTAGACAGAGAACAAACTCATCCATATGACGTCGAGCATATAACACCAGATCATTATGAATGGTTTGATAAAGAATATTCATCAAAAGAAGAATTTGATGGATATAGAAATAATTTTGCCGATTTAATAATACTAAAAGATCATATAAATAGAAGTTTAAATGATAAAAAATATGATTATAAAGTAAAAACATATGAGTCTGCAAATGGTAATATCTTGGGAGCGTCATTAGGAGAGGCTGTCTATTTAAATAATACAGAATTTAAAAAATTTATAAAAGAAAAAGAGTTGAATTTTGAAGCATATAAAGAGTTTGGAAAAGATGAGATAAATAAAAGAAAACTATTATATAAAAAATTATGTAATCTAATTTGGGATATAGATAATTTAAAAATTTAATAATGCAATAAATGAAAAAATATAAGTATATAAAATTAGGAGAAAAGATGAAAACATTAGATGAGATAATGGCAGATAAATTGTTAGATTTAGCACAATATGTTTTATCAAAATTTGTAAAGCCAGATATAACATTAGAAAAAGTAAATGAACTAGATTCAAATGCAGTTCACAAATTGAAACAGCAATATGGAATTGAAGGAATAATTTTAGATGTCGATGAAACATTAAGAAAAGAAATGAAAGATATTCCCAAATGCAATAAAGATTGGATTGAAGGTTTAAGAGGCAAAGTTAAGATTATAATTTTAAGTAATGGAAAAGACAAGAAAATTGAACAATATTTTCAAGAAAAAGGAATAGACTATATAGGATTTGCTCATAAACCATTAAAGAAAAACTTTTTAAAAGCTTGTGAGCAAATGAATATAAGTCCAAATAAAGTGTTGGTAGTGGAGATAGTTTATTTGATGATATATATGGAGGCAAGAAAAATAATATGAAAACTGCATTAGTAAAAGAAGTAGAAGATAGTGAGAGATAGTATTTACATTATAGAAAGGAGCCACTAATGATTTATATTACAGGAGATACACATGCTGATTTCAGTAGATTTCTAATTGAAAAATTTCCAATCCAAACAGAAATGACAAAGGACGACTATGTAATAATATGTGGTGACTTTGGTGGAGTTTGGACATTTGAAAAAGAGAATGTCCAAGAAAAGTATTGGTTGGATTATCTAAACGAAAAAAAATTTACAACATTATTTGTAGATGGAAACCACGAGAATTTTACAAGATTATATAATTATCCAGTAGAAGAGTGGCATGGAGGTAAAGTACATAAAATAAGAGATTCAGTATTACATCTAATGCGTGGAGAAATTTTTGATATAGACAATAAAAAATTTTTCGCATTTGGTGGAGCAAGATCACATGACATACAAGAAGGCATATTAAATCTAGATGAAGAGGAAAAGATATATGATTACCGAAAAAGAGGAGCATATTTTAGAATAAGAGATTATTCTTGGTGGGATTTAGAACTTCCAACTGAAGAAGAAATGAAAAATGGAATAAATAATTTAGAAAAGGTAAATTATAAAGCTGATTATATTATTTCTCATTGCTGTCCAACAAGTGTACAAGCAATACTTAGTAGAGGCAGTTTTAAGAAAGATTATCTCACAGATTATTTACAAGAAATTTCAGAAAAATGCGAATTTAAGAAATGGTTCTTTGGACATTATCATGATAATAGACAAGTTAATTCACAGTTCACTTTATTATATGAAGATATAGTTCCATTGGAATTTGAGAGTGCTTTTTTATAAATCTATCAAATAAGTATAATAAATTTTTAAGAATATCAATAAAATTTGAGAAAATTTCTCAAAAATATTGATATTTTTTTGATTTTAGCATATAATATATAAAGCAAAGGAGGATTTTAACATGTTAATAAGATTTAGTTTTAAAAATTTCAAATCATTTAAAGACGAAAATTGTTTAGATATGGAAGCAACATCATTAAAAGAGCATGAATATAATGTTGCTAAAACCGATAGTACAGAAATATTAAAAGTTTCTGCTATTTATGGTGCAAATGCAAGTGGTAAGACGAATGTTTTACAAGCATTTAGTTATATGAAAAAAAGAATTTTAGTAAGTGATGATTCAAAAGTAAATTCTCCAATGGATGAAGAAAATATATATAGTTTTATGATAAATGATAATCCTATAAGTTTAGAAGTTGAGATACTTGCAAAAAATAATAAAATTTATAAATATGGCTTTGATATATTAAAAGATAAAATAATTTCAGAATGGTTATATGAAAAAAGAATAAATAAATTTTATGAAATATTTGAAAGAAATAATAATAATGTTCAAATTATGAAAGTTAAAAATAAATTATTTGATTTAGCAAATATCGATGATAAAAGTTTATTTTTGAAATCATTTAGAGCGATAGATAAAAGCAATGAAGATTTTAATAGTGTATATGAATGGTTTATGAATAGCAATTATTTAGACTTAGGTGATCCTAAATTTGAAGATGCTTTAAATAAGAGGATATCTTTAAGAATAGTTGAAGATGAAAAATATAGAAGTGAATTATTAGCATTTATTAAGACTTTTGATGCAACGATAGATTCAATTAACATTTCTCCAGCTTCTTTAGAAGAAATAAAAAATACAAATGGAGTTGTAAAAGTTGAGTTAGTTCATAACTACGAAAATGGAAAGAAAGCATTACCTATTTCATTAGAATCAAATGGAACTATGAAAATGTTTCATTTATTTGATTTCTTTATGGATGCATTAAAAAATGGCATGGTATTATTTGTTGATGAATTAGATGCAAAATTACACCCATTATTAACAAGATATATTATCAATTTATTCCATAATAGTGAAAAGAATATAGGAAATGGTCAGTTAATATATTCTACACATGATACAGTTAATTTAAATAAAGAAACATTTAGAAGAGATGAAATTTGGTTTGCTGAAAAAGATAAAAACGGAATCTCAGAAATATATTCATTATCAGATTATATTATGGAAGATGAAAATGGAAATGCCAAAAAAGTTAGAAATGATGCAACATACAATAAAGATTATTTAACTGGAAGATATGGTGCTATTCCAGTATTAGAGGAATTTAATATTGTATGAGAGATAAAGAATATTCTAGAAAAGGTAAATTAAAAAGTAAGAAGCTTGCACCAGCTAATTACTTAATAGTGTGTGAAGGAAAACAAACAGAGCCTAATTACTTTAATGGCTTAAGAAAGAAGATAAATGAAAAGTATGGTAGCAAAGTTGATGTGTTAATCCCTAGTATTGAAGTAAAAGGTACAGGGAAGAATACAACTGATTTGGTAAATTATACAGACAAATATGTGAACTATGCTAATAAAAGATATGGACAAGTATGGGTAGTGTTTGATAAAGATGATTATAGTGACGAACAATTTAATCAAGCAATTAAAAATTGTGATTATAATGTGGCATGGTCTAATCCTAATTTTGAATTATGGTTATTATCTCATTTAAAACAAGTTAGCAGAGTTATATCAAAAGACGAAATATTAGATGAGTTAGATAAAGAATTTCAGAAAAATGGATTAGGTACATATAAGAAAAATGATGATAAAATTTTTGATAAAGTAACTAAAGAAGGAAAACTAGATACAGCAATAAAAAATTGCGAGTATATGGAAAAGTTAAATAAAAATGGACAAGCATCAGATAGAAATCCAATGACTAGAGTATATAAAATAGTTGATGAATTAAAAGAATATTTAGAATAGACTAGAAGGAGTAGTTAAATGATAATTTCAAAAGATAGTATCATATATGATAATAATAAAGAAAAATATAAAGTAGAAGAAAGAATTGGTGGAGGAGGATTTTCTTCAGTATTTAAAATAAAAAAAATAGATAATGGAGAGTATTATGCATTAAAGACTTTTTCGTCTGACTTCGCAGATAAAATAGAATTAGAAACTTTTAAAAATGAAATTTCAAAAGCAATGCAAGTGGAATCAAAAAATACAGTTAAATATTTATTTTTTAACGATGGAGAGATTTTTTCTGATTTACCACCATATATAATAATGGAATATTGTAATGGTGGAACATTAGAAGGCTATATGGAAGATATAAAAAATTCTGGAAATGTTATTACAAATGAAGAATTGAAAAAAATATATTCACAATTAATAAACGGAATGAAAGATATTAATAGTAAAGTTATTCATAGGGATATAAAATTAAAAAATATTTTATTAAAAGATGGAATTATAAAGATAGGAGATTTTGGAATATCAAAAAGTGTTTCAGATGCAACGAGAACAATAACTTTTAAAGGATATGGAACAAAAGAATATATAGCACCAGAGGGGTGGAAATTTGAAAAAAATACAATAAAAATGGATATTTATTCCATGGGAATTGTTTTTTACCAAATAGCTACATTATTAAATTATCCTTATAAAATAGTAAATGAAAGTGTTGATGAATATAAAAATGCACATCTTTATGGAAGTGTAATTAATCCTAGAAATTATAATGAAAATATAGAGTTTAGCATAGAAACTACTATTTTAAAAATGCTAGAAAAAGAGCCTAGTAAAAGATTTAATAATTGGGAAGAGATTCAAAAACAAATTTCTATAGAAAATACAAGTAAAAATCCGGAATTGTTAAATAAGATCTTAAAAAAAAGAATTGCTATAGATGAGAAAAACAGAAAAATTCAAATAGAGAATACAAAAAAACAAGAAGAACTAGCAGAAAAGAAAAAAATGATAAATTATAGTATTTATGAAAATATTTATTCTCCTATAAAAGAATTTATAAATGATTTTAATAATATATATGCTTCTGGAAAAATAAATATTACAGATTATAGTGTTAGTACAGATAGTTTTAGTACAATTTGTGTAAATACAATTTCATCTAGAAAATTAGAAATTGAAATTCATAGTATAGTAGAAAGAAAATTTACAAGAGAATATAGAGATCAATTTTTTGGAAATATATATGAAAAAGAATATAAACCAATGCTAAGGGGAAAAGAAATTTTAGCATGGGGAATTATAAACTATGCAAATGAATTAGAATATAATTTGATCTTAGTTAAAGATGATGAAAATATGTATGGAAAATGGTATCAATTAAAAAATACAAATTCAGCATTTAATACTAATCCAAGGACTCCAGAAATATTTGCATTTGATTTGGTACTATAAAAGTATAATAAGAAAATTACAATTTAGTAATTGA
>CAOKXF010000010.1 GCA_948473335.1 uncultured Clostridium sp. | reverse complement strand
ACGATAATATATGCTGTATATTTTTACCATAGTAAAATCTATAAAGAATTTGAAGAAACAGAACTTACAAAAGAATTAATCCCATATGAAGAAGATAAACAAAAAACAAATGCTAATAAAGAAACTAAAGTGGATAATTTAACTGATGAGGAATATAAAATTGATGAAAATAACGAAGTTATAATAGTACATATAACAGGAGCAGTTAAAAACTGGGGTATTATAGAATTACCTACCAACAGTAGAATTGCAGATGCAATAGAAAAAGCTGGTGGACTTACAGAAGAGTCGGATATCAGTAATGTTAATTTGGCATATATTTTAGAAGATGGCATGAAAGTAAGAATTCCAAGTATTAATGATATAGTAGAAGATGGAAAACAAGAAGAAAATTATATAAGCAAAGAAAATGGAGAAAATGTTGTGGACTTTAGTAAAAACAATTCTAAATCAGTAAATGATGTAGTTAATATTAATACTGCGACACAGACAGAACTTGAAACACTGCCAGGAATAGGAACTTCTACTGCTTTAAAAATTGTTAATTATCGTAATGAAAATGGAAAATTTGAAAGTATAGAGGATATAAAGAATGTTAGTGGAATAGGAGAAGCAAAGTTTAATAATATCAAAAGATTGATTTGTATATAGAAATGTATAAAACATATTAAAAATGGTGAAATGCGTAGAAAATGTAGAAAAATATTGCCAAAGTTTACAAAAAGTGTTATAATAATTTATGATTTAAAGCACTTGTGGCGTAAGTCACACCACCAAAGTATTTATTATTGAGGAGGTAATTATGGCATTTGAAGTAATGTACACAGGAGAAACAAATGGGAAGCTACACACAGATTTTTTGTATACTGTGGAGAGGGTTATTGGTGACGAAAAGAAAGAATGTTATTTCTTGAAGGGAATTGAAACTCCATTCAAATCATCACTCTTTGAAAGCATTGACCCCAAGCAAACATTTGTAGGACTGCTGATTAGTCAGGAACCGCCCAAAGAAGGCGGAAGGTTGGAGAACTTTGTGCGATACGAAAGAGGAAAGTCACGGAAAGTGGCAAGAAGTAGCGTCATAGAAAAGGTCGTTAAGCACACAAATCGTGTGTATGAGGTACATACCCAGAATGTATTGTATTTCATACAGTATCAGACCAATCCGCCTAAAAAGAAAAGGCAATAGGGTACAATTACTGTCTACGAAGACTTTTTTCCGCTGGTTGAATAACTAGCGGGGAAAAGCTTTTCGCATTATATAAATTCGACGATTTATATATTTAGAAGATAATAATTAGATAAGAGTATCAAAATAATTAATATAATTTTTAAAGAATGAGGTTAAATAGTCAAAAGTATTCATTTTTTCTATTGTAGATGAATTACAAATATCAATGCTCAATATAATTTCATCACCAAGATGTACATCTAAATATCCAACTTTGCAATTTTCATAAAAGGGAGCTTCAAAATTATAATTAGCAGTTATATTAGTAGAAATGCTATTAATATCTTTTTTTACAGGATATAATTTATAAGGAACATTAGAGAGGTAAAGGCTTGTAACAGAATTTATACCTTTATTAATTTGAAAATGTGATAAATGTTCTTCTTTCCAATTCTCAAAATCACTATTTATGGTGTCTTTTATATTAATCATGTGAAAATTATTAAAAGTGTATTCTATAAGTTTAACACTATCTTGAGTTCTAAATTTCTTAGTATCAGCACCAAGAACGACACAGATAATATCTAAATTACCACGTTTGCACGAAGTAACTAGACATCTATTAGCGCCATTGGTAAAACCAGTTTTAACTCCATAAATACCATTCAGATTACCCAACAATTCATTAGTATTATGCAAATTTTTTATATTTCCATTTATACTAACAGAATAATTAGAGGTACCAACAAGTTTGTAAAAAGTTTCATTTTTTAGTGCATAATTAGTAAGTAAAGCAAGTTCATAAGCAGTAGTATGGTGTTGTTCATCATCCAAACCATGAGGAGTGACAAAATGGGTATTTAGTAATCCTAACGAAATAGCTTTTTCATTCATTAAATTTGCAAATCCTTCAACACTACCACCAATATGTTCAGCAAGAGCTATGGCAGCATCATTTCCAGAACATAGCATTAAACCATATAATAAATCTCTAACAGTTATTTTACAATTTGTAGATAATCCTAGTCTCGAACCATGAATTCCAGCAGCTTTACTAGATACAGTTACAATTTTAGACAAATCACTTTCATTTTCTATTACAATAATTGCTGTCATAATTTTGGTAGTAGAGGCCATTTTTCTAATATCACATTCATTTTTGCCAAATAAAATTGCCCCAGTAGAACGTTCTATGACAACAGCAGCTCTAGAGTTAATATTTGGTATAGAGGAAATAGAAGAAGATGTCACAATGGAAGAAAAATCTGGTAAATCTTCTATGGGTTCGATATAATCATCAGCAAAACATGATGTTGGTAAAAATATCATCAGAAATAATAAAATAACAATATGTACAAATTTTTTAGATAAAAACATAATATTCACCTATACAATTGTATAGAAAAAACGAAAAAATATGCTTTTAAAATTGTAAAAAGACTTGAAAATGTAACGAAAATGTAATATAATTGTAATGTATTTGTAATATATTGAAAATAATAAATAAAACTTTGTTTCTAATAACTTACGGAATAAGTGAGTTTAGAAGAAATAAAGTATGAAATAAATGCTAATAAGGAGAGAGTGAATATGAAAACACATAAAACAATACAAAAATTTATAGCAAGTATGCTATTAGCAGTAATTTTAATAAGCCATTTAGATGGATTAAAGACTATAGTAGAAGCAGTAACAGTAAATAGTACAAATGGAGGAAATTTATATCTTGGACTTTCTGCTGTTGGAAATGGAATAGGATATGGAATAGATATGACATCAAGTGGGACTGAAGGAAAAAATATATGGAGCATAAAATCATATCAAACAGCATCAGCAAGCAGTAGTTCAGTTGTAGCATCTAATTTATATTGTGTAAAAGCTGGTTATGGATATACTTGGGAAAATCTAAAAAAACCAGAACAAGTATTAACATATGATTCATCAGAATTTAATTCAAATGCAGTAGATGGATATTATAACGAAATATTATGGATTATAGACCATTTGTATGTTTTAGGAGAGAATAACAAAGACGAATTCTTAAAATCTATAGGAATAGATTCATATGAAGATTCAAGGTACAAGTTATATTACTATGATTCAGAACTAACACCAGGATATGATTATAGTAGTTTATCAACTGGAAATGAATATGCGTACACATTAACAGATGATGATATAGTAGCGGTACAACAAGCAGTAATCTGGTATTACACAAATTATAAAGTAAACCCATCAGTATATGGTATATATAATAAACTAGAAGACAACACATCATGGTTAAAATATACAACAAATGGAACAAATTATAATGAATTAAGTGCATATAAAAGAACAGAAGGAGAAGGACCAGCAAGAAATGAATTTGCAATAATACTATATAATTACCTAATAGATGCAGCAACAAAAGAAGTACAAAAAGTTGGAGGAACATATAAATTACAAAATAAAACAGTAAAATTATGGACAGCAACAACTTTAGGAAATAAAGAACAACCAATAATAGAAATACATCAAAAACCAAAAACGGGAGAATATAACTTAATATTGGTAAAACAGGATGAAAATGGGGAGCAATTAAATAGTAAAGCAACATTCATAGTAAATAATGTAGAAAAAGAAGTAACAGGAAAATTAACAGTAGCAAATAAAGTACAAATAACAAAAAGCAATGTAGGAAAAACAGATACATACATAATAAAAGAAAAAACACCACCAGATGAATATTGTGAATTTGATGGAACAATAATAGTCTCAGTAACAAAGAAAGAGACATTAAATGGATATGCAGTAAATCAAGTAAC
Organism: uncultured Clostridium sp.; assembly: GCA_948473335.1. GTDB lineage: Bacteria > Bacillota > Clostridia > TANB77 > CAG-508 > CAG-269. The sequence continues at coordinate 62,161 of CAOKXF010000010.1, read as the reverse complement.
ATATAAAGTAGAAGACAAAGAAGGTAATGACATAACATCAGCAACAGGAGATACAGTAAAAGTATACTTAAAAGATGGAAATATATATGTAGAAGTAAAGAACTATCCAGAAGAAAAGGCATTCGATTTAGCATTAAGAAAAGTAATAACATCAGTAAAAAGCAAAGATGGAAAAATAAAAGATATAGTAGATGCAAATGGAAAAGATGCGACAAGAAAAGTAACAGTAGATACAAGTACATTAAATAATGAAGATGATAATAGAAATACAGATACAGCAACGTATAAGCATAGAAAAGATCCAGTATTAATAGAAAAAGGAGATATAGTAAAATATACACTAACAGTATACAATGAGGGAGAACAAGCAGGATATGCGAGAAAAATAGTAGACCAATTACCAGGAACATCAACAGCAGGGTTAAGACTAATAAGTACAAATGATGTAACATCATCAACAGGAAATGTATATTCTGTATCATACAGTACAACAACAAATACAGTAACTTTTACATTAAAAAGTACAAATCCAAAGACAATACCAGCATATGACGGAAAAACGTTATCACGTGAAACAATAGAACTAGAATGTCAAGTAATGGCAAATGTGAACTCAAAGCAAACAACAATATTAACAAATATAGCATATATATCAGAAGAATATAATTCAGAGACTAATGAAGTAATAACAACAGTAGGAGACAGAGATTCACAACCATCAATATATCCAACTTATCAAGGCGAAAATGATTCAAGACAAGATGGAATAACATATGGAGATGACATTGGATATAAAGGAAGTACAAGTAATCCGACAGATTTGTCAAAAAATGGTACATATTATAAAGGACAACAAGATGATGATGACTTCGAAAAATTGGTAATGTTACCAAAGTCATTTGACTTAAAATTAATAAAATATATCAATGAAATAAATGGAAAAAAGACAGAAAATAGAATCATAAATGTAGATACATCAAAATTAAATACTACAGATTCTGCAGGAAAGCTAATTACAACAGCAGAATATGAAATGGAAAAGAATCCATTAGAAGTAAAACTAAATGATTTTATAAAATATACATTTAGAATATACAATGAAGGAGATTTCGATGGATATGCAACAGAAATTTCAGAAGATATACCAGAAGGATTAGAAGCACTAATAGTAGGAAAAGATTCATCAAATAATACAGTAATATATAGCTGGGATGGAAAAGAATTAAAAGATGTAACAGAAGAAGTAAAAGCACAGGGAATGTACAATGATGTAGTAAAAACAAATAGTGTATGGAAATATAATAAAGGTACATCAATAATAACAACAAATGCATTAGAAAATCAATTAATAAAAGCATATGGAATAGATGGATATAAAAACTATGCAGATTCAAAGAATAATATTGATTATAAAGAAGTATCAGTAATATTTAAAGTAAAAGATAACATAGCACCAAGCAAAAAAACAATAAGAAATGAAGCAGCAATAACACAAGATAAAGCAGTAGATGAAAATGGAGATATAGCAATAGACTCAAATGGAAACTCAATAGAAGACAGAGATTCAGACCCAAATAAATGGGAGAAAAAGGATTCAGGAAAAGATTATAACAAAGATGGTTGGGAAATATACAAAGAAGATGATGAAGATTATGATAATGTTATAATAAAAGAATTTGACTTAGCATTAAGAAAATTTATAACAGAAATTGAAGAAACAGGTGTAAATGAAAATAAATTACAAAATGGTGAAATTACTACAACTCAAGTAACAAGTAGAATACCAGAAGTTAGTTATGATGCAGAAACAAATAAAATAACATATACACATAGTAAAGATCCATTATTAGTACATGTAGCTGATACAGTTATATACACAATAAGAGTATATAATGAAGGGGATATAGATGGATATGCAACAGAAATAACAGATGATATACCACAATATTTAGAATATCTACCAGCACATCAAACAAATCAAAACTATGAGTGGAAAATGTATGATGCAGAAGGAAATGAAACACAAGATGTAACTAAAGCAGTTAAAATAAAAACAAAGTATCTAGCAAAAGGAGAGGGAGAAGAAAAAGATGCAAAATTAGGAAGCAGTAAATATACAGCAAACCTAATAAAAGCATTTAATCCAAAATCAGGAATAAGTGATACAAATCCAAATTATAAATTTGTAAAAGTAGCATTTAAAGTAAAAGACCCAAACTCATCAGAACATATAATCAAAAATTTTGCTCAAATATCAGAAGATAGTGATGAATATGGAGATCCAATAGATGACATAGATTCTATTCCAGACAATGGAGATGGAAATCCAAAAGAAGATGACGAAGATATAGAAAATATAAGAGTAGAATATTTCGATTTAGCTTTATTAAAATATGTAACAAAAGCAATAGTTACAGAAGATGGACATACAAGAATAATAGAGACAGGAAATGTAGGAGACGAAAATGATATAGTACCTAAAGTTGAAATAAACAAGAAGAAAATTAATAAAACTGTAGTAAAATTTGCATATACAATAAAGATAACAAACGAAGGAGATATACCAGGGTATGCAACAGAAATAACAGATTACATACCAAAAGGACTAGAATTTAAGAAAGAAGATAATCCAAATTGGATATATGAAGGAAATGGTGTAATTTCAACAAGAGCATTAGAAAACGTATTATTGCAACCAGGACAAAGTGCAGAAGTAGAGGTAATACTAACATGGATTAATGGAGAAGATAATTTAGGTTCAAAAATAAATGTAGCTGAAATATCAAAAGACTATAATGATGAAGGTGTGCCAGATAAAGACTCAACACCAGACAACCAAAAAGAAGGAGAAGACGATATAGACGAGGCAGAAGTAATTTTATCAATTAAAACAGGTGGAGGAGTAAATGAAATATATTTCAATTTAATATTAGTCGTATTTCTAATAGTTCTAGTAGGAATAGTTCTAATTAAGATATATGTAATATAGTTAATAAGAAACAAGGATATAAAAAACGAAGTTGATTTTTAAGGAAATCAGCTTTGTTTTTTTATATTCTTAGAAAATTTTATTCTTGTTTTTTTATTTTGACTATAAAAGACTTTTAAAATATTAAAAAGAGATAATAAAAAAAGAATAAATTGGCGAATAAAGAGGAAAAGTAGGGGAATAGTAAGATACAGAAGAAAAGAGCAAAAAAAGAGGTAAATAAAAAAATAGAGCAAAGCCACTATTATCAAGTGTTTGATACTCGAAATGAAAAAGTAGCGCAAAAAGCGAAACAGAAAGACAAAATTTTCTACGGAAATGAAAAAGAAAGTAGAAAAATAGGAAATGTGCATAAATAAATATTACAACGAAGTAATAAAAAAGACAAGAAAATGTAAACTATGTACAGAATGCACTATTTCCGTAAAAAGTAAATGTAAAAAAACAGCTCTGGCGCTAAGAAAAGCTATTTACAAAAACAAAAAAAGCGAGCAAAATAATATATATATATAAATAAAAAAGCTAGGATTATGTAAAATCAAATTCACAAATAAGAAAGGAGGAGGAGCAATTTGGGAAAAGAAATGAAAAGAATAAGAAAAATAGCACTGATATTGGTATTGACACTAATATTTATACTAACAAGTAGTATACACTCAAATGTAAAAGCTCAAGTTGTAGAGCCAACTCCAGAACAGAAAGTAGAATATCGCGCAGTGGAATGTGAAGAAAACAATGGAAATAAACAGCTTATAATAGAAATTTGGATAAAAAAACTCAATTTTAAAGTAATAGATTTAAAACTCAAATATGACCCAAATTTATTACTACCATCAGATTTAACAACTAATCAAATTGTAGATATAAATGAACAAGATGATATGCCAACATACTTTGAATTCAGCAATGAATTTGGGAATTATTTAGAATTATTTGGAATGAGTTCAATAGATGGAGAATTCAGAACAGTATTATCAATGTTAGGAGAAGCAGATAGGACAGGAACAAATGCATATTTAGTAGAAGATGATGATATAGGAGACTATGTTGGAGTACAAGATCAAGTACTATTAGGAAAAATAAGTTTTCAAGTATTAGGAGAAGAAGAAATTACAGACAAAGCATTTCAATTAAAAGAAGGAAATTCTCCAAAAACAGGAATAAAAGTCAATATAAATGGTGTAGACAGTTATGAAGCACCATCATTATTCCAATTTGTACTAGATTTGGCATCAGATAATGCGTACCTAACAAATATAGAAATGGACAAAGCTACAATAGAAAATTATGATAAAACAATATTCAATTATATAGTTACACTAGAAGAAGACACAGACATATTGGAAGTTACACCAACAAAGGAAGATGAAAAAGCAGTAATAACAATAGAAGGAAATGAAGTAGAATCAGGAAATCCATATCCTATTGAATTAAATCCAATAGGTGAAGAAACAGAAATAGAGATATTAGTAACAGCAGAAGATGGAGTAACACAAAATATATATAAGATTCTGGTGCAAAGGACACGGTGGAATTATTAAAGGTTCAATTGTCACAAATTCTTTAAAAGAAGGAGAAAATGGAATTATACATACAGCAGACATAAAAATATATAGGCAAGGAGAAGTTGATTGGGAGAACTTATTTGGTCGAGACGAATTAGATTTAATAGAAACAGTAAAAACAGTAAAGACCAATGAAGATGGAACATATAGTGTTCCACTAAGTCCAGGAGAATACGATTTGTTAATAGACAAACCAGGGTATTTAGATGTAATAGTTATTCAAATTACAATAGAAAATAAAACAGAAATTGACTTAGGAGAAACAATAATGGTAGCAGGAGATATTACAAAAGATGGTGTAGTAGAACTAGATGACATGACAATATTAAACCAAAACTATGGTTCAGTAGCAGATGTTAATGAAAACTACAATATAAATATGGACTATACAGAAGATGGAATGGTGGAATTAGATGATATGACAATTCTAAGCCAAAACTATGGTCAAGTTAGAAATATTATAAATTATAAAGAAGGAGGAATATAAATGGAAACAATACAAAAGATGAAAATAGTAGCAATAATGGTACTCATAACACTATTATTTCAAACATTTTCACCATTTATAAGCATAATGAATAAATCATATGCAGCAGTAACAGTGCCAAAGCCAGCTGTTGTATGGAGAAAAAATTCAGATGTGCAAACAACAGCATCAGGAACAAAATACTTTACAGTTCAATTTGCAATGGTTGGAAACTATATACCATACTCATTTGACTTCAAGTTCAAGTATGATAAAACAAAAATAGCACCAGCCAACAAAAGTAATCCAGACAATGATGCAGCATTAATTACATTAATGATGCAACAAGATGGTTTAGATTATGGATTCACAACACAAACAGGAACAACAACAACATACTTAAATAAAACTGAAGGGTCATTACGTTTGATAGCATTAGGAGGATCAATTAGCCCAACAGATTTAGGAGGTATGTATGGTTATGATGGGTATATGCCAATATACACATTTACATTCAAATTTTTAGACAAGAGTGCAACAACAGATGATATTACAACAGATTTATTTGAATTAATGCCAGTAACAACTGTATTACCAACAGGTATGAAAGTTATATACTTAGATGGAGGTAATAAGAATTTTACAGATCCATCATATTTAAAATTTGACAATTTTAAAGAAGCAGCAAAAAAAGTAAAGAGTATAGCAATTAAAAATAACCCAACAAAAACAACATATAATCATGGAGATACGATAAATTTAGCAGGAGGAAACTTAGAAGTAACATATACAGATAATACAAAAGGAACAGTATCTATGACAGATCCAAATGTTACAATAAGTAGTGGAAGTCCGGCAAATGTTAATAATCCAAAAGTACAATTAAGTTACCAAGGATATACAGCAGAATTTCCAATTACAGTAAATGACCCAGTTAATAGTATACAAGTAACAACACCTCCAACAAAAACAGAATATAATCAAGACGAGGCAGTAAACTTAGCAGGAGGAGTTGTAACAGTAACAACAAAATCAGGAGCAAAATCAACAATAAATTTACCAAATGCAAGTGTAACATCAAATGTGCCAAATGCAGATTTAACAGCAGGAGAAGTAACATTAACAGGTACAACACCAGAAGGGCTAAAGAAAGGAATCCAAAGAGTTACATTAACACATCAAGGAAAGACAGCTAAATTTGATATTATAGTAAATGATACAGTAAGCTCAATATCAGTAAGTAACCCAAAAACAACATATCAATATGGGCAAAACTTAGATCGTTCACAAGGAACAATAAATGTAAGTACAACAAGTGGAGGAACAGTCAGTGTACCACTATCAAATGGAAGTGCTACAGTTACAGGATATAATCCAAACCAATTAGAAGAACAAACATTAACAGTTAATTATTTAGGAAAATCAACAACATATAAAGTAAATGTAACAGACTATGTAGATAGTATAGAAGTAAAAGCACCAACAAAAGTAGAATACAACTATGGAGAAAACTTAAATTTAGCAGGTGGAACAGTAACAGATGTATATAAATCTGGAACAAAAGGAACACCAACAAATTTAACAAATGCAATGATTTCTGGTTACAACCCTAATGTAACAGGAAAACAAACAGTAACAGTAACAAAAGATGGAAAAACAGCAACATTTGAAGTAACAGTAAATGATGTAGTAGAAGGGATACGTGTATCAGGATTAAAAACAGATTATAAATATGGAGAAAACTTAAATTTAACAGGTGCAAAAGTACAATTAACAATGGCAAGTGGAAGTACAGCACCAGCAGTAAATTTAACACAAGATATGATAAAAACAACATTTAATCCAAATAAAGTTGGAGAACAAACATTAACAATAGAATATTCAGGAAAAACAACAACAGTAAACGTTAATGTAGCAGATGTATTATCATCTATAAGTGTAAAAGATACAAATAAACCAAAAGATACATATAACTATGGAGAAACAGTAAATAAAACACAAGGAACAATAGTGGCATCATATGTAAGTACAGCAACAAAAGATATACCAATACAAAATGCAAGTGTAAAACTTCAAAATGAAGATGGAACAACATTTACAACAACAGGAGTTACATTCCCAGTAGGTTCAACAACAGCAACTAAAAATATGAAAATTTCATATACAGAAAACGGAGTAGAAAAAACTACGCTAATGCCAGTTACAATAGTAAATACAATGACAGGAATATCAATTCAAGGAAATCCAAAAACACAATATAATGTAAATGAGCCATTCCAAGATAACCTTAGTATCTTAGTAAGTAGAGAGCAAGGTGTACAAGAAGCAATAGATGTTACAGAAGATATGGTAAAAGGATTTTCAACTACAACAGAAGGAACAAGAACAGCAACAATAGAATATACAGAAAATGGAGTAACAAAAACATTAACATATTCATATACAGTAACAGATAGTGTTACATCAATAAAATTATTAACACAACCTGATAAAACAGAATATGAATATGGTGATGCAATAAACTTAAATGGAGCAACATTACAAGTAGTAAAAGGAAGTGGAACGACGACAATACCAGTTACTACAGATATGATATCAACATATAATCCAAATAAACTAGGAGAGCAACAAATAACAGTAAGTTATGGAGGAAAAACAGCACAAGATAAAATAGTAGTAAATGTAATAGATAAAGTAACAGGAATTTCAGTAACACCACCAACTAAGAAAGACTATCAAAAAGGTGAAAGTTTAGACTTAACAGGAGGAACAGTTACAAAAATAATGGCAAGTGGTAATCAAGGAGAAACAGTTACATTAACACAAGATATGATTACATCAATATTCGATTCAAATAGACCAGGACCACAAGATGTAACAGTAAGTTTAGATGGACATACTGATAAATTCACAGTTAGAGTAGAAGACTATATAACAGGAATAGAAATAGAAGAGACACCAAAAGATACATATAAATATGGAGAAGCATTAGGAAATCCAGGAGGAAAATTAACAGTAACATATAAATCTGGAACAACTCAAGAAGTAGCCATAACACCAGAAATGATTAAAGAATTAGATGGAAGTAATTTTGATACAACAAAAATTACATTCCCAACAGGACAAACAACAGCAACTAAAGAAGTAAAGGTAGTTTATGAAGGAAAAGAAGCTAATTATGAAATAACAATAATAAACACAATTACAGGTATAAGACCACAAACAGAACCAAAGAAAGATTATGTAGTTGGAGAAGATTTTGAAGAAAATCTAACAATTTTAGTAGAAAGAGAAGATGGAGCACCAGAGGCAATGGATGTAACACCAGACATGGTAGAAGGATTTGATACAACTACAGAAGGTAAAAAAGAAGTTACAATTAAGTATGAAGAAAACGGAGAAGAAAAAGAATATAAATATGAGATAACAGTTACTAACCCTATAACAGGAATGGAATTAGTAGGAACACCAAAAACAGACTATATAGTAGGTCAAGATTTAGATTTAACAGGATTAGAAGTACTAATACATAAACCAGGAGGAGACGAGAGAGTTCCTGTAACTGAAGACATGGTAACAGGATATAATAAAGACCAATTAGGAGAGCAAACAGTAACAGTTACATACAATGGACAAGTGGTAGACACATACAAAGTAAATGTAGAAAATCCAGTAAATAGATTAGAGTGGATACAAAAACCTCAAACATCATATGTAATTGGAGAAAGTCTAAGTGTAGCAGGAGGAGAATTTAAAGCTATAAAAGAAAATGGAGACTTTGAAGTTATAACATTAACTGAAGATATGGTTTCAGCATTTGACACAAGTACAAAAGGAACAAAAACAGTAATAGTAACATATGAAGGAAAACAATTACCATATGATATAACAATAGCAGATAGAGTAGAAAAGATAGAAATTACAAAAGATCCTAAAAAAGATTATTTATATAATCAAGATTTAGTAGCAGGAGGAGAAATAACAGCAACAAAAGCAAGTGGAGAAATAGAGACTGTAACAATCACCCCAGATATGATTACAGGATACCACAAAGATCAATTAGGAAATCAAACAGTAACGATTCATTATGGAGGACAGACAGTAGACTTTGAACTAAATGTATCAGACTATGTAGGAGGAGTTGTAATTACTCCACCAAGTAAGTTACAATATGAACATGGAGAAGATTTAGACTTATCAGATTCAAAAGTAACTGTTACAATGGCAAGTAAACCAAATGAACCACAAGTAATACCAGTTACTCCAGACATGATAACAGGTTATGACAAAACAACACCAGGTTCACAAACTGTAACAATAACATATACAGATGACAAAGGAACACAACATACACAAGATTTTGCAGTAAATGTAGCAGATGCAATAAAATCTGTAACATTAGATAAGACAAATATAAAATCAGAATATAAATATGGCGAGAATTTAGATTTAACAAATGTAACATTAGATGTTACATATGAAAGTGGAGCAACACAAAAAGTGCCAGTAAATACTGGAATGATAAGTGGGTATGACCCAAATAGACTAGGAGCACATACAGTAATAGTAAATTATCAAGGATTTGAAAATAGTTTCCCAGTTAATGTAGTTGACTATGTAAAAGATATTACTTTAATTCCACCAACAGAAGATATATATAAAATAGGAGATACTTTAAGTCTAGTTGGAGGAAAAATCATAGAAAATATGGCAAGTGGAGCAACAGGAATGACATTAGACTTAACACCAAGTATGGTAAGTGGATTTGATAGTACTACCCCAGGTATTAAGCAAATTAAAGTTACACATACAGTTGACGGAGTAACTTTTGAAGAATATTTTGAAGTTTTAGTAGAAAATGGAATAAATAGTATACAAGTAATTGCTCCAGATAAAACAGATTACAAATATGGCGAAAACTTAGACCTAACAGGTGGAAAAGTAGTATTAATAAAAGAAGATGGAACAAAAGAAGAAGTTGATTTAACAAAAAACATGGTATCAGGATATGATCCAAGACAAGAGGGACAACAAGTAGTAACAGTAACATATACAGATGATAAAAGCAATACATTTACAGGTTCATTTACTGTAAATGTAGGAAAAGATTATGTAAGTTCTTACGAATTTACTTCCCCAAGTAAAAAGAACTACAAATTAAATGAAGAATTAGACTTAACAGGTGGAAAAATAACAGAAATTATGGCAAGTGGAAATAAAGGTACATCTGTAGATATTACAAAAGATATGGTATCAGGATTTAACAGCAATAATCCAGGTAGACAAACTTTAACAGTTAGTTACCAAGGAAAAACATATTACTATGATATAGTAGTAGGAGATGCAGTTAAAGGTATTTCAGTAAAAAGCTATCCAGATAAAGTAGAATATCAAAAAGGAGAAGCATTAGATGTAACAGGGGGTATTCTAAATGTTGTTAAAGAAAGTGGTATCTATGAAGTAGCATTTACAAGAGATATGGTATCAGGATTTAACCCTAATAAATCTGGAATACAAATCTTAAAAGTTACTTATGAAGGATTTGAGGCACAATATATGGTATATGTAGTAGAAGAAAAAGAACAAGCCCCAATTGTTCCAACTACTCCAGAACCAGAAAAGCCAACAACTCCAACTAAACCACAACAACCAAAACCAACAGAGCCAGTTCAAAATGAAATACAAGAACCAGACACAAATGAAGACAAAGAAAATGAAAATCCACCATTAATAAGTGGAACAAACAATGATAACCAAAATCCACCAAAAGATAGTGGAAAAGACTTTATGGCAGGATTATTAACAGGAATTGCTGGAACAATTGCAGGTTTAGGAGCAATAGGAGGATTATTCTTATTAATTCTATTATTTGCAAAAGACAGAAAGAATGTAAAAATTTACATAGAAGAAGGAAACGAGAGAGTTTTAGTAGGAAAAGAAAAAGTAACTAAAAATAATAGAACTTTAGACTTAAATAAATATTATGACCGTTACAATGAAGATGAATACAAAGTTGTATTATCTAAAGCAATTAGTAAGAAACTAGATAAAGAAACAGTAAATGTAATAGTTCATGAGAAAAAGGAAAGTGTCGTTGTAAAATACAATGATGAAGCATGGAGCTATAAAATATAGAAACAAAATAACTTTCAACAAAAGATAAACATAACTTATAGAAACACGTGAAAATGGGAAATAAGAACTTTTAAATAAATAGACGTAATTATATTAAAAGTAATAAAAAGGCCTTAAAATTGATTATAATCAAAATTATAGATAGTGCTTAATATTGGGATAAGGATTATCTACTTATCTGGAAGGTTTAGCCCCAATCTAAACTTTTCGGATAAGACCATATGGTAAAAAGTATAAATATATTAAAAGTATAAAAAATAAATTATTAAAATAAATTGTTATAAAAGTGACTTGTAAAAAAATTGGATATATGACAAGTTTATTAATCCTGTAAAAAAATTGAGAATATAACAGGTTTATTAATCTTGCAAAAAAATCAATATAACAAGTTTATTAAACCTGTAAAGAAATTGAGAATATGACAGGTTTATTAGTCTGGTCCAAATTGAAAATGGACAAGTCTATTAATATTGCAAAATTTGATATATAATGTTTTGACCTGTCAAAAAAATATTGTTTAACAGGTTTATTAAGCATCTAAAAAAGACCAAAAATTTTTTGATTTTGGTCTTTTGGGCATTGCATGAATATTTATTTCTATGTTTATCACTAAATTTAGAATTTTATATATTATTACTATAATATGAATATGCTTGTTTTCCAATAATTTCGCTATAATTTTTCATACGATTATCTTCACAATATAAATCTAGTCTATTTCCATCTAAACTTATTGTTGCAGATCCTAAATATTTTTTCTTTTCTTCTGAATTTCCAAATTTGAATAAATTATTTTTCAATAAGTAAACATCATAATGATGTAAATCTAAAGGTTTTATGAATAATTGCATAATCAACATCCTTTCTTGTTTCTATATTTTCCTAAAATTTAAAAACAATACTTCTATATTATACCTTAATTTACATAAAATGTCAACATATAATAAATAATATTTCGCGAAAAGATGTTCATTTTTTGTTGTTTTTTTAAAACCTGTATGTTATAATGTCTAACATAGGAAATGAGAATAAGCAGATGTGGTTTGTCTCCAATAAGGAGGTGAGGCTTATGATAGAAACAGAATATTTAATAGCAATAATATACATATTATACTATGCAATACTAGGTATTACTATCATAGCGGTTGCCTTAATTATAGCATTAGCAGTAATTATGGGCAAAAGCGAATAAACTAAAAAAGCACATCTGTTCAAACTTTGACAAGTACAGATGTGCAAACATTTAACTTGGCAAACCACGTTTGTGGTTTCTCCATTTCCTATATTTATTATACTCAGATATTTAAAAAAAGTCAAATAAAATTTAATATAAATATTCTTGTATTATAACCTTTACAATAAAAAAGCAATTTGATATAATCAAAAAAACAAAGGAGGGAACAAAAGATGAAAGACAAAATAGAAAAAATAAAGAGAATAAAAGCAATAAAGATTCAGAAAAAAGTAAAAATAGGAATAATTATAGGAGTAATCACAATAATAGTAATAGGAATAGTGATAGGAACACTATACCAATTAGATAAAAGTCACCAAATATTAGGAGGAAACCTAGAAGGATTTTTTGAAGGAGAAGAAAATGTAAAAGATAAACAAGAGGAAGAAGAAAAACAAAAAGAAAAAGCAATAGAAATAGCAGTAAAAAAATTCAAAGAGCTAGGAGAAAAGGTAAAAAAAGAGCAATTAGAGGTATTAAAGATACAAAGAAAAGGAGAACTATATTACTATATATCAGCAAAAGAAAACTCATTAGAGATAAAGATTAGTGATTTACAAATAACAAGAGTAAATGGAATTCTAGTAGATAAAGAGAGTAAGTAAAAAGGACAAAAACATACGCAAATAAGAAAAAGAAGAAAAAAGTAAATAAAAAAATAGATATGAAAAAAGAAAAGTCATATCTATTTTTTATGCAAAAAAATACGAAAACAAAAGGGTAAAAGACAGTAATACCAACAAGAGCAGATAGAAAACAAAAGACAAAACAGAAGAAAAAAAAGGAAAGAGAAAAGATGAGTAGAAAGATGAAAAAATGTCATGTTACGAAAATGTAAAGAAAATTTAAAATAATAGAAAAAAAGGTCAAATGTTGAAAATCCGTAAAAAGAACAATGTAATATAAAGAAAGTAGAGAACTTAAGTAATATTGACTATATCTATACAGGAGTTAAAATATAAATATAATAATATATAAAGCGTAAAGCAAAAAACACAAAAGCAAACGCTAAAAGAGAAAAATTAGGAGGCCCAAAAGATGAAAAGAGGAAAAACGAGCAAAAGAATAACAAAAGCGATAATAACAGCAATACTTATTATAGCTACTATGGCAGTTGTAATAGTAGCAGGAAGTACTGGTGTTAGTAAAGTGATACAAATGCAACTAAATGCAAATGTAGAATCGCAAATAGATACAAAGGTAAAGGAGCAAGAGCAGATAAGAGAACAATTGCAACAGATAGCACAAAATGAAGAAAATCAAAATGTGGTATCAGACGAACAAAGTGGTGAAGAGCAAATGCAAGAACAGACACAAGTGTTGCCAAATACAACATCTGCAATAGCTACCCTTGGCAAAGAAATAGCAAAAATAACACATGGTGAAGGTTATTATTTTGCTTTAAAAAGCGATGGAACTTTATGGGCATGGGGAAAGAATGATGTAGGTCAATTAGGAGCAGGAAAAATCGAAAGGTCAGACATTCCAGTACCAGTATTAGATATAGATGGAGTTACACCTCTAAGAAACGTAGTAGATGTAGAAACTCATGGTCAACTTTATGGTAATGGATCTATGGCTGGAGCACATGGAGGAATAGCATTAAAAGCAAATGGAACAGTAGTATCTTGGGGAAATGGAAGTAGTGGCTCATTAGGTTCAGGGTCAGATGCAAGAACATATCATGCAGTACAAGTAATAAAAGAAGATGGTACACCTCTAACAAATGTAACAAAAATAGCAGTGGGTTCTGCAAATGCAATTGCTGCAACAGAAGAAGGAGAAATATATACTTGGGGAATGAATACTTATGGAGCATTAGGAATGGCTGGAGGCAATTCTAATAAAGCAAAAAAAGTAGAATTACTTGGAAAACAAAATATAAAACAATTAGCAGCAGGCTCAAATACATGTGGAGTACTTCTTGAAGATGGAACAATGTGGACATGGGGATATGCTTATTGGAACTCAATAGAATATGAAAGTATGACAATGACAAATGGTAGCTATAAGCCATTTAAAAGTGCAGAAACAAATATTAAAAAAATTATAATGGGAGCAGAAGTAACAGTAATACTAAAAGAAGATGGAACAGTATATACGCGTGGAGCAGGAAGGAATGGACAAATAGGAAATGGTACAACAACAGGTTCAGGAAAACAATATGTAAAAATATTATCAGATATAAAAGATATAGGATGTAGTGGTCAAAGTTTCTTTGCACTAACCAATACAGATGAAGTTTATGCATGGGGACTTAATGATAATTATCAATTAGGACTTACGACAAAAACAGTATTAAAACCAACAAAAGTTGAAGCATTAACAGGAAAGGTATTCAAATTACCTAATACAGCTGCTAGATTTAATTCATGTATTGTAGATAAAGATGGATACTTATTACTTTCTGGAAGAGGAACAGATAAATTATTTGGATATAATGAAAATGGTGAATTAAAAACAGCAGATCAAGTATTTACAAAGTTTTATGACAGTAAATTAGGAATAGATATAAGATTTAAAAATGTAATAAACACACTAACAATAGGAGAAACTAAGAATATATCAGGAAGTGTAGAGTATATAGTAGGATTCAACTATAATTTATTTAAAAATGCTAGTTATACACAAGCACAATTTGAAAGTCTAAATGAAGAAGTAGCAACAGTTGATGCAACTGGAAAAGTAACAGCAGTAGGAAGTGGTAAAACAAAAATAAAAGCGACAATAGGAAATAGCGTAGCATATACAATAGTAGAAGTACTAGACGAAAAAGATAAAGCAAAAGTAGTAAATGGAATTAATTTTGTAGCAGGACTAAGAATAGATGGAACAGTATGGA
The DNA here is from genome assembly GCA_948473335.1 of uncultured Clostridium sp. Taxonomy (GTDB): domain Bacteria; phylum Bacillota; class Clostridia; order TANB77; family CAG-508; genus CAG-269. The sequence continues at coordinate 46,930 of CAOKXF010000010.1, read as the reverse complement.
CTTGGGGAAAAAACACGTATGGAAACTTAGGAAATGGAACAACAGAAGATAGCGAAAAACCAATACAAGTATTAGATACAGATGGAACAAAATTAACAGGAATAAAGGATATAGCAGCAATAGGACGCTATACTAGTGGAGGGGCATATGCTATAGGAGCAACAGAAGCACTAGCAGTATTAAGAGAAGATGGAACAGTATGGACAGTTGGAGGAAATAAATCAGGACAATTAGGAAATGGAACAAATGATGATTCAAGTATTTTAGTACAAGTAATTAAAGAAGATGATACACCATTAACAGATATTATAAAAATATATGGTGGAACTGGATGCTTCCATGGTATAAATGCACAAGGAGAAGTATATTCTTGGGGATTTAATAATTTTGGACAATTAGGAGATGGAACAGCTACAAATAGTAATAAAGCTAAAAAAATAGAAGAGTTAACAGGAGTTATTTCATTAACTACAGGATATTGTAATACTATTGTACTAAAAGCAGATGGAACAGCTTATGCTTGGGGACATGGAGATTATGGATGTTTAGGAATAGGAAAAAATTCAAATACAAAAGTTCCAACAAAAGTGAAAATGGAAAATATACAACAAATTGTAGCAAGTACATATACAGTATATGTTTTAAAAAATGATGGAACAGTATGGGGAGCAGGAAATGGAGGTCACTATATAGGTTCTGGAACAAACTCAGGAAGTGTATATGATTTTGAACAAGTAAAGGGAGTAGAAGGAGTAGGATATCTAGAAAATATTACACAAATAGGAGCAAACTATGGAATTTTTGCTATTGATGAAGAAGGAGAAGTATATGCTTGGGGAAGTAATCATGGAAGTAACTTAGGTATAGATATAAGTAAAAGACAATATCCACAACCTGTATATGCAGAAAATAATACACCTTTGAAAGGGAAAATCGATAAACTACAAGACCCTTCAGTAGTACAAACGACATTCCTACTAGGAAAAGATGGAAATATTTGGGGAGCAGGAAATGGAAAAAACTTTAATAAAATATTTGGAGAATATAATGGAGAAATAAATTCATATTTTGTACCAATACATCATCAAGGAATAGAATTTAGTGAACTAAATATAAATATGAATTTGGGAACTTCTAAGATATTAAAATTAGAAGAAAAAGATGGTATTAATTTATATTATACAACAACAGATATGCAAAATATTACATATAAAAGTAGTGATGAAACTATAGCTACTATTGATAATACAGGAAAAGTAACTGCTAAGAAAAATGGGAAAGTAACAATTACAGCAGTTAATGCAAAAGGACAACAAGCACAATGTGAAATTACAGTATCTAATAGCAAAAGTAGAGCAAAAGTAAGTAGTCAATATGGAGTAAGTATAGCATTAAAATCAGATGGAAGTGTTTGGAGTTGGGGATATAATACAAAAGGAGCATTAGGAAATGGAACAAATATAGATTCATTAGAGCCAGTTCAAGTACTAGACGTAGATGGAAAAACACCACTTACAAATGTTATAGATGTAGTAGCACAAGGAGAATATGATGGAGTAAGAGCAACAGAGGGTGGAATTGCACTTAAAAGTGATGGAACAGTTGTAGCTTGGGGAGGAGGACAATATGGACAATTAGGAAATGGAGCAAATGCAGACTCAAACTATGCAGTTCAAGTTATAAAAGAAGATGGAAGTCCACTAAACAATATAATAAAAATATCAGCATCAAATGGACATGTAGCAGCTATTAATAATGATGGAAAATTATATACTTGGGGATTAAATAGTAAGGGCCAATTAGGAGATGCAACTACCAGTAATTCAAATGTAGCAAAAGAAATAACTAATATAAAAGATGTTATAGATGTTGGAACAGGATATCGTGCAACAGTTTGTACAACAGCACAAGGAGAAGTATTTGGTGCAGGATATAATGATAATGGTTGTGAACTTGGAACAGGAACTATAAAAAATGGATTTAGAAAAATTGATATAGACAATGTGAAAAAAGTTTTAGTAAATGAACAATCAATGCTTATAATAAAAAATGATAAAACTTTATGGGCATTAGGAACAGGAGGTAATGGACAACAAGGAGATGGAGAAACTACAAATAATAAAGTACCTACACAGGTAAAAAGTCCAGATGGTAAAGGATTTTTAGAGAATGTAAAAGATGTAGGAACATCTTGGTATGGATTTTTTGCATTAACAGAAGATGATAAATTATATGCATGGGGAAATAATGCACAGGGGCAATTAGGTTTAGGAGACACTACAAATAGAAATTTACCAACAGAAGTAAAAGATAAAGATGGAAATAATTTGGGAAGCAAAGTAGCATTGTTACAACAAACACCAGGCAATCATTCAGTTATACTTGTAATGAAAGATGGAAGTCTTTATGGTAGTGGTCAAACTTCTAATAAGTTGTTTGGAGTAGCAAATGGAAACAAAAAAACTACATTTGAACCAATATTTGAACCATATTTACAATTTGAAGATATACGTCCATATATAAAAGTTGGAGAGACAGAGCAATTAAAAGTAACAATAGGAGCAGGATTTAATATATATGGAAATGACATTTCATTAGATGGAATGACATATATAAGTAGTAATGAAAAAGTAGCAACAATAGATTATAATACAGGAGTAATAACAGGATTATCAAGAGGAACAACAACAATTACAGCAACAAATGAAAATGGAGAACAAGCAAGATGTATAGTTTCAATTATATCAAATAAACCAGAAGCAATAACACTACCACAAGTAGAAGTTACAGGATATGGAGCAACAGTAGTACTAAAAGAAGATGGGACAGTATGGACAATTGGATATAATGGATATGGAGAGTTAGCAAATGGAAATAACACAAAAAGAAATGATTTGGATAGAGTAAAAATATCAGAAACTACATATTTGGAAAATGTTGTAAAAATTTCATCACCATCACCTTTTACAGTAATAGCAGTAACAAAAGATGGAGAAGCATATAGTTGGGGATATGGAACACAGGGGCAATTAGGTTTAGGAGATGACAAAAAAGTACATATTTATTATGCAACAAAAATACCAAACTTAGAAGGAATTGTTGATGTTACAACATCAGGACAATATTCGACAAAATTATTAAATAATAAAGGAGAAGTATATACTACAGGATTTTATAATATTAATCAAAGTGGTGATGGAAAACCATTTACAGCAACGCCATACAAAATAGATGGAATTAAAAATATTATAGATATTTCAGCAGGCTATTCACACTGTATTGCACTAAAAGGAGATGGTACAGCTTGGACTTGGGGTTCAAATGCATCAGGAGAATTAGGAAATAATGAAACAACAAACTCTTTATATCCAGTACAAGTAAAAACACAAGATGGATATTTAAAAAATCTTGTTTCAGTAGAAGCAATAGACTATGTAAGTACAGCAATAGACCAAGATGGAAATGGATATGCATGGGGGTCAGATAATAAAGGACAATTAGGTTATACAGATACAAAAACTAATAGAAAAGTAGCAGAAAAAGTATATGAAGTAAAAGAAGATGGAATAAAAGTATTAAAATTTGGAGGAAGTACAGGCTCAGTAGCATATTTATTGGATAATGGAAAAGTATATGTAGCAGGAAATAATGATAAAGGACAATTATCACAAGGAAACACTACAAATTTAACCAAGTTTACAGTAGCTAAAACAGAAGATGGAAAAGACTTTGAAAATGGATTATTTATATCAAATACATGTTATAATACATATGGTGGTATGTTAGCAGTTGTTCAAAACAATGGAACTGTATGGATGGCAGGATATAATGGCTCAGGTGGGCTGATGTTGGGAGATACAAATCAAAGAGAATATTTAACAAGAGTAGATAATCCAACATTTATTGCAAAAGAATATGAAAAGATATTAAAACCTAATGAAACATATAAACTAGAAGTTTCAAACTTTTGGTATGAAAATGAATTTAATGTATTTAATGATATAGAAAAAGAAATAGGAAAATTAACATTTAAGTCACTAAATACAGATATTGCAGTAGTAGATTCAGATTCAGGTTTAGTATTAGGAGTACAAGAAGGAATAGCTAGAATAGAAGTAACAAATACACTTAATGATGATATAACTTATGTAATAATAAAAGTAGTTTCTGGAGAATATCAACCAACAATAGCAACAGGATATCAACATTCTTTAGCAGTAAAAGCAAATGGAACATTATGGGGATGGGGTTCAAATAAATATGGTCAATTAGGAAAAGAATATGAAGATATAGAAAAAGAACCAGTAGCTATAAAAGGACCAGATGGACAACAATTTAAAGATATAAAAATGATATCAGTAGGTTACCATCATTCAGTAGCATTAACAAAAGAAGGAGAAGTATATACTTGGGGATATAATGCACAAGGACAATTAGGAAATGGAACAAAAACAAATAATAATATTCCAACAAAAGTAGAATTGCCAGAAAAAATAACTAAGATAGCAACAGAGCAATACAGAACAGTAGCACTAGGAGAAAGTGGAAAAGTATATGTATGGGGAGAGAAGTTTAAAGAGATACCAGAGGAATTAAACATAAACAAAAAGGTAATAGACATTTCAGGTGGATATATACTAAGAGAAGATAAAAAAGTATATGCAATTACTAATTTAAAAACTTCAATTGTAGGAATGGAAAACATAATATCAATAGATAGTGGATATAGTAACCATTTACTAGCATTGAGAGCAGATGGAAAAATGTATGCATATGGATATAATCAGTATGGACAAGGAGGACAAGGAACAACAGAATATTCTCTAACAACTCCAACTTTAGTAAAATCGCCAACTGGTACAGGAGAATTAGAAGAAATTGTAGAAATTCATGCAATATTAAATGGAAGTATAGTAAAAGATGCTAATGGAAAAGTATATTTCTTTGGATATAACGGATTTGGTCAAGCAGGAAATGATGCAACAGGAAATGTTACATTACCATATATGGTAGAAAATTTAGAAAACATTGAAACAGTATCAGGAGGATGGGGATATCACAATTTAGTAGCAGATGTAGATGGATATGTATGGGCAGTAGGTCTTGGTACAAGTGGACAAAAAGGAGATGGAACTACAGTAAATACAAAGCAATATGTAAAAATTGGAAAATCATATATAGAACCAAATAAGAATGTATTAAAAATGGAAGTTGGTCAAGTAGAAGAAGTACTTGCAAAAGTAAAAGAAACATTCAATTTAAAAAGAGATGAATTAGAAACAAAATTAACATATAGAATAATAGATACAGATATAGCAAGAGTAGATGGACTAAAAGTTACAGCATTAGAAATAGGAAGAACATATTTAGTAATAGAAAGTGAAGAACTAGGAATATCAGCAACAGTAGAAATAGAAGTAGTACCAGATGGAGGAAATGCAATACCACAAATAGAGGCTGCAAATGACTTTACAGTAGCATTAAAATCAGATGGAACAGTATGGACATGGGGAACAAATAAACTAGGACAATTAGGAGTAGGAGACTTAGAAGAAAGAAATCAACCAGTTCAAATAGAAAGCATACCAGGATTAGTAAGAGAAATATCAGCAATAAGAAATCATGCTTTAATACTTACAGAAACTGGAGAAGTATATGCATTTGGACATAATCAGTATGGACAAATAGGAAATGGAACAACAACAAATGTAAAAATACCAGAACAAGTAATGGTACAAACTGGAAAAGATATAGAACCATTAAAAGATATAATTAAAATAAAAGCTGGAAAATACGAAAGTTTTGCAATAGACAAAAATTTTGACTTATGGGCTTGGGGATGGCAATATGGAAAATATGCTCAGAAAGTAGCAAAACTAGAAGGAACAGATGTTATAGATGTAACAGAAGATTACATTATAAAAAATGATGGAAAATTATATAGACTAAAAGATTTAGAAGAAATAGCAACAGTAGATAGAGTAAAACATTTAAGTGAAGGTTTTGACCATACAGTAATGATAACTGAAGACAATAAAGCATATAGTATTGGAAAAAATGCTTATGGACAATTAGGAAATGGAAACAAAGAAAACAGTTTAATAGAACCAGTAGGAGTAAGACAACCAGATAGTGAAAACTTAATAGATAACATAAAAGCAATAAAAGCTGGAGAATATTACACAATAGCAAGAACAAAAGATAATAAAGTGTATGTATGGGGAAGTAATACAAATAACCGTTTAGGACAACCAAATAGTGTACAAGATAGTAGCTTACCAATAGAATACAGTGGAGTATCAAATGTAATGCTAGTATCAGCAGGATACCATCATACAGCAATAGCAGATCAAGAAGGATTTGTATGGAACTTTGGGTTAGGAACATCAGGACAACTTGGAAATCATGAAAACAATAATAGTGTAACACCAGTAATGGCAGGATTATACCAATTAGTAGGAAAATTAGGAAATATAAAAATGCTAGTTGGAGAACAAAAAGAAGTAAATGCAGAAATAGAATATTTTAATTTATTAAAAAATGGTGGAGAAGAAGTAGAATACAAATCATTTAATGAAACAATAGCGACAGTAAGTGAAACAGGAATAATAACAGGAATAAAACAAGGAAAAACGACAATAGAAGTAAGACAAAAAGGAAGAGATAATGTTATACTAATTCAAGTAGAGGTATTAGACGAAGACCAAGTAGCAATACCAGCAGTAGAAACAAAAGGAAGTCATGCAATAATACTAAAAGCAGATGGATCAGTATATAGCTTTGGACAAAATACATATGGTCAATTAGGAGACAAAACAGTAGAATTAAAAGATGGAACAGTTCGTGTAGAATTTGATAAAAGTACAAAAATAACTAAAATAGATGCTGGAGTAGAACATAATATTGCATTAGACATAAATGGTGAAGTATGGACATGGGGAAGAAATAATTATGGTCAATTAGGGGCTGGTAGTAGTTATAGTACAGTACCAGTAAAAGTAGAACTTCCAGAAAAAATAGTTAAAATCGCAGCAGGAAACTACAACAGTTTTGCAATAGGAGAAAGTGGAAAAACATATGCATGGGGATATAACCTAAATGGGGAGTTAGGAATAGGCTCATACAACAATGCAAGCAGACCAACTGAAATTGTAAATATCAAAAATATAACAGACATTTCTAGTGGAACAAACCATAGTATCTTAGTAGACCAAAAAGGTGAAGTATATACAACAGGAAGCAATGTATATGGGCAATTAGGAATTGATAAACAAAAAATCAACCAATTCACATTAGTAGAAGGAATACACAACATAGTAGAAGTAGAAGCAGGAGATAACCATAATATTGTAAAAACAGCAAATGAAGAAGTATATACATGGGGTTCTAACATTTATGGACAATTAGGATTAAATGATAGACATAGAAGAACAGAGCCAGTAAAATTAGAAGGAAAAGCTAACATTTTAGATATGTCAGGAGGAAAACAAAATAGTATATTATTGGAAAGTTCAGGAAAAATCTATACAACAGGAGCAAACAACTGCGGTCAAATCGGAGACCTTACAACAACAGTAAGACAAGAATATGTAGAAGTAACAAGAATACCAGATGCAATAGATGTAACAATAGGAGATACATTTGCACTAGCAATAAGACAAGATGGAACAGTTTGGGCATGGGGAGACTATAACCATGGAGTAGCAAATACAACAAGTAAAACAAAAAGCATAATACCAGTAATGGTAGGAAAAGACACTAGTAGCGTAGATGGAACAGAAATGGTACTACAAATTAGTGAAATGAAAAATGTAGCAATAGGAACAAAAGAAAACTTTAATGTATATTATAATGATGTAAAATATGCATCAGACTATAGATATGAATCATTAAATCCAGAAATAGCAAAAATCAATGAAGTAGGAACAGTAATAGGAGTAAGAATAGGAACAACGTGGGTAAGAGCAATAGACAAAAAGACAGGAGAAGTATTAACAACAATAGTAAGAGTAATAGACAACAATAAAGTAGCAGCACCACAAATAGAAGGTGGAGATGGATTTACAGTAGCATTAAAAGGAAACGGAACAATTTGGACTTGGGGATATAATCCAGAGGGAGCATTAGGAGATGGAACTTATGAGACAGCATTAGTACCAAGACAAGTAAACGTATTACAAACATATAGAAGCATATCAGCTGGAGGAGACCATGCAATAGCATTAAGAGCAAATGGAACAGTATGGGCATGGGGTTCAAACTCAAATGGTCAATTAGGAATAGAAAGTTACAAGAGTAGTCCAAAATTAGTACAAGTACATAACTTAGAAGGCGTAAAAATGATTTCATCAGGAGCAAAACACTCAGTAGCATTAAACAAAAATAATGTTATATATGGATGGGGTTCAAATGCAGAAGGACAATTGGGATTAGACAATAAAAATGATGTATTAAATCCAACAATAATAGCAGTACCAGAACTACAAGTAATAAGTTTAGCAGCAGGAAAATCACAAACAGTATATGCGACAATAGATGGAAGTGTATATGGAATGGGACCATTCCTAAACGGAAAACTAGAAGGAGCAACAAATGTAATAAAAGTTGAAACAAATGGAAGTCATATCATATTATTAAAAGACGATGGAACAATTTGGGAATATAAAAATGGGGTACTTTCTCAAATACCAGGAGTAAATAATGCAGTAGACATTTCAGCGCAAAGATACACAATGTCATATCAAGATAGAGATGAAAAAACATATTGTTGGGGATCAAATGAAGATGGAAAACTAGGAACAAATGACCTAGAAGACAAAATAGTACCAACACAAGTTGCAGAATATGGAACAAATACATTCAGAACAGGAGCAGGATTTGACAATACATACATAATAAGAAATGATGGATTTGTATATGCAGCAGGAAAGAATAATTATGGACAACTAGGAAACAGTACACAAACATCAAGTATAGTACACACATTAGTAGGAGATAGAGAGTTTAGTTTAGTACCAGACAACAAAATAATGACAGTAAATGATGTAGAAGAATTAGAAATAGAATGTAAGACATTCAACATGTTTAATGATGACAAAAAAGATAAAACAGAATATGAATGGTCAAGTAGTGATGAAAATGTAGTTTCAGTAGATAGCGGAACATTAACAGCAAAAGCAGTAGGAACAGCAACAATTATAGCAACAGACAAAGTAACAGGAGAGCAAAGAGAAGCAATAAGAGTAGTAATGCCAGTAGATGAGCAACGTATAAAAACACTAACAGTAGATGGAGAACCAGCAAAAGTAGTAGGAGACAAAGCATATAGTGTAACAATAAATACAGATAGAGATATAGCAACAATAAAAGTAGTTACAAATGATGGAACAGATAAAATTAGTTTAGATGGAGGAAATACATATTCATCAGCAGGAGCAATAGTAAAAGAAATTGAAGTTCCAGACAAAGTAAATAATTTAACAATAAGAGTACAAACAGAAAATGGAACAGAAATAGACTATACATTAGAGATAATCAAAAAATCAAAAAATATGAATTTAGCACAATTAACAGTAAATGGAAAAGACGCAATAGCAAAAGATTCTAATACATTTGAAATGGTTGTTGAAGAAGATGTAGATATATTAACAGTAGTAGCAGAAACAGAACATCCCGATGCAAGTGTAAGTATAAATGGAGAAATATATGAAATAGCTACATCAGAATATACAGCTGAAATGGTAGGACTAGTACAAACAGTACCAATAACAGTAAAAGCAGAATGTGGAACAACAACAACATATATATTAACAATATACAAAAAATCAGCATTAATAGAATTAAGCGAATTAAAAGTTAATGGAAAAGAAGCAACCAAGATTTCAGAAAATGAATATAATATTGTAATAGAGAGAGAAGCAAATACATCATCTGTTGTAGCAACAACAAGTTTTGAATTAGCAAAGGTAGCAATTGGAACAGATGAAGCAAAAGTAAAAACAGCAACATCAATAATATCAACAAATGAAGAAGTTACAGAAGTAGAAATCCATGTAACTGTAGAATTAGAAACAGAAGCTGGAATAGAAGAATTAACAAGAACATATTTATTAACAATATATAAAGCAAGAATGAATGCAAAAATAGATTTATTAACAGTAAATGGAACAACAATAATACCAACAGGAAATAAATATGTAGCATATTTACCAAATAACACAAAAGAAGCAGAAGTAAGAGTAGTTACAGCACTAGAAACAGACAAAGTAAAAATAGCAGAATTTGAAGAAGGAATACATGATGTAACAGAAAAAGTATCAACAGAAGAACTAAAGAATGAATATGTAATAAGAGTAATAGATGGAGAAACACAAGCAATACAAAATTATACATTAACAATAATAAAACCAAGTGCAGATGCTTCAATAAAAGAAATTATAGGAAGTTCAGGAGAATATGAAAGAGAAGCAGTAGAAGATGCAGATGATAGTAGTATTTATGAATTAAAGGTACCAGATAATTATGAAGAAATAAATTTGAAAGTAGTAGCAAACAGTAAGATAGCAAAAGTTACAGTAAATGGAGAAGAAGCAGAAGTAGCACAAAGTGAAAGAATAGTAAACATATCTGGAGAAAATGTGGAAATTCCAGTTACAATAGAAGCAGAAGATGGAACAACAGAACAATATAAAGTAAAAATAACAAAAATATCAACAGACAACACGTTAAAAACAGTAACAATAAATGGAAAAGAAGCAACAAAATCTACAACAGAAGAAAATGTATATGACTTTACATTAGAAGAAGCATTAACAGAAGTAGAAGTAACTGCTGAAACAAACCATAATTTAGCAAATGTATATATAAAAGATGGACAATATAAATTAGTAACAGATACAAAAGAAATAACAATAGACAGCAAAGATATGAGTATACCAATACGAGTAAAATCAGAAAATGGAGAAGTAGCAGAATATATCTTAAGAATACATGGATTACCAGACAATGTAAATGCAGTGTTCACAGTAGACAATGAAGAAGGAGAATTCGTAGCAACAGTAAAGAAATATAGATTTAAGATAAACACAAAACAAACAACACATACATTCAAAGGAGTGACAGAAGATCCAAAAGCAAAAATACAAATAGAAGGACAAAACGAACAAATAGGAACAGCAACACTTGCTATCACAAATGCAGATGTTGGAAGAGAATTTGAAGTAACAATAACTTCACAAAATGGATTGGTAACAGAAAAAGTAAAAATAGAAATTGTAGCAAAATCATCAGATACAGAAATAACATATGTAAGAGTAGATGGAGCAATAATAGAAGCAGATGATAATGGTAATTATAAAGCAAATGTAAAACATGATGTAGAAGAATCAGAAGTACAAGTAAAATTAAATGATACATATGCAAAAGTAGATATAGCAGGAATAATAGAAGAATTATCACAAGGAACAGCATCAGTACCAATAACAGGAGTAACAACAAATGTACCTATCAAAGTAACAGCAGAAGATGGAACAACAAAAACAGTAACATTAACGATTACAAGATTAGAAGGAGAGGTAGGAATAAGAACACTTACAGTAGATGGAGTAACAATAGTACCTGATGAAAATGGAAACTATTATTATAGAATGGACAGAAAAGACACTGCGAACATAGCAGTAACAGCACAAAGTGCAAAATCTAAAGTATCAATAAATGGTGAGCAAGAACAGCTATCTACACAAACAGTAGATGTAGAAACAATACAAGAAGATACAAAGATAGGAATAAACATCATAGCAGAAGATGGAACAGAAAAATTACATGAATTAACAATTCATAAAATATCAAATGATGCGATATTAAAAGAAGTATATGCAATAGGAATAGAAGGACAATTTATAAAAGTAACAGGAGAAAATTCATTTGAAATAAAAGTACCATCAATTATAGAAATTCTAAATTTAGGAGCAATAACAAATAGTGATTTTGCATCAGTAAAACTAAAAGATGAAGAAGATGAATTATATGAACAACAAGAAATGTTAAGACAAATAGAATTAATAGAACGTGAAACACCAGTAGAAATTACAGTAAAAGCAGAAGATGGAACAACAAAAGACTATATTGTAACAATAATAAAATTATCAGACAATGTAAATATAGGACAAATATTAGTAAATGGAGAAGAAGCAGTAAAATCAACAGAGGAGGCAACAACTTATGATTACTACTTAACAGAGCCATTAACAGAAGTAACAGTAAAAGCAATAGCACAAGATGTAAATTCACAAGTATCAATTGATGATTTAGAATATGAAATATTAGAACAAGAAACAACAATTATAATAGATAAATCACTAATGAGAATAAGAATATTAGTAAAATCAGAAGAAGGTATGATAATTCCATATTATTTAGATATACATACATTACCAGATAATGCAAATGCAATATTTACATTAGATGGAGAAGAGGGTGTATATGATGAAGAACAAGGAATATACATACTAAAAGCAAACACAAGAGAAAAAGAAGAACATACATTATTAGTACAATTAGAAGATGAATTAGCAACACTAAGATTAGCAGACCAAGGAGAAACAGTAGGAGTAGCAACAAGAATAGTAAACAATACAGAAATGGGTGCAATATATAATGTAACAGTAACATCTCAAAACAAATTAGTAGTAAAAGAATATACAATAATGGTAATAGCAAAAGATAGTGATACTAATATATACAGATTAGTCGTAGATGGAAAGCAATTAGAAGCAAATAAAAACGGAAATTATGAATATAAGGTAAGACATGATGTAACAGAAGCATATGTTGAAGTATTTGCTGGTAGTAAATTTGCAACTGTTAAAATTGGGGATTTAGCAGAAGGAATAGCAGAAGCAAAGACAAAAACATATTTAGGAGAAACAACAACATTAATACCTATTGAAATAATAGCAGAAGATGGAACAAAAGCAGAATGCATATTAAAAATTACTAAAATGAGTAATGATACAGATATTGCAAGTATTACAGTAGATGGAACAATAGTAAATAAAGATGAAGACGGATTTTATCGTTATACAGTAGCAGAAGATGTAACACAGGCAGAAGTATCAGTAGACCTTGCAAGTAGGAATTCAACAGTAAATATAAATAGAGAAGAAGAAAAACAAGGAACAATAACACAAAAGGTAGATACTGAACATGAAGATAATATGGTAATGATAAATGTAACATCAGAAGAAGGAACAGAGAAAACACATATATTGATAATACATAAGACATCAACAGACAATACATTAAAAACAATAACAGCAACAGGAATAAACCAAACATCAATAGAAAAAACAGGAGAAGATACATATGAAATTAAAGTTCCATATACAAATGAAGAAGTTGAAATAACAGCTATTGCGAACAGTATATATGCAAGTGTAAAAGTAGAAGGAATGGAGCAATATGAATTAGAAAAAATGACAACAACTATACCACTTGAAAATACAGAAACAATAACAAAAGTATTAGTACAAGCAGAAAATGGAGATGTAAAAGAATACACAGTAAAAATTATAAAAACACATGTACTAGATATAGAATATGTAAAAACAAATGGAGAAACAATAACAGTTAATGGAGATGGAACAGGATATGATGCTTGGGTAGAAGCAAAAGATACAATACTATTAGATATAAAAGTAAAAGATGCAACAACAAAAATTGCATTAATAGCAGGAGGAATTCAATTAACAGAAGTACAAGGACAGCTAACACAAGAATTACCATTTGAAACACTAGAAAATTCAGTATTAAAAGTAACATTAGAAGATGGAAGTGAATCAAAAGAATATACTTTACACTTTAAAAAAAGGTCACAAGATAATAGTATTGAATATGTAAAAATTGACAATGTAGAAATACTACAAATAGATGGTGGATATGAAAAAGTTGTAGAAAGAAAAGATACATATAGTTTAAATATAAAAACAACAGACGAAAATGCAAAAATAAAAATTAATGATGGACAATATGTTGTAGGTAATTATATAAGAAATATCAATATGAGAAATCTTGAAGAAATAAATAATACAATAACAGTAATGTCACAAAATGGGGAAGAAAAAACATATCCATTACACCTAAGAAAAATATCAGCAAATACAGAATTAGTAAGTATAAGTGTAGATAACGAAGTGATACAGCCAGTAAAAACAGAAAATCATGTATTCGTTAAATACAATACGACAACTGTAAATGTTGTAGCAACAATTGAAGATGAACGTTCAACTATACGTATGAATGACGGAGAAGAAAAACAAGATAAAATAGAAGAAACAATAGAACTTACAGAAGAAATAACAACACTTGAGTTTACAGTAAAAGCAGAAAGTGGAGACGAAAAAGTATACACACTAGTAATAGAAAAAGAATCTACAAATAACAATATTGAAATATTAAGAGTAAATGGAGTAGATATAGAACCAGATGAAAATGGGGAATATAATGCAGAAATACTAGACACATATAATAGTGTACCAGTATATGTAAAAACACATAACGAATATGCACAAATACAAATAGCAAATAATGAGACAATAAAGATTGGACAAAACACAATAAATGTACCAATAAACAAGCAAGAAAAATATCAAAGTTTTGAAGTACTAGTAATAGCACAAAACGGAACAGAAAAGATATATACAGTAAATATAACAAGAAAAAGTGATAGCACAGCATTAGAATATCTAAAAGTTAATACAAATCCGTTAAAAGCAGGAGGAGATAAATACGAAACAATAATTGACTTAATAGATAATGTAGCACAAATAGAGATAAAGACATTAGATGCAAATGCACAAATACGTTATATGGACAGAATAGAAAAGAATTTAATGACAATAACTTTACCAGTGCCAGATGCAGTAACAGAAATGGAATTTACAGTAATATCTGAAATGGGAACAGAAAAGACATATACAGTAAAACTAGTAAAAAAATCAAATGATATGTCAGTAAAAAATGTAACAGTAAATGGTATACAAGCACAAAAACAAGATGATGGAAACTATTACATAGAAGTATTAGATACAGTACAGCAAGCAAATGTAATGGTAACAACAAATGATCCAAAAGCAAGCATAATACTTGGAGACGAAGAAGAAAAATTAAATACATCAAGTACAAGACTAGAGTTAGAAGAAAAAGAAACAAAGGTAAGTTTCACAACGAAATCAGAAGCAGGAAATTCTATTACATTAGAACTTACAATTAAGAAGGTATCAAACGAAAAAGGAATACAAATAATAACAGTAGATGAAGAAGAAGTAACAGAATATGATGCAAGTAAATTTGCATATAGAAAAATGGTAGACAATACAAAAGATGGATATTATGTATTAATAATGGCAAAAGATGTTAATGCCACAGTAAAATTAGGGGAAGAAGAGGCAACAGGAAGTATAAGAACATTTATACCAGTAGCAGATATGGCAAAAGAAGTTAAATTTACAATTATTGCTGAAAATGGGGAACAGCAAGAATATAGTTTAACAATGATAAAGGCTTCAAATAACATTAATGTACAATTAGTAGAATTAAATGATTATCCAGCATCAATGACAAATCCAGATAAATTAATATACGAAAAGATGATACCAAAATTAGCAGATACAATAAAAGTAAAAGTTGTAACAGAAAATCCATATGCAACTGTAAAGATAGGTGATACATCAACAAAAGAAGGACAATCAGTAGAAGATATTCCACTAGATTTAAAAGAAGATGTTATAACAATACCTGTTGTAGTAAAAGCACCAGATGGATATACAGTAAAAACATATAATATAATCTTAATTAGAGGAAGAAACAATACTGATATTACAAAAGTTACAGTAGAAGGAAAAGAAACACCATATGTAAATTCAAAATATGTAGCAAAAGTAACAGGAAACATAGATACAGCAGAAGTTAAAATTAAAGTTTCAGATGAAGAGGCAACAATAGAGTTCAATGGCGAAAAATCACTTGGAGATATTACTTCACAAGTAACTTTAACAGGAATAATAACAACAAAAGAGATAAAAGTTATAGCACAAGATGGAACAGTAAAATATTACACTTTGGAAATACATAGACAAATGAGTATAGCAGGTACAATTAGTACACCAGAAAATGTAAATAATGAACATATAGCAAAAATTACGATTTATAGAAGTTCGGATACAAGACCTATAGATGACAAAGATGACCCAAGGGAGGTTATAGCTAGTGGGGAAAGCTCTCCTGACGGAAAATTTGATATCGTAGTTCCTGATGAAGATACTTATGATGTTGTTATTACAAAACCTGGTCACTTGACCTATACAATTAAAAGAGTTAAGACAACTGTTGGTAAGACTTCGGTTATTACAGGTGTTAAAGAATTAATTGCTGGTGATGTAATTGCTTCTGGACTTATAGAGGCTGATGACTTGGCTAACATTGTTGATCACTATGGTGCATTACCAACTATTAATGACAATTCTTCTCAAGCTGAAATTGAATACTATCAAAATGAAGTACGTTTTGACTTGAATGGTGATGGTTTAATTAATAGACTTGATAGAGATATTCTTAAGAAGAATTATGATAGTCAGGAAATTGTAGAATTATGGGAAAATCCAGATTTGATAAATGATTAATGATACTAGTTATAATCATTTGCAAAGATGATATTTCATGATTTGGAATAACAAATTAAAGATAATTTGAGTTTATGATTTTATAAAATCAATTTGTAAGTTATTTCTCAGAGGTAAGTAGGGATGCCTCTGGGAAATTTTTATATATGAAAAATTAAAAAGTTTTGCAATAAAATGAGTTTTGTATTCAAAAGTAATTGAAAAACGTAAAACATAGAAAGCCCTAAGGAATTAAGATGAAAAAAATATTAATACTAAAGAAAGTAACAGAAAAGTTAAAAAAAAGTAACAAAAATGTAATAAATAAAGTGAAAGTTAGAAAAGTAGCTTCCGTAAGCTATTAAAAACCATGTTAAAATCTGTAAAAAAAGCTGTATTGACTAAGGAAAAATAAATAGTACAATATAATTAATAAGGAGAGAAGTAATATGGAACTACAAAGAGTACTAAAGAAATTTATAGCAAGTTTATTGCTAATGATAATGTTAATAAGTCAGTTAGAAGGACTAAGATTGCAAACTGAGGCAGTAACAGTAACCAGTAAAAGTGGAGCAAATTTATATTTAGCACTGACAGCAATGAGAGACCAAATGGGACATGCTATTGATATGTCATCAAATGGGCAAAATGGAAAGCAATTATGGGGAATTAGATCATATCAAACAGCATCGCCAAGTAGTAGCTCAGTTGTGTCATCTAACTTATATTGTATAAAAGCTGGATTTGGTCATACATGGGAAGATTTGCAAAGACCAACAGAAGTGCTAACATATAGTTCATCAACATTTAATGCAAGTGCTGTAGATGGTTATTATAATGAATTATTATGGATAATAGACCATTTGTATGTTCCTGGAGAAGATAATAAAGACCAATTTTTACGCTCAATAGGTATAGATTCATATGAAGATTCAGGATATAAAATATATTTTTATGACCCAGATTTAACACCAGGATATAATTATAGTGATTTGGGAAGTTCTGGTGAATATGCATATACATTAACAGATGATGATATAATATCAATACAACAAGGAGTAATATGGTATTATACAAATTACAAGATAAACCCATCAAGATTTGGAATATATAATAAAGTAGGAAATTCATCACGATGGTTAAAATATACAACAAATGGAACAAACTATAATGAATTGCATTCATATAATAGTGGTACTGGAGAAGGACCAGGAAGAAATGAATTTGCAGTAATATTATATAATTACTTAATAGAAGCAGCTACAAAAGAAGTACAAAAAGCAGGAGGAACATATACATTAAAAAATAAATCAGTAAAATTATGGACATCAAATGTAAATGGTGGAGAGGAACAACCAATAATAGAAGTACATAAAAAACAGAAATCAGGAGAATATGATTTGATATTAGTAAAACAAGATGAAAATGGACAACAATTAAATAGTACAGCAACATTCACAGTAAATAATACAGATAAAACAGTAACAGGAAAATTAACAGTAGCAAGTAAAGTATCAATAACATCATCAAATGTAGGAACAAAAGATAAATATATAATAAAAGAAAAAACACCACCAGATGAATATTGTCCATTTGATGGAACAATAGAAGTAACAGTAACAAAAGGCGATACAGGAGATAAATATGCTGCAACACAAGTAACATATGTGGTAAAAGATGCAGCAGGTAATGACATAACAGCTCAGACAGGTTCTGATGTAAAAGTATATTTAAAAGATGGAAATATATATGTAGAAGTAAAGAATTATCCAGAAGAAAAAGCATTTGACTTAGCATTAAGAAAAGCAATAGTAGAAGTAAAAAACAATCAAGGAGTTGCTAAAAGTGTAATAAATGAAAAAGAACAAAACGCAACAAGAAATATAGTAATAGATAGAAGTACACTAAATAATGAAGACGATGACAGAAGTACAGATACAGCAACATATAGACACAGAAAAGATCCAGTATTAGTAGAAAAAGGAGATAAAGTAAAATATTCATTAACAATATATAATGAAGGAGAACAAGCAGGATATGCAAGAAAAATAGTAGACCAATTACCAGGAACATCAACAGCAGGATTAAGACTAATAAGTACAAATGATGTAACATCATCAACAGGAAATGTGTATTCTGTAGCATATAGTACAACAACAAATACAGTAACATTAGCATTAAAAAGTACAAGTCCAAGAACAATACCAGCATATAATGGAACAACACTTTCACAAGAGAAAATTGAATTAGAATGTCAAGTAATGGCAACAGCAGATTCAACACGCAAAATGACATTAACAAATATAGCATACATATCAGAAGAATATAATTCAGAAACTAATGAAATGATAACAACCACAGGAGATAGAGATTCACAACCAGCACAACATCCAACTTATCAAGGAGAGAATGATACAAAGCAAGATGGAATAACATATGGAACTGATATTGGATATAAGGGGAATGCAAGTAATCCAACAGACTTATCACAAAACAATACATATTATAAAGGACAACAAGATGATGATGACTTTGAAAAATTAGTAATATTGCCAAAAGCATTTGACTTAAGTTTAAGAAAAGTAATAAAAGAAGTAGATGGAGTGTCAACAGGAAGTAATAGAGAAATCAATATAACAGGACTAAATGAATTATCAGCAGGAACAAAAACAACAGCACAATATAATCATATAAAAGAACCAGTACTAGTAAAATATGGAAGTAAAGTAAAATATAATATTAATATATATAATGAAGCAGATATTGATGGTATAGCAACAATAATAAAAGACCAACTACCATCAGGGTTAAAATTAGACTTAACAAGTTTACAAACACAAGTGGTAGGAGGAACTACACAATATTATGTTAAAACAGCAAAAAATAATAAATATATAGTTACCTATGATGAAACAACAAATATGATAACATTCACATTAGATACAACTGCTGCAATAACAAATTTACAAGCATTTAGTAAAAGAACAACAATAGACTCAGATACAATAGAATTTAATTGTACAGTAAGAGCAATAGCAGATGAAAAAAGCAATATTTATTTAACTAATATAGCATATATATATGAAGAAAAAGATGAAGATGGAACAATAATAACAAACCAAAAGGGAAAAGACAGAGATTCAGAGCCATACACAAGACCAAACAAAACAGCAGATGAATTGACAACAGTAGATGATATTGGTTATACAGGAAATAGTGGTAATCCAACAGATTTAGCAAAACCAAATACATATTATAAAGGTGAACAAGATGATGATGACTTTGAAAAATTAGTAATATTACCACAAGCATTTGATTTAAAATTAATAAAATATATAGATGAAATTAATGGTGAAGATGCAGGAAATAGAATATTAAGTGTAGACACAACAAAATTAAACAAAACAGGAGCAGATGGAAAAAGAATAACAACAGCAGAATATGAGATGGAGAAAAATCCAATATCAGTAAGAAGGTTAGATTTCATAAAATATACATTTAGGATATACAACGAAGGAGATTATGATGGCTATGCAACAGAAATTTCAGAAGATATACCAGATGGATTAGAAGCATTGATAGTAGAAAGAGATACATCAAATAACATAGTAATATACAGTTGGGATGGAAAGAATATCAGAAATATAACACAAGAGATAAAAACAACAGGAATGTATGATGAAATAGTTGCAACAAACAATGTATGGAAATACAATAAAAATACATCAATAATAACAACAGATGGTCTAAAAGATCAATTAATAAAAGCATTTGGAATAAAAAATTATTCAAATTATGCAGATAAAGAAAATATGATAGACTACAAAGAAATATCAGTAATATTCAGAGTAAAGGAAAATGCAGTAATAACTAAAAAGGCAATAAGAAATGAAGCAGCTATAACAGAAGACAAAGCAGTAGATGATAAAGGAAATGAAATTATAGATTCAGATGGAAATCCAATAGATGATAGAGATTCAACACCAGATAAATGGGGAAAAGAAGATTCAGGAAAAGATTATAATGACGATGGATGGGAAATTTACAAAGAAGATGATGAAGATTATGACAACATAATATTACAAAAATTCGATTTAAGCTTAAGAAAGCAAATAACTAAAATTACAAGAAATGGAAAAGATACATTATATACAGGAAGATATGCAAAATTAGACCCAGTAAATAGTAAAGAAAACACAATATATAATTATTACAATGTATATGATAATAAACCAAAAGTAAGACCAGGAGATATAGTAACATATTCAATAAGAGTATATAATGAAGGCGAAATAGATGGATACGCAAAATTAATAGCAGATGCTCTACCATCAGGATTAGAATTTGTACCTTATACAAAAGGAGATGGAAGCATAAATGATAAATATGGATGGAAACTAGTAGAAGGAACAACAAATGTATATGAAACAGATTATTTATCGTATGAAAATGATACAAATAAAGGAACAGAAAATTCAACTTTAATAAAAGCATATACAGGAAGCGGAGAGGCAGATTACCAAGAAGTAGAAATACAATGTAGAGTAAAATTAAATGTAAATAAATCAGATTCATTACTAAATGTAGCGCAAATAGCAGATGATAGTGATGAAAAGGGAAAACCAATAAAAGATGAAGATTCAGAACCAGGGAAAAAAGATGACGAAAAGAAATGGAAAGAAGAAGACGACTTAGACATAGAAATATTAGAATTAGAAGAATTTGACCTAGCATTAAGAAAATTCATAACACAAATAGAAGAAACAGGAAGAGAAAATAGTAAAACAGAGGATGGAACTATAAAGACAACAGATGTTACAAGTAGAATACCAGAGGTTAATTACAATAAAGAAACAGGTAAAATAACATATTCACATACTAAAGACCCACTAATAGTACATGTTAAAGATACAGTAATATATACAATAAGAGTGTATAATGAGGGAGATATAGATGGATATGCACAAGAAGTAACAGATGATATTCCAGAATATCTAGAATTTTTACCAAATCATCAAACAAATAGAGACTATGAATGGGAAATGTATGATGCAGAAGGAAATAAAACAGAGGATGTAACGAAAGCAGTTAAAATAAAAACAATACATTTGGCAAAAGGAGAAGGAGCAGAAAAAGGAGCAAAAGAAGGAGAAGACAATTATACAGCTAACCTAATAAAATCCTTTAATCCAGAAGCAGGGATAAGTCAAACGAATCCAGATTACAGAGATTTAAAAGTAGCATTTAAAGTAAAAGATCCAGACTCATCAGAATTTATAATAAGGAACTTTGCACAAATATCAGAAGATGGAGATGAAAATGGTGATCCAGTTGATGATATAGATTCAGATCCAGATAATGGTGAAAAAGACCCAAAAGAAGATGACGAAGATATAGAAAATGTAAAAGTGGAATACTTTGATTTAGCACTTCTAAAATATGTAACAAAAGCAATAGTTACAGAAGATGGAAAAGAAGTAATTACAGAGACAGGAAATATTGGAGATGAAAATGACATAGTTCCAAAGGTAGAGATAAACAAAAAGAAAATTGATAAAACGGTAGTAAAATTTGCATATACAATAAAGATTACAAATGAAGGAAATATAGCAGGTTATGCAAAAGAAATAACAGATTATATACCAGAAGGACTAGAATTCAAAGCAGAAGATAATCCAAATTGGATAGACGAAGGAAATAGAATAATTTCAACAAGGCTATTGGAAAATGTATTATTACAACCAGGACAAAGTGCAGAAGTAGAAGTGATATTAACATGGATAAATGGGGAAAATAATCTAGGTTCAAAGATAAATATAGCAGAAATATCAGAAGACGATAATGAAGAAGATGTACCAGATAAAGATTCAACACCAGATAATAAAGAAGAGGGCGAAGACGATATTGATGAAGCAGAAGTAATATTATCAATAAAGACAGGTGGAGGAATTAATCAAACATATACAAATATTACATTAACATTATTATTAATATCAATAGTAGGAATTATTCTAATAAAGAAATATATGTTATAATTTTAAAAGAGACATGAAATGAAGTGAACCCAATTTATTAGACAAAAAGTTTAATAAGGAGGGTTCATTTTATGTCAAAATATTCAGATCAGTTTAAATTACAAGTGGTAAAATACTGTATAGAAGAATATCAAGGATATGCTAGTACTGCTAAACATTTTAATATTCCAAGTTTAGAAACAGTAAGGCGATGGTGTAAACAAGGCATTTAAAAAAGAAATATATATAGAAGAGGAGGGATAATGTATTAAAATAGAAAATAGCTAATTAACAAATGGGCGCAGAAATGCGCCTATTTGTAAACAAGATATTTTAAAAAAGAAACTACATAGAAAAGGAAGTAATAGTGTAATATTCTAAAAGTCAAGTATCCCATAGGAAACGTTGAAAAAACCCAAAAAAGTAAAGAAAAAGTAAAAAAAAAGTAATAAAACTGTAATATAAAAATCAAGTAGAGAAAATAAGAATCCGTAAGACATTTTAAAAAGTGGAAAAAACTGTGAAAATGCCTATATTGACTATATATAAAGAAAGTGTAAAATATATATTATAAGGAGAGAATAAAAATATGAAACTACAAAAGACAAACAAAAAATTCATAAAGTTCATAGTAAGTTTAATATTAGCAATAATTGTCATATGGCAATTCAGTCAGCAACAAATTATAACTGAAGCAAAAAATATTAAACAAGAAAAAAAAGACCTTTCATATTTTGGATTATATATATCAAAAAATCAAGAACAAGAAGAAAAATTTAATTTAGCATTAAGAAAAGTAATATTATCAATAAAAGACCAAGAAGGGAACAATAAGAACATAGTAAATGAAAATAAAGAAAATGCGACAAGAACTTTTAAAATAACACAAGAAAAAGATAATATCAAATATCAGCATAGAAAAGACCCAGTATTAGTAGAAAAAGGAGATATAATTATATATGCAATAACGATATGTAATGAAGGAGAACAACCAGGATACGCAAAAAAAATAGTAGACCAATTACCAGGGACATCTACAACAGGATTAAGATTATTAACGACAAATGAAGTAACATCATCAACAGGAAATAAATATTCTGTAGAATATAGTACAACAACAAATACAGTAACATTTATACAAAAAAGTGCAAATCCAAAAACAATACCATCATTTGATGGAAAGACATTATCACAAGAGACAATATTATTAGAATGTCAAGTAATGGCAGATATAGACACAAAACAAGAAACAATATTAACAAATATAGCATACATATCAGAAAAATATAATTCAGAAACAAAAGAGGTAATAAAAAGAAGGGAATATCCAAAATATCAAAATGAACATGATACAAAGCAAGATGGGATAACATATGGAGATGATATTGGATATATAGGAAATATAAATAATCAAGAAGACTTGAAACAACATAATGTATATTATAAAGGACAAGAAATAGATGATGATTTTGAGAAACTAGTAATATTACCAAAAGAATTTGATTTAAGTTTAAGAACAGTCATAACAGGTGTAGATGGAGCTTTAACAAAAGATAGAGAAATTACAATTGAAAATTTAGAAGCACTAAAAGCAGAAGAACCAATAACAACAACGGCACAATATAATCACATAAAAAAGCCAATAGAAGTAAAAAAAGAAAGTATTGTAACATATAACATTAATATATATAATGAGGCATCATTAGATGGACTAGCAACAATAGTAAAACATCAATTACCAAATGGAGTAAAATTAGATTTAAGTAGTTTATATACACAATTAATAGATGGAAAAACACAATATTATATAATAACAAAAAAAGGAAACAAATATATAGTGCAATATGATGAAAATGCAAACATTATTACATTTAGATTAGACGAGACATCAAAAGTAATAAATATAGAAGCATTTACCAAAAGGGAAACATTAGATTTTGATACATTAGAGTTTGATTGCATAGTGGACTATATAGCAGATGAGAAAAGTAATATATATTTAACAAGTATATCATATATAGATGAAGAGAAAAAAACAGATGGAACAAGAATAACTAGTCAGAAAGGTGAAGATAGAGATTCAGAACCATACACAAGACCAAATTATACAGCAAATCAACTAAATACATTAAATTATATAGGTTATACAGGTGGGTTGGAAAATCCAACGGATTTAGGACAAAAGAATACATATTATAAAGGTGAACAAGATGATAATGATTTTGAAAAATTAGTAATATTACCACAAGCATTTGATTTAAAATTAGTGACATATGTAGATGAAATAAATGGTGAAACAGCAGGAAAAAGAATTATAAAAGTAGATACATCAAAATTAAATACAGAAGAAAACGGAAGGAAAATAACAACAGCAGAATACGAGATGGAGAAAAATCCTGTATCAGTAAAAGCACTAGACTTGGTAAAATATACTTTTAGAATATACAATGAAGGAGACTATGATGGATATGTAACAGAGATAGCCCAAAATATACCAGAAGGTTTAGAAGCACTAATGATAGGAAAAGATATAGAGAATGGAATTATAATATATAGTTGGGACGGAATGAATTTAGAAGATATAACAGAACAAATAAAAGAAACAGAAAAATATGATGAAATAATAGAAACTAACAGTATATGGGGATATAGTGCAGATGAACCAATTATAAAAACAACGTCATTAAAAGATGAAGTAATAAAATCATATGGAAAAGAAGAATATACTAATTATGCAGATCAAGAAAATGGTATAGATTATAAAGAAGTATCAGTAATATTTAGAGTAAAAGAAAACATAATCGCAAATAATATACCAATAAGAAGTGAAGCAGCAATAACAGGAAGTAAATGTATAAATGAAGAAGGAGAAGAAATCATCAATGAAAGAGGAGAGCTAATACAAGATAGAGATTGTAAAAATAGTGAATGGAGTAAAAGAGATTCAGGAAAGGATTATAATTCAGACAAATGGGAAATTTATACAGAAGATGATGAAGATTATGAAAATATCATAGTAAGAGAATTTGACTTAAGTTTAAGAAAACAAATAACAAAAATTACTAGAAATGGACAAGATATAAATTATACTGATAGATATGCTAAGCTAGATACAGAAGCAATAGCAAGAATAGAACAAAGAAGAATAGAAAAACAAAAATTAGAAGAACTTGAAAAACAGAAAATGGAAGAAAACAATGTATTGAACAGAGACAATATACAGAATATACAGAAAAATAATGTGATTAACGCAGAAAATATGCAAGAAGGCAATACAATAGAACAACAACAACTTATAATTAATGAATTAGAAGAAACCAAAGAGAAAACGATATATACTTATTATGATGTATATAATAATAAACCAAAAGTAAGAGTAGGAGATATAGTAACATATTCAATAAGAGTATATAATGAAGGTGAAGTAAGTGCATATGCAAGTCTGATAACAGAAACATTGCCATCAGGATTAGAAATCGTAGAATATACAGAGGGTGATGGAAGTATAAATGATAAATACAAATGGAAATTAGTAGAAGGAACAACAAATATATATGCAACAGACTATTTATCATATGAAAAAGATGAGAATAAAGGAAATGGAGATTCTAAAATAATAAAAGGACGTGAAGAAACAAAAGAGGCATTTTACAAAGAAGTAGAAATACAGTGCAAAGTAAAGGATAATGCAACAAAAGAAGATTCATTATTAAGTATTTCACAAATAGCAGATGATAGTGATGATAAAGGAAATCCAGTAAAAGACAAGGATTCTAATACAGGTAAAGAAGATGACGAAAGAAATTGGAAAAATGAAGATGATTTAGATATAGAAATATTGCAATTAGAAGAATTTGATTTAGAATTAAGGAAGTTTATATCAGAAATAGAAAAAGCTACCATAAATAAAGATAGTATAAAAAAAGACAAAGAAACAATTGAGTGCATGAAAGTAATAGAAAGCGAGATAAAAAATAGAATACCAGAAGTAGAATATGACAAAGATAAAAAGAAAGTAACATACACTCAAAATAAAGAACCACAAGCAGTAAATGTAGGAGATACAGTTATATATTCAATAAGAATATATAATAATGGAGATATAGATGGATATGCTGAGCAAATAACAGAATATATATCTGAAGATTTAGATTTCTTACCAGAACATGAAATAAACAAGCAATATGAATGGAAAATGTATGACAAACGAGGAAAAGAAACAGAAAATGCAGAAAGAACAGTAAAAATAGAGACAAATTACTTAGCAAAAGAAGAAAATACTGATAGCTCTTCAAATATAATAAAAGCATTTAGAGATGAAAACGGCAACAGAAGGACAAATCCAGATTATAAAGAAATAAAAGTAGCACTAAAAGTAAAAGATACTAATTCATCAGAACATATAATTGAAAGTTCAGCTCAAATATCAAAAGTGACAGATGAAAAAGGAAGTGAAATCAAAGATAAAGATGAAATAGCATATAACAATGAAGAAGAGCACAAAAAAAATAATAAAGATACAGAAAAATTAGAAGTACAATTTTTTGATTTATCTCTAACAGAGTATTTAGAAAAGATTATAATAGTTGAAGATGAAAAGAGAGAAGTAATAGAAACAGGAAATACAGGAAGCAATGGGGATATAATAGCTAAAGTTGAAATAAATAAAAATAAAATAAAACAAACAATAGTTAAATTTGTATATAAAATAAAAATAACAAATGAGGGAGATATTGAAGGTTCAGCAAAGAAAATAACAGATTATGTACCAGAAGGATTAGAATTTAAAGTAGAAGATAATCCAAATTGGACAGATGAAGGAAATGGAACTATATCAACTAATTTATTAGAAAATTTACTAATACAACCTGGAGAAAGTAGAGAAATAGATGTAATTTTAACATGGAAAAATCAAAAAAATAATCTGGGGACAAAAATTAATATGGTTGAAATAGCAGAAGATTATAATGCTTATGAAGTTCCTGATAAAGATTCTATTCCAAATAATAAGGATAAAAAGGAAGATGATATAGGTAGAGCAGAAGTAATAGTATCAATAATAGGAATGGGGATAAATCCATTATATATTAATTTAGTATTAATATTAAGTATAATAATATTGATAGGAACAATTTTAATTAAAGTCTTTATATTGCATGACTAAAATTTGATAGTATAATTTGAGTAAACCTGAATTGTTAGATAAAAGTTTAACAATTTAGGTTCACTTTTATACTTTAGGAAATTCATTATGGTATGCTGAATTTCTACAGAGGATAATTATGAATTTTTATTGTAAATAAAATGAATATATAAAAGCAAAAAAGCATATTATTTTTTAGAGCAATAAAAACTGGAAAAAAATAATTGCGAAGTTCGACTTTTTTATAATTGACTACAAAAAAGTGTTATGATATAATCAAAAAGAACAATTAAAGGTTTATAGGTAAAGCCTGCCAAAAACCTAAATATATAGTATAAGGTGGAACAAATGAATCAAATTTTATATACAGGGAAAAACAAAAGTAAAGCAGATGTAAATAAAGTATTAAAAATATTTACAGTCTTATTAGTAATATTTGCTATATGTTTTATAGCATTAGGAGTATATTTGTACAAAGGAGTAAAACCACAAGATGATATTGGAAATAATCAACCAGAACCTACACCAGAACCACAAATAGAATCAAAGATAGACATAGCATTCTCATCAATATCAGATGGTGTAAGAGTAAAAATAAAAAGTAATTTAGAAATATCAAAAGCTACATATAGATGGGATGATGAACCAGAAAATAACATAGAAATAGGAGAAAACCTAAATGAAATTGTAAAAGAAGTAGAGATAAGACAAGGAATACACACATTATACATTACAGTAGTAGATTCAGAAGGAAACCAACAAACAAAAGAACAATCAGTTATAGGAGATAAAGAACCAGAATTAGTAATAACAACAGATGGAGTAGATACATTTATAATACAAGCAAAAGATGACGAAAGATTATCAAGAATAAAAATAGTATTAAATGGAGAAGTAGTATTAGAACAAGAATTAACAACAACAGAATTTGAATATAAAGTAAAAATACCACAAGGAGATAGTTTAATAGAAGCAACAGTTTATAATTTAAATGAGTTAGTAAATACAAAGAGAGGAAGAATAACAGGATTTTCAAGATAATATTAAATAGTATATAAACAAATGTAGAATGGAGAAAATATGGTACAAGAAATATATATAATAGATGATGATGATTCTTCTATTGCAGTATTTAGAGAACTATTCAAAAATGAAGAAAACTATAAATTCACCAATATAAAATCAGAGCAAATTGATATAGCGCTAAAAAATATACCTTCACTAATAATAATAAATGAAGATGCTATACAAAGAGATATAATAGATTTATGTCAAAAAATAAGAAGAGACGAAGATAATACAATAACACCAGTTATAGTAGTATCATCAAATAAAGAAAAAGAACATAGAGTAAAAATATTAAAAGAATCAATAGAGTATTATATTAGAAAACCTGTAGATGAAGACTATCTATTTTACACCATAAAGAATATTGGAAGACTACTGTCAATAAATAGAACAATAAGTCCACTAACAGGATTACCAGGTAATGTACAAATACATGCAGAATTAAAAAAGAGGTTATCTAATAAAGAAGATTTTACAGTATTATATTTGGATTTAGATAATTTTAAGCCATATAATGATGTATACGGATTTCTAAAAGGAGATCAAGTAATTCAGTATACAGCAGAGGTAATATTAGGTTGTATACATAGTCAATCAACAAATAATACATTCGTTGGGCATATAGGTGGAGACGATTTCTTAGCAATAGTACCAGATGTAGAAATTGAAGGACTATGCCAAAATATAATAGCCACTTTTGATAAAGGAATAAAGAGATTTTTTAATGAAGAAGATTTAGAAAGAGGATATTTGGAAAGCACAAATAGAAAAGGAGAAGCAGACTGTTTCCCAATAACAGGCATATCAATAGGAGCTGTTATTGTTGAAAAAAATAGATTCATGAATATATTGGAGATTTCAGAAGTTGGTACTCAGGTAAAACATTTAGCAAAAACAATACAAGGAAGTAGTTATGCAATAGATAGAAGGAAAAATGAGAAAGTGAAAAAATAAATATCTCTCAGTATAGTTTGAGGATTATTCTGAAATTATTGAAAAGACCCCTTAAAAGGTGAGAACCTTTAAGGGGTTTTATCAGGAGTATTTTTTAGAATGTCAAGCAAAGAAGCAAGTATTATTCATAATCCGTGTTAATGAAATGCTGTTCGATATGAAGATTTCTTGAAGTTCGAGAAGGAAACCTTAAAAGGTATTCCTCAAACAGAGTAATAGTTACTAATAAATCTTGTTTCATTTTTGATAAGGCAGAAATGGAGTTATGAATGCTCAAATTGAGGTTAAAAATGTTGATATTTGGATTACCTTTAATATAAAGATAACAATTATTAATTGTATTTATCCTTATAATAGTAAAAAAGTGAAAAACATAATCACGCGCCTCAACTAAGCACTTCAGTTCTGCATCTGAAATATTTGAGATATCAATGCAATGAAAAATCGCATATTCCTTTAATTCTTCAAACATCTTTGATGCGCAAATAAATAAATTATTGATTTGAGCTAAGTATTCCTCAGGCTCCCTTAGTGCATAGATAACCTCATCTCTCCGATATCCACCATACAGAAGATCAACTAATTCGCAGTTTGTATGAGATAGTCGCTTTAGTAATAAAAAATCATCAAAATCAATACATGTGCACTGTTTTATTTCAATCCTCATAGGTGTCTGCGTGCTGCATAAATCTTCTGTGAGTTGGTGTGTTTCTGGACTATAAGAATTTTTGACTTCAATTCTCATAGAGCTATTCTGACTGTATGAGTTTTTGCTCTTCATTTCCATAGATGTCCTCCTTCTGTGCAAATTTTTAATAGCATCAGTATAGCATATTATATACAGAAAGTCAATTTTATGTAAATGATTTAATAGATAGAAATGAAGATAATTTAAGGAATAGCAATGTAAATGATTTAGTAAATAGAAATAATAAGATATAGAAAATATTTTAAATTATGAAAAGAATAAATAGAAAAAATAAACATATAAATACAATATGGAGGGGAGATTATGATAGTAATAAACAAAAAGAGAATAACAGCAATATTGACATGCATATTAGTAGGAGTTTTTGTATTTATATTAGAGACTAGTGATAAAGGAAAAGATGTAATAGAAACAGTAACATTACCAGTAAGTGGTAAAACAGTTGTAATAGATGCTGGACATGGAATTCCAGATGAACGGAGCAGAAAGTTCAAAAGGTACAACAGAAGCACAAACTAATTTAGCGATAGCACTGAAATTGCAAAACTTACTAGAGCAAAGTGGGTGTACAGTAATATTAACACGTTCAGATGAAAATGCAATATATGATATAGACAGTAAGACATTAAAACAAAAGAAAATATCAGATATACGAAATAGAGTGAAAATAGGAAATGAATCATCAGCAGATATATTTGTGTCAATACACTTAAATAAAATACCACAACAGCAATATTATGGATGGCAAACTTTTTATAAAGAAGGGAATGAAAATGGAAAGAAATTAGCAACATCAATACAAGAAAATTTAAATGAAGCAATTCAAAAAGAAAATCATAGAGTAGCACACACAATAGATAATATATACATAATAAAACATGTAGAGATACCAATAACAATTGTTGAATGTGGATTTTTATCAAATCAAGAGGAAGAAAAGCAATTATTAGAAGATGAGTATCAAAATAGATTAGCTTGGGGAATATATAATGGAATAATAGATTATTTTTATAATTAACTTTGTGTTTATCTTGTAGTATATTTGTTATTTAATTAGATAGTTAGTGAATGGACGTATGAAATTAGAGATTTCTACGTCTTTTCACATATTATTATAATAATATATGTTATGTTGAACAAAGTAATTACAGAATAATAATAGAACAAATAATACAAAAATATTACAAAAATGTTACAAAAATTTTACAAAAAATACACAAATTGGATTGACTTTTTAAGGTTTTAAGTATATTATAAATAGGAAAAGAAAGTGTGTAAAATCCTAAGGAGGAAAAATATGGGAGAAGTAATAGTAATCACCTCAGGAAAAGGTGGAGTTGGAAAAACAACAACAACAGCAAATTTAGGGTCAAGCTTAGCACTAGAAGGAAAGAAAGTAGTACTAATTGACACAGATATAGGACTACGTAATTTAGATGTAGTCATGGGACTAGAAAACAGGATAGTATATGATATAGTAGATGTAGTTGAAGAAAAATGCAAATTAAGACAAGCATTAATAAAAGATAAAAGATTCAAAGAATTATACTTATTACCAGCAGCGCAAACAAGGGACAAGAGTGCGGTAAATGAAGAGCAAATGAAAAAATTAACAAGTAAATTAAAAGAAGAATTTGACTATATACTTGTAGATTGTCCAGCAGGAATAGAACAGGGATTTAAAAATGCTATAGCAGGAGCAGACAGAGCTGTAGTAGTAACAACAGCAGAAATATCAGCAATAAGAGATGCAGATAGAATAATAGGATTGTTAGAAGCAGCAGAAATAAAAAATCCAGAATTAGTAATAAATAGAATAAGACCCAACATGGTAAAAAAAGGTGAAATGATGGATGTAGACGACATAGTAGATTTATTATCAATTGACTTAATAGGAGTAGTACCAGATGATGAATACATAATAACACAAACAAATAAAGGAGAGCCAGTAATACAAAATAGAAAAGCACCATCAGGAAAAGCATACTTAGAAATTGCTAAAAGAATATTAGGAGAAAATATAGAAGTAACTATACCAGGGAGAGAAAAGAGTTTGTTTGCAATAATAAAAAGCATATTTAAAAAATAAACAAAGTTGGGGGTAATAGTAGAATGTGGGAGAGCATAATGAAACTTTTAAATAAAATTAAGAGAAAAACAGAAAAACAAACCAATAATTCAAAAGATGCAGCAAAAGAGAGATTACATCTTGTATTAATGCAAGATAGAGCAAATGTATCTGCAGACTTTTTAGAATTAATGAAGCAAGAAATAATAGAAGTAATAAAAAAATATATAGAAGTAGATGAAAGTGCAATAGATGTAAGGCTTACAAATAAAGAAAATGCAGATGGAACAAATGGGGCCCCAGCTCTATATGCAAACATCCCAATAATGAACATAAAAGACGAAGTAAGACAGAATAGTAAAACAAATACAGAAAATGATAATAAAAGAGGACAAGAAGAAAACGAAATAATAAGAAAACAAAAAAGATTAGAAGAATCAATAGAAAGAAAAATGGAAACAATAGAACAACAAATAGAAACAGTAATGGTAAAAGCAGAAGAAGAAAAGGAAAAAGAAAAAGGAAGAAAAATGGAACAACAAGAGCAACAAGAAAAACAAAAGCAATGGCAAAATCATAAACAAGGGCAAGTACAAACAGAGCAATATATGCATGAAAATATAGGAATAGAAAGAAAAGAAGAAAATAGGAAAACAGAAGGAGAAAATAACACACAACAAAAAATAGAACCCCAAAAAACAATATAAACCAAAATAAAGAAAAAGAGTGGTTAGATGGAAAAAAGACTTTTAAAAAATATGGAATGGTGGATTGTAGTATGGAGTATAGCGCTATGTATTATAGGATTAATAGCGCTATTTTCAGCTACAACAGAGGCAGGGCATAGTGAATTTAAAAAACAGATAATATGGGTAGCAGTAAGTATATGCATAATGATAGTAGTAATGATGATAGATTATAATGTTATAGTAAAAATTTCGCCAATATTATATGGAATATTCATAGTAGCGTTAATAGCAGTATTATTTACAGAACCAATAAACGGAGCAAAAAGTTGGTTTGAAATAGGAGAATTCAAATTTCAACCAGCAGAATTTGCGAAAGTATTTGTAATAACATTTTTAGTATTTGTAATAAATAAAATACAAGAAAAAGGCAAAGAAGAGATAAACAAACCGCTAAAATTACTATTAGTATTAGGATTACTAGCACTTCCATTAGCATTAATAGTTTTACAACCAGATTATGGAACTGCAGCTGCATATATAGTAGCGACAGCAATAATGTTATTAGCATCAGGAATAGATAAAAAGTATATAATATGGACAGTAGTATTAATAGTAATATTAGTTCCAATAATATATATATATATATTACCAAGTCATGCAAAAACAAGAATAGAAGTGTACTTAAATCCAGAATCAGACCCAAGAGGTTCAGGATATAATATATTACAGTCAAAACTAGCAATAGGGGCAGGAGAACTAACAGGAATGGGCATACTGAATGGAAATCAAACACAGTTAGGATATTTATATCCCAAAACAACAGATTTTATATTTTCAGTAATAGGTGAAGAAATGGGATTTGTAGTATCGAGTGGTGTAATACTGCTAAATGTATTAATAATTACAAAAGCAATATATATAGCGAAAACAGCGAAAGATGATGCAGGTTCTTATATAGCTAGTGGAATAGCAGGAATATTTTTATTTCATATGTTAGAAAATATAGGGATGACAATGGGATTATTACCAATAACAGGAGTACCATTATTATTTGTAAGCTATGGAGGAAGCTCAATGATAACAAGTTTTATATGTATAGGAATATTATTGAGTATAAGTGCAAGAAGACAAAAGGCAATATTTGTAAAATGATAAAAATGATAGAAAAATATATATAAACAAAATAAAAATGGCGGAGAATATGTAAAAAAGAAAATAAAAATGATATAAATATATACAAAAACAAAAATGAGGGAAAAAATGTATATCAAAAAATTAAAAATAGGAGAAAAAGAATTAGAAAATAACTTAATATTAGCACCAATGGCAGGTATAACGGACCTGCCTTTTCGTAGAGTATGCAAAAGATTTAATCCAGGATTAGTATGCACAGAAATGGTGAGTTCAAAAGCAATATATTATAATGATGAAAAGACTAAATTACTATTGAAAACAAATAAAGAAAAAAGACCGATATCAATGCAGATTTTTGGAAGTGATCCAGAAACTATGGGATATGCAGCAAAAGAAGTAAGTAAAATAGCAGATATTTTAGATATAAATATGGGATGCCCTGCACCAAAAGTAGTAAAAAATGGAGATGGAAGTAAGCTTTTGAGAGATTTACCTAAGGCAAAAGAAATAATTAAAGCGGTGGTAGCAAATTCAGAAGTGCCAGTAACATTAAAATTTAGAAAAGGATGGGACGAGAAAAACATAGTAGCATGTGAATTAGCAAAAATTGCAGAGGAATCAGGAATAGCAGCAATAACTATACATGGGAGAACAAGAGAAGACTTTTATGGAAATGTTGTAGATTTAGATATAATCAAACAGGTCAAAGAGACTGTAAAAATTCCTGTCATAGGAAATGGAGATATAAAAGATGAAGAAACAGCACTTAAAATGTTTGAGTATACAGGTGTTGATGGAATCATGATAGGAAGAGCAAGTATGGGAAATCCATGGATATTTAGAAACATAATTCATTTTTTAGAAACAGGAGAGAAACTTCCACAACCAACTAATGAAGAAAAATTGAAGATAATAAAGGAACATATAGATTTAGCTGTAGAAACTAAAGGTGAAATAGTTGCAATAAAAGAATTAAGAAAACATATGGTATGCTATATAAGAGGCATAAAAGATGCTACGAAAATGAGAGAATATATAAATAAAATAGATACTAAAAAAGAATTAGTAGAAAAACTAGAAGAAATGTTTAGAAACTAATATGTAATATAGTATTTAAAATAAAAGTTGTCAAAAAAAGATGATAGAATTAATAAATATATAATGTTATAAAATTCATATGGCATGAATAAAATTATTGTGTGGAGAATTAGGGAAATCCTTGTCCCACAAGAAAGGGATGGCATATGATTAATAAAAAAATATTTATTATTTTAATAGTTATAATTCTAATTTTGGCAATTTTCTTTGGTTTTTTTTATAAAAAAACGGTTAAAGTTTTCAAAAGTGGTAACAATAAAACTAGTCAAGAAATTGTAGATTACATTCTAGGAATTAGTTCATATGAAGTTAAAGTTACAGTTGAAGTGAATAGTAATAAAAATAGTAACAAATATATTTTAAAGCAACAATATGTATCACCAAATATAAATACACAAGAAGTAATTGAACCTAGTAACATTGCTGGGATAAAATTAATTAATGATGGAACTAGTTTAACATTGAAAAATAGTAAATTAGGATTAAATACTGTTTTTGAAAATTATACTTATTTAGGAGATAACTGTATAGACTTAATTTCATTTATAGAAGATTATAAAAAATCAAATGAGTCAAATTATGAAGAAAATGACATAGAAATAATTATGAAAACATTATCGCAAAATTCAAATAAATATACAAAATATAAAAAACTATATATCGATAAAAAAACTGCAAATCCGACGAAATTAGAGATAAAAGATGATAACGAAAAAACTACAGTGTACATATTATATAATGAGGTAAAGATAAATAATACTAATAAAGAGGAAGTT
The DNA here is from genome assembly GCA_948473335.1 of uncultured Clostridium sp. Classification (GTDB taxonomy): domain Bacteria; phylum Bacillota; class Clostridia; order TANB77; family CAG-508; genus CAG-269. The sequence continues at coordinate 10,622 of CAOKXF010000010.1, read as the reverse complement.
TTAGCCTTTGATTTATATAATGTATTTAGTAGCATATAATATACTGTATTTCATTAAATTCATAGCAGTTAATAAGATATAATGTAAATCAAATAAGAATTCTTTACTTCGACTAATTTAGAATGTATAAATAAACAAACTTGTAAAATATAGCAGTTTAGGAGTGAAGAAAATGGTAGTAAAAAGAGGCGATATGTTTTATGCAGATTTGAGTCCAGTAGTAGGTTCAGAACAAGGAGGTATACGACCAGTATTAATTATACAAAATGATTTGGGAAATAAGTATAGCCCAACAGTGATTGCAGCGGCAATTACTTCTCAGACTAATAAAACAAAATTGCCAACTCATATAGAATTAGGAGAAAATACAAGTGGATTGAAGAGTAATTCTGTTGTTTTAGCTGAGCAAATACGAACAATAGATAAAAGTAGATTAAAAGAGAAGATAGGTCATATAGATAATTCAAGTATAATGGAGCAACTTAATAATGCACTAGGAGTGAGCTTTGGACTATGATTTGTTATATATGTAAATATAGGTTGGCAGAATAAAAGTGGAAATCAATGATTTCCGCTTTTATTTTAACTCTAGAGTGATGAGGATTTCTATTTTAGAGAGCTTGCTAATTATTGTAATTAAGTATGAATCAAATAATAAATACTCTAAGAAACTAAATTAATATAATAGATAACTTTTGCAAGAATATAAAAGCGAATACAGACATAATATTGTTGAAAAAGCAAATATATAAGTATATAATGTAAACAAAAAGGAGAAAAACATAAATGAACAAAATAAAAAATGAACCTAAAAAAATAGTAAATAGTTTTAAATATGCTATAAGCGGAATAATAACAGGATTTAAAGAAGAACGAAATATGAAAATACATATATTAGCTGTAGTAATAGTAGTAATCTTAGGAATAGTATTAAAAATAAGTAAAACAGAGTGGATAATATGTTTAATATTATTTGGTGTTGTAATATCAGCAGAATTATTTAACACAGCAATAGAAACAGTAGTAGATATAGCAATGCCAGAAATTAATGAAAAAGCTAGAATAGCAAAAGATGTATCTGCAGGAGCGGTATTAATTCAAGCTATTATTTCTGCAATAATAGGAATAATAATATTCGCTCCTAAGATAGTGTCTGCATTTACAAATTTAATATAATGATAGTATTTGTACATTAAAGGTACAAAATTTATTTAATATCAATAAACATAGATAATATATAGCAAAATTAAATCCATTCTCCATATTTTCTTATATATATTTTTTTAGCAAATAGAGCAACAATGCAATAAAGAATAGGTACTAAAATAATAATAGACAAATATTTTAGAGGAATAGCAACTAATCCAATAACTCTTCCAAGCCAGGTAAATGGAACTATAATGGCAATAATACTAAGTGAAATAGAAGAAAAATATACCATTTTATTAGCATTACTCTGTACAAAAGGAACTTTGGCTGTACGTATAATGTGCATACCTACTAAATTTGAAACTACTCCATAAGAAAACCATACAGTTTGGAAGATAGCAGCTTGACGAATACCAAAAATAAACCATAAGGATGCAAAAACAATCATATCAAAAGAAGAACTTAGAGGTCCCATAAAGAGCATAAACTTCTTCAAGCTAGAAATACTCCATCTTTTTGGAGTTTGTAAGTATTCTTTATCAACATTATCAAAAGGCAAAGTTAGTTGACCAAAGTCATATAATAGACTTTGAACAAGCAACTGAATAGGAGTAATCGGTAAAAATGGAAGAAGAATACTAGCTATAATTACAGAAACTACTTCACCAAAATTGAAACTTGCTGCCATTTTAATATATTTCATCAAATTACAGAAGGTTTTACGTCCTTCAGTAACCCCATCTAATAAAACATTCAAGTCCTTTTCAAGTAAAATAATATCAGCTGATTCCTTTGCAATATCAACAGCAGTGTCAACAGAAATTCCAACATCTGAATTCATTAACGAAGGACTATCATTAATACCATCTCCCATATATCCAACAATGTTACCAGATTCCTTCAAAATCCTGACAAGTCGTGCCTTTTGAATAGGAGAAAGTTTAGCAAAAATATTGTTTTTACGAAGAAGACGTAGTAAAGCAATATCAGACAATTTATCAATTTGATTGCCTAAAATAATATTATTGGATTTAATATTAACTTTTTCACAGACACATTTGGTAACATCAGCATTATCACCAGTCAAAACAATTACTCTAATACCATGATTATTTAAATTTTCAATAGAATTTTTAGCACTTTCCTTTGGAGGGTCCAAGAAACCGATAAATCCAATAAGTACCATATCCTTTTCCACAGAGGTGTCAAAATTTGTGATATTTTCAACTCTGTTTTTTTGACAAACAGCAATTATTCTAAGACCTTTTTTATTTAAATCTTTGCTAATTTTTTTAATATTATCTGCAATTTCTTTAGTCATAGATGAGACCTGACCTTTATAATCTACAAAAGAGCAAATATTTAAAATTTCTTCAACAGCACCTTTTGTAATCATTTGCGTTTTATTGCCATCAGAAACAATAACAGATAAACGTCTTCTGGAAAAGTCGAATGGGATTTCATCAATTTTTTTGTAATTTTCAGACATTTTTCCCATATTATTTTCTAAACCACGATTAATAACTGCTTCATCAATATTTCCTTTTAATCCAGTCTGAAAATAAGAATTTAGAAAAGCATGTTTTAAAACTCGTAAATCTTCTTCACCTTTAATATCAAGATATTTTTCAAGAACAATTTTATCTTCTGTTAAAGTTCCTGTTTTATCAGTACATAAGATATTCATCGCACCAAAGCTCTGTATAGAATCAAGAGACTTAACAATAGTTTTCTTTTTTGACATTCTTATAGCACCTTTTGATAAACTTGAGGAAAGAATGACAGGTAGCAAAAGAGGGGTAATTCCTATTGCAATAGCAACAGCGAAAGTAAAGGCAGTTATTGTTTCATGTTTCCAGCTATTTAAAATGAAAACAATTGGAATAAGAATAAGCATAAAACGTATTAAAAGTTTACTTATGCTTTCGACACCTTTTTGAAAGGCAGTTTTAGGTTTACCATTAGTTAATGTGTGTGCAACTTTGCCTAAATAAGTATCATTACCAGTTTTTATAACAACACCAGTTGCACTACCACTGATAACATTTGTTCCCATAAAACATATAGTATCTAAGTCTGAAATACTATCTATATCATTAGATGATAATTCGGAATTTACTAATTTTTTAACAGAGTCAGATTCACCTGTTAAAGAAGACTGACCTACATATAAATCTTTTGCTTCTATAAGTCTTAAATCAGCAGGAATCATACTGCCAGCATTAAGAACAATAATATCACCAATAGCTATATTTTTCATACTTATAGATATTTCTTTTCCTTCTCTAATAACTATAGAATTTGTTGCAACTAAATTTTTAAGTTTTTCTGCTGCTTTATTAGAACGAAATTCTTCAAAAAAGTCTAATAAGGTACTAGCTAATACTAATACAATAATAACTACAATATTTGCATAACTAGGAACATCTAAAAGGATAACATCTGTATACCAAAGAACAAGAATAATGCCCAATAAAATACAATTAAATGGGCTGAATAAACTTTCTAAAAAATAATTGTACCATTTTTTTGGTTTTGCTTGATCTATTTCATTAAAACCATATTTTTTTATATTCTCTTCTACTTCTGTATTTGTAAGTCCTTTCAAATTGACATTTCTATTAAGTATAAATTGTTCTTTTGGAGTAATACAATCTTTTCCATAAATTTCACGTACATTGACATTTTCTTTTGGAATAGACATTTTACCATCTCCTATCTTTATAAATTAGTATAAACGTATTTAATAAAAAAATGCATAACTTATAAGATTTAAGCTATACATTTTTTATTTTATACTCCAGGAAGTCATCTATTATTATGATAAGCTTCCTGAGAAAATTTTATTTCTTATTTTTAATCATCTAATAGACTATTTAAATCTACAGTTACAATTTTATTTTTATAAACGATTAAGTTTATTGTATTTGTAATATCTTGTTTATCTCCATCTTCATCTTTATATTTCATTCTTACTTTTGCTTCAACATTATAAAGATTTTTGCAGTTTTCTAGTTTTTCTACTTCTTTGATTTCTAATAATTTATAAGAATAATCTCCTTCTTTTAGAGCTTCTAGAGAGCCTTCCATAGTATCTTTGAAAGATTCTTTAAAATCTTTGACATCAGAATTTTTTATTTTTTTATATTCTTTTTTAAATTCTGTCTCACTGAAATCTGATGATCTGCTATAGCAAGTATAGTAAGCTATAGATGCTTTAATGTCCATTGAAGACAACATTTTGTCTGCACTCATTTTATTCATAGCTGAAATGTAATTTTTTACAGCTTGTTTAGGACCACTTGTTGCATTTGAGATTATTGCGATTAATAAAATCAATGCTATAACAATAGCAACAGCTATTATTACTAATCTAGTATTAGATTTTACAAAATTAGTAATTGTTGATAGTATTCCTTTTCCATTTAATCCATTTGGTGCTTGATTTGGTTGTGTGTTTTCGTTTTCCATATAAATCCCCTTCCATTTTTAAAATTTATTATAGACATATTATATTAAATTTAGACATTTTTTTCAATACATATTTTTCATTTTGCAATTAATTTTTATAATTAAGTTTAATATCTGTTTCCATTAGAAAACAATAATGAGTAAAAAAGAAACATAAAAGAAATATATTATATGAGGAAAGGAAGAGAAGGAGAGAAGATGGTATAAAAAATAAAAAACCAAAAAAACACCTTGTTAGCTAATAGGCGCATATCTGCGCCCATTAGTAAAACAGTTGATATAAGCGGAAAGATAAAAGAAAGGAAGAGAAAGAGAGATGATGGTATAAAAAATAAAAAACCAAAAAAACACCTTGTTAGCTAATAGGAGCATATCCGCGCCCATTAGTAAAACAGTTGAAATAAGCGGAAAAATAAAAGAAAAGGAAGAGAAGAAGATGATAAAAAAATAAAAAAGTAGCTTGTTAGCTAATAGGCGCATATCCGCGCCTATTAGTAAAATAGTTGATATAAGCGGAAAACAAAAGAATGGAGGAAAAAAGCGAAGATATAAAAAATAAACAGTTACGAATAGAAAAGATATGGATTTTTGTAGATATAGTAATTCTAATTTATATATAAATTTCCTAAATTATATAACCTAAATTATTGGAAATTTTATTCGAATAACTTGTACATTTCATAATAAAATTATATAATAACGAAAAGTAAAGAAATAGAGAAAACAAAGGAAAAGGAGAAATGATAGAGCAAGCAAAGGAGCGAATAAAATGGCAGAACAAAAAGAAACAGTAGAGAAATTAGAAAAAGTAGAACAAAAAGCTGAGCAAAAAGTAGGACAAAAAAAGGAGCAAAAAGAAAAAACAGAAGCAACTACATTAAAACAAGTAAAAGAAGTATTTAGTGATTACCAAGTACAAAGTAATATACAAAAAGCCAAGATACGAAAAATGAGTATAACAAAGAAAAAAAGTACACTAGAAATAGAATTACAATCAGATGTGTATTTAGAAATAAAAGAGATATGGTATTTTGAAAGTTTTTTAAAAGAAAGATTTGCATTTCAACAAATAAATGTAATAATAAAATATGATGATTCTGTACAAATAAATGAAATACAGCAAGAATGGAAAAATATAATAGCATATATGACACATAAATATCCATTAATGAAACCAATGTTATTATTAAAAAGTATGATAGAAGTGACAGAAGAAGAAATAAATGTAAATATGCATATAAAAGGAGCAGACTTCTTAAAAACAAGGAAGTTAGACAAAGAATTAGAAAATGTAATAAAAAATTTATTTGGAAAGACATATAAAATAAACCTATATGAAAAACTAACAGAACAAGAAGAAAGAGAACTAGAAGAACAAAATAAGAAAATATTAGAAGAAGTAGTAGAACATGCAAAAGAAATAGTAAGATATGATAAAGAAGAACAATACAAAAATAATTTACAAGAATATGAACACAAAGAAAATACATATGATATGCAAAATGTAGGAGATAAAAGAATAGAAGAAAATGAGTATAACCAAGCAATGGATGGCATACCATTACCAGAAGAAGGAGAATATATACCAGAAGATATAGAATGTTCTATAATAGAAGAAAGTGAATATTATATAATGGGAAAAGCTACAAGAGCAAAAGAAAAACTTGTAGAAATAAAACAAATAAATGCGGAAAGTGGAAGAATAACGATAGAAGGAAGAATAATCAGTTGTGAATGTAAAGAAACACGAACAGGAAAAGGAATGATAATATATGAAGTATATGATGGAACAGGGTTAATAATATGCAAATCATTCACAAAAGATATAGAAGAAGGAAAAGAAGTAACGGAAAAAATACAAAATGCAAAAACAATAAAAACAACTGGAAAAGCACAATTGGATACATATGCAGGAGACGTAACAATAATAACAAATACAATAATAGCAACAGAAACAGACATACCAGAAATGCCAGAAGAAGCTGAAGAAGATACACCATTAATATTAGGAAAAAATATAGAAATAAAAGAAAGATTAGTAAAAGTGAAAGACTTAACAGCAGAAGATGGACAAATTTCATTAGATGGTGAAATTATATATATGGAAGACAGAGAATTAAAATCAGGAAAAACGCTATTAAGTTTTGATTTATATGATGGAACAAGCACATTAACTTGTAAAGCATTTTTAGAGAAAAATAATGCAAAAAAAATAATTGGAAGAATGGGAAAAGTAAAAGGAGTGAAAATATCAGGAACAGCACAGATGGATAGCTTTTCAGGAGAATTAACAGTAATGGCAAACACAATAATAGAAAGTACAGGAATAAAAAAAGAAAAAAGAGAAGACAATGCAAACGAAAAAAGAGTAGAATTGCATATGCACACACAAATGAGCCAAATGGATGCAATGACATCAGCAACAGATTTAATAAAAAGAGCAATAAGTTGGGGAATGAAATCAATAGCAATAACAGATCATGGAGTAGTACAAGCATTTCCAGAAGCACACAAATTATTAAAAAAGACAAAAGCAGATATTAAAATAATTTATGGAGTAGAGGCATATTTAGCACCAGACAAAATGCCAGTAGTAACAAATCCAAAAGGTCAGAGTATAGACACAACATATTGTGTATTAGATTTAGAGACAACAGGATTTTCACCAAAAACAGAAAAGATAACAGAAATAGGAATAATGAAATATAAAGATGGAGAGGTAATAGATGAATTTAGTTGTTTTGTAAATCCAGAAAAACCAATACCACAAAGAGTAGTAGAGGTAACAAATATAACAGATGATATGGTAAAAGATGCAGAAACAATAGATAAAGTATTTCCTAAAATGTTAGACTTTATAAAAGGAACAGTATTAGTAGCGCATAATGCTAAATTTGATATAGGATTTTTAAAGTACAATGCAAAAGAATTAGGATATGATTTTGACTTTACATATTTAGATACATTAACATTAGCAAAAGATGTATTTCCAAATATGAAAAAATATAAATTAGGAAAGATAGCAAGTGAACTAGGAATAAAAGTTGAAGTAGCACATAGAGCATTAGATGATGTAGACACAACTGTAAAAGTATTTAGAATAATGTTAGATAAAATAAAAGAAAAAGGAATAACTAAAGTTGAGAATATAGATGATTATGCACAAAATCCAGAAACAAAGAAAGAAGCATATAAGAAACTAGATACATATCATGCAATAATATTAGCAAAAGACTATGTAGGACTTAAAAATTTATATAAATTAATATCATATTCGCATTTGCATTATTTTTATAAAAAACCACGAATATTAAAAAGTTTATATAAAAAATATTCAGAAGGATTAATACTAGGTAGCGCATGTAGCGAAGGAGAACTATATCAAGCGATATTATTAGGAAAATCAGATGAAGAGATAGAAGAAATAGCAAAAGATTATGACTATTTTGAAATACAACCATTAGGAAATAATGATTATCTAGTAAGAAATGAACAAGTAATGAATTATGAATATCTAAAAGATATTAACAGAAAAATCATAGAATTAGGAGAAAAACAAAACAAACTAGTAGTAGCAACAGGAGATGTACACTTCATTGATCCACAAGATGAAATATATAGACGAATATTAGAAGCGGGACAAGGATATAAAGATGCAGACAATCAAGCACCATTGTATTTACGAACAACAGAAGAAATGTTAAAGGAATTCAGCTATTTAGGAGAAGAAAAGGCATACGAAGTTGTAGTAACAAACACAAATAAGATAGCAGATATGTGTGAAAAGATAAGTCCAATATCACTTGAAAAGTGTCCACCACATATTCCTGGTTGTGAGCAAACAATAAAAGATATAGCATATACAAAAGCACATGAGCTATATGGAGAACAATTACCAGAAATAGTACAAACGAGGTTAGATAAAGAATTAGACTCAATAATAAAAAATGGATTTTCAGTAATGTATATAATAGCACAAAAATTAGTATGGAAATCAAATGAAGATGGATATATAGTAGGTTCAAGAGGTTCAGTAGGATCATCATTTGTAGCAAATATGACAGGAATTACAGAAGTAAATTCATTGCCACCACATTATAGATGTCCAAAATGCAAATATTCAGATTTTACAGATTATGGATATAAAAATGGATTTGACTTACCAGATAAGCAATGTCCAAAATGTGGAGAACAATTAGCAAAAGATGGATTAGATATACCATTTGAAACATTCTTAGGATTTAATGGAGATAAAGAGCCAGATATAGATTTGAACTTTTCTGGAGAGTACCAAGCAAAAGCACACAAATATACAGAAGTAATATTTGGAAAAGGAACAACATATAAAGCAGGAACAATAGGAACAGTAGCTGAAAAAACAGCATTTGGATATGTAAAAAAATATTTTGAGGAAAGACATATTCCAATAACAAAAGCAGAAACAACAAGATTATCAGTAGGATGCACAGGAATTAAAAGAACAACAGGACAACACCCTGGAGGAATAATAGTAGTACCAAAAGGTAGAGAAATATATGAATTTTGTCCAGTACAACATCCAGCAGATGACCCAAATTCAGATATAGTAACAACCCATTTTGACTATCACTCAATAGATGAAAATTTATTAAAATTAGATATTCTAGGACATGACGATCCTACAGTAATAAGAATGTTGCAAGATTTAACAGGAATAGACCCAACAAAAGTGCCATTAGATGACAAAGAAACAATGTCAATATTTAGATCAACGACAGCACTAGGAGTAACTCCAGAGCAAATACATTCAGAGGTAGGAAGCTTTGGAATACCAGAATTTGGAACTAAGTTTGTACGTGGCATGTTGATAGATACAAAACCAACAACATTTGATGAATTGATACGTATATCAGGATTATCACATGGTACAGATGTATGGTTAGGAAATGCGCAAACTCTAATACAAGATGGAACAGTTACATTAAATGAGGCAATATGTTGTAGAGATGATATTATGATATATCTTATAAAACAAGGATTAGAACCAAATCCAGCATTCAAAATAATGGAAACTGTGCGTAAAGGAAAAGCATTAAGTGATCTTGCTAAATGGGAAGAATATAAAACTATGATGAGAGAAAAAAATGTACCAGAGTGGTATATAAAATCATGTGAAAAGATTAAGTACATGTTTCCTAAGGCACATGCTGCTGCATATGTTACAAATGCATTCAGGATAGCATGGTTTAAAGTACATCAACCATTAGCGTATTATGCTGCATACTTTACAATAAGAGCTAAAGCATTTGATAGTGAGGTTATGATTTTCGGAGATGAAAAAGTCAAAAATAAGATGAAAGAAATTGACATGATGGGAAATGATGCAACTCAGAAAGATAAAGATATGTATGATGATTTAGAAATTGTACATGAGATGTATGAAAGAGGTTTTGAGTTTTTACCAATTGATTTGTATAAATCACATTCAACAAAATTTAAAATAGAAGAAGGTAAAATAAGACCACCAGTTAATAGTATACCAGGTTTGGGAACAGTTGCAGCAGAAGGAATTGAAGATGCAAAAAAAGATGGAATATTTATGTCAATAGATGATTTAAGAATTCGTGCTAAAATTGGTGCCTCAGTTATTGATTTACTTCGTGCTTTTGGTTGTTTGAAGGGTATGCCTGAGAGTAATCAGTTGAGTTTGTTTGGATAAAGATGTATTAATAAAGGTTAATTATTATTTTTATTTTGAAAGTAGAAATAAAATAGATAATATAACGAGAATAAAGACAGTAAAAAATATAGAAAATTAAAAAAATTTGCTAATACTTATAAAATAAGTATTAGCAGATTTTTTGATTGGTTGGAGAATAGGATTATTACAAAACAAGAAAAAACATAGGGAAATAGAAGCGTAAAAGCTAAAAATAGTAAATAAACCAAGTCTAAAAGACTGAATAATCTATAACTATAAAAAGACTTGAAAAATAAATGTAATAAAAAAGACAAAGAAGTGA
>CAOKXF010000009.1 GCA_948473335.1 uncultured Clostridium sp. | reverse complement strand
ACATTTTCTTTTCTTAGTAAATGGCAAGTTTCTCAATCTCTTTTGTTTACTTTTTCCTTTTCTTACGGATATTTGTCTCATGTTCTTTATTACACTTTTTTGTCTTTTTTATGACATTTATTTTTCAACAGATTACAGATTTTTATAGTGCTTTTTCCATAAAAAAAGTAAACCACCTATATTGCATTTTCACAATATAGATGATTTACGGATTTCTGCGCTAGCATTGAACTATTATTTACTTACTTTGTATCTTATTGTTCCTTTATAAAGTCCTTGAAAAATCTCTCTTCCTTTAGTTGTATCAATGCCACGTTCTTCAAAAAAGCGAAAAATCAGTTCTGCTTTTTCTGTAGGTGGAACTATTCTGCCTGTTCTTATTTTTGAAAAGTTATTTTTATTTATTCCTAAATAATTTGCAATCTGGACATTTTCAACTTGTAATTCTTTCATGGTATTGTTTATCCAAATTGAGTATTTCTCGTTTTGACTACTTATTGTTCTTTCCAATAACTCCTCTCCCTTTGTAATGTCTATACCATATACCTCCTTTAAATATTTTAATATTTTAGTTTTCTTTTCGACAGTTGATTTTATTCTATTGGACCAAATGTCTCTAATCGTTTTGCTCTTTATTCCTGTCGCTTCTGCTAATTCTTGAGAAGATATATTGTGTTTGGTTGTTTCCAAACTCAGCCACTCTCCATATGTAGTTGGAATTACTTTTTCTAATGGGTTTTCTGAATAGTCTTCTCCATAATTTTGCTTGAAGAAATTTATTATCAAATATTTCATTTTTGCTGTTGCAGGCATTCTTCCATTTACGATTTTGCATATATATGTTAAGTCTGTTCCTATTTCCTTTGCAAGCTCTGATTGACTTATTTCATGTTTTTCTAGCATTTCTTTAAGCCAATTTACAAATTCATCTTCCTTCCGTTCCATCTTTTTCCTCCTTATTTTACTCTCTAAAATTTTTTTGAGTGCACCTGTTTTTTACTATTTTATTATATTACTGTTTTATCATTATGTCAACATGTTTTTGCTTTTCAAATTGTGAAACTTATCTATTACAATACTGTAATTTTTTTAATTTTGTATTACTACTTATATAAGAAACGTTAGAATTTGCACAAAAGAGTAGTGTTTTACTAATGGGCGTGGATATGCGCCCATTGCTATATAACCAATACCTGCAAAAACTCTATAATAATGCTTGTACTCCAGTAAAATAGCCACTTTACTAATGAGCGTGGATATGCGTTCATTACTAAAACAGCTACTTTAAAAAAATAGATATAAACATCATATACAAAAAGTATAATTTTACAATTGCTGTTCTTTTTCAAGAACTAACTTCAAATCATTAATAAAATCAACTTTTTTAGTCTCATCACGTAAAAGAGCGGCAGGGTGCCAGGTAGGCATGTACCATATTCCACGTTTTTCAATCCACTTTCCTCTTGATGCCGTTATACCATATTCTTGACCTAAAATATTTTTAAGGGCAATACTCCCTAGTAATACTATAATCTTTGGTTTTACTAAAACTACTTGATTTCTCAAGTAATCTAAACATGCCATTGCTTCATCCTGTTCTGGATTTCTATTTCCAGGAGGTCTACATTTTACAATATTAGCTATATAAATTCTTTTTCTATCTATTCCTAAAATATCAAAAGCCATGTTCATCAGCTTACCAGCTTTTCCAACAAATGGTTCTCCTTGCAAATCTTCATCTGCTCCCGGTCCTTCTCCTATAAACATTATATCCGCTTCTCTATTTCCTGTTCCAAATACAATATTTGTTCTATTAGAACACAATTTACATTTTTTACAATCTTTTAATAACTCTTCTAGTTTTTCCCAATTGTCATACATATTTCTTCTCCTATTACTCCTTTTTATTGTTCATTTTAAAAACCCTCTCAGCATTTTCATATGTAATCTTTGCTATTTCTTCTATATCCATATTCTTAACTTCTGCAATTTTCTTTGCCATATACTTGACATTTCTTGAATCATTTCTTTTACCCCTTAATGGTTCTGGTGAAAGATATGGACTATCTGTTTCTATTAATATTTTATCTAAAGGTAACATATCTATTATTTCATTAGCATTTTTAGAATTTTTAAATGTTATTGGTCCAGCTAATGAAATATAAAAGTCTAATTTCAATGCTTCTTTTACTAATTCTCTATTTAATGGACAGCAATGAAATATTCCTTTATTTTCAATATTTATCTTATTTTTTAATATATCAATCGTATCTGCAACTGCCTCTCTTGTATGTATCACAATTGGTAGATCATACTCGTTTGCAATTTTTATCTGCTCAATAAATGCTTTTTTCTGCAATTCCGAATTTTCTTTGTTCCAGTAATAATCTAATCCTATTTCTCCTACAGCAACTATTTTATTTTCCTCTTTTTTTTGTAACATTCCTTTTATTTGTTCTATATCTTTCCACAATTCCTTCTCAATTTGTGGAATATCATTTGGTGAAATTGCACATGATGAATATATAAAATCATAATTCTTTGCGATTTCAATTGCTTCTTTTGATGAGTTTACGTTATATCCCACACATATTAATTTAGTTATCCCTTCTGCTTTCACAGATGAGATAACTTGGTTTTTATCTTCTTTAAATTGTTCGTCATTATAGTGTGCATGTGAATCAAATAATTCTATTTTTTTATTATCCACTTGTGAACCCAATAATTCCATTTCTTTCATGCTCGCTAGCATCCTTTGCTAACTCTCCTTTCGTATTTATTTGAATAAAATAACAACATTTGCTACCGCATATTCTTTACAGTGTGATATACTCACATCTATATTTTCTATGTCTTTTTCCTCTATTCCCATTAACTTAATTTGAGGCCTTCCATTACTATCATTAAATGTCTCTATATTTTTCCATTCTATTGCATACTTATCAGGAATTTTTTCTGATAATGCTTTAAATGCCGCTTCTTTTGTAGCAAACCTTGCTGCATAGTGTTGATATTTTTGTTTTTTCTTATTTTCGCAATACTCTATTTCTCTTTGTGTAAATACTCTATTTTTGAATTTTTCCTGAGTATCATTTTCTATACTTTCTTTTATTCTTGATATTTCTATTATATCTATTCCACATTTTATTTCCATTTTTGTTTTCCTTCTATGTTGATTTCGTTATTTCTTTATGAGAGCAAAGTAGCTTACTATGTTTAAAATCAAAGTAGTTACAAGTATAATAGTAATTATAACATTTGTTTTTATATTTTTTTCTACATTAAGTTCTTTGTATACTAAATCATATTGATTTTTAACTTTAAAATATAAATTATCTAGCTCTAATACTTCCTTTAAATTATGATAATATAAAGTTCCTATATCATCATTTGTTATTTCTTGAATCCATAATTCTTTTGTAAATTGCAATAATTTCTTTCGTGTACTTTTTATATTTACTTTTTGTCTAAATTCTAGCTTAATCATTCTTAAATATATTTTCATGTATGATAATAACATATATGCATATAGATATTGATTTTCAAAATCTTGTGGTAATACAGTATAATTATTTAAGTCAATACTTGAAGTTAATAGTGTTACTCCTGACTTTGTTATACCCAATTTTGCATAATTCCACTTATCTATTATTTTTGTCATTCCAAAACTGCTATATGACACACTATTATCATTTGGAAGTACTTTTACATACTTAATATAATCTGATTTAATTCTTTCAAAATCCATTGCATTGCTCCAATAGCTTTGATCTATACATGTATATGCAAATGTTAAATATTCTTGTGTATCTATATTTCCTACTTCTGCTAAGTTTCCACCTGTCAATTCATCTATAAACTTTTTAAATGTTAATGCTCCTTCAAATTTATCTGTCTGTATTCTTATCTTGTCATAATCTACTAATGCTTCCTCACTATTTAGCTTATTGAATTTATAGTTAAAATTTAATACATCTGAAAAATATTCACTATTTTCTATATCTGTTTTTAGACTTAGCATACATATCCCTGTATTAAAACATACTATTTCTACTTTTCGTATTTTGAAGAAAATTCCCTTTTGCTCTCCTGCCTTACCTTGTATATCCTTTTCTATATCATATTCAAACATTATACATGGTTCTTTTGATAATATAGCTGCTTTTGTTTCTACTGGCAATTCTTCTAATCTTCTAATTTTTGATTTAGTAAAATCAAATGTGCTGAACATATAGTTTCTTACTTTTGGTGTAAAGAAGTTATATATTCCTATATCTTTATGCTTCTCAAAAATCTTTAATTTGCATTTCGGATTTTTTAATAATCTTTGAATATATTTGCTATATTTGTTATCTCTTATTTTATATGAGTGTATAAAATATGTATATTGAAATTTAGTCTTTAGTTCCATTTTTTATTTCATTCCTTTCATAAGGTTTTTCTTATGTTTCTTCTTTTTGTATTACCTTTTCTTTTACTTTTCACAATAGTATTTCATATTTAAATCTTCTCCTAAATGCCACTTTCCTATGAAATTTATTATTATGTTATTTGTTAGTTCATATTTTGGTGCAACTATTTCTTTCCCATCTCTATCTATTGAACCCCATAGTCCATTTTTCTTTACTGCTACATATCCATATATATTTTGCTCTGTTGCATCATCATATATATAGTCAACTACAGTTTCTCCTTTTTTGTTTACATATCCATATTTTCCATTTTCTTGTTTTAAGAATAGTGTATTACCTTTTAATACATCTATATTACTTGTTTCTTCACATTTGAAATTGTAATATTGATATTCTGTTCCTATTCTCATCCTTATATATTCATCTTCTTCATTGAATTCTGTTAGTATTCCTATTAGTTTTATATTATAATCTTGATCTATTATTGATGTATTATTGTCTGTGTCTTCTGCTATATATAGGTTTGCTTTCTTGTTATAGTTTATACTTTTATAGCTAAATGGTAATTCTTCTGTATCTTGCATATTTATAATTCCTTTTTTTCCATCTTTTTCTGCTACAATCTTTCCATTCTCTAATTCTTTTAAACTGTCATATTGAGGTTTTACTAATATCATTCTGTCTGTTCCCATTATTCCATATTTTTGTTCTCTTTCAAAAATTACTCCTTGTGTTTCATTTTTCAATATTGATTCAATTTTACTATATCCACTGTCTAGTATTATTTCTCCATTTGCATTTATTAACTGTTGTTGATTTTTGTCTTTTATTACAAATAAATCTTTTCCATATATTGGTTCTATATATTCATATTTATTTTGTAATATTTGTTCTTTTGTGTAACTTATTACTCCATATTTTCCCTGTTCATCAACTGTAATATATCCTTCGTCACTTTTTGTTCCTATTCCTAGTATTTCTTTGTATTCTGTATCTATTATTTTTCTTCCCGTATTATCTAATAATCCTAGCTTTCCGTCTTTTTCTACTATTATGCTTCCTTCTATTCCTTTTAGTGCATATATTTTGTCATATTCACATTCTGCTATTTTAGTCCCTTTAAAATTGATTAGTCCATATTTTCCATTTTGTTTTACTTTTAATATGTCTTCTTCATACCATATGTTTTGTGCCTTATCATAATTTTCTAATGCTTCTACTTGTTCATATTCTTGGAATATTTCTTTAT
This sequence comes from uncultured Clostridium sp., assembly GCA_948473335.1. Taxonomy (GTDB): domain Bacteria; phylum Bacillota; class Clostridia; order TANB77; family CAG-508; genus CAG-269. Next base: position 74,455 of record CAOKXF010000009.1, on the reverse strand, counting down.
TTTTCTTATTTAAGACTTTACTTTTATATTCTCCTGTTTTATTATTTATCTCATATGTACAAATGAATATATCGTGTTTTTGATTTGGTATTATTATCATTTCAGCATATGATGGTACTATTACAACATTTCCTCTATTATCTATTACTCCCCATTTGTCTTGTTCATATAGAGCAAAATATTCATTTCCTTTTTTAGGTATTATATCCATTGTTAATAATTGTCTAATTGCCATTACAAATACTATTACTACTATTATTGCAATTATTACAGCTAATACTTTTGTATAATTTAATTTATTGTCATCTGAATATCTATTTCTTCTTTCACTTCGACTTCTCATAATTTTAGCTGATGTTAGTTTAAACTACTAACACTTCCTCCTTATTTTTTATATTTTTAGGAAAGTCATCACGATAGTGGTGAGTTTTTTGTATTTATAATATATCAAAAATCCCCTTCAATTACAAGGGGATTTTGTCATATTTTAAATTTATTTTTTGTTTTTATTATTCTAATTTTCATTTGCTTTTTCTTTATTTTACTTTTAGAACTATAACACTCATATCATCTTTATTTATTCCATAATTGTTATCTATTGCCTCTTTTAATATAATATCTGCCATCTTTTGTGGATTTTGTGCTTCCATATCTTCTAGTAAATATTTTAACCATAACTCCTTATTTTTATATTCAACATTTGAATCTATTATTCCATCGCTACACATTACTATTATGTCTCCCTTTACTAAGTCTTTGTCATATGTTGTCAATTTAATTTCTTCTAATGCTCCTGTTGGCAATGTTAGTGTTTTTATTATTTGCACTTTGCTTTCATTTTTTATGTATGTTGGCGCTGCTCCATTTTTGATAAATTCTATGTTTCCTTTATATAAGTCTACTATGGCAATATCTAGAGTTGCAAATATTTCTTCTGTATTATTTAATACTGCTTTGTTTATTAATTCTACTGATATATTTTGGTTAAATCCTGATGATAATAATCTTTCTAACATTTTTATTGCTATTTGACTACTTTTTCTTGCTTCTGGTCCTGATCCCATTCCATCACTTATTGCTATTAAATTTTTTCCATCATTTAGTCTTATATTTAGTATTGAATCTCCTGATACTGTACTTTTACTTTTTGTACTTCCAGTTATCCCTATGCTCATTTCATATTTGTCTGTTGATGTAAAACTTAATAAACTTTTTCCCTTTGTTATTTTTGATGTTCTTTCATTTAATTTTATTTTATCTCTTAGTACTTCTGTTAATATCTTTTCTATTTTCTCTATGTCATTATTTACTATACCTTGATTTAGTATATTTACATATATATCTACAAAGTATCTGTCTCCTTTTTTCCTTCTAATCCATAGTTCTTCTATTTTTATGTCTTTCTGTTTTAATAGTAATAATATCTTTTCTTTTTCTTCTCTGTAATCTTGTTTTTCTTCTACTACTTCTTCTTGTATTTGAGTTGCTATATTTGTTATTGCTTTTGAAATCTGTCCTAATTGTGATTGCATACTCTTTTTGTTTTCTTTTATTTTTTCTTGGCATATAAAGTTTGCTTTACTTACTCTATATGCTGAATTTATTTTGTTTATAACTTGTCTTATGTTGTCTTCTAAGTATTTACTTACTTTCTCATCATCAAATCCTATTATATAACTATTAAACTTTGCAAATGCTTTTAATAAATCTTTTCTGCTTATTTGTTGCTTGTCTATTAATATTGTATATATCTCATTTACTATTTTGTTTGGAACTTTACTTAAATCATCATATAACATATTATCTTTTATATCATCTAGTTCATTTAATAGTTCTGATATAAATAAATCTCTATTTTTATCTTCTATTGTTTTCTCTTGAATTAATTCTTCTAGTTCTTTGTCATTTTCATATGTTTTTGCTATATCTTCTATTGTCTCTGTTACAACATTTAGCTTGTCCACAGTTGCTTGTCCTGTTACTAATGTTTTGTTTGAATATGCTGGTAATAATCTTGAACTATTCATGAATTCTTCTATATTTATATTTATTCTTGTTGGCACTGCTAATAGTCCTATTGCTGCTACTAAAATTTCTTTTAGTATTTGTGCATCTAACGTTGTTCCATTTGATATGTATGCTAATATTCCATTTCCTACTATAAATCCTATTATTACGCCTATCTTTCCAAATCTGTTTAGTAGTCCTGCTAGCATTCCTGATATTGCATATAGTGCTACCACACTTGGTTCATATTGAGCTATTATTCCTAATACTGCTCCTATTGTTACTCCTGATGTTGTTCCTATTAGTACTCCATTCTTCCACCCTAATATTAATACTATAAATATGCTTAATATATTTCTTATTGATAGTCCAAATATTCCTATGTCTCCTAATGCTGATATTGATACTGCTAGTATTAGGCTTGCTCCCATTACTTCTTCTAGTGAAAATGCTTTTTTTACGTTTACTTCTTCCAATACTCCTAATGAATTTGTGAAAATTTTATAAAATATTACTACTATTAGTGCGTTTGTTATGTTCGCTATTAGGTTATATATTGTGAATGTACTTATTACATATCTGCATATCATTACTGTTAATACACTTATAAATAATCTTTTTCCTAATTTAATTTTCTCGTTTTTGTTTTCTTCATTGTATGTTGGTCTCTTTATTACATATGTTATCATTAGCATTAGTAGTGTTAATATATAATTTAGTCCTCCTGTTGCTCCAAATCCTACAATGTTTCCTATTATTGATATTATTATTATTCCAAATGCTGGTATCCCTGCTGAAAAGCTTGCTCCTACTAGTGCTATACTGAATGGAGATACTTCTCCTCCTAAACTTATTGTTGATACTAAAAATGCTATTGTGTATATTAATATATTTTTTGTTGTGAATATATTTTTTATTATATTGATTATATCTATTTTGCTACTCTCTTCTTGTCCTACTTCTTCGTATTGTATATTTTGAAACATCCTTACCACCTCTATAAACTTTCTTTTTGGTAATATTTTAGTATGTTTTTTTTTATTTTTTTGTCTTTTTGTGTTTACTTTCAAAAAAAGTTTTTTACTTTTTGTGATATTTACAATTTGTTTTTTTGTTTTTTGGACAAATTGTTTTTCTTATTTTATTACATATTGTCTGAAAACGCAAGCTCTTGTCTTAATTTTTCATTTTATACCTGGAAATTTTTTAATAAATATTATTATTGCTCAGTTTTATATATTGCTTAAAAAATTCAACTGATTTACGAATGGATACAAATCTACGATTATTTATAAATTAGTTGAATTTTTAGATTAATAATATTTAGTTTTCTTATTATAATTCTATTCTTTTTAATAAAAAATCAATTGCACTTATTTGTTTTTTTCCATTATAATTGTTTGTGTCATAATCTAAAGTTGTTAAATATTTTTATTTACTTAAAGAACTCATAAAAATATGAGTTCTTTAAATATTTTATTATTTACTATTTTAATGTTTTTTGTCTAGTTTTATTCCTTTAATACCCACAATTACTAGTATTCCTGTTATTGCTGTCATTGTTGTTACAACTATTATCGCTATTTGTTCCTTTGTTAGTCCTGCTGATGGTATCTCTTTGTCTGTTGCTGTTGGATCTTTTGGTTCTGTTGGTTCTTCTATGTCTGCTCCTCCTTCTCCTGGTATTTCTGGTTCTTTGACTTTTTGATAATAATAGATTATTTCTTTTTCTTCTTTCATTGTTCCTTCTTGTTCTCCTACTACTTCAACGAATTCATATCCTTCTAGTTCTTTTCGTTCTGTCTTATATTCATCTCCTTCATATCCTTCTATTACTATCTTTTCTTTTATTTCTTCATTTGTTTCTTTGTCTATGTATTTTATGATTACTGTTGCTGCTTCTTTTTTCTTGTAATAGTAATTTACTGTTATTACCTCCCTTTTCATTTTTCCTTCTGCATTTTCTGGATATTTTTCTTCTACTAGACTATATCCTTTAAATTCTTTTGGTTTTGTTGTATATTCGTCTCCTTCGTTTCCTTCATGTGTTGTATTGTATAGTATTTCGTCTGTGTTCATATCTATGTGTTTTTCTATTACTCCACTTGATACATGTACATAATAATATCTTACTATTACTTCGTCTTCTTCCATTATTACTGTTTTTTCTTCTGGCTCTTCTACTAATACATAGTTTTCAAAGTCTTTTGCTTCTGTTACAAATTCTTTTCCTACATATCCTTTTTCTGTTCTTTCTTCTATTATTTCATTTGTTGTTTTGTCTATGTATTTTACTGTTGCTGTTGTTTCTTTTGCATAATATACTTTGATTATATTTTTTTCTTCTTCTGCTTCTATTATTAGTGGTATTCCTACTACTTCTACTAATATGTATCCTTCTTTTATCTTGTCTTCATAATTTTCTATTGCTTCTTTATATGTTCCTTCATATTCTTCTGTTTCTTCCTCATCTTGTATTCCATTATAGTAGTATTCTACTTTATATTTAATGTCTGTCCTTATTGTATAATATATATTTATTATATTCTGTGTCTCATCTACTTGTATAGTTATGCTTTCTTTGTCTACACTATCATATTTATATCCTGGTATTTCTATTACTTCTGTACTTGATGTTATTATTCCTCCAAATACTTGGTTTTCTACTGTCTTTGCTTCATGTAATATTTCATTTGTGTCTTTTTCTAAGTAGTTTACTGTATATTTTAAATCTGATCTTTTAATATAATAGATGTTAATTGCATTTTTGGTTTCGTCTATTCCTATTGTTAATTTGTCTCTATCAATACTACTGTATTCATATCCCTCAATGTCTATTATTTCGCTACTTGTTGTTATTGTTGCTCCAAATTCTTGATTTTCTACTATCTTTGGTTCATGTAATTCTTCTTCTGTATCTTCTTCTAAATAGTTTACTGTATAACTTATGTTATCTGTTACATAGTAAATTTTTATTACATTATTTTCTTCATTCTCTGTTATTTTTAGTGGCACATTTTCTTCTTTTTTGAATTTGTATCCTTCTTTTGGTTTACTTACATATCCTACTATTTCTTTTCCATATTCTTCTTTTCCTTTTTCTGTTGCTTCTTCATCTTTTTGGTCATTATAGTAGTATTCTACTCTATAATTATATTCTTTTAATTTATAATAATAGATTACTTCTATTGTTTCTTCTGTATACCTTCCACTTGTTATTTCACTTGAAGATGTATTTTCATAGTATTCTGGTAAGTTTTCATATACTTTTGTTGTAAATGTGTCTCCTATTTTTCCTGTTTGTATTTCATCTTCTACTTCTACTCCTTCTATTGTTATTTTCTCTTCTGTTCCTTCTAAGTAGTGATGTGTTATTACTTTTGCTTTTCTTCTATAATAATATGTTACTATTACTTCATCTCCTGTGTATGTTCCATTTGCATTTTCTGGTATTTCTATTAATTCGTATTCTTCACTTAATTTTTCTCCACTTATTGCTTCTGTTGTATATTCCTCATTTTCTTTTCCTCCTTTTACTATGTCTTCTGCCTCTGTTCCATCTTTTAGGGGTACTTTTTCTTCTGTTCCTTCTATGTAATGGTGTACTTTTAACGGTATTTGTTTTTCCTCATAATAGTATATTACTTCTATTTGTTCTTCTGCAAATTTTCCTGTTGCATTTTCTGGTATTGCATATTCCCCATTTTCATTTTTTATTAGTTTATATTGGCTTAAGTCTAAATGTGGAATACTTGTATAGTCTTCTTCTACTTTTCCTTCTAATATTTGACTTTCTGCTACTTTTTCTTCTGTATATGTATATGTTCCATCTTCATTTTTTATTGCTTTGTAGTGGTTTACTTTTACCTTGGCACTTTTTTGGTTTTCTATTGTGAATTCGTGTTCTCCATTTGCTCTAAATTCTATTATTAATGGTTCTGCTAATATATTATATCCTTCTGGTGCTTTTATTTCTGTTATACTATATTTTCCAAATGGTATTTGTGTTATTGCTTGTCCTTGGCTGTTTGTTTCTACTTCTGTATGGTATAGCTCTGAGTCGTTTAATTTTACTTCTATATTATTTATTGTGAATTTGTCATCTCCTGTTGATGTACTTGCGTTTTTGTAATATCCTAGATGTAAGTAATATTGTTTTCCTCCTTCTAGTACTGTTGTGTAATCTTTTGCTTCTTGTTCTCCTGATATGTATATTAATCTTCCTGTCGAACTACTATATGCTGGTCTATCAGTATTTTCTGTTATTGTTACATATCCTATATCATTTCCATTTTGACTTGATACTTGCGCATTTACTATTAGGTTGTATTTGCCTTTATAGCTTCTTAAATCTATTGGTATATATGAATTTGCTACTGTATTGTCTTGTCTCTGATTATTTGATTCATATTTTCCTTCTGTACTTACAAAGTTATATGTTGTACTTGTTGTCCCATATACTTTTATACTATTAAATATTATTTGGTCCTTTCCTGTGTCTACACTTCCATTTTTTCTATATCCTAAGTGTAAATAGTATGTTTTTCCTCCTTCTAATATTGCTGATGTATATTCTTTTGCTCCTTGTGTTCCTGATATATATATAAATTGTCCATTTGTTGAATTATATGCTGGTGCTATTGTTGTTTCTGTTATTGTTGCATATCCTCTATCTGCACTTTCACTTGATACCTCTGCATTTATACATACTACATATTTTCCTTCTTTATTACTTAAATCTATCTCTATATATGAATTTGCTATTGTATTGTGTTTTCCTGTTGTTCCTCCATTTGCTGTTTGATATGTTTTACTATTTGTTGGTATATATTTTCCTTCTTGCTCTACAAAATAATATGTTCCATTATTCGTTAGTTTTCCTAATACATCTGCTATTTCATTTGTTTTATCTATTTCTATATATGTTTGTCCATTATTTGTTAGTTCTCCTATTACATTTTCTGGTTCTGTTCTTTCTTCTATTTGGTCTAATCTGAATCTCACTCCTGCTAATGGCTCTCTTGTCCTTCTATCTACTTTGTTTATTGTTATTTTATTGTCTTTCATTGCAAATGTTACTACTATATGTTTATTCTCAACCATATTTTCAAATTGTGGCATTGTATATGTTCCATCTTCATTTGCTATAAATGGATATTCTTTTCCATTTACTGTTATTCCCATGATTTCATAATCTTTGTTTGGTATCATTATTATTTCTTTTGTGCTACTATCTCCATATTTTACTTTTTCATATGCTATTTTACCTTCTCCAGAAATTGTTCCTCCTTTTACTCCATCTATTTCTTCTACTTTTGTTGTTATTTTGAATTCTTTTCTTACATTTTCAATTACTAATTCTTGTATTTCTGGTGTTTCCATTTTTCCTGTTACTTCTAGTAACATTCCATTACAATATCCACTATTATTTAACTCTTCTCTATTTCCTAAATCTATACTACTACTTTCGAAATACCCTCCTACAGCATATTTTCCATCTTGTGTTTCTATGATACAGTTTATATAATCATTTCTGCTTCCTCCTATTGCTTTTATCCATTCTGTATTACCATATGTATCACACTTAATGATTATTCCATCATAACCTCCATGGTTTATTTCTGTCTCTATACTATTACCGTTAAAATATCCTCCTACAATATATCCTCCATCTCTTGTCTCTACTATACAATTAATACGTTCAGTATATGATTCTCCTATCACTTTCCCCCATTCTATATTACCTTCACTATTATATTTGATTATCATTCCATCTCCATAAAAACTTGAAATACTATTGTTATTTAACACTACTCCATTTCCTAGATCTATACTATTACTTATAAAATATCCTCCTACTACATATCCTCCATCTGATGTACCTGTTATACAAGTTATTTGTTCCATACTGTTTTCTCCTACTACTTTTCCCCACTCTGCTTCTCCGTTCGCTTTATATTTGATTATCATTCCATTCATACTACTTAAAGTTTTATTTAATACTACTCCATTTCCTAAATCTATACTATTACCGTAAAAAAATCCTCCTACTACATATCCTCCATCTTGTGTTTCTACTACACATGTTATTTGGTCTGTATTATCTCCTCCTATTGTCTTTCCCCATTCTAAATTACCTTGTTCATCATATTTGATTATCATTCCATCAGAACTATTATTTATATTATGATTATTTAAAACTACTCCATTCTCTAAGTTTATACTTTGACTATAGAAATTTCCTCCTACTACATATCCTCCATCTTGTATTTCTACTACACATGTTATTTGGTCTGTATTATCTCCTCCTATTGTCTTTCCCCATTCTACATTACCTTCACTATCATATTTGACTATCATTCCATCATAATAATTCGTGCTTCCATTATTTTTTAATACTACTCCATTTTCCAAGTCTATATTACTACTTGCAAAATATCCTCCTACCAAATATCCTCCATCTCTTGTTTCTATTATACGATTTATAGAATCGTCACTACTTCCTCCTACTACCTTTCCCCATTCTACTTCTCCACTCTCACTATACTTGATTATCATTCCATCAGCATAGTTTATATTATTATCTTTACTATTTAACACTACTCCATTTCCTAAGTCTATACTTGGGCTTTTGAAATATCCACTTGTCAAATATCCTCCATCTGATGTCTCTACTATACAATTTATATAGTCTCGGCTGTTGCCTCCTATAGACTTTGCATTCTCTATTTTTATATCTGGCATAACCATTGTGCTATACTTGATTATGCTTATCTCACCATTTAACTCTATTCCATTTTCTAACTTAACATTTTTAAATGCTCCTCCAACAACATATCCTCCATCTATCGTCTCTAATACACTCGTTATTTGGTCACCCTGGTCTCCTCCTACTACCTTTCCCCATTCTACTTCTCCATCTACTCCATACTTAATTATCATTCCATCTAAATAACTTGTTCTATTATTATTTAATACTTTTCCATTTCCTAGGTCTATACTACTTGAATTAAAATATCCTCCTACCAAGTATCCTCCTTCTCTTGTTTCTATTATACAATTTATATAATCGCTACTGCTTCCTCCTACTACCTTTCCCCATTCTGCTTCTCCATTATTGTTATACTTTATCAACATTCCATTATAATATTTCTCTCCTCCATATGGGTCACTATCTGAAGTATTATAGAGATTAATTCCATTTTCTAAAAATATATGTTCACTCCTAAAATTCCCCCCTACTAAGTATCCTCCTTCTCTTGTTTCTATTATACATATTATTTGGTCACTACTACTTCCTCCTACTGCCTTTCCCCATTCTACATTACCTTCACTATCATACTTTATTATCATTCCATCAGAATATCCTCTCGTATCATAATTACTTAACACTTCTCCATTTCCTAAATCTATTCTACTACTATAGAAATATCCTCCTACAATATATCCTCCATCTCTTGTTTCTATTATACATGTTATTTGCTCACCATCACTTCCTCCTACTGCCTTTCCCCATTCTACTTCTCCATCTACTCCATACTTAATTATCATTCCATCTAAATAACTTGTTCTATTATTATTTAATACTTTTCCATTTCCTAGGTCTATACTACTTGAATTAAAATATCCTCCTACAATGTATCCTTCATCTTGTGTGTCTGTTATACACCTGATATAGTCACCATCACTTCCTCCTACTGCCTTTCCCCATTCTACATTACCTTCACTATCATACTTTATTATCATTCCATCAGAATATCCTCTCGTATCATAATTACTTAACACTTCTCCATTTCCTAAATCTATTCTACTACTATAGAAATATCCTCCTACAATATATCCTCCATCTCTTGTTTCTATTATACATGTTATTTGCTCACCATCACTTCCTCCTACTGCCTTTCCCCATTCTGCTTCTCCACTCTCACTATACTTAATTATCAATCCATCACTATAAGGTCTACTTCCATTATTATTTAACACTTCTCCATTTCCTAAGTCTATACTTGGGCTTTTGAAATATCCTCCTATCAAGTATCCTCCATCTGATGTTTCTATTATACAATTTATTTCATCTCCTACTGTTTTTGTCCATTTTGCTACTAAAATTTCTTTGCCTTTACTTGAACTACCTATGCTAAAATAGTGACTACTGTTTGACTTATCATATTTATCTGGTACCTCTACTTCTACTGCTTTATATAATCCTTCTGGTAAATCAACTGTAATTTCTCCATTACTATCTGTTAATAATGTATAATATTCTTTTCCATTGATTAGCTCTTTTGTTCCTAAGATTTCTCCTTTACTATTTGTTGCTGGCTTTTCTCCATCATCTATATTATAGATTACAAATTTTATGTTTGACAATACTTTTCCTGTTTCTCCATCTTTTTTTATTAATTTAAATAATGGACTATCTTCAATTATTAGTTTTACTGTATTTCCTTCTGCTGTATATTTACTTTGCTTTTCATCTATATTTATGAATTTTAGTCCTTCGTCTTCTTGAACTTTAAATTTTATATCCTTTACTTTTGAATATCCTTCTGGAGCGATTACTTCTTTTAATGTATATGTTGCATTTTCATCTTTCTCTTCTATATATTGATACAAATTGCTAATAACTATTTTCCCTTTGTCATTTGTTATGTACTCACCAATCAATTCATTATTTTTGTATAATTTAAATCTTGCTCCTTCCAAATATGTTACTTGTTCTTCTGTTGAGCTCTCTTCTCCCTCTTTATCGCTCATTTGCACATCTGTTGTTCTTTTTATTTTTGTTATTTCTAAATCGTATGTTGGTATTTTTTCATTCTCTAATGTTATGCTTAATTGGGGTATATGGTTTTCTTCTATCATATTGTAATCTTTTACTGTTCCTCCAATAATTTCTGTTCCATATGCTCCATTATTATTTGTAATCTTGAATGTTACAGCCTCTCCTAAATAATATCCTTCTGCCTTTACTTCTCTTAATACATATTCTTGTCCTATCGATAATCCTTTTATACTTGCTTCTCCATTTGCATCTGTTGTTAGTGCTTGTCCTGTTGTTAGTAAATTATATCCTGTGATTACATATTTTACAGATTTTAGCTTTTTGTCTGTATCTTTTTCTTTCTTTGTTATTTTTAGAGTTGCTTTTACTTCATCCTCTACCTTTACTAAAACTTTATAGTTCTCTCCTTCTTCTTTTGTAGCTGCTATTTCTTCTCTTGTTGTTCCTTCTATTTTGTTTACTGTTAATATTCTATGTTCATCGATATTGCTGGTAAATCTTATGGCGTCAAGGTTTAATTCATAGTCTCCTGGTGTTTGTGTTTCTTTTATTTCATATATTTGTCCCACATATAAATTTCCTATTCGCAATTTTCCTTCTTCATTTGTTGTAGCTGTTTTTATTTGACCTTTTTCTTCTGTTCCATCTTCATTTTGTATTATTTCTGTTATACTATATGTTGCTCCTGGAACTATTTTTTCTCTTCCTTTTTGATACTTTTGTATTTCTATGTTGTATTTTTCTGCTATTCTAAATCCTAATCTATTTGGTTCTGTTTGCGTCCTATATTTTCCTTGTTCTGTATCTAAACAGAAATATACTCCATGATGGCTATATGATACCTTGTTGAATGCTAATCCATTTGGTATTTTTACTGTATAATTAAATATAAATTCTTTTCCTGTTGGCATTACATAGTCACCTAAATCTATTAAAAATGTTTTTATATTGTCCCAACTTTCTACCTGCTCTGCTGTTTTCCAGTTATTTTCTGCTTTGTTTAAATCTTTGTCTGCACTTTCGTTTTCTGAATAATATACTTTTACTATTTCTCTTAATTCTTCTGGCACTTGTATTCCTGTCTTTATCATTTTTGTTGTAAATGTTGAACCTAGTTTGTTTCCACTTATTACATATGTATTTCCTTCAAATGGTATTTTTCCTAATATTTGTATCTCACTTATTGTACTCGCATAGTTATTTCTTAATTGTATTCCTATTTCTGCTGTTTGCTCTTCTTGTTGTTCTTGGTCTACTACTGCATATTTGGGCTTTATATCTGCTATTTGAGGTGATATTATTATACCTCCCTTTTCATCATAATTTGTTGCTATTTGATTTGTCAATAGTAAATTTGGTGATACCATACTTATACTTGTTGTTGTATGATTTACTTTTTCTATTGTATTTAAATTATTATTTATGTCATATATATCTGCTTCTTGATAATAATAGTTTGTTTCATTTTCATTTGTTGCATATAATTCTATACTTCTTGTAGTTGTTGCTATTCTTGGGTCTGGTGATAAATCTGCATCTATTGTTATTGTGTAATCTTGAGATGTTATATTCTTTGTTACTATTTTTATAAATATTTGTCCATCTTGTTCTGCCACTTCATAACTGTCTATTTTTACACTTCCATTATTTATACTAATGCTGTTTATTTGCACATCTATTAACTCTGTTGGAAATTTTATTAAAAATGTTCCATTTTTCCATTTTACTTGATTTTGATTTTCTTTTGCTTCTGCTTTTATTGTTATATTTACTCTTTTCTCTGTTGTTTGTGTTGATATTGTTTTTTTACTTATCCCTATTGTTGCTATTGATATTGGTACCTCATAATATGCTTGGCTCTCTTTTGTTTGTATATATCTATTTGCTATATGTCCTACTAATGTTGATTTTATATATTGTAATTTATCAAATTCTTCTCTTTCGTATTTGGTTGTTATAGCTTCATCATCTATTTCCTTTATATTGTAAACATCTAAAAAGACTCCATTATTTATTACCTTACTTGTTTCTATTCTTATATGTTTTACTGGTGTTTCATATTTATATGGATTACTAGATGTATATTTGTTCCAATTGTTTTTTGTAAATGTAACTAATAAATTGTTTGTATCTTCGTCATATATCTTTATTTCTCCATTTGACCCTAATACTGTATCTGCTCCTGAGAAATATATTCCTACATTTGTTATAACATCCTCTGCACTTTCTATTTCTCCATTTGTTTTTATAAATTGATCTGTTTCTTGTTTCTCTCCGTCTTTGTTTTCTTTCATTACTATATTTCCAAGCTCTACATTTGTTCCTATATATACTCCCCATTGTACTGTATATATATCATCTTTTTCTCCTTCACTTTTTCCATTATATATCTTTAGTGGCTTTTGCTTTGAAATTAGATTTCTGTAGTTCGGACTATATCCTTGTTTTCCTACTTCTATATAAAAATTTGTTATACTACCTTGATAATTGTTGTAATTTGATACTATTGTTGTTTTGGCTATATTTGATTTATATGGATTTGTGAATTCATCATTTTGATTATTATATCCTTCATAATAGGTATTTACTGGTATTTGTAGTTGCACTGTCTTTGCTTCTAGTGTTTGATATGCTTCTAGTGGATATGTTATTTTTATACTATAACTATTTGAACTTGATAAACTACTTATTATACTTCCATCTTCTCCTACTGTTGATGTTCTATCTATTGTAAATCTTCTAGTTGTTGAGTCATAATTGAATGTTGCATTTGTTCCTGTGTATGTTACTAATATTGGCGCATATCCATTTAATTCTGGTATTTCTCCTTCTGTATGGTTTGTTTTTAATATTAGCTTTTTATCTATTTCTTCTGTGTATACTGTAAATTCTAAGTTTAGCGTTCCTTCTTCTTCGTTTATACAACTACCTATGTATTTATTTTGTGTAGTTGAATAGATACTTGCTTTTGTTGTTCCATACCAGTCCATTGTAAATGGTACTTCTTTTCTTATTTCTATTTCTGTTCCATCTTCTCCTACATATGTTCCTGTTAATATTATTTTATTATCTTCTCTTGAATAATTATTTATATTACTTGCTATTGCATCATTTATTGTTGATGAATATGAATAATCTCCACTTCTTACAATTCCTGTTAATAACTTTTGGGTTCCATTTGTTAAATTATTAAATCTTATCTCTTTTATATTATTTCCTATATAGCTATTTGCTAATTGTTCATCTTTTGGAAGTGCTGTTTGTAAGTAAAAATTCTTTCCATCTATTGTTATTTTGGCATCTTTTAAATACCCTGCTGTTTGGACATTTATTTCCATATACAAGGTATCTTCTTTTCCTATCTCTTTACATGTTCCTCTTACTCCTGTTGCATATCCATTTCCTTCTAAATCACGTAAAAAGAATGCATCGAATTTTACATTTTCTGTTCCTTCGACTGCTTCTTCTCCTTCTTCTACTCGATTATATGTTTTCGCTCTTGCTAATTCTGATGATAGTCCTACATTCTCTCTATTTCTTTTTGCTATTTGGTCTATTACTATTGCTACCACTAATGCGACTATCATTAGCATTACTGCTACTCCCATTATTATTTTACTTCTTTTGTTTCTTGCCATTTTTATTTCCTCCATTTTTCCAGTATAGTATATGTATACTAGCTATACATAATTATTTTAGTATATTTTCTTACTATAGTAAATGGCAAGGTTTTGTAGTCTTTTCGCTTTTTTCTGTTATCACTTACGGATACTCATTTTATGTCTTTTATTACACATTTTTGTCTTTTTTATTACATTTATTTTTCGTTACTCTGTCAATATTATTTATTTAAATTTTTATCACTTTTTTGTTTTCTTTACTTTTCTATCTTTTGTTCGATATAAAAACACCCCTATTAGATTTCTCTAATAAGGATGCCTTGTATTAAGCTTCTATGACTATTTATCCGTCCTTAGCATTTTTCTTCTTATTAAAATTACTCCTACCATAACTAGTGTTAATGAACATATTGCTGCAATTATATATGGTGAATAGTTTACCCCTCCTGTTGGTGGCATAATTGTTAGGCTTACACTATCTTCATCTTGTTCTTTCGCATGTTGTGGTATTAAATTTCCTGGTGTAGTATTTAAAATTGATCTTCTTGCTACTGCATATAATTCTAATATTTCTGCATCATTTGTAAATACTAACTCATCTCTTGCACCTAGTAATTTGCTTACTTGATATCTTATTGTCTTACTTATTGCTATATTTGGATTACTACTTGTTCCTAGTCCTTCACTGAATTCTGTTGTTGTAAGTATATTTTCTTTTTCAGAGATTAATACATCTCTTACTTCTTGTGATATTCTACCTTCTTCATATAATTTTTGTGCTGTCGTTGTAGTCCATCCTTTTGGTAATCCTTGATTCATTTCATTTATATCATAAACTAATTCTTCATCCAAATAATCTCCTACAAGTTTTACATATTTATCTATTTTTTCTGCTCCTGTACTATCTCCAAAGTAGTAATATCTTCTTCCTGCTGTTCCTTTTGCATCAAATGTTGTATATTTGTAATCTACTTCTGAAGCATTGACTAATTTTATCTCATATTCCATTTTTAGCGCTGAACCTTGTATTAAGTCTGCATCCATATCTACATATATACTATCTTCTATAGCTTTTGTATATGGTAAATCTTGTTGATATGGATTTCCATTTACTAACATTTGTCCAT
Organism: uncultured Clostridium sp.; assembly: GCA_948473335.1. Lineage (GTDB taxonomy): Bacteria > Bacillota > Clostridia > TANB77 > CAG-508 > CAG-269. The sequence goes on along the minus strand of CAOKXF010000009.1, from coordinate 58,916 downwards.
TTCCTAATTGTATTGACATATTTGTTAAGTTTTTATCTAGTTTTATATCTATTACTGGTCTATATATAATTCCAAAGTCCATATTCTTATTTTCTGAATAGAAGTTAGGGTCTACCTTCGGTTCTCCTGTTGCTTCATCCATTACTATATTTCCATTCATATCTTTGAAGTATACATCTGATGCTGAATTAATATTTTCAAACTCTACTCCTACTATAAATGCTGCTGTACGTGCTTTCATATCTTTTGGTCTTGCTTGTAATGTAGCATAATTTATTGCATCATCTTCTTGTTCTTGTTTTATTCTCTCTAATATTTCATCTGCTGCATCTGAATATCTTATTATGTTTCCATTTCCATCTTTTTCTTGTATTGTATTCCAATATAGATTTCCTCTTCCTTCTATTATTGCACTATCAGCTTGTATATTTAATGCTTTTCTTATTTCCCCTGATGTTATTATTGTTGATTTGTAATCCCTTGCATCAATTTCTTTTCCTTGTATCTTTGTTCCTTGTCCATATGTATATCTTACTGCATATCCATCTGGAATTAGTCCTATTAATTGATAATTTCCTTTGCTATCTGTATATGTCACTGCATCTACTAATACTCCTTCTGTTGTTCCATCTTCTTTTAATCTGAATTGATATAGTTTTGCAATTATTGGATTTCCATTACTGTCATATTTAATTCTACCTATTTGATCAGTACTTACGTTGTCATTACTGTCATATACTTCTAATAGTTCTACTTTTGCATGTTCAACTACTCTTTCATTTTGTTCATAGATTCCATTTCCCAATCTTTCATTTTTATTTTTACTTGCTTGTGTTTGTGAATCTTCAAATACTGTTCCTGATATTATATTGTTTTTATCTGATTGTAATTTTAATGATGGTGCCATATCTGTATCATCTTCAAATGTTGTTTTTATAAATCTGTCATTTGCATCTAATTCTACTACAACATTTCCTGGCGCTGAATTTTCATCTATACTTGCATAATGTGCATAAGATGTATCTGATATTTTTGTAAATGTTGAATATGTATCTATTTCTGTCATATTTTGTAATGTTGCTTCTTGGTTCATCAATCCTAATACTGTGTCATCACTTACTTTATATCTTATATATACTTCTGCTGTTTCTCCTGCTGATAGGTATGTATTTGGTAATTCTACTTGTAAAACTTTTAATCTTCCATTTGCATATGTCTGATTTCCTATCTTCCATGTTGTTATTGGTGTTTTTGTTCCTTTTGATACATAGTATACTTCTTGTGGAGTATATTCTTTGTCATAATAGTTATTTATCTTTTTGAATATACTAGCTAGAGATGGTGAGTTATTATATAATGTAACTTTATACAATACGTTTACTTCTAATTTGTTATTATTTCTATCTTCTGCAAAATACGTTACTGCTGATTGATATATTGTTCTTGAGTATCTATTCAAGTATTTGTCTCCAAATTTTACTCCTGTTCTAAATGCTCCTTTGTTCTTTACATATTGATTTCTCGCTGCATAATTATATGTGTTTGTATATCCATGTAGTGATACATTGACTTCTTCAATATCACTTGATATTGCTAAATCTACTTGTTCTCTTTCAAAAATTCCTAAGTTTATATTTTTTATTTCTTCATTATCTGCAACATATGTTGTACCTAATCCGTATTTTAATTGCTGTGTTGTTGAACTTATGTGATATTTGCTTAATGCATAGTAATCATTTAATTTTATTCCTTTGTCCTTATTTGCATATTCTTGTCCCTCTGTATATGTTACTTGTGATGTATGTTCTTCTGGTTGTGTATATGTTATTGATGCTGTTGTACCTCCATTTACATTTAATGCTTTTCCTGTTGATCCTCCTGTGCTTCCTTTTGCTGTATTTCCTGTTATTGTTGCATATTTATTATTAAATGGTTCTCTAAATGCTCCTTCAATTGCTTTTGATCCATTATTTTTATCTATTTGTGGCGCTACGTTAGTATATTTCATTCCATTATATATGAATTCTACATAGTAATTATTTATATCTCTTAATAAGATGTTATCTGCTGAATATGTTCCATCTTCATTTTTACTTCCAAATAAGTATGCTCCTTTACTGTTTGTCCAATTTTCATATATTGCTCCTGTCCTTGAATTACGTAATCTTACTCTTATTCCTTCTACTAATTTGTCTTTGCTTTGTGAATTTGTGTCATATAATTCATTTCTTATATTGTCTTTTCCATTTGGTACATCTTCATATACATATCCTGATATTCTTACATATTTTTGCTCATTTTTTACTATTACATTTGTTGTTCCTTTATTTGGTATTGTTACTAATAAATAATCACTACTTCCTGTTATGTCACTTCCATTTACTTTCCATGTTATATAATTTGAATCTACTTCGTATCCATAGTGTGGATTGTGTATTTCTTTGATTACATATCCTAATATATCTGTTTCATCATTCTGATTTGTCCCTGATGATTGTAACGCTAAGTCTTCTATATGTATTTTTCCATTTGCATCTGTTACAAATATTGTTGCCTCTTCATAGTTGTCTGTATATTCTTGTTTCGTAACTTTCGTTGTTCCGATTAATTTCTTTTCAGTTCCTGCTTGAAATCCTTCTTTTCCTTCTACTTGTACTTTTAAATATTTTGTTCCTGTGTCATTTAATAATACAAATTCTACATTTGATAATTTTATTGCTGAATTTACATTGTTTTGTTTTTCTATGTCTAGGTTTCCTAACATTTCTTTATTTGGTGTACGATATATAATTAAATGTTCTATTCCTGTTGTATAGGTTCGTGTACTATTTATATTTTTAATATTATTGTAACCATGATGTTGGTTTTCTTTTTCTATAAATGTATATTTTCCTGACTTTAGCCCTGCAACTTGTATTATTCCATTAATATCTGTTATAAATTCCGTTGCCTCTTCTTCATTCTCTACATATGATATCGATAAATCTGTTGGATTCTGCTTTACATATACTACTGATGAAGTTGTTCCACCTTGATTTTCACCTGGTTTTGATGGTTCTGTGCCTCCTGGATATATTGGTTGTATTGTTCCTGGCCCTATTGAATCTATTATGCCTCCTCTTGCATCCATTTGTTGTAATGTTCCTATTTCTCCTGAATTTAATGTTCCCCCTGGATTGATTGGCTGTAACGTTCCTGTTCCTCCTGGATTTAATGTTCCCCCTGGATTGATTGGCTGTAACGTTCCTGTTCCTCCTGGATTTAATGTTCCCCCTGGATTGATTGGCTGTAGCGTTCCTGTTCCTCCTGGATTTAATGTTCCCCCTGGATTGATTGGCTGTAGCGTTCCTGTTCCTCCTGGATTTAATGTTCCCCCTCCTGTACCTGTGTTTATTATTTCTCTCTTTAATATGAATTTAACATTTGGCAATACTATTGAATTGTTATCCTTATCTATTTTTTCTATTCTTAATGTTTTTGGTACCTCTGTTGTCCATTCTTTTGAATCTGATGCCTCATAAGTTCCAGTTTCTTGATATGTTATTTCAATTGGTTGTGTAGATTTCATATCTTGTACATTTTTCCCAGCACACCAACTACAAGTACTATAATCACATGTATAATATTGTTCCCATTTTTCATGAATTGTACGTGTAAAGCTTACTGTTGCCTTTCCTGTTACTTTTACTGAGTCTATAGCAACAACATTTAAAGGTACTTTTATATATATATCTTTATTTGCACCTACTGTTGTTGTATTTCCATCTTTATCTATAGTCTCAAAAGGAGCATTAACTACTTCTCCTGTAGTAATATTCATGATTCCTTTTACTTCCATCGTATAACTTGGAGTTGCTCCATCTGCTGATACAGAAAATCTAAATGGTCCATATACATTATATCCTTGTGAATTTTTTTCTATATATTTATATTCTATACTGTTTGTAGCTTTAGATAAGCTTACACTTGCCCCATATACAGTATCTCCTTCTTCCCATCTTTCTATCATATTTCTTCCAGATTCTACATAATAATGACTTCCTTTGCACTGAGATAGTCCTGGACTTATACACTCAAATTCTCCTTCATTAAATTTTCCAGATACTGGATCTCTACTTATTACAGTATGTCCATCATCAGTTGTTCCTTCTCCATTTGAAATATTTAAAGTCATTGGCAATATTGTTACTATCAATCCCAATAAAATAAATAGTTTTATTCCATTTTTTGTTGGGAATTTTTTCATGATTATAAGTACAATCATTAACATTACAGCAATTACTAATAAAGTTGCTATTATTGTTCCTATATATTCTCCTATCGTTCCTGTTTGTATAGAAATTATTATATCCACTTTATCTACATCGTTTTCAACATTTTTGTCATTTATATGTTTTGAATTATCACTTATTCCTATTTTTGCAACATTTGTATATGTTTGTATTGTATCATCTAATGTTTTTGTTAATACTATACTTGTTTCTATACTTTCTCCTGGTTTGATTTCTTGTGTTGATAAATTTGTATTGTTTATATTATTTCCTGCTGTCTTGTACCAATTAGAATTTAATTCTGACTTAAATTCTAAATTTGCTGGCATCTCATCTATTAATTCATTTACTGTTCCTGTCAATTCTCCAACGTTTGTTACTACTATCTTATATTCTACAACAAGTATTGAACCTACTATTTGCTTTGCTGGTATTTCTACTTTTGCAATTTTTTCATTGCTATATGTATATTGTTTTGTTCCTTTACCATTTTGTACAGTTATTTTTTCTATATATTTATCCACTTTTAAATCAAATATCTTATTTTTTACTAATCCTATATCTATATTTTCTTTATTTGATGTTAAATCAATTGTATCTGTTATTCCTACATATATGTTTTTACTATCAATTAATGCTTCCCTTTGCATTGCATCAGAATTTACTGTTGAACCTATTCCTGGCTTTTTATATGCAGTTAGCTCATAATCATCATTATTATATTTAAAAATTACATAGTATTTTCCTTCTTTTACATTTTCAAATGAATATTGACCATTATTGTTTGTTATTTTTGTTATAATTCTGCCATTATTGTCTTGTAAGTATTTATTATTTGTTATATCTAGTAATAATACTTCTATTCCTGATAATCTTTGTTCATTTTCTTCTCTTTGTCCGTTTTCATTTTCATCTACCCATGCAATTCCTGATATTGTATATTCTTTTTCTGTTGGAATATCTGGATCAACTGGTGGATCTGGATTATCTGGGTCTATTGGTAAATTTGGGTCATCTGGGTCTACAATTACTGTGCCTTTATATCCTTTTATTTTATTTTGTATACTATTTGATTTCTTTGTTTTTATATTTTCTCCTGATATCATAGCAAAATTTTCTATATCTATATCTGAGTATGTTGTTCTTACTTTTGTCTTTATCGTTATTGTTGATTTTTCTCTAAGTGGTATACATAAATCAAATTGTAATCTTGCACCATTTGAATTATCCTTTTTATTTACTTCATCTATTTCATGTCTTTCTAATTTTACATTTCTAGGAACTAACACTTGATTTCCTTCTTGAATAGATACTGAATTCGTATTGTATTCTACACTTGTAATTTCTAATTCATTTGGAATATAATCTATAAATTTGACTTTAGTATATTCTCCCCATTCTGGTATTACATTTCCTATATTTTCTACTTCAAGTGTATATGTTATTTCTTCTCCCACTTGTAATTCTTCACCAGACTTATCTGATTCTTGTGTAACTTTTACTGCTTCTATATATCCTGATGCTCTATTTTCATTAGATTTGTATATATTTCCATCTGAAGTTGTTACTGTTGCTGCTGTGTTTATCTCCCATATATATTCAAAATCTTCTTCCACATTTACAAGATTAGCTGTTATATATATACCTACTTCATTTTCTTCAAGTACAAATCCTATTCCTCCTGTTCCATCTTTATCCAATGTGCTTGAATTTACAAGTTTTTGAATATTACTGAATTTAACAAAAACATTATTATTTTCTATAGTCTTCTCATATTCTCCTTCTTCTTTTCCCCAAATTTGTACATTTTTAACCTTAATATTAGCTGAAAATGGTATATTTACAACAACATTTTGTAAATCTTCTTTTGCTATGTTTGATACTTTTGCAAAATATATTCTTTCATTTCTTTCGCTTCTTCCTGGAAGACCTTTAAGTTCTACTGCTATATTTCCTTGTTGTACTATATTTTCCAATGTATATACAGAAATTTCATTTTCTCCTATATACACTTTTATTTCTGAATTTACTATCTTTTCTTGTTCTGTGTCTGCTAAATCATTTACTTTAACTTCATAATAATATGTTTCTGTTTGTCCTGCGCTTAATGTTCCGACTTCTATTTCTTTTTGTTTTAATCCTGTATTTGGAATGAAATCATAATTGTCGTCATAGAATCCTCCTACTACTAAATCTACATATGTCATTCCTTCTGGTACTTTTCCTACTATTTTTACGTTTTCTATGTTGTTTTCTGTTGTATTTGTTACTTTTACTTCATATTTTATTATTTGTTGTTCATATATTGTTTCATTATTTGCTAATATCTTGTCTCCTGCTACAACTTTTGTAGCTATTTTTAATCCATTTTGATTAACTACTGTTCCTTCTGCTTCTGTTTTTGATGTAGTTTTCTTAGCTACTTGATTTTTCTCTATTAATTTTATTTCTTGTTCACAAACATTTTCATTACATATCATTTTTATTGATGATGTCTTCGTTTGTATATTTTGTTTTAGCATTACTGTTGCTGATATTAATATATTTGTTCCTTTTGTTATATCTTCTTGTTGTGTATATTGTGTTTGTTTTCCTGAAAGTGCTATTCTTATAACTTTTTTGCCTTCTGCATTTGTCTCTACTACTGCTTCTTGTTTGCTTAATTCTAAGTCATGTAATACTTGTACATCATTTAATATTACTTTTTCTACTTCTTCTGGTAATTCTATTATTACTGTTGGATTTTCAAATAATCTATTTGCTGCTGTGTTCTTTTCTAATGTTGCTGTTATTGTCATATTGTTTTGTACGTTATTTGTTAATTCTTTTTTGTTTACATCCATACTTATTTTTTGTGTTGCATTTTGTATATTTATTACTGTTTCTAAATTATTCTCTTCATATACTGTAGTTATTTCATCGACTTTTTCTTCTTTGTTTTCTTCATCTAATATTGTTTTTTCTGTTGTTTTTGTTCCTACTACATTTATTCTATTTTTTACTAAATCTACATTTTGTGTAAGTGTTCCTTTTATTATTTTTGTAGTATTAAATTCTATTATTCCTTCTTTTTCTATGTTAATTATTTGTAGTTTTATTTTTTCTACTGGTTCTTGATAGTTATATGTGTACTTTCCATCTTCTGCTGCTTCTATCTCATTATTTATTACTTCTAATACTCTATTCTCTTCATTTAATATTCTTATTTCTCCATTTGCCCCTAGAATATCTTTTATATCTTCTTTTTCTAATGTTATACCTTTGTATAGTAGATTTCTGTTATTTTGTATTTCTTCTCCTTGGAATCCTAATACATCGTTTGATTCTACTATAAATGATTCAGCTATATTCTTGTTGCTTATTGTAACCTTATTCTTCTCTTGATATTCTGTATCATATGCTGTTCCATTTTCTATATTTGAATTTATATATCCATTATATATATCTCCTGTTTCATAATCTACAGATACTATTGTTCCTACATTTTCTCTTACTGCTATTTGTGCTGTTGCTTCTCCTTTTACTGTTACACTTTCTTTTGCTTCTGCTGTTTCTATTGTTTGTTCTACTAATACTTTTGCATTTAACATTCTTTCTTCTTGATTTTCTGTATAACAATCTGCATCATAGAATAATATTACAGTATATTCTTCTCTTCCTTCATATTTTAATTTATTTTCATATGTTTCTTGTACTGTTATTGTTCCATTGTCATATTTTGCTTCTTTTCCAATTACTTCAACTCTTGTTGGAACTTTTTCAGAAATTCTTGGACATTCTATTGATACTTTTCTATCTTTTACATATACTTCTTTATTAGCATCATTTTTAAGCCCAACTCCTACTCTAAGTTGAACAATTGTCCCCTTCTCTAATTCATTTGCATAGTTCACATATTTTTCTAGCACTACTTCTTGTGTACTTTGGATTTCATCTTTTTCTGATGATATCATCTCTGATACTGCATCTACAGCTTGACTAATCAATATCATTAGCGAACTATTTAGCAATAATACGATTAAAATTAAAATACTACAAATCTTTTTCATGTTTTTCATTCCTTTCAATTGCATAAGATTGCATAAAATAAATTAAATTAAAATATTTTATGTGTCTTTTTTATATATACTTAATTTTATTATCGCTCCATCTTAATCAAAAATCAATATCTTTTATTTTCATCAGATTATCCCACTTCTATACCTTGCTAAGGATGCTCTATTTACAAAAATTATTACATTTTTATTATTTTATTGTTACATTAATGACAAAATTCTTCAATATTTTTGTGTTATTATTTTTTCTTTCCTTACGGATATACATTCTTTATATAATTTTAAGGTTAAAAATAAAAAAACATCTTGTTTGCTATATAAAGTTTTTCAAAAAAATCTAAAAAGAGAACTTATTACATAAAAAAAAATAAAAGCACCTTATTAACTAATAGGCGCAGAAATGCGCCTATTAGTTAATAAGCTTACAATTAAAAAAAACACCTATATTAGATTTCTCTAACATAGATGTTTTTATTAAAATACTTATGTCTATTTATTCGTTCTTAGAATTTTTCTTCTTATTAAAACTACTCCTATTATAACTAGTGTTAGTGAACATATTACTGTAATTATATATGGTGTATAGTTTATTCCTCCTGTTGGTGGCATAATTGTTAGAACTACGCTATCTTCGTCTTGTTCTTTTGCATATTGTGGTATTAAGTTTCCTGGTGTTGTATCTAAAATTGATCTTCTTGCCACTGCATATAATTCTAATATTTCTGCATCATTTGTAAATACTAATTCGTCTTTTGCTCCTAGTAGTTTACTTACTTGATATCTAACTGTTTTGCTTATTGCTATATTTGGATTACTACTTGTTCCTAGTCCTTCATTAAATTCTTCTGTTGTAAATACGCTTTCTTTTCCAGAGATTAGTGCATCTCTTACCTCTTGTGATATTCTACCTTCTTCGTATAATTTCTGTGCTGTTGTTGTAGTCCATCCTTTTGATAATCCTTGATTCATTTCATTTATATCATAAACTAATTCTTCATCTAAATAATCTCCTACAAGTTTTACATATTTATCTATTTTTTCTGCTCCTGTACTATCTCCAAAGTAGTAATATCTTCTTCCTGCTGTTCCTTTTGCATCAAATGTTGTATATTTGTAGTCTACTTCTGAAGCATTTATTAGTTTTAATTCATATGCCATTTTTAGTGCTGCACCTTGTATTAAATCTGCATCCATATCTACATATATACTATCTCCTATTGCCCTTGTATATGGTAAGTCTTGTTCATATGGATTTCCATTTACTAATATTTGTCCATTTCCTAATTGTATTGACATGTTTGTTAAGTTTTTGTCTAGTTTTATATCTACTAATGGTCTATATATAATTCCAAAGTCCATATTTTTATTTTCTGAATAGAAGTTAGGGTCTACTTTTGGTTCTCCTGTTGCTTCATCTATTACTATATCTCCGTTCGTATCCCTGAAGTATACGTTTGATGCTGAATTAATATTTTCAAATTCTACTCCTACTATAAATGCTGCTGTACGTGCTTTCATATCCTTTGGTTTTGTTTGTAATGTAGAATAATTTATTGCATCGTCTTCTTGTTCTTGTTTTATTCTTTCTAATATTTCGTCTACTGCATCTGAATATCTTATTATGTTTCCATTTCCATCTTTTTCTTGTATTGTATTCCAATATAGATTTCCTCTTCCTTCTATTGTCGCACTATCAGCTTGTATATTTAATGCTTTTCTTATTTCGTCTGATGCTATTATTGTTGATTTGTAATCTCTTGCATCTATATCTTTATATGTTCCATTTTCTTTAATCTTAGTTCCTTCTCCATATGTATATCTTACTACATATCCGTCTGGGATTAATCCTATTAATTGATAGTTTCCATTGTCATCTGTATATGTTACTGCATCAACTAATATTCCTTCTGTTGTTCCATCTTCTTTTAATCTGAATTGATATAGTTTTGCAATTATTGGATTTCCATCACTATCATATTTGATTTGTCCTATTTGACTATCATCTACATTATCATTACTATCATATGCTTCTAATAATTCTACCTTAGCATTTACTACTACGTTTTCATTTTGTTCATAGATTCCATTTCCTAGTCTTTCATTTTTATTCTTGCTTTCTTGTGTTTGTGAATCTTCAAATACTGTTCCTGATATTATATTATTTTTATCTGCTTGTAATTTTAATGATGGTGCCATATCTGTGTCATCTTCAAATGTTGTTTTTACAAATCTGTCATCTGCATCTAATTCTGGTACAACATTTCCTGGTGCTGAATTTTCATCTATACTTGCATAATGTGCATATGATGTATCTGATATTTTTGTAAATGTTGAATATGTATCTATTTCTGTCATATTTTGTAGTGTTGCTTCTTGGTTCATTAATCCTAATACTGCTTCATCACTTACTTTATATCTTATATATACTTCTGCTGTTTCTCCTGATGCTAAATATGTATCTGGTAATTCTACTTGTAATACTTTTAGTCTTCCATTTACAAAAGTTTCATTTCCTATACTCCATGTTGTTATTGGGGTTCTTGTTCCATTTGACATATAGTATACTTCTTGTGGAGTATATTCTTTGTCATAATAGTTATTTATTTGTTTGAATATACTTACTAGAGATGGTGAATTGTTATATAATGTAACTTTGTATAATACATTTACTTCTAACTTATGATTATCTCTATCTTCTGCAAAATATGTTACAGCTGATTGATATACTGTTCTTGAGTATCTATTTAAATATTTGTCTCCAAATTTTACTCCTGTTCTAAATGCTCCTTTATTTTTTACATATTGATTTCTTGTTGCATAGTTATATGTATTTGTATATCCATTTAATGATACATTAACTTCTTCTATATCACTTGATATTGCTAAATCTACTTGTTCTCTTTGGAATATACCTAGATTTATATTTTTTATTTCTTCATTGTCTGCAACATATGTCGTTTTTAAAGCATATCCTAATTGTTGTGTTGTTGCACTGATATGATACTTGTCTAATGCATAGTAATCATTTAATTTTATTCCTTTATCTCTATTTGCATATTCTTGTCCTTCTGTATATGTTACTTGTGACGTATGTTCTTCTGGTTGTGTATATTTTATGTCTGATGTTATATTTCCATTTGCATTTAACGCATTTCCTGTTGATTCTCCTGTATTTCCCTTTGCTATATTTCCTGTAATTGTTGCATATTTATCATTAAATGGCGCTCTGTTTGTTCCTTCAATTGCTTTTGAACCATTCTCTTTATCTGCATTTGCTATTACATTACTATATTTCATTCCATTGTATATAAATTCTACATAGTAAGAATCTATATCTCTTAATAAAATATTATCTGCTGAATATGTTCCATCTTGATTTTTACTTCCAAATAAGTATGCTCCCTTGCTATCTGTCCAATTTTCATATGTCTCATTTGTTTTTGTATTATTTAATACTACTTTTATTCCTTCTACTAATTTATCTTTGCTTTGCGCATCTGTATCATATAGTTCATTTCTTACATTTTCTTTTCCATTTGGTACATCTTCATATACATATCCTGATATTCTTACATATTTTTGTTCATTTGCTACTATGATGTCTACTTTTCCACCTCTTGTAGCAATATTAAATTCTAATTGACTATTTCTTATTTGTGAAGCTACTCCATCTACCTTCCATGTTATATAATCTGGGTCTACTTCATATCCATAATGTGGATTCTTTAATTCCCTTAATATATATTTATTTATGTTGTCATTATCTATATTAGTATCTGATGGATCTAATGCTATATTTTTTATATTTATTTTTCCGTCTTTATCTGTTACAAATATTGTAGCTTCTTCTAAATTATCTGTAAATTCTTGTTTTGTTACTTTTGATGTTCCTACTATTCTCTTTTGGAATCCTTCTTGTCCTTCTATTTGTACTTTTACATATTTTGTTCCTGTATAATCAAGTAATGCAAATTCTACATCATTTAATTTTATTGCTGAATTTTCGCTATTTACCTTTTCAATATTTATATTTCCTACCATTTCTTTGTTTTTAGCTGTATATTTTATTAATGAATTTGTATCTGCTATTGTTATTTTTCTATCTGCATTTACATTTTTTATATGGTCATATCCATGGTATGGATTTTCCTTTTCTATAAGTGTATATTCTCCTGCTCTTAATCCTTTTACTTCTATAATACCTTGTGCATCTGTTATAAATCTTGTTGCATCTTCCTCATTATCTACATATGATATTGATAAATCTGCTGAATTTTGTTTTACATATTTTCCTAATGATTCATTTTTTATTAAGAATACAATACCTGGTAATACTTTTTCTCTATTATCATAATCTACTTTTATGACTCTTATAGTTTTTGGTAATTCTGTTGTCCAATTAACTCTTTCGCTAGCTTCTCCTTGATCAGTTTCTTCTCTGTCTCTCTCTCCTAAATCTACTTCATGCTCTTGTATAGTTCTACCATTAAGTTCAGCTAAATGCTCTGGTGAAGGATTTGGTGTAAGATGTATGTAATAATGTACTGTTACTGTATAATAAACTGTTACTGTACTTTTTGCTGTTACTGCTACCTCTGTTAATGCCTTTACATTAGTTGGTACACTTATATAGAAATCGCTTCCTGAAGTTATATTAATTTCATTTTTTCCTGTTGCATCTACAATTTTATAGTTTACTGCTCCTATTTCTGCTGTTTCTATATTTGTAATTCCTTTTACTTCTACTGATGATATTGAACCATTTACCCAACTTACTCTAAATGGTCCGTAGATATCTCTACTTTCTGTTATATCATTTCCATTATTATCTTTGCTTGTATAATCTACTTGTTTGTAATTAATTATTCCAGTTGATTCCTTCTTTAATTCAGGATTTCCTCCTTCTATTCTGTGGTTATGTGGTCCTTGAACAACTATAGAAATTAAGTCCATTGAGTGATTACATAGTGGACACAAATGCGCTCCTCTACTTTGACATATTGATTTTACTTCTTCTCCATTATAAGTAATACTATAATCATGGTCTGAATAACTATTTATGTGAATATTTACATCTCCTATATATTCTCCATCAACATGTTTATTTGTTGTAGTTATTGGTATTATTATAGATATTGCAAAAATGAAGCAGAATACTTTTAATGCTTTTATTTTATTTTTCTTTATTAATATAATAACTATACTTAATAATACTGCTAGTCCTAGAATTGATCCGATTACTGTTGCAATATAATTTATTACTGTTCCTGTTTGTATAGAAATTATTATATCTACTTTATCACTATCATTTTCGTTATTTTTATCTTCTATATGTTTTATATTATCACTTATACCAATTTTTGCAATATTTGTATATGTTTGGATTGTATCATCTAATGTTTTTGTTAATACTATGCTTGTTTCTATACTTTCTCCTGGTTTTATTTCTTGTGTTGATAAACTTGTATTATTTATGCTGTTTCCTATTGTCTTATACCAATTAGCATTTAATTCTGACTTAAATTCTAGACCTGCTGGCATTTCGTCTATTAATTCATTTACTGTTCCTGCTAATTCTCCAACATTTGTTACAACTATTTTATATTCTACAACAAGTATTGAACCTACTATTTGTTTTGCTGGTATTTCCACTTTAGCCATTTTTTCATTATTATATGTATATTGTTTTGTTCCTTTACTATTTTGTACTGTTATTTTTTGTATATAATTATCTACTTTTAAATCAAATACTTTATTTTTTATTAATCCAATGTCTATATTTTCTTTATTTGATGTTAAATCAATTGTATCTGTTATTCCAACATATACTTTTTGATTATCTACTGTAGTTTCTCTTTGCATTGCATCTGAATTTACTGTTGCAGCTATTCCTGGTTTTTTATATGCTGTTACTTCATAATCATTATTATTATATTTGAAAACTACATAGTATTTTCCTTCTTTAACATTTTCAAATGAATATTGACCATTATTATTTGTCGTTTTTGTTATTACTTTTCCATTATCATCTTGTAAGTATTTATTATTTGTTATATCTAATAATAATACTTCTACTCCTGATAATCTTTGTTCTGTTTCTTCTCTTTGTCCATTTTCATTTTCGTCTATCCATGCAATTCCTGATATTGTGTATTTCTTTTCTGTTGGAACATCTGGTTTGTCTGGTTCTACTGGTGGATTTGGATTGTCTGGATCTACTGGTTTATCTTCATCATCTGGGTCTTCTAAATCTACTACTGCTTTATATCCTTTAATTGAATTTTGTATTATGTTTGATTGTTTTGTATTTATATATTCTCCTGTTACCATAGCACAGTTTTCTATATCCACATCTGCATATACTGTTTTTACTTTTGCTCTTATTGTTACTTCTAATGATTCATCCTCTAATAGATTTAATTTCAATTCAATTCTTGGTTTTTCAGTATTATCATTTTTGTTTATTAGTTGTATTTCATAATCACTTAAAGTAATATTTTCTTTATTTGCTTTATATACTCTTTCTCCTTCTTCTACTTCCATTGAAACTTTATTATTGTTATAATTTACTGATAATATTTCTAATTCATTTGGAATAAAGTCTTTAAAATCAATTGTTGTATATTTTCCCCATTCTTCTATAGTCTTTCCTACATTTTTTACAACAAATTTATATACAATTTCATCTCCTATTGATAATGTTTCTCCTGATTTGTCTGAAGATTGTTCTATTTTTATTGCCTCTATTTTTCCTGATGCTATATTGTCATTAGATTTGTATATATCTCCTGTTGGCAATGTTACTGTTGCTGCTGAGTTTACTTGCCAAGTATAATCTGTATTTTCTTCTATTGATACCATATCAGCTATAATATAGATTACTACTTCGTTATTATCAAATTCAATACCTATATTTCCAACTTCGCCATTTTGATCTGTATATTTTGGCTTTTCTTCTGATGTATTATTTTTTGCTGGAAGTTTGTTAAGTTTAACATTTATATTATTATTTTCTCTTTTTATTTCATAATTTGATTCTTCATCCCACACTTCTACACTTTGTATTTGTAATTTATTTGATATTGGTAAATTTATTTGTACATTTTGTAGCTCACTTGAAGTTAAATTTGATACTTTAATAAAATATGCCCATTGATTTCTTTTTTCTCTGTTCGCATATCCTCCCAATTTAACTGCTATCTTCGCTTGTTTCGCAACATTTTTTAATGTATATGTAGAAATTTCGTTTTCTCCTATGTATACTTTTACTTCTGAAGTTATTGTTTTTTCTTGCTCTGTTTCTGCTAAATCGTTTACTTGAACTTCATAGTAATATGTTTCTGTTTGTCCTGCTTTTAAAGTTCCAACTTCGATTTCTTTTTGCTTTATTTCTGTATTTGGAATGAAATCATAAAAGTCATCATAAAATCCACCAATGTCTAAATCTACATATGTCATTCCTTCTGGTACTTTTCCTACTATTTTTACGTTTTCTATGTTGTTTTCTGTTGTATTTGTTACTTTTACTTCATATTTTATTATTTGTTGTTCATATATTGTTTCATTATTTGCTAATATCTTGTCTCCTGCTACAACTTTTGTAGCTATTTTTAATCCATTTTGATTAACTACTGTTCCTTCTGCTTCTGTTTTTGATGTAGTTTTCTTAGCTACTTGATTTTTCTCTATTAATTTTATTTCTTGTTCACAAACATTTTCATTACATATCATTTTTATTGATGATGTCTTCGTTTGTATATTTTGTTTTAGCATTACTGTTGCTGATATTAATATATTTGTTCCTTTTGTTATATCTTCTTGTTGTGTATATTGTGTTTGTTTTCCTGAAAGTGCTATTCTTATAACTTTTTTGCCTTCTGCATTTGTCTCTACTACTGCTTCTTGTTTGCTTAATTCTAAGTCATGTAATACTTGTACATCATTTAATATTACTTTTTCTACTTCTTCTGGTAATTCTATTATTACTGTTGGATTTTCAAATAATCTATTTGCTGCTGTGTTCTTTTCTAATGTTGCTGTTATTGTCATATTGTTTTGTACGTTATTTGTTAATTCTTTTTTGTTTACATCCATACTTATTTTTTGTGTTGCATTTTGTATATTTATTACTGTTTCTAAATTATTCTCTTCATATACTGTAGTTATTTCATCGACTTTTTCTTCTTTGTTTTCTTCATCTAATATTGTTTTTTCTGTTGTTTTTGTTCCTACTACATTTATTCTATTTTTTACTAAATCTACATTTTGTGTAAGTGTTCCTTTTATTATTTTTGTAGTATTAAATTCTATTATTCCTTCTTTTTCTATGTTAATTATTTGTAGTTTTATTTTTTCTACTGGTTCTTGGTAGTTATATTTGTATTTTCCATCTTCTTTTACTTCTGTCTTATTAGTTATAACTTCTAATACTTCATCTTTTTCATTTAATATTCTTATTTCGCCATTTGTTCCTAGAATATCTTTTATATTTGCTTTTTCTAATGTTATACCTTTGTATAGTAGATTTCTGTTATCTTGTATTTCTTCTCCTTGGAATCCTAATACATCGTTTGATTCTACTATAAATGACTCTGCTATATTCTTGTTGCTTATTGTAATCTTATTCTTTTCTTGATATTCTGTATTATATGCTGTTCCATTTTCTATATTTGAATTTATATATCCATTATATATATCTTCTGTTTCATATTCTGCAGATACTATTGTTCCTACATTTTCTCTTACTGCTATTTGTGCTGTTGCTTCTCCTTTTACTGTTACACTTTCTTTTGCTTCTGCTGTTTCTATTGTTTGTTCTACTAATACTTTTGCATTTAACATTCTTTCTTCTTGATTTTCTGTATAACAATCTGCATCATAGAATAATATTACAGTATATTCTTCTCTTCCTTCATATTTTAATTTATTTTCATATGTTTCTTGTACTGTTATTGTTCCATTGTCATATTTTGCTTCTTTTCCAATTACTTCAACTCTTGTTGGAACTTTTTCAGAAATTCTTGGACATTCTATTGATACTTTTCTATCTTTTACATATACTTCTTTATTAGTATCATTTTTAAGCCCAACTCCTACTTTGAGTTGAACAATTGTACCCCTTTCTAATTCGTTTGCATAGTTCACATATTTTTCTAGTGCTACTTCTTGCATACTTTGTATTGCGTCTTTTTCTGATGAGATTATCTCTGATACTGCGTCAACAGCTTGACTAATCAATACCATTACTGAACTATTTAGCAATAATACGATTAAAATTAAAATACTACAAATTTTTTTCATATTTCTCATTCCTTTCAATTGCGTTATATAAATTAAAATCTCTTATATATTTTTAATATATATGTTTTGTTTTATTATTTAAATTTATTATCCTACTAATAAATTTAAAAATCAATAGCCTTTTTTATCTCAGGTTAGTTGATTTTTATATGTTCTTAAGGAAACTACATTTGCAAAAATCATTACGATTTTATTGTTTTTTTATTACATTTCTGTAATTTTCCTCTTCTTTTGGTAATTAGTGGTTTAACACTTCTTTTTTATTATAACACATTTTTTGCTAAAAAACAAGTTTTCCAGACTAGTTTTCATAAAATATTTATCATTTTTTCTGGACTTTTAAGAGATTATAGCAGATTTATATTTATTTTTCAAATTGACCCATTGGAACTTTTTTCCAATTGGGGCATATTATATCTAAAAATGAATAAATTATTTAGAGGTGATAACATGGCAGATAATATGGAAGATTTAATGTCTAATGTAAAGAAGATGGTGGATAGTGGTAATATTCCTCCAGAAATACAACAAATGATGAATAGTTTGCAAAATTCTTCTAACAATTCCAACAGTGTTTCAAATAATAGTGATAACAATAATAATATAGATTTTAATAAGGTATTAAGTCAAGTTTCTCCTGAAATGTTAAATAGTTTTTCTTCAATGCTTCAATCATCAAATATTAGTAATAATAATTCTAGTTCTAATTCTTCAAACAATGATAACACCTCTGGTTTCAATATAGATATGAATACTATGCTAAAAATGAAAAATATTATCTCTTCAATGAATCAAAAAGATGACCCCAGAGCAAACCTATTATATTCTTTAAAACCTTACCTTAGAGATAGTAAAAAAGGAAAATTAGATCAATATGTTAATTTATTGAATATGACTAAAATTGCTGATTTCATGAAAAATGATAATAAGGAGAATAATAATGCCTAGATTTCCTTATATGAACATGCCTTTTTCATACTATAGAAATTATCCAAGGTATCCTTATTCTTATAACTATTCTTCATATTTTACTCAAGGTAATAATATCAATACTAACAGCAATAACAATAATTTAGATAATTTGTCTAAGTATGAAAATCAAAAGCAGAGACCAACTCAAAGTCAAAATAAAATCTCGAACCCAAATTCATATTCAAATCCCAATATAAGCTCAAACCAAAATCAAAATTTATACTCAAATCAAAATTCAAATCAAAACTCAAACCGAAATTCAAATCAAAGCCAGGATAAAAACAAATCAAACAGTAATGATTCTGATTACTTGTTTGATTTATTTGGCATAAAATTATATTTTGATGATATTTTAATTTTGGGTTTAATATATTTCCTTTATAGTGAAGGCGTTAAAGACGAAATGTTATTTATATCTTTGTTGTTATTGCTTATAAGTTAAATTAAAAATATTATCACATCTTCTCTCTTTTTTAGGAATCCCTTTTATTTCAACTGTTTTACTAATGGGCGCAGATATGCGCCCATTAGTAAACAAGGTGTTTTTTTATTCTTAAAAAATTTATT
This sequence comes from uncultured Clostridium sp., assembly GCA_948473335.1. GTDB lineage: Bacteria > Bacillota > Clostridia > TANB77 > CAG-508 > CAG-269. Next base: position 39,751 of record CAOKXF010000009.1, on the reverse strand, counting down.
ATAGCATGATGACTTTCCATAGAAAATAGTTATAGTAAAATTTAGTTTTGTAGTATTTTCTACTAGCGTACTATTATTAACTTCTCATGTATACCAATGCACTGTTGATAACTTCCCATTTATACTAATGCACTATTGATAACTTCTCATTTATAGCAACGAACTATTGATAATTTTCCATTTTTATTTTATCTTTATCAACAGTTATATATACATTTCTCTTAACTGTACTTGCACTTCTTGTAAGTTCTTTTATTATATTAGCTATCCTTAATTGCACTGCATCTAGTGTATTTGCTGCAATTATTGCTTGCATATTTCCTCTTGCCCCCGCATGCGCTAATCCTCTTAGTGTACCTAATACTATTATGTTCTCTGTTGCCATTACTTCTGCACCAGAATTTACATCTCCAAATATCACTATGCTTCCTTCTACTTCTATTTTTTGCCCTGAACGCAATGAACCTCTATAATATCTAGTTTCTGATATTTCTGTCTCTTTACTAAAAGGTTTTACTATGCTTGATAATCCTAATTCCTTTGATATGTCAAATACTATATCTACATCTATATAGTTTTTAATCATATTTTGTATTGAATCTATTTCGCCTTTTTTTAATGCTTTTCCTACAACCTTTATTGGTGTTTTTTCGTCTTTGTATAATTTTTTTAATTCTACTAATTTAGGCTCTAGCTCTTTTAATATTTCCTCTAATTGCGCATTTTCTTCTAATTTTATTACATTTTCATTTTTTCTTAAATTTATACTTACCATTTCATTTAACATCCTTTCTTTTTATATATTTTTACATATTTCTTGCATAATTTATTGTTTATTTTTTACATACTTATATATATTCTTTCATATATATTTTTAATTTCTAATTTGTTCCATATATGGTATTGCTGTTGTACTTTCATATACATTATTTGAATTCATTCCAAAGTATTCCTCCATTATTTCTCTTACAACTTCAGCTGAATAGCTACCATGTGAACCATCTTCTACCATTACTACTACAGCTATTTCTGGTTTATCGAATGGTGCAAAACCCATAAACCATGCGTGTACTACATCTTTTCCATCTTTTTTTCCTGCTTGAGCTGAACCTGTTTTTCCACCAACTTCTATGTTGAAATTTTTGAATATAGAATAAGCTGTTCCTCCTGTTTCATTTGTAACTGACCTCATTCCTTCTAGAATTACTTGTAAGTATTCTTGTTTTATACTAAATTCTGTTGTTTCTTCTTCTTCTATTCCCAATTTCTGATTTGAATATTTTCGTATTTCTTCTTTGTTCTCTTCTGTTAAATCATTATTTATTATTGATTTTATTATAGTTGGTTTTACTTCTTTTCCACCATTTACGAATGTTGCCATATATTTTGCCATTTGTAATGGTGTAAAACTATTATAACTTTGTCCTATTGCTGCTGATAACGTTTCTCCTCCTTGCCAAGATTCTTTTGATATTTTTGCTTTTGCTTCTCTTGATGCTAGTGTTCCAGCTGTTTCTCCTGTTAATTCTATTCCCGTTTTTCTTCCTAGTCCAAAGTATTTTGCATATTGTGACAACCTATCTATCCCTAACCTATTTCCTACTTCATAAAAATAATAGTTGCATGATTTTTTTATTGCATTCATTACATTTATATATCCATGTCCGCTTCTATACCAACATTCTGGTTGATAATCATTTGAATATTTATATTTTCCTGTGTCATATATAGTTTCATTTATCGTTACTACACCAGTTTCTAATCCTGCTGTTGCTGTTACCATTTTAAATATTGACCCTGGTGCATATGAAGATTGTATTGCTCTATTTATTAGTGGCTTTCTTTCATCATCTCTATATGCATTCCAGTCTGATGCTGCTATTCCTCCTACAAATTTCTCTGGTTCGTAGTCTGGATAACTTGCCATTGCAAGTATTTCTCCTGTATCTACTTTCATTACTACTGCACTTCCACATTTTGTGTCTCTTGCTTCTGAAAATCCCCCACTTGCTATTTTTTCTATATTTTCTTTCAACGCAGCTTCTGTCTTTCTTTGTAGATTTGCATCTATCGTTAATACTACATTCGATCCAGCTACTGGTTCTTTTGTTACATATTCTGCCGTTATTGTTCCATCTACTGTCATATCTATTTGTTTTATTCCATCTTTACCTTTTAGATATGTTTCAAATACACTTTCAATTCCTGTTCTTCCTATTACATCATTTCTTCTATATGTGTCCTTTTTTTCTTCATACTCATCTTCATTTATTTTTCCTATATATCCTAATATGTGTGATGCTAAACTTCCTGATGTATATGTCCTTGTTGCTTCTGTGTTTATTGTTATTCCTGCAAAACTATTATTTCTTTCACTCAATTCTGCTACTGTTTCTTCTTTTATATTTGATGATATTAATATTGATTTTGTATTACTATATCCTTCTGTTGTTATTCTATATCTTATTATCATTATTTTTCTTGCATCTTCTATATTTTCATTTGTTATTTTGTATTTTTCTTTAAATGCGTTGAATGCTTCTTCTGGCGTCGCATTAGAATCTATTTTATATTTTTCTTTCCATTGTTCTAATTTTTTGTCACTTATTGTATATTCAAATGGATTTATATTTATTGGAAATGTGTCTATATAGCTTTCGCCATTTTTATCCAATAATTTTATTAGTTCTAATATTGAATTGTTCAAATCTTGCGATTTTATATTCGTTTTATATAATTCTATGCTATATGTTGTTTTTACTGTTGCTAATACATTTCCACTTCTATCTAATATATCTCCTCTCGATGCACTTATTACTGATTCTCTTGATAGCCTTGTGTTTGACTGTTCTCTATATTCTTTTCCATGTATTATTTGTAAATTGAATAATTGAATAATCAATATAGTTCCTATTAAATATATAACTAGAGTCATTATGTTGAATCTTAAATTTATGTGTTCTTTTGTTATTCTTTTACTCAACTTTTCACCTTCTTTTTAATTTTTAAAAATATTTTGTTAACAGTTTATTTCCTTTAAACTCTTCCTCTATATCATATCCTACTAATTGTATTAGCGGATATATTATTATTGTAAGTATTACATTATATATCACTTCTATTGCTAATATTTGTATAAATGGTATTATTTCAAATCCTGTTTTTATTAGTATATGATTTAATATATATATTCCAAGTTCATATATAATTGTACTTATTGCTACTATTATCATTATTGCTATTCTACTATCTTTTGAAAAGTTTTTATCAAATATTAGTGCTACTATTCCTACTATTGATAGCATTATAGATGTTATTCCTATACTTTTTCCTATAAATATATCAATTAGTATGCCAAATACTATGCCATACATTATGACTAATGTTCTTTTGGTAAATAACCCTATAAATAAAATAAGTATTATAAATAAATTTGGCATTATTCCTGCTATTTTAAACCATGTAAAAAAATTTGCTTGTAAAAAATATATGATTAGAAAAACGACTATAATTGCTATATTTATCAAAACTTTCTTCATATTTTCGTAATTCCTTTCATTTCTATTTTGTTATTACTAGAACTGTTTCTAACTTTTCAAAATCTACTGATACTTCTACTTTTATAGTTAAATCTGTTTTATTTTTTCCATTCATTATTTCTTTTACTTTTCCAATGTGTATTCCTTTTGGATAAATTCCACCCATTCCTGAAGTTTCTATGCTATCCCCTTCTATTACATTTGCTCCATTTGCTATATATGTTCCTTTTAATGTATTTGTCTCTTCAATTGTACCTTTGCATACCATATTATCTCTAGTAGAACTTGTCAAGCAACTAGTGCTACTACTGCTGTCTACTATTGTTTGCACTTTTGCTGTATTATTTGTTACTGATATTACATACCCTACTAACCCATCATCAGCTATTACTGGCATATTTTCTTTTATTCCATCATCTTTTCCTACATTTATTACTATCGTTTTTGAATAGTTACTTATATCTCTATTTATTACATATGCTGGGACTGTTTTGTAGTTATTATACTTTTCTGCTAATGACAAGTAAGATTTTAATGTTTCATTTTCTGTTTTTACTACTTCATATTCTCTTAAAGTCTGTTCCAATTTACTATTTTCTTCTTTTAGCTTTTTATTTTCCTCTTGTAATTTTTCCAAGTCTGCAAAATATGTGTTATTCCCATTGATTTTATTTTTTAGAAATGTTATTCCTTGTTGTACTGGTGATACTAATTTGCTTACAATGTTTTCTAATGTGTAAATTTGACTTCTTTTAACATTAGTAAGTAACACTAATAATATTAATATTACTATTGTTATTATAATTCCTAACTTTCCTGTCTTTTTATTATTCATACCTAAATCATTCCTTTTCTAAAGGCACAAATCTTAATTAATAACTCCTCATTTTGGATATTACTAATATTTACCCTCTTCTTTTTTGTGAATTAACTAAAATATTTCTCAATTTTTCTATATTCTCTAATGTCTTTTCTGCACCTTTTACAACACTTTCAAGAGGATTCTCTGCTATATATACTGGCATACCTGTTTCAAGATTTAATAATTTATCTAAGTTCTTTATTAGTGCTCCTCCTCCTGTTATTAATATTCCCTTTTCCATTATATCTGATGATAATTCTGGTGGAGTTTTTTCTAATGCACTTTTTACTATATCTACTATTTTCCATATTGATTCTCTCATTGCTAGTTCTGCTTGTGTTGATGAAATCACTTCTTCTCTTGGTAACCCTGTTGATAAATCTCTTCCTTTTATTTTTAATACTATTTCTGACATTAATGGTAATGCACATCCTATTTTTGTTTTTATTTGTTCTGCTGTTTTTTCTCCTATTGATAGATTTAATTCTTTTCTTGCATATTCTATAATGTCTTCAGTTAGTTCATCTCCTGCTATTCTTATTGATTCACTTACTACTATTCCACCTAATGATATTACTGCTACTTCTGTTGTTCCTCCTCCTATATCAACTACAATATTTCCACTTGGCTCTGCTATGTCTATAGATGCTCCAATTGCTGCTGCCATTGGCTCTTCTATTAGATAGACTTCTTTTGCTCCTGATCCTATAATAGCTTCTTCCACTGCTCTTTCTTCTACTTCTGTTATTCCTGATGGAACACCTACTACTACTCTTGGTCTTCCAATTGAATATTTCTTGCATACTTTTGTTAGTATCTCTTTTAATAGCAGTCCTGTTGCTGTGCAATCTGCAATTACACCATCTTTTAATGGTCTAATTGCTTCTATCCCATCTGGAGTTTTCCCTATCATCTCTTTTGCTTCATTTCCTATAGCTATTGTCTGTTCTCTTTTTCTATTTATAGCAATTACTGATGGTTCATCAAATACTATTCCTTTTCCTTTTACAGCTACTAATATATTTGCTGTCCCTAAATCTATTCCAACATCTTTGAAATTTAATAAACTCATGACTTTCTTCCCTTCATTTTTGTTTATGTCTAAGTATATTTTGTTTTATTATTTTCTTATGTTCTTTTTATTTTCTTTTATCTCTATATGCAAATATACTTGTATATTTCTCTTCTGCTATTATTATATGGTCTAATAACTGTATTCCTAACAATTGACTTGCTCTCTCAATATTTTCTGTATATTTTATATCTTTTTCACTTGGGTTTGGATTTCCACTTGGATGGTTATGTGCTAATATTATCTTTGGTGCTTGCATTTTTACTGCTTCTGATAATATATTTTTTGTAGATACTTCTATGAAGTTTGTCCCTCCAACAAACACTTCTTTTATTTTTAATATTTCATTATTAGAGTTTAGTATTATTACTTTTAATACTTCATTTTTCAAATATCGCATTTCGCCTTCTATTGTTTCTACTATATCTTTTGGCTCCTTGATTTTCTTCTTTCTATAATATGATGGTTTATTTATTCTTCTTGTCAATTCACACACTGCCTTTAGTTGTATTGCTTTTACCCTTCCTATTCCTTTTATTTGTTCTAGTTCCTCTATACTCAAATCCATTAGGAAATTCAAACTTTCTGATTCTATATTCTCATTTAACTTTAGTATTCTTTTTGCTAATTCTACTGATGTCTCATTCTTTGTTCCATTTTTTATTATTATTGCTAATAACTCTGCATTTGTTAATGAACTTTCTCCATATATTTCTAATTTTTCATATGGTCTTTCTGATAGGGGTAATTCTTTGATTTTAATTGTCACTTTTCTTTTTCCTTTCCTTTTTGCCATCCCCATTTCTTTCTTACGGATATCCCATATTCGTAGTGCTATTATACATTGATTTTTCTTTTTTTTCAAGTCTATTATGGATTTTTTTATTTTTATATGTTATATTAAGAAATATACATTTTACTATTACCAAATTTTGTGTCTTTAAATATAATATATTTAGTGGTATAATATAATTACAGTTATTAAGGAGGAATACTATTTATGAAAATTGAAAAACTTACTGAAAATAAAATTCGTATAATCTTAAACACAGAAGACTTAGAAAAAAACAATGTTGATTTTAAATCTCTAATTACCAATTCTTATCAGTCTCAAGATTTACTTCTTTCTATTTTAAACAAAGCAGAGAAAGAAGTTGGTTTTTACACTAACGATAGTAAGATTTTAATTGAGGCATTTGCTTCTTCTGATGGGCAGATTATTTTTACAATTACTAAATTTTCTCCTGATAATGTTCAAACTTTATCTCCTAAGAAAACTTTAACAGTTAGACGTAGAAATTTGTCCTTAACTAACAAAATTGCTATATATTCTTTTAATAGTTTTGACTCTTTTTGTGACTTTTGTGATAATTTGAGCATTAATTTATTAAAAAATCTTAAAGTACTTTGTAAAAATATTTCTTTATATTTATATAACGATACATATTATTTGGTTTTATCTGACATTAATGTTGATTTTAAATTTTTGAAGAGCTTTTATTCAAGCATTTCTGAATTTGCAACATTTGTTTCTAATTCCATTAATTTTCAATATAAGCTAATGGAACATGGTAAACCTATTTTTAAGAATAATGCTATTCAAAATGGTTATAGATTTTTTGGAACTATTTAAATAAGTGTGTCAGTGGGGACGTTCCTTGTGACACACTTCAACAAAAAAAAAGCTGAGAATCAAATACTTTTTAGTATCCTTCTCAACTATTTTTATTCTTATTTTTATCTTTATTTTAATAATTTCATATTTTCAATATTATTGTATTTTACTTTAATATACATAATTTTGTGGATTATATGAAACACCATTTACTTTTATTTCTAGGTGTAAATGTGGTCCTGTTGAATTTCCTGTTGAACCTACTGCTGCTATTATTTCTCCTTGATTTACATATTGTCCAACTTTCGCATACAATTTACTACAATGACCATAGTATGTTTCTATACCATTTCCATGTGAAATTACAATCAAATTTCCTAATGATCCTTGATATGATGAACATGTAACTGTTCCTGATGCGGCTGCTGCTATTTTTGTTCCTGTAGGTGCTCCTATATCTAATCCTTTATGTGCGCTTGTCCTAACTCTACTTATTGATCCAAATCTTGATGTTATCTTTCCTGATATTGGTCTTATAAATGATATATTTATTGGCATATTTTGATAAGACATTGATGTTGCTTTTCTTCCTACTGAATATGTTGAATTTGTATTTTTCTTTGTAGTTGTTGCTACTACTACTGGCTTTTCTTCATATAACTGTGTTACTGCATCGTCTATACTTGCGAATTGATCCATTCCTGTATTGTATTTTTCTTTTATTGATATTTTGTCTATATTGTTCGTATTTTTTTCTTTTAATTTATCTACTATTTGCTCTGCTTCTGAGAAATTTCCTACATATACTTTTTCTTCATTATCTACTAGTATCGCATAATATCTATAATATATTGTACTATCTTGTATTACTGCAGTATATATTTCATCATCGTTTGTTACAATTCCTTTTTTTAATAAGCATAATTGGTATTCTGGCATGATTTGTACTTCTGTAAATGCTATATTTTGATTACTTTCATCGCCTTTTTCCATATAATCATTTATTCTTTTTTGTAAACTACTTTTGTCTTTTGTGTATCCTATAAATTGTCCATTTATGCTTACACTATAAGTTGGTTTGTAAAATATTGCAAATAGAGATATTATTATTATAATTGCAAAAATTAGTAATGACATTAGCTTAACTGATGTACGTATTGTCATTAGTGTTTTTCTTATCATATATAATTCCTCCCATTGTCTTTGGTTTATATTTTATATTTTTTGGTGTATTTTGGCAATTTCCCTATTTTTTTATTTTCTATAAGTTTTTACTATTTATTTTTGTTTTTCTTCCTTATTGTTCGTTTTTCTTGTTTTTATTATTTATTTTCTCTATTTTAATTTACTTTGCTACCATCAGCTGTTTACATGACTTTGCATTTATTTTTTGTTTTATTGAATTTTAGTATATTATTTCCATTTTAGTCTATACTATTAGAAGGATTTTATCATTATATTACAAGTATTTACAAATAAAACATTAAAAATATTTGTAATGATTATTTGAAAATTTTATAGAAAGGAATGGTTTTTATGGCAGATTTAACACAAACAGAGCTTCAAGATTTAAGACATTTAATTGGCGCTCATGAAACAGTTTATAAAAAACTAAATACGTATGCTTCTCAAGTTGTTGATCCTCAGATTAAGCAAATGTTTACAAAATCAGCTCAAGATGCTTTGAATACTAAACAAAAATTAATGAGTTTTTTAAATAACTAAATAGTAAAATTTTAATACTTAATTGATACATGTTTCATTGTTTACAATACAATTCATTATCTATTTAACATGTTTTTATTATAATTTTATTATTTTATAGAAAGGAGTTTTTTATGGACGAAAAAGCTATGGTTAATGACATATTGGCTAATGTAAAATCTGATTTAAGTGCTTATCAAAAAGCTATTACTGAATCTTCTAACGCTCAACTTAGACAAACTTTCCAACAAATTAGAAATAGTGATGAATGTTTCCAATATGAATTATATAAGATTGCTGAAAATAAAGGATACTATATTCCTGCTGCTAAAGCATCTACTACTGAAATAGAAACTGTTAAAACTGAAGTTCAAGGATAAATATACATTAAATTTCACACAAAAAGTTAAACACTTTTTGATTAAATTTATATTAAACAACTTATAAAGAAATGAGTTCTGTAATCTACATGACTCATTTCTTTTAATGATTTCAGAGTAATCCCACAATTATTCTTGTTGATAATTATTTACTCTTAATTTCTTAAGTATGCAAATTTTTGTTTTATTCTCTTGTATTATTCTAAATATTATAGTATAGTAATAAAAAGTAAGAATATTATTTTGTTATAAAGATTGGAGAAACAATGTCTTTAATAAGTATAAACAACTTAACCTTTGGATATGATGGTAGTTATAATAATATATTTGAAAATGTATCATTTAATATAGATACTGATTGGAAACTAGGATTGATTGGTAGAAATGGTAAAGGAAAAACTACATTCTTAAAGTTATTACAAGGAAAGTATGAATATAAAGGAACAATATCAAAAAATATTGATGTTGACTATTTTCCTTTTGAAATAATAAATAAAGATAGAATATCAATAGATATAGTAAATGAAATTGCTCCACATGTTGAAGATTGGGAAATTATAAAGGAATTAAATTTACTTAATGCAGATACAGAAATTCTATACAGAAACTTTAACCTATTAAGTGGTGGAGAACAAGTAAAGATACTTTTAATAAGCCTATTCTTAAAAGGAAACAATTTCTTACTTATAGATGAACCTACAAATCATTTAGATATTGAAACAAGAAATAATTTAATTAGTTATTTAGAAAAGAAAAATGGTTTTATATTAGTATCTCATGATAGAAATCTTCTAGATAAAGTTGTAAATCATATAATTTCTATAAATAATTCTAATATCGAAATACAACAAGGTAATTTATCATCTTGGAAAGAAAATAAGGATAGACAAGATAATTTTGAAATAATGCAGAACGAAAAATTACAAAAAGATATAAATCGATTGGAGATTGCCTCTAAAAATTCTGCAAAATGGTCAAACAAAGCTGAAATGGGAAAGAGTAAAAAGTATAATTCTGAAACTACAATAGACAAAGGATATATAGGGCATAAAGCTTCTAAAATGATGAAAACTTCAAAAGTCATAGAGCAAAGAATTGAAAAGGCACTAGATAAAAAGACCACTTTATTAAAAAATGTAGATAGGAATGATACTCTAAAAATTATTCCTTTGCAAAGTAATAAGAATCCATTAATTTTAGCAAATAATTTTCAGATAAAATTTAATAATCATGCAATATTTATGCCTATTTCCTTTGAAGTAAATAATGGTGATAAAGTTGCACTAGTTGGCAAAAATGGGATTGGAAAATCAAGCATTTTAAAACTTATTCTAGGAAATAAAATTCAACATAATGGAGAATTTAAAGTATCTAATGATTTAAAAATATCTTATGTATCACAAACAACAGAAGCTCTAAAAGGAAATTTAAAAACTTTTGCACAAGATAATAAAATAGATGAAAGTATTTTTAGAGCCATGCTAGTAAAAATGGGTTTATCAAAAACTGATTTTGATACTAATATACAAGATATGAGTGAAGGTCAAAAGAAAAAAGTTCTAATTGCAAAAAGCATATCAGAACAAGCAAATATTTATATATGGGATGAACCTTTGAATTATATTGATATATTAACAAGAATGCAAATAGAAGATGCCATATTAAATTATAATCCTACACTTATTTTTGTAGAACATGATGAAACATTTATTGCAAAAGTAGCAACAAAAATTATAAATTTGGAAAAATAAGGATGTAAAAAATTAGATACTCAATTTATTGATTTGACTACTTATCATAAAAAATATTATAGTTAAGGAGAGGTTATTCACTTATAGAATAACCTCTTTTATAAATTCACTATGTATTTATTTATCTTATTTTTTCATTAAGATATAACTTCTAGACCCGCATATTTTGCCATTAATCTCTTATGACCTACTTTCTCGAAATCTATATCAACTTTCAAATCATCTTCCTCTGCTTCAACTGTACTAATTATTCCTTCTCCAAATTTTTTATGATATACTTTTACTCCTACCTGATATTGTTGTAAATTAATTTCTGTTGAATTATTTTTCTTATTCATATTTAAAGAATTCAAGAAACTTTCTGCTGTCTTCTTAAACATATTATTACTTGCTATGCCTACTGTACCATTTGTATTTGTTCCCTGTCCAATGCTTGTTGCAGCAACTCCATATGCAATATTTGATGGCACTTTATACGTTTTTATATTTCCATTATTTTTGCTTCCATAACTCCAAGTATATTTAGAATCTCCAAACGATGTTCTCTCAAATGCATTATTAGTTTTTTTGTTATCACCAAATACTTCATCTGCACCATCTAGCATCTCTTCTGGTATTTCATTTAAAAATCTTGATATCATATTGCAACTAGTTGAACCAAATACTGTCCTTTGTTTTGCACAAGTTAAAAATAAATTTTCTTTTGCTCTTGTAATACCTACATAACATAATCTTCTTTCTTCTTCAAGTTCTTTTGGCTCTTGTATTGATTGATATCCTGGGAATATTCCCTCTTCCATTCCAACTAGAAATACTACTGGAAATTCTAATCCTTTTGCACTATGCAATGTCATTAGTGTTACTGAGTCGACTTCTTCTTCACTATTATCTAAATCGCTTGATAATGTTATTCCTTCTAAGAAGTCACTTAATTTATTATCTGCAAATTCCTCTTCAAATTCTATTGCTACCGTTAAAAATTCTTCTAAATTTGCTATTCTATTATCCGCTTCTACTGTATTCTCATTTTCTAATGCTTTTGTATATCCTGTCTTATTTAATGTCAATTCTATAAGTTTTGATATTGATAGCTCATCTTTCTTTGATATTAAGACTTCCATTGTATCAATAAATTCTCTTGAATTTAGATATACTCTATTTAATCCATATTGATTTGCATTTTTTATTACCTCATACATTGATATATTATATTGTATTGCTATTTCTGCTATATTTTCTAGACTTGTCTTTCCTATACCTCTTTTAGGTTCATTTATTATTCTATTCAAACTTAAATTATCTGATGTATTTTGAATCAATCTCAAATATGCTATAATGTCCTTTATTTCTTTCCTTTCATAGAATTTTAATCCTCCTATAATTCTATAAGGTACATTTTCCCTTCTTAGTATATCCTCTATTGCCCTTGATTGTGTATTCATTCTATATAGAACTGCAAAATCTGAATATTTATAATATTGGTTCCTTTTTAAATATTCTATCTGTTCTACAATATATGTTCCTTCATCATATTCATTATCTGCTAAATATACTTTTGGTAATTCACCTTCTTCATTTTCCGTCCATAGCTTCTTCTCATATTTCACCTCATTATTTTTTATTACTTCATTAGCAATCTTCAATATATTTCCTGTACATCTATAATTTTGTTCCAACTTAATAATTTGGGTTCCTGGAAAATCCTTTTCAAAATTCAAAATATTTGTAATATCTGCTCCTCTAAAACTATATACACTTTGGTCATTATCTCCTACTACTGTTATATTTCCATGTATTGAAGCAAAAAGCGTTATTAGAGTAAATTGTGATTTATTTGTATCTTGATATTCATCTACTAAAACATATTTAAATTTATTTGCATAATATTCCAAAACATCTGGGTTTTCTAACAATATTCTAATAGTATAATTAATTATATCATCAAAATCTATTGCATTATTTTCTTTCAATTTTTTCTGATATAATTCATATACTGTTGCTATTTTTCCTTTTCTAAAATCAGTTCCTGCTCTCATAGTATATTGCTCTGGATCTAACATTTCATTTTTTGCATTACTTATTTCTGATAAAATTCCTCTATCACTAAAGGTTTTATCATCAATTTGTAATTCTTTCATACATTGTTTAACTAATGTTTTTTGATCACTTGTATCAAATATTATAAAAGAGGATTCAAATCCTATTCTATCTATAAATTTTCTTAATATTCTTACACATATTGAGTGAAAAGTCCCCATCCATAAATCTCTTGCTACATCTCCTACCAAATTTGCTATTCTTTCTTTCATTTCGTTAGCTGCTTTATTTGTAAATGTTATTGCTATAATGTTCCAAGGTAAAACATTTTTTTCTGACATTAGATATGCTATTTTGTATGTTAATACTTTAGTTTTTCCGCTTCCAGCACCTGCTATTACTAAACATGGTCCTTCTGTTTTAACTACTGCTTCATATTGTTTATCATTCAATTCTTTTAATTTTTCTTGCATTTTTATTCCTCTTTCTCTTTTATTTCTTTTTCCTTTTTTACTAATCTTATTTTTATTTCATTTGTTTATTTTAGTTATTTTATTTTAATTGCATTTTCAAATATATGTTCGTATTATACTATATTTTTTTATCTTTTTCAAGTTTTTTTAATAATAAATCTAAACATTTTTCTATCTCAGCAGCACACATTCTATATGTTACAATATCATAACCCCATGGGTCACTAATATCTATTGGGTGTTTATCTTTCTCATTATAATTCACATATTCTTTCATTGTAAACGTTTTATTATTTAAATCTGGATATCTACCTACTATTTGCATTTTATGAGAATTTGTTGCACACAATATTAAATCCATTTCTTTAATATTTGATTCTACTATATTTGTTGCTCTGTGTTTTTTTAAATCTACTCCATATTCCTTCATAACTTCTATTGCTTCTTCTGTTGACACATCTCCTGTAAATGCAAATGTTCCGCTTGAATATACTTCTACATCTTGTATTTTTAATTTTTCTAATTTCTTTTTTAATAACCAATGTGCCATTGCACTTCTACATATATTTCCTGTGCATATAAACATTATTTTCATTTTTTCCTCCTTGAGTCAGAGTGGCAAGTGGGTCAGTGGGGACGTTCCTTGTGACACACTTTTGCTTGTAATCCAGTATTGGCAGCATTTTTCTCCACTTGTATTTTTCACTTATTATAGTTTATCATTTTTCACAATAAATTCAATAATTTTCATACATTTTTTTCACTTTTAATAGCATTTAATAACTACCTAGAAATTAATTTTTTGAAATATATTTTCTGTTTAATTTCTCTTTTCATATTGTTCGAATATTTTTGTTTAATGCTGTACAAAATATATTAATAGATATGAATAACTATGTATATTAGTATCTTTATATCTATTAATAATTACATTATTTATATCAAACTCGTATAAATTTTAGGAGGTTCTAATTTGGATATTTTAAAAATTGTTGCTCTTACCTCTGGTTCTGCTATCACTTTATATATTTTAACACGATTAATGGGAAATAAAGAAATGTCACAGCTTACAATGTTTGACTATATTATTGGTATCACAATTGGTTCTATTGCGGCAGAAATGTCTACTGCTCTTGAAGATGATTTTATGCAACCTCTTGTTGCAATGATTATATATGCGATTATTTCCATTGCAATATCGGTGTTTTCATGTAAATCTCTAAAATTTCGCAGAATTATTTATGGCAACTCTTTAATTCTTTATGATAATGATGAAATTTATGTCAAAAATTTAAAAAAAGCTAAAATTGATATTAATGAATTTTTGATGCAATGTAGAGTTAATGGATTTTTTAATCTAAGTAATTTGCAAACAGCAATATTAGAAATTAATGGAAAAATAAGTTTTCTTCCTAAAGAAAATCAACGACCTGTTACTCCTACTGACTTGAATCTTTCTACTAATCCTGAGCGAATTTGCTCTACTATCATTTTAAATGGCATATTGTTAAAACAAAATTTACAATATACTGGAAATGATGAACTCTGGATTCAAAAGCAACTTGTTTCTCAAAATGTTAAAAATATCAAAGATGTTTTTTTAGCTTTTTGTGACTCTCAAAATAACTTAGTTGTATATTTTAATAATTCAAAAGAAAGCAAAAATGACTCTTTCCAATAATTATAGAGTCATTTTGCAAATTCATTTATTACATAATAATTATAGAACCTCTTAAATCTCTTAATCATATAGATTTCCTCTCAATTGCTAACAATTTACTTATTACTAACAATTTATTTACAAAATCTATGTTTTCCTATTGTAATGGTCATAGGTCTTGACCAAATCCATGCATTAGTTGCTGTATTTGGATTGAAATAATAAATTGCTCCATATGTTGGATCCCAACCATTAAGTGCATCTTGAGCTGCTTTTTTCGCTGTACTATCTGGGTTCATATTTATTTGTCCATCTGAAACTGCATCAAAGGCACCTTTTTGGTAAACTACACCTGCTATTGTATTAGGAAATTTGCTACTTTTTACTCTGTTCATTATAACAGCTCCAACTGCTACTTGTCCTACATAGCTTTCACCTCTTGCTTCTCCATATATTGCCCTAGCAATTAAATTTACATCTGATGGTCTACTTGAAGATGATCCTGATGAAGATTGATTACTTGTTATTCCCATTGCTGACAATGTTTGACTTCCTGCTATACCATCTACTGAAAGTCCATTCTTTTTTTGAAATGCTTTTACTGCCGCTGTAGTTTGTGAACCATATATACCATCAATATTTCCATTATAATATCCCCATCTTTTTAGTTTTTCTTGTATTTGTCGTACTTCTTGTCCTGATGAACCATATTTTGATAATGCTTCTACTTGTTGATTTTTATATATATAATATATTCCTATAGTAGTTGATATTATCAACAAAATTGCTACTGAGATTTTTATAATATGTTTTGTCATAAAAAAACCACCTTTCGATTTCTATTATTTTTTCCAGTGGTGGTTTTTTTATACATTTATATTTAATTACTATTATATATTTATTTATTTTTCATTAGTAATATAAATTAATAATTTTCCAAAACAATGTTATACTGCTACACTTGAAAATCCTTTATCTGCATGTATAACTTCTCCTGTTATAGCTTTTGACATATCACTAAATAAGAATGTTGCTACACTACCAATTTCGTCTGTTGTAACATTCTCATGTAATGGAGCTTTTTCTTCAACAATATCTAATATTGAACCAAAATCTTTTATTCCTTTTGCTGATAATGTTTTTATTGGTCCTGCTGAAATTGCATTTATACGCATTTTTTTCTTTCCCAAATCACAAGCCAAATATCTAATAGATGCTTCTAATGCTGCTTTTGCAACCCCCATTACATTATATCCAACTATTGATTTCTCTGAACCATAATATGTTAAAGCTATTATACTTGCTCCTTCATTTAATAATTCCTTTTCAATTGCTATTCTTGTAACTGCAACTAATGAATATGCGCTTATGTCCCCTGCATGCGCGAATCCGTCTCTTGATGTTAATATAAAATCATTTCTCAAATCCTCTGTGTTTGCATGTGCTATACTATGTAATATTCCATCTATTTTTCCATAATCTTCTTTTATCTTTTCTAAACATTCTGCAATACTTTCGTCACTTTGTGCATCACAGACATATGCTTTTGAACCTGGTATTTCTGCTATTAATTCTTCAATTTTATCTGATTTCTCCATACTACTATATGTAAATATTATTTCTGCTCCATTCTCATATGCTTGTTTTGCTACTCCCCAAGCAATACTCCATTTATTTCTTATTCCCATTATTAATATTTTTTTATTTTTTACTATCATTTTATTTTCTCCTTTTCTTTTTTATTTTTCTTATATTCCAGCTTGTTTACTAATGGGCGCAGATATGCGTCTATTAGTAAACAAGGTTCTTTTTTGTTTTTATGTTTTTTATTTATAATATCATATGTTCTTTCTTTTGTATTTAAACATCATTTTATACATAAATACATAAAGAGTAATATTTTATACTTTTTCTTTGCCAAATTTCTGTATAATTAAATTATAAGTTACTCCCTATAATTCTATATTTCTCATATCTATCTTTTATAAGATTATCTTGGGTTTTCTTTTCTAGTAATTGCAAATTTTTAACAATACTTTTTTTCACATTCTCAAAAATATCATTTTCTTTAATTATTTCATCTACCACACCTAAATCTTTTAAGTCTTTTGCTGTTATCTTCATTTCTTTTGCAGCTTTTTCAAATTGTGTGCTATCTTTATACAATATACTTGCAAATCCTTCTGGTGACAATATCGAATATATTGAATTTTCTAGCATTAATACTTTATCTCCTACTCCTATAGCTAATGCTCCTCCACTAGATCCTTCCCCTATTACTACACATATTATTGGTACTTTTAATCGTGACATCTCTAATAGATTTTTAGCAATTGCTTCTCCTTGACCTCTTTCTTCTGCTCCTATCCCTGGATATGCACCTGGAGTATCAATAAATGTTATTATTGGTCTTTTGAATTTTTCTGCTTGTTTCATCAATCTTAATGCTTTTCTATAACCTTCTGGGTTAGGCATTCCAAAATTTCTCTCCATATTCTCTTTTGTTGTCTTTCCCTTTTGCTCGCCAATTATAGTAACAATTTTTCCTCCTATTTTTGCTATTCCACCTAATATTGCTTTGTCATCTCCAAATAATCTATCTCCATGTAATTCTATAAAATCATCAAATATATTTTCTATATAGTCTGTTGTTCTTGGTCTATCTGGACTCCTTGCAATTAAGACTCTATCCCATTCAGAAGTTTGTTGTTTTGACATTATTCTCCCCCCTTTTTATCTAACATTTAATCCTTAACTATTAATTATTAATTTTCTTATGGTATGTCTTTGTGCATTTTTAATATTTGTGCTAATTCCTTTTTCATTTCTTTTCTTGGGACAATCCTATCTATAAATCCATGTTCTAATAAAAACTCTGATTTTTGGAAACCTTCTGGCAATTTTTGTTTTATAGTTTGTTCTATTACTCTTGGTCCAGCAAATCCTATTAGACTATCTGGTTCTGCTAAAATTATATCTGCTGTACTTGCAAAACTTGCTGTTACACCCCCTGTAGTTGGGTCTGTTAAAATAGAAATATATAATAATCCTTCATCATCTAATTTTGCAAGTGCTGCTGAAGTTTTTGCCATTTGCATTAATGATATTATTCCTTCCTGCATTCTTGCTCCACCAGAAACACAAAATATTATTACTGGTAATCTTTGTTCTATTGCTTCTTCAACTAAATATGTTATCTTTTCTCCTACTACACTTCCCATACTACCCATCATAAAATTGCTATCCATAACTGCTATTGCTACTCTTTCACCTTCTATTTCTCCTATTCCAGTTTTGACTGCTTCTTTTATGCCTGTCTTTGATTGTAAGATTTCCAATTTTTGCATATACCCATCAAATTTTATAGGGTCTTTTGAGTGCATATTTTCGTTTATTTCTTCAAATGTACCCTCATCTATTATTTGAGATATTCTTCTTCTGCTCGAAATTCTAAAATGATGTCCACAATTAGTACATACGCTTAAATTTGCCTTTACCTCTTCTTTATACAAGATTTCTCCACATTTCTCGCATTTTATCCATTTTCCTATCATTTTGTCTGTTGCTTCTTTGTTCTTTTCTTGTATTTCCTCAACTTGATTTACTTTTTTTATTTTATCTATAACCATTTATCCCTCACCTATATTATTTTACAGTATTAATTTTGATTTTTGATATATATCCTTTAACAAATAATCGTTATCAATTATAATTTTTAGTTTTTATTTGATAAAATTTTACTTATAAATGATGTATCATAATTATTGTTTATAAAATCTTCATTTTCTAATATTTTGTATAAAAAGTCTATATTTGTTGTTATTCCATCTATTACAAATTCTGAAATAGCACTTTTCATCTTATTTATAGCTTCTCTTCTGTCTTTTGCATGTACTATTACTTTTGCTATCATAGAATCATAATTGCTTGGAATTACATATCCTGAATAAATTGCTGTATCAACTCTTATTCCATTTCCTCCTGGTAAATGTAAGTCTTCTATCTTTCCTGCCATTGGTATAAAGTTTTTATTAGCATTTTCTGCATTAATTCTACATTCTATGCTATGACCAACTGGATTTAAATTTGCTTCTGTTAATTCTAATTTTTCGCCTGATGCTATTCGTATCTGCTCTTTTACTAAGTCTACACCTGTTACCATTTCCGTTACAGGATGTTCTACTTGCAATCTTGTATTCATTTCCATAAAATAAAAGTTCATTTTTTTGTCTACTAAAAATTCTATTGTCCCAACTCCTGTATATCCTATTTTTTTAATAGCATTTTCACATATTTTCTTCATCTTATCTCTAGTTTGATCATCTATAGCTTGTGAAGGACTTTCCTCTATCATTTTTTGATTGTTTCTTTGTATACTGCAATCTCTATCTCCTAAACATTTAACATTCCCATAATTATCTGCTATTATTTGAATTTCAACATGCCTTGGATTTTCTATATATTTTTCTATGTATATACAGTCATCTTTAAATGATAACTTTGCTTCTTGTTTTACTATTTCGTAATATTTTACTAATTCCTCTTCTGTATATGCAATTCTTATCCCTTTTCCTCCGCCTCCCTTTGAGGCTTTTATTATTACTGGATACTTTATTTCATTTGCTACCTTTTGTGCTTCTTTAATTGTCTCAATATCTCCATCTGAACCATTTGGTACTGGTATACCTGCCTGTTTCATTTTCTCCTTTGCTTTTGTTTTATTTCCCATTAAATCTATTAATTCATAGCTTGGTCCTATAAACATTATGTCTAACTCTTTACACATTTTCGCAAATGTCGCATTTTCAGATAAAAATCCATATCCAGGATGTATACTATCAACTCCTGTTAAACAAGCTGCTTCCAATATATTTTTCACATTTAAATAACTCTTATTTGATGGTGCTGGTCCTATACATACTGATTCGTCTGCTAATTTTACATGTAATGCATGTTTATCTGCCTCAGAATAAACCGCTACTGTTCTTATTCCCATCTCTCTACAAGCTCTTATAATTCTTACTGCAACTTCTCCTCGATTTGCTATTAGTACTTTTTTTAACATTCTTCTTCCTCTCACTTTATTTCAAATAATTAATTACAAAATTCATTATACCACTGCAAATGTAAGCTCTCCTTTTGCTGCAACTTTTCCGTCTACTGTTGCAACTGCTTCTCCTACTCCTATTGGTCCTTTTCTTTTTATTATTTTTACTTCTAATTTTAGTGTATCTCCTGGAATCACCATTTTCTTGAATTTCATTTTGTCTATTCCACCAAATAATGCATTCTTTCCTTTATTTTCTTCTAAGCTTAATATTGCAACTGCTCCTGTTTGTGCTAGTGCTTCTGTTATTAATACTCCTGGCATTATTGGGTTCCCTGGAAAATGTCCTTGAAAATACCATTCGTTTATATTGACATTTTTGTATGCTATTGCACTTTCACCTGGATTATATTCTTCCACTTTATCTATCATTAAAAATGGTGCTCTTTGTGGTATAATCTCTTCAATTCCTTTTGTATCTAGCATCTTACTTTCTCCTTTTATTTTATTATTTTGTACTATTATCTTTTGATTTTTTTTATACAAGTCTCTTGTTTTATAAAATTATATTATATTCTATCTTATTTTAAATAATGGCATTCCATATTCTACCATATCTTCATTTTTTACACATATTTCTACAATTTCTCCATCAAACTCTGATTCAATTTCATTCATTAACTTCATAGCTTCTACTATGCATAATACTTGACCTTTATGTACTTTATCTCCTATTTTTACAAATGGTGCTTCACTTGGTGATGAACTCTCAAAAAATGTTCCTACCATTGGAGACTTTATTACTTTGTAATCATCTATCTTTTCTCCCTTTTTTATTGTTGCCATTGTATTTGAAACTTGTGTACTTGATGTCTCTAATGATATAGTTTGATTTGTAATATCACTTGGTATGACTGTTTCTTTCTTTGTATCTTTTATCATACTTATTTTTGTTCCATCTGGAAATTCTATATTTATTGTATCTAATTTTGAATTTCCCATATCTTCCATTAGTTGTTTTATCTCTTTATATTCCATTCTATATTTACTCCTTTCTTATCTCCTAGTTTTATATTACTCTTGCTTATTTGGTAATATTATCCATAAGTGTGTCACAAGGAACGTCCCCACTGACCCATTTTTTTAATACGATAGTTGAATTATGTCCTCCAAACCCTAATGAATTTGACATTGCATATTTAATCTCTATTTCTCTTCCTTCATTTGGAACAATATCTAAATCACATTCTTCATCAGCTACTTTATAGTTTATCGTTGCTGGTACAAATCCCTCTTGTAGTGCTTTTACGCATACTATTGCTTCTACTCCTCCTGCTGCTCCTAATAAGTGCCCTACATGGCCTTTTGTTGAACTTACCATTACTTTTTTACTTGCTTCTCCTAATGCTCTTTTTATTGCCATTGTTTCACATGTATCATTTAAATGCGTTGATGTTCCGTGTGCATTTATGTAATCTATTTCTTCTGGTTTTATTTTTGCATCTTCTATTGCATTTACTATTGCTCTTGCTCCTCCTTCTCCTTCTGGCGCTGGCGAGGTTATATGATATGCATCTGATGATGCTCCATATCCTACTACTTCTGCATATATTTTTGCATTCCTTCTTTTCGCATGTTCTAATTCTTCTAATATTAAAACTCCTGCTCCTTCTCCCATTATAAATCCACTTCTCTCTTTGTCAAATGGGATACTTGCTCTATTTTTGTCTAATGTCGTATTTAATGCTTTTATGTTTGCAAATCCTGCTATTCCTGTTGGTGTTATACTTGCCTCTGTTCCTCCTGCTACTACTGCTTCTTGATATCCATGCTTTATCATTCTATATGCTTCTCCTATTGAATGTGTCGCACTGGCACATGCTGTTACTATGGCAAATGATTCTCCTTTTGCTCCTATATCTAATGCTACATTTCCTGTTGCCATATTTGCTATTACCATTGGTATATACATTGGTGATACTTTGTCTGGAGATTTTTGATAACAATTTTCTACTTGCTCTTCTATTGTTTCTAGTCCTCCTATCCCTGAACTTACTATTACTCCTAACTTTTCCATATTTGTATTTTCACTTGTTATTCCACTGTCTTTCATTGCTTCTCTTGCTGCTATTATTGCAAATTGTGAAAATCTGTCTATTCTATTTAATCTCTTTTTTTCAAAGTATTCTTCTGGATTATATCCTTTTACTTCTGCTGCTAATTTTACTTTTTGGTCTGTTGTGTCAAATAGTGTTATTTCATCTATTCCACATTTTCCTTCTTTTATTCCTTTCCAAAATTCTTCTGCATTGTTCCCTATTGGTGTTATTGCACCAATTCCTGTTATTACAACTCTCTTTTCCATTTTTTCTTTTTCCTTTCTATCTTTTATATTCCTAAAAAAGTCATCTACAAAATAAATGAATTTCCTTGGAAAGTTTTATTCTTGTTTTTGTCTCATTTTGTTTTTGTTTTTTACATTAACATTCCACCATCTACATTTAAAACTTGCCCTGTTATATATGTATTTTCTTCTGATGCTAAAAAGTATACCGCATTTGCTACTTCATCTGCTGTTCCCATCTTTTTTAATGGTATTTGTGAATTTATATTTTCTTTCACTGTTTCTGTTAATACTGATGTCATATCTGTTTCTATAAATCCTGGCGCTATTGCGTTTGCTAGTATATTTCTACTTGCTAATTCTTTTGCTATACTTTTTGTGAATCCTATTATTCCTGCTTTTGATGCTGAATAGTTACATTGTCCAGCATTTCCTGATACTCCTACTACTGATGATATGTTTACTATTTTTCCTTTTCTTTGTTTCATCATATATGGTATTACATTTTTTGTTATATTGAATGTTCCTTTTAAATTTACATCTATTACTTTATCAAAGTCTTCTTCACTCATTCTCATTAATAGATTGTCTTTTGTTATTCCTGCATTATTTACTAATACATCTATTTTTTCATTTTTCTCTATTGCTTTTTTTACCATACTTTCACAGTCGTTCATGTTTGTTACATCTGTTTTTATAAATGTTATTTCTATTTGTTTTCCTTGTTTTATTTCTTCTTCTATTTTTTCTAAATCTGTTTTATCTGATACATAATTTATTACTAAATTATATCCTTCTTTGGCAAATCTTTTTGCAATTGCCTTTCCTATTCCTCTTGTTCCTCCTGTTATAAGTGCTACTCTTTTTTCACTCATTCTTTGTTCCTCCTTATCTTCTTATTATTTTATTTCTTTAATCATCTCTTCTAATTGTTCTAAATTTTGTATTGCAAAGCATTTTACGTCTGGATTCTTTATTTCCTTTTTTATAAATCCTGTTATTGATTTTCCAGGTCCTATTTCTATAAATGTATCTATTTCTCTTTCTACCATTCTTTTTATTGTTTTATCGAATCTTACTGGACTTACTATATGTTTAGATAATATTTCTTGAAAATTATCTTTTTCTGTATACTGAGTTCCATCTATATTTTTTATTACCTCAATTTCACTTTTTTTATGTCCTATTTCCACTTTCTGTAACTCTTCTGTGTATAGTTTTCTTGCTTCTTCTAATTTTTCTGTATGAAATGGACCACTGGTTTTTAATTTTACTATTTTTATTGCTCCAGCTTCTTTTAATCCTTTCATTGCTTGTTCTATTGCTTCCACATTTCCAGATATTACTGTTTGGTTAGTATAATTATAGTTTGCTGGTACTACAAATTTTCCTTGTTTCCTAATATTTTCACATACCTTTTCTATTTTCTCTGCTTCTATTCCCATTACTGCTGCCATTGCATATTCTTCTTTTGGTATATATTTTGCCATATAGTAACTTCTCTTTTGTAATAATTTTAAACATTCTTCTAAATTTAAATATTCTGCATATGTTAGTGCTACATATTCTCCTAGGCTGAGTCCTGCCGTTACTTCCGCTTTTATCCCTTTTGCTTTTATTACTTCAAGTATTGATAAACTTGTTATTGCTACTGCTATCTGCGTATTTTCTGTTTTTGATAGTTCCTCTTCTGTTGTCTCAAAACATAATTTTTCTGTATTTATTCCTAATATTTGATTTGCCTTTTTATATATCTCTCTTGCTTCTTCATATTTGTCATATATGTCTTTTCCCATTCCTACATATTGACTTCCTTGCCCTGGAAATAAAAATGCTATTTTCATTTATATTATCATTCCTTTCTTCTACGGACGTCTAATTTTCGTTTGTTATTTTATCATTCATTTTTTCCATTTTCAATTATCTTGACCATACAGTTCAATAATCATTTTCACTTTTATATGCAATATAAAAGCACCTCAATATTAATTTCTTAATATCTTGGCACTTCTATTTCAATTTATTTACTATTTACTATTTATTATTTGTTTCATTCCTGAATATACTAAGTTAATCCACTTTGAGGAGTTTGGACAAAAGTTTATCTTTACTGCTGCTAATGTTTTTCCATTATAATATTTTCCACCTTCTGATAAATAATTTTTGTGTAATTTTTGTGCTGCTACTCGTAGTCCTTCTTCCACTGAACTATATCTTATTAACTTTCCTTTTGACATTAAACTGATATAGTTGTGTGTATTTCTATGGCTTTCTACTATTTCCCATCCTGATTCTGCTGATATTAATCCACAGAAAAATATTTCATTTATTTGATATTCCTTACATATATCATATATATAATCACTATTATTGTAGAAAAATTTTGTTTTGTCCTGTTTAACTCTTGAAATTAATAACTTAAAGTCTTCTTTTGATAATCCTGTTCTTTCTGTTAAATTCATACTTTTTGATATTTTTATTTCTTTTATTGTTTTATAATTTTCATTTTGTTCTACTTCTATATATTCTTCATATTCATTATTTTGTACAATTTCTATACTTTGTTGTTCTTCCACCACATATTCTTGTTGTACTGCTTGTAAAATTGTTTCTTGCTCTCCCTCTTGTATTGTTTCTTCCTTTTGTTGTGCTATTTTACTATTTTCATTATTTTTCTGTCTTTCTGTAAGTGCAGATCTTGTCATTACTTGACTATCTGCTCCTTCTCTTTTTGATAATAATTGAGTTTGTTTTCCTGATGTCTTTAATTTTGTTTCTATATTTACTGCTCTTGCTATTTCTAATTTATTCTCTTCGTTTAATACTTTTTCTGATATTCTCATTTCTTTTACATTTTTCAGTTGTGTACATGTTGTTAATATTGCTACAATTGTTACTTGTGTAATTAACAATTGCTTTATTGTCAACTTAATGACTTTTACATCCTTCATCTTTTTTTACCTTTTTCCTTTTCTTTTTAATGTACTATCGGATTATAACATTTCTTTATTACTGTGTCAAATTTTCGTATTTGTTACTTTTTTAATTCATCCTATCTTATCTTTTGCTACTTATATAGATGTTTGCATTTGTTATTATATAATGACTTTTTCTATATTTTCAATAATTTTTTTTATTATTTCTTCTCTTTTAAAGTCTATATTATATTCTCTTTTTAATGATGTCACTATTTTTTCTATATCTTCTGGAAATTCTGTTTCATTTACATCAAATCCAATACTGAGCAATAAATAATTTATTTCTTCTCCTACAGAATGTACTTCTGTTAATATTCCACATATCTTTTTGTTATTTAATAATAAATCATTTGGTTCTTTTATTTTTAATTTTATATTATATAAGTCTATTATTGCTTTTTGTATCTCTTTCGCTATATCTACTGTTAGACTTTTTAGTTCTATTACTTTTCTATTTGGTTTTAGTACTATTGTCATAGCTATGTTTCTTTCTTTTCCTGTATGCCACTTTCTTCCTTTTGTTCCTATTCCCCCTGTTTGTTCTTCTGATATTATTATATTTCCATGATTTATATTTTCTATGTTGTCTTTTGCATATTTATGTGTTGATTCTATTGTTTTAAAATATTTTATCTCTTTTCCTATATATTCTGTGTTTGAATTTTTTATTTTTTCTATATCCATTTATTGCCTCTTTTTATTTTATCTTTTATCACATGCTCTATATATTATATGCTCTATTTTTAATGATTAGACCTTTGTGATTACCATATTTATCATATAAATAATATATATTATTAAAAATATTATTCCATTTTTTCTTGTCATTTCATCTTTCTTTCCTATATATGGGAATAGTGCAAATAGAATTGTTCCTATTATTAGTACTATAAAGTCTATATTGTATGATGGTGAATATGTTATTGGGTGTAATACTGATGATACTCCTATAATTAATAATATATTAAATATTTGTGACCCTACTATATTTCCTATTGCCATATCTACTTGTCCTTTTCTTGTTGCTGTTATTGATGTTATTAATTCTGGTAAACTTGTACTAAATGCTACTATTGTTAAACTTATCATTTTTTCTGTTATTCCTATTCTTCCTGCTAAACTTGATGCTCCATTTACAACAAAGTCTCCTCCAAATTTTAGTGCTACTATTCCTAATATTATTTTTATTGTTGCTTTTAACATGCTTTCATTACTTTCATCTAATAATATCTCTTTATCAAATTCGTTTCCTTTTTTTGCCATTATTATATTATATATTATAAATATTACACATATCGTTAATAGTATTACTCCTTCTATTTTTGTAATTGTATTATTTCCTCCATTTATGCATAGTAAAAATAGTAAAACTGTTACAAATATTGTAAATGGATTTTCTATTACTCTTGTTTGTCTTTTGAATATTAATGGTTTTATTATTGAACATAATCCTAATATTAAAAATAAATTTGATATGTTACTTCCTATTATATTTCCTAATGATATGTCTGAATGTCCTTCTACTGCTGATGTTACACTTACCATTAATTCTGGCATTGATGTTCCTATCGCTACTATTGTTAATCCTATTATTATTGTCGGTATGTTGAATTTTTGTGCTACATTACTTGCTCCATCTACTAATATGTCTGATCCTTTTATTAATAATGCAAATCCTAATATTAATAACATTAGATCTACTATCATTTTATCCCTACTTTCTGTTTTCTTTATTTGCATATTATAATAAGTTTTTGATTTTTTTTCAATACTATTTTATCATTTTTTATTTTTTATCAGAAAGTGCATATTTGAGAAACTAAAAGATTTATATTACTTCTTATGTACTAAAATTTTTTGGGGGATACTTAATCTTTCGATTTAGTATCCCCCTTCTTTAATCTTCAATTACTAAATTAACCTATAGCACCCTTTAAATCATTTAAGAAATCTTCAAGCCTTATCTTACAGTCTTCTCCTGTTTTTTCCTTCACAAAATCTTTTATTAATTTTACAAAAAGGTACCTACAATTTGTAAAATCATTTATAGGTATTCTTGCTTTATCTAACAGCTCATCTATATGTATTCTTCCTCTTGTCTTTAATGCTGCTTCTGCCATAATTTGCATATGCCGCTTGTCCTTAAATTCCAGTTTATTGTACTTCAACGCATTTAATACTTCTACTACTTTTTCTTGTATTGTTTTTGTTTCGTCGATATTTGCTAACATTTCTGCAAATTCTGGTATATCTGGCATACATTTCATTAAATTCTTTGGCATTTGCTTTCTTTCTTTGTGTTTCGTTGTAGTACTTGTTGTCACCTGTTCTTTAGCTACTTCCTTATCATTTGGTTCAGCTCCTTCATCCTTTTTAGCTTTAGCAACTAATTCTGCTTCTTTGTGCTCTTCCGCTGCATCTGCTTCTGCATTAACTTCTTTACTCTCTTCCGTTTTGTCACCTGCTTCAGCTTTTTTATGTTCCTCCTTCTCATCCTCTGCCTCAGCTTCTATTCCATCTTTTGTCTCAGCACCTGTTGTATTTAGTACATCTTCGCTCTGTCCTTCTGCATTCATCGCATTTTCAGCAAAAGGCTCGCAAACAGTCTCGCTCTCTTCCTTGTTGTACATTTCTTTAAGTATCTTCAACAACTTTATGAGATTCCTACAAAGGAACTTTTCTTCATCCAGTTTTTCTATAGTCTTTTTGCTTATAATTGTTCTGTCTGCATTTGTCATAGGTACCCCTTGCAAATTTACAGCATGAATAATATTCGGCCATGTGATTTTAGGCATATCTAATACTACTTTTATAATAGCTTCTAAAATACCTTCTTTCTCGCCTAATTCAAACCACGCTGCTAATAAATGAACATCTTCATCAAATGACGTTGCATTAACAACAATCTTTCTTAATTCTTCAGGAAGGCATAACCTTCTTTTTTCTTCTTTCTGCTCTTCATTTGGAGGTTCTGAAGATGTTTTGTCTTCATCAATCTGTTGCTCTTCAGATTTTGAGACCTCATCTTCTGCCTCGGTTTCTTCCTTCCCCACTTCTGAGGCGACTGTTTCTTCTGCTAACTGCTCTTCATTTGAAGATTCTAAATCTGTTCTCTCTTCTGCGCTGTCACCTCTATTTGGATATCCTACAGCAGTTTCTTCATCGAGGAAGTCTTGTAATTCTAGTTGCCTTCCATCTGTATCTTCCTGTTCTTCCTGTATAGTAAAATCATTTGTGTCTTTTCCTTCATTGCTTTCCTGGTCAAATTCTAAAGATACTTTTCCTTCGAATTCCTCAGGTTCTGCAAAAAATGCATCATGTATTTCGTAGGAACTGATTTTAAATTCTTCGCATTCTAATATACTCTGAATCACTTTCTTAGGGTAAACATTAAAAACTGCTTTTATACTTATATTTATTTTCTCTTTAGTCCGTGTAACTAAATATTTGCTATCTTTTAACTCCAGTTCATCAAGTATAGCCTGATGTAATGTTGTTATTTCCTCTTTCGTTTTTACTTGTGCTGTTGCAAAAAATTCTCTCATTCTGGCTCCTTTCTTTTTGAAATGCTATTGAGTTAATAGTTAGTAATCCAGATTTGCCATTTAGTTGTTCAATAAAAATTAATAGTACTTACTTTCAATTTTATTAAACGCAAAATCTCTAAATATGATATATATGCTGGATTTTCATGCTATATTCTATCACGACTTTCCATAATTTTCAAGAATACTTTTTATGTTTTCACTTAATTATCTTTTATTTTTTGATAGCTTTTTAGAGTTTTATCTATCATCTTGCATTTTTTCTTTAATTGTATTATTTAAGTCTCTTGTTTCTGCTTGAATTATCTCACTTATAGCTCTTAATTGTTCATTTTCTTCTTCTTTATTATGCTCTTCTCTAGCAATTAAAGCTAATTGCTTTCTAAGTTTTATATCTTTAGGAAACATTTCTATTCCTTCATATGCCCATATTTTTGCATCATCAATATTTCCCTGTGCTTTTTCCAAATGTATTATTTGTCTATATGCTGTGTGATTACTCTCTTTATTTATTAATGATAATAGTTCCTTTCTTGATTCCTCTATTAATCCAGCATTATAGTATGCATATGCTAATAAGTTTCTTTTATTTGCAAGTTTTGTTAATATCATTTGCTTTTCTGTTGAGCTTATTCTCCTTATTGTTGAATCTTCTTTTAGTTTCTCTAAATGCTTATCTATTTCTATTTTATATCTTTCTATTAACTTTTTATAGTATTCATATGTTCTAGTATTAGACACCTCTTCTGATGGTCTCTCATCTTCAAAGTTTATTTCGCTTTCTTCTTTTTCTGGTTTTTGATTTTTCTTTTCTCTTCTCATTCTTTTTTTATCTTCTTTTTCAATTTGAATTTGTTCACTCATCTCTTGCAATTCTTCTATTTTAACATCAAATTCATATGATATCAATTCCAAATCATATCTCTTTTTTATTAATCCTTTTAGTTCTTTATTCTTAATTCCCATAATCTTCCCTTCCTTGTTTCATACTTATCTCTCATTTTATCTTCATATTTTTGTCTTAGGTAAATTATTAATGTCATAATATTATCATAGCTTATCAGTATTTGCAATATTTTTAATGTATCATCAAAAAATATCAAAATATTGATATTTTTATGTTAATATGATATAATCTCTTTCATGAGTAATACTTTTATGAATTATTATTCCTTAATTCACTAAATTGTGAGAGGAATATCCTCACTATTTGGTTTTACATAAATACATTGCAACTATCAACATGATTCACTCAAGGAGGATTCTATGAAAGGAAGAAGAAAATCACTCAAAACTGTCGTAACCGCTATTGTTATTGTTCTATGCATGTTGCAAATACCATTTAAGGTATTTGCTAAAACGCCAATTCCCGCTCCTTTTGAAAACATCTTTGTAAATGATTTTGCAAACGTACTTTCAGAAGATGAAGAAATGTGGCTGATTGAAAATGCAACCGAGTTATTCAATAACTATAATGGCGTAGAAATCGTTGTATCAACAATGAACACTCTTGACAGATATACTTTAGAAGACTTTTATACAAAAGATTTCTTGAAAACATGCGATGAAGAAGAACTTCAAAGATTGAAAGATGATTTACCAGAAAGATTCGCTACTGAAATGTATAATCAATATGAAATTGGTACAAATGATATGGGGCTTCTTATTCTTCTTGTTATAGAAGATGGAGATATTGAAGTCAAAGTTGGTAAAGGTCTTGAACCATATATTCCCAATTCTAAGTGTGGGAGATTTATAGATGACTATGCATTAGGATATTTTATAGACCACCAGTTTAGTGAAGGTCTTATGAGTCTTCAATCAGCATACATTTCAGAAATTGAAAATTGTTTGGGCACAGAAATTGTTTCAGATTCTGATGTCAATGAATCTTCGCACATTAATGTTTCATTAATTATTCTTTTGATATTTATAATACTTGCCTTAATTTTCGTTATTTTATATTTAATTCATAAATTGAAAAGGCAAAATTATTTATTGAAAGAACTTGCTGAAACATTATCTATTTCATCAGATTCTTTAAATGATAAAATTCAATTGATTGAAAAAAATTTTTCCGCTGAAAAACTTTCCATTAGGAAAAATTTTCAGACTGAAAATGCCTCAATGCGTAAAAAGTACTCTAATGAAATTCAAGAATATACCAAACAGATTTCCAATTTAGAAAACGAAAACAAAGCTCTTCTTTCTAAATTTCGCAGTTTAGAAAACTCTTACCTCACCTTAAAGGATAGGTATTCAAGGATTTTATCTTTGTATCCTAGTGCTGATGAGGAAGTATCTAAAATGATTGAAGAAGAGATTAAGCAAGCTAACATGCAAAAAGCAGCTTCAGTAGATGATATTATTTCACGGGTTATAGATTCTCCTGCAAGTAAAGAACTTATACCTGAAATAAAATCCGCATTGTCTGCTTACTCTTCTTTAGAAGATGTTCAGAAATCCTTTGTTACTTCTGATGTTGAAAAACTTAATCAGCTTTATACCGATTCTCTTGCTGCACAAGCAGAATACGAAAGAAAGTTAGAAGAAGAACGTATTCGACAAAAGCAAGAACAGGATAGAAACACTGCAAACTATGCTATGAAACAGATTAGTGATATCATATCACATATTCGTGTTGCTAGCTATAGTAATCTTCATGACTTAAGGATAGCAAAAAATATTTATACTTCCCTTGATTCTGATGCTAGTGAATATTTTGATTCTTCGCTTTTAAATCGTTTAAATCTATTATTACATGATGCAGAAGAAGAACGTAGAAGAAAAGAAGAAAGGGAACAAAGAGAAAGAGAAGAACGCGAAAAAGAGCGGATGGAAAAAGAACTTCGAGAAAGACGAGAAAGAGAACGACTGGATAGAGAACTTCGAGAGAAACGAGAAAAAGAGCGTCGTGAAAAAGAAAAAGCTCAGCAAGAAAAAAACAATCAGCGTCGCCAGGAAGAAAGAAGGATACATTCTTCAAGTTCATACCATAGTTCTTCAAGTTCACAACGTAGTTCATCTAGTTCGCATCGTAGTTCGTCTAGTTCACAGCCTCGCAAATCATCTTCTGTCTCTTCTCATAAAGGACATGGTGGACAAACAAGGGGTGCAGGAGCAAGTAGGAAATTTTAACAGAGTTAAGGAGAATATATGAAAAATCGAATCGCATCTATTTGTATCTTTATAGGAGTAATAATAGCTTCTATTTGGACTATTGCAACACGGAATAACCTATCAAATTTAAGGGAAAATGTGGACATGCAGTGGGCACAAGTTGAAAACCTGATGGAAGATCGTAGTGAACTCATCCCTAATTTTGTAGAAGTTGTTATGGGGCATGCTCAATATGAAGAGAAAATTATTGCAGACATAACGGAAGCGCAAAACAATTTTATTATGAGCATAAATGGCGGTAATCCTGATGATATTACTAATGCTGATAACAGGTTGAATACTGCATATAACAGCTTGTTGTCATACTCTGCAAAATTTTCTGAACTTCAGACCAGTAAACATTACACTGCTCTTGAAGATGAATTGTCTGGATATCAACACATGATTTCCCTTGCAAAAGAAAAGTATAATGAAAAAGTCGGTGAGTATAATAATGCTATTCAAACATGGCCTAAGAGCATGATTGCTTCATTGTTTGGTTTTGATAAAATTGACTATCATAAAGTTGATGAAAAATCACTGGTAGTTCCAATAATTGATATGAACTACAATAATTAATATCATCAATAGTCAATAAGTAGATTTTATTCTAAGGATAGGGAGTGCTAAGATTTTAGCCTCCCTATCCTTGATTAATATTTTTATCTCAATGTATTTTTGTTTTCAATTTGCTTTTTTATGTAAAGTATGGTATAATTTTCTATATTAACACTTAATTTAACTTCTTTTATAGAAGTTCATCAAAAAAGAAAGGAGGATTATTATTTAGTTTTATCAGTAACCAAAAAATATATTATAATGCGAAAGGAATGGAACTATGTCAACATCATGTAAAAATCCGGTAAGTCCTTATGTTTGCCGGAGTAAGGAACAATCTATTAAACAGTACGAAGAAATCATCGTACAAAGTGTAAAAAACAATCCTGTAACAATCATAGAAGGCGCTACAGCGTGTGGCAAATCTTCAATGATTCCAACCTTTATTGCTAAAGCTGGATATAGAGTTATTGTCACAGAGCAAAAAAGGTTAAACTGCATTTCTCTAGCTACGAGAGTAGCAAATATCTTTGAGAAGCAACCTGTGGGTTCTTTAGTAGGATATCATACTGCATCTAAGAGTAATCTCTCAGATAGTTGCAAAATCATTTTTGTAACGGAAGCTGCTGAATTCTTAAGATTAATTCATGGAATCGAAAATACAGAAAATACTGTATTTGTTATAGATGAAGTTCATGAAAATACTCTATATGCAGATTTGCTAATATCCATTCTTAAAAAAACTATTGATGATGGCTGCAATATCAAAGTCATTTTGATGAGTGCAACTATGAATAGTAAAGAATTATCTGACTTTTTCAATAATGCTCCTATTATTAGCATTGCTTCTAAGTCTTATACTATTCATAATTTCGACATTCAATCCCAGGAAATTCCAGAAGTCGTATCACTTTTAGCTGTTCGTCAGCAAGGCGTTTTGGTTTTTCTTCCTGGAAAACAAGAAATACTTTCATTAAACAAAGATGTGCAAAAGTGCATTGTTGAAAGAAAAAAGTCACACAACATCTTTAATAAGATATTCCTACTGCACTCTGAGATGGATTATGATGAGCAAAAGCAAATTTTTGACACATCTCTTGAGTCGAAAGTCATACTTTCGACAAATATTGCTCAAACGTCTTTGAATATAAAAGACCTTGCAGCTGTAATTGATTCTGGATTAGAACGGCGATTGGAATATATCGATAATGTTCCTACTCTTTGTTTGCACAATATAAGTAAAGCTAGCTGTACTCAGAGAATGGGGCGTGTTGGTAGATTTTCCCCTGGTAGTTACTATTTGTGTTCAAATATGCCTTATGAAAGTCGGGAAGATTATATAACTCCTGAAATTTATTATGCAGATTTGACAGATACTTTACTCATGCTGATGTCTGCCAATATAGATATTAACTCTTTACCTTTGCTACATAAGCCTATAAAGAGACAAGTTAAAGTTGCTAGGAAAAATCTCATGATGCTTGGAGCTGTAAATAGTGAGAACGGTACAATAACGGAAATAGGGCGCTCAATGTCTAAAATTCCATTAGACGCTCGATCTGCTAGGATGTTAGTAGAAGGTAAAAAGTATGGCGTTGAATTCGATATTTTGATTTGTTCTTTACTTATGAGTATCGGTTCAATTTGCAAGGACATAAACGATATTCCAGATTCCTTAAAAAACAAGGACTCTGATCTCTTTACAGAAATGAATGTCTTTAAAGCGCTTTATTACACTTCAAAAACTTCTGCTAAGCAATTGCGTAGTCTATTGGGGAAGTATCACATTAGCTTATCTACATATAACAAGATTTTAGAGTCTTTGAACATAGTAGTTAGCCGTTTTAAGATTGATACTAGTAGACATCCTATAAATGAAGTAGCGTTAAAGAAGTGCCTTCTCGTAAATCGTGATTATGTGTTTGTTAGAAATAACAATATTTATAAGAACAACACATACACGCATGATCGGTTCACTTATAAATATTCTATAGTTGGAACTTCTTCTATGTTTCTTTTAGGTGTTCCTCGTGATTTTGCTAATATTCCAGATAGCCTCGCTGAAGTGCGGCATAGACTTGTTTTACCCACTAAATTTACTTTGGAAGAGTTATTGGAATATGTGCCTGAATTGTTTACTAGAGACAATTACTTTCTTAACGGTGGCAAAATTTATACAAATCTGTACTGTTGTGAATTGAGAGTAAGCGTCTATGAAGTAGGAGCACTTTATGATTTAATGGAAAAAGAACCTGAGAACTTCCGTGAGGAGCAAGAGGATTATTCACCATTTGACGTTCCAACTGTTTCCTTGTATTATCGGAACTGTAAAATCTCTACAACCACAAAAACTGAATAATAGCCCTTAATGTAAATTGTTTATTTGCATTGCCCCTAGGTAGTATCTTTTCTACCTAGGGGCATCCCTTTTATATTTTATTTTAATATATTTTGATTTAAAACTAGTGTACTATATAAGAACAATACATCTTGGTCATTAAATTCAATATATTCACCTAATAATTTACTAGATATGTATCTAATATCTATTAATGTAATTTTACTATAATTTTGTACTAATAATGGTGCTAAACTACTTCCATAAGAATCTCTGAACAGCAGTAATTCTTTCGAAGTAGCTGCATTTGGGTTTTCTATTGTAATTATTGGAGTAGCTCCTGATAAGAAAATATCATATTTATCTGAAGATTTTTTCCATTTATTTTTATCGTATATTTTGCTTTCTTCTTGTTTTTCTAGATTGTATACTCTACAATTATCTAATACATTATTTGTAAGTATTTTTATTCTATCTGGATTAATTTGTACTCCCAATTGTCCATAATATACTCCATAAAAATTTCCTAATTCTTCTGTATCATAGGTAATATCACTTGTATCTTCTAAATTCATTCCATCTTGTATCGTTTTTATTACATCTAATAAATTTTCTTGTTTCCAATGTGTATCAGTTCTATAATAATCTTGTAATGATAGGTTATCCCAAATTCTGATATATTTTGCATCTTTCATATTTTCTTTCATAATTTGCTCTAGTTCTTCATAATTCATTTTTAAGTATTCATTACCTTCTAAATAATAATTTTTATCTGGTATTATTGAATAATATACATCCATTCCATTCAAATATGTATCAATTACTTCATTTATCCTGTTTGCTGATTTTTCTATATTCTTTTTATTTAATGGATATTCTATTTTATAAATTATTTCATCTTTTATAAATAATTTATTGTTATCTCTTTGCCTAAATATATTCATACTGAAATATGATTTTATACTTCTTAACATATCTCTTGCAACAAATTGATCCATTGCATATTTTTCAAATTCATTAAATGTTTCTCCATTCATTATCTTTTTTGCTGTAGTTTTAGGCATTTGTGCTAACATTCTTCTTTCACTAGAAGATACTTGTTTATCTTTTACTATTATGTTTATTAGGAAAATTGATAATAAAATTACTATAAATCCTATTGCTATTATCTTATCTTTCATTTTACTCTTCATTTCAACCTCCTAAAATCTAAAATATAAAAATGGATTAAATGAACCATCTATTATGTAACTTGTACATATTATAAATATCATTAATAAATATATTGGTTCTAATATATTTACTAATTTTTTTAACTTATTAGAATTAACTATATTCTTTGGTATTGGTGTAGCTCCAATTATTGCTATTAAGATTATTATAAAATAACTTTTAAAATAATATATGCTTTCTGTTGATATTATAGGTGTCCCATTTGTTCCTATAAGGCCACCTAAATTTTGAAATATTTGTTCTACCCCTTCTCCATTAAATATTATGAAACTAATCATTACTATTAGTAATGTATATGCCCTTGCAAATATTTGTGGTAACTTATTTAAGTATTTCTCCAAAAATACTTTTTCTATTATTAGTAGCACTCCAAAATATAATCCCCAAATAACAAAGTTCCATTCTGCACCATGCCACAATCCTGTTAAAAACCAAACTACCATGATATTTCTTAACCATTTAATTTTGTTTACTCTATTTCCTCCTAATGGTATATAAATATAGTCTCTAAACCATGTGCTTAGCGAAATATGCCATCTTCTCCAAAAATCTGTTATACTTTTCGCTATATACGGATAGTTGAAATTTTCTAAGAATTCAAACCCAAACATTTTTCCCAATCCTATTGCCATATCTGAATATCCTGAAAAATCAAAATAAATTTGTAGCATTACTGATATTGCATAAATCCAATAGAATAATACACTTTTTTCATTACTTACTAAAAAGATATTTTGTAATTCTCCTAATACATTTGCTATTAATACCTTTTTCCCCAATCCAATTACAAATCTTCTTACTCCTGCTGAAAATTTTTCTATATTATATTCTCGTTTTTCTAATTGTTCTTCTATTGTTGTGTATCTTACTATTGGCCCAGCTATTAGCTGTGGAAATAATGATACATATGTTGCTAATTTTAGTATATTTTTTTGTACTTTTGCTTTTCCATTATATACATCTATTAAATAGCTTATCATTTGGAATGTGTAGAATGATATTCCTATTGGTAATATTATATGTATAAATTCTATTTTATTAGTTAGCCATATTTGTATATTTTTTATTATAAAATTTGTATATTTGAAATATATTAATAACCCTACACTTATGCATATTGATATTATTAAATACATTTTTGCCTTTTGTGTATTTTTGTTTTTTTCTATTAATATTCCAAATATGTATGTCATTATTATTGATAATATCATTAATACTATATATTTAGGTTCGCCATAAAAGTAAAATAATAATGATGCTATTAATAATATTGTGTTCTTCCATTTTTTTGGCACTATATAATAAATTACTAATACTATTGGTAAAAAGTAAAATAGAAATGTAATTGTTGAAAATACCATTTGTTTCCTCCATTTTATTATATAAATTAATAATCGCCATTAACAAAGCATTTTGTTTATTACTTTATCTTTCTGGCGATTTTCATTTTTATTCGATTCCGTCTAAAGCGTCGATTCCATCAATTCCACTTGCATCGTCTGGTATTGGTTCTTGTTCTGTTCTTTGATATTCTTCTCCTACACTTCCTGCTATGTTTTTGAAATTGTCATATACTGGTTTTGCCCATTCTTCACTTGACATTACTAAACATACTACATCTCCACTATTTGTTGCATATACTTTTTCTGCATATACACAAATCCATTTTGCTGGATCAACTTTGTCAAACATTTCTTTTGCTATTTTGTTTGCATCTACTCCATCTTTTACTTTTGCTAAGATACATGAATATGCTTGACTGCTAATCATTGGTTCTGATACTGCAAGATATTCTAAATCCTTTCCATTTACTAGTCCAGTCATCATGTTTACTAAATTTTCATCTGAAGTATCTATTGTTTGTGTTACAACACTTGGTATTTTGTCTTCTTGTCCTTCATATACTTTTTCAAATAATTTTGTTAAGTCTTCTGCACTAGTTATTGGATCTAATTTTGTTTTTTCTTTTGGTTTCATTACTGCTATTGTGATTATTACTGCGATTGCTATTATGATAATTGCTATTGCTATTATCATTGGTCCCTTTTTCATTTGAATTCCTCCTTTTCTTTTTTATTTTCTTATTTTTTAATATATCATATTTATTTTTTTCTATCAATAGTAAAATTAATTATATTTGCTTTATTTTATCTAACGAAAACGACCAGTCTTTACAACTGGTCATTTCCTTTGGTTCCCAAATTTTTTAGTTCACAACATGTTTTAATGAATATAAAAAATCTTCTAATGTTATTTTTTCGTAATCTCTTGCATTTTCTTTTATAAATTTGTTAATAAATGTTGCAAAAATGCACCTGTATTTTATTCCTAATTCTATTGGAATATTAGCTTTGCTGATTACAGTATTAAAATTTATTTTTCCTAATTCTTTTACTGCAACTTGTGCTATATCTTGTATCCTGCCAGCATCTTCCTTTGTTAAAGTATTAATTCCCATTTTTTCTAAAACTTCTATTACTTTTTCACTGGTTTTTTTGTCTTCATCCATATTTTCGAGAAATTTCTCAAACCATGGTATTTCTGGCATACATATCATTCTTGTAGGTTGATATACTTCGTCTTCAGTTTCATCTTTATATTTCTTTTCTAAATTATTTAGAATCTTAAAAAACATTATTGCTGTTGTTTTGTTTTTTGTTTTTTTCAGATTCCTTGTCATTTGTCCTGAAATCACATCTCTATCTGTAACTGTTAATATTATTCCTTTACCTTCTAAACTTCTTACTATATTAGGCCAAGAAATTTTATCCATTTCTATTATGGTTTCTATAATAGCTTGTAGCTTTTTTGTTCTAGCTCCTACTTGAAACCATTTTGCAAATAGGTAGACATCTTCTTCAAATGATACTGAATCTTCTATTATGTATTTTAAATCCTCTGTTAAATGAAGTCTTCTTCTTTTCTTCTTTGCTGTCTTTTTATCTTCAGACCGATTTATTGTTCCTTCGCTTAATACTTTTTTCATTTTTGTTTCCTTTCATATTGTCTTCTATTTTTTGGGTTCCATTTTGTTGTTTAGCTTATTGATTTTATTAACCTCATTTATTGTTAATTTTTTCAATTTTATTTCTGCTAAATTTATTTTTCTGTAAATGACATGTTTGTTATTCTACCACGTTTTCTCGCCTTTTGCAATATTTATTTTTTAGTTTTTTGACTATCTGTTATTTATTGTATTAATCTTTCTTATCTTTTCTTAGCAAATTGAAGAAAAATGATATGATACCTTAGTAGATTTTGGTTATTTGCCTTGTCTGCTTAAAAGGTATCATATCATAATATCCTATAAATTTTAATATTTTATATCAGTTATTGGTTTTAATGTTTCTTATCCAGTTTTATACCTTTTATTCCTATTGCAACTATTATTCCTGTTATTACTGCCATTGTTGTTACTACTATTATTGCTATTTGTTCTTTTGTTAGTCCTGCTGA
>CAOKXF010000008.1 GCA_948473335.1 uncultured Clostridium sp. | reverse complement strand
GCTTCTGTTTTGAATTCTTTTCCTACATATCCTTCTTCTGTTCTTTCTTCTATTATCTCATTTGTTACTTTATTTAAGTATCTTACTGTTGCTTGTGTTTTTGTTGCATAATATATTTCTATTATGTTTTTGCTTTCATCTGTTTCTATTTTTAATGGTATTCCTTTTTCTTCTACTAATACATAGTTTTCTCTTATCTTATCCTCGTATTCTTCTATTGTTTCTTTATATGTTGCTGTATATTCTTCTGTTTCATTTTCGTCTTTTATTCCATCATAGTAGTATTCTACTGTATATTTTATGTCTGTTCTTATTGTATAATATATATTTATTATATTTTCTTTTGCATCTACTTGTATTATCATATTATCTTTATCTACACTATCATAATTATATCCATCTATTTCTATTACTTCTGTACTTGATTTGATGATTCCTCCATATACTTGGTTTTCTACTGTTTTTTGTTCATGTAATATTTCGTTTGTGTCTTTTTCTAAGTAATTTACTGTATATCTTAAATCTGAACGTTTGATATAATATATATTTATTATGTTTTCTGTTTCATCTAATTTTAGTGTTATTGTTTCTTTATCACAACTACTATATTCATATCCTTCTATGTCTATTATTTCGTCTTCTGTTGTTATTATTTCATCTTCTTGGCTATCTTCTGTTTTTGCTTCGTGTAATATGTTATTTGTGTCTTCTTCTAAATAGTTTACTGTGTATTTTGTTGCTTTGCTTATATAGTATATGTTTATTACATTTTCTGTTTCGTCTACTTGTATTGTTATGCTTTCTTTGTCTACACTATCATATTTGTATCCATCTATGTCTATTACTTCATTGCTTGATGTTATTACTGCTTCGAATGTTTGGTTTTCTACTATCTTTTGTTCATGTATTACCTTGTTTGTGTCTTTTTCTAAGTAGTTTACTGTATATTTTAAATCATTTCTTTTTGTGTAGTATAGGTTTATTACATTTTTTGTTTCATCTACTTGTATTGTTATGTTTTCTTTGTCACTACTGTCATATTTGTATCCATCTATTGAGATTACTTCATTTGATGATGTTATTACCTTTTGGAATTCTTGATTTCCTTCTGTTTTTGGTTCATGTAATTCTTTGTTTGTTCCTTTTTCTAAGTAGTTTACTGTGTATTTTAAGTCTTGGCGTTTTGTATAGTAAATATTTATTATGTTCTTTGTAGAGTCGATTTGTATTGTTATGCTTTCTTTATCGCTACTATCATAGTTGTAACCTTCTATTGTTATTATTTCGTTTTGTGATGTTATTACTTTTTCAAACTCTTGGTTTTCTTCTGTTTTTGGTTCATGTAATACTTTATTTGTGTCTTTTTCTAAGTAATTTACTGTATAACTATATTCTGCACGTTTTACATAGTAGATATTTATTACGTTTTTAGTTTCATCTACTTGTATTGTTATACTGTCTTTGTCTACACTATCATATCTATATCCATCTATTGAAATTATTTCACTTGATGATGTTATTTCTTTTTCGAACTCTTGGTTCTCTTCTATCTTTGGTTCATGTAATACTTTGTTTGTTTCTTTTTCTAGATAGTTTACTGTGTATTTTAAATCATTTCTTTTTACATAATAAATTTTTATTATGTTTTGTGTTTCATCTTGTTCTATTGTTAATGGTAAGTTTTCTGTTTTTTCTAACTTATATCCTTCTTTTACTTTGTCTTTGTATTCTTCTATTTGTTCTTTGTATTTTGCTTTTATTGTTTCTGTTTTATCATTATCTTTGATGTTGTCATAATAGTATTCTACTGTGTAATTGTATTCTCTTAATCTATAGTAATATATTACTTCTTGTGTTTCCTCTAAGTACTCTCCACTTGTTTTTTCACTTGATGATACAAATTCATAATATACTGGTACTTCATCTGATACTTTTGTTGCAAATATTT
Source organism: uncultured Clostridium sp. (assembly GCA_948473335.1). Taxonomy (GTDB): domain Bacteria; phylum Bacillota; class Clostridia; order TANB77; family CAG-508; genus CAG-269. The sequence goes on along the minus strand of CAOKXF010000008.1, from coordinate 91,189 downwards.
CTCCTACTTCTCCAATCTGTATTACATCTTCTACTTCTGTTCCATCTATTAAAGGTACTCTTGTTTCTGTTCCTTCTATATAGTGGTGTGTTATTACTTTTCCCTTTAGTTTTTCAAAACTTACTCTTACTTCTTTATCTTCTGTCATATCAGTGAATTTACTTATTTCTACTGTTTTATCTGCGTTTTCTGTAAATTCTATAATCTCTCCATTAACTGTTATCTTTTCTACATAATATCCTTCTTCTGGTGTTACTATTATGTCTTTTATACTATTTTCTCCATATTTTACTGTTTCATAAGGTTTATCATTTTCTCCTAATATATGGCCTTCACCTTTTTCAACATATGTATTTATTTTAAATTCTCTTAGTTTATAATAATATGTTACTGTTATGTCTTCTTCGATTATCCCTTTTGCATCATCTGGTACTTTAACTAATTCATATTTTGAATAATCTACTTCCTCTGATTTGGTTGTTGTATATTTTTCATTCTTATTATATCCTTCTACTACTACATCCTGTACTGTTCCTCCATTTATATTTTCAATTTGTTCTTGTGTCCCTTCTAAATAATGATGTACAGTTAATTTGTATTCTTTTATCTTATAATAATATATTATTATTTGTTGTTCTTCTGTATAACTTCCATTTGCATTTGATGGAATGTAGTATGCTTCTGCATCTAATTCTTCTGGTATATTATTTGCTCCATAGTAATCTGCATTTGTTATTATTTCATATTGTACATCTGTTTTTGGTAATGCTACATATTTGTCTCCTATTTGACCTATATAATTTTCACTACTTGTACCTTCTATTTGTGTTGTTGTAGTTCCAGTTTCTTTTGTCCACAAATAATGATTTATAGTTATTGTTGATACTTTATTACTGAATTCAACTGTTATGTGTTTATCTTCTGCTATTTCTTCAAATATTGGTATCTTAACTACTCCATTTCTATCTTGTGTAAATTGATAATTTTCATTATTTATTTTTATATATAGTATTTTATAACCACTTTCTGGTGCTATTACTATTTGGTTTATACTATTTTTACCATGTTCAACTTCCTCTACATATTTTATTCCATGTACTTCTGAATATATTGTATTATCAAATACTCCATATAAGCCTGTTATAGTTCCTCCCATATATTTTCCATTTTCGTCTTTTGTTTTATTTTCTGTTGTTATTTTGTATTTTTTTAGATTGTTTTTTATTGTAAAATTTTTTGCTAATGGTATCTCTTGTTTTGTTACTACATTACTATATTTTATAATAAATCCATCAAAATATGGATATTGAGAAAAGCTAATTGTGTCTTCTCCTTTATTTATAGTTACACTTGTTGAGTCTCCTTTACCTGCTGCAATATATCCTCCACTTTTTAATTCTGCAACCGTTTTTATCATATCATAATTGCTTCCATTTATATTATCAACATATTCTATATTAAAGTTTTTATCTAATTTCATCATATATGTACCAATTAATGTATGATTATTTATATTTATCTCATTAGAAAGGGTCCATCCTCCAACTAGAAAACCTTCATCTTGTGTTTCTATTATTTGTTCTATTACATCATCATTATCTCCTCCAAATGTATAGTTTGATATGTATTCTCCCTCTTCTGTATATTTAATTATAAAGCTATCATACATTCCCTTTGTACTTATACTTACATCTGTATCTAATTTTACATTTGATGATGCTGTACTTCCATATACTAATACCTTATTATCTGATGTTTTTATTACTCCTAATAATTCATCATTTTCTGTTCCTGCTATTATTTTATGTCTTATATAATTTCCTGTTTTATCATATTCTATTAAAACTCCATCTTGCTTTCCTTTAGATGCAACTTGCACTGATTTTGTTTCTTCCAAATATGCTGTTCCTATAAAATTTGCTGCAACAATATATCCATTTGTTGTTTCTGCTATATCTACTACTCTTATATCATTTACTGCTTGATATTTAATTATAAGTCTTATACTTTGATGCCAATTATATGTTCCATTGTTTTTTAAAGAAATTACAAATCCTACTGGACATATATAAGTACCATTTGCTATTGATACATTGTCTGTTATTTTTATTGTTGTACTATATCCATATCCTACTACTATTAAATTCTGACTTTCATCTTCTATAACAGAATATATACTATCTTCTAATCCTCCTCCTATTGCATTACTCCATTGATAATTTCCATTCACATCTAATTTTATTATATATCCATCAGCTTCTCCATTGGTTTTTATATTATTGTCTATATTTATTTTTGGACTCGAAATATATCCAACAATTGCATATCCATAATCAGAAGTTTGAATTACTTTTGTGAATACATCATCTTCGCTTCCACCAATTTTTTTAAACCATTCAATTTCTCCATTTCTATTATATTTTACTACTAAACCATCTTTTTTTCCTTCTGATTCTAAATCCATCTCTCCATCATTATTTAAATCTACTTGATTATATATACTTCCTACTGCTATTATTCCTCCATCCTCTGTTGGATAGGTTGAATTTATCTCATTGAATTTTTCTCCTTGTACTAAATTAATCCATTCTGGTTTAAATGTAGTTTCTTCTGCTTTTGAACTTTCTATTCCAAAATAATGAGTTCTGTCTTCTTCTTTTTCTGGTAATTCATATCCTTCTGGTGCTTCTACTTCCACTATTTTATATAATCCTTGTGCTAAATTTAATGATAATTTTCCTAATTCATTTGTCATTACTACATATAACCCATTTATATTGCTTTGTGTATCTGTTACTAATGTTCCTATGTTTTCTCCATTTATATCTTTAGCAGGTGTTGCGTTTCTGTTCTCATCTAGTGAATATACTACAAATTTTGCATTTGGTAATGCTTTCTGTGTTATTTCATCTATTTTAGTTAATTCAAATATTGGTGGATCTTCTAATGAAAATATTAATGTTGGAGAAGATGTTTCTGCATTGTTTATTTGTAAATCTTTAACTAATATGGTTTCTCCTGTTTGTGTATCTGTTGTATTTATCTTCCTTATTTGTTCTTCTCCCTCTAAAATGTCTATTTCTAAGAGACCTGACGCGTTTCTTTTACATTTGAATTTTATTTCATTACTATCTAATGCATATCCTTCTGGTGCATATATTTCTTTTATTATGTATTCTCCTGTTATTTCTCCTTTAGCTTTTCCATTTTCTTCTACATATTCATATAGTCCTTCTATTTGTATAATTCCATTTTCATCTGTTGTCAATGTTCTTCCCTGTTCTGGTAAATCTTGTCCAAATATTTTGTATTGTGCTCCTGCTAGTTTTGTCTCTTCATTTTTTGCATATTTTGTAACCTGTAAGTTATATGTTGGAATCTTCTCATTCTCTATCTCTATTTCTATTGTTGGTATTTCATCAATGACTATTATTCTACTACTTTTTATTACATTTTGACCTGATAATATCTCTAAATTAAATCCTGTTGTTTCTCTTGTAATTTTAAATGATATTTTATCTTTTATTAAATAATATCCTATTGCACTTATTTCTTCTACAGTATATACTTCATCTACATATACTCCTGATGCATTAATTTGACCGTTTGTATCTGTTGTTAATATCATATTTTCTTTGTCTTTACCATTTATTTTGAATTTTATATTTTTTATTGCTTCTCCATCTGATGTCTTTATTATTTTTAATTTTGCTTTTACTTTATTGTCTATTGCTATTTGTACTTTATGGTTTGTTTCTTTTATGATATCTAATTTTCTTACTATGCTTGGTTTTGTATCTGTATCTGTTCCATCTTCATTTTTATATTTTACTTTTAATTCTCCTTCTTCTGTTGTATATCCATAAAATCTAATTACATTTTTTGTTAATTCATAATCTGCTACTGTTTTTATTTCTTGAATAGTATAAATTCTATCTACATATAATCCTGAAATTAGCAGTTTACCTTCAGCATTTGTTGCTGCTATTATCCCTTCTTCTTTTCCATCCTCTAGGACTTTAAATGTTACTTGTGATATTTTCTTGTCTGTACTTCTTTGATACTTTTCTATTTCTAAATCATATTGCTTTGCAATCATAAATCCTAATTTGGATGCATCTGTTACTGTAGCATATTTTCCTTCTGTTGTATTTAGTGAAAAGTATATTCCATGTTGACTATATGATACTTTGTTATAGTCTATGCCTTCTGGTATATTTATTTTATATGTAAATGTTTGGCTTTCTCCTTTTTGCAATTCATAATTTTCTAAAACGATTATATATGTTTTTATTTCATTCCAATTTTCTACATTTTCTGCAAGTTCCCATCCATTTGTTTCATCTTGTAAATTCCTTGTTGGCATTTCATTAATTGAATAATATACTTTTGCATATCCTTTTAATGCATCTGGTACTATAATGCCATTACTATCTAAATTTACTGTATATTGTGAATCTAAGTCTTTTCCTGTTAATACACTTCTATTGCCTTGAAATGGTATAACACCTTGAATTACTACATCACTTATTTCACTGGAATAATTATTTGTAATATTTACTTCGATTGTCGCTGTTCTCTTATTTTTTTCTATATTTGCAACATTTGGCGCTATTACTTTATCTTGATTTATGCCATCATTGTTTGATGCTTGACTTGTTAACAATGAACTTGGTGAAATTAAACTTAATGTTACTGTATTATAATTTACATTTTCTACTACATTCAAATTTGCATTTACATCATAAATATCTTTTTTTGATGTATGATATCTAAATGCTTGTTCATTTGATGCATATAATTCTATTGCTTCATTTATAGTAGTAACTCTTGAGTCTGGAATAATATTACAATCAATTGCTATATTATATGTTGACTCTTTCTCATTTTCTGTTAGGATTTTTATATAGTAATTTGCTTCCTCTTTGTATACATTATATCCTATAATATCTACATCATTATTATTTATTGTTATATGATTTATATTAACTCCAATTATATGGTCTGGAAATCTTATTAAAAATGTTCCATTTATCCATTTTTGTTCATTATATCTACTATCTGTTGATAATGTTATTATTCTTCTCTCATACTCTGATTGTGTTGCTATATTATTTTCATTTATGTACATTGTTACATTTGAATATGGTGATTCATAATTTGCTATATGTGCTTCTTGTGTCCATAATGAATCTCCTATGTATAAAGTTAATCTACTTTTTATATATTGTAAATTTTCAAATTCTTCTAATGTATAAGTGTTATATAGAGATTGATTATCTATTTCTTTTATATTAGTTATTGCTATATTTTGCTTTTGATATACTGCACTTGTTTGTATTCTAATATGTTTTACACTTTCCTTATAATAGTATGGATTAGTTGAATTATATTCTCTCCAATTACCTTTTGTAAATGTTACTAGTAATTCATTTGTCTCATCATTGTATATTTTTATCCATCCCTCTGTTCCTAATATTACTTCTGGATTACTAAAATATATTCCTACATTTTTTGTTAAGTCTCCCATTTGTTGTGATGTTGAATCTGTTTTTATAAATATATCTGTCTTTTTATCTTCTTCATTTTGGTTTTCTTTCATTATTAAACCTTTTGTTCCATCTATTGTTCCAGTATAGACATTCCACCTTACTGTATATCTATCTTCTGTCTCCTCTTTCATTCCTTCATATAGTCTATATGGTTTGCCTTTTGATACTACATACTTTTCCTTATTATAATCTGCATTATATACATATTGTCCTATTCTTACATCAAATCCAGCATCTCCTACAGCACTTTTTCTCCACTTACCTATAACTACAGTTTTTGCTATATTTGATATATATGGATTATCAAATTCTTCATTTGGATTATTGTATGCTTCATAATATGCTTGAATAGGTATATATAATTCTATTAAGCCTTCTTCTTGATTTTGATACGCTTCAATTGGATATACTATACTTATCATATATTCATTATATGTTTCGTACAATGTCATATCTGTATATGCATTTTTGGTTATAAATCCATTATCATTCGTACTTGCTTCTCTTTTAGCTCTAAACTGTTTTGCTTCTTTATCATATACAGATGTTATATTTGAGCCTGTTACTATAACATCTTTAGCGCTATATCCATTTAAGTCTGGAATTACGCCACTTATATTTGATGATTTTAATAATAATTTTTCTACATTTTCTGTTGTTCTTATATCAAAAGATAATTTAATTTCTTGTTTTCCTTCGTTTATTTCTACGTTATTTTCTACTACCATTGACTCTCTTGTATCTATTTCTGTATGTGCTGTTCCATACCAGTCTACTTCAAAATTTACTGTTTTATTTATTTTTGTTTCTACATTGTCCTCTGATACATGTGTTCCTGTTATTGTTATACTATTTACCTTACTATAATTATTTACATTGCCTCTTATTGCTTCTACTATTGTTCCTTTATTTGAATAATTACCACTTCTTATAATACCTGTTATTAACTTTTGTACTCCATTTTGTATATTGTCTAAGTTTATGATGCTTGTATTTTTGGAAATATAATTGTCTGCTATTATTCCATCTTTTATAAGTGTAGTATTTAAGTAAAAGTTTGACCCATTTACTGTTATTGTTCCATCTTTAAAATATCCATTTGATAATACTTTTAATTCCATATATAATGTGTCTTCTTTTCCTATTTCATTGCATGTTCCTCTTATTGCATCTGCATTTCCATCTCCATCTATATCTTTTAAAAAGAATGCGTCAAATTTTATATATTCGCTTTGTGTGTTTTCATCTCCTGCTTTAACTTGATTATATTTTAATGATTTTGCTATTTCTGGCAATATCGTTTCATTGTTTTTTTGTACTATCATATTGACAGATAGTAGTATTACTAAAATACTTAATATCATTATTCCTATAATAATCATTATTTTGCTTTTAATTTTTTTCATATTTACTATCATTCCTTTTTATAATTTAAGTTATTTTATGTACAATGTTGCTCTAGAACCCATTTTAAAGTCTGAACTATGAGGGCTTAGGGCTTCATTATATGTTTCATATTGTATATCTTCTCCTTTACCCCAATAATGTCCACCTTGTAAGTTTCTATTTGATTCTAAAACTACTGACATGGTCCATTCCATTACATTTCTTACAAAGTCATATATATTGTTTGACTTTGTATATTCTGTACTTCCTGATGGAATTTTTTTGATTGTTCCTGATTTTTTTAAAAATGAAATTAAAACTAATATTATTACTATTTGCATTATTAGTATCTTTCTTTGTCCATATGGACCAACTTGTTTATTTTTCATATATAATTCCCCTTACTATAAACTTTTATATGTATACCATCTATACATAATTAATTTTAGTTTCTTTCTATTTTATTGTCAATAACAGTATTTTTGTAGTTTTCACCATGTTCTATATTTAGCTACGGAAATATATTTCTTATGTTTTGTTACATTTTGTTATCTTTTTTATTACATCTATTTTATTTAAAGTATGATAGCTTAAATACCATGGAAAATCGAGTAGAAATAACATACTTTTATTTTGATTTATTAACTTTTTTATTGCTCTTTGGAATTTCTTTTTATTAAGATACCTTGCTTTTAATCCTAATTTCTTCTCAATAAATTTAGTTACGGATATTAATACTTGGTATGCTGCTTTTTCACTTCTTACAAATATTATACAATCATTTGCATATCTTACAAAGTTTAACTCTCTTTCATCTAATTCTTTATCTAGTTCATTTAACATTATATTGCTTAGTAATGGATTTCCACCGATTAGCTAAACGACATGCCTGTCGTACCAATAAAATGAAGTGAACATATTTAAGTTCACTTCAAAATTAATTTGCTTCATTTATCTTAGTATTCAGTTCTTTCTAGTTTTTTGTGTCATAAGGAACGTCCCCACTGACACAATATTTAGGTTTAGCACCATAAGTAGTATGTAAATATTTATGTGCTACATGACTTCCTGGTTTTTCTAAAAACTCATTATATAATTGTTTCATTATAGGATTTTCATGAGATTTTCTGATTTTGCTTTTTTCATCTATTGTATATATTGCATCTGCTCTTAATTTTCTGACATCATATGTTGCTCGTATCTTTGCACTTTTTATTGGCTGTCCTCCTCCCATTACACATCCTCCTGGGCATGCCATTATTTCTATGAAGTGATATGGTGATTTTCCTTCTTTTATTTGTTCCATTAGCTTTCGTGCATTTGCTAATCCACTTGCTACTGCTATTTTTACTTCTTTCCCTGCTACTTTTAATGTTGCTTCTTTTATTCCTTTTTCTCCTCTAACTTCATGATATTCTATTTTGTCTACATTTCTATTTTCTAATGTGTCTACTGCTGTCCTTATTGCCGCTTCCATTACTCCTCCTGTAGTTCCGAATATTGCTCCTGCTCCACTTGCTTCTCCCATTGGATTATCAAATTGGCTGTCTTCTAATTCTACAAAGTCTATATTTGCTTGTTTTATCATTCTTGCTAGTTCTCTTGTTGTTATTACATAGTCTACATCTCGTACTCTATCTACTTCCATTTCTGGTCTTGTGCATTCATATTTTTTTGCTATACATGGCATGACTGATACTGTACATATCTTTTTTCTGTCTATTCCATATTTTTCTGCGAAATATGATTTTATTATTGCTCCATACATTTGATGTGGTGATTTACAACTTGATAAATGTTCTAGTTGGTCTCCATAGTTCTTTTCTGCAAACCTTACCCATCCTGGACTGCATGATGTTATCATTGGTAGTACTCCTCCATTTTGTATTCTTTCTACAAATTCATTCGCTTCTTCCATTATTGTTAAGTCTGCACTTGTATTTGTGTCAAATATTTTATTAAATCCTATTCTTTTTAGTGCTGTTACCATTTTTCCTGTTACATTTGTTCCTATTTTCATTCCGAATTCTTCTCCTAATGCTACTCTGACCGCTGGTGCTGTTTGTACTACTACATATGCTTCTGGGTCTTTTATTTTTACCCATACATCATTTATTGATTCTTTTTCATGTAATGCTCCTGTTGGACATGCTTCTATACATTGCCCACAAAATGTACAGTCTACATCATTTAGGCTATGGTCATATGTTGTTGATATGCATGATTCGAATCCTCTTTCTATACAGTCTATTGCTCCTATCTCTTGTACATTTTTACATGTTGCTATACACCTTCTACATAGTATGCATTTATTAAAGTCTCTTACTATTGATGGTGATTTATCGTCTATTTTGTGTTTTACCATTTCTCCTGGAAATTCTATGTCTAATACATTGAATTTTGTTGCTAGTGCTTGTAATTCGCAATTTCCTGATCTTGTACATGTTAGGCAGTCTTTTGCATGGTTTGATATTATTAAGTCTAATATTACATGTCTTGCTTCTAATACATTTGGTGTATGTGTGTGTACTATCATTCCTTCTTCTACTGTTTGTATACATGATGTTGCAAATCCTTTTCTTCCTTCTACTTCTACTATGCACATTCTACAGTCTCCTACTTCATTTATATCTTTTAAAAAGCATAGTGTTGGTATGTCTATTCCTACTTCTTTTGCTGCTTGTAATATTGTTGTTCCTTTTTTTGTTTTTACTTCTATTCCATCTATTGTTAGGGTGACTAGGTTTTCTTTTTCATTCATATTTCTTTTTCCTTTCCTTTTTTAGTTACCTCTTGCTTTTGAACGGCATTTATGTGTTTACAATCTCCTTCGTCAATTGCATAAGTAATCTGTAACTCAAGTCTCACTTTCGAACGGCGTTTATATGTTTACAATCTCCTTCGTCGATTGCATAAGTAATCCGTAACTCAAGCTCCGCTTTCGAACGGCGTTATATGTTTACAATCTCCTTCGTCAATTGCATAAGTAATCTGTAACTCAAGTCTCACTTTCGAACGGCGTTTATATGTTTACAATCTCCTTCGTCGATTGCATAAGTAATCCGTAACTCAAGCTCCGCTTTCGAACGGCTTACTTAATAGCTTTGAATGGGCAGTTCGCTAAACATGTTCCGCATTTTATGCATTTGTCTTGGTTTATTTTTCTTTTTTCTCTTTCTTTTCCTTCTATTGCTTCTACTGGACAATGTTTCTGGCATATTCCACATCCTTTGCATTTCTCTTCGTCAATTGTTATTTTTGATAGTGCTTTGCATTCATTGGTTTTACATTCTTTTTCTTTTGCATGTTGCTTGAATTCTTCTCTGAAATATTTTAATGTGCTTATTACTGGGTTTGGCGCACTTTGCCCTAGTCCACATACACTTGCTTTTTTTATGTTTTCTGCTAATTTCTCTAGTCTATATATGTCATATTCTGTTCCTTCTCCTGAACATAACTTTTCTAGTATCTCTAACATTCTTTTTGTCCCTATTCTGCATGGTGTACATTTTCCGCAGCTTTCTTTTACTGTGAATTCTAAATAGAATTTTGCTAGATTTACCATGCACTTTGTGTCATCCATTACTATTAGTCCTCCTGATCCCATCATTGATCCTATTCTTGTTAATGATTCATAATCTATTGGTGTGTCTAAATGTTCTGCTGGTATACATCCTCCTGATGGTCCTCCTGTTTGTGCTGCTTTGAATTCCCTTCCTTTTGGTATTCCGCCTCCTATGTCATATACTATTTCTCTTAGTGTTGTTCCCATTGGTACTTCTACTAGTCCTACATTATTTACATTTCCTCCTAAGGCAAAGACTTTTGTTCCCTTTGAGTTTTCTGTTCCTATACTTGAATACCATTCTGCTCCTTTTAATATGATTTTTGTTATATTTGCTAATGTTTCTACATTATTTATTACTGTTGGCTTTCCAAATAGTCCACAACTTGCTGGATATGGTGGTTTCACTCGTGGTTGACCTCTTCTTCCTTCTATTGATTCTAGTAATGCTGTTTCTTCTCCACATACAAATGCTCCTGCTCCTAATCTAATGTCTATATCAAATTTGAATCCTGTTCCTAATATATCATTTCCTAGTAATCCATATTCTCTTGCTTGTTTTATTGCTACTTTCAATCTGTTTACTGCTATTGGATATTCTGCTCTTACATATATGTATCCCTGATTTGCTCCTATTGCATATCCTGCTATTGCCATTGCTTCTAATACACAATGTGGGTCTCCCTCTAATATACTTCTATCCATAAATGCTCCTGGATCTCCCTCATCTGCATTACATACAATATATTTTTGTTCATTTTCTTCCTGTTTGGCAAAACTCCACTTTTTCCCTGTTGGAAATCCTGCTCCTCCACGTCCTCTTAATCCTGATTTTGTGATTGCGTCTATTACTTCTTCTGATGTCATTTTTGTTAGTACTTCTTCTAATGCCTTATATCCATCAAATGCTATATATTCATCTATATTTTCTGGATCTATGAGTCCACAATTTTTAAGTGCTATTCTTTTTTGTTTTTTATAAAAATTTAAATCATCTAGTTTGCTTACTATAGTTCCATTTATGTCTTTACATAATAGCCTTTCTACTTTTTTTCCTTCACATATATGTGATTGAATAATTTCCTCACAGTCTTCTGGTTTTACATGTGCGTAAAATGTTTCTTCTGGTCTTATTATAACAATAGGACCTTTTGAACAAAGCCCAAAACAACCTGTCATTATAACTCTAACATTTTCTATGTTCTTCTCTTTTAAAATTTTTCTAAATTGCTCCATTATTTCTGGTGATTTTGATGAAGTACATCCTGTTCCACGACATACTAATATATGTTTTTCATATGTCTTTGCTTCTATATTTACTCTTAAATCTAGTTTTTCTCTTTTTTCACTTCTTATTTTCTCTATCTCTTGAATTGTTTTCATAGCCCCTCCTAACAAATGAACTTAACGTTCATAATTTTTTATTGTTCTTTCATTAGTTCTTCTATTACCTTGTCAAATTGTTGTACTGTTGCATTTCCATATACTTCGTCATTTACCATAAATACTGGTGCTAAACCACATGCTCCAACACATCTTACTTCGTCTATTGAAAATCTACCATCTTCTGTTACTTCTCCTGGTTCTATTTTTAGTATTTCTTTTGCTCTATCTAATATTTTTTGTGATCCTTTTACATAGCATGCCGTTCCTAAACATATTGATATGTTATATTTTCCTTTTGGTGTTAATGTAAATCTTGAATAAAATGTTATTACTCCATAGATTTCTGCCATTGGAATTGATAGATATTCTGATATTACTATTTGAGTTTGTTTTGGTATATATCCATATTTTTCTTGTATATCATTTAATATTGCTATTAATTGACTTTTGTCCTTTGGATATTTTTTTAGTATTTCTCTTGTTTCTTCTTTTACTTTTTTGTCAATACATTTTTCTTCCATATCATTCCTCCTATTAATTTTTATTTGTGCAACAGCGTCATAGGGACATTTTTGACATTCTTCATTGTATAAGCAAAGACATATTATATTTGTTAAACTATATATTATTTTTTCTTCTTTGCTATTAATTATATTATACTACGATTATATCAGAACTTTTTTCTAGCTTCAATAATTTGTCGAAATTTGTCTCTTTTATATATTGTATTAAAATATTACGGAAAATATAATTTTATAAATTTGCACTTAATAAAAACGCTATTTAAAATAGCGTTTTTATTATTTGTTTTATCTATCTCCTTGTTCATTGCTAGCTTTTACTGGTTGTTTTGTACTTGGATTTGTATTACTTAATTTATTATTTGCATTATATACTAATCCACTATATTCTGTTTTTGAAATTTTTCCTTCTCTTAAAGCTTGTTTTGCCTTATCAAGTATGTTATTTATCTGTCCTATATCTGCGCCTGAAATTTCTTTACTTATTTTATCATATGCGCTTGTTACTGCAATTTCTTGTTTAAATTTATTTTTTCTCTTTTTATTTTTCATACTTTCTGGTAATATTTCTACTCCTGACTTTTTCTTTCCGTCTATTCTATTTTTGTTAAATCTATTAATTATACTAGAAAATTTCTCTCTAACTTTCATTCCAAGTCCTTTTTTTACATTTGCTATTTTGAACTCTTGTGCATAATTAATACATTCCAACATATTCCTTCTATCAGCTTTTGATAAATTTTTGTTTTTGTTTATTTTAATTAAATCATACTCTATGTTTTGTACTTTTTCCCCAGATATTTCTGGATTTGATATGCTTCTTAAATAATTAAATGCTTCATTAGTTTTATACTTACCATCATATTCCAACCATGCTACAAGTGCTCCAATATCTGCATAATCTAATTGTTCTTTACTTACTTGCATAATTCTTGCTATTTCTAATTTGTCAATATTGGAGATATTCCTTTTTACCGCTAAATATCTATTTGGTTTACCCTCAATTACATATGTATCTTTTACTGCAATATATTTCATTCTAGGAGCTGATTTTTCATTTTGTGATAGTCCCTCTCCTTTTGGTTCTTGTTCTTTTGATGATTTTTGTTCCGTTGTTTTTGTGTTTTTTTGCTCAGCTACTTTTTGTGGTTGTTGTCCTTTTCCTTGTTCTTCTTCTTTTGGTTGTTTTTGTCCTTCTTCTTGCTTAGCTGTTTTTGGTGATTGCTGTCCTTTTCCTTGTTCTCCTTCTTTTGGTTGTTTTTGTCCTTCCCCTTGTTCAGTTGCTTTTGGTGGATTTTGACCTGCTTCTTGTTCTCCTTCTTTTGATGGATTTTGTCTTCCTTTTTTCCTTCTCATTTCTTCTGCTTGACTTCTTTTTTCTGCTAAAAGTCTTTGTTTTTGTGTTTCTTTTTCCTTATCTATTTCATTATACCAGTCCCATTCTTCTCCTTCTATCAAAGCTTCATAATCTGCATTTTCCCCATATAATATACTTAATAAATCAGTTATTAAAGCTTCATTTTCAAAATTTAGGTTTCCATATTTAGCATTAAAATCATCTAGTTCTAATTGTGCTACTTCTATATTTTTTGATATTGCATTTTTTTCTTTATTCATTTCTTGTTTTTTTCGTATAATTGTTCCTCTTTCAGCATTTAATAAAGTAAATATCCTACTCTCTGGTCTTGGTCCTAACCCTGATATTGCATTTTTTATATCTTTCATTTCAGCATTGCTTCTTTTCATATCATTTAATATATTTTCTAATTTTTCTTTTTCAGCATCTATTTTTTCTTCTAATTTTCCTTTGAACTTCTCTACAACATCTTTACATTTTTTGTTTGTTTCTTTTTCTATTTCTTCTCTTTGTTTATTTAGTTCTTCTTCCCTTTTTTCTTTTTCTGCTTTTTCTCTTTCTATCATAGTCTCCATGAAAATCTTTTGCATTTCTGGTGATATTGTTCGGGTACTTCTGCTTCCATCATTACTATTTATTGTAAATGATATTGTGGAATTTTTCATTTCTTCTATTTTTTCTTGTAATTCAAAATTATTTGTTACTATTTCTCCATTGATTTCTTTTTTTTTCTTATAAAATTCCGCTATTATCGGCTTTAATTCTTCTTGCATCTCTTTTTCTATTATTTCTAAATTTGTAGGTTCTTGTTTCATTTTTTTCTCCTCTCACTTTTATTTATTGAAATAATAATATAAACTATATTATTCATTGCTATCTTTTTTACATATCTACTCTTCATTTTACCATAAATTTACATAAATTACAATACATTTGTCAAATATTTTATTATTTATTTACATAAATATACATTTTAAATCTTTTTATTACATTAAAATGAAGAATAGCTAAAATATTTAACATTTTCTGACTATTCTTCATTTTTCTTTTTTATATCTTTGCTTTTATATATCTTTATCAATAATCTTTACTTTTATTGATAATCCAATCGCTATTAATACAACTAACCCTATACATAAAATTAAAGTGACATTGCTTACACCTGTCTTTGGTAATTTTTGTTCTGCATTATCTCTTGGTGTACTTAAATTACTAGTATTAGTCTCTTCTGATTGATTATCCTTACTTGGATTTTGCACAGGTGTTGTTGGTATTTCTTCTCTTATTACAATTGTTTTACTTACATTTTCTATAGTAATATCTTCCCCTGTTGATACTACAATATCTTTTAAAGTAATCTCTGAGTTTTGTTTACTTCCTTCTTTTACTTTAAATCTTATTTTTAGGAATGTTTGATTTTCTTTTGTATATTCTTCTTCTCTTAATAGTATTATTATTCCACTTTCATCATGATATGAAGGTTTCTCCCAACCATTTTGGCTTTCCATACTTATATATTCTAAACTTTCTCTACTATAATCTAATACAGCACTTATTCCAAATATTCCTTTTTCATCTTGTATATTTGATAAATCAACATTTACTACAAATTCATCATTTATGTTGAATTCATCTTTTTCTGTCTGTAATTTTATTTCGCAAGGGGAGCTAGCATATACGCTACTTACTATACTTATTATTATTAAGATTATACTTAATGACAATATTTTTTTCATTTCCTCTCATTTCTCCTTTTCTATTGTATTTACATTTTTATTTTAGCATATTTACATTAACTCGTCAAATTTTTATTAATATCGTATTTTTTGTTGAAATTGCACATTAATTGCAATATTTTTTCTTAAAATCTTTAATATTATTTTTTGTTTTATCACTTTTATTAAATTTTGAATTTTCTATATATTATTGTGAAACAACAATATATCAATTTTGAATATAATATCTTAGAGGTGTTGTTATGTTAACAAATATTTTTAATAGTGCAAAAGCACATATAAAAGGTGGTAGAAAATATCCTGGAATAGATGGCACTGTTTATTTTAGAGAAGTAAAAAATGGTATATTGGTTACGGCAAAGATAAATGGATTACCCCAATCAAATAATAATTGTATAGGTAGATTCTTTGGTTTCCATATACATGAAGGTACTTCGTGTAGTGGAAATTCAAATGATGAATTTGCAAATTCCAAATCTCACTTGAATCCTACTTACTGTCCTCATCCTTTTCATATTGGTGATTTACCACCATTAATTGAAAATAATGGTTATTCCTATATGAGTGTTTTAATAGATAAATTTAAAATTAAAGATATATTAGGTAAAGTTATTATTATCCACGAATTACCTGATGATTTTACTACTCAACCTAGTCGGAAACTCTGGCACAAAGATTGCTTGTGGTAAAATTCAGAAATAATCCTTTCATCTATTTTGTTTTTTCTTTTCGATATTATTATTTATAAAACGTAGACAAATATTCTCATATATGATATAAATATTTTACATTAAAAGGAGGATATATAAACTATGATATTTTATAATCAAGCTGATAGTAATAATTATTTACTTAAACAATGTATTTCTAAAAGAAATTTTTTAAACGAACTTTTGGCAATGCAAAAGCAAAAAAGAAAAACTTTACTTGTATGTATGGATAAAATTTCAGCTGCGATAGACCAAGTTGTTAATGTCGATAATGTTTCTATTTTATTTGAACTTTTAGAAAATCTTAAGGTTTCCCTTAATTTGTCAGAATTTAATATAAATAAAATTAATAAAATAGAATTGTATTTAGCTGATTTACAAAGTTCTATTTATAATAATACAAATAAAGGTTCTGTAGAATCAACTGATGATTCGCAAGATGATTTATACCTATCCATAGATAAATTTAATGAAAAGTATTCTTCTATTGAGAAGAAAGTAATAGAAAATACTAATTCAATAAATTCATTTTTGCATTCTTTTATTGAAAGCGCTAATTTTGATATTCCTAATTCTACAAATTCAAAAAATAATAATCAAATTGGAAATAGTGAAGTTACAGAAGTTTTTTAAAAATTGTACGAAATTTAACTTTTTCGTACAATTTTTTAATATGATAAATATGTATCATCAAAATACTCGTAAAAAAATAGAACAATAGCTAGTCAATAGCTTTCAAATTTTATATTAGTTTTAAATTTTATGTTTCTTTAGTTGACATATATTTATAATTTATGGTATAATATTAGGCATGCAAATTTGAAAGGAGATATTTAAATTAATGGCTATAAAGCGGAAACATATTAATTTAGTATATTTAATATATTCTATATACTTTGTAATTTTTTTAGTTATCATTGTAATAATTTCTAAGTTTATTTTCAATTTTAACATTTTTGCAGATGAAAATTTATTAGATACTACTGAAGAGAAATTTACTATTACCGCTTATAAACTTACTGTTCCAACTGAATATGAACTACAAACTTTAGAAGACAATTATTATGAAATTTATAATAATATTGCTAGTAATTTACAACTAGCTGATGAGATTACAGGACTTTATGATGAAGTTACCAATGCACCTGTATGTAGTAAGGCAAATTTATATTTTAACTTATTACATGAAAATTTTGACATATATAAAAAGAATTTATCAGAAATTCAAAAGGAGATTTCTTTATTTGAAGAACAATATACTTTATATTTAAGTCTACTATCTAAAATTCCTAAATTTTCTAACTTATATCAAGAAAACTATATTAAATTTATGGAAATTTTCGAAGTAAAATATAATTCTATATTAGAAAAGAAACAGAAAATCTCCAACAAAGAAAAAGAACTTTATGCACTTCATACAGAAGCCCAAAGGGTTGCAGATGAACTCTTTGAAGAATACTTTAATCTTATGTGTCACATAGTATATGCAGAAGCAGGTATTGACAAATGTACTTTTATGGAACGTTGCTATGTCGCAAATGTAATTGAAAATCGTATTGCAAGTAACCGTTTTCCTAATAATATCTATGATGTCGTTTATTCTCCTGAACAATATGCTCCTGTTATAAATGGTTCTATCAATAATACTCCTTCACAAGAAGTTATTGAACAAGTTGAATCTTATTTAAGAGGACATGTTGATACAGAAATGCCTGACTATGTAGTTTTTCAAGCTCTCTTTGAACAGGGCACAGGAATTTGGAAAGCAATGCCAAGTGGTCATTACTTTTGTTATTAATATCTCTAAATTACGATAACCGTATAATCTGTTTGATTATACGGTTTTCTTCTGTGTGAAGCTTCAATCACAATGTGCTAGAAGCTCGGAGATTAAGTTGTTGCGTGAATTATCAAGAATTTGTATTGGATATTTTTTCTTACATTGTATCTATTTCTTCTTTATTTGTACTCTCTTCACTCATATTTTTTTCTATTGAGTTTTTTAATTTACGTTTATCTGTGCATTTTTTTACTATCCATACTGTAAATTTTAATACCTTCCATATAAGTATGTTGACTACCCCAGCTAAAATAGCTCCGAATATGATTGAATCAACATATAGCGAATCATAGAACCTGTCTTTATGCTCATTTGCATTGTCAAAATTCCTTTTTGTATCTATCACATGATAGTCTTTATCTATTGTGATAATTACTTTTGCTATGAATGATCCATTTTTTATCCAAGCTGTTAATATTGTATTTTCGCCTTCAGAACGTACTTCATAGTCGGTTACATACTCTCGAAAACTTTTGATGTCTAGACCCGCCTCTTCCGTAAGGCACGCTATAAATTCTTCATCGTCCACTTTTTCTGTACTGTCTCCTGTTGTTCCCTCAAGTACTTCTTTTATTTTTTCGTATGGTTCTTCTGAATAATTATAAGGCGCATCACCGTTTTTCATTACACTTCTTTTGTACATAACTGATGTAAAAGCTAACATTGTTATAACTACAAATATAAGTATAAACTTTACCTTATGTAGTGATTGACTTATTTCTTCATACTCTTGTACAAATGTTTTTCTCTGTTTCTGTTTCTGTTTCTTTTTCTCCTCTCTTCTTTCTTTCTTCATTCTCCGCTTTTCTTCTTTGTCTGTCTTTCCCATTTTGCTCTCTCCTTTTTTACTGTTATTAGCAGAATTAATATGCCTATTGCGATGCTTTCTCGCAAACTTTTTCTATTATATCATGTTATTATGTTAATTTCAAGTTGTATGTACTATTTTTCGAACTTTTTGCCTTTTTAGTTAAATTATTATGTCTTAATTGACTATAAATTATTATATAACATTGTATATGTATAAAAGATGCTTATACATTTTCATAAGCATCTTTTATATAATATTAGAGTTTATGTTGTCTTTATATCACTATTTATTTTTAACTATCATTTTTAATTTTAGTTGTACTAAATCTGTTATAGTTACCGCTCCGTTTCCATCAAAATCTGCTGCTTTTAAGCTATCTCCTGTTAATAGTTCTTTTTTAATAAGATGTAACTTCATTTTAGCTAAATCAGTTATTGTTATCTTTCCATTTTTGTCAATATCACCTGATACTATAAGAGTATATTCCAAGGTTTTACCTGCTCTTAGTCGTGTTCCTGTTGCTATTGTGTCTTCTTCACCTAATATTTCTCCGTCTTTATTTGTAAATATCATTTCTTGTTTTGTATCCACATTTTCTTTGAAGTCTGTTATTGTTGTTTTATCTGCAATTCTATAAATATACTTTTCTTCTATCCTATACTTTTTAGATGTAATACTTTCTGGTTGTTCTGGATTTTCTGGGTCTGTTGGTTGTTCTGGGTTTACTGGTTTATCTGGATTCTCTGGGTCTGTTGGTTGTTCTGGGTCTACTGGTTTGTCTGGATTCTCTGGGTCTATTGGTTGTTCTGGGTCTACTGGTTTATCTGGATTCTCTGGGTCTATTGGCTGTTCTTGGTCTACTGGTTTATCTGGATTCTCTGGGTCTATTGGTTGTTCTGGGTCTACTGGTTTATCTGGATTCTCTGGGTCTATTGGCTGTTCTGGATTTTCTGGTTCTGTCTTCTGTATTGTTGTATCTTCATATAGATTTATCATTGCTGATATCATATAACTTTTTCCATTTGTTGAAGCACATCTTTTTCCTATTAACTTTATATATTGTGCTTCTACTGGTTCATCAAAATCTATTGTTTTTGTCTTTGAATTATTTGCCCAATTCGTTTGTTCTACTACTTCTATCCAATTTTCACCATCTACACTTACTAAAATGTTTGCGTTTAATACTCCACCATTTCCTCCAGGACCTGGATTATAATCTAATGCTGTTAAATATTTAGGTTCATCTAATTTTATAATAATATATCTTTGTGTGTCTGAACCATTCCAAGCAGAATGCCATCCTGTATTCATATTACCATCAATTGCATATTTAGCATATTTATCATGTTCTGTAGCTTCACTAGATACTCCATGTAAAGATAAATGTGAAATTGAAATATATTTTCTTTTTTTATTTACTATATCTGTTGTATATGCTAATGTTTTTTCGCTACTTGTTAGATATACTCCTGTCTTCGTATTTCTAACAACTACAGTTTTATCTCCAGTTAAATCTGGCTCTTCATCCTTGAATGATGTCCATACATCACTTCCTTCCATTTTCCATTCCATTGATGGTGTTGCTCCAATTACCTTATTTTCTAAATCATTATTATATATTATACTTGGAGCTGGTTGCTCTAATATATCTATTTTATACAGATTCTTCTCTTCATAATTTGTTCCTATTATATGGACATATATATCATTTTCAGATGTTATACTATCTAATTGTTCTTCTGATAGAAGTAATTTATGTTCTTCATCTGCTGAAAATGAAACTTCTTTCCATGTCTTCTTTCCATCTATGCTATAATCCCAACGTATTCCTGTATTATTATATCTATTTGATAATACTATCTTTCCTGCATCTTCTCCATCAAAAGAAAATGTTGCAAGACTTGTATCTGTTTGACCTAATAAAAATTTAGCTACTGTTCTAGTTATACTTGGTTGCACTACTTCTTTATCATCAGATAATGTAGTTCCTTCTTGTAATACACGTGTTTGTAAAAGAGTAAATTTAAATGGATATTGTGTACTTGTTAATTCTTGTTTTATTAAATTTAATAAATTATACATTGGTAATGGATAATATTTTAAGTTTTCTGATAATTCTTCTGCTAAATTATAGAAATCATTTTCTGTTTTTGTTTCACTTTCTTTATATAACTTTATTAGCCCATACCATGCATCTATATTTCTATGTTCTACTCTTATTGCTTCTCTATATATTTCTTCAACTTTTTCTGAATTATTTTTATATACGTCTGCAAGCATAATAATCTCTTCAGATTTTTCATAATTATCAAAGTCATTTAATGCTTCTTGTGCTAAAACAATATATGATGCGGCCCATCCACTTACATAGCTGTCATTTCCCCATCCTAGAGGCATTCTTATTCCTAATCTTTCTGTTTTTCCTGATTGCGCCCATCCAATTATGTCATTATCTATTGTCCAATATGCTCTACCATCTGCAAGTTTTCTATAATAAATTAATGCTGCATGCCCTGGTTGACTTATTACAGATGATGGTGTTCCATGAACTCCACGTATATTAGAACCAAGTTTTGATATACCTCCACATACAGCTCCAGTTCCAAATTCATTTCTTAAATTCATCCATACTTTATACACTTTATTACTTTCAGTGCTATATGTTACTCCATATTTAGAAAATATTCCTTCGAATTTTTCATCCCAATAATCTTTTCTGTCTAAATCATGGAATACTGGATTTGCGTAATTTGGCCATACATATGCTATATATGTATGTGGTTGTAAATATATTTCTTCTTTATTTGGATGTGCATCTATTCTCTTTTGTGTATATTCATTTAACCATAAAATCTCTTCATCATCTATAATATTGTTCATTACATAACGCATTTCTTCCACTTTTAATTCTTCAAACCATTTTGTATGGTCTTGTCTTGCTGATACTACAAATTTTCCATCTTTATGTAATTGTTTATATATCTCATATCTTGTTACTGGATCTGATTGATTTTCTACTGCTCCTGGTTGCATCCATAATGCTACCCTACTTGTATGTGTCAATGAAAGTGTTATCATCATCCTCTTGTATAATTCTCCCAACACTGTCCCATATTTTGTTACTTCTGTATTTTCTAAATCTTCTTTGTGTGTATGATATAATCTATTTAATATTCTTAATGATTCTATATAACTTCCACCGTCTGGTTTTCCACCTATCATATATAAACGTAATGTATCTAAATCTGTCATTAACCATTCTACAGTTTCTCTATTTGAGTCATAACATCTTGTAAATGATTGTAATATTTCATATCCAACATTCTTTACAAATTCTCTTTGTAATAAAACTAATTCGTATTCTCCTGTTATTTCTTCTCTTTCATGTCTTTTTATTATTTCATCATACTCTTCTAATGTTTTTATAAATTGTATATTTGTATTATCTTCTATATAATCTTCTTTTATTAATTTTGCGTCTGCATAAACTGCATGGTCTGAACCATCATTACCATTATTGTGACAATATAGCTTGATATAATTTGCTTCTTTTATATTTATTTTTATGAATATTGCTTCACTTGTTCCTTTCATTACTGGTGGTGACATAGGTGTATGTAAATCCCAATTTTCTCCATCTACTGATGTATATATTGCAAATTTTATTCCATTTCCTTTTGTTCCTTGGCTTTCGTCTAAACCTATATATGTTGTGAAATAATCATAATCATATGAACTTATATCATATATTAATGTTGATGTTGCATGTGCTAATACTCCTTTTAAAAATGATTTCTTTTTTCCATCTACAATTAATGTTATCAATCCGTTATTTTTATTTGTATCTATGTTTTTGTCTAGTGTTATGCTTCCCCATCCTACTGATGATTTATCTTTTACATACTCTATATCTGATAAATAACAATAATTTGCTTGTTTATCTCTTTTTAGTTGTTCTTCTGGCAATTCGTTTGATGCATTTGTATTTGTCTCATATGTATTGTATTTTTGTAATGTTGCTAATATTGTAAATGAATTGTTAATATAGACTATTATTGTGATAAATAATAATAAAGTTAAAACTACCCCTACTTTTAATAGATTTTTAACTTTATTGTTCATATTTTTTATTTTTTCTTTCACTAGATTTTTCCTCCTTTTTTAGTTCTAGTAAACTATTTTTCCTGATATTTTCTTATTCTGGATTTTATTTCCATTTTTTATTATATCATACTTTTTTACGTTATGTAAACATATTTTGTAAATTTTTTGTATTTTGACATTTAGGTTTCGAATTTTGACATATTTTTACTTTTGTAGTATAACGTTTACATAACTATTAGATTTATGCTTTTTCTATATAAAGCATAAAAAATACACGAAAGGTAGGTATACAAATGCGGAACAAAAAAATTGGTCACATTATTTTAAAAGGAGGTACTATCAAAGATATTCAAAAGGAAATTCCTGATTTTCCTGATGAAGTAACAATTGCATATTTTATAAAACTGGGCTATGCAGAATCTACAGCAAAAAATTATTATAGCTGGTTGAATAAAAATGCTAAACTTGCAGATATGCATGATACATCAGGAACCACCGCTGAAGCAGAGCGGAATAATATAAATACAAACATTATTTCATCTGAAAATGCAAATTTTGACAATATTTTAGTTGATACATGCGCATTAGGATATAATGAAACTGTAAATATTATTGAAACTGCTACTCAGGTTACCTTTATTCATTCCACTTTAAGAGAAATGGATGATAAAAAGAACTTAAATAAAAAGTCTTTTGCTACTTCACATGAAAAAATGTTGGCATATAATATTAGACTATATACTGAAAAAGTATTGGAAAATCCTGACAAATTTTTATTGTCAAGTTTCTCAGGGTATAAGGAATATTATGTAGATGACATTTTACTTCAGTATTTGCTAATTTTGCCTAAACAAATCAGGCCAACCTTACTAACAGCTGATTAGAATTTGGCGGCTAGAGCAAAAGCACATTCTTTGGAATTTATTCTTAAAACAAATTCTGCATCCTCTGAAACATCTAACTCATTAGGTTCTGTTTCTTGCGTATTGCCACGTTCTACTTTATCTATGTCACCATCGCTACCTGTACATGCGATTGCTAATGCATCATCAAAAACTTGTGCCTTTCGCCTTGTGAAAAAATATGGATTTGGTTTAAAACTTTTTACAGATGGTACATTTTATTATATTTTTACAGAAATTCCTCAGCAATTGACCATTATACTTACTTCTGGTGAATCCATTCCATATAAAAAAGATACATTCACACTCGTTAATCCTGGAGACACAGTTTGCGTACATATTAAATCTAAAGGTACTGTTACTGATTATAAATATAAAATCAAGAAATAGAATATTGGTATCAATTTTAGTATCTCACATCTTGTATATCTTATTGAAGGGAGCACTATCAGTTGCTCCCTTCATTCTTCTACTATATATCAAGATATATGTAGCTATTTTCATACACTGTTATTCCTGTTTGCGGCATTTGATTTGTTACAATAGTACTTTTATCTATTTCGCTTATATCACTATTTATTTGCATTTGTAAATTGTATTTTTTTAATTCTTTTTCCGCTTCTGCTATACTTTTTCCAACTACATTTGGTATTGTCACTTCATTTCTTAATTCTACTTCTTCTTGATTTCCTTGTTGTACTTTTAGATATGGCAATACTTCTGATAATATTTGGCCTCCTAATGGTGCTGCTACACCTCCTCCTTGGTTAATTATAACAACACAAAAGTTATAAATTTGCCACTTGTTTTTCTAGTGTTATTTTATTATTCTCTATGTATTCTAAGCATCTCTTAAATTCATCTTCAAATTTAAACTTTATTTTTATATCTCCATTTTCTTTTACATATATACAATCTATTAGTTCCATAATTATATCTCGTGAAAGTTCTGAAATTCCTTTTTGCTCTTTAAATTTTTCTATCCATTCATTACTACTTATGCCTTGACTTTCATACTTTTGTTTTTCGTTTTCTAACCTTTCTATATTTCTCTTTAGCCTTTCAATGTCATTTTCATATTTTTGTTTATATTCTAAATATTCTTCTCTTGTAATATCTTCATTCTTCCAATCTTCATATAATGTTCTCTTATAATTTGATATTTTGGAAATCTCATTTTGTTTGGCAATTATCATATTCTCAATATTCTCGTTTTTTATATTTTGATATATACTTTCATTTATTTGTTGCACGATTTCTTCTGTATCAATTAATAAATCAATATGAAAATTAATAGCTTTTAAGACTGCTTTCTCTAAGTTTTCCACTTTAATAGAATGCTTTGTGCATAAGTTGTTTGATTTTTTCCTGTATGTACTACAAATATAATATTCATACTTACTTCCACTTTTATTGGTACTGCTTTTTTTGTTCATTGCTCTTTTGCAATCGTTACATCTTAGAAAACCTGCCCATATTGATAACTCTTTAGTCTTCTGTGATACCTTTGTATCTCTTTTGCTTAATTCTTGTGCTTTTTCAAAAATTTCTTTATCAATAATAGCTTTATGAGTGTTTTCTACTCTTACCCATTCTTCCTCTGGCACTTGTTCTACTTTATGTACTTTGTAGCTTTTCGTTCTTCTTTTTCCCTGAACAGTATTGCCAATATACACTTCATTATTTAAAATATTTCGTACTGTAGAAGGTGTCCAAGTATATGTATTATCTTGTATTCTATAGTTGTTATAATTTTGTCCTAATTCTAATTTCTTATGTCCTGTAGGATTCAAAATACCTAAGTCATTTAATCTATGGCAAATTGCTATTTTTCCTAGTCCTTCATTTACATTCCAATCAAATATATTTCTTATAATGTTTGCAACACTTTTGTCAATTATTAACTTATGCTTATCTTTTGGGTCTTTAATATAACCATAAGATGGAAATGCACCTATAAATTCTCCTTTTTTCTTTTTTCCATTTAAAGATGTTCTTATCTTAATTGATGTATCTCGGCAGTATTCATCATTTATTAAGTTTTTAAATGGTACTAATATTGTATTTGTGCTTGATGGATTTTTAAAACTATCTACAAAATCATTAATGGCAATAAATCTTATATTAAATAATGGAAAAACTTGCTCTATATAATTTCCAACTTCTATATAGTTTCTTCCAAGTCTTGATAAATCTTTTACAAGAACACAGTTAATATTTCCATTTCTCATATCTTCTAGTAATCTTTGAAATGAAGGTCTATTAAAATCTGTTCCTGTGTAACCATCATCTATATAAATATCATAAACTATCAAATCATCATGTTCTTCTATGAATTCGTTTAGTAGCGTTTTTTGGCTTGTTACACTATTACTTTCTTGCTTTTCTTTGCCGATTATCTTCATCTTCTTGTGAAAGCCTTATATATAGTGCAACTGACCACATTTTATGCTTTATACTATTATTTTCAATAGAAGAATACTTTGATTTTCTTCCTGCCATTAAACTCCTCCTTTCGCCTATATTGTAACGTGTTCGATTACAAATGTCAGCTTTTTTACTAAAACTGTTAAAATTTATTTGTTACAATTTCAGAACTGCAAAATTGCGAAGCAATTTTACTTTCCTATCTTTCCTTTTAAAATATTCAACATACATTCATTAAAACTTTTATTGTTTTCAGAATATGTCATCTCTATATTCATATTATCCATTTTTATTGCATATGGATCTTTTGTATTTATTAGATAATCTATAACTTTACTTTTTTCTTTCAAACCTTACATACCTTTCCATTTATCATTTGTTAAAGTTTATTAATTTTAAAAATTTTTATTACTAATTTGTCCCTCTAATAGATAATTTCCAAATTGGTATTCAAAATGTAAACTTTTTTGAAAAAATTTTTAAATTTCTCTACTAGGTATATGCCACCATTTTATGAAAAAGGAGTAAATTTTATAAAATTTCTTAAACTTTTTTCATAATGTATATGCCATCAAAAAGTTCAAAAGGTATAAATTTCAGGAAAATTGCAAAAAAATAACTAGAAATTAGTTTTTACTAACTTCTAGTTTTACAAATTTATTATATATTTATTTTTTTACTAAGTTTGCAATTTTACTTAATATACCTTCCAAATCTTTTGACTGTTTATCTTTTTCATCTTCTGATTTCACATATTCTAACTGCATATCTATTACAGCTTTTAAATATGTATAATATTCTTTGCTTTGCTCTTCATCTAATTCATGGATACTTATACTCAATATTCCATAGAGATTTTTTAACATTTTATTAACTCTTGGATCAAAATTATTTTTTACTGCATCAATTTTTGTATCCATATGGGTATCTTTTAGTTCAGTATCTCCTAAATAGAATTTTATCATTTTTTCAAAAATTCTTCTTAAGTATGCATATGCTCCTACATAAAAGTAATCTGAATTGCATAAATCTGCTTTTTTATAATCGTCATATGCATTAATTTTATCTAGGAACTTTTTATATTTATCAAAGTCAAATCCTTTTACTGTCAACATTGATGGATTTTGTCCTATTTTTCTTACTATAAATTTACCATTTTTCAATTCTATCGATATCATCATCATATACTTGTGTCTGTTATTATTGGTACAAGTAAAATAATACTCTATATACCATATTTTATTATTGATTAAATCATCTTTGTCATATGGTGGTTGTAATCCCCCAAAACCACCATCCAGTATATAAATTCTTCCAACTCCTGATTCTCCACTTTTTTGCGTAACTTGAATATATGCTTGTCCATCTGTAATACCTCTATCAAATTCAAATAATTTACGTTGTATATCAAAAGGAAACTCCTTTTTGCACTTATGACAATATGTAATTAATTTTTCTTGACTTATTCCAATATAATATAAAAATCTAAAAAGTTCTTCTTTATTATATTCATACTTACTATTTTTTAATTCAAATACATTAAAGTTTTCTTTTGCATACAATGATACTTCATTAAATAAATAATCTATTCCTTGTTCAAACATAGCTTTCCTCCTTCTATTCCAATGCTTTCATTATATTTTCAGCAATTCTATTAATAACTGGTACTACAACACTATTTCCTGCTTGTTTATACAATCTTGCATCACTCATATCTGTAGGTAATTTATAATATTTAGGGTAACCTTGGGCATAAAAACATTCTATTGGTGTTAATTTTCTTATTCCGAATTTTGTTTTTATTAATGGAACATTGTGTCCACCTTCTCCCATATTGGCTGTAAGTGTTGGCACTAAATTGCTTTGATTTTTTCTAACATATTTTCTTCTCCATTGATATACTGTATTGTCATCATCCATTTCTTCTGTTAGTAATTCATATATATTGCCTTTGTATTTTCCTTCTGTGTAATAATACTTATCATCAACTTTTGTATCAAAATTAAAAACATCTTTTATATTTTTATCTAATGTAGTTGGCATTGGCATTTGAAATCTATCAAAATCTTCTTTGTCTCTAAATGCTACAATATAAATCCTTTCTCTATTTTGTGGTATATTACCATATTCACAAGCATTTAATACTTGACACTTTATTTTATCTTTATATCCCGCTTCATTTAGTCTATCAATTATAGTTTTAAATGTATTTCCTTTATCATGACCTACTAGGTTTTTAACATTTTCTAAAAATATTACTCTCGGTTTTCTTTCTTTAAAAATTCTTTCCATTTCAAAGAATAAATCTCCTGTTCTATCATCATCAAATCCTTTTCTATATCCTGCTACTGAAAAAGAAGTACAAGGAAATCCTCCAACCATTATATCAAAATCTGGTATGTCATTTACTTTAACATCATGAATATCTCTACAATCAACTTTATTGTCAAAGTTTTTTTCATAAGTTTCTACTGCATATTTATCAAATTCATTAGCATATGCTATCTCACATTTATTTGTTTCTAAAAATCCTAAATCTATTCCTCCAACACCTGCAAAAAGGCTACAAATTTTATACATAATTTATTTTCTCCTTATCCCTTGCGGCACGCCGCGATTTTATTAGTTATAACAACAGAGTAATTAACACTCTGCCTTTCATACTTTTTCAACTATCATTCCTCTTCTAATATTAAATGTTACTGTAGGTTCTAGTTTCCTTGCTTCAATTATTGATTGTATTATGCTTATGTGTGGTCTTTTTCCTGCCTTTTGATAATTTCCTACTGTTGCCGTTTTTGATACTGGTATTTTCTTTAATTCTTCTGAATTCACACCAGTATCATATACAAACAACATATTCAAATCTAAGTCAAATCTTAAAAAGACTAAATCATCAAAATCACATTTTGGTCCAAAACTACTTAAATCATATTCATAATTGCTTGTAGCTTTAAATTCTATTTTTTTACCATCAGGAGATTTTGCATCTCCTCCTGAACTTTTATTCCAAAGAAGATTTAAGCAATAGCAACCCATAGGTTCACTTATTGCATCTGGCATATTAATTCCTCTTGATACTAGACTTTTTACATATGTATTTAAGTCCTTCCACTTAAAATATGCATCACATGTTTCTTGAATTCTTGGCTCGTCTATTTTTATTAAATATTCGTCATTCATTTATTCACCTTCAGAGTGTTATTACTCCAAAAGCATTATATACTAAATCATAAAATATTTCTACACATTTCTATAATTTGTTACAACTTTTTTATTATTAATGCTGAGCACATTCCATTATTAATTTTACACCATCTTTAAATCCGTATTTCGTAAAATTTTTGGTTTTCATATGCACTTATAATATTCATACCATCTATATAGCTTTCTAAACTGTTCTTAATTTTATCTTTTGTTACATTATCGTTGGTTATATCATCTAAAATTTCTAATACCTTTTCATATTTGTCATTATCTTTTATTAACTCTTTAATGTTCTTTTTATCCTCCTTTGTTATCACACAAATATTTTCCTCTCTACTCTCAAATAATACATTCAAAATTGTATTATTTTCATTGTTACACTCAATCATAACTAATCCCTCATCTAAAATTTTATTATTGATATTGTAACGTGCTCTTTTTTAATTGTCAGCGTTTTTATCAAAAGTTTTTTAATTATTTTTTTCTAATAAATTATGCTAGTGAAACGGAGCATAATTTTTTCAGAGCCAAATGTCATTTTGCGTCGAAAGTGTCAGGTATTTTTTACCGACTAACTTTCGCCAGCATGGTGTTTTGACACCTGTAATGCTGTTTAGGAGAAAATCTCCTAAAACCTTTTTGCTC
Source organism: uncultured Clostridium sp. (assembly GCA_948473335.1). Classification (GTDB taxonomy): domain Bacteria; phylum Bacillota; class Clostridia; order TANB77; family CAG-508; genus CAG-269. The sequence goes on along the minus strand of CAOKXF010000008.1, from coordinate 61,040 downwards.
TCCGAGGGACAAATTTTGTTATAACTTTTTTATAAATTTGTACAAAAAAATTGCTATATTCTTTATAAAATATAACAATTTCTCTTCCAAAAATACTGACACATATTTGTGAACTTAATAAAAATTTTTTATATGCCTTTAATTATTTTTGCTATCCTTTTTAACTAATTTAATGTATTTTTTTATTGTATTTTCTTAAATTTTATAATGTACATTTGCCCTACTTATTGTAAGTTGTCGCTGAGATTGAATCTCAATCATTGTCCAAAAAGTTCATTACTAAATCTATTATTACATCTTTTTCTTTTGGATTTGATTCTGCTATTAATAAAGTTAATGCTGCTAGAGTATTATTATCTATTGTTTGTTTTCCATCTTTATATAATATTCCATAAAAATTTAAAAAGTATATAAATAAAGTTGCTGCAATTCTTTTATTTCCATCTGCAAATACATGATTTTTTACGATTAGATATAAAAAATTTGCTCCTTTTTCTTCTATACTCTTGTATATATCTTGTCCACCAAAACTTTGATAAATATTACCTATAATTGATTCTAAGCCTTTATCTCTTTCTACTGCAAATAGTGAACTTTCTTCATTAAATCTTAACTTATTTATTACTTCTATACATTGACTATATTCAATTTTTCTTTCATCTATATTTCCATCTATTTTCTTTAGTGTTTTATGGTCATAATCATCTAATAAATCTAATGCTTTTGAATAATCTCCAATTATCTTTAATATTTCTTTTGCATCATTTCCTTCTAGTCTTTCATCTATTCTATTTGCTATATCAATTAGTTGTATTGTTTTTTCTAAATATTCTAATCTTCTTTGATTTACTGCATAGCCTTTCAACATATAATCTTTTAAAATTTTATTCGCCCATTGTCTGAAAATCACGCCATTTTTTGATTTAACTCTATACCCAACAGATATTATAACATCTAAATTATATATTTTTGATTTTCTACCACCTGTACTTTTGTCGGAAATTCCGACAGAAGTTTTTTCTTCAAGTTCTCCTTCTTTGAAAATATTATTAATATGCTCACTTATTGTAGCATGTTTTACATCAAATAATTCTTCCATCTGTGCTTGTGTAAGCCATACAGTTTCTTCTTTTAAATTTACTTCTAATTTTATTCCTTGATTTTCAAATAAAATAATTTCATTCCTTTTTTCGTTCATAAGAACACATCCTTTTCTAATAAATTTTAGTTATTATTACATTTATTATTATTTATATTTTCTTTATTTATTGTTGTAGAACTATTGTTTGTATTTTATAATAAAAACTCCATCATTGTCAATATTTTTGCATAAATTTATGTAATAAATTTTCTGTGTGAGTTTTTTACATTATTTTGATTTACCATTGCATATTCCATTGTAGTATCTATTTTTATATGTCCTAATAATTTTTGTACTTGTTCAACTGGCATACCTTTATCAATAGCCATGGTTGCCATTGTTCTTCTAAATTTATGTGGATGTACTTTGTTTATATTTGCTTGTCTTCCTAGATTTCTTATAGCAATTTCAACTCCTGATATTCCTAATGGATTGTATGGTTTTATAAGAGATACAAATAGTGCTTCATTATTGTCAGTTCTTGTTTCCAAGTATTTCTTAATGTACATTTTACTTTTTGCACTAAAATAGACTTCTCTTTCACTATTACCTTTTCCTAGAACAATACAACTTCTTTCTTGAAAATTCATATCAGCTATATTTAATCTGGTTAATTCCCCAACTCTCATACCAGTTGATATTAATAGTTCTAATATAGCTAAATCTCTTACATTTGCACAAGTATCTCTTAATTTTTCTAAATTCTCATCTGTAAATGTTTCTTTAACTTTTTTAGTTGCTTTTACTTTGTGAATCCTTCTAACTGGACTTTTAACAATATAATCTTCATTTTCTAGCCATGCAAAGAAACTTGATAATGTTCTTCTTATATTGTCTATTGTTACCATACATGCATTTGAATTGGTTTTATAATTAGACAAGTAATTCCTTAATATTTCAGTAGTTATTTCATCTATTGGAAGATTTACTGTATCTAACATTTTACTTATATTATCTTTATAGTACTTTAAAGTTCTAGTAGAACAGCCTTCAATTTCTTTAGATGATATAAACTTATTTAATATATCTGCATTATTCATTTGTATTTCTTGTCTTTTGGATTGTTCTATTACTTCAATTTGATAATTCAAGCATATTTCTGTAAGCATTTCCTTTAATTTTATTCTTTGGTTATTATCTAAAAAATAATTTGTTCTATCCATTACTTCATTGATAAATAACTCTTTCAATTATATTTTCCTCCTATAAAAAAGAAGAATAGCTTGTTGTTTCTATTCTTCTTCTAACTCATTCTTTTTCTACTAGCAATTCAGTTTTTGACATACCATTTTCATCATATTGTATTTCAATAGCTCCTCCTATTGTATCTATTGCTTTTATTTTATTCAATTCGCTCTCATTATTACTTGTTACAGTAACTTTTATATTGTTATTATTCTCCATTATTGCTGATTTGGTTACAAAAGTAAATTCCTTATCTATCATTTTTTGGCTTATTTTATTTTGCAATTCTGTTAAATATTTATATGAATATTTGGCTTTTTTAAATGTTGTTTTACTTTCTGTTATTCCTAATATATTACATATTTCTTTTCTATTATCATTATTATCTTCACAAAGCAATATTATATTATTTCCATTTTTATCAACATATTTTCCTGCATAATAGTCTGGATAATCTGAACTTTCATTTATTGGTTCATTTACTCCTATATCTTTATCTGCATTATTACTTATAATGTTTTGATTTAGTATTGATTTAATTAATTCTATAAAATCATTTTCATCTATTCTATGTGATGTTATATAAAACGTATAATCTTTATATTTGAAAAATGCTTCTCCATTTATTTTACTATCATCAAAGAAATTTTTTGCTTTAAATAATTTTACTTCATTTCCACTAATCGTTGAACTTGGAAAATCACTTTCGTTTGGAATCATACATTGCAATATTTTATCTTCTTTTGTAAAAATTATATCTGTTGAAGGTGCATTGTTTCCATCCATATAGTATATTAATTCATATTGTTGAAATTTTGAATAATTTGTATCTTCTACGTTTTCCTTTACATATACCATACCTTGCCTTAAATGCTCATATTGTTTTAATATTTCTATATTTCTTATAAATCCAAATTTTTCTTCAACATTTTCATCTTTCCAATTTCCATCCACATCTGTTACTTTTCCTGAAATAGATGTTGCTGTTTCTATACTTCCTGCATTAAATATTACATTATCTTCCTCTATATTTTCTTTTTCCTTTTGATAATCTTCTATTTCTTTGTCTCCTTTTTCACCTATTAAAACTTTATCATTTTTTAAATTATTGTAATTTACTGTAATTCCAATACATAATATGCAAATTGCTGCTACTGAAGTTATTCCATAAATTATTTTTCTACTTTTTTTACCTTTTATATCAAGCTCCTCTCCGATAGTTTGATACAGCTATTTTTTCTTTTACATTCTTTCGTATTCTTTCTTTTAATTCATTATTTTCCATAGCCATAACCTCCATCTTCTAAATTTCTTTTTAGGTTTTTCCTAATTCTATGAAGTATAGTCTTAACATTACTTGTAGATAAATTTAACACTTTTGCTATTTCTTTTATCGATTTTGATTCATAATAAAACATTATAAATATTGTATATTCTTTATCTTTTAGGTGTTGTAATGTATTTTGAATTATCTTATCCTGTTCTTTTTGTTCTGCAATTTCTTCAATTTTACAATTATCTATAATATTTTCTTCATAATCAGATATAGAAAAATTTAAGCTTGTATTCCTATACTTATTTCTTATAACATTTTTAGCAGTTCCTGTTAGATATGGTTTTATTTCTGTTGTTTTTAATAAATTGTTACTATTTTTCCATATAGCAACAAATATATCTGATATTATTTCTTCTATATCTTCATCTGTTATAGCTATATTCACTCCATTTTTTACTATTATATAGACATAGCCATAAAAATCATCTATTATTTTGTCTATATCTACTTTCCCATTTTTTAGATAATCTTTTAAGATTTTATTTTTCAATTTAGACCTAAATCTCCTTACTATTTTTCCAGTTAACTTTCATATACATAGTAACATTTTTCTGAAAAAGGTTACAACTTTTTTGAAAAAATTTAAAAATATAGAGATATTAGATTTTCTAATTCCTAATATCTCAGCGACAACTTACTATATTGCGTTTCGATTATATCATAAAAGATAAATAAAATTCAACTAATCATTTGCCTTTCTAACTTCATAACTTAAACTTTCATTTACACATATTTTTTTACTTTTTCTATAAATTCATCCATCCTATTATTTTTTTAAATAGAATGAGGACAATCTTTCCCTGAAAAATCATGATGCGTTTTTAAATCATAAATTGTAAGATTATATTCCTTTAATAAATAAGCAACTAATTTTGCAGCATTATTAAATGTTTTTTCAAAGTTTCCACCATTATTAACACACAATTCAATTCCTATTCCATATAAGTTGCCTATTTCGTTAGCAGCATGATATGCTACTTCATTATCTGGTATATGATGATATATTTCTTTATCATCAACAGTATAATGCCAAGATGTAGAATCCATATTGTTTTCGCTCAAAAATTGTGCATGATTTTTTGCTCCTGTAGTTTTATCGAAATTATCTGTTTCATGTATTACAATATATCTTATCCTTCGTTTTGTACCTGGTCTTGCTTTTGTATTACTTTCAATTAGCTCTGTATGTACTGGAACTCCAAAGACATCAGTTGGAAAACTAGATTTCTCTGTTATTTCTGTTATATCTGCTACTGTAATTTCATCGTCTTTACTATTTTCTTGACTTATTGTTTCTTGTTCCTTTTTAGAAAACCTTTTTGTTAAACAAAAAATTATTAATATTATAAGTAAAATTACAATTAATTTTCTTTTATTACTTCTTCTTTCTTTTTTGATTCTTTTTTTATTCATTTATTAACTCATCTCTCACTTCGTATTCTTATGTAAAAGTATATGAAAATAAAGGATATAATGAAAAATACTTCATAAAATCAAATCCTAATATAGTTAAAACTAATGGTACACATAGTATTAAAATTCCTAAAAAAATCGCTTGAATATTATTTTTTCTCCATCCTGAAAACACTAATACAACCATAGCCATAATTACTGAAATTAGTATTTGCAATAATATTTTTAGTAATATAAACAATAGTATATTCAAATTAAAAGGTAAGTTTTGGTACACAGGAATATTTTGCACTGATGATGATAAAGCGTTTAGTGGAAATACTTTAGAAATGCTTACCCATTTACATATAAATGGTAAAATAGAAAATAATGTAACTAAAACTATACATACCACTACTTTTGATTTTAGAACTCCTCTTTTTCCTTTTTTCGTAGCTTTTAATAATTTCCAAGTTTCATTGTGATATTCCATAGAAAAAAAGTTACTAAATACCAGTATTATTCCAAGTGTAAGCAATAAGAAGTCATTTATAATTCCATCTTCTATAATTCCAAATAAATATAAATATCCTGTATCATAGATATATTTTCCACCATTTTCACATACATACTTATATTGCTTCTCTACTTTTTGAAATGCAGGATAAAATGATGTAACACTATACCATTTTACCTTCATTTTTTCTCCTGTTTCACTATTAATTTCTCCTTTATTTACTAACTCATCTATCTTTTCTATTTCTTCAAATGCCTTTTCATATCTAGCTTTTTCTTTTTCAATTATTTCAATCTTTTCATCTGTTTGTTCTCCTTCTAATTTTAGCATAATGTTCTGATAATACTGTTCTTGAACAGATGGATGATAAGAATGATTTAATTCATTAAAGCCAATTAATATACTAAATAACAAAATAATGATAAGTCCATGATTGGTAATAAGAGTTTTATACATTTCGTGTCTTAATAGATTTGAATGTGGTTTGAATTTTAGCCATATCATTCGTGATTTTTTTTGCTTTAATTGTAAGTTCTTTCCTTTTAAGAAAAATCTATAACATAAAACTACTCCTATGAGTATTAATGCAACTATCATAATCCATGACAAGACAATACGAGAAATTGGATGTCCAAAAAAGTTTAAGTTCAAATATGTACCATACAGACTCTCTGTTCTAAATATTCCAAATAAGTTTAAATGTTTTAATATTTCAAATTTAGAAACATTTGGAATAATTGTATATAAAACCCAACTTACTACTAATGATATTATTCCATATAGATATGGCAATAACATACTATCGGAAAGTATACAAAATGCTGTTATAACAGTACAAAATCCAAAAAGGATAAAGCTTTTCGTTATAATAGAAATAAGTATATATCCTAAAATGCTAATAGATAAATTACTTCCAATATATGGGCTAATTGATTGAAGTTTTATACTAATATCACTAAAACCTGTAGATATTCCAAAGAACATATAATTTGATAAGAAGAATATAACTTCAAACAAAATACAACTAATAAAAAGTGCAATCAGTTTAGTAATGATACTATGGCTTATTCCATATTTAGTAGTACGAGTTATATAGAAAAGTCCTTTTTCCTTTTCTTCTGTTATTAAACTTCCTATAAATAAAAATGCTAGTAATATTACAAAAATATCAGTCCATATATTTTCCATTGTAGATGTAATCATTTTAGAAGGAATATAGCATATTCCTTTATTATCAAGTTTTTCATAGTCTGATGTACTCTTTTTTATATTACGAGAAGAAAAATCGTTTTCGTTTCCATTTTGATTTTTAAATATAGAAATTCCATCAAGTGCATTTTCTTTTTCTCTTATTTCTTTTAAATATAAATCGTAGTTTGAAACTTTTGTATATTCATCATATAATTCATTTATAAATTTTTGTTCTTTTTCAAACGAATTTGTGAAATGCAGATAGTTTCCTGACTTATATAAATCATAATAAGTTTCAAACAGTTTTGGTTGCTCTTGCATTTCCTGTTTTGCAAATTCTGCTCCCATTTCAGTATTTTGCATTGAAATAATATTCATAACAAAAGAAACACCATCAATGTCTTTTTTTAATTTTTCGATATATTCACCTTTTTGAAGTTCATTCATATTTGCTATTTCTTCTCTAAATTTTTTATAGGATGAAAGAGCTATTCTATCCTCATTTTCAAGATTTGTATACCAAAGGAAAAATATATTTATCATAAGCAATAAACAAATACTAAAAATAAAACTTCGCTTGCCCCATATTTTTTTTAGTTCAAAATAGATAAGCCTAAACATAAATTATTCCTCCCCAAATATTTTCATATATACATCTTCTAAATTAGCCACATTATATTTATCACAAAGGCTTCTTACATTTGCATAATCAATTATTTTTCCAGTTTTAATTAATATTATTTTTTTAGCAATAGATTCAATATCTGAAACAACATGAGTTGATACTAGAATAATTTTATCTTTTGAAAGTTCTGCTATTCTTTCTCTTATTCTTACTCTTTCTTTTGGATCAAGTCCTGCTGTAGGCTCATCTAATATAATCAATTTAGGATTTCCAATAATTGCTTGTGCTATTAAAATTCTTTGTTTCATTCCACCTGAATATGTTCCAATTTTTTGATTTGATTTTTCTACCATGTTCACATATAGTAGAACTCTATTTATTTCATCTTCCATACTACTTTTGGAAATTCCTTTTAAAGTTGCCATATATGAAAGAAATCTTCTTCCTGAAAAAGTTTCATACATTCCCTGCCCTTGTGGAGCATATCCTAGCAAACTCCTATAATTACTTCCTAGTTCTTTGACTTCCGTTCCTTCCCATTTTATAGTCCCCTCTGTAGGTTCAAGATTTCCAGTTATTATATTCATTAATGTTGATTTTCCTGCACCATTTGGACCAAGAAGCCCATAAATTCCATTATCTAGTTTTAAAGAAACATCATTTAAAGCAATTTTCTCTTTATATTTTTTAGAAATATTACAAAGTTCAAGCATTATCTTCCTCCCTTATTAATTAATAACATTATTAATCATTTTTATTTCAGTAAAATTACGGTTTCCTTTATATAAATCTTCTTTGCTAATTAAACCACAATATTCTTTTTTAGTTTCATAAGAACCATCTTGATGATAATTTACATCTGAATCATAAACAACTAAAACTTGTGTTTTACTTTCTGCAATAATATCTAAAGTTCTTCCTACTGTTTTGTTTACAAGTTTTGAATGAGAAATTTTACCTGTATTTTTATCAACAAAGTAAAGAGTTTTGTCATTAAAACTATACTCATAACACATTATTTTATCTCCAATAATTCCATAAATACCATTTTGAGATAATTTTACAAAAGAATTTTTTTCTCCTGTTTTTAAATCAATTTTTATAATTTCACCATCTCCCTCCTTAGAAAAATATAAGTATTTTTCATCTGTTATATAACTGCGAGAATGTGCTGCGAATATACGATAGATTTCTTTACTTTCTCTATTTTCTACATTAAGAGTTTTAAATACATCATAAGAATTTTTGTACACTTCAGTATCTTCACTATGTTTTTCTTCTTCTGAAACCTTTTTTCCAAAATCTATTCCATGTAAAATTAGATTTTTATCACTACACCCAATAACATCCCATTCAACATCATCATTAAAATCCATAGAAAAAACCTTCTTTTCCTTTTTTGTTTTTACATCTAAATAAACTAAATTTTTCTCTGATGATGTTTGATAAGAATTACCATTAATACTATTTGCTGACACTTTTTTAGTAACAAAATAAAGCCCATTCTCATCTCCAACTATAAAATCTTCTACAGTAAGGTTACTGTCAAATGTATAAATCTTTTCTCTACTTGTTCCATCCAAGTTTAAACAATATAATATGCTAGAGCTTCCTTCTACTCCAGAACTTGTACTTACTCCTAAAGCTACTACTCCATCTTGATCCTGCTGTTTACTTAAAATAAATATCTTATTATTCCATATAAAAAGTATAGATGAATCAGATGGAACTTCATTTTCTAAAAATAAAGATGAACAACTTTCTGTGTTATGATTACAACCAGAATTACTACATAAATAAATTTCTTGATGAGTAGCAAAGTCAATATACATCAAATGAGATATTCTTTTACCATTTAATAAATTTTCTGCATCGCTTTGAAAATAATAATATCCATCATCTGTATTTGAAGTTTTAGAAAGTAAAGATAATTTACCTTTCATTTCTATCTCATCTGTTCCTTTTCCTGTTACCCAATCAAAACTTTTTGATACAATATCATCATTTGTTAATCCTGTATTTTTTAATAATTTCCCACTAAATATTAATACCAAACCTATTCCAATGATTATCAATAAAACAATTAATTTTTTCATAAAAAAACCTCCTTAACAATTTCTAAGTGACAAAGTCACTAAGAAATTATAACACTCGCCATAATTATCTAGTATGGAGCTTTTCATTGCTTTTGCAATGAAAATTCCTACTATATGAAAAATGACCTCCTTAAATTGCCATAAATGGCTTATAAGGAAATCATATATAATAAAAGTCAAAAATCGGTCAAATTTTTATAAAAATTTTTACTTTTGCTCCACCAGATATATCATTAGATAATTCTAGCTTTCCTCCATGCTTTTTACAAAGAATACGACTAATTATTAATCCTAATCCACAATGTTCACCATCACTTGCAGTAGGTATAATTAAATTGTTTCTTTCTTTTAAAACATCTTCTGAAAAACCTATACCATCATCTACAATAGAGATTATTAAATAATTTTCTTGTATATTAAATGATAAATTAATTTTTTCTTTGGAATACCTAAGAGCATTATTAACTATGTTCTCTAAAATTCTATAAATAATATAAGAATCTATCTTTATCTTTTCTTTAAATAACTTCTCTGCCTCTAAATCCAATCCTATTCCTTTAGACTTTGTCATTTGTTTTAGATCTGATTTTACATCTTCAATGAATTTTCGAGTAGAGATTTCTTTACGATTTACTTCTATATCCTCTAAGGCATTAATCGTACGAATAGAATCTGTGTATCTTTCTAGTCTTTTAGCTGTTTTATTTATATTTGAAGTAATTTCTAAAATTTTTTCTTTACTTAAATTATCATTTTGTAAATTTGTTTGTAAATATTCTGTATATCCTTCTATAATTGATATTGGATTTCTTAAATCATGAGCTACTGATGCTTGCACTAATCTTCTTTCTTCAATCATTTTCCATAATTCTTTGTAGGTCTTTTCTAATGTTTGTCGCATTTCTTCAAAAGTACAACATAGTCTTCCCATTTCATCATTAGAATTATAATACAATTCAAAATCAAGATTCTTATTTGATATTTGTTCCATTGAATTTTCAAGGAGTTTTAATGGTTTATTTAATTTCTTACGATAAAAAATAAATCCACAAATTAAAATTCCAACTATAGAAAATATCATTGGCATTGCTATCATTGATATTCCACATATTTGATATGCAATTTTTCTTTTTGGAGTTAGCATATCAAAATTATTTTCAATTTTTTCAATACTTGTTTTTATATCAGATAGTTCAGAGTTATTTATCGAACCACCTTCTTCTACTGTCACTATGGGAATATCATACATTTCTTGTCCTAATTCTGTACTAAATTCAAGTTCTTCCGTTCTTCCATCACTATATGTTATATTTAATGTTACCCAAATCGTATTAGAGTCTGGCAATAAATACTCTCGAAATTTTTGACACCCCCATATACTTAATAATGATAAACATATAACAATGAAAAATGTAATTAAAACAATTAATACAAAATAATTTTGTAATGAACTGCATTTCCTTTTTAATTTTTCCATCTATAACCTACTCCCCAAACAGTTTCAATATAATCGTTTCCTGTTATTTCTTGAAATTTATTACGAATTTTTCTTATGTGTTCTTTTACAACATTACTATCTCCTTCTGCATCATATCCCCATACTGTTTCATAAATTTTTTCTTTATCAAAAACTTGTCCTTTATTTGTAATTAAATATTCTATTAAATCAAACTCTTTTTTTGAAAAGGGTATTTCTTTATCGCCATAAGATATTGTTTGTTTCGATAAATTAACGATTAGTCCATCAGGAGTTGTAAAAATGGAAAAAGTATTTTTATTTCTCTCATCTCGGCGTAAATGTGCTTCAATACGAGCTGTTAATTCTTTAAGGCTAAAAGGTTTAGTAATATAGTCATCTCCACCATACTGAAATCCATTTATCTTATCTTGCTCTGTAATACGAGCTGTCAAAAAAATAATAGGGCAAGATATATGATTTCGTATATTACGGCATAACTCTAATCCATTTGTTCCAGGCATATTAATATCAAGTATGATGAGGTTTGGCTGATGTCTTAATTCTTCCATAGCCTCATTTACATTATTTGCTATAAGAGTGTTATATCCACAGTTTTGCAGATGTGAGGATATTAAATCTGTTATCATTTCTTCATCATCTACAACTAAAATTTTATATTTCATATCCATGACCCCTATTATATTTTAATTTATAATTGTCAATTTTTTGTCAAGTTATCGAAAATATACTAAACATATCTTTTTACCTTTCAAATTTTGCTTTTACTTTTTAATAATAGAGTACATTTTCATATCTAGTATTTTATTATTTTTAATTGCATTATTTCTTAATGTGCCTTCAAATTCAAAACCTGCTTTTTCTAAAGCCTTACAAGAAGCGACATTATAAGCAAATGGCTCTGCAAATATTCTAATTATATTAGTTTCATTAAATATATGATTACAAACTTCTTTTAGCACTTTTGTCATAATACCATTACCCCAATATTCTTCTGCTATATAGTATCCAATTTCTGCTGTTTGACAATGAATATTATCTTTTCTAAATACCCCAACACTTCCTATTACTTTATTAGCTACTAATATTGCCCAAGAGTATTGACTATCTTTAGGAGCATTTAGGGCTTGTGTGATAAATTCTTGTGCATTTTTTATTGTATATGGATAAGGTATGCCATCTCGTAAATTATCTAAAATCTTTTTATTGTTTATAGCATTTTTTAATTGTTCTGCATCTTCTATTTTCCATTTTCTAATTGATATATCCATATTTTCTTTCTCCTTATAAAATTGTAATTTATCTGTTTTCTTATATTTGCGATTTATAAAAATCTCCAAATGCTGCCATCGTATTTAACATTTTACCTAATTCCAATCCTAAATCCGTCATACCATATTCTACTTTTGGTGGATTAGTTTTATAGTCTTTTCTGTAAATAATACCATCACTTTCAAGTTGCCTTAAATTATCTGTTAATACCTTTTGAGATATACCATCTAGTGATTTTAATAATTCATTAAATCTCCAAGTTCTACTCATCAAATTTCTTATGATTAATAATTTCCATTTGCTACCTATTAAAGAAACTGTTGTAGCAACAGGACATTCTGGTAATTCATTTATATTTCTCATTTTCTCATCTCCCATAAATTTATTAGCATTATATCACATATCACTAAATTAGTACATAGTTACTTTAAAGTGCGTACTTGTTTTTTATAATGTGTTTGATATAATTCCATCATAATATAATTAAAGGAGGAATATTAAAATGTCAAATTACAAAAAAGTGAGTTTAGAAAATGCACCAAGAGTAGAATTACATGATAAACTAGGTTTAACAGGGGCTGAAATTAGTATCAATACTATTTCTGCTGGGGAATGTGTTCCTTTCATTCATTCTCATAAACAAAACGAAGAAATTTATTATGTAGTATCTGGAACTGGTAAAGCAATTATCGACAATGAAGAAGTTAATTTAGTTACAGGAGATTGGGTAAGAATTTCTCCAAAGGCAGAACGACAATTTTTTGCTTCTAAAGATAATTCTATTTCTTATATTTGTATTCAAACAAAAGAAAATTCGCTTGAAGAATTTACTGCAAATGATGCCATTATAAAATAATTGTAAAAAATCTCTGAATGTATAATTTTTCAGAGATTTTCACTTTTTATATCTTATCTTTTTTGTAACTACAAAATTGTAATTTATTGTTATGTTATTCCATTATTTTATTATCTTTAATTTCATATACAATATCTGCTACATTTTGTACTAATCGTTTATCATGTGATATAAATATTATTGTACCTTTATATTGTTTCATAAGGCTTTCTAATGCTTCTATACTTGGTATATCTAAATAATTATTAGGTTCATCCATAATTAGTACATTATATCTTCCAAGTAGCATTTTACATAATAATATTTTTACAATTTCTCCACCACTTAATGTTTTCATTTTTCTAGTAATTACATTTTGGTTTAATCCTAACATTGCTATCATACTTCTTATTTCTGACACCTGATAATCTGATTCTTCTTTTAAAAACTCTAAAACATTTTTTTCTTTTTCAAACTTATATCCATTTTGTGCAAAATAACCAATTTGTACTTTGGGAGATATTTCTATTCCAGTTTCTTTATTTAAAATCATTTTTATTAATGTGGTTTTTCCAGTTCCATTTGCTCCAGTAATTGCTACTTTTTTGCCAAGTGGTATTTTAAATTTTGCATCTTCAAATATTATTTTATTACCAATTTTTTTATTTAGATTATCACTCATAATTGGAACAGGATTATATATCTCAAGCGAACCACTAATTCTAAAATGTATTTGCCTTTCTTTTATTGGTTTACTTATTTCTTCTAGCTCTTCTATTCTTTTTTCTACTGCTTTTGCTGATTTATGAAGTGCTTTTTCTTTACTCCCTGTTGATTTTTGATGTGCTAATCTTCCACCATTTTCTGTACTTTTTTGATTTTTACTTTTTCCAACTTTTTGTGCTTGCTTTTGTTTTTCAGTAATTATTTTTTCTAGCCTTTGCTTTTCATTTATATATTGTTCATATTTTTTTAAGTGGGTTTGCTTTTCTTGTTCTTTTTGTTCTATATAATCTGTATAATTCCCCCAATATTCTGTAATTTTGCCATTTTCAATTTCCCATATCTTATTTACAACTTCATCTAAAAAATATCTATCGTGGCTGATTACTACTACACTTCCAGAATAATATTTTAATGTTTTTGTTATATAATCAATACTGTCTTTATCTAAATTACAAGTAGGTTCATCTGCAAATATGCCATCACTATTTTCTGATAATGCTTTTGCTATTTTTAATTTTGTTTCTTCTCCTCCTGATAGATTATTACCTTCTACATTATGAACATTTAATTTACCTAATATAGATTTATCTTCTATGTTGGTTATATCTATTTGCTCTAATTGTGGAATATATGATATTTTTCCATAAGTTTTAATCTCTGCTGTTTTTAATTCTATTTGTCCTAATAAGACTTTTAATAATGTTGTTTTGCCACTACCATTTTTTCCTACTATTCCGATTTTATCATAGTTATATATTTCTAAATTATCAATATTTAAAATTTGTCTTCCATTATATTCTAAATCTATATTTTTTGCTTTTACTATTAAATCCATTTATTTACTCCTTTATTACATTTCGTATTTTTATACGAGTTACTGTAATAATGTTCTTATCACGAAATAACTCGTGATCTTACCATATTCTTGGTATCATATTTATCTCTCCTCTACAACTTACTAATTGATGTTACTATTATATAATAAAAGACTGACATTATCAACTAATTATTAGCCCTATATATTGTAATTTATTAGTTAGACAATATTTTCGCCCAAAATTATTTTAGGCATTGTCGTTAAACATCTATTCCAACGTTTATAAAATTTTTCTACACCAAGTTTAGACACCCTTGCATGTGCTTCTTCGCTTTCTAGCACCCAATATAAGACATATATAACCTTACCTACATTTCTTGTAAGTCGAATAGGTAGTTCACCGTTTTTTACTGCATTAAAATCTTTTTGTCGATGAGTTCGTTTTATATAATGTACATCAATAACTCCATCTTGTTTCAAATAAAATTCTGCTACTTCCTTCATTAGTTCTTCAATTTCATCAAGTTTGTTTAGTTTCGCTTCATATATACATATTTCATTAAACATATTACACCTCTACAAATTACTATTTCTAGTGATGATTGTATCATATCATTACATATAAATCAAACAAAAGAGAAAGCAAATTTAATTACTTTCTCCAGATTTTATAGTATATACCTTTATTGATTTTTCAATAGTTTCACTGTGTGTTGTTAAAATTACTCACGCACCTCCTTGGCTTACCCTCTGCTTATTGCAGTACTAGTACTAAAAAATAAATTTAACTTCTTTGCTAAATTTTAATAGTGTTATAGATTAAAAATAATCTCAATTTTGTTTTCTGAATATATTTCAATTCTATTTATAATTTCTTTTAGAAAACTATTATTTATGAACTTTCCATTTTTGAACTCACTTATAATTTCTTTTATTCTTTTTTCTTCTAACTTATTTCCATTATTTTGTTCAAGTTCTTTGATTAAGTTTTTAAATTTTTTTATTTCTTCTTTTTCTCGTGTATATTCTATTTTAAATTCTTCTATTGTTATGTACTGTTCACTTCTTCTCTTATATAAAACACTTTTTCTTCTTTCTGATTTTTCAATTTCATTCTTGTACTCTTTTATCTTTTGCATATTCTTGTCATTTTCTTTATAGTAACCGATTAGTTTATTTGCTGTTTTGTCTGTCTCTATAAGTTTTAGTCTTTTTACTACTTCATATTTTACAATTTCGTTTAGGTCTTTTTCTCTAATGTATGTTTTATTGTTACATCTTTTTTTATATAATAAACTACAATTAAGTCCTGCACTATCATATAAAAATCTTTGCTTATCTGCTGACCTATAAACTTTATATTGCATTTTTCTTTTACAATGTCCACAATATAATAAATCTCTTAATAAATATTCATGTTTTACTCCTACTCTTCCCTTTTTCTTTTGTTTTATTTCTTGTACTATATCATATTGTTGTTTTTCTATTATTGCCTCATGTGTATTTTCTTTTATAATCCATGTTTCTCTATTTTTATTCTTTTTACAAGTCTTTGTTATACAATTAGTTTCATATTTATTCATTACTGTATCTCCGACAATAAAATAGATTACTTAATATATCGTTTATTTGTTCTGTACTCCAGTTTTTAGTCCAATTTTTTAATTCCATATATTTACTAGGAGTCTTTATTTTACTTTTATTCAAATAATCTGCTATCTGACTACTTGTTTTTCCACTTATATACATATCATATATTTTTTTTATATTATCTGCTACATTTTCATCTATAATTATTTTATGCTTGTCATCTTCACTCTTTTTATATCCATATGGAACACTGTTCTCAATAAATTGTCCTGATGCTTTCATTGCGCTTTTATTAGCCCTTACCTTTTTTGATATATCTGTAATATAATATTGATTTACTATTCCACGAAGCATTATGCTGTCATCTATCTCATATCTTTCTCCACTATCTATAAATTCTGTAACTGATATAAATCTTACATCTTTATCTGGGAAAAACACTTCTGTGTACCAACCTGTTTTATTTTTGTTACGTGTTAATCTACTTAAATCTTTTACAATTATCATGTTTATAAAGCCTCTCGATATGTCTAGCATCATCTCATTAAGTTTTGGTCTTGAATCTAATATTCCAGAATAACCATTATCTACATATTCTTTAACTATTTTATATCCATTTTTAACTGCATATTGTGTTGTGATTTCTCTTTGTGCCTCTATACTATTATTTTCTTCTTCGTGTTCTCTTGATAATCTTAAATATATTCCTGCTCTATACTCTTTCATATTAAATTGCTTTCCTTTCTCGCTTTCCTCAAGGCACACATTGTTATGAAAATATTTTTTTCAAATTAGGCTACCATATTGAATATATCATATTTGTAATATATGTATATTTGATTATTATTGTCAATTTTTATATCATATACTATTTCTGATATAATATTTTTATTCAATTGCTTCATATTTAATATATTTTTTACTAATTCATTTACCTTCTCTTCTGTTACAATTATTTTGTGCCTTTCTTCTTTTTCTAAAACTTCTAATTCATTTTTTATCCTTTTCTTTTCATTAACCTTTTCTTTATAATATTTTTTGTAATCATCTTCATCTAGTAAATTTTCTTTATAATCTAAATACAATGTTTTTGTTTCATATTCTATTTTTAATAATTCTTTATTTAGTAGTGCCTTATTATCATCGCCTCTTTTTATTTTATTATCATTTTCTTGCTCTATTATCAAATTTTTTATTTTTTCTTTATCTAGAGCTTCTATTATTTTATTTAGGTTTTTGCAAATTATATCATTAATAATTTCTTCGTCTAGTCCTTTACTGCCTTTTATGCACTCTTTTCCTCTATATCTCTTTAGTCCATTTAAGCAACAAATTTTTTTGGATTTTAATTGTTCTGGATTATCTCTTTTATATTCAACTTTTAATGTCATTTTAGCTCCACATTCTTTACATTTTACAAGTCCATTTAAAATCCATTCGTGCTTTTTCCTTTTTATTGTTTTATTTATGTTCTTTTTACTTTGAACTTTATCAAATAACTCCTCTGTAATAATTGGTTCGTGTGTGTTATAAGCTATTTTCCATTCCTCTGGTGGTATATACTTTTTCTTTTTGGATTTATAACTTAAATTAATTCTTTTTCCATATTCTGTATGACCTAAATACACTTTGTTACTTAACATTCTTCTTATTGTATCTTCTTTCCATTTATACCTAATTTCTCCATTATTACTATTATTATTTGGACTCGGAATATTGTTTACTTGTAGTCCATTAATTATTTCTGTAATAGATTTTCCTTCACTATATTCTTCATATATTCTTTTTACTATTCTTGCTTCTTGTTTATCTACAATAAGTTTGTGTTTATCTTCTTTTGACTTTTTATAACCATAAGGAGCTACTGCACCCATATACAAACCTTTTTCTTTTCTTGCCCATATACTCGATTTTACTTTTCTTGAAATATCTTTGCTATACCAATCATTTATAAGTGTTTTAAATTGTATCATATCATTATTAGCACTTTTAGTTCCTGTATCAACATTGTCTAAAACTGATATATATCTTATATTTTTTTCTAAAAAATATATCTCTATATAATAATTTGCTTCAAAACTGTTTCTTGATAGTCTTGATAAGTCCTTTGTAATAATACAATTTATAGTTCCATTTTCTATGTCTTGTAACATTCTTTGAAAATTTGGTCTATTTGTATTAAGTCCTGTGTAACCATCATCAATATAATAATCTACTAAAAGAAACTCTTCACCAAACTCTTGTATTTTTTTATCTATTATATTTTTTTGACTTACTATGCTATCACTTACATCTTTATCACCATCTTCCTGTGACAATCTTAGATAGCCAGCCACTTTATAGCCCTGCGATTTATGAAGTAAATCTGCATTATTCAGACAAGGACTATTTTTCTTCGCATTATATTTTTCATTCATATCAACACCTCTTTTTTGAGGTACATATATCTGGTATGAAAACATTTTATAAATATTAGTACTTAATTACAAATGCACAAATCAGATTAAATTTGTGATATTACATATTTGCATATAACATCATATAATTTATTTGTATTTTGTACATTTTCTACACATTTTGTTATTACTGTATATTTTTTATTATTTATTTCATAAATTGCTACATTTTGTTTTTTTTCAGTACCTTGTACCATATATACACCTCCTAGTTTTATTTTAAAAATATTAGTGTTACATTGAATTTATGACTAATTTTTTGCATATTTAAAGAACTCATATAAGTATTTGACTTTTTTACTTTTATGAGCTCTTTAATGTTTTTCTAATATTCTAATGTTTTTTATCCAGTTTTATACCTTTAATTCCTATTGTGACTATTATTCCTGTTATTACTACCATTGTTGTTACTACTATTATTGCTATTTGTTCTTTTGTTAGTCCTGCTGATGGAATTTCTTTGTCTATTGTTGTATCAGCTTTTGGTTCCTCTGGTTTTTCTATGTCATCTCCACCTTCTCCTGGTATTTCTGGTTCTTATACTAATATTATTGTTTCTGTTTTTTCATTGTCTTTGATGTTGTCATAATAGTATTCTACTGTGTAATTGTATTCTCTTAGTTTATAGTAATATATTACTTCTTGTGTTTTTAGAAATGTAATTGCCTGCTATTATTCCATCTTTTATAAGAGTCGTATTTAATTAAAAGTTTGACCCAGTAATTGTTATTATTCCATCTTTAAAATAACCATTTGATAACACTTTTAATTCCATGTATAATGTGTCTTCTTTTTCCATTTCATTGCATGTTCCTCTTATTGCATCTGCATTCCCATTTCCATCTGCATCTTTTAAAAAGAATGCATCAAATTTTATATATTCACTTTGTGTGCTTTCGTCTCCTTCTTTTTCTGTATTATATTTAATGATTTTGCTATTTCAGGTGATACTGTCTCATTTTCTTTTGATTTAATCATGTCGATATACAATAGTATTGTTATAATACTTAGTATCATTATTCCTATAATAACTAGTATCTTGTTTTTAGCTTTTCACATATTTTCTATCATTCCTTTTATACTTGAAATTATTTTATGTATAATGTAGCCCTAGAACCCATATGTCTTCCTGAACCATAAGGACTATAGAATTCATTTAGTCTCTGAAATACTATATACTTTCCGTCTGTTTCATGGTAACCACCTTGTAAGTTTCTATTTACTTCATAAACAACAGACATTGTCCATTCTGCGCAGTTCCCTACCAAATCATATATATTATTAGCTTTTGTATATTCTGAACTTCCTGCTGGAATTACCATACTTGTCCCTGACCTTTTTAAAGTTCTAACTCCTGTTGTATCTTCATATTCAAATTCTGAATCAATAAAGTTTCCCCATGATGTTGAGTCTATTGCTATTTCCTCATTTGTCTTACTTCCTGTATCTATTAACCACTTCTTTACTTCATCTCTCTGTATTTCCCATAATATATTTGTATCTACATTCTGATTTGATATACCTATTCTTTTTGTTCTTAAATATGTTTGGTACCAATTTATTGTTTTTCCTTCACCTTCATTTGTTCCAGTTAATTGTTTATTCATTTTTTTAACCACTGGTATTTTTTCATATATATCCCCTGTTTCATATCTTCCTACATAAAATCCTCCATATGTTACTACACTTTCTAACATTTCATAAAACCTTTGTTGCAATTCTTCTTCAAATTCTTGTTTTGATATTCCTCCTAAATGTGTTGATAAATATTCAGATTTTATATCATATTTATCATATATTATCCTTGGTTCCTCTTGTGGTGTTTCTCTTTCATATTCTTTTCCTGTAAACATATATCTTGCTCCATATATACGTTTATCTGTTTTATTCGTCCAATACATTTCTGATACATCTTCTATTGGTATCCATACCCATTGGTTTCTTGTTCTTTTTGATGTTTCTAAATTTTCTTCTGTTACTGCTTCTTCTCCTTCATATATTACAAATCCTCCATTTATTGTTCTTTCGCTTTCGACAGAAGAAGCTACATATCCTTTTGGCACTGGCACTTGTACTGGTACTTCATCACTACTTTCTATTAATGTGACTTTATCTAAATTCATTTCTTGTTTCGATATTTTTACACCATATTCTTCCATATTTTCTTCTTTTGTTAAATTTATAAAAATAATTAAAATTAACACTATTATTGATATTGCTAATATTATTAATACTGTTGTCATTATTTTATTTTTGCTATTTAAAGTTATTGATTTATCTTTCATACACAATCTCCCTTTTTTAATTCATTTATACTAGATATACATAATTATACCTTTTCCATTACTTATTATCAATATGATGTATTTCCCTATTTTCTATATTATTCTTTTTAGCTTTACGGAACGTCATTTTTTATTAATTTTTACATTTTTATGTCTTTTTCTTTACATTTTTAATTACATAAGAAATTGACTTATATTTTTTATATGTAAAAAACTGAAATTAAGCTCTGTTTTCTAGTAGTAACTGCTACAAAATCTAACTTCCGCAATAATTGTCCTCTACAGAAAAAAGACTATTTGCTTTACAATTAGTCTTTACTAGTTATTTTAGCTTTCTTTATAAGTACTGCAATAAGATGACACCTAGATGGTGTCCCCCCTCACCTGTAGGATTATACAGAGTAATAAGCATAACAAGCTCAGGATTATCCGTTGGAGCAACTGCACAAAAAGAAGTAACATATTTGTTGGTATTAACACCATCTTCTGAAGTACCAGTTTTGCCACCAATTCTATACCCAGCAACTCTAGCATTTTTACCTGTACCCTCACTAACAACACTTTCCATCATAGACAAAACCTTTTCTGCATTCTCCTTAGAAATAATTTGTTCTCCATATTCAACAGGCATATCAATAATCTCATTAGTTTCGTTATTAATTGTTGCCCTTACAATTCTAGGCACTACATATTTGCCACCATTTGATATTGAAGATACTGCTGTAATCATTTGTAATGGAGTAATCTCAAATCTCTGCCCAAAACTAATAGTTGCTAACTCAACTGGTCCACATTTTTCTTCTTTTACAAATATTCCTTTTGCTTCTCCTGGCAAATTTATCCCTGTCTTCTTGAAAAAACCAAACTTTTCCAAATAATTATAATACTTTTCTACTCCTATCTTTTGGCCTAACCCT
This sequence comes from uncultured Clostridium sp., assembly GCA_948473335.1. Lineage (GTDB taxonomy): Bacteria > Bacillota > Clostridia > TANB77 > CAG-508 > CAG-269. The sequence continues at coordinate 39,182 of CAOKXF010000008.1, read as the reverse complement.
ATAAATACTGGATTACAAGAATTCATTAATGCTTGCCTTAAACTTTGTGAACCATGAGGTCTATAATATCTCCAACATCTTATTCTTGCTCCTGCAATTTGAATTGAACCAGAACAACCAAATTGTCCTTCTGTATCTGAGTCTGCAATTCCTTCTTCCAGTGCTGCTGATGCTGTAACTACTTTAAATACTGAACCTGGTTCATAAGTATCGGATATTGCTTTATTTCTCCACATGGATTGCAATTTCTCTGATTTTTCTTTTTGTCCTAATGTGTCCCATTGACCTTCTAATTCTTCATTGTTTATTGTATATGGATCATTTAAATCATATCCTGGGTATGTAGCCATTGCCATTATATCTCCTGTTTTAGGCTTCATTATAATTATGCTTCCACCATCTGTACATTTATTGTCTATGCATGCTTCTTCTAAATATTTTTCTACTATTGATTGAATTGTCATATCTATTGATAGTAATATACTATTTCCATCTTTTGATGCTACATATGATTCTCCTTCTGTTCCTATTGTTGCTCCTTTAGCATCTGTTTGACTTTCTATCTTTCCGTTTATTCCTTTTAATATATCATTATATTTTGCTTCTACTCCATCTAACCCTTGATTATCACTTCCACAAAATCCTATGACATGTGATGCTAAATCTCTATATGGATAAAACCTCTTCGTATCTTCATCTATATTTATGCCAGTAGTTATATTATTTTGTTGAAGCCATATTCTTAGTTCATCTGTCTTTTCTTTTTCTATTCTCCTTGCTATTGTTTCTATTGAACTATTCCTTTTTACTCTTTTTAACGTCTTTTCATAATCTAATTCAAATATTCTACTTAATGCTTCTGCTACTTTTTCTTTATCTTTATTTGCTATTTGTGTTGGGTTTATTGTTACTGTCTCTACACTTGCCGAGATTGCTAGTATATATTTTCCCGTACTATCATATATTGTTCCTCTTTTAGCCATTATTGCTCTACTTAAACTTTGTTGTTCCTCTGCCATTCCCATCAGCCATTTTCCTTTTGAAAATTGTAAATATCCTATTCTTACTATTAATAATAAAAATACTATTACCATTATAAATAAGGCATTTCTCATTTTTCTTTTATTTGATATCTGTATCTCTTCCATTTATATCACCTATTAATTTTTATGTGATTTTAATTTGGTTATGACTTATTAATATTGTTTTTATATTTTAATATTTACCATATTTTCTATTATATATGAATAAAATCAACTTCAAAATTAAACATTTACTTAACTTAAAAATTGATTTTATTTATATTTATAATTATATTTCCACATCTTTTCAATATTTGTGTATAACTTTTCTATATATTTTATTTAAATAAATCTACTATTCTAGAAACTGCTTCTTCTGTTGCTTCTTTTGTTCCAAAAGCTGTTAATCGAAAATATCCTTCTCCACAATCTCCAAATCCTACTCCTGGTGTTCCTACTACTGCTATTTCATTTAATAACTTGTCAAAGAATTCCCATGACTTCATTTCATTTGGAGTCTTTAACCATACATATGGAGAATTGACTCCTCCATAACATAAAAATCCTGCTTTTTCTAATCCCTCTCTTATTATCTTTGCATTATTCATATAATATTTTATATTTTCTTTTATTTGTTTTTTTCCTTCTTCTGAATAAGTAGCTTCTGCTGCTTTTTGTACTATATAAGATACACCATTAAATTTTGTACATGTTCTACGATTCCATAATTTATTTAAACTCATCTCTTCTCCAGTTTTAGTATTTCCTTTTAAATCTTTTGGGACTATTACATATGCACATCTTAATCCTGTAAATCCTGCTGTTTTTGAAAAACTCTTGAACTCTATTGCTACTTCTTTTGCTCCTTCTATTTCATATATACTATGTGGTACATCTTCTTCACTTATAAAAGCTTCATATGCTGCATCATATAAAATTACTGATTTATTCTCTTTTGCATACTTTACCCATTTTTCTAATTCTTTCTTAGTTAAAACTGTTCCTGTTGGATTATTTGGATAGCATAAATATATCAAATCTACTTTTTCTTTTGGTAATTCTGGTTGAAAATTGTTCTCATGCATAACTTTTAAATATGTAACATTTCTTCCTGACATTATATTTGTGTCTAAATATACTGGATAAACTGGGTTTGTTATTGCTACCTTATTATCTTTTGAAAATATATCTACTATATTTCCGCAATCACATTTCGCTCCATCTGATACAAAGACTTCATCTTCTTCTATATTTATATTTCTTGCTTTATAGTCATTTTCTGTAATTGCTTTTCTTAAAAATTGATATCCTTGTTCTGGCCCATATCCTTTGAATCCCTTTTCTGTTCCCATTTCATCTACTGCTTTATGCATTGCTTCTAAACATGCAGGTACAATTGGTCTAGTGACATCTCCTATTCCTAATTTTATAATTCTTTTGTCTGGATTTTCTTCTGTAAATTTTGATACTTTTTTAGCAATTGTTGAAAATAGATAACTGTCTTCTAATTCTAAAAAATTTTGATTAATTAAACTCATTTTTATACCTCCTCCAACTTCTATGTAACAACCTTCGTTTATAATATGCTTGAATTATAGCATTAATAATTTTTAGTGTCAATTTCTAATTATTCATACTTTTGTTTATTATGATGTCAAACGTCTTTTAACTTAAATTTATTTGAATGTCTTGGCATAAAAATGAACCCTCCTTATTAAACTTTTTGTCTAATAATTTAGGTTCACTTAAATCCTTGTAGTACACTTTTATTAATTATTCTTCTTCATCTAGTTCTTCAAAATCGCTATCATTCTCTATCAATGCTTCATTTTCATTAACTACTATATCTTCTTCCTGATTTTCCTTCTCGATAGTATTATTCTCTTCTTTGTCTTCACTAGGCTCTGCTACTTCTTGTGATTCAACTTCAATTTGTGTATTTTGATATCTTTGCATTCCAGTTCCTGCTGGGATAAGTTTACCTATTATTACATTTTCTTTTAATCCTAATAATTGGTCTTCTTTTCCTTTTATCGCTGCATCTGTTAAAACTCTTGTTGTTTCTTGGAATGATGCTGCTGATAAGAAGCTATCTGTTGCTAATGCTGCTTTTGTTATTCCTAAAAGTATTCTCTTTCCTGTTGCTGGTCTTAATCCCTTTTCTTCTATCTCTTTGTTTGTTTCTTCAAAATCATACATATCTACTAATGAACCTGGGAACATTGTTGTATCTCCATTATCGTCCACACGTATCTTTTTAAGCATTTGTCTTGCTATTACTTCAATATGTTTGTCGTTTATATCAACACCTTGGTTTCTATATACTTTTTGTACTTCTGATATTAAGTATTCATATACTCCTTCTGGTCCTTTAATAGCTAAAATTTCTGATGGATTTATTGATCCCTTTATTAATGGGTCTCCTGCTTCTACTATATCTCCTGTACTTACCAACATCTCTGTTCCAAATGGTATTGTATATGTTTTTGAATCATCTTTAGATGTAACTACTATTTCTTTCTTTTTCTTTGTTTCTTGTACTTTTACTTTTCCTGCAATTTCAGTTATTACAGCTAATCCTTTTGGTTTTCTTGCTTCAAATAATTCTTCAACTCTAGGAAGACCTTGTGTTATATCTGCTGAACCTGCACCACCAGCATGTTTTGTATTCATTGTAAGCTGTGTTCCTGGTTCTCCTATTGATTGTGCTGCTACTATTCCTATTGCTTCTCCTATTGATACTTTATTTCTTCTTGCTAAGCTCATTCCATAACATTTTTGACATACTCCGTGTTTTGCTCTACATCCTAATACTGAATGTACATATGCCTTTTCTATTCCTGCTGCTACTATTTTCTCTGCTAACTCATCTGTTATTAATGTCTCTGTATCTACTATTACTTCTCCTGTTTCAGGATTTTTTATGTCATCTACTGGATATCTTCCTAATAGTCTTTCTTGCATTTTTTCTATTACTTGATTTCCATCTTTTATTGCATATACTGTAATTCCATCTCTTGTTCCACAGTCTTCTTCTCGTACTATTATATCTTGTGATACATCTACTAATCTTCTTGTTAAATATCCAGAGTCTGCTGTTCTTAATGCTGTATCTGCTAGTCCCTTACGTGCTTGGTGTGATGATACGAAATATTCTAGTGCATCTTGCCCCTCTAAGAATGAAGATTTTATTGGTATTTCTATTGCTTTTCCTGTTGTTCCTGCCATAAGTCCTCTCATACCTGCCATTTGACTTAAGTTCTTCATGTTTCCACGGGCTCCAGATTTTGCCATCATATATATTGGATTTAATGCATCAAATGTTTTTGCTACTTCATCTCCTACTTCTTTTGTAGCTTTTTCCCAGATTTTTATTGTTGCTTCATATCTTTCTTGTTCTGTTATTAAACCTCTTCTATATTGTTTTCTGATATTTCCTACTTGTTCGTCTGCTTGTGCTAAAATATCTTTTTTAGTTTCTGGTATTCTTATATCTGATACTGATACTGTTATTGCTCCTTTTGTTGAATACTTGAATCCCATTTCTTTGATATAGTCTAATAGTTCTGCTGTTTCTGATAATCCATGTGCATTTATTGATTTTGCTATTATTGGTCCTAATGATTTTTTATCTACTGTAAAGTCTATCTCTAAATTAAACATTTGCTCAGGATCATTTCTATCTACAAATCCTAAATCCTGTGGTATTCCTTCGTTATATATTATTCTTCCTACTGTTGTTTCTATATATTTATGTTTAATTTCTCCGTCAATTTCTCTACTCATTCTTACTTTTATTTTTGCATGCATTCCTACTGCACCATTTTCGAATGCTACAACCGCTTCTTCTGGGTCCTTGAATATCTTTCCTTCCCCTTCTTCTCCTTCTACTTCCATTGTTAAGTAGTATGCTCCTAATAGCATATCTTGTGTTGGTACTGTTACTGGATTACCATCTTGTGGCTTTAATAGGTTGTTTGTTGATAGCATTAAATATCTTGCTTCTGCTTGTGCTTCTGGTGATAATGGTAAGTGTACTGCCATTTGGTCCCCATCGAAATCGGCATTAAATGCCGTACATACTAATGGATGTAATTTTATCGCTCTTCCTTCTACTAGCACTGGTTCGAATGCTTGTATACCTAATCTGTGTAATGTTGGTGCACGGTTTAGCATTACTGGGTGGTCTTGTATAACTTCTTCTAGTATTCCCCATACTTCTGGACTTAGTCTTTCTACCATTCTTTTGGCATTTTTTATGTTATGCGCTATATGTCTTCCTACTAGTTCTCTCATTACAAATGGTTTGAATAATTCTATTGCCATTTCTTTTGGTAGTCCACATTGATATATCTTTAGCTCTGGTCCTACTACTATTACTGAACGTCCTGAATAGTCAACTCTCTTTCCTAATAAGTTTTGACGGAATCTTCCTTGTTTTCCTTTTAGTAAGTCTGATAATGATTTTAATGCTCTGTTTCCTGCTCCTGTTACTGGCCTTCCTCTTCTTGAGTTATCTATTAGTGCATCTACTGATTCCTGTAACATTCTTTTTTCATTTCTTACTATTATTTCAGGTGCTCCTAATTCTAATAGTCTTTTTAATCTATTGTTTCTATTTATTACTCTTCTATATAAATCATTTAAGTCTGATGTTGCAAATCTTCCTCCGTCTAATTGTACCATTGGTCTTAATTCTGGTGGTATTACTGGTACTACATTCATTACCATCCATTCTGGTCTATTTTCTGATAATCTAAATGCTTCTATTGTGTCTAATCTTTTTACTAGTTTTACTTTCTTTTGCTCACTTGCTGTTTCTAATTCTTTTTTGATGCTATCTGTTAATTTGTCTACATCAACCTCTTCAAGTAATTTTCTTATTGCTTCTGCTCCCATTTCTGCTTTAAATGATTTTTTTCCAAATCTTTCTTCTGCTTCATGGTATTCTTTTTCATTTAATACTTGGCATTTTTCTAGTCCTGATGTTCCTTTGTCTGTTACTATATATGATGCAAAATATATTACTTTCTCTAAATTTCTTGGTGATATGTCTAATATTAATGCTATTCTACTTGGTATTCCTTTGAAATACCATATATGTGCTACTGGTGCTGCTAATTCTATGTGTCCCATTCTTTCTCTTCTTACTTTAGCTTTTGTTACTTCTACTCCACATCTGTCACATACTATTCCTTTATATCTAACCCTTTTATATTTTCCGCAATGACATTCCCAGTCTTTTGTTGGTCCAAATATTCTTTCACAAAATAATCCATCTCTTTCTGGTTTTAGAGTTCTATAATTGATAGTCTCTGGTTTTTTTACTTCACCTTTTGATATTTCTCTTATTTTTTCGTCTGATGCAATTCCTATTTTTATTTTATCAAATATCTCTTCCATTTTATCCCCCTATGAGTTTTTATTTTGGGTAATTCTGAAAACTTTTAATTCTATCCACCGCTCGATCAATTCCATCTTGTCGATTAACAAGTTTTTTAAAATTTATTTAATTGTTGAGACTACATCTTTTTCCTTCTGTAGTCTCTTTATATCGTTTTTATCACTGTTCTTATATATTTTTAGAAGTTGTCATTCTCATCATCTAAATTATCTTCTGCTAAGTCATTATCAAAAATGTCTTCTTCCCCTTCTTCTTCTCCTAATTCTTCAAAGAAATCATCTGAGTCATTTATATCATCTAACTCTTCTTCTTCAGAATATCCATCTTGTAATTCGTCTTCTGTTACTAATGTTTCACTTTCTAGTATTTTTTTGTTCTCTTCTGGATTAAAGTCTATTCCATCTTCTATGTCTTCTTTTAGTTCTAATTCTTTGTTGTCCCCTGAATATAGTTTTATATCTAATCCTAATGATTGCAATTCTTTTATCAATACTTTGAAACTTTCTGGTATTCCTGGTTCTGGTATATTTTCACCTTTTACTATTGCTTCATATGTTTTTACTCTTCCTACAATATCATCTGATTTTACAGTTAATATTTCTTGTAGTGTGTATGATGCTCCATATGCTTCTAATGCCCATACTTCCATCTCTCCGAAACGTTGTCCTCCAAATTGCGCTTTTCCTCCAAGTGGTTGTTGTGTTACTAATGAGTATGGTCCTGTTGAACGTGCATGTATCTTGTCATCTACTAAGTGGTGTAGTTTTAACATATACATTACTCCAACTGTAATTGGTTTATCAAATGGCTCTCCTGTTCTTCCATCATAAAGTATTGTTTTTCCATCTTCTGATAATTCTGCTTTTTCTAATAGCTCTACTATTTCACTTTCTTTTGCTCCATCAAATACTGGTGTTGATACTTTCCATCCTAATGCTCTTGCTGCCCATCCTAAATGTACTTCTAATACTTGACCTAAGTTCATACGTGATGGTACTCCTAATGGATTTAATAGTATGTCTACTGGTGTTCCGTCCGGTAAGAATGGCATATCTTCTACTGGTAATATTCTTGAGATTACACCCTTATTTCCATGACGTCCTGCCATTTTATCTCCTACTGATATTTTCCTTTTTGTTGCAATATAACATCTAATTACTTGTTGTACACCTGGTGCTAGTTCTTCTGAATTCTCTCTTGTGAAGATTTTTACATCTACTACTGTTCCTGCTTCTCCATGTGGTACTCTTAATGATGTATCTCTTACCTCCCTAGCTTTCTCCCCAAATATTGCTCTTAATAATCTTTCTTCTGCTGTAAGCTCTGTTTCTCCTTTTGGTGTTACTTTTCCTACTAATATATCTCCTGGTCTTACTTCTGCACCTATTCTTATTATTCCATTTTCGTCTAAGTCTTTTAATACATCATCTCCAACATTTGGAATGTCCCTTGTTATCTCTTCTGCTCCTAATTTTGTATCACGACATTCACAGTCATATTCTTCTATGTGTATTGATGTATATACATCTTCTTTTACTAATCTTTCACTTATTAATACAGCATCCTCATAGTTGTATCCTTCCCATGTTGTAAATGCAATTAGTACATTTTTTCCTAATGCCATTTCTCCATTTTGTGTTGATGGTCCATCTGCTATTGCATCTCCTTTATGTACTTTTTCTCCTTTTACAACTATTGGCTTTTGGTTTATACATGTTCCACCATTTGTTCTTTTGAATTTTAATAAATTGTGTACTACTGTTTTTCCATTATTATATTTAACTATTATTGTATCTCCTGTTACTTTTTGTACAACTCCATCATCTTCTGCTAATACTAATGTTCCTGAGTCTTTTGCTACTCTATATTCTATTCCTGTTCCTACTATTGGAGAATCTGTTACCATAAGTGGTACTGCTTGACGTTGCATATTTGCTCCCATTAATGCACGTTTTGAGTCATCATGCTCTAGGAATGGTATCATTGCCGCTGCTATTGATACTAATTGTTTTGGTGATACATCTATATATTGTACTTTTTCTTTTTCTACTTCTAGTATTTCATTCTGATATCTTACTCTTATTCTCTCATGTTTAAATGTTCCATCTTCATTCATTGGCTCTATTGCTTGTGCTATCATATGTTTATCTTCCATGTCTGCACTCATATATTCTACAATGTCTGTTACTTGGTGTGTTTCTGGATCTACTTTTCTATATGGTGTTTCTATAAATCCATATTCATTTATATTTGCAAATGATGATAATGCTGATATTAATCCTATGTTTGGTCCTTCTGGTGATTCTACTGGACATAGTCTTCCATAGTGAGTATAGTGTACATCACGTACCTCAAATCCTGCTCTTTCCCTTGATAGTCCTCCTGGTCCTAATGCTGATATTCTTCTTTTATGTGTTAATTCTGATAGTGGGTTTGTTTGGTCCATGAATTGTGATAATTGTGAACTTCCAAAGAATTCTCTTATTGCTGATGTTATTGGTTTTGTGTTTATTAATGTTTGTGGTGTTAATACATCTAGGTCTTGGATTGTCATTCTTTCACGTACTACTCTTTCTAGTCTTGTTAGTCCTATTCTGAATTGGTTTTGTAATAATTCTCCTACACATCTTATTCTACGGTTTGCTAAGTGGTCTATGTCATCTGGTTTGTTTAATCCATGTGATAAGTTTAGCAAGAAGTTTATTGATGCTATTATATCTTCTGTTGTTAGTGTTTTTGGTACTAATTCTTCATATCTTTCTTCTATTACTTTTGCTAGCTCTTTTTCGTCTGTATTTTCTATTATGTTTTGTAGTACTTCATAATTTACATATTCTTTGAAGTGTAATTTACTTAAATTAACATTTGGTAATATTGCATGTATGTTTACTGTTCCATTTCCTATTATTTTAATTACTTTGTCTAAGTGTTTTACATTTACTATATTTATTCCACTATTTTGGATTTCTTCTGCTATTTCTTCTGTTATTCTTTCATCAGCATTTACAAATACTTCTCCTGTTTCTTTGTTTACAATTGTTTCTGCTGCTATTTGATTTTTTATTCTTTCTGCTAATCCTAATTTTTGGTTAAATTTATATCTTCCTACTTTTGCTAAGTCATATCTTCTATTATCAAAAAATAGTCCACTGAATAGACTTCTTGCTGCTTCTACTGTTGGTAATTCTCCTGGTCTTAATTTTTTGTATATTTCTATTAATGCGTCTTCTCCTGTTTTTATTGTGTCTTTTTGTATTGTTGCCTCTATCATTGGTTCTTCTCCAAATAGTTCTCTTATTTGGTCATCACTTATTACTCCTATTGCTCTTAATAGTGTTGTTACTGGTATCTTTCTTGTCCTATCTACACGCACATAAAATATATCGTTTCCGTCTGTTTCATATTCTAACCATGCTCCTCTTAATGGCATTACTGTTGATGTATATGTCTTTTTTCCTGTTTTTGTGTCGAATTCTTCTGCATAGTAACATCCTGGTGAACGTACTAATTGGCTTACTACTACTCTCTCTGCTCCATTTATTATGAATGTTCCACTTTCTGTCATTAATGGAAAGTCTCCTAGATATATTTCTTGTTCTTTTATTTCTCCTGTTTCTCTATTTATTAGTCTTACTTTTACATGTAATCTTGTTGAATATGTTGCATCTCTTTCTTTTGCTTCTTCTAATGAATATTTTGTTTTGTCTTCTATGTAATAGTCAAAAAATTCTAGAACTAAATTTCCTGAATAGTCGATAATTGGAGATATGTCTTTTAATACTTCTCCTAATCCTACTTCTAAAAACCATTGATATGAGTCTCTTTGTACTTTTATTAAGTTGGGCATTTCTACATAGTCTCCTACTTTTGAAAAGTCCATTCTTGTTGCTTTCTCATGTTTGATTTCTTTTATCAAATTAATCACCTCTAAATAAAATTTAAGCAGAAAAAAATTTTTGTATTGGAAAAATCAGAATTTTTCATATACATACTAATTTGCTTCTATCTGAGCAAATGGATTTTATTGCTTTAACATTTGATTTGCTAAGCAATTTTTCTTATGAATTTAGGTTATAAAAAATGTTCTTCTTGTTTTATACCTTTTGGCTATATAATTTCAAATTGTCTGCTTTTACAATTTGTCTTATATTCCTACGGATATAATCAATTCTTCATTTTTTATAATTTGTTTTTGATTTAATTGGAATGATTGCATAAAGCTGTTATTTTCTTACTTTTTTCTCTTTTCGCATAAAAATATATTTTATAATATCATCTTCCGTAGAGTTTGTCAACACTTTGTCTATCATTTTTATTGATTTTTTGATATTTCACATATAATTTTTCATATTGCAAAAATCATTGTGTTTTTTGCAAAATCTATTGACATTATTCATATTATCCATATATAATTAATTGTAAAATTAAAATACTATCTAAAAATAGTATTTTCAACATTTTTTAAATTTTAAGAGAGGAAGCGTGATAATAATACAATGTTTTCACAACTAATAACATTAGTAATATTAATACTATTAAATGCATATTTTGCAATGTCTGAAATTGCATTTATATCATTAAATGACACAAAAATAGAAAAACAAGCTAGAGAAGGAAACAAAAAGGCAAAACAAATAGAAAAGATGTTAAAAAATCCAAGTAAATTTTTAGCAACTATACAAATAGGTATAACACTTGCAGGATTTTTATCAAGTGCCTTTGCAGCAGATACTTTTGCAAGTATGTTAGCATCAACATTGAATAATGCATTTCCTAATATTTCTGTAGAAATATTTAGAGGAATATCTATTGTAATTATTACAATAATTTTATCTTTCTTTACTTTGGTATTTGGAGAATTGGTACCTAAAAGAATTGCAATGAAATATTATGAAAAAGTAGCTTATGCTACAATCGGAATTATCAGAACTATATCTATAATAACTGCTCCTTTTGTAAAAATCTTAACTTTTTCAACAAATATCGTTTCTAAATTATTTGGAATTTCTGAACAAGAAGAAGAAATTGTTACTGAAGAAGAAATTAAAATGATGATTGATGAAGGTGAAGAAAATGGAACAATTGATCAAGAAGAAAAGGAAATGATTCATAATATTTTTGAATTTGACGATATAACTGCTTCAGAAGTAATGACTCATAGAATTGATGTTTATGCAATTGATATTAATTCTAACATTGAAGATATAATAAAAGAAATAGACGAATACAAATATAGTAGAATTCCTGTATATGAAGAGACTATTGATGAAATTAAGGGTATTCTATATGTTAAAGATTTGTTAAAATATTATAGTAATGGAAAAACTATAAAAATAAAAAATATTATTAGGGAAGCTTATTTTGTTACGAAAAATAAACCTATTAATGATTTATTTAAAGAACTTCAAAAAAACAAAATGCAAATGGCTATTGTTATAGACGAATATGGTGGAACTGCAGGAATTGTTACAATGGAAGATATTTTAGAGGAAATAGTTGGTAATATTTTTGATGAATATGATGAAGTTGAAGATGAATATCAAAAAATTGATGATAATACATTTTTAATCAGTGGTAGTGTTTCAATTAATGATTTAAAGAAAATTTTACCAGTTGATATACCAGAAGGAGATTATGAAACATTATCTGGATATTTACTAGAATTAATTGGTAGAGTTCCTGAAGATGAGGAATTACCTATTATTGAAACTGAAAAAGTCGTATATAAAATTGAAGAATTTGAAGACAAAAGAATTATTTGGGTTAAGGCTTGTATAGTTAATAGTGTTTCTTCAGAAGATGAAAATACTGATAATTCTTAGTTTAAGTAAATATATTTCTTTATATTGCATATAATATAGAAAATGTTCAATTTTCTTGACATTTTTTATAACAGAAGTAGGCTGATGTAGCACCATCAAAAGATGTGTTAGGTTAGACAACTAATCTAATCAGCCACTCTTTTTTTATTTATATAATTTTATTCCATAACCATATATTTCGTCTGATTTGTTTTTTCTTATTGCTGGCATTTATATATTAAATACTTTATCATATTATTTATAATATATATTATTCATTTCTATAATTAAATAATGCACTATTTTTTTTATATGTAAATATGATATAATTATTGCATAAACCAAAACATTTTACACACCTTAGGAGGTAGTATATTACTTTTTTATCCATCTTAAATTATCCTTTCTTGTTTATTTTAATACCAGTCATGTTTTTCATTACGATTTAAACTATTCATTCTTTCCATTTCTTCATCAGTTAATTCAAAATGATATATTTCTGTATTTTCTTTTATGTGGTCTCGATTACTAGATCCTGGTATTACAACAACACCTTTTTGTAAATTCCACCTTAAAATAACTTGGGCTGATGTTACATTATGATTATTTGCTATTTCCACTATTGTACTATCATTTAAAAGCTCTTTTGTGTGTCCTCTACCACCAAATGGATACCAACCTTGAACAACTATTCCTTTACTTTGCATGTATGGAATAACATCATTTTCTTGATAATATGGGTGAATTTCGTTTTGTACTAAACTAGGCATTATACTTATTTGTGGTAAAAATTCTTCTAATTCTTTTACATACCAATTAGATAATCCAACAGAGCGAATTTTACCTTGTTCTACATATTTTTCTATTGCTTTATATGCTTTTACATCATTTGTTCCTGGATGGTGTAATAGCATCATATCAATATAATCAACATCTAACTTTTCAAAAGCCGTTTTTATTGCTTCTTCTGGTTTATCAAATTGATTTGGATATAATTTAGTAATAATAAAGATTTCTTCTCTTGGAACATTAGAATCTTTAATAGCTTTTCCTATTTCTTCTTCATTACTATACATATATGCTGTATCTATAAGTCTAACTCCAGAATTTAATGCACTTGTTATGGCATCATAACAAGTATTTCCTGTTAAGCTGTAAGTTCCTATTCCATTTAGTGGCATTTCAATTTAACTTTACTACTTTAGTATCAAAATTAAAAGTTATATCATTTTGTTTTTTATTTAGTGAGAAAGTTAATTTTACATCTCCATTACCTAAAATATTTTTTAGTTCTTCTTGTAATAAATTTTGCACTTTTCCTAGCTTTGTAAAATTCCATGTATTTGTATCATAATATAAAGTGATTTGATTTCCTTGATACAATATTAAGTCTCCTGGTTCTGTGGTAATTCTTGTATCGTTAGTTGGTAAACTAAATCCTAAACTTCCAATTTTCTCAAAATTACCATAATCGTGAGTTTGAATTGTTATATCCCCATTTTTCAATTTTTCTACAAATGCTGTTACTAATGAATTATCTTCTAGTTTTACATCTAATATTTCATCCTTTACTTTTATTTGTATTCTATCCATTTTTATCTCCTCAACTTTGTTTTTGTTGTTATCAGTAATGTCTGAATTTGTTTTGTCAATACCATTATCTATGATTAAATTATTTTGTTTGCGTTTATTATATAGAAATGCAATTCCTAAAATAACACATATAACAATTATTAAAATAACTATAATTACTTTTTTACTCATATATAACACCTTATTTCAAATTTGTTTTGAAAAATTCTTCAATTTTATCAAATGGTATAATATCAACCTTATCATATAAATCAGTATGAACTGCATCTGGTATAATCATAAGTTCTTTGTTTTCTGTATATTTGCCATTTTTAATCATATCATTATAAGCATCTTTACTAAAATAGCAAAAGTGTGCTTTTTCTCCATGTATAATTAAAACTGCATTTCTTATTTCTCCTGTAAATTTGTGTTCTGGAGTATTTATAAATGATAATGCTGATGTTATATTCCATCCACCATTTGAATTTAGACTTCTTTCATGGTATCCACGAGAAGTTTTATAATAGTTATGATAATCTTTTACGAAAAATGGTGCATCTACTGGTAATGGATTAACAACTCCACCACCTAATTTATATTCTTGCTTTTTAAAATCTTCAATTCTTTGTGCATTTAAGGATTTCTTTAATTCATAAAGTTCTTCTTCACTTGTATCATCAAAATAGCCATTGTAATTTACTCTACTCATATTATACATAGTTGAACAAACTGTTGCTTTTATTCTTGTATCAATACTTGCTACATTAAGATCCATACCTCCCCAACCACATATACCAATAATTCCTATTTTTTCTGCTACTTCTGATATAGAATATTCCAAAATACTCACCTCCAAAATTATCATTATTATAATTCTATAATACTATATCATCTAAAGTCAACTTTAGGTCAAGCGTTTTTAAAAAGAAAGTTTGAAAACTTTCTTTTTAGCGATAAATTACTATGTTATGTTTCAATCATATCCTAAAAGGAAAGTAATTTATCAATTACATTAGATTTAAGAAATTCCCTACAATTCCAATAATACTTCCTAAAACGATAGACATAATTGTCATTGCTATTGGGCTTTTTTTATCTTCTTTTGCTACTAGAATAATTACTGGAATAGCCATAAGTATAGAAACAACTCCTCCTCTTAACCACCACATATTTCCAAACCAATTAATTCCAAAGATAACAAAAGGAACTATTAAATAATATACAAATGCTGATAGTGTTGAGTATTTATCAACTTTCATTTTAATCATTGGTAATACATCTATTACTCCTGCAACTATTCCAATCAATAATGTTAATATGAAATCCATTTATTTCACCTCCCTTTTATATGTTTGATTACAAGATTTACAAGTAATTTTCATTTCATAACTATCCACTTTTTTATCTAATATTGTAATTAAAGGCTCATTATCTTTAAAACAACAAAATCTATTTTTTACGATGATTAATTCATCATTACACTCTTTCCCTATCTTGCTATCTTCAAAATCTATTATTACACTTCCTTGACTTCCACAGTTACATTTATATTTTAATTCTAATCTATCATAAGTTGAATAACATAAATAACCTATATTTTCATTACATTTATCACAATACATCCAACCTCCATAATTAGTTGCTAGTCTTGTATTTATTAATTCTTTATTTTTTATCACTCTTGACATAAATATTTCTCCTTTACTTATTGTAATTTATCTCTTTAGATAGTTTAAAACTTTTTCATTAAAGTCTTTTGCTTCTTCATAAACTGCGTGTCCATAATCTTCATACAAATACAATTCACTATTACTAATTCTATCTGCTATTTCTTTTGCAGAATTTACTCCTACAATACTATCTTGTTTTCCTCCAATTATTAAAGTAGGACATTTGATTTTATCTAAATCATCATATACATTGTGTGTTAAACATGAATTAGCTTGAATAATAAATCTTTTATAATCTTTTGGTTTGCTAACTCTCCATAGAATATTATAATATTTTCTATATTTTTTTAAATACTTTTCGCTATAAGATTTTTCAGCAGTATCTATAAAAATGTTTTTGAAATCTTCTTTCTTTGCTAATTGAATCCAGCTTCCAACCACATTATTTATCATTTCATTGCTTTTTGAAGATGTTACTGCTAAAACTAATTTATTTACTCTTTCTGGATTGTTAATTGCTATACATTGTGCTATCATTCCACCTTGAGAAACTCCTAATATATCAGCATTTGATATATTAAGTAAATTCATTGCTTTGGCTATATCCTGTGCCATATCTTGTGTTGTAAATCCATTTGTTAGATTATTCCTTCTACTAAATATATATACTGTATATTCTTTTGCAAACTTTTTATACATAAATGCAAGTGGAATAGCCATACCTCTAACAGTTCTTAATCCATCTCCAAGTCCTGGTATTATAATAAGATTTTTATTTCCTTTTCCAAAACTTATATAATCCATATCACTTTGTTCTATTTTTATATTATTATTTTTTGCATTACAAAACATTTTTTGCACTCCTAATTTAATTATTTAACAATACATCTATAAATTGCATAAGCAACCCATATAAACCAAGAGAATGCCCAAGACTTAAATACAATACTTACTGTTAAATATACGATAGCAACTATTATTGCTATTATCCAGTTCATCAATTTTTTCTTATCCATTATTTTCTACCTCCTAGACAGATTGTCATTTGTATATCTAATACTTTTTTATTAGTTTTGAAATTAATGCTTTACAAGTATTCATTTGAATGCAAGCATAAAAATTATTAGTTACTTCTTTACCTTTCCCAATTGTTGTTGCATTATTTGCATCTTTTTCCGTTTCCCAAAGAACAAAATCAGTCCATATATCACCTTGTAAGTAATGTTCCCAAGAAATAAATCCCTTTGCTTTAGAAATAATTTCATCGTGTAATTTTTGCGTTAATTCTACAAATTGTTCTTTACTTACACCTTTTTTTAGTTTATATGAAAATATCCATGCTGTTTTATTCATATATAAATTCCTCCTCTACAACAATTTACTTTTGTTCCAATTATATAATAAAAGACAGATAATTTCAACTTATTATCTGCCTCATTAATTGTAATTGCACTAAACTGCTGTCGCAGTGGCCGTTAAAGTTAGTATAGCACTAAATATAAAGCATTTTGCTTATTTAATGTTTCTTGTTAATTTTCATTTATTTTAATTGCTCAAGCATCTCATTACTAAAATCAACATTTTTATTTGAAAAATAACACTTTCTTAAACTAGGCTCACATTTTGCATTTGTTCCAAAGTAACCACCAAGCATTAAGCTGTTTGTACTATTGCAAATATTTATTTCAAGTACAGCAACATCAACACGAGTGCTTGTAGGTTTGTAATTTTCCATTACAACAAATACGATTTCGTCATTGCATATTAAATAGCCCTCTGAGTATATTCTTTTATCGTGATAATCTACAAATTTTGCTTTGCAAATGTTTTGTTTTTGTTCTAGTTGTAATATATATTTATCAGGTGCAAACTGTTTTGTCCTAAAATTCATAATCTTGAAAAATTGCAAATAATCATAAGTAATTTTATATAATTTTAACACACAAGTCTACATTGAATAAATTTTATAAAAGTGTTGGTATATAAGGACTTTTAAGATTATTCAATAATATTTATTGCTGTCTAACATTATTTATTGATAGAAAATTTAAAATCGTTGATACTGTAAAGTATCAACGATTTTATTGGTCGAGGTGAGTTCTCGACACTTTGTACTATTTTCTTTGATATTTCAGCCTTTACAGTGATTGCATTTTATTTTACGGAACACTTTTGCGGAACATTTAAAAATTATAATTCCTTAAAATTCCGCACAGTTCCAGTATTTCTTCATAAGTTTTTTAAAACATTTTAAACGGCAATTTCTTCTTTGCCTAATATTACTCCAAATATATTTTTATCAATTAGATAATTCACTACATTTTTGTTCTCTGACTTAATAAAATCAGTATCTATATCAATATAATATTTCATTGTAATTGATATATCTGAATGACCTAATATTTCTTTTAATACAGATGGAGCAATTTTTGCCTCTGCACATCTTGTTGCAAAAGTTCCTCTTAGCATATGAGTGTGTATATCAGTTTTTGTAACTTTCTTACCTTTTGAATTTTCTTCTTCATAAGTTCCTATACCTAATTTTAATCCTGCTCGTTTTAGTGCTGAATTAATACTAGCTTCTTCATATAATCCATATTGTTTATTTGTAAGATTATAGAATAACAAATGAAACTTGTTTGGAATGATATGTTTTATTGCTTCCTCTAATGCTTTTCTACTAATATCATTTAAGTTAATAGTTCTTTGTCCAGAAAAAGTCTTTGTAGTTTCACCTATTCTTGATTTACCATTGGTATCTTTTGTTTGAGTTCTTCTAATAATTAAAATTCCTTTTTCTAGGTCAATGTCTTTGGTATAATCTAGCACTAAAGCTTCGCCTATTCTCATTCCTGTACTTAGCAATAATAAAAATAGATATTTGTGTTTAAATTTAGAGTAATCTACATCATTTAAGAATTGTATTAGATTTCTTTGCTCATCTATTGTAAGTGCTATTCTATGATGTCCGTTGTATTCACTTTTTGGCTTTTCAATTCTTTTATAACCAGTCATAAAATTATCTGTAATTATTTGTTGATGATATGCTTCTCCAAATCCCATACACAATAATTCATAATTTTGCTTAATTGTTGTTTTTGAATATACTTTAAGTTTAGCAAGATAATTAACTATATCATCTCTAGTTACTTTTGCAATTGGCTTGTTCGCAAAGGATTCTTTTTCTATTTGCTTTAATGTGTCTAATTTCCTTTTATAAGTTGATTCTTTAATTCGATTTAGTTTAAATTGTTCTTCTATCATAGGTTTTACTAAATCTACTAAAGTCTTATTTGTTTTTGTTATAATTCTTACTCCAACATTTTTATCTAAGTTTATTTTATATTCTAATGCATTATTTAATGCTTGTTCTTCTGTATCAGCAACAAATGATTTTCTTAGTGTCTTTCCTGTTGTTTGATCACGACCTATTGTTAAAACAGCTTTGCAAGTTTTAGAAATATAAAATTTATCGCATCCTTTGCATAGTTCATATTGTTTTTCTTTGTCAATGTTCTTGTTTTTATTGTTTTTGCAGTCAGCACATATTGTTTCAGTATATTTTCCTTTTGGTCTTTTTGAAATATATGTGCCAACAGTTATTCCCTTAAATTTCATAATATTGTTCTCTCCTTTTCGTAATTAAATTTAAGGAAAACTATTGCTATATTTAGATTTTATGGTATAATTATATCAGTTTAAGGAAACTGTAGCAATAGTTTTCTTTCAGTTTTTAAAATACATAAGTGTTTTTTAGAAGTTTTAAATGCCCTAATATTTAAATCTTCTTTTTTTATTTTTCATCTTCATCTTCTTCGTTATTAACATGTCTTTTCTTTAGATATTCTCTTAAATTTTCTTCTGTAATTTTATAAGCTCTTCCAAACTTTTGGCAAGGAAAATCTTTTCTATGAAATAATTCTAAACAAGTTTTATTTCCTATTTTTAGAAGTTTTCTTACATCTTCTGTTGTAAGAAGTTGAATAGTTTCTCCCATATAACTTACTCCTCCTTTCATTTAATCTATGAATGATATTTTTCCTGTCCCTCTATTCTGGGCAATGCTAAATGGTATTTTCATACTTCACTGGAATTTCACCACTCCGACTCCGTCCAAGTTGCACCCATTGCTTGCGACGGTTTTATCACGCTCGAGCTGTGGCTATGCAAGTGTATCATTATTGTGTATCTAGCTATTGGGTATTCAATTTTCAATGTGCCTTTTAAGAATTTTCTCAAATTCTATTGACTTCTTTTTTGTAATTGTTGTATACTATTATTATAAGTAATAACTTACTTGATGGATATTAAAAAAGTAAGTTGTTATCACTTACAATCAATTACTATACATTAATATAATACTGTAATTTATTATATTTGTCAATAGATTACAGGAAATTTTTGAAAAAATTTTGGGAGTTGATAAAATGAAAACAAATATAAGACTTGAATCATCACAATTCTGCTATGTTTATAGCAAATATAAAATCCAAGAAATCGATGGTAAAAAATATATTATGCCAGAAGCAAATGCAACTAAAAAAAATATTAGTATAACTGAACATATTGATGACTTATTAGTTGAAACTTTAAATATAGGAAAAAAAGAATTTCTTAAAGAAACCATACAAGAATTTGAATTATTAAACTATTTTTCTAAATATGGCTCTTTGGGATTTATGATTGACTTTGCAATAAATAAATATTTTATATTGGACGATAAAGTAGCTATAAGAGATGCTTTTTATATAACTAAAAAGGAAAATATAGATTTTATAAATATAGATGAATACTTAAAGTTCTTTTTACCAAAATTAAATAAAAGAGACATAAGTAGCTTAATAAAAAAATGTAAAGATATAGCTAGTGATACAATAAAAGAAGATTATTTGACATCAATTATAAATGAATTTTTAATATATTCTGAACATTATGCAGAACCAGTAGAATTAATTTTAAATTATGCAAGATCATTGTATAAGAATTTAATCTCAACATTAGAAAATAAACCTTTAACGATGAAATTACCGTTTTTAAGTGTAAATCATTTAACACAGAATATAGATGATTTATATTATAATAATAGTTTTGGATTTACAATTAATTATCTAAAACAAGCTATTGATATATCTTATTCTATGCAAATGGCTCAAGATGTTAGATTATTAAAAATATGTAATTTCTGTGAAAAAGCATTTATTGCAAACAACCCAAAAGCTGAATATGATACACCACAATGTAAGAATAAAGCTAATGTATATAAAAGCAGAGGAAAAACTATATCTCGTAATGTAATACATACTGATGATGGAATTACTGTAAAAATACCAAGCAAAGAACTATCTGATAGCTTAATAAAAGGATTAAAAAGGAAATAATAGAATATTAAAAATTAAACTAAAACGCTCCAATGCTATTGACTTATGGAGCGTTTTAGTTTAAAATTTAATTGGAGGTAAAAAATGGTATATACATATAAAGAATTATTATTAGATTATAAAAGTGCATATCAAATAGAAAAAGCAGTTAAAGACGGAAAAATTTATAAAATTGAAAAAGGAATATATTCTGATATACCAAGTGTACATTATTTAGCAGTTATAATGAAGAAATATCCATATGGAGTATTTACTTCTTATTCTGCGTATTATTATCATAATTTGACAGATGTAATTCCAAATAAAATATATATATCTACAGATAGAAATAACAGAATGATATCTTCTAATAAAATAAAGCAAATTCGTATGAAAGATGAACTATATAATTTAGGAAAAACTGAAATTGATTATGAAGGAATTAAAATAAATATTTATGATAAAGAAAGAATGCTAATTGACCTAGCTAGAAATAAAAATAAAATAGGATATGATTTATATAAAGAAATTATATCTAATTACAGAAAACTAGCAAATTCATTAGATACACAAAAGATAGAAGAATATTTACAGTATTTTGTAAATGGAGATAAAATTTTTGAAATAATACAAGACGAGGTGTTTTAATGGATATATATGAATTAGTAAATAAATACATAACATCAGGATATTCTGAAGATGACGCAATTCCAAAAGTTGCTCAAGATATTGTTTTACTCAAAATTGGAAACAGTAGATATAATAAGAATATTACTGTAAAAGGTGGAGTTGTAATGCATAATATTTCTAAAGATATGCGTCGTGCAACTCGAGATATGGATATAGATTTTATAAAATATTCTTTAGAGGATAAATCTATTCGTGAGTTTATAAAAGAATTGAATAATGCTGATGATGATATAAAAATTAAAATTACAGGAAAGATTGAACCTTTACACCATCAAGACTATGATGGAAAAAGAGTTTATATACAACTAACTGATAAAAATAAATATTCAATAAGTTCTAAACTAGATATTGGAGTACATAAATATTTTGATATGAAACAAGATGAGTATTATTTTGATTTTAATATAATAGATGAAAGTGTAAGTTTACTTATAAACTCTAAAGAACAGATAATTGTTGAAAAATTAAAATCATTATTAAAATTTGGTATTACTTCTACTAGATTTAAAGATATCTTTGATTTTTACTATTTAATTAACAATGAAAATTTAGATAAGGACAAGCTAATAAAATACATAGATATTTTAATTTTTCAAGATGAAAATATGCGTGAAAATACATTAGAAGATATTGATAGAAGATTATCAAATATTTTAAATAATAACAGATTTCAATCAAGAATTAATACAGCAAATAATAATTGGCTAGAAGTGCCTATAAAAGATGTTATTGATAATGTTTTAGAATATTTTGATGGATTAATAATGATAACACAATTATAATAAAAACTAAAAAATAGTAATTCTATAATTACACTAATAATTAAATTAATATAAGGAGAAATTATGAGTAAAATTGCCAATATGCTAAATATGTTACAAATATTAAAAGATAAAGAAATACATAGTATATCAAGTCTAGCTGAAAACTTGGAAGTATCAGAAAGAATGATAAGGCAATATAAATTAGAACTTGAACAAGCAGGAATATATTTGAAATCATTTACTGGTAAATATGGTGGCTATCAACTTAATCAAAATAGTAATTTTCTAAAAATAGAAAATGAAGTAAAAGAAAAAATGTATATTGTTATGAAAAAAGCTATATTCAATAAAAATAAAGTAAAAATCAAGTATGACTCAGTAAACTCAGGGATAACTCAAAGAATTATACACCCAGCAGAATTATTTGTATATATTGACAAATGGTACATTGCAGCATTTTGTGAACTAAGAAATGAAATAAGATTATTTAAATTGGAAAATATTAAAGAATATGAAGTTCTAGCAGATGTCTATACAGATAAAAACATTATAAAAAAATAATTGTGACAAAAATATTTCCTCAATATATGATATTATAATCATATAGGAGGAATTTTTTTATGCTTAAAATTTATAAAAAGTTATTATTCGATTTAGATAATACTCTAGTTGATGATGATGAAAATAGAAGATATGCAATTAAACAAATATTAATTGAAAGAAAAGAAAATGTAAATGATGAAAAAATAGAAAAATTTATTAATTTAGATAATCAATTTTGGAAAGATAGAGCAGAAGGCAAAATAAAAGATCCCTATGAATTTAAAACAAATGAAGAAAAAACTGAATGGATTAGAGCTCAAAGATTTATAAAATATTTTAATAATATATCTTTTGAGGAAGGTATAGAAATAAATAAAAAATATATCAATTTTTTAAGTAAAAACATTGTTCCTATAAAAAATTCACAAGAAATTCTGAAATATTTATATGAAAAGCAGTATGAATTATATATCACTACTAATAGTCCAACTAAAGTAGTAAATGATAAATTGAATAAAATAAATGCTCAAAAATATATTAAAGAAGTATTTACAGCAGAGGAAGCAGGACATATGAAACCACATCATGAATTTTTTGAAAAGTTTTTTAACAAAATAAATACTTATGATAAAGATAATATGCTTATAATAGGAGATGAATTGGAGAAAGATGTTTTAGGAGGTATTCAGAATGGCATAGATTCTTGCTGGTTTAACATTAAGAAAACAGAGAATAATACAAATTTTAAACCAACTTATGAAATCAATAGTTTAATTGAATTAAAAGATTTTTTGTAGAGGAGAATTATAAATGAATGAAATAGTTTTTGTAACACATAATAAAGGAAAAATAGCATCAGCTAGCAGACAATTAAAAGGAGTTAATTTTAAAGTATTTGAATATGATTTAGAAGAGCCTAGAAGTGATGATATAAAATATATATCGAAATATAAAGTAATGGAAGCCTATAAATTGGTAAATAAAACATGCATATCTTTAGATTGTGGTTTTTGGATAGATGAACTAGATGGTTTTCCTAGAGCTTTTGTAAATTTTGCTTTAGATACAATAGGAGTAGAAGGTATATTAAAATTAATGGAAGGAAAAGAAAATAGAAAATGTAGATTTACTGAATGCTTATCTTATTACGATGGAAATGTTTTACAACAATTTATGGGAAAGCATGAAGGAACATTATCAAAAAAAATATTAGGAAATGATACAGATAAAAAATGGTCAGATTTATGGTACATATATCAACCTTATGGATATGATAAGACCTTAGCTCAAATGACTGACGATGAAAGAGCAACTAGGATAAAATATGAGTCAGTAGATTCAATGAGAGAATTTTCAAAATGGTATAAGGAACAAAAATTCTAAAACCCAAAGAATTAGACAGAACTACTAAAAAGTAGCTCTATCTAATTCTTTTTTTATCTTTATTTTTATTAATTGCATTCTCTTGCTCATTATTTAGCTGATTTTCAGATATTCTATTATTTATTAAAATAGTTTCTTTTTCTCCTTTTTCAGCTTTACTAATAATTCGTTTGCAAGTTTGTATTTTTGAATTTAACTTATCTATATCTTTTGTGAGATTATTTAATTTATATTCAAGAAAAGACCTATCAGTTTCATTGGTAGTTTTCCTATATAATTGCCTTAATTTTTCTTGTTTTGCCTTTAATGGTGTAACTTCTTCAATATATTTAATTTTTAAATTTTGCACATCTCGTTTTGATTCTAAATTATAAGTGCATATTAAATTCATTTCATCAGTTAATTTATTAAATTTATCTATTTCTTTATAATACTTTTTTGTTCTTTCCTCGTAATGAATTTTAGGTGGTAATTTCCCAAGCAAATATAAATAATGAACATATAATCTATAAAATGATGATGTTTTTAATTTTTCTTGATTAATTTTTATACCATCATAAATTCTTACTTTATACATTTTTTCATTGTTATCTCTTTTTAAATATCTATCATATAAAGTAGGTTGATATATTCTAGTTTTAATATTATCAAAAGTATAATCTTCTCCAAATGTTCGTGCAAGCTTTATATTTCTATTATAGTACGGAGTAGAAACAGATATAACATTATTAGATTTTTTAATATAATAGCCTTTAAAAGCTAATAAATTTACAAATTCTTGATATTTTGTAGCCTCTTTAATTGCCTCATCAATATCAGCTTTTATTAGTTCCATTTTTCCAGAATTACGGTTGTAATTTGCAATCCTACTCTTTAATATTTCACTTACTGTAGTAGCTTTTGTACTTTTAATTATAGATAGTCCATATTTTCTGCAAATATCATCATTTGTTTCTCGAAGTAAAGCAATTTCTACATTTGAGTTATGATATTTACTTCCATCAATAAATGAAACAGAATTTAAAACTATATGATTATGAACATTTTTCTTATTAGTATGAGTACAAACTATAACTTGATATTTATCTCCCCATAGCTGCTGGGCAAGTTCTGTTCCAATCTTATTACATTTATCTGGAGAAATTTCATTACCATTAAAAGATTGTATTATATGATAACCTAATCTGCCATCTTCTTTATGAAATGCTTTTTTAGTTAGCATCATTTGAGAATATGCTGTTTGTGGTAGACAATTTATTGCAGATACTAAAATACCATTTTCTGTTTTTTCTCCATTCATTGCATAGTTTATTACTGCATCTAAATTTTTCTTAATAACTTTATATTTTGTAATTGCCACTAAAATCCCTCCTTATTTTTGTCTTGAATATATATTTCTTTCAAATCTTAAAATAAAATCAGCTAAAGTATCTGAAATATATTTATAATCATTGTATGAAACACTGTATCTAGAATTTGCAACTCTAGCAATTTGATTTATATTATTTGCTATGCCATATAAATCTCGTTGAAAAGATTTTATTTCTTCAGTTGGTTGTGCTTTTATTCTATAACCTTTAATTAAACTTCTAATAAATTCAGCTTCGCTTAAACTTGCTTCTTTTGATTTTCTTTTTAATAATTCATCTTCTTTTATATCTAACCATATTTGCTTTTTTATATTTCTTTTTCTCATAATTTTTAGTCTCCTTTTCCAAAAAAATTGACAATCTATTTTTTAAAGATTGCCAGAAAATATATAATATTATAAAAGGGTTTGGGAAAAATTTTCCCATCAATCAGTTTTTTGTCAAAACTGACAAGCTGTATTTATACGGGAGTATAAATGCGATGCTTGCTTTTAAAATAGTAACAAGTTAAAAAGTATTTAAAATATAGTAAAAGCAGTTACTTTTCCTTTATAAAATTAAAAATTTTTAGTAATTTTTCATTTGACTTCTTTTAAATTTTTTCATCAAAAAAGAGAAGAAACTTTTAACTTTCTTCTCTAAATTTTTAAACATAAATTAGTTCTTTTAATACAATTTCTTCTGCCTGATTTTTAAAATTATTCATCATTCCTACCCAATAAAGTTGGTCAGTATTTTTCATTTCTTCTGTTAAATTACTTTGTTCTTTTAATGATTTTATAATTTCTTCTACTCTTTTTGTAGCAGTTTCTTGTATTTCTTCTAAATGTTCAGTTAATTTATTTTCCATAAATAAAATTGTATATTCTGCTTTTTTGTGTTTTTTTAGATAGTCTAATCTTAAGCGACCATATCTATTTAAGTTAATTTTTCTTTGTGGTTTTATAACTAAATTTGGTATATAATAATCACATTTTCTCATATATTCAATTCCTGTTTTTTCATCAATAAATCCATCTTCTAATTCTTTATTTTCCATAATTTTAAATCTCCTTTTCTTATTTTTTATACATTACAATATAATTTATCTAGTTCTCCATTTTCATAGGTTCTTTGCTCATAATTTGAAAATGAATTTTTTCTGCTAAAATTATTACTATAATTATTTTTATTATATTTATTCTTATTCCATCGTAAAATTTCCGACTCTTGATTCGTAGTTTTTCCGTTTCTTGAATCGTAATTTTTACGACTCATAATATTAGCAGTTGATATATGATTTATCTTTCCAACATAGATAATATTATTCTTTTTAAATCCCTGTTTCTTTTCATATATCAATTTAACATCTGATAATTGTTTAAATGCTTTTGTAACTGTTTTATCTGACAAGTTTAATTTTTCCCCAGCTTCTTTTCTTGAAAATATTAAGAATATATTTCCTTCTTTATCTATCCATTCATTTTTCATTGAAACTGATAATCTATCAAGTAATAATGAATATAGTAATTTACTATCTGAGTTTAAGTTTTTATAATAAGGGTTTACAAATAGTTCTTTTGGAATTTGATAGAAAACATTTTCAAGATATTCATTTACTTTATAAGGTATAAAATCCATAACAATAGTTCTCCTTTCAGTTTTTTCTAAACAACACTGAAAGTACCTAAATATCAATAAATTTTGCATTGCGGAAATTTGCGGAACAATTTTTTTATGAGTTTCAAAAATTGCGGAACATTTTTCTGAACAAAATAATGGAATTTTTGAGAATTTTCCAGAATGTAAAAAAATTGTGCTATTCTCTAACTTCCTTAGAAAATAGCACTTTTAAAATCTTTTGACTGTTTTCAAATTCTACCCAATTTCCTTGAAAAACGGTCTTTTTTGGTCGAGGCGACAGGGTTCGAACCTGCGACCTCATGGTCCCAAACCACGCGCGCTACCAACTGCGCTACGCCTCGATGAAATAAGTGATAAAAACATCACTTAATAAATATAACATAAAATAAAGAAATTTGCAACCATTTTTCAAAAAAACTTATATAAAATTACAAACTTCATTATCTTTACAAATAAATTACAGTCTAGTAACAAACATTCCAACAATGAATCCAAGCAAATTACCAATAGAAGAAAATTTACCACTATATAATTTATTAGCCTCTGGAATAAGTTCTCCTGAAACAATATATAGCATAGCACCAGCAGCAAAACTCAAACAAATACCAATTACTGCATTTGAAATTTGACCAACAATTCCTCCAAAAAAAGCACCTATTCCAGTAGTAATACCTGATAGAATGACGTAAAATATAATCTTACTTTTATTCATTCCTCCACTTTTCATAGGAAGTGCCATAGAAATTCCTTCTGGAATATCATGAAAACAAATAGCAATAGCTAAACTCAATCCTAATTTAAATGAAGCTCCCATTCCTGAACCTATCGCCAAGCCCTCTGGGAAATTATGTATTGCTAATCCTATGCTTACTACTATCCCTGTCTTTAACATTGAATTCGTTTTCCTTTTCATATTTTGATTAAATTTTTTATCAACAAAAATATCACAAAAAATCATTCCTATAATTCCTAAAAATATGCCTATTATTGTTATATATATATTTCCAATTGCCAATGATTCTGGAATTAAATCAAAACATATAATAGAAATCATAAGTCCAGAAGCAAATGATAAAATCGAGCTTAATAACCTATTAGACACTTTATTTAGACTTATTCCTATAATTCCACCTAAAGTTGTTCCAAAAGTTCCAAAAAATAATCCCATTATTGTTGTTTTTATAATCTCATTCAAAATAAAAACTCCTTACGCATTTTTTTAATTATATGCATAAGAAATTTATTTTATTCTTCCTCACCTTTTAGTTTTTCTGCTCTATCTGCTGTAATCAAATTATCTATCATTTCATCTAAATCTCCATTTAAAAAGTTTTCCATTTGATATATGCTGAAACCTATTCTATGATCTGTTATACGTCCTTGTGGATAATTGTATGTACGTATTTTCTCACTTCTATCTCCACTTCCTACTTGACTTTTTCTTTGATTTGCAATTTGAGAATCATGTTTTTCTTTTTCTTGTTCATACAATTTTGAACGTAATAACTTCATTGCATAATCTCTATTTTGAAATTGTGATCTTTCTGTTTGACACTCAACTACTATTCCCGTAGGAACATGTATCAATCTTACGGCAGATGATGTTTTGTTGATGTGTTGTCCTCCTGCCCCTGATGCCCTAAATACTTCCATTTTTATATCTGCTGGATTTATATCTATTTCTACATCTTCTACTACTGGCAATACTGCCACTGTTGATGTTGACGTGTGTATTCTTCCACTACTTTCTGTATCTGGAACTCTTTGCACTCTATGTACTCCACTTTCAAATTTTAGTCTACTATATGCTCCCTTTCCAGTAATCATAAATGATATTTCTTTATATCCTCCTAATTCTGTTTCATTTTCATTTAGTATTTCTAATTTCCAATGTTTTCTTTCTGCATACATTGTATACATCCTAAATAGTGTTCCTGCAAATAATGCTGCTTCTTCTCCTCCTGCGCCTCCACGTATTTCACATATTATGTTTTTGTCATCATTTGGGTCTTTTGGTATTAATAATACTTTTAGTTCTTCTTCTATCTGTGGTATTTTCTCTTTCATTTCATAAAATTCTATTTCTGCAAGTTCTTTTAATTCTTTATCTTCCATCATATCTTTTGCTTCATTCATTCTATTTTTTAAGCTTTTATATTCTTTAAATTTTAGTGCTATCTCTTCTATATTACTATGTTCTTTTATTAATTTTTGCCATTCTGCTTGATTTGCTATTATTTCTGGATCACTTATCATCTTTGTTAGTTCTTCATATCTTTTCTCTACACTTTCTAATTTGTCAAACATATTTTTTCTCCTTCTTATTTTTTATAGCTCATATTATACTATACTTTTATGTCTTTTTCAAGATTTATACCTAATTTTAAATTTACTTGCTGTTACTTTTCCAAATGTATGTCACACTTTTTTTATATTAATACTGTTTAATTTAGCTTAATTGTTTCTTTACTGTTTGATGTATATTTACCCTTCGATTATTCACAAATTGGTTCATTCTTACTCCTGCAGCTTGTTTGCTAATAGGCGCATATCTGCCTCCATTAGCAAACAAGCTGCAGTTTTAAAATAAACTATATATTTCCATACTCATTATCTATTTGGTTTCTATATATACAATAAACAAAAATGAAACCTTTTTAATTGGTTCCATTTCTTATTAATTCTATAAACATTTTATAATCTAATTGTCATCATCTATTGTCCCAAATAATTCATCAAATTTCGCTTCAAATTCCTTCTGTAAGTCAAATTCTTCCTCATCTTCCTCTAATTGTGGTAACATTGGTGAGATATCATCACTTTCTTCTATTTGTGCCAATACATCATTATCCTTTTTATTGATTTCCTCTTCTCTTACGGGCTCCATCTTTGTAGGCTGGCTTTCAAATAAATCATCTAATGATTCTACTTTCAAGTTCTCTACTTCATTGTCTTCTCTTTCTGGTACCCAAGGATTAATTGGATTAAATTTTCTCCATTCTCCTCTGTCTAACTCTTCTATATCATTATGACTTACTTCATATTTTTCTAATTCTTTTTCCATTGAATGTTTGAAATAATAAAATTTGTTAGTCCTTACTGGTCTTAATCCTTTTACAAATATTATACATTCATCAACATCCATTCTTCTTAATTCATCTGGTGTCATTAACGCTCTTGCCATTACCTGATCTGATACACTTTTTCCTGTTTTATGATTTCCCTTATCTTTATTTACTGATATACTATCTCTTCCTATAGTTTTTTCTCCTAATGCTTTTGAGAAATACTCTAATGTTTTATATGAGTTACTTCCTAAGAATAAATGTGTATCGCAGTTTCCCATTATTGTTTCATATGATTTTTCATATATTGCTTCTAGCTGGTCCAAATTTTGTAGTATAACACTGAATGATATTTTTCTACTTCTACTTGTTGATATTTTTTGGTCAAAATCTGGTATTTGTCCTATATTTGCAAACTCATCTAGTATGAAGTATACTGGTTCTTTTAATTTTCCACCCTTATTTTCATCTGCTAAGTTATATAATTGGTTTATCATTTGTGCAAAGAATATTGTTAATATAAAATTATATGCTGTATGTGTATCTGGTGATATTACATATACTGCTGTTTTCTTTGTACCTATATCTTCAAAATTTATAGTATTTGTTGACGTTACTGCTGCTATTTCTCTTGAATCAAATTTTCCTAACTTTGATTGTAATGTACTTAATATTGAGCTATATGTTTTGTCTGATGCAAGCTCTATTGATTTAAAGTTTGTTCTTGCTGGATGGTCATATGGTAATTTATTTATTAAATCTGCTAATATATTTGATCCTGTTGATTTACTTGCTGCTCTTACTAATTCTGCACAGCTTGCTAAGTTTTGTTCTTCTTCTGGTCTTGTTGCTATTAGATAATATATTAATGCTTTTAATAACATTTCTGCTGAATCATCCCAGAATGGATCTGATCCTCCTGCATCTGATTTTTGACCTCTTACTACTGTACTTGCTATAACATCTACATCTCTTTCTGAATTTATATGTAATAATGGATTATATCCATCACTTTGTGCTGGATTTACTAAGTTTAATACTTTTATATCATATCCATTTTTTTTCAAATATCCTGCTGTTTTATCATATAATTCTCCTTTTGGGTCTGTGAATACATATGATCCTAACATTTGATATGCATTTGGTATTGAATATGATGCTGATTTTCCTGATCCAGATCCTCCGACTACCAATACATTAATATTACCTCTTTTATCTTCTGGTAAATAATTCTTTTCTCCTAATATTATTCCTTTTTTACTGTTTAATATTCTATATTGTTCTCCACCTTCACTCCAGTCACTTGATCCATGTTCTATATCTGTGTATTTATGTTTTGGTGCTGTTTTTATTAGTCCTATTGTTACAAATACTAAATATACTAGTGTACCTCCTATTAATGTTTTTAAGTAACTTCCGAAGTTTCCATCTTCTATTAGTTTTCCAAATGCCTCAAACGGGCTAGTTATAATTTTCTGAACGAATATTGATATGTCCATTTTTCCATTTATTACTGCCTGTGACCATGCATATGTTATTGGCGCAATTAATACTATGGCTAGAAATATCCATAGTATTAAAAATAATATTAAATTTATTCTATTCTTTTTTAAAGCTCCTGATAATTTATAATTCATATCTTCACCTTTTTCTTCTGTTTTTGTTATCTTTCATTTCCACCAAACATTGAATCATATTTCTCTTGTGTTATTGGAGAATTATATCCTATCTCTAATTCTAATTCTTTATTAAATTGATATCTTCTTGAATTTTCTAGTGGTAATTGAATTTTACTTGTCTTCTTTTTTGTAGTTGCCATTTTTATCGTTCCTCCTTAATTAAGTTATAACTGGGACTCCTCCTAATAATTCAAAATTATCATTTTTTTCCCTGACTTCAAAAGCAAAATATTGCTTATTTGCTTTTAACTTGCATTTTCCTTTAACTTCATTAGTCTTTTCATCAAAATATACTAATGGTTTTATTTCTTCTGTTGTATCCAAGTCTATTATTGATATAGGCCTTTTTAGGTTAGGCGTATATGAAAATTCTTTGTACACAGTTTCTTCTGAATATATTGTATCAAATTTGAATGGCATTGGTTTTTTTGATATTCTGATTTTATCATCTTCCAAAATACCATTATTAATAACTACTCTGTCTTTACCAAATGATAAAATGAGTATTTGATTGTTACTTTCTGTTAAACTGTCTACATAGTAAGTTTTTTTACTGTTTTCTCCTCTTATTTCAGATGTGCTTTTTAATCTTTCTACAGTAAATTTTGGTCCGCCTTTTTCTTGTTTTTCTGTTTTATTTATTTGATATATTACTGTGTTTACATTCTTTGGATCTGTTATGCTAAAATGTTTTCCTTGCCACATCTCCATTGTTTATTACACCCCATTTCTATGATTTTTAATCCATAGCTTATCTTTTGTTCTTTCACACTAAACATAATTATACTAAATTTTTTTAATTTTGTCAAGTTTTTAGTCGTTTTTGAATTTTATGTCTACTTTTCAAACTAGTTTTACTATATATTATGTACATTTATGTATGAAAAATTACTATGAATTTCTAGGATTAAATTTTGATATTTCATTTAATTTTTTAAATTCTTTGGTCTCTTCCTCTGATAAATTTTTTGGTACCATTATTTTTACCTCTGCTATTAAATCTCCTCTTGCACCATTTCCTATCTTATATCCTTTTTCTGGTATTGTAATTTTTTCCCCTGACTGTGTTCCTTGTGGAATATATATTTGGTTGCTTTCATCAATACCATTTATATCTGTTTTAGTTCCTAATGCTGCCTCCCATGGTGTTAGTAATAAATCTGTATATAAGTCATATCCTTTTAATTTAAATCTACTGCTATTTCCAATGTTCACTTTGATTAATAAATCTCCATTTTTTCCTCCATTTTTCCCTTGTTTTCCTTGACCTATTAATCTTATTTTTTCTCCATTTCTGATTCCTGCTGGTACATCTACTGAAAATGTTTTTATACTTCCTTCTACTGTTCGTAATGAGATTTTTTTGTTTTTTCCATAAAATCCTTCTTCTATTGTTATGTCGATTTCTGTTTCTACATTTTCTCCCTTTTCTTTTGTAGATTTTTCTGTAAATTGGTCATTTTTTTCCTTTATTGTGCCAAAAAACATATTAAAAAAGTCACTAAACACTGAGCCTGTAGTTCTTTTACTTTCTTCATAGTTTTGTCTTTTCTTTAATACACTTGTTACCCACATTCTATCATATTTTCTCTTTGTCGTTGAATTTGAAAGAACTCTATATGCCTCATTTATGTCTTTTATTTTTTCTTCTGCTAATCTATCTCCTACATTTAAATCTGGATGATTTTTTTTTGCAGCTAGTCTATATGCTATTCTTATTTCTTCTATTGTGACTTTATTTGTTTCTAAGTTCAATATTTTATAGTAATCCTTAAATATCATTTAAACATCCTCCCAAAATGGTATTTCAATTATATCAACTTTCTAAAAAAAAATCCATAGTTTTATGGATTTTTTTTATTATTTTTCTTTGTTAAAATACATTATCAAATGTTCTATTGTTTCTTTATTATTTTGTTCTAATACATCAAAACCACTTAATGAATACTTTAATGGTTTATTTTCTTTTACATCTAAATATTCACTAAATATGTCATCTAGTCCTATCTTGAATATATTACATATTTTTACCAAGTTTTCATATGATGGTTTTGATTTGTCTTGCTCTATATCACTTATGTATCTTGGCGAACAGTCTATTGCTTCTGCTAATCTTTCTTGTGTGTATCCATAACTTCTTCTAATTTTTTGAATATTTTTTCCTATTTTTATTCTACTTATTTTTCTCATCTATATCACCTTTTCATTTGATTTTTTTATATATTATCAAAGTTATTTAAATGTATAAATAAATTATTTTCGTGTATTGTATTATTTTAATTACTGTGTGTTTTCTATTAATAAATCTAATAATCTTGAATATTCTATTCCACTCTTTGCGAATAGCTGTGGATACATACTTATTGATGTAAATCCTGGTAAAGTATTTATTTCATTTATATATATTTCTCCTGTTACATTTTCTATAAAAAAGTCTACTCTTGATAGTCCTCTTCCATCTATTGCCTTAAATGCTCTTATAGCTTGATGTCTTATTTCTATTTCTTGTTGTTCCGTAATGTTTGCTGGTATTATCGTTTTTGACTCTTGCATATTATATTTTGCATCATAACTATAAAATTCCTCTGCTGATTTTATTTCCCCTACACAAGATGTTATTAATTCTTCTCCTTGTAATACAGCACATTCGACTTCTTTACCATCTATTCCTTGTTCTATTAATATTTTTTTATCGTATTTTTCTGCTTCTTTTATTGCTTCCTTTAATTCATCTATATTGTTTACTTTATTTATTCCTACTGATGATCCATAATTGGATGGTTTGACAAACATAGGAAATTCTAATTCATTATATACATTTTTACATATTTCGTCTAATTCTGCTTTTTCTTCTCTTAGATATTCATCTACATATATGTATGTTTCTCCTTCTTTTTTAATGTATTTATATTTTGCTTGATTAAGTCCTGCTTTCTCAAAAATTATTTTTGTATACACTTTATCTATTCCTATTGCTGATGCTAATACTTTACATCCTACATATGGTACTCTTAATAATTCTAATAGTCCCTGTATTGTACCATCTTCTCCATATAACCCATGTAGTACTGGAAATACTACATCTAATTGTGCTATATATTCCATTACATTACTTATTTTTTGCATATATCTAAAATTGATTTCTTTAGTGTCTTGTTTTCCTATGTACCTGTTCCAGTTTCCATTCTTATCTATATAAATCATATGCACTTCATATTTGCTTCGATTTAAATTGTTTAATACTCCTTCTGCTGATTTTATGGATACTTCGTTTTCTGTTGACATTCCTCCGAAAATGACACCTACTTTTTTCATTTTTAATATCATCCTTCCTGTTAATTATAAAACTTAAATATATTTTCTAAGACTTTATAACTTTTTGTTATTATCCTTCTTTAGTTATTTCTTCAACAATATTAAAAAATTTCATTCCATTTGAAGCCTTTACTAATATTTCATCATTTGACTTCATTATTTGTTTAATTCTGTTTTTTACAGCTTTATTATTAGATTCATAGTATATTGTTTCTTGCTTCATACCATATTTTATCGCTTCATCTATTATATATTTCGTTTGGTTCCCTGAACATATTAATATATCTATTTTCTTTTTTGCTACTTCTTTTCCTACCTTTCTATGTAATTCTTCTGAGTATTCACCTAAATCAAACATATCTCCTAATACTGCTATTTTCCTGTTTTTATTATTTCTTCCTCCTAAGTATTCTATAGCAGCTTTCATTGCTTCGCAACTTGCATTATAACTGTCATTTATTATTGTTATGTTTTCTTTTAGTTTTATTATTTGCATTCGTTTCTGAGTTAAATTCGTTTCGTTTATTCCTTTTACTATTTCTTCGTTTGTTAGTCCTAACTGCTTTCCTATAATTACTGCACACATTGCATTATATACAAAATGTTTTCCGCTAATTGGTATTTTTACTTTGATTTTCTCATCTTCTGTACTATTATTTTCATGGCACTTTTTGATTTCACATATAAATTCGCTATATTCTTCATATTCTTGTATCTCATTTGCTTCAACATCACTTAAATTTTCTATTCCATATGTAATTATATTATATTCCTCTTTATTATTTTGGTACCATTCATGCAATAAATCATTATCATTATTGATTATTAAGTTCTTTTTTTCCATTCCTTCTAAAATCTCTAGCTTTGCTTTTAATATATTTTCTCTTGATTTTAAATCTCCTATATGTGAAGTTCCTATGCTTGTTATTACGGAAATAGTAGGTTGGGCAATTTTGGTTAGGCAACTTATTTGTCCTAATTGGTTCATTCCCATTTCTATAACTGCTACTTCATGGTCTTTTAATTTTAATATAGTAAATGGTAATCCTATATCATTGTTTTGATTTCCTACTGTACTTAATGTTTTATATTTTTGTGATAATACACTTGATATTAAATCTCTTGTGCTTGTTTTTCCTACACTTCCTGTTATTCCTATTACTGGTATGTTATACAAATTTCTTTTGTATGTTGCTATTTCCTGTATTGCTTTTATTGTATCTTTTACTTTTATTATTGTTTTTTCTTTGTATTTCTGTATTTCTTGTTCTGTTACTTCTGTATCTTCATCTATTATTACTGCTTTTGCTCCATGTTCTAGTGCATCTTTCCAAAATAAGTTGCCATTATATGTATTCCCTTTTATCCCTACATATATATCGCCTTTTTTTATCTCTCTTGTATCTTTTGAAAAGTTTTCAAATATTATTTCTTGTTTTTCATTTATTATTTCTCCTTTCGTTACTTTTATTATATCTTTTGTAGTCATTTCTGTTTTCAATTATGCATCATCCTTTCTTGCTTGCTTTTGTTTTTCCGTTTATTGCATTATATTCTATTTTATCATTTTTGGCAACAAAATATTTTTCTCGATTTTGAAAAAAATATCTAATTTATAGATGAATATTATTGTTCATTTATAAATTAGATTTTATAAAATTTTTATATTCTTTTTTATTGAACTGATCTATTTGCTATTTCTATAGCTTTACTTACTATATTTCCACAAGTTTTAGAAGAAACATTTGCCCAACTACCACCATCTGCTTTTACTTGATCATATACTCCTAATTCTTTTGCTATTTCAGTTCTAAGGTTTTCAGATATCAATTTACTATTTCTAGACATTTTTATCTCCTCCTCGATTATATTTTAACCAAAAAAGTCTATTTTAGTTTGGTAGTTTTTCTGCATAAATGCTGTTTTTGTAAAAATTGTGATTTTATTCTATAAAGATTTATTCTGCAAGTGTTCCATTTGGTGTATCTGTTATTATTAATATATCTTGTTCTTGTCCTGTTTGAGCATTTATATATGCTAAAAATTCTATATCATTTACTTTTCCTTCAAATTCATAGCAAAATTCTTCAGTTTTCCATTCTGTTGGTATCATTGCTAATCCTTCACTAGTAATCTCTAAATTTGAATTTAATTTACTTTTTGCTTCTTCCATTGTTATATTTGCTGTTGGAATATTTCTTTCATGATGGCAATTTAGATATCCTGTTGTTTCAATTCCTAGTATCTCTCCATTGTCTAATGCTACTTTTACTTTTATTAAATCTGCATACATCTCTACACCATTTTGTTCATACGCATAATTTAATGTAATTATACCATCTTGCTTTAGATAATAAGTTTCTTTCATATTTGTAAATCCTTTTGCTTCTAGAAATTCTCTTGCTTTCTGTATTGCTTCTGTTTCTTCGATTATTTGTGTTTCTACATTTCTATTTGAATTCATTAATACTATATGTCCACCTTTTTTTGATATTGCGATATTTATTATATTATCATTATTCGTTTTTACAGAAAATGTATATACTGAAATTTCTCCATTTTCTGATAATCCATATCTTGTAACTTCTTTTATTCTATCTTTTCCTATAAATTCCTTTATTTTATCTTCTGCTGTCTTCTCGTCTATATCTTCTCCTACTAATCCTAGTTTTTCTGCACTTAATAGGTGTTCTGAAAATGCTCCATCATAAATTAATCCAGAATATTCATGAAAATTTTCTTCTAAATTGCTAAAACTATCTTGAGTGACATTACTCACTTCCTTCGCAAAATTTGCATCATCATTTTTCATTAAATCATTCCAGTTTATTCTTCCACTATTTATGTCTTCTGATAATTGATTTAATACATTTGATAAGTTTACACTATAATTATATAAATCTTTTAGGTTGTTTAAATCTTGTTCTGATAAATCCTCATTATTAATGTTTTTTCTTGATAATGAATAGCTGTACTCACTTACTTGATTTAAAAATTTTTCTGTATTTTCTAATTCCTGACTTCCCATTGGTAACATTGATAAATAGGTCTGTGCTAAATTTGCTTCACTCCATAAGTGTGTTAGTGTTTCTGCTCCATGTGTTGAGTCTGTTGATATTAATGATTTTGCTAAATATGTTTTTACATTTTGTGTATAATCTACTAATTCAAAAAATGCCATATTGTATGTGTTTTCTGTGGATACTGTATATGCTTTATGTTCTTGATATAATTTTGACCCTAATATTGCTGATACTATTGCTAATATTACTATAGCTACTATCATTATTGTGCTTTTCCCTATTTTTAGCTTTCTATCTTTTCCTAGCTCTATTGTATTATTCATTAATTTTATTCCCTCTTTCCATATCTTTTTTATTTATATTTTGCATTTTTTTTGGAATTTTATTCATTTTTTATTAATACAATTTTGCAATAAACTATGTCTTTAATTTTCAAACATTTTGTTTCCGTAGTTCTTAAAGAATTTAACTTTAAATTTCTAATATCTTTTTTTGTTTATAATTTAGATTTTTTTAACTTAAAATTACTTCTTTCATATTATATTTTGAGGTGTTCTTTCTTGAATAATAGTGTTAATAACTCTTTTGGATGTGAATTAATTGGTTTATCTAGTTCTTTAGCTATTGCTATTAGTAAAGATTTTAACTCTGACGAATTGGGTATTCTTGCTTCATTTTTTTCTGCTTTTGGTGATAATCTTGCTATTCTTTCTGTGACTAAATCTCTTAATGAAGCTGATAATAAATAAATTTGATAATATTAAATTTTTGATTTTAAAATAAATAACTGAAATAAAAGCATGTTATACTCTTATTTCAGTTAAACTTGGTTTTTAATGTTTTTTATCCAGTTTTATACCTTTTATTCCTATTGTAACTATTATTCCTGTTATTACTG
>CAOKXF010000007.1 GCA_948473335.1 uncultured Clostridium sp. | reverse complement strand
TTTTAGAGAGTAATTCTTTACTCATATTGATTTCTTGTTTAATTATATGTAACATAATACCACAAAAACCTCCTTCTTTCAAGACTTTTGGTCAAAAAAAGACCGCTTCAGTTTTTGAAACGGTTTAAAGTTTTTGTGTTGTAAAATTCTCATAATCTTAAAATCAAGTCATATCAAGTATTATAGAGAGTTCGACAAAAACTCGTCTTGGTGCGGATGAGAGGACTTGAACCTCCACGTCGTTGACACTGGTTCCTAAGACCAGCGCGTCTGCCAGTTTCGCCACATCCGCATCTATGAATATAATATTACCACTTTAAAGTGAAATTGTCAATACAAAATCCAATTTTTAATTCTATCTTTATACTTTTTACATTTAATTATAAAGTTTCGCTTTTTCATATTCTAAATTAGGCAAAATTGGATTATATATTTCCCACAACATATTTAACATTTTATATTGACATATAAATTATACTACCTTAAAATATTATGGAAAGGATAAAAGAATGAAAAATTGCGATTTAAAATATTATTTAGAAATGTCAATTGAAACAGAAGATGCGATTATTGACAGTATATTTGAAAATCAATGTATAGAAAATGAAGAATTCTATAATATTGACATTAAAAAAAGTAAATTTATAAATATTCAATTATTAAACATAAAATTTGAAAAAATGTTCTTTAATAACATAACCTTTGAAAATTGTGACTTCTCTAACTCTAATTTTAGTAATTGTAATTTCAATAAAGTTACATTTATAAATTGTAAATTAGTAGGTTGCAACTTTAATGAGACAATACTTTCTGACACTATTATTAAGTCGTCAAATTGCGCTTATATTAATTTTACAGAATGTACTTTTAAATTTATTACACTATTATGCAACTCATTTATCAATGGAGCCTTCACAACTTGTACTTTTAATATATGCAATATTGATGACTGTAAATTTACTAGAGCTCAATTTTATCATACCAAACTAAAAAAACTTGACTTTTCGACTTCAGATATTAGTGGAATTACAGTATCTTCTTTTGATGACTTAAAAGAAGTAATAATTAATGAATTCCAATCTATAGATTTAGTTCGACTTCTAGGAATTACTTTTAAATAATTTTATCCCACAGAAATCCTGTGGGATGCTTCATAATAGTAATCAGAAAGAAATTTTGTGTCACAAAGAACGTCCCCACTGACCCAACTATTATTATTCAAAGAATTTTTTAAATTCTTCCTCATTCACCTTTTCTTTTTCTAGTAAAACCTTTGCAATTTGGTGAAGTTTATCCATATTTTGACTTAGTATTGTTTGTGCATCATGGTATGCAGAATCTATTAATAACTTAACTTCTTGTCCTATACTATCTTCTATGTTTTCTCCAAATATATTGTATTCTATTTCCCCATTGTCATTTTTTAATGATATTGGTCCTATTTTATCACTCATTCCGTATACAGTTATCATATCTCTTGCTACTTTTGTTGCCACTTCTATATCATTACTTGCTCCTGTGGAAATATCATTTAATGCTAATTTTTCTGCTGCTCTTCCTCCTAATAATGCTATTAGTTTTTCTTCCATCTCTGTTTTTGATACATAATATTTATCTTCATCTGTTTTATACATAGTATATCCTCCTGCCATTCCTCTCGGTATTATTGATACTTCTTTTACTGCTGTTTGTGTTGGTAAAAATTGACTTACTATGGCATGTCCTGCTTCATGATATGCTGTTAATTTTTTGTCTTTATCTGATATTACTCTACTATGTTTTTCTAATCCTACTGTTACTTTTTTTACTGCTTCTTCTAAGTCTTCTTGCAATATTTCTTCGTGCTCTAATTTTGTTGCTATTATTGCTGCTTCATTTAATATGTTAGCTAATTCTGCTCCTGTAAATCCTGCCGTGTCTTCTGCTATTCCTCTTAATGTTATTCCTTCTGCTAATTTCTTATTTGCTGAATGTATTTTTAGTATTTCTTCCCTTCCTT
Source organism: uncultured Clostridium sp. (assembly GCA_948473335.1). Taxonomy (GTDB): domain Bacteria; phylum Bacillota; class Clostridia; order TANB77; family CAG-508; genus CAG-269. The sequence continues at coordinate 103,708 of CAOKXF010000007.1, read as the reverse complement.
TTAGGTCTGGTGCTGGTATTGTTATTTGTCTGTCAAATCTTCCTGGCCTTAATAGTGCTTTGTCTAGCATTTCTGGTCTATTTGTTGCTGCTAATACTATTATTGTTTCTTCTGATGAAAATCCATCCATTTCTACTAATAATTGGTTTAATGTTTGGTTGTTTTCTGATTCTGCTCCACTACTTCCACTTCTTCTTGATCCTATTGCATCTATTTCATCTATGAATACTATACATGGTGCTAGTCTTCTAGCTTTGTCAAACAATTTTCTTACTCTTGATGCTCCTAATCCTGCAAACATTTCTATAAATTCTGAACCGCTCATTGATATAAATGGTACTCCTGCTTCTCCAGCTATTGCTTTTGCTATTAATGTTTTTCCTGTTCCTGGCTTTCCATATAGTAATACTCCTCTTGGTACCTTTGCTCCCATTTCTGTAAATCTTTCTGGTGTTTTTAGAAATTCTACTATTTCTTGTAATTCTTCTTTTTCTTCTTCTAATCCTGCTACATCATCAAATTTTACTTTTGTTTTTCTTTCTGTTTCATCATATATTTGTCCTTTTTCTCCTAATCCTTGCATTTTAAATATCATTACAAATAACGCTACCATTATTAATGTTGGTAACAATGATACTATATATGATGGCAATATTGCAAAGAAGTTTTGCTTTTTTTGGTTTAATTCTATATCATTTCCTAATAGTTTCTGTTCTTGTACTAATTCTATAAATGCTTGTGTACTTGGTACTATTGTTGTCTTTTTGTCTTCTTCTTCTGTTCCTTTTAATTGTACTTTTACACTTGTACTTCCTACTGTCATTTCAATGTTGTCTACATTTCCATTTGTTATCTCTTGTATTAATTCTGTATATGACAATTCTTTTTTATTTTCTTCATTATCATCTTTATTTAAATATATAATTTCAAATATTAATGCTCCTAATATTATGACTAATGCTATTGTTAATATTATTATTTTTTTTGTATTCTTTTTTTGTTTTTTTGGTTTCTCGTTTTCCATTTTTCTTCCTTTCTTTTTTATTCTTCTGGATTTAATCCTTTCTTATTATTTTCCTCTACTTGTTCTTTCTTATTTTCTTTTTCTTTATTTTCTTCTATTGGCATTTCTTGTTTCTTCGTTAAATCTGTTTTCATTAAAAATATTACTGTTACTAAATATACATATCCTATTGCAACATATGCTATATCAAAATATTTTATTTGTATTCCTGCAAAATATTTTACTATAAAGTATACTAAACTTAATATTGTTGGTAGTGTTAATGAATATATTGATATATTATATATTGTATTGAATTTTATTTTTAATTTTAATATTAATCCTGTTATACTTCCTATTATTGATAGTAAAAATACATATAGTATTGTTGATGCAAAATATGATATAAAATATGCTATTATATATATTATTAGGTTTACTATGCTCATATATGTTCTTCCAGGTCCATTTAAAAATGATATTATATCTGCTTTTGTAAATTCTGCTGAAGATTTTCCTAATAATGTTGTAGATACATACTCATACGCTATTTCATTTGTCTTTATTTCATTAATATTATTTGTTTCTATTACTTGTATTATTTTATTTTTTAAAATTATTATACCTTTTGACTTTTCACTTTGTGCTATTTCTTTTTTATATTCTTCTATTACATTCTCTGCTTCTGTCTCTGTATCTACTATTATATTTCCTAAATCAAATATTGTGTCCTCTGTCCTTATTACTTCATTAACTTCTACATTTAGTTTTTCATCTGAATATGTAAAATCTGGTATATCTTGTTGTATATATTTTAGTCCTTTATCTAATCTTAAATTGGTGTCATATATTCCTATTACTGATATTATTAATGACATTAATAATATTATTTTTATTAAATATTTTGTAGATTTCTTTGCTCCTTCTTCTGTCATTTCTATATATTTGTCAAATTTGCATGTTGAATACCATACTTTTTTAAAAAACTTGATTCCTTTTTTCTTTTCTTTTTTATTTTCTTCCACTTTTTTATTTTCCTTTCATTTTTAACTGTACTATAGTATAGCATATATTTTTTAAAATGTGTACTCTTTATAGTATTTTTTTATTTATATTATTTATTCTTTTTTGTTTTAATACAACAAAATTTTTTTCTTTTGTTGTAAACAGTTATCTCTTACGTAATTATATTTATAATTTTGAAGTATTAAAATTGTAATTGAAGAATTTTCAGTTAAACTTTCTATAAATAATATTACTCAATTATTTTATGAAAAATTGTATTGAAAATTATATATTTATTATGTTATAATTATTTCATAAAAAATAATCATTTTTTTAGAATAGAGGATTTATATATGGAAGAAAAAGAAATAAATAAAATTTTAAAACCTAAGAAAAAGTTAATAATTTTATTAATTTTTTGTTTATCTATTTCATTTATATGTATAGGTTTAATTTTCTTTATGAAATTTACTAATAATCAAAGTGAAGAATCTTTAGATATATCTGAATTCGTTTTAAATAATAATAATCAAGAAAAAAAATATGTTAAATTATATATCGATACTTTACCAATACTAATGGTGCCTACTTCACAAAATGACAATAATCTTTATTTTGTCAAAGATATAAATAATCACGTTTATATTGCAAGTCTTTCAAATAGAACACTTATAAATATATCTGAAAATGTTAATATGGAAACTGGAAATTACGAATTAAAAGGATTTACCAATCCTATAGATGATAAAATTAAAACACTTGCTTTAGCTAATAGTTATAGAATTTTTAAAAATAATGAATTAACTATTGATACTTTTTCAGAATATCTAAATGAATTTTATATACAAGAAAATATTATAAGTGATAGACTCGTTACATTATATACAATTTCTGCTCTTGTTGGTGTATTTTTTCTTATATTATCTTTAGGTTATTTAGTACCTACTATTATAAAAGTCAATAAAACTTTTTCTGATAAAAAATTGGTAGATGAACTACAATCAGAACTTGAAAATTTGACCGATACATCATATAAAAAACAACACGTATTTTTGACTAAAAACTACATGCTTTATGGTATACAATCCATTAAATATGATGATATAATTTCTGCATATATTGAAGATGAAAAAAAATATGGTATAACAGTTGGTAAAAACTTATTTGTTATTGATAAGGATAATAAAAAATTTATTATGGCTTCTGTTGCTGGAAGTAATAATAATGTTTTGGATAATATTTTATCTGATTTAAAAGTTAAAAATCCTAATATACAAATTCAATCTAATAATGAAAATAACTTACAGACTTTATAGTTTGTAAGTTTTTATAATTTGGTGGAGGTGAGGAGAGTCGAACTCCTGTCCATAATACCATCCATATAAACTTCTCCGAGTGCAGTTTATTGTTTTTATTCATTTATACTACGTAAATAAACATACTTAATATAAATATATTCTCTAAATACCCTCTATTTCCGAGAAAAAAATAGATTTGTTTCCCACTAAATCGACGCCTTGGCTAACTATGTGGGAATAGTTAGTTAGACGATGCCGCAACTAGGCAGCAAATGCTAATTCATTATTATCAGCGTTTATTTTTAATTCTCGTTTTTTAAGTGGCCAACGAGAATCCACTACTCGCTATCTATACTTCTAGTATAATGTCGAAACCATTACACCCCCATATACTTTTATATTATACAATATTTATTATCTTTAATCAATGGAAATATTATAATAAATTAAGAATATAAAAGAAACATAATCTTTCTGTATGCGTAAAATTCTCGATTTTTTGCTATATAATATATAATAAGAAGGAAAAGTAAACTTATCCTCCTTATTTATATATTTAATTATTCCATCCTTCTTTGTTTATTTGCTTTTGTCTTGCAATTGCTAAACTTTCTGCTGGAACATCATCTGTAATTGTAGAACCTGCAGCAATAAAACTTTTATTTCCTAATTTTATAGGTGCAATTAAATTACTATTTGAACCTATAAAACAATTATTTCCAATAATAGTTTCATTTTTATTTGTACCATCATAATTACAAGTTATTGTACCACAACCTATATTTGTATTTTGTCCTATTTTACAATCACCTATATATGATAAATGTGGAATTTTTGTACCCTTACCTACTTCTACTTTTTTGAGTTCTACAAAACTTCCTATCTTAACATTATTGTCCAATTTGCAATCCTCGCGGATATAAGCATTTGGTCCTATTTCACAATCTTCTCCTATTTTTACTCCTGATTTTATTATTGTATTTGGATGTATGATTGTATCCATACCTATTTCAACATCATCATATATATATGTAGTATTTATATCTTCTATAGTTACACCATTTCTCATATGTTCTGTATTTATACGTAATTGCAATGCTTTTGTTAAAACTTGTAAATCTAATCTATCATTTATACCCAAAACTTCTGCATTATCTGAAACTACTACAGATCCAGTTTTTAATCCTTTATTATACATCAACTTTATAACATCTGTTAAATAATATTCTTTTTGTACGTTATCATTTTTTAATAATTTTAATACTTCTAATAATTTATCTATATCAAAACAATACATACCTAGATTTACTTCTCTAATTTGTATTTGTTCTTCATTACAATCTTTATGCTCTATTATTTCTTTTACTCTACCTTCTTCATCATGAATAACTTTTCCATATGGTATTACATCTCTATGAACCATTGTTAAAATTGTAGCACTTTCTTCTCTTTCATAAGATATTTCTACTAAATTTCTTAATGTCTCTGGTCTCATGATAGGATGGTCCCCATTTAGTACTAATACTTTTCCTTTTTTTCCTTCTAACATTTTTGCTGCTTGCATAACTGCATGACCCGTTCCTAACTGCTCTTCTTGAATTGCATATTTTACTGTATCTTTTAATAAGTTTTGTATTTCTTCTCTTTTATATCCTACCACCGTAATTATATCTTCTATTCCTGACTTCTTTACATTTTCTACTGCTCTTGTTATAATTTCTTTTCCGTATATCTTATGAAGTAATTTTGAACTTTTTGATTTCATTCTAGTCCCTTTTCCTGCTGCCATTATTATAGCTATCGTATCTTTCATAAGTCCACCTATACCTTTCAATATATATTATTCATTCTCTATTATATTGTGAATTTTACCATATGTTATGAATTAAATCAATTATTTTAATAAATTTGTCATATTCCATATAGTTCTGCAATATAAATTAATTAAAAGTTTATAGTACAAACTTTAAGCTATAGCTTAGATGAGTGTATCCAATAAGGAGGTATTTTAATGGAGAACTTAAACCTATATCAAGACATTGCTAAAAGAACAGATGGTGATATTTATGTTGGGGTTGTTGGTCCTGTAAGAACTGGTAAATCAACATTTATTAAGAAGTTTATGGATTTGCTTGTTATTCCTAATATAGATAATGAATACAAAAAAGAGCGTGCTAAAGATGAACTTCCTCAAAGTGCTGGCGGTCGTACTATTATGACTACTGAACCTAAATTTGTTCCTAATGAAGCTGTCGAAATTACAATTGATAAAAATTTACATTTAAAAACACGTTTAGTTGATTGTGTTGGCTATCTTGTTGATAATGCAATTGGCTATTTAGAAGATGATATGCCTAGGATGATAAAAACTCCTTGGTCTGATGAAGAAATTCCTTTTGAACAAGCTGCTGAAATCGGAACTAAAAAGGTTATAGAAGAGCATTCTACTATTGGTGTCTTAATAACAACAGATGGTACTATTACTGATATTCCTAGAAGTGATTATATTGCTGCTGAAGAACGTGTAGTTTCTGAATTACGAGCTATTAATAAACCTTTCATTATTCTATTAAATTCTGCCTATCCTTCTTCTGTTGAAACCTTAGAATTAGCCAGAGAACTGTCTGATAAATACCATGCTCAAGTTATTCCTACTAATTGTGAAGAACTTACTATTGACGATATTACAGATATGTTTTCAAAAATTTTGTATGAATTTCCTATTGAACAAGTTTGTATAAAATTTCCTAAATGGGTTGATGGTTTAGATTTTAATCATCCTTTAAAATCCGAATTATTCAGTGAAATACGAAAAGCTTTTGAAAATACTAATGTACTTAAAGAAGTTTCTGATTGTACTTCTTCTATTAGTGAAAGTAATCTGATTTCTAATGTTTCTATTGATAATATCATGCTAGGGTCAGGTAATGTTAATATTTCAATTATTTTGAAAGATGAATTATTCTACAAAATTTTAACAGAAATGACTGGTGTTACTATTGAAAATGAAGGGGATTTATTCTCTACAATTACTACTTTATCTAAAACTAAAAAAGAATATGATAAAATAGCTTATGCTCTAGAGGAAGTAAATGCTAAAGGATATGGTATTGTTACTCCTTCTATGGATGAACTAATTTTGGATGAACCTGAAATGATTAAACAAGGCTCAAGATTTGGTGTTAAACTTCGTGCTACTGCTCCTTCGATTCACATGATTAAAGCAAACATTGAAACCGAGGTCTCTCCTATTGTTGGTTCTGAAAAGCAGTCTGAAGAACTTGTTAATTATCTACTTTCAGAATTTGAAAGTGATCCTAAGAAAATTTGGGGTTCTAATATATTTGGAAAAAGTTTACATGATCTTGTTAATGAAGGTCTACAAACTAAACTTTGCAAAATGCCTGAGGAAGCTCAATGCAAACTTCAGGAAACTCTTGAGCGTATTGTTAATGAAGGTAGTGGTGGTCTGATTTGTATAATTTTATAACCTACTAAGAATCTATCATCTATCATTGATGTCTTTTATAGAGTATAAAAATACTAATTTTCATGAAAACGTTTTCATTCATTATTGAAAATTAGTATTTTTTACTTTATTAAATTTTAATATTCTTAGTATTAATACATATTATACAACCATTGACTATAATCCCAAGGTTTCAATGTATGTGGTTTATCATATTTAACACCTTTTTTATCTACTGTTACTTTATTTATTATTATATTTTCTACTGGAGTACTTTCTTCTTCTCCTTCTTTTTCTGCTTTCTTAACTTCTGCCTTTTCTATTGCATGAACTACTTCCATTCCTTTTTTTACTTTTCCAAATGGTGCATAGTTTCCATCTAAGCTTAAATTATCTGCTGTCATAATAAAGAATTGTGCTGTTGCTGAATTATAAGATTCTTCTACTAATGTTTCAGAATATTGTTCTGTATAATCAGCTCTTGCCATAGATATTACTCCTTCTTTATGTCTTAATGTATTTTTTGTATATCCATTTTCTAAGAATTCGCCTTTTATACAATATTCTTCATCTTTTTGGTCCTTTTTAAGTTTTATTCCTAAATTTGATAATTTAGGCTCCACAGCTTCTGATTTTGTCTCCTTTTTTGTTTCTCCTGTTGTTTCGTCTGTTACATCTTTTTCTACTATTTTATTTCCTCCACCTTGTATCATAAATCCTTCTATGATTCTATGGAATGTTAACCCATCATAAAAACCATTTTCTACTAAATTAACAAAGTTAGCTACTGTTTCTGGTGCCATTTCTGGGTATAATTCTATTTCTATTGTTCCATAATTTGCTACTTCCATTGTTACTATTGGATTTTTTACCTCCATAGTTGCTTTTCTTAAATATCCATATCCTACTGTTGATACTAATATTACTAGCACAACTAGTATTACTATTAGAATTATGTTTGTTTTTTTCATTTTCTTTCTTCCTTTCTCTTGTATTTTTAAATTTTTTCTTTATTTTAACATTATACACTTATATTTTCAAATACAAATTGTTCTTGCATTCTTTGTAATGACTGTTTTATATTTTTTGCTCTTACTTCTCCTATTCCTTCTACATCATCTAATGTTTGGATTTCTGCTGCTAATATGTGTTGGAATGACTTGAATGATTTTACTAAATTTTCTACAATATTATTTGGCATTCGTGGTACCTTATTTAAAATTCTATATCCTTTTGGATATACTGCTACATCTTCATAACTTTCTAAAAATTCATATTTGAAAATCTTTGCTATACTTTGTAAGTTTGTCAATTCTTCATATGTTAATTCTGATAATTCTTTTATAATTTTTTCCATTTCTATATCTTTTCTTTTTTTGTTGCTTATTACTATGTAGTCTTTTATTATTAGTTGTTCTTCCTTTTCTACTCCTCCAATTAGTTCCTGCAATTGCATTTGTATTAATCTTCCATCTGCCCCTAATTCATATATCGTTGCTCTTATTTCGTCTGCTATCCTCATTAACATTTCTGCTCTTTGTATTACTGTTAGCACATTGTCCAGTGTTACAATGTCATTAAATTCATATTCATTAAGTATACCCAATTTATTGTCAAATACTTTTTTGTATCTCTCTAATGTTTGTATTGCTTGATTTGCTTTATTTAAGACTACATCCGTATTTTCTAATATATATCTTTCATTTCCTTGAAATATTGTTATTATATTTCTTCTTTGCGATATACTTATTACTACTTCTCCTGTTTGTTTTGCTGTTCTTTCTGCAGTTCTATGCCTAGTTCCTGTTTCTACTGTTGGTATATTGTATGAAGGTATTAATTGTGCATTTGCAAATAGAATCTTCTTGAAGTCTCCACTTAATACTATTGCTCCATCCATTTTTGCCAATTCATATAATTTTGCTGATGTATAGTCTTCATTTATATAAAATCCTCCATCTACTACTTGGCTTACTACATTTTCGTTATCTGTTATTAATAATAATGCTCCTGTTTTTGCATGTAAAATATTTTCTAGTCCATCTCTTATTGGTGTTCCTGGCGCAATCTTTTTTAATACTTCTTCTATATGCTCACCCTTATTTTGCAATTTTTCACCTTCTCTCTTTTTATTATTTTCTTTATTTATTGCTTTATTCTATATTTTATTTATCTTAGTCCTATTTTTTTCATTGCCTCTTGTATGTTTTTCACGCCTATTATATCTAATTTGTATTCATCTTTCAAGACCTTTTTATTACTTTCTGGTATTATACATGTTTTAAATCCTAACTTTTCTGCTTCTTTTAATCTTTTTTCTAATAAATTTATTCTTCTTACTTCTCCTGTTAATCCTACTTCTCCCATTATTACTGTATCTTTTGGTATTGATATATTTTTATAACTTGATGCTGATACACATATTATTCCTAAATCTATTGAAGGCTCGTTTATTTTCATTCCTCCAACTACATTTAGATATACATCTTGACTTCCTAATGATAATCCTACCTTTTTTTCTAGCACTGCTATTAATAATGCTAATCTATTATAGTCCACACCATTTGCCGTTCTTTTGGGTAACCCAAATACACTTTGTGCTGTTAATGCTTGCAACTCTATTAATACTGGTCTTGTTCCTTCCATTGTTGCTATTATACAAGATCCAGATGGATTATCTTCTCTTTCTGATATTAATACTTCAGATGGATTTGTTATTTCACACATTCCTTCTTGTCTCATTTCAAACATGCCTATTTCATTTGTTGACCCAAACCTATTTTTTACACTTCTTATTATTCTATATGAAAAATATCTTTCTCCTTCTATATATAATACTGTATCTACCATATGTTCTAATACTCTTGGTCCTGCTATATTTCCGTCTTTTGTTACATGACCTATTATAATTGTTGTTATTCCTCTTGATTTACATATTCTCATAATTTGCGCTGTTATTTCTCTTACTTGACTTACACTTCCTGCTGCTGCTGTTAAATCTTCTGAAAACATTGTCTGTATTGAATCTATTATTACTAATTTTGGATTTATCTCTATTATATTTTCATTTACTGCTTCTATATTTGTTTCCCCTAAAAATAATATTTCTTCATTATTTATATTTAATCTGTCTGCTCTTAATTTTATTTGTTCTGCTGATTCTTCTCCTGATATATATAATACTTTTCCTTCTCCTTTTACTTTATCACATAATTGTAATATTAGTGTTGATTTTCCTATTCCAGGCTCTCCTCCTAATAATATTAATGAACCTTTTACTAGTCCTCCTCCTAATACTCTATCTAGCTCTGTAAATCCTGTCGATGTTCTTGATGTCTCTTGTCCTTTATATGTATTTAATGGCTTTGGAATTGCTTCTACTCTTTTTTTTAATTTGTTTGTTTCTGAATATTTTTCTATTTTTTGCTCAAAAAATGTGTTCCAACTATTGCATGCTGGACATTTTCCTATCCACTTTGCTGTTTCATATCCACATTCATTGCATACAAATATTGTTTTTGCTTTTGCCATTTCTATTCTCCTCTCTTTTTGTTTTTCTTCTTCTGCCTTTGTTAACATATCATGTTTTTATTTTATTTTCAATACATTTTATTTATTTTCAAGATAAAGTTATAAATAGACGCATTTCTGCGCCCATTTATAACTTTATCCTGTCTTACTCATTATATCTTTTCTCATCTTTCCAATAATCTTTTTCTCTAGTCTAGAAATATAACTTTGTGAAATTCCCAATTCATCTGCAACTTCCTTTTGCGTCTTTTCCCTTCCAGTTTTAAATCCGAATCTCATTTCCATTATATTTTTCTCTCTATTATTTAACTTTTTAATTGCAGCTCTTAATAATGTTTTATCAACTTCATCTTCTAAGTCTCTAGATGTTATATCTGAATCTGTTCCCAATATATCTGATAATAACAGTTCATTTCCATCACCATCTTTATTTAATGGCTCATCTATTGATATTTCTCCTTTTATTTTATTAGACCTTCTTAGATACATTAATATTTCATTCTCTATACATCTAGATGCGTATGTTGCAAGTTTTATTTTTTTATCATAATTAAATGTATTTACACTTTTCATTAATCCTATAGTTCCTATTGATATTAAATCTTCTATACCTATCCCTGTATTTTCAAACTTTTTAGCTATATACACTACTAGTCTTAAATTTCTTTCTACTAATATCTGTCTAGCTTCTAAGTTATCTGGATTTGATAATTGCTTTATTAATTCTTCTTCTTCTTCAACTGGTAATGGTGGTGGTAAAGTTTGGCTTCCTGCCACATAGAAAATGGGTAAAATTTCTTCTTCCTCATTGTCTCCTATGTATTTTGCACAAATTGTATTTATGCTATTTTTTAGTAACTCTATTAAATTCATAATAACTATCATTCCTTTCGCTCTTAAGGCAGTGCATAAAATACACTATTGTATCCTTTTTATATATGTCTAAATCATATCTATACCTAATAATGCTCTATATTCTCCTCTTCTCGTTAAAGATTTGTTGTATATTCCTATTATAGCTTTATCAATTACTTTTCTGTTTTCTTCATTTTCTATTTTTACTTTATCAACCTTTATCCCTAATAACATTCCATTTTCTTTTCCTAATGACTTAAACGGTATAACTTTTAGTTTAGATAAATATTTGTTTTTTATTTCATCTGGTATTTTTTCAAAGTTTCCAGACAACATCTCTTCTAGGTTATTTAATATTTCTTTTTCTACTGTATCATATAATAATGTGTGTTCTACTATTATAACTGGTATGTTAGTTATTGGCTCCTTTAATAAATTTCCTGTGTCTATCATAGCTTTTGTTTCTATTGTTTTTTCTTCTATTTGTATTTCTATATTGTAAAACATGTCTTTTTTTGAAAATTTACTTCTTATTATATTTATTGTTACTATTATTAAAAATAATCCAACAATTCCTCCTAAAAAAACTATTTTAAGAGTATATGTTCCTAAAAATATTCCATTTTTTGTTAATATTTGTTCTGGTTTTATTAAATATATTAATGCTGTTGATGCTCCTCCAAATACAAATGATGTTAAATAAAATAGTAATATATTATTTATTAATGTTTTTATATTCTCTGGCTTAAACATAATATATACCATTATTAGTGATAGTAATAGCTTTGATATTATATTTGAATATATTGGTAATTTCGTAACATATAATACTATTACATATATTGTTCCTATTATACTTGATATAAATATTCTTATATGTCTTACTTTTTTCTTTGCTATTATTGATGTCGCATATAATATTATGTAATTCATTATTAAGTTTTCTATTATAACTATATCTAAATAAATCGTCATGTATATATTCTAGCACTTGTCTTTCAAGAAATCTGTCTTTTCTTCTTGTAGAAAAAAAGAAATAATCTACATTTATAGATTATTTCTTTTCATAATTTCTCTTATCTACATATTTTTGCTTTTATTTTTACGTAAGAATGATGGAATATCTAAATCTCCTTGTGAACTTCCTAAATCAGAACTTGTTGGTATTGAACTTATTTTCTTCTCCCATGTTTTTGATACTATGCTATCTACTCCTAATCCTGTTCCTGCAGGTTGAGTTTTATCAAATCCTGTTGCTATTACTGTTATTTGTATTTCATCTTCTAATTCTGGATTTACTACTGTACCAAATATTATGTTGGCCTCTGGATCTACACTTCTTTGTATTAATTCTGCTGCTGTATTTACTTCTTGTAACCCTAAATCGTCTCCTCCTGTTATATTTATTATTACTCCTCTTGCTCCTTCAATTGATGTTTCTAATAGTGGACTTTGTATTGCTTCTTTTGCTGCATCTTCTGCTCTATTTTCTCCTGATGCTCTTCCTATTCCCATATGTGCCATTCCTGTATTTAACATTATTGTTTTTACATCTGCAAAATCTAAGTTTACTGTACCTGTTACTGTTATTAAGTCTGATATTCCTTGTACACCTTGCATTAATACTTCATCTGCTTTTTGGAATGCTTCTACCATACTTGTTTTTCTGTCTATTATTTGTAATAGTTTATCATTTGGTATTACTACTAATGCATCTACTTTTCCTTTTAGACTTTCTATTCCTCTTTCTGCTTGTGATAGACGTCTTTTTCCTTCAAATGTAAATGGTTTTGTTACTACTCCTATTGTTAGTATTCCCATCTCTTTTGCTACTTGTGCTACTATTGGTGCTGCTCCTGTTCCTGTTCCTCCGCCCATTCCAGCTGTTACAAATACCATGTCTGCTCCACGTAATACTTCTGTTATTTCTGATTTGTTTTCTTCTGCTGATTGTGCTCCTATATCTGGGTTTGCTCCTGCTCCTAACCCTCTTGTTATTTTTTCTCCTATTTGTATTTTTGTTGAGGCTTTTGATTCTTGTAGCACTTGTCTATCTGTATTTACTACTATAAATTCTACTCCTCTTATTCCTGATCTTATCATTCTGTCTACTGCGTTATTTCCTGCTCCTCCTACTCCTATTACTTTTATTGTAGCTGATCCGTCCATCATTGTTTCATTATTATTGTCATTATATTCCACCATCATGTTTTCTTCCTCCCTATATTTTATATAATTAAAATTAAAAACTTTATTTCATTCTATGAGTAAAAAAATTCCTTTACTCTGTTTACTATTGTTTTTAGCATACTTTCTTTTGATTCTACATCTATATTGCTTGATACTGTTTTTACAAATGGTCTATTTGCTATGTACCTTACTAAAGCATAACTTGTCCTATATTCTGGTCTTACCATACTTATTGCTCTTCCTGTTGCTATTTTTACTGGTATATTTAATATTATTTTCCCTGCTACATCACTTTTACTGATATTTGTTATTCCTTGTCCTGTTAATACTACATTGTTTATTTTTGATTTGAGTCCTCTATTTGTTATGTCTCTATTTACTAATGAAAATATTTCTTCTATTCTTGCTTCTATTATTTCTATCAGTTCTGAACTTTTTATTACCTTATTCCTTGTTTCATCTTTACATGTATTTAGCATTATTTCATTATCATTATCTATAAATGACCTTAATGCTAATCCATATTGTCTTTTTAATTTGTTTGCTTCTTCTTCAGCTATATTTAATACTAAAGAAATATCACTTGTTATACTGTCTCCTCCTAATGGTATTGTATTTGTATATGAAAATGTATCTCCATCAAATACTCCTATTTCTGTATTGCCTGCTCCTATATCTAATATCATAACATTATCATGTAATTCATTTGTATCTAGTATTAAATTTCTTTCTGCTAATGTTGTTGGTACTATTCCCCCTATTTCTAGTCCAGACTTTTTAAATATGTTTGTTACTTGTCTAATATATTCTTTTTCTGCTAATATTATTTCTGCATGCATTGTTATGCTTGAGCTTAGTGTTCCTATTGGATCTGCTACTATTTTTCCATCGTCTAATATTATTTTGTCTATTACAATATCTACTAATGTTTTATTTTCAGGTATTTCTATATCTTTTACTTGCATTATTGCACTTTGTACATCTTTTAATGTTACTCCTGCAAACTTATCCTTTATTTCTTTACTACTGCTATTTTGTACTATTGTTACATATTTTCCTGGTACTGTAATATATGCTGAGTTGATTTTTATATTTGCTTCATCTTCGGCACTTTTTATGGTCTTAGATATGCAGATACTTATTTCTTCTTCATTTATTATTTTTCCCTTTTTTATACCACCACATTTTTGTGATACATTGCATATAGTTTCTATTTGTCCGAAATTGTTGACCTCGCCTACAACTGTGCTGACTCTAGAAGTTCCTATATCAATGCCAACTATTATATCACCTATTGCCAAGATAATTCCCCCAATTGATTTAATTTTTTCTATGTTTATATATATTACATTTTGCGATTTTTGTCAATAGAATTTGTAATATTCTTGTAATTATTTTGTAATATTTTTGTAATGTTTCTGTAATGTTTTATTTTTCTACACTTTTGTCTTACTTTGCCCCTTTATTGGCAATTTACTTTTTACCTTTTCTACATTTTTAAGCCATTTTTCAACATAATATCTTCTTATTATTGTCAAATTTATAAACATTCTGTTTATGAATACAAATATTGCTGCTATGTATATATCTACATTTAACTTTTGCCCTAAATATGTTAATAACATTGCTAATATTGCATTACAAAAAAATCCTGTTATAAATATCATAAAATCAAAGTTCTTTTTTAATATTGATGTTACTCCTCCTAATACTGAATCTAATGCTGCTATTACTCCTATTGCTAAAAATATTGAATATGAATATGGTATTATTGGTGCATTTGTTCCTATTATAGCTCCTATTATACATCCAATTATTATTGCTAAATAAATCATTTTCTTCTTCCTTCCTTTTTATACTTATTTTTAATTCATATATTTTGATTTGATTACTCCATCATTATATTTTTCAATAAATATATTATTATATTTTTCTATAGTTACATTAAATCCATATTTTTTCAATTCATCTACATATCCACCTTTTCCAAATAATGCACTCTCCAAATATGTTTGATTTCCTATTGCTTTTATTATATATGGTGGTAATACTCTTTCTCCATTAACTCTTGTATATTCAATATCCCCTATATCAAATATATATGTTGTAGTTAGTATCCTGTGTCCATTTATTGATATTGCTTCTGCTCCTGCCCCTTTTAATGCATTTACTATTACTAATAAGTCCTCATAAGTTATTCGATCATCTTCAACATTGTCTTCAGTTATTGTTATTATTATTCCTGGTCCTTCAACATCTGTTAATCCCAACAAAGTTTTTTGTTGATATAATTCTTTTTCTAATATATCTCTTGTTTCTACTTCTGTTTTATATTCATCTTTATAATCTTTTAATTTGACTAATGTTTCTGCATATTGTTTTGCTACTTTGTCATATTTATCTTTTATTTCTGATAATTCTGAACGTAATTCTGATTCTGTCATTGCTTCTAATGAGGCTATATCTGTTTCATTTACTACTTTAAATTGCATAAACATTGTCATTACAAGTAATAAACATACAATTCCTACTGTAATTGTTATTATAATCTTCTCTTTATTCATTTAAGAACTCCTCTCAAGATTGATTCAAATATTTTTTAATATAAATTTCATTTTTTATTTATATACTCAAATTTTAATGTTCCAGTATATTTGGGTATTTTTATTTCACTCTCTTTAGTTATAATTGGGTCAATCATACTTTCTGCTCGTATCTTTTCTAGTCTTCCCCCTGGTCTATTTAAGTTATATAAATACTCTGGATACCCTATTGCTTTTATTTCAAATGGCGATCCTATTCTTTCTCCTCCTATTTTTATTACGTTTCCATCGCATTGTATTGATGATGTTGACACTACTCTTACATCATTTATTGATATTGCTTCTGCTCCTGCATTATATAATTCATTAACTATGTGCATTATGTATTTGTCATGTACTACTAAGTCACTTGATTCTCCAAAGTAATTTGACGCTGACATAGAACTATCTTTTAGTACTATTTTTACTCCTTTACCACTTACATCTGTTAATCCTAATAGCTTATTTATTTGCTTTATTTCTTCCTCTATTTTTGCAAGCTCTGTATCATTTTGTGTTGCATTTGCTCTCTCTTTTTCTAACTCCTTATTTAGATGTTCTAAATCTCTATATACATTGTCATACTTTTCTTTTGTTTTTAATATATCTTCTTTATATTTATTTTGATTTGATGTTCCTCCTGTTATTACTCCAAAACCTCTTACTGTTTTCATTTGCATACATATCCCATATGTTAATACTGCACACATTATTCCTAGTGTTAAACATATACCTTTTTTATTCATTTCTTTTCCCTCTCTATTTTTATATTCTTACCTTTTATTGATTTGATTCCTCTCTAAAATATGCTTGGAATCCTTCACTAAAGTCTCCATTTACAAATATTTTTCCCTCTTTTCCTTGTTCTTTTTCTAACATATCTTCTATGAACAACATTTTATTTGCTAGATTACTACTATCTCCTATATATATTAATTTTCTCATACTTTCAAT
The DNA here is from genome assembly GCA_948473335.1 of uncultured Clostridium sp. Classification (GTDB taxonomy): domain Bacteria; phylum Bacillota; class Clostridia; order TANB77; family CAG-508; genus CAG-269. The sequence continues at coordinate 86,821 of CAOKXF010000007.1, read as the reverse complement.
ATATATTATATATTCATCTTCATCAGATATGTCGATAGTTGTTATTATATCATATATTTCTATTTTTTTGCAATTTTTTATAATATTCCTTATATCTTCTAATTTTTCTAAATCTTCATCTTCTAATCTTTTTCCTGGTTCCAATTCTTTAGTGGTATATCCTGTTAATATTATTTTCTCTAAGTTTATACTTGATTTTTCTAATAAATATCCTTGCTTGTCCATGTATATATATCCATCTTCTGTTTTTATCATAAAATCTTTTTGTCTTTCTTCTATTGTTATCTCCAGTTTATTCGGTAATACTTTTTTAGTTGTCACTTTTTTAACATATGGATTTTTCTTAAGATCTTTTTCTATTTTTATTTTACTTATTAAAAATATATTATGCCCTATTTTATCTTCTACTTGCAATTCTTCTTTCATTATTTGTTCATTTCCAAATATTTTTATTTCTTGTATTTTAAATACTTTTGATGTGCATAAAAAAGCTCCTATTCCTAACATTATAATAAGCAAAATTATAAATCTTATCGTATTTTTTATTTTCTTCTTCTTTCTTATTATTTCTTCTTTTGTCAATACTCTTTTTCTTTTGGGAATAGATTTTTGCTCTTCAATATTTTTATGTTGGGTGGTAGTTTCCTGTACTACCACCTTTTTGCCCTTTGTAGATTTTCTTTTTTGCCTTACTCTGTTATCCTTTATGGTTTGATTTTGTTCTATCACCTTTTTCTTTTTGTTACTCATTTGGATTCCTTTCTACTTCATATATATTTTTGCTCCTAAGTTTTCTAATTTTTTTTCTAATTTTTCATATCCTCTTAGTATATAGTGTATATTGTCTACTTCTGTTATCCCTTTTGCTGATAATCCTAATATTACCATTGCTGCTCCTCCTCTTAAATCCGTTGCTTTTACTGTTGTTCCTTGTACTTTTTTTACTCCTTTTACTACTGCTGTTCTTCCTTCTATTGTTATTTTTGCTCCCATTCTTATTAACTCTTGTGTATATTTGTATCTATTTTCAAATATATTTTCTACTATTACCGATGTTCCTTTTGCTTTTGCCATTGCTGCTGTAAATACTGCTTGCATATCTGTTGGAAATCCTGGATATGGCATCGTTTTTATATCTACAGCTTTTAATCTTTTTGGTGCTATTAATTCTATATAATCTTTTTCTATTTCTATTTTACAATTTGCTTCTTCTAACTTATTTATTACTGGTTGTATTTGAGTGGCATCTGCATTTAATAACTTTATTTTTCCCTCTGTTATTGCTCCTGCTACTAAAAATGTTCCTGCTTCTATTCTATCTGGCATTATGTTGTAATCTACATCTTTTAGTCTTTTTACACCTTGTATTTCTATTGTATTAGTTCCTGCTCCTTTAACTTTTGCTCCCATTCTGTTTAAGAATTTTTGTAAATCTATTATTTCTGGTTCCCTTGCTGCATTGTTTATTGTTGTTGTTCCTTCTGCTAAGCATGCTGCTAATATTGTGTTTTCAGTTGCTCCTACACTTGGAAAATCTAAATCAATTTTTGTCCCCACTATTTTATCACATTTGCATTCTATTTTTCCATAGTTTTCACTAATATTTATCCCTAATTTTTCGAATGCCTTTAAATGTAAGTCTATTGGTCTTGCTCCAATATCACATCCTCCTGGATATGAAAATGTTGCTCTTCTATATTTTCCAACTATTCCTCCTGCTAATATTACAGATGATCTCATTTCTCTCATTAAATCTTCTGGTATTTCATATCTTTCTACTTTACTTGAATCTATTATTATTTTATTTTCTTTCTTCTTTATTTTACATCCTAATAATTTTAATATTTCTATCATTTTTTGTGTATCATGTATATTTGGTACATTGTATAACTTTGTTATTCCTCCATTTAATATGCTCGCTGCCATTATTGGTAATGCTGCATTTTTTGAACCTGAGATTTTGACTTCTCCTTGTAGTTTTTCTCCTCCTTGTATTATGTAACTTGACATGTTCTTCACTCCTTTGCTGTTATATATTATGTATTTTTTATGTCAAGTGTTCTTATTTGTCGATTTTTTTATTTTTGTGTAATTTTTTTATCTATTTACGTTATATAATATATGAGTGGAGGCTATTGCGCTTTGCAACAACCTCCACCATTTAATGCACTTTTTTTACTTATTCAATTATATAATTTACTACTCTGGCACCTTCTGAAGGACATTTATAGACTATCTCTTCTGTATTGGCTCTCTCTACAAAATAAGTCTTACATCTGTCTCCTGTGCTCATTTCCATCCAGTCAGAAGTAGTATATTCAGTTGGGTCATCTGAAGGCCAAACAACGCCAACACTCTGTGTGTCACCAAATGGCACAAAGTATGTTACTTCTTTTTTGACTGGGAAAGCACACATTCTTCTGTACGCTTCTGAAGATAAAGTAAAAATCACATCTTCATCTTCTGCTTTTGCTCTGTAAATTTCGCCCATTAAATCTACTGGGCATCCATCTTCAGAAAGGTATTTCCGTTCTTCTCGTACAATTTCATATTGCTTCATAAAACACCTCCAAAATCAGTTTACTACATTTGTTACATAAAAAGTATACTATATATTTTACATCAAGTCAATACTTATTGTTCTATCCATTTAACTAAATTTAGATTTTCACTATCTAAAAGCATATTACTTTTTGGCATTACCCTAAATGTATATCCATAATTTCCACCTGTTATGAAATCAATCTTAGCTGAAAATGTATATCTTTTATTATCTGAATCTGTTCCTACTAATTTCATAGGTATAACTTTTACCTTTTCTAGACTTCCAACATGAGAAATTCTTCCTGTATATACTTCTACACTAACACTATTAACATCTATATTTGGCAATTCTACTTGACACTTTACCTCTATTTGATTTCCTGCGTCTATGACTATATTATCAGCATTAGTACCTTGACTTATTTCTATATCTTTCCAATTTGCATATAGCTCATTTTTCCAACTATTATATTCAGTTACTTTATTTAAGTCATTATAATTTTCTTTTGTTAATTTTGCTAAAGGCATATATAATTTATTTGTATACTCCACTAGCATTCTTGCTGTGCTATATTTTCCTGCATTCGTAGCTATTGTTTCTTTCATTATTTCTAACCATCTTTTTGACATTTTACTTCTGTCTTGGTCATAATATATTGGTATAATTTTATTTTCTAATATTTCATAGATTCTATCACTATCTGCCTTATCTTGAATTTCATAAGATGGATATTCTATATTTGAACCTATAGGCCAACCGTTCTTTCCATTATATCCTTCTGCCCACCATCCATCTAATACACTGAAATTTATAACTCCATTTGCTGCTGCTTTTTGCCCACTTGTTCCTGATGCTTCCATTGGTCTTCTTGGTGTATTTAACCATACATCTACTCCACTTACTAAATATCTTGATACTTCTATACTATAATTTTCTAATAAGAATATTTTCCCTTTAAATTGTGGCATTAGCGATATTTCATGTATATATTTTATTAAATCTTGTCCTTCTTTGTCTGCTGGATGTGCCTTTCCTGCAAATATCAGTTGAACTGGATGTTCTTCATCATTTAATATTTGTGTTATTCTTTCTAAATCTTTAAATATTAATGTTGCTCTTTTATATGTTGCAAATCTTCTTGCAAATCCTATTGTTAATGCATTTGGGTCTAATTTTGATAATATTTCATTTATGTCTTCATATCTCATTCCATTTCTTCTTAATCTTGATGTTACATTATCTCTTACAATTCCCATTAATTTAACTTTTCTATCTAAATGTGCTTTCCATAATTTGTCATCTGGTATACTTTTTACCTTTTCCCATACTGAATCTTCATGCATATTATCTTGCCAATATGGCATTAAATATTTGTTGTACATATCTTTTATCGTTGGCGCTAACCATGAACATGTATGTATTCCATTTGTTACATATGTTATTGGTGATTCATCTGCTGCTATATCTGGCCATACTTCTCCAAATAGCTCTCTCGATACTTCTCCATGTAACTTACTTACTCCATTTTTCTTTCCAGCTATTTTTAAAGCTAATATTCCCATATTGAATCCTGGTTGTAATGCATCACATGGTTTCATTCCTAACTTTAAGAATTCTTCTCTTGGTATTCCTAATTTTGGCCAAAATTCCTTGAAGTATTTTTCTACTAATGAAATTGGAAATATATCATTTCCTGCTGGTACTGGTGTATGTGTTGTGAATACCGTTTTTGATGTTGCTATATCTCTTGCTATTTCAAATGATACTTTTTTCTCTTTTATTATATTTTTTATAATTTCTAATGTTAAAAATGCTGAATGTCCTTCGTTCATATGGTAGATTGTTGGGTTTATTCCTAATGTTTTTAATAGGTTTACTCCTCCCATTCCCAGTACGATTTCTTGTCTTATTCTCATCTCCTGATCTCCACCATATAATCTTAATGTTACATTTCTATCTTCTTCATGATTTAAGTCATGGTCTGAATCTAGTAAATATAGTTTTACTCTTCCTACATTTACTTGCCATACTTTTAGATATAGCCTTCTTTTTGGCATTTTTATATTTATTACTAAATCTTCTCCATTTTCATCTTTAACTATTGTCATTGGTAAATTATATATGTCTAAATCATGATATTCTGATTGTTGGTTTCCATTTATATCTATTTTTTGATGAAAATATCCATTTTTATATAATAGTCCTACTGCTATTAATGGTATTCCTAAATCACTTGCTGATTTCAAGTGATCTCCTGATAATATTCCTAATCCTCCAGAATATATTGGTAATATTTGGTCTAATCCATATTCTGCTGAAAAATATGCTATTACATCATTCTTATACTCAGAATATTGTTTTGAAAACCACGTAGTTTTACTATTCATGTAGCTTTCATAATTTTCTACTACACTATCATATGCTTTTAGAAATTCTTGGTCTTTTATAGCATCCTCTAATTTTTCTTGCGATACTGCTTTTAAAAATTTTACAGGATTTTTGTTTGATGCTTCCCATAAATCCACATCTATTTTTCTAAATAGTCTTAAGTATTCTGTATTCCATGACCACCATAAATTATTTGCAATTTCTACCATTCTGCCTATTCTTTTTGGTAATTGGGAATTTACCATTATCCTATTAAATATGTACATTTCCTTGTCCTCCTAAGTTTTTCTTTTTATTTTTTCTATTGTATATTTGTAGTTATTATCCCTTAAATATTTTGTTTTGTCAATGCTTTTTATCTTTTATTTACTATCTTATTTTAGAGATATTATTATGTTTAATTCTTTAATAATTTTCCTATTAGGTTTGTTTCATTTGCTTCTTCTATTTGTACTTTTTCTATTTTATTTTCTAAATTATTATCTTCTATATCTTTTATCTTTACTAGTATATAATTAGATGTATGTCCTTTGTATATTCCTTTTTCTTTTTCTTCAATTAGCACTTCTACTTGCTTTCCACAATATTTTTTGTTATATTCTAATTGATTTTTATTTGATATCTCTATTAGTTCTTTTGTTCTTTTTTCTTTTATATTTCCATCTACTTGTTTTTGCATTTCTGCTGCTTTTGTTCCTTTTCTTTGTGAATATGGAAATATATGCATTTTATAGAATTTTATTTCTTCTAAGAACTTTTTAGTTTGTCTAAATTCCTCTTCTGTTTCTCCTGGAAATCCTACTATTATATCTGTTGTTAGTATTACATCATTATATGTATTTCTTAGTCTCTCTACTACTTTTTCAAATTCTTCTATACTGTATTTTCTGTTCATTCTTGCTAATGTTTCATTACATCCACTTTGTAATGATAGATGAAAATGGTGGCAAACCTTTTTTAGTCTTTTTAACCTCTCTATAAATTCATCTGTTATTAATGTTGGTTCTATTGATCCTAATCTTATTCTTTTTATCCCTTCTATTTCATTTATTTTTTCTAATAAATCTATTAATTCATATTTAGCATTAAAATCCTTTCCATATGATGCAATATGTATTCCTGTTATTACTACTTCTTTTATTCCTTTTTGTGCAATTTCTTTTATTTCTTCTATAACTCTTTTTGGTTCTCTACTTCTTACTCTTCCTCTTGCATATGGAATTATACAATATGTGCAAAATCTATCACATCCATCTTGCACTTTTATTGCTGCTCTTGTTTTTTCTGTATATGTGGTAGTTCCAAATTCACAAAACTCTTTTGATTTGAATGTCTCCTCTACTTTTGTAATCTTGTTATAATCTTCTTTGAATTTTTCTATATATTTAACTATATCTTTTTTTTCATTGTTTCCTAATACTAAGTCTATCTCTTCCATTTGTTCTAATATTTCTTTTGCAACTTGTGCATAACATCCTGTTGCAACTACAATTGCTTTTTTATTATGTTCCTTTACTTTTCTTAATATTTGTCTTGATTTTCTATCTGATATATTTGTTACTGTACAAGTATTTATTACATATATATCTGTTTCTATCTTTCCTTTTATGTCATTGGCTTCATATTCTGTTACTTCATATCCCTGTTCTTTGAATTTCTGTGCCATGGCATTTGTTTCATATTGATTTACCTTGCATCCTAATGTTAAAAATGCTACTTTTTCTTGTTTCAATTTTATTCCTCCTGTGCTATTATACTTGCTCCTACTATTCCTGCTTCATTTCCTAATTCCGCTGGTCTAATTATTATATCTTCTCTTTCATTAAATAATAAATTTCTATTTAATAATAAATCTTTTAATTTTTCTCCTATAAATTCTTCAAAATATACATAACTTCCACCTATTCCTATAATTTGTGGTTCAAATATGTTAACTAAATTTGATATTCCTATAGCTAAATATTCTGTAAATTCATTTATTACTTGGTTTATTTTTTTATTTAAAATTTTATCATATTTTAATATTTCATATAGTTGTTCTCCTGATACATTTCCATCAATTTCTAATGCTTTTTTTAAGTTGTTTTTTAATGTTTTCATACTTGCATATTGCTCAAAGCATCCTACTTTCCCACATTTGCATTTTTCTTTACTTTTTACATTAATTGTCATATGTCCAAATTCATATCCTGGTACTTGTTTTGATGTAATTAATTCATTGTTTAGTATTACAGCTCCTCCTATTCCTGTTCCTAATGTTAAAAATATCGAATCTTTATACCCTCTTAGGCATCCATATCGTTGTTCTGCTATTGCAGCACATTTCGCATCATTTGACAGTTTTATTTTTACATTTTTTATTTTGTATCTTTCTTCTAATTTTTCCTTTATTTTTTCAACTATATTATAATTTTCTATTCCTAAATTAATGCATTTTATTATTTTATTTTCACTTACTGTTCCTGGTACTGCTATTCCTATTGTTTCTATTTTTTCTTCTTGTATTTCTGATATTAATTTTAATATATTTTCTTCTACAAATTCTCTTGCATTTTGTTTATCCGCTTCTGTTACTTCAATTTCTCTCTTTTTTTCTATTTTTCCTTTTTTTACTGTTCCTACTGCTATATGACTTCCACCTAAATCTATTCCTATATTCATATTTTTAGATTATATTATCTTTATAGATAATTTTTCCTTTCTTTTAGTTGTGCTAAAATAGTCCTTCTATATAACAAGGTTATGTTTCCTCATTCTTATCTTATTATATTAGCATACAGCAAACTTGATAAGAATATTACCATATTTGTTATTGATAGTATTAATCCTATTTTTATATTTTTATCATATGGTTTATTTACATTTTTTTTCTTATTTTTTATTTTATTTATTATTACATATAATGCTACCATAATTAGAGTAACTGTTATAGTTACTATGCTTATGTATTCTCTTGTAAATATTGTCATAATTAATATAATCATTAATATACTAACTGTATAATTGTTTTCTGCTTTCCTTTTTGCTTTAATATTGTCTACTACTAATAATGCTATTATTAATAACAGATATATTGGATATTTATTATATATTTTTGTTTCTTCTATAATACATAAATATATTATATATATTACTGCAATTATAATTCCATATGCTAATATTGACTTTTCTATATTTCTATTATTTTTGTCTGTACTTGCTACTAATACTATAAATATTATATATAGCATTATAAATAGTAATGTTATAATATTATTTATTTCAATATTTTCTACATTAATTTTCATTGCTATTGCAAATAACACAAATAGTATTCCTGTTAATATTTTTAATCCTGTGTTCTTCTCTTTTATTTCTAACTTATATAAATTTCCAAGTACTATACCTATTGCAAATATTATTACATAAAAAACTATATTCATCTTTTTTCTCTTTCCTTTGTATTTTAAATATTTACTTTATTTTTGAATGTGTCTTTTTTCTCTATTTTTCATGTGCCTTTTCTATCGTTCCATATAATGAACCAGATGTATCTTTATTTTCTTCATTATTGATATCTATTTTGAAATCTATTTTCCCTATTACTGATATTTCTGAGTTCTTGTTTTCATATTTTATGGCTATTATTCCATCTTGTGATATTCCTTTTGCCTCATTTCCATCCTCTGTTACTAATTTATATCCTTTACTGGTGTCTAATCCATACTTACTTAAATCTATACTTTGATAGTATTCTAATATATTACTATTTTCTGTTATTTTTGTTATTGCCTCTTTTTTTATATCTTCTATTGCTTGATTTATTACCTTTTTTGCTTCTTTGATTTCTGCTTTTTCCTTACTTATAAATATTCCATTTTCTCCTACTAGCATTGCAAATGATACTCCTGCTAGTATTATTAATACTATTATTGTTATTGAAAGAATGATTAAAGACATTCCTTGGTTATTTTTCATTACAATATATTTCTCCTTATTAATATATTTAGGTTTTCTCATTTTTCCTATGTTTATAGTTTATCATTTTACTACTAAATGTCAATACTTTTTATATAAATGTAAAATCTTTTCTTCTTTTATATTATTTTTGTTATTGTATTTTCTCTCTTTTCCTTATTTTTATTAACTTTTATTCATATTTTTAATTTTTTTTATAAAATGTATTGACATTATTTCAAAAAAATAGTATACTAAATTTCGTCAGTAGATATGGTCGCTTAGCTCAGCTGGGAGAGCATCTGCCTTACAAGCAGGGGGTCATAGGTTCGAGCCCTATAGCGACCACCATATTTTACGGCCTGGTAGTTCAGTTGGTTAGAACGCTAGCCTGTCACGCTAGAGGTCGACGGTTCGAGCCCGTTCCAGGTCGCCACTTTTTTTTTATTTACTTTTATGGCTTGATAGCTCAGTTGGTAGAGCAGAGGACTGAAAATCCTCGTGTCAGTGGTTCGATTCCACTTCAAGCCACCAAAGGATACTATCGTCGCACCAGACGAAAAGACGATTAAATCGACTATAAAAAGTCGATTTTTTTCGTGCCTATAAGAACCTTTAATAATTATTTAACTTTTTTATTTATATTACTTTAAATGAAATAATGTTTATGCTATTATTATGTAGAAAAAAGATAATTGGAGAGAAAAATGGAAAGAAAATAAAAAGTGGAGAAACGCAGTAATAAGAATTGTGAGCAAACATTATGCTAGTTACGAAAATATATGAAATCGAAAGGAAAAAACGAATTATGAAAAATATATTAATTATGGGAATAGGAAGAGCAGGAAAAACAACTTTGAGTAAGATGATAAAAGACAAGTATAATAGTTACAATTTAATACATAGCGATAGTTTAAAATGGGCAATGATTAGAGCAAAAGGTGAAGAACAATATTACAGAAAAAACGTAGATAAACAAAAAGAATTTGAACATGGAGAATATTTTCAAAAAACTCTTTTAGAATTGTATAATTCACTAATTAAAAAAGATATAAAAGAATATGGATATATATTAGAAAGTGGTCAATTACATCCGAAAATTGTTAAAGAAATGATAGATTTTGATAATACGATAGTGTTATGTTTAGGATTAGGAAACTTTGAACCAGAAGATATGATAAATCAATGCATTACATATGATACAAAAGAAAGTTGGACTTATGGATTATCTAAGGATTATCTATTAGAACATGCTCAAGATTGGTATAGTTGTAATGAAATGTTGAAGATAGAATGCCCTAAATATGAAATAAAATATATTGATACTTCAAAAGACAGAGAAAAAGTATTGAATGAAATCTTAGAAAATTTATTTAAATAAATTTCATTTTAAAGTATACATTTTATAGAATTATATGATAAAATGTGTATATAGTGAATAGTCAGGAATAGTTCAAGTGTGAGAGTATGTTTTTTCGCAAATAACCACAGCTAAGGAAATTATAACAGCTTATAAACTTTACAGTTTATAAGCTGTTTTTTGTATCTTTAAATATAAGAAAAACCGCTTCTTGCGAAGCGGGAAAAAGAAAATCATTTTTCAATGCAATGCTGTGCTGTGCTCATTCTTTTGATCTGATTAAGATACAATATGAAAATAATATCCCAATCAATCCCAATACAGGACCTGCAAAAAACATATACAGACTCCACTCTTGTCCTCCACCCAGCACATAGATAATCCACAAAATTCCTGAAAAAGCCATCCAGATAGCAAACGTTATAATGCCACTAATACCTATAATGCGATCAGCTTTACGTTGTCTCCTTATTATCTCACGGATGCTTTTTACCTCTTCGTCAATCCGCTTTTGATACTCTGGGTCATTTCTCCTTCTTTGTGCTTCTAGCTGCGCTGTTTCTCCTGATGCCTCTGCTTCAAACTGTTCCCAAACATCATCTGGTAGAGTCTGAACTGCCTTCCCCCATTGTTCACGTGTCATTGCATTTTTCCTCCTTGTACTTATTTTAGTATACAATTTATAGTTCCACAATACCGAAGTATTAATATAATTATACTCTATTATAATCAAAAATTCAAACATTTTTAACTATTCTCTTATATCTCATTATTATATTTCAATTTTTCAGTTAATATTTTTTATAAATAATTATTATATTATTTGTTTAAAACTATCTTTTGTATTTTTTGTACTTGAATTTCTCTTTTAATTAATATATAATATTTTCATTCTATAAAAATATTTGGAGGAACAGCTCAATGAAAATTTTGCTTACCATCGTTTTAGTAATTCTTGCTGCACTAATGGCTTTTTTTAATGACTTCATTGGTGCAGATTTTACACAAGTGAACACTATCATTGATTTCATTATTTCCACATTGGCTTGTCTATTATTGTTTAAATTGTTATACATATTGTCAGGTTTAGGAAAAAAGGAAGGATGGGAAAGTGACGATGATAAAAATAATTAATTTATTCATTTCGAGCTAAAATGGGGTTTCTGTAGAAACCCCGTTAAAATTTTTATTTATTTCATATTTTTCCATCTGTTTGAAATATAAATCACTGACATGATATATGCTATAAGAATTAGAGCTGGAGTAAACCTTCCCATAGGAAATCTAATAATTGCTAAAACACTTAATAATAAAATTTGAACTCCAAGTAAAACCCCAATTGTCTCTAATATTACTCTTATTACTCCTATTTTACGATATCTAATTGCAACATATACAATAATACATAAGGTAGCAATAATAAATGGCATTATATATGGTTTGAATACATCTCTTAGTCTTACATTACTAGCTGATACTATTTGTATATCTTCTTTTTTAACTCTTACACTAGTTTCAGTATTTTCCACATTATTATCTACTGTTGTTATTGGATATAGTTCATTTACCTTGTCTACTATTGTATTTTTTTGTTCTTCTGTAATTTCTTTTGCTATTACTTGAAAAGTATCATTATATATTTCGATTTTCTGTACTGTTGCTTTATTCTTTCCAAGTGTATCGTTTACTACCTTTTCAATTTTTTCTATATCTACTTCTTCTCCAACATATATACTTATTTTTTTATAGCTTTGATATTTTCTTTCAACATTGAAGCCACCTACTATAACAACTATTAGTGCTATAATTACTATTAAGATTGAAACTATCCCTATTATTTTATTTTTAGTACTTATCTGTTTCATTTTATCTTCCTTTCCTCTCTAATTATCTAATACTTTTATTGTTATCATGTGATATATCAATGTTACTGCTCCCCAGAACATTACCATTCCTAAACTTGCAATTTGTGACCATCCTATAAAGCAAAATGCTATTGTTGCTATAGCTATTGGTATTAAATCTTCTTGTATAATTTTCTTTTGTTGTGCTATTCTTAATGTAATAATATAATTTATTATAAATACAATTAGTATTCCTGCAATTCCTTCAATTGTTAATTCTACATTTGTATATCTTATTATTAATAAATATAATGCTATTAGTCCTATATATAATATACTTGCTATTAAACCTCTCATCTTATATTTTACAACTAATATAGATAATGCTATTAATATAATTACTGCTATAATTATACTGAATGTTACTAACATTTTGATTGTAATGTCTGAATTTACATATTCATTTTCTTTTAGTTCATATTTAATTGGAAACTTTCCATTATCTAATATAACAGCAACTGCTGATGCTTGTTGTATATTTTCTTGTAATGTCTCATTATCTCTTGTTGATCTACTTAATGTTACTTGTATTTTTCCACTTGTTATTGGGTTATCAAAACTTTGTGATAATATTTCTTCTCCATCTATCTGCATTGATATCTTTGGTTGATTAAGATCTTCTGTAGCAGCAGTAGTAGAATTTCCTGTTAGACTATCTAATCCAAAATTGTTATTCTCTTCTCTTTTTTGTTTTGTTTCTTCAGTTGTTGCATAACTTTTTGTTATTTCTTCAAATTTTGTTGTTCCTTCTTTTGTAAATTCTATATTTAGATATACTGTTGTTCCATTTTGTGTATTATTATATAGTACATTTGCTAATTTTATATGTTCATTTGTCATAAGCACTTCTTTTGTCTTTTTATCTATGATTTCAAATTGACCTTGCATTACAGTATTACTTGCTAAATAATTTGTTTTATCATCTTCTTTTAATTCTATTACAATACTTTCTTTACTTGTTCTAATTAAGTATTCTCCTACTCCTAATTTTTCTAGTCTTGTCTGTATTATTTCTTTTGTTTTATTTACATCTTCATCTGTTATTTCAGCTTCACCTTCTTGTTTTACAGGCTCTATTCTTATTTGTCTATATCCTGATAAGTTCATTCCTAACTTATATCCTTTTACTTGATTTTCCATTCTATTTTGCTTTTGTACATATACTCCTGCAAAAGATATTAAACTTATTAGTATTACAGTTAAAATTATTATTGCAATTTTTACTTTTTTCATTTTTCTTTTCTTCCTTCCTATATTATAATAATTTTGTATCATTTATTATTAGCTCAAACCAAACTTTTAAAAACTTTGCTGCATATTTACTCATCATTGTTCTTTCCATAAATATCTGAAAGTAATCTAAAACAGGACATATATTTGTATCTATTGTCAATTTGACTTTTATCTTTCTTTCTTCTCCATAAACTTCTAGATCCGCATCTGTAACTGCATAGTTTACTCTATCATGTATATCAAATGTAGACATATTTTGATTTCGTACTCTACTTCTATGGACATCTGATTTATCTGCTAATATTAATGCTGCCGATATATCACTAACTGCTGTTCCTGTGTCTTCATCATGATTTCCTATTGCTGTCAATATCTCCATTCTGTCTTCTGCTGGCATCCTTATTTCTTTAAGAATTTGATTTGCTAGAATCGCTCCACTATGTGCATGATCTATTCTGTTTACAGCATTTCCTATATCATGCAAATATCCTGCTATTTTTCCTAATTCTACAATTCTATCATCATATCCTAACTTTTCTAATATTTCTGCACATCTATTTGATACTATAGTTATATGTCTTTCTGAATGTTCAGTATATCCAATTGCATCTAATTGATTTTGTGCTGCTTTTACTAATGCTTGCACTTCTGGATTACTTTTTATATCATTTATAGTTATCATTATTTCCTCCTTTTGTTTCTTTTTGAATTTTACTCTATTTTTAAAAAAATATCAACTACTATTTTATATTTTTTTTATTATTAGGAAAGTCACCCATTATGATAAGTTAGCTATTTGGCATTAGTAACTTACATATAACTTATACATAGTAAAACGAAGAAGATGACTTTCCTTATAATTTACACTATATACATTATTTTATTTTCTGGAAAATATTTTTTCATCATTTCTATTAAATATTCTTCTCCTTCTTTTCTTATTTCATTTCTATACATATATTTTCCTTTTCCTCTTCCTGTCATTATTTCTTTATTATATAAATCTATTGCTTTTGGAAACGCCTCTTGATTAATTTTTGTATGAACAAAACTATATGTCATAAATATTATTTCGAAAAACACTTGTCGTTTTACTTTTTCTGTTAATTTCTCTGTCAATGTTTGTATTAACTCTTTATATAATTGTTTCCAATTTTCTACTAATATTACTGGTGCTATTAGTATTCCCACTTTATACCCCGCTTCAACTAATTTATTTATTGCATCACATCTTCTATTTAACCTGGATGTTCCAAACTCTACTTTATTTATTATCTCTTCTGGATTTACACTTACCCTGACAATTACTTTTTCATTGTGATTTATATTTAATATGTCATCCACCATATCAAATTTCGTTGGAAATGTTAAATAACCCTTTTTAGTTTTTGCAAAATTCTCTATTGTCCAAACTAGATTATTAGTAATTGTATTTTCTAATACTAAATCACTATTACTTCCTATCTCAAATGTTAATTCTTTTTCTGATTTTTCTGCTATTTTTATTATCTTTTCTAACATTTTCTCTCTATTTACGAATAGTCTTAAATATGCACATTTGTTATAATTACATACTAAATAACAGTACATACAAGCTGCTGTACATCCTGATGATGTATATGGTACTAAATAATCTGATGTTTTGTGATTTTCTACAAATTTGTGTGTTTTTCTTACTCCAATTATTAAATTTCTTTTCATATCCATAAATTCGGAATTTTGTTTTTTCCTCATTTCTTCTATATTATTGTGATTTTCTATTATTATCTTTGGCGTTTCACTATATTTTTCAAGCAATTGCTTTCCTAATTCATAATTTTCTATATCCTTTTCATAATAAATAGCTTTTGGCCTAAACATTTTTTCCTCCTATCATAGGTTTAGTTTATCCAAAAGCTATTATTATATTATTCAAAATCCCAATTTGGTACATATTCTTCTTCATGTTCTCCAAGTTCTTGTATATATCCATTATCTAAATCCAAACTATATAAGCATTTTTCTATTTCTTCATATTCCTGTAATGTTAGTTTTCTATTTAAGTTTTCCACATTTTTTGCTATATATGTTGGAAAGTATTGCGCCATTACACTTACAAAGATATTCCCGTCAAAATTTTTTTGAATCCATTTTAATACTTTTTTACTATTATCAATATTATTAGGTAAAACCAAATGTCTTATCATAACTCCTTTTTTCATAATCCCATCTTCGTCTAATTTTGTTTTTCCAACTTGTTTATACATTTCTTTTATTGCTTGCGTACTTATTTCAAAGTAATTTTTTACTTTTGAGTATTTTTCTCCTAGTTCGTTATAATAATATTTTAAATCTGGCAAATAAATATCTATATATCCATCTAATCTTTTAATTGTTTCAATACTTTCATATCCATTAGTATTATATACTATTGGTATATTTAATCCTTTTTTTCTTGCTATTTTTATAGCTTCAATTATTTGCATAGCATAACTTGTTGGTGTAACTAGATTGATATTTTCTACATCTTTTTCTTGTTGCTTTATAAATATGTCTGCTAACTCTTCTACAGTTATTTCCTTTCCTCTACCTTGCTGACTTATTTCATAATTTTGACAATATAAACAATTCATATTGCAATTTGAAAAGAATACTGTGCCTGAACCTTTTTTTCCGCTAATACAAGGTTCTTCAAAATTATGTATAGAATATAATGCTACTTTCACAGTATCTTTTGATTTACACCTTCCTATTTGACTTTTATTTCTATTTATTTTACATTTATGTGGACATATTTCGCATTTTTCTAATTCATTTATTATCATTATTTTACCTCATTTAAATATCTTATTTATCTATTTTGATATTTATTTTTCTTCCATGTACGTTATTGCTTTTAATATTCCAAATTTTCCATATTCATATGTAAGTCCTCCTTGCATATATGCTATATATGGTGGTCGTATTGGTCCATCACAACTTAGCTCTATTGTTGATCCTTGTGTAAACGTTCCTGCAGCCATTATTACTTTATCTTCATACCCTCCCATATCTGATGGTTCTGGTTTTACATTACTATCTATTGGTGAACCACTTTGTATTCCTTGACAAAACTTTATTAATTTTTGTTCGTCATTTAATTCTATAGTTTGTACTATATCTGCTCTTTTTTCATTATATTGTGGTTCTACTGTATATCCTAATTTTTCTAGCATTCTACTTGCAAATATCATTGTCTTTAATGTACTTGATACAACACTTGGAGCAAAAAATAATCCTTTTAATATTAATGGATTTTGATTTAAAGATGGACCTATTTCTTTTCCTATCCCTGGCGCTGTTAGTCTTTCTGCACACATTTCTATTAGTTTTTCTTTACCAACTATATATGCTCCACCTGTTGCTATTCCTGCTCCTAAATTTTTCATTAAAGAACCTACCATTATATCTGCTCCTACTTGTGTTGGTTCCTTTTCTTCGACAAATTCTCCATAACAGTTATCTACCATTATTATTACATCTTTATCTACTTCCCTTATTGCTTTTATTACTTTTTCTATTTGTTTTATAGTTAAACTTTTTCTTGTTGAATATCCTCTTGATCTTTGTATTTCTATTAATTTTACTTTTTCCATTTTGTTTTGTAATCTATTTTTTATTTTTTCTATATCGAATTCATTATTTATTAGTTCTATTTGTTCATATTTTACATTATATGACTTTAGAGAACTTTTACTTACTTCTTTCCCTATTCCTATTACTGTTTGTAAAGTATCATATGGTGCTCCTGTTATACTTAGCATTGTTTCTTCTGGTCTTAATAATGCTGATAATGTTATTGCTAATGCTTGTGTACCTGATGTTAACTGTACTCTTACTAGTGCATCTTCTGTTTCAAATATTCTTGAATATATTTCTTCTATTTTGTTTCTTCCTACTTCATCTATTCCATAACCATTTGAACTATGTAAATGCATTTCTGCTAATCCTGTTTCCTGAAATGCTACTAGTACTTTTTCACTATTTTTTTCACATATTTTTTCTATTTCTTCATATATTGATTTTAATTCTTTTTCTGTTTGTTTTCCTAATTCTAGTATTTCTTCTTTTATTCCTAATTTGTTCATTCTTATTTTTTCTCCTCTTTTAAAGTTGTTATTACCTACTTATTCAAGTAAAACCGTTGATATCTCAACGGTTTTTTATTTTTATATATTAATCTTGTGCATATGGTAATATTGCTATATGTCTTGCTCTTTTTATTGCTAATGTTATGTCTCTTTGATGTTTTGCACATGCTCCTGTTGTTCTTCTTGGTAAAATTTTTCCTTTTTCATTTACAAATTTTTTTAATTGATCTATATTTTTATAATCTAATTCAAAGTCTTTATCACTGCATAATACGCATACCTTTTTTCTTTGTTTTCTGAATTTTGGATTATAATCTTCATCATAATTATTATTGTTTTTGTTAAATTTCTTGTTTTGTTTTTTGTCTGCCATGTTATTTTCCCTCCTTTATTTTAAAATGGTAGGTCGTCACTTGCAGATACATCGAAATCAGATTCTCCTGTTGTTGGTGCTCCTCCAGCAAATGATGTTCCAAATGTATTTTCAAATGTACTTGCTGATGCTTCTCCATCTCTTTTACTGTCTGCAAAATATGCTTCTTCTGCTATTACTTCTGTTATGTAATGTTTTACTCCTTTTTCGTCATCCCATGTTCTTGTTTGTAATCTTCCTATAACGCCTACTTGTTGGCCTTTTTTAAAGTACTTACTGCAGAATTCTCCTAGTTTGCTCCATGCTACTATGTTTATGAAATCTGCTTGTCTTTCTTCTCCCTGTCTTACAAATCTTCTATTGACTGCAAGTGAGAATGATGATACTACTGTGTTGTTTGTTTGTGTATATCTTGTTTCTGGATCCCTTGTTAATCTTCCCATTAATATTACTTTGTTCATTTTTTCACATACCTTTCTTTTACTTTATTCTAAGGCCTCTTTTCTTTTTCGTCTTAGTCTTCTTTTCTTACTACAATGAATTTTAATATTTCATCTGTTATTCTATATATTCTTTCTAGTTCAGCTATTGAACTTGGTTCTGCTTCAAAAGTAAATAACATGTAGTGTGCTTCTTTGTTTTTCTTTATTTCATATGCTAATTTTTTTAATCCCATATTTTTTACTTCTTCTACTTTTCCATTTTCATTTATTAGTCCTGTAAATTTTGTTTCTAATGTTTTTAGACCTTCTTCATCAACTTTTGGACTAATAATGATAACACTTTCGTATTTATTCATTATCTTCACCTCCCTTTGGATTTATAACCCGCCTTTGGAGCGAGTAAGGATTTTTACTTTTTTCCTTATTTTTAAAGCATTGCTATTTTATCACATTTTCTTTCTTTTTGCAATACTTATTTTTTGCTATTAGAAATTATTATCTTTAATAAAATCTAAAAAGTAAATGAAACTTTAATTGTATCAGACACAATTTTTAATTGCATATCGTCTACCTGTTTTACAATATTAGTTTTTTCATCCTTCCATTTGTTGCCCCTTGCAAAAAATCCTGAAAAATTAATATTCATTTTTGCGCCTCCTTTAAAAAATGATAGAAAGTCCTCATACTGCAATACGCAATTATTTTGCTTAAGATACTATTATAATATATTTTACATAAAATTGCAAATTAAAAGGAATGAGCCCTGTACAATACAGAGTTCATTCCCAGGTTGCCTAGTACCTAATCAAAAAATGTCCAATTTTTTTGGTTCAGTACAGTTACTACGTCTCTCTTTGGCATTTCACTAGTGTTCAATATGGAATAGTGTCAAACTTTTTTAATTTTCCATCATGCCAATCTCTAATAACAGCTTGACCACATCCATTGATATCCAATACCATATTTCCATAATACTTATTGGGAAATATCTCATGGAAATATTCCCACATTCCCTTTTCATCTGCTTTATCTGTTTCAGAAAAATGTGGAAAATCTAGTGGATGCGTATGATATTCGATATAAACTGAATATCTTTTCTGTTCCACTCTCTGTAGCATTTGCTGAATAACAGATTTTTTGGGTCTGCAGAGTGCCGTATACAACCCTTCGTAGTCATCGTCGTCCAAAACTTGCATTTCTTTGATAACTATCGCTTGAAATTCACCAACTTTTTCCACATTTCCCATTAAGCAAACAAACCGTTCATGGTCATATTGGTGTACTAGACCTGCTAATAATCCAAAATGCTTCGAATTAATATAAACTTGAAACTTGGACATATTCATGTTCCCCTTTCTCTTTTTGAATTCACAATATAGCTTCTATAATAATATAGTATCATATTTACATAAAGTTTTCAAGTTTTTGTTAGGAACACAAATTAATAAGCCATTATATTAGACCTCTTTCTAATACAATGACTTATTAATTGGAGCGATATTCTTACAAGTTACAAACTTTCTTGTTCTCTTTCTAAAAGTATTATATATGTGTAATCATGAAATTTCAATAGAAGTATAGAAAAAAACATATAAATGTAGTAAAATTATGATAAAAATAAGTTTTAGTTCTTTTTGGAGGTCTTGATATGAATAAAAATTATGTGGTAATAATGTTGTTTAATAAAAATAAGGATAAATTGTTATTAGTAAAAAGAAACAAAAAACCTTATAAAGATTGTTGGAATGGAATTGGTGGAAAAATTGAAGAAAATGAAACTCCTCTTGAAGCTGCTAAAAGAGAATGTATTGAAGAAACAAATATTGCTTTAGAAAATCCTAAACTTCTAGTAACATATGTATATCCCGAATCAAATATAATGAATAGTAATACAAATTTAAATGTTATATATGACTTTGTTCAAGAAGTAGCAGTTAAAGACAATTATGAAGGACATTATGAGTGGAAAGATATTAATTTCGTTATGGACACTTATAATCAAGAAATTGCAGGATTATCCAATTTAAATCAATTTGTTAAAGAAATTTTTGATTTAGAAAATATTAAAAAATTTTATGAATAATGGAGATGATTTTTTTGAACAATAAAAATGTTACTATAGTAATAGATGGTCAAGCAGGAAGTTGTGGAAAAGGTAAAATTTGTGGTTACTTATCTAAAAATGACAACTTTTCTTTATCTACCAATAATTGGTCTAGTAATGCAGGACATACTTATGTAGAAGATAATGGAGAAAAAATAGTAGCTAGTCATTTACCTATTGCAATGTTAAATCCAAATTGTAAATTAGTTTTAAATGCAGGTTGTATTATAACTCCAGAAATATTATTTGAGGAAATAAAAAAGTACAAAGAATTGATTGGAGCTAGAAAAATATATATTCATCCAAGAGCAATGATTATTTTAGAAAAACATCGTGACGAAGAAAAAAGAATAATTAGGAGTGAATCAACATTTAAAGGTTGTGGTTCAGCTCAAGCTGAAAAAATCATAAGAAATCCTAGTGTTATTTTAGCAAAAGATTATTTTAAAAATTTAACAAATGATTTTAAAAATTGTGTTGAAATAACAGATACTGCAAAATTGCTAAACGAATGTAATGATAGCATTTTAATAGAGGGAGCACAAGGACAAGATTTAGATATTAACTATGGACTTGATTATCCCAATGTTACAAGTAGAATGTGCAGTAGCAGTCAACTAATTGCAAATGCTGGATTAAGTCCTTTTAAAGTAAAAGATATTTATATGATTATAAGACCATATCCTATTAGAATAAGTAATAAAACTAACATTGGAGAAGACATTTATAGTGGTAATTATGCAGGTAGTGCTGAAATTACTTGGAATGAAGTAAAAGATAGATGTGGATGTAATATTGCTTTAGAGGAGTATACAACTGTAACAAAGAAAATAAGGCGTGTTTTTGAAATGAATTGGGATAGGCTAAAATATAATGTGATGATAAATCAGTCAACTAAAATTGTTTTAAATTTTGCTCAGTACATAGATTGGAAAGCATATAGGTGTAACAGTTATGATGAATTACCTATCAAAGTTAAAGACTTTATTAAAAAGATAGAAGAAACAACTAATACACCTGTTACAATGATTGGTACTGGTGAAAGAAATTGTGATATTATAGATTTAAGACAATACTTTTAAATATAGTATTGTCTCTTTGTTATTACAAATTAATAATCTTTTTTATAATTTCCACATCCTCTATTTTGTTAATTGCAAAACACTTTTTGTCCAAATCCTTTATTGAAGCACCTAAATGATACATTTCCTTATTATCTATTACAATAAATCTATCATGAAATTTGTTTGTTTTAGCAACTTTAAGAATAGGATATTCTTTATTGAATTTTTTTATATCTAAATTTTCAATATTACTTTTGTCAGATGTTAAAATAACAACTTCTACATTGTTCTTCTTTTTAGCTAACATTTTTAAAACACTATCATCAATATAATTGTCTATAATTAAGATTTTTTTATTTGCTTTTTTAATAATATCTATTATTATGCTATATGCATGATATATTTGACCATCAAAAAATATTCTTTGTTTAATGTTTTCTTCGAGTTGCAATTGATCAAATATTATATCGAATTTCTTGTCTTGTTCAATGAATTTTTTGTCCATTTTATTTTCAATGTTAATTACTTTTTCAAATAAATTTTTATTAGTATTTATAAATTTTCTCATTTCTATAAATGCTCGCATAATATTTATACTTACTTCTATTGCAATATCGTTTTTTAATACTCCTGATAGCATTGCTATTCCTTGCTCTGTAAATGCATAAGGCAAATATTTTTCACTTCTATATTTATTATTTTCTCCCTTTGATGTGGTTCCATTTTGGAACCACATTTTATCCATTTCATCCTTAGTAAGCTGAAAACAGAAATCTTCTGGAAATCTATCAATATTTCTTTTTACCGCTTTATTTACATTTTTAGTTTCATAATGATACAACATAGCTACATCACTATCTAACATAACTTGTTTTCCTCTTATAGTATATATTAAATTTTTTATATCTTCATTAGTTAATTCATTTTGAATTGTTAATTTATTTTCTTCCATAGCTTCACATCCTTTTCTTACTCTATATATTCTAAAACATTTGTTCTTTAATATCAAGGCTTTTGCAATTTTTGTATTAGAAAATACAAAATAATCTTCTTGTAATCTTTCTAATTCTTGTTTGTTAATTGCTTCTTTATAATGAAATCCAACATTATTATTTTTCAGTATTGCATATAAATAATTGATGTAGTCTGTACTACTTTTTGATATAAATTCTTCTGTGAATTTTATATTTGTTATTTCAATATTGTAGTTTTTATCTCTTTTAATTTCGATGCAATCTATTAACCTTTTAATCAATTCTTTCTTTGATTTTCTATTTAAACTCTCAAAAATAAATGAAAAACTCAATTTGTTTGTGAAAATAAATTCATCATTTTCAGTAGAATAATCTAATTTTTTTAATAGTTCTATTGTATATTCTTTAAAGTCATTATTAGAATCAATTTGCTTTCTTTTTTTATTTAAGTTTTCTATTTCTTTCTTGATACTATCATTTTTATTGTTAATAGTTTCAACATTTAAGGTAGAATCTAAATATAAATCTACTAATTTTTTCTCTTGCATTTTTAGCTTGTCAATAGCTTTTTCTATATCTTTAATATCCTTTGTTTTGGTTGAATTACATACTATAATTTCATTATCTATATCATACATATACCTTGTTAATTCATTTAAAACTCTCGACAATTTTTCCTCAATTTTATCTGAACTATAATGTATCCCTTTTGATTTACAATTAGAATTTTTGCAAGTTAAATGATAATATACTTTTTCTTTTAGTGTTCCACTATATTTAAAAGAGTTTGTAGAAGATAATATTTTTCCACAAGTAGAACATCTCACAATACCATTAAATAAATGAATATACTCTCCGTAATTTGAGTGTTTATTTTTCTCTAAAACTTTTCTAGTGGCGTTCCATGTTTCCATATCTATAATTGGTCATCTGTTGATACTCTTACATAAACTCCACATCTCATAAAATATTACCTCCTACATTACCTGTGAATTTTCTAAAGTCTTGTATACCAAAATTATAAAAAAACTTTAAAAATTTTTATCCTCTCATATGTTTGCTCAGAAAAGAGCATTTTCGCACCTCTAGTTTAGGAAAAAACTTAAAATTTTTTTTATAAAACTGCAAAATAGAAAGTTAAATTTTTAATTTTATAAGAATTTGTTTTATTTCTTTAAGATTATACTTTTGCTTATGTTCTTTAATATAGAATGGCTTATTAGCTATTTCATTTACTTTATATTCAAATATAGTAAGAGTAGTAGGATATGTAATTAAATATTCAGTTGGTTCAATGAATTGTAAATTAGTAGCTTTTAAATGCTTAATTTTGCCATTTCTAACTGTATAATAATAGTTTTTAATAATTTCCAGTATTTCATCATTTGGCTTTAGTTCTTGTATTACTTCAAAATCAAACATAAAAATGCCCTCCTTTCTGGAAAGAGAACATTTTAATTATAGATATGAAAAAAAACAACCTACAAACTTGATAGTTCGTAAGTTGCTATAAATTGGAGCGTTTTAGGAGGTTATTTGCGAAAAATATGCCTATTTCTCATAGTGTTCCTCCCACATTTTGCTCAAAAAATAATTGGCTAATCAACTGTTGAAATTAGTATAACATATAAATAAAAAAATATAAAGCATTTTATTATTAATTTATCTTACTTAAAATTCTATAAATTATGATATTTTTTAGATAAATTCTTGGTAGAATATTTATAATTAGATAGTTTTATAGTATAATTATTTTTAGTAAAATTAGTTTTATTAAAATAAGTAAGGAAAGTGAGAAGTATGTTATCATTAAAACCAAGAGTTAGAGGTGGATTTTCTGATAGAACTAAAAAAGAACCCATCAATACAATAATTCAAAAAGATAATTTAGATGAACGAACAAGGAATAAGATAATTAATATAATTGATGTGATTATTGATAATTGCGATAAGGGATATAAACTTGATGAATTTTATAATTATATATACAAAACAGTCTTTTGCGTTACTAAAAATGAAATTCCTTATTATGATAGTGATAAAAGGCAAAACATAATTGATGGAATCAAGAAGGATTGGCAATATTATGATATTTTATCTTTTATTGAAGAAATTGTTATATGGTATAATAAATCTTTCTATCAAGATTTAACAGGAATATTTAATGAATTATTTGAAATAGAATGTGTAGGATATAGATTTGTTAATATGCAAATAACTGATATAATTAATGATGAAGAAATAAAAGAAATAGAAGAAGCATTAGATACTAAATATTCTGCTTGTAGCGAAAGCATAAATAAGGCATTAAACTTGCTTTATAATAGAGATAACCCTGATTATTCAAATTCAGTTAAAGAATCTATTTCTGCAATTGAAGCTATATGCAACATTATATTAGGTACAAATAATGCTACTTTAGGTGAGGCATTAAAAAGGCTAGAAAAAAATGGATTTGAAATACATAGTGCAATGAAAAATGCTTTTATTTCTTTGTATGGTTATACTTCTGATAAAAGCGGTATTAGACACAATAATGGTGTTGATGAAAATACTACATTTGAAGAAGCAAAATATATGCTAGTGTCTTGTTCTGCTTTTTTAAATTATCTAATTCAGATTTATGAAAAAAATAATTAGAGAACTGCATATAGATAGTTTTCACTAGCATTTTTCATTTAAAAATAATTCAGTCATTGATAAAATACATATTCCATATAACAAAAAACAGGCAACTATTTATTTTTAACTAGTTGCCTTTAATTAGTATTTTTTAAGTTATTATACTAATCTATTCTCCATAATTGGAATTTACCAGTAATTTCATTTACATCTTTAGTATCTCCATATATAATAGCACCTAAATATTCCAATTTATCATTTTCTTTTGAACTAATTGAAGTTACCAATTCATCATCAGTTCTAGTATCTAACATATCTTTTGGATAATCTACAACTAATAAATTCGGATTATTTTTGGCTATATCTATTGCATTTTTAAGTTTACCAGCCTTTACTTTTGTTATAATAAAAGGGAACTGACTAATTCCTAAATGATTTACACCTGACTTATCTGTGATAATTGGTTTTCCCATAATTTCCTTATCTGAATATTTACCTATTGATATCGCAAGATGTCCTATTACATTAAGTGCAACAGATGGCTCAACATTACTAGCTATAATTCCTACAATTTTTTTATCTTCATAATTCATAATACATATATCTCCTTTATTTAATTATTTTTTTGTTTTATAAATAAAGGAGTAGAAACATTCTCAAGTACTTCTATTTTTGCCCATAATTCTCCACCATGCATGGTTCTTGGATATTTAAGCATTATATTCCTCCAATCCGTCATTTTTTTATTTACATAAATATTTTATCATATATTATCGTTTTTGTCTATAATTGTATTAGTTTCAATTTGTTTCTTTTCTTCTTCAATTGTTTGTTTCAATTCCTCTACTGTTGGTAAGTATAATTGATATTTTGATGTAAATATATTTTTATTGCCTTCTGGTAATGTAAATTCTACTACAACATCATTTTTCTCAGAACACAACAATATTCCAATAGGCTCATTTTCTCCTTCTACCATTTGAGTTCTTTTATAATAATTTACATACATCTGCATTTGTCCAACATCTTGATGAGTTAATCTTCCAGTTTTCAAATCTATTAATACAAAACATTTTGCTAATCTATTATAAAATACCAAATCTATATAAAAGTTTTCTCCACCTAAATTTATTCTTTGTTGTCTTGCTACAAAAGAAAATCCTTTTCCTAGCTCTAGTAGAAATTCCTGTAAATGTTCTATTAGCGCATTCTCTAAATCTTTTTCCAAATATCTTTTATTTTCTTTTAATCCTAAAAATTCTAATACAGTTGGATCTTTTACTAAATCATCTGGTTTTGTTATTTCGTGTCCTTTATTTGCAATTGCTAAAACTTCATCTTTTTCTTTACTAAGTGTTAATCGTTCAAATAGTAAAGATGCTTTTTGTCTATCTAATTCTCTTACAGACCATCTTGAATTGATACACTCATTATAATAAAATTTTCTCATAGTTTCATCTTTTATTTTTGATAATTCAATATAATGACTCCAACTTAATTCGTCAGACAGTGTCTGACAATTTTGAAACATTGTATAAAAAATTTTCATATTTTTAAGATTAGTTTGCGAATAACCTTTTCCAAATTCTTTTGTCAATCGTTCAGATAATTGCTTCAAAATTTGTTTTCCATAGTCTGCTCTGTGTTTTCCCTTTTGTTCTTCTTCTATAATTTGTCTGCCAACATCCCAAGCAGATTTTACCATTTCAAAATTTATATTTTTATATATGTTTATTCTTGCTTTTAATATAGTATTTCTTATATTATTGTAAAAATTTTCATCAATTCCATTTATTAACATATTGTCCATAATTTATCATCCTTTCAAATTCGTCAGACACCGTCTGACGAATTTAAGTATATCATAATTTTTCCATTTTTTCATTAAATTTACAAAATAGTTATAAATTATTTTATAAAGGGCTTGGGACTTAGTCCCAAATTTCGGATTTTGACTAGGGAGGAAAAATTCAGTGCTTGTTAGGAAATATATAGGAGTACAAAAATTATATTTAGCTTGAATTTTTCCTCTAACTTTTTCATTTTTGACTACTTATTACTGCACCTATTTTATAATTTTCTTTCTTTGATTTTGAAAAAGTTTTGTTATCTTTTACAGCAACTAATCTTATCAGGTTTTGTTTTTCTTTGTTCAATTTTATTTCAATTTCTTCCTCATTTTCATTCACATTTTTTGAAAATAATTCATAAAATTCTATCTCAAATTCTTGATTAAGTCTTGTAATATAATCATCTAATTGTTCTTGATTTATATTAACACTTGTCCTTATTTCTTTTTCTTCTTTGTTTACTTCAATAGGTACATAAACATCTGCTATTCCTAATGCAAAAAACTTGGTTAGTTGTTCAATATAACTACTTCTAAAATTTATTTTATCAATGTAAAATTCTCCGTTTCTTGTTCTTTAATAATGTCATTGTTTCAATAAATTTTGAAATAAATTCTTGCTTTTCTTCTTTTGATTTTTTATTCCATTCTTGCTTTAAAGTTTCATTTAATTTGTTATCTTTGATTAACTTTTCTCTTGCAATATCTCTATCAGCCATTAGTTGTTGTGGCGTAAATGACAGACTGTTTATATTCAATTTTTCATATCTTTTTGTTTCTAAAATATTTATTTTTTCTTCAATAATTTTATAATCTTCTGAAAAATCTTCTATCTCAACTATGCCACTCAAATAAGCTTTCTTTATTCTTTCTTTTTGCTTTTGTAATGTATCAATTTCTTGGTCTAACTTTTCTGTTTTTGTTTCTTTTTTGTCAGCTAGTATTGGTAAAAAATATTTCTTAACTGCCATATCATATTCTACTAACTCAAGAATAAATCTTTGTAAACATTCTTCAATTTTATCTTCTCTGTAATATGTCTTACAGTGTTCACAAGTATAGTACATATATTTTTTCTTTGTTCCTCCAGAGCCTTTACATTTCATTATTCTATTACATTTAGGACATTTTAGTTTTTGAAAAAATATATAAACTCTATCTCTCGTATAACTTCTTTGATTTTTCTCTTTTTGATATTGTGCCTCGTTCCACATAGCACGACTAATAATTGGCTCTACTACATTCATATAAACTAAAATATCTTTATTGTCTGATTTTCCTTTTTCGTAATCTCCCATATAGACTTTATTATCTATAATTTTCATAATCGTTGTATCTCTCCAATGTTTAGGATATAAGACTTTTTCTTTATTCAATGTATTACTTATTTGTTGATAGCTTTTTCCCTCTAAATACATATTAAATATTCTAATTACTACATCTTTTGTAGTTTCATCAATTATAGTTTTCTTCATGGTATCTTTTTTATAGCCTAATGGTACAATTCCGGGTAAATGTCCAGATTTTATAGCACCATTTAAGCCGAATTTTGTTCTTTCACTTACTATTTCAATTTCTAGTTGTGATAATACTGTTAGCATTCTTACAAAAAATCTTCCATTAGCTGAAGATGTGTTTACATCATCTTTATCACACACCAAATAAGTATTGTGTAATTCTAATTGTGATATAAGTTCTTCTAAATCACGAACTGAACGAGTAACTCTGTCTAGCTTATAAGCTACAATATAATTGATTTTTCCTTGTTTCATATCTGCTAACATTTCTTGAAATGCTGGTCTATCTTTAATATTTTTTGCTGATATTCCAGCATCTTCATACACCTTAAATACTTCATATTCTTTAAATTTACAAAGTTGTAATAACTTTTCTTTTTGTTCTATTAGACTAAAGCCGTTCTCTAACTTGATCTTCTGTACTAACTCTAATATAAATTCCTGCAATTTTCTTTTCTTCGTTCATTTTATAAATCTCTCCCTTCACTATTGAATGGAAAGGCACTTAAATAAATTTTAAGCACAAAAAAACTCTAAAATTAAAGTAGCCTTTCTATGTAGTCTTTTAAATGAGATAAAGGGTATTTATACCTTAAATCTCCCACATAAAAGTAATCACATTCATTAAAGAATAAAAATAACTTATCTTTAATAATTACTCTATGTGGTTCTACATACGCTAAGTTTGTATGTTCTATAATTCTTAAACAACCTTCTAATATCATTTCATGTTCAAGTTTTATAGCATTCAAACTGCAAGCCCATTCAATTTTAGAGAGCAATTCTCTTTTAATCTTGTTTTTCTTCTTAACGATACTAATCATACCACACCATCCTTCCTTGTTCAAGATAAAGGCATTAAAAAAATCAACCTTTTACAGTTGATTTATCAATGTTTTCGTCTGGTGCGACGATTTTACTTAATGGAGCAGGTAGTGGGAATCGAACCCACGTAGCTAGCTTGGAAGGCTAGGGTTCTACCATTGAACTACACCTGCATATATTTGTCAGAAAGTTTAGTAAGTAGGCAAGATAACTGCCTGGAGTTTTGGGTATTTAAGCAGTTATCTCGTTAAGTAGATAAGATAACTGCTTGGAGTTTGGGTATTATACAGTTATCTTATGAGGATTGTGTTATGTATGTAGTGCTGGAGCAGGTAGTGGGAATCGAACCCACGTAGCTAGCTTGGAAGGCTAGGGTTCTACCATTGAACTACACCTGCATTTCTTCCTGACAATTATAGATTATAAATGTTAATTTAAAAAATGTCAATACTTTTTTAAAAATTTTTTTTAATATTTTTTATGCAATCTATCAAATAATCTACATCTTCTTTTGTATTATCATCTCCAAAAGTTACTCGTAAAGCTCCTTTAGCATAACATGGTTCTAGTCCAATTGCAGTAAGTACATGTGATGGTTCTTCTGACCCTGTATTACATGCTGAACCAGCAGAAGCACATATTCCAAATTCATCTAATTTTATCAGCATAATTGATGCATCAATATCTTTAAATGATACATTAATATTTCCTGGTAATCTATCTGTTAATGATCCATTAATCTTTATATCACTGACTTCATCTGTTAATCTACTAATATAATAGTCTCTTAGACTTTTTAAATAATCAATATGATTTATCAACTCCCTATCAGCAATTCTGCATGCTTCCCCTAATCCTACCATTCCAGATACATTTTCTGTACCAGCTCTAAAATTTCTTTCTTGATGTCCACCGTTTATAAATTTATCCAACTGTATTCCTTCTTTGACATATAATGCTCCTATCCCCTTCGGTCCATATATTTTATGTGATGATAATGATAACATATCTATGTTCAGTTTTCTTACATCTATAGGAATATTACCTACTGCCTGAACTGCATCTGTATGGAAAACTATATTTTTGCTTTTAGCAATTTTAGAAATTTGCTCTATTTCTTGTACCGTTCCAATTTCATTATTTGCAAACATTATACTTATTAATATTGTTTTATCTGTTATACTATTTATTAATTGCTCTAGGTCTATCTTTCCATCTTGATTTACGTTCAGATATGTTACTTCAAATCCCTGTTTTTCTAAATTTTGACACGTTTCTAATACAGCATGATGTTCAATTTTTGATGTGATTATATGGTTTCCCTTTTCTCGATTTGCATATGCAAATCCTTTTATCGCCATATTATCACTTTCTGAACCTCCAGATGTAAAGTATATCTCATGCGTATTACATCCTATTAAACTTGCAACTTTACTCCTTGCATCTTCTATTGCTCTTTTATTTCTTCTACCTAAACTATACATTGATGATGGATTTCCATATGACTCCATAAAATATGGAAACATTTCTATTAAAATATCTTCTTTTACTTTTGTAGTTGCCGCATTATCAAAATATCTTATTTTCAATAAAACTTCCTCCTTTAGATTATTATTTATTCTTTTATTTTAATTTTGTTTTCTTTTTGTAATTATATTCAGAAAATTTTTAAATATTTATTTTTTGCTATTGATTTATAATCGTGGTTACTATATAATATCTACAAATTACTTTCAAATTTTACATTTAATTCATTCTTTTGGGGAAATTATAATTTTTTCTTTCAATTTTTAGGAAAGTTGAGGTGAACTTTATGCTAAATATTTTCAAATTAAAAAGTGTCCTTTTTAAAAATTTCGAAAATCAAAAAGTTTATATTTGCACTACTGGTATTGTCTCTATCAACTTTTCGATTGATGAAGTTAAAATTATTGCCAATTCAAGAAGAATAATATTAGGAAGTAATAATGAAAAAGATTTTATCATTGATTTATTCAAAGCTAAAAAAGTGCAAATTGATAAAAGTAATTTTAAAATCACTTTTACTTATGATGAGCTAGAAGTTGAACTGCAAGTATAATTTTAAAAATATAGAAAACAATAAAAACTGTTGTAGTTAATTATATAAAATACAGCAGTTTTATTATTTAAATATTATTTTTTCTCTTCTTTTTCAATTAAAATTAGTTCAGCAGGAGTACATTCTAAATATTTACAAAATTCTTCTATATATCTAAATGATATAGATTTAGTTTTTCCATTTATTATCTGATTCAAATTTCTATTTGTAATATCCATCTTCTGACATAACCAATATTTTGATTTACCTTGCTTTCTTAACAACTCTTCTACATTTATTATTACCATTTTTTTCTCCTTTTTGAGAAAATTTTATAATAAATTGAAATCGTTTTTAAGGTATTTGCACGTAGTCTATTCTTTTAACATTGTCAATATTTCTTCTATATTATCTTTTACTGCTTGGTAACCAAAATCATAACATTTCTTTATTTTTTCAATATCTAATAATCCTGTTTTATCACTTGGTACAGTCAATACATAATCTGCTTTTTTCAGACCTTCTTCTGAAATTTTATTTCCCATGATATCTAATGTCTTCATAACTATATCCATAATATCACTTTTTTCATCTATTTTATCTGCTGAAAAATTTACTGCTATAATTTTATCAGCACCTAACTCTTTTACTGGATTAACTGGTGTATTATTCAATGTTCCTCCATCTAAAAACTTGTGTTTTTCAAATTCACATGGCGAAAATACTACTGGAAAGCTACTACTCGCCCTGACAGCTTTTCCAACACTTATATTGGTTATATAATTATTAGTATTTTGTGGTCTATAATTTGAAAAAATATATTCTTTGGAATCGGCTACATCTACACTAGGTATTGCTATTGGCATTTTTATATCACTTATCTTTTTTATGCCTTTTCTATTTGCCATCTCGTCAAAAATCTTTTCTATATTATCTCCTGTTTTTAATCCTGATAATTTTACTTTTTTGCTCATCATGAAATTTCCTATTCCATTTATTATTGGTGCACTATTTATATTTACTATATCTTTTGAATACATATCAAATAATGTGTATATATAATATGGAGAATACCCCATTGCATATAGAGAAGCTACTAAACTTCCTGAACTGGTGCCTCCTATTATATCTACTTTTATATCATATTCTTCTAATGCTTTTAGTA
Organism: uncultured Clostridium sp.; assembly: GCA_948473335.1. Classification (GTDB taxonomy): domain Bacteria; phylum Bacillota; class Clostridia; order TANB77; family CAG-508; genus CAG-269. The sequence goes on along the minus strand of CAOKXF010000007.1, from coordinate 54,351 downwards.
CTCCAGCATGTGCTATTCCTCTGATTCCTCCTCCTGACAAAACTAAACCTAATCTCATCTTTTCCTCCTACACTTATAATTAGTATTTACTAATTATTATGTATTTAAACGAGATTAGGTTACATTTTAATTATTTTTTATATTTCCATCTAAATCTAATTTTATTTCATTATCTTGATTGAAAATTATTATTTGATTATCTTTATTCTCTATTGTTGCATTTTTCATACTGCATATTTTATCTAATCTTGAAGAATATATTTCTGTTTCGCTTGTATCTATGTCTAATGTCCTTATGACTTTTGTGTTTCGTATTACCTGTACTAATGTATATTTAAAGTCAATTTTTGTCTCTCCTTTTCCATTTATTAATCCTTGTTTTCCTTCTTCATCTCCAGCTATAAAATAATCATCAAATGCATACTGTAAATAATTATATTCTGTATCTACTAATGCATTTCCATATTGATCAGATATTTGGTATTTATAGTCTTCATCTTTATATGAATTTTTTATATAATATTGCCCATTTTCTGTTTTATTGATTATATCATTAAAGTCTACTTTTACTTCATTACCACTATTATCGCATACATAATTTCTTTCATTATCTGTTACATAAATATATAATCCTTTAGATTCTATATAATCTTTTTCTATTTTTACTATTGTATCTCCTTTTAAGTTCTTTACTCCATATTTATTATTTTTATTTAATACAAATGTTTCATTACTACTATTATAGTCTATAAATTGATATTCATAGTTTATAATTTTCTTGTCATTTAGATTTATCCCATATCTACCATCTTTTGATACTATTAAATACACTTTGTCTTTTGTTCCTAATTGTGGTATTCTATGTATTACATTATATTCTAAATCTAAAACTAGTTTTCCTTTATAATTTATATATCCATATCTATATCCTTCTGATGTTTTTTTAGATACTATATATCCTCCATTTTCTTCATATCCATCATTTTCTACTGTTTCATATTTTGATAGTATTTCTTCTATATTTTCCCCTTTTGGTTTTACTAAAAATATTATTCCTATTATTATTCCTATTATTACTATGGCTATTATTATCTTTTTCATATATTCTCCTTTTTAGTACAAATTACATCTGTTTAGTTCTTCATACATTTTAATTGTTCAACTTTATTTTTCTTTTACATTATTGTAGCATTTTGTATTATTTGTTTCAAGTATTGTTCTTACTTTTTTATTATTTTTTGTTTACTCCTATTATTCCCCCTAAAATTCCACATATCACACTTGTTAATATCATTATTAAAGATGCTCCTGTTATTTCAAATTGATTACTTACCAAGCTAGATATTAAATATATTATTAACATATAAATAATTGCAATTATTGCTCCATTGAATATTCCATTTTTACTTATTTTCATATTTGCTACAGAACTGCCAATTATTATACTTAATGCTGTTATTACGATTATGACTGGTGATATTGTGTCTTCCTTTACATTTGTATATGTTAATATTATTGCAAAGATTAGTAAAAACACTAATGTTAGCAATATTGCTATAACTACTCCTTTTAGAATGTTTAATATATTTATTATACTATTGTTTTTCATATTCTCTTTTTACCTCCGTTTTTTATTGATTTTATTCACTTTTTATCTTCTTAGAACAAAAAACAAGAATAAAATTCTCTTATGTGTCTTTGCACCTAAAAAATTTTATTCTTATTTATTTATCTAAGCTATTATTTATTACTTTTGTCAATTTAATCCTGTTTATTATATTTGAAAGCATTCTCACTATTTTAAAAAACCTTGTATAATTTGCTCTTCTGCTTCTTTTTCATTTAACCCTAATGTCATTAATTTTATAAGTTGCTCTCCAGCAATTTTCCCTATCGCTGCTTCATGTATTAGATTTGCCTCAATATTATTAGCTGATATCTCTGGTATTGCTAACACTTTTGCCTTATCTTTTATTATTGCATCGCATTCTACATGCCCAAAACATTTTGAATTTCCATATACTTTTGATGCAAATTCTTGCATTGAATTTTCTGTTGCTACTGATCTTGATTTAACATGTGTGCTTGCATTCTCTCCATTTAGATATACTTCAAATAAAGTTTTTGCCGTTTGATTACCATGTGTCATAATTTTTTCTGTTATTACTAAATTTGTATTATCTTGTAATTCTCCTTTTGTTGTTCTTATAGTAGAGTCCACACCTTTAATTTGTGCTGTTTCCATTTCTAATGAGCTTCCATGTTTTAAATATACTTCTGTCACTGGATTTAGTATCCTTTTTCCATCTCCATTGCCTTCTCCATAATGTTTTTCTATATATTTAACATTTGCTCCTTCTTCTAAATAAAATCTATGTATACCATTATGTTCAGAATTTTTATGATAATCATTATGTATTCCACAACCTGCGACTATTACTACCTTTGAATTTTTTCCTATATAAAAATCATTATACACAATATCTTTTACTCCACTTTCTGTTATTATAACTGGTATATGCACAAATTCAAATTTTGTATTTTCTTTTACTTTTATATCTATTCCTGTTCCATCTTTTTTTGGTATTATTTCTATATTCTCACTTGACTTTCGTTGAACTCCCTTTCCATTTTTGCGTATATTATATGCCCCTTCTGTTATTTTTTCTATATCTGAAATCTCGCTTAGTAAACTATTATCTATTTCATTTAGCTCTTCCATTATGCATCCTCCTTTTTTAGTTTACAACATATTGCTTGTCCTTTATTTCCTATTATATCATCCTTATTTTTTGCAATTTGTTCTATTTTTCCATTTTTTATTAATATTATTTTATCTGCTATATTTAATATTCTTTCTTGATGTGAAATTATTAAAATCGCTCCCTCTTTTTTTCTTAGTTCTTCAAATACACTTATTAAGTTATTAAAACTCCATAAATCTATTCCTGCTTCTGGCTCATCAAATATAGTCAATTTTGAATTTCTTACTGCGGTTAATGCTATCTCTATTCTTTTTAGTTCTCCTCCTGATAATGAACTATTTACTTCTCTATCTATGTATTCTTTTGCACATAGTCCTACTTTCGATAATATGTTACATGCTTCCATTTTTTTCATTTCTTTTTCCGCTGATAATTTTATTAAATCATATACAGTTATTCCCTTAAACTTTACGGGTTGTTGAAATGCAAATGATATTCCCTTTCTCGCTCTTTCATTTATTTTTAAATTTGTTATATTTTCTCCATTAAATAGTATTTGTCCTTCATCTGGATTTTCTATACCCATAATTATTTTTGACAGTGTAGATTTTCCAGAACCATTGGGACCTGTTATTACTATTAATTGATTTTCATCTATTTTTAGATTTATTTTATCTAATATCTTTTTATTATTTCTTGTAAAACTTATATCTTTTAACTCTAACATTTTTCCTCCTTATTATTTTGTAATTTTATCATATTTGTCCAAAATTGTCCACTATAACAAATTTACTCGAATAAAGATTCAAAAACTTGTTGCTTACTAACTCAGGTATACACCTATTAATAAACAGCAAGTTCAAATAGTAACATATTATTTCCCTTGTTTCAACATCCATAATTTCTTATTATATTTTAAAATATATTCATCCATTAAACCAGATGTAGCATAATCATTAACATTATCTGCACTTTTTTTAATTTTTATAATAGTATCTAATAAATTCTCATAATCTGAAATTAAATTATTAAATATAATATCACTAGATACCTTTTTATTTTCTGCCTCTTGTATTTTTGTGATTTGTAGATAATCTTTTAAAGTTCCTAAAGGTTGAGCTCCATTAATTAAAATATGTTCAGCAACTTCGTCAATCTCTTCAAATATACAATCATAAAACTCTTCTAATATCTTATGAAAAACAAAAAAATCTTTTCCTTCAATATTCCAATGATAATTTTGTAATTTTCGAAAAAAAACATTCAGGTCTGCTAATAGTTGATTTAAATTTTTATTAACTTCTTCCATAAAATTCCTCCCTTTTCAATAATATTTCCATTTTTAAATTTTTTATTCACATATTTGTATATAGCACATATTTTAAAATAGGAGGTTATATATGAATAAAAAATTATTAATACTATTATTTGCTATTATAGTTTTCTTTACTGGAAGTTGCGTTTTAGCATTTGAACCAGCATCACCTGAATTACATAATGGTATAGACGTTAGTGAATGGCAAGGAAACATAAATTTTGCTGAAGTAAAAGAAGCAGGAATAGATGTTGTTTATATTAAATCAAGTCAAGGTTCAAAATATGTTGATCCATATTTTAAAGAACACTATGAAAATGCAAAAGCAAATGGATTAAATATTGGATTTTATCATTTTTTAACAGCTTCTACTGAAGAAGAAGCTATTGAGCAAGCTCGTTTCTTTGTTTCCGTAATTAACAATTATGCTGCTGACTGCAGATTAGCTATGGATTTTGAAGTATTTGGTAATTTAAATGTTGAGGAAATAAATAATATCTCTGTAGCATTTTTAGAGACTGTAACATCATTAACAAACAAAGAAGTAGTAATCTATAGTGATGCATCTAACGCAAGAAATATATTCGGCCCAGAATTAGCGGCAAAATATCCTATATGGGTAGCAGATTACTATGTTTCTGAACCTGCCAATGGGAATTGGTCATCATGGATAGGATTTCAATACACGAACAAAGGTGAAATACATGGTATAAATGGATTTGTAGATAGGGATTATTTTACTAATGAAATATTTTTATCTGATTCATCATCAATAAATGTTGATAATCTTCCAAAACCATCTACTAACGAAGATTATATAATAGTACAAAGAGGTGACACTTTAAGTGCAATTGCCGAAATTTATAATACTTCATATTTATATTTAGCAAAAATAAATAATATTCCTAATCCAAATTTAATTTATCCATGCCAAAAAATTTATGTTCCTAATTTAGATGATTCTAGTCTTAATGATACTAGTCACACTCTATATGTTATAAAATGTGGAAATACTTTAAATATGATTAGTAAATTATTTGGCGTTTCACTTCAGAGTATTGTTGACTTAAATGGAATTGTTAATCCTAATTTAATTTTTGCAGGTGAAATATTAAGAATTCCTGTGGGTCAGTGGGGACGTTGATTGTGACACAAAATTTGTCCTACATTTACGGACTACTATGTTTTTAGGTTTTTATTGATAATAAAAAAAGGAGAAAATAAATCTCACAAATGTGATTTTTACTTTCTTCTTTCTTTTAACTAGATAAAAAATAAGCTAAATTTTATATTGCTTGAATATTCTATTATTAGAATAAATTTATATACATTCTGTCAACTATTTTTTCTAAATTCTAGATTCATGGCATGAAAAATATATAATTTGATATTTGTTAGAAATTTCTTTAATTAATGAAATGGAATTTTTTATTTTCTCTTCATCTAAATTGACAAATGGGTCATCAAGTACTAAAAAAGGTTTTTCTTCTTCAAAAATTGAATCAATTAATGCCAATCTTGTACATATACCAATTAAATCTTTATATCCTATACTAAATGCTTCTAAATTCTTTTTTTCTCCATCAATTTCTATATTTGTATTTAGGTCTATATTTATCATTGTTTTATCAGCTATATTACTATTTTCTGCTAATAATTTTATATAATTATTTAATTTTAAATTCATTCCTTGCAAATATTTTGTTGATAATTTTTCTTTTGACTTTTCTAAAATTACTATCGTTTTTTCTATTATATTTTTTCTTTTTTCTATTTGTATTTTTTGTTCTTCATAATTTTCTAATTCTGTCTCTATTTCCACTTTTTCATCAACAATTGTTGAAAATTCATTTATCTTTTTTTCTGTTGATACTAAATTTTGCATTATTATATTAGTTTCTTCTTTTATTGCTTGTAAATTATCTTTTATTTTTTCTATTGGTTCTTCTATTGGTTCTGTATTTTTTAATTCTTCCATATTGTGCTCTTCTATAAATTTTTGTGTATTATATTTTGACTGTTCATATTCTTCTTTTATATTTTTGTCATTTTCTATTTTTATTTTTATTTGATCTAAATATTTACTATAATCATTTATTACTATTGTAAAATATTTTTCTAAAAACTTTTCTATTTGTGGTTTATTATTTTCAATATTTAATTTTGATTTTTTATATGCTTCGTAATTTAATTTTATTCTTAATAAGATTTCATATATGTCTTCATTAATATATTTTTTTTCATATTTACATATGTACTCAGTCAGGATATTTCTTTTTTGCTCTTTTTCTTCTTTATTTTTTATTATTTGTAATTCGTATTTTTCTATTTGGCTCATTATTTTATTTTCTTTTTTATTTTTAGAAAATATTATTTTTTGGATAATCCATACTATTATTCCAACTAATATTATTATTGAACTTATTATTTTTTCTTTTATGAAAAATATACTAATTATTCCAAATAATAATATTAATATTGATATAACTATAAATATCATTTTATAATTTTGATTTTGTTTTAAATTTTCTAATTCATTTTCCTGATGTTTTTTTTCTGTTTCTATTTCTTTTATTATATTATTTTTTTCTTTATAATCATTATATATATTTTGTTTTTCTTGTATTTCTTCTTCTGTGAGAAATTGATATATTCTATTTTCTTGCATTTCTTGTCTTGATTTTTCTACTGAAATTATTTGTTTTTCTATCTCTTGCATTCCTTCTTTTGTTGGAATTCCATTTTTAAAAAATTCTTGTATTTTTTCTACTTCCCTTTTATTCTTTTCTTCAATTTCTTTAATTGTGTTATACTGCTTTATAATTTCTTTTTTTAAATTTTTTTCATTTTCTATTTTTATTTTTTCTTCTATTTTATTTATTTCTATTGTCTTTTCTTCTTGCTCTTTTTTTAAATTTTCATATTCTCGTTCATATATTCTTAAGTTTTTTTCTGCTTCATTACATTTATTGAATTTTTCTTCTATTTCTTTTTTTTCAATTTCTATATTTTTTATTTTCTTTTTTAATTCATCATTTTTCTTTTTTAATTTATTTTGTGCTTCCTCATATTTATTCATATCGTCTTGTATAGTATCTAAGTTAGTTAATTTCGTAGTTAAATCATTACTTATTTCTACTTCTATTCTTTGTTGTGGTATATATATACTTTTTTCAAAAGATTCTTTATCCAATTTGAATATTTCCTCTCCTATTTTTTCTGTATATATGTTTTCTTCTTTATTCGTTTCTAAATTGGTGAGTGAAAATTTATCTCCTTTTGGAGTTTCTCCAAAAAACCTTTCTATCCTATATGGTATCCCTTTTATTTCTAAATCTAAATTTCCTCCATACTTTCCATTATTCCATGGCGTATATTTTTGTCTTTCTAATTTTTCTTTTGTAGTTTTATCAAATCCATATAGCATAGACTTTATAAATACTGATAATGTTGTTTTTCCCCATCCATTTTCTTCTTTAAATATTGTTAGGTTATCATGAAATTTAATTTCTTTTTTACTTATTTTGCCAAAGTTTTCTACATAGCATTTTAATAATTTCATTCTATATTTCACCTCCCAATATTGCTCTTATTCCTGTTAAACATATTTCACTTTTTTCATCTTCTGAAAGTTCTTCTTGCTCTACTGTTCTTATAAATTCTCCTTTCAACGATATATCATTTTTAAATTCCTTGTAATTTATTATGATCTTTACATTGTTTTTTACTTCAAAGTAAAAATATTCATCTTTATATTTATTTTCTATTTTTTCTATATCTAAATAGTCTTCTACTTCTTCTCCTATTTTTTTTACTTCATATGCTCCTGTCAGTGTTACTCTTACTAAATCTTTTTGTTCTATATTACATATTTTTTTTAATATTTCTTCTTCAAATTGATTTTGTGTTTCTATTTGCGTTATATCTATTTCTATATTGTATATTGTTCTTTTTGAATGTTTTATAAATTCTTTTTTTATTAATTTATTTTTTTCTATTTCTAAGACTATAAATCCTTTTTCTCCACATTCGTCGAAACTTCTTCCCTCTAGACATCCACTATAACTATATTCTCCTCTATTATCTAATTTTCCTTCTTCTCTTTTATGTATATGACCTAAAGCTAAGTAATCAATGTTCCTATTTCTTAATTTACTTAAATATATTGTTTCTGCTTTATCTCTTGGATTTACACTTTTATCAATTTGTCCATGTAATGTTACTATATTATAATCTTCATACTTTAGTATTAATTTATCATATATATTTTCTGTGTTTTTATTTAGTTCAGCTCCTGATATTACTATATCTCCATACCTATATTGTTTCCATTCTTCTTCAAATGTTTTTATATTTTGTGGTTTTTCTTCACCTTCTAAGAAATTATTTATATCATGATTTCCTCTTAGATATATAAAGTCTATTTCTGAATTTTCTTTTATTATATTTATTATATATTTTTTAGTTGTTTTTAACATTGTTTTTTTTGTATCGTCAAATAAGTCTCCTGCAATTATTATTATTTTTACATTTTCTTTTTTAGCATATTCTACCATTTCTTTAAAATTTTCTATTAATTCTATTTTTCTCTTTTTTGATTTTTCTTTTGTTAGTTTACTTTCCATTGGTGAGTCTAAATGTATGTCTGCACAATGTATTATTTTCATCTTTATTTTTCCTTTCTTTTCTTTCTTGCTTATGTTATCAAACATTAGTTTCTTTGTCAATCTATATTTTTATCTTTTTTATTTTGTATAATAATCTTCTGAGAATCAAAATATATAAAAAACATAATCATAGAGGTGTCTTAAAATAGAAACCCTCTTTCCCAGACTATAAAAAACTATATTAGAAATATTTTTGCTATTACTTCTAATATAGTTATTATAATTTTTTTATAAATTTTCTGATGTTCCTGTTTCATCAAATGGTATAAATTTTTTTACTATACTTGGTTTTATTACATCTTCTGTCTTGAATAAGTTAAATGATGTATTTATTTTGTTTTCCACTAATTCTTCTACTTCATTTTGACTTGCATGTCCTGTTAGGACTAATTCGCTTACTAATATTTGCTTTGCATTATTTAGCATCTTCTTTTCACCTGTTGATAGTCCTTTTTCTTTTTGTTTGAAACTTAAGTTTCTTACTACATCAGCTACTTCATATATATCTCCACTTTTCATTTTTTCCATATTGTCTCTATATCTTTTATTCCAGTTTTTCTCCATATCTGTTTCATTTTGTTCTAATACTGTAAATACTTTTTGAGCTGATTCTTCATCTATTATATTTCTTACTCCTACCTCTTCTGCCTTTTGTGTTGGTATCATTACTTTTACTTCTCCTGGCATCTTTAGTATATAGTAAGATTGTTTTTCACCTAATATATTTTTTTCTTCTATCGAATCTATTATCCCTGCTCCATACATTGGATATACAATTTTATCGCCTACATTGAACATGTAAGTCACTCCTTTCAGCATTTTTCATCTTGACCAAAAGAAAAAATTTAAAAGCTATCAATTTTATTTTCTTGTTTTCTTTAATTTGATAACTTTTGTATCTCTTTTAACCTCTTCTATTATACTACAAAAATTGGTAAAAGTCAAAGCCATTACCAATTTTTTTTGATTATTTTTCCTCTTATTCCAGTATTTCCTAGCGACAAAATTTTTTCTACTTACTAGTCGAACCAAATCCACCTATTCTTTCTCCTTCTGCTTCATCATTATCTATTATCAAATATTTTTGAAATATTGCTTGTCCTATTGCTTCACCCTTTTTTATCACTATATCTTCTTCTTTTACATTGTAAAATGAAAACATAAAGTGTCCATCATTATCAGGATTTCCATAGTAATCTTTGTCTATTATTCCTATACTATTTGCCATTACTAATCCCTTTTTCTTTGGGTTTGAACTTCTATTGCATAACATTAAATATTCATCTTCTTTCATATATGCTTTTAGTCCTGTTTTGATTAATGTTGGATTTTGCCCTTTTTTAAAACTTGGTATTACTGTATCTTCTGCTGCTTCTATATCATATCCCGCTGAATATTTTGTTTTTCTAACTGGTAAATTTATTTCTTTATCTTCAAATCCTTTTGCTATTTCAAATCCTCTCTCTCTGCTCATTTTTCATTTCTTCCTTTCTTTATTTATCTTTTTTGAATTTTATCATTTTATCTTTATGTTTGCAAGGTTATTCTTCTAATTTTTTAATATTCCTCTTTTATAAACAGTATTAGCGCCCTGTTATTACAACAGGGCGTTTGGTATTATGTTTTTTGCATATTTTAGCTAATATGTTTTATTTTATTATTTGTAAAAAGATTATTTTAAGGAGTTTGTAAAATTATTCTAAATATTTCAACAATAATTAAAAAATCGTATAGATATGCTTTTACAGTTATCTCTCCTTCTTTATCTTTAATATATAAATTGTGCAATTTTTCTCTTTCTATTTTTATTTGTATTTCTTTCCATACTATATCCCAATTTTCAATGTCTTTTGATGAAAACTTGATGTAATAAGTGTCATCTTCTTTACTAATAAAAAATATCTTTTCATATTTTTCACCACATAGCATAATCCTCCGAACTTTCTTTAAAGATTTATTTTTAATACGTGACACATATGATCTACTAATGTTAAATATTTTTGCGCTGCATTCGTGTTTTGCACCTGCAATTTCATAGAGTAAAATTATTAAATCTCTTGATTTAAAACAATTAAAGATAATGTTGAGTACTTCAACTGCTGCTTCATTGATTATTACATCTCTTTCTGTATTATATCTTGTATCTTCTATTATTTCTTCATAACTAGTATCTCTATTTATTTTGTTAGTGTTATTTTCATAGCTATAAACGTTTTCTTCTAAAGATTTATCAAATGCGTATTTGTTACTTTTTCTAAAGAACATTCTTATTTCATTCATTATGCATGTTCCAGCAAATGATGAAAACTTTGTACCTCTTGATTCATCATATTTCAATGCCGCTTTGATTAATCCCATCATTCCTATAGATGCTATGTCATCATATTCTGTTGCATTCATAGGAATTTTGAAGGTTTTTTGAACAATATGATGCACTAATCCTTTATTTTCTAATATAAGCTTTTGCAATTCCATATTAATGTATGATAAATCTTTCATAGTATCCCCCTTAGTTCTATTTTATCTTACTACAGTTACCACTATACTATTTATAAATCATACTAAAAATCCTAGCAATTATAAAGAAATATTCTGGATCTGCTAGCACTTCTATGATTATTTTCTCTTCATTAGCAATTACTTTAAAATATCTCATGTCTTTATTTTTTGCTTCTATATGTATATCATCCAAAATCGCATTTATATTATCTGTTTCTGCTAATGGTAATTCTAAATGATACATATCACCTATTTTCAAAATCTCTACATCTTTTGTGTATGTTAAATTTTGTTCGAGAATATCTTTGATTTTTTTTGTTGCTTTTTTCAACACTTTCGATAAATAGCCCTGGCTTATTCCTAAAATTTCTTCAATTTCTGTTTGCTTTAATCCAGAAATCCAATACAGCAATACTATTTGGTTTCTATAGTTAAAACAATTTAATATAATATTAATGATATCAATTGCTTCTTTCTCTAGTGTCGTTGTTTTAATAAAATTAGCTTTTTTATCTTCTATTATATCTACTAACTTAACCGTTGAATCATTCAATTCAATTTCTTCCTCAAGATATACATCTATTCTGTCTTTTTTCTCTGCTCTAAAATACATTTTAATTTCATTTTCTATGCATCTAACTGCAAATGTAGTAAATTTTATACCTTTTGATTTATCATAGTTTAATACTGCTTTTATAAGCCCAATAGTCTCAATAGATACTTTGTCTTCAAAATCATCATTCACTATACGATGACTATGCAATTTGTTTGCAATATATCTAACTAATCCTATATTGTTATTCACCATCTGAGCTTGCTCTTCTGTTAACCGTGAATTCGTTAATTTCTTTGACATATTAATCCCCTTTCTTTTTTCAAATAATAAAATTAAATACCTCTTTATGTTTTCTTTCAATATATTACTATAATTCTATATTGTTTTCAAGTCTGCTGATATTATTCTATATGAAATTCTGAAAAAGTTTTACTATATTTAAGATCTAATTGCACACATTCATAAAAAACTAATTATTAGAATATAAGAAAAGTGACTTCGTCACATGTGCATTTTGCTTTGCAAATATGCACAAATTAAGGAAACTTAACCTTTTTGTATACGTAAAAATCTTCGATTTTTCCTATACAATAAGAAAAGTGACTTCGTCACATGTGCATTTTGCTTTGCAAATATGCACAAATTAAGGAAACTTAACCTTTTTGTATACGTAAAAATCTTCGATTTTTCCTATACAATAAAAAATTGCCCATTTTCTGAGCAATTTTCTGTTTGGTAGCGAAGGGTGGATTCGAACCGCCGACCTGTCGGGTATGAACCGAATGCTCTAGCCAACTGAGCTACTTCGCCATATAAACATATATTATTATTCCCTCTAACAAGAACATTATCCATTATAAGTTGAAAATACATATTTGTCAATAGAAAAAGAAGATTTTTTAAAAAATCTCCCCCTCATTCAATAAAACTTTTTTTATAAAAAAACTGTATTAATATCTACTAATGCATAACTTCTCTGTATATAACATAACTGGTACAAATTCTATCTTTCTCATCATTATCTTTCTTAAGAATTAATTTTCATATAATTAGCATCTTCTTCTATAGCAACCTCTAAAACTTCCAGTTGTACCATTATTATTACTATTAGGTGTAAACTCAGCATTTAAAACCACGTTCTGTGAAGAATTATTACATCTAGAAGTACAACTACAATTAAAATTATTATCAGATGCTAACATAAAATTAGAATTATTATTAATATTATCATTGGCAGTAGTAACCTCATTCAAAGATATAACATTCGAATTGCTACAATTGCAGTTATTGTTTCTATTTCGATTTCTACATCCACAATTACCTCCGCTTCTTTCATTGTCACATCCGCAGTTATTTCCTATTTTTTCTATTATTCTACATAATCCATTATTACAATTATCATCATTTCCACAGCATTCTCTTATTCTACTTCTTATTCTACAAATTAATTGTGCTATATATGCAACTATATATGCTAATATTGAATAAATTATACCATATATTATAAATGATGTATCAAACACCGTAAAAGCTAATATTAAAAAAACGGCAAAAAATGTTGCAGCAACTAGTATTGGACATTGAAGAATTCTTTGTAATACAATTGCTAAGATAATTGTAACAACTGGTAATACGAAAAATATAAGTATATTGCTCATATTATTTTCCTCCTATAAATTTTCTATTGTATATCAAGTGAAAAACACTTTTAAATCTATGTCTACTATATAATATGAACCCTTTTTATTTTATGTACCTATGTATAATCTACTTTTACTAAATATAATCCATGAGCAGGCATAGTTTTTCCTGCTTTTTCTCTTTTTCCCATTTTAATAATTTCTATAATATCCTCTGGTTTTATCTTTCCTAATCCTACATCAACTAATGTTCCTGAAATTATTCTAACCATATTATACAAAAATCCATTTCCTGTCAGTTCTATAAAAACTCTATCATTTTCAGTATAAACTGTTGCATCATAAATGGTTCTAACACTACTTTTACTACTTGTACCACTTGCTTTAAAAGCTTTGAAATCATGTTCTCCTATAAAATATTGTATCGCTTGTTGCATCTTTTTAATATCTAACTTTATTGGTATATGACATTCTAAATTTCTATATATTGCTGTTCCGTTATATGTATTATTTATTACATATCTATAAGTTTTTTGCTTACAAGCTAATCTACTATGAAATTTTTCATCTACTTCTTCAGCATCTTTAATTATAATAGATTTCTTCAATCTCGAGTTTATAGCTAATGTAATTTTTTCTATTGGTAACTTAGAATTTGTCTTAAAATTAGCAACTTGAGCAAGTGCATGCACACCTGCATCAGTTCTTCCAGATGCATTTAGCTCCACTTGCTCACCTGTTATTTCTTCAATAGCTCTTTCAATAGTTCCTTGTATATTTAATTTATTAGGTTGCTTTTGCCAACCATTAAAATCTTTCCCATCATATTCAATAGTTAATTTTATGTTTCTCATTTTATAACTATATTAGCATTATATATTTTATATATAATGCTAACCTCTCCTTTAATTTATTTTTCAATCTTATTTTTGTCCTCTTTTTGATTATTTTTTTTATCTTTTGATTTTTTTGTTATAATTTTACTTTTTATTTTTTCAAATCCACTTGTTTTATCATTTTTTACATCTGGAAATCTTTTTGTTATAACATTATTTATCAATATTTTTTTCAATGCATCTTCTTTGACATCTGCGATTAAAGTTCCATCTTTTGCAACTGAAATCTTTCCAGTTTCCTCTGACACAACAATTGCTATACCATCTGACTCTTTTGATATTCCTATTGCCGCTCTATGTCTTGTTCCTAATTCTTTTGCAATATCCATATCTGATGCTAATGGCAACATACAAGCTGCAGCTGCGATTTTATTATTACTTATTACTACTGCCCCATCATGCAATGGTGTATTTGGAACGAATATATTTACTAATAATTGTGGTGATATTTCTGAATCTATTACTATTCCTGTTGACACTATATCTCTGATTTTAATATCTCTTTCTATAACTATAAGTGCTCCTGTACTTGCCCTTGAAAGCTCACTTACTGCAATTACTATTTTATATATGTCTTCTTTTGTTCTTGTTACTATATCTTTATTATCTATTCCAAAAAACTTAGTAAATTTATTTGTCCCTAGTTGTTCTAATGCTCTTCTTATTTCTGGTTGGAATATTATTATTAACAATATTACTCCCCAATTCATTACTTCTGATAATAAATAATTTAATATTGTTAAGTTTAGTATATCACTTAACCATCTAGCAATTATTAAAAGTGTTATTCCTTTTATTAACTGCCAAGCTCTTGAATCTTTTACTATTTTTATTAGTTGATATATTAAAAATACTACTATTATTAAATCTAATATTACACTTATTAATTTTATTGGATACATTTGAAATGTTCGTATATATGTTAATATATTCTGTTCATAAAAATTTTCTAATATTTCTACAAAATTACTCATTCTTTTTTCCTCTCAATTAGTTTTTATGTTATATTTCAAAGGTATTTCTATTAAATTTATAAATTCTTAATTTTGATAATTCATCTTTTATTTATTATTTATTAATATATATATTAAACTATAAAATGACCCTGCTAATAATACTACTAGCATTACAATTGCTATTATTCTTGCTATTAATTTTCCAGTATCTATTTTCACCTTTTTTTCTTTCTTAACTTTTTTCTCTGTTTTTTCTGTTTCCATCATTTTTCTTCCTTTCGTATTATTGGTTTATTTCTAATCTAGTCACTCCTCTATTAAATGTTTGATATTTTCTTTTTATCTTTGGATGCTTAAATTCCTGTCTTATCATTTTTAAAATTGCTTGTCCTTTCCTATATCCATGAACTACTTCTACTACTTTTATATTATATGGTAAAGTATCTAATTCTTTGCTCAAAATATATTCTGCCTCTAATACTGTTTTATCATGTAAATCTACAATTAGTATTTCTTCTGGTCTCAAAAATATATCATCCATCTAATTCTCCTTTTTTCTTTTTGTCTTTGTAATTATATTCTTTTTATGATTTTATGTCAATAGTTTTTGAGCCTTTTACCAAAATACTAAAATATTCTCATCTTCTCTAGTCATACTCTTCGCTAGTTTTTTAACCCTTTATTAAAACATTTTGATTAGTCACAATATCTTCAAATATCTTTTTAACTTCATCAGTATAATAAATTTGTCCACAAGATTTAACATCTTCGCCAATTTTTATAAATACAGGCATATTATTTCTATCTCCATTAAAAAATTTTATTGCTCCTCTTAGTTTTGATTTTTCTTCTTCACTAGCAGTTGTAATATCTATATACATTGCCTTTTGTTCTTTTATTCCAAAGTCTGTAATTTTATTTGCAACTATTTTAGTCTCATCATCTTCTCTAATACTTAATCGTCCTTCTATTAGAATAATATTTTCTTCTATCAGACTATTCTGGGCAGACATATATGCATTTTCAAATATTATTATTTCAACTTGACCATACAAATCTTCAATTGTCATAAATGCCATTATTTTATTATTCTTAGTATACTTTTTCTTTATTGATGTAATAATACCAGCTATTTTAACAATTTGTCCATCTTGAAACTTTACTTCTTCTTTTGAAATCATCTCCACACTTTCCTGTGAATTTATTTCGTCAATTTCCCTCATTTGTAATGAATTAATACTTGTCTGAGACAATATTTGTTCTTTTATCTTTTCTAATGGATGTCCTGATATATATATGCCTAGCATTTCCTTTTCTGTTGATAACAATTCTTTTTCTCCCATTTCAGGTTTCTCATAAAATATATATTTTATCTGTTTTGTCTTTTCCTCACTTTCTCCACCTAAATCAAACATTGATACCTGTCCATCTATTCCTTTTTTATTAGAAACTTGTATTATATCTAGTATGTTCTCAAATGATGCTAATAATGTACTTCTTGTTTGATTAAATTTATCAAACACTCCTGCTTTAATTAAACTTTCTATACACTTTTTATTAACTGCTTCCCCTACCATTCTTTCACAAAAGTCTGTGAAATCCTTAAATTCTCCATTCTCTTGTCTTTCTTTAACAATATTATTTACAGGTATTATTCCTACATTCTTTATACTTCCCAATCCAAATCTTATTTTTCCAATATGTATTTTATTTTTATCCTCATTATCATTTGAATCGCTTTCTACTGTAAATCTAGTATAACTTTTATTTATATCTGGTCTTAAAATCTCTATTCCTAATTTTTTACATTCGTCTATATATTGTGGTATCTTATCTAAATTGCCTAAAAAACTATTTAACATTGATGCCATAAATTCAGCTGGATAATATGCTTTCAAATATCCTGTTCTATATGCTACTACTGCATAACATGCTGCATGTGATTTATTAAATGCATATTTTGCAAATTCTGACATCTCATCAAATATTTTATTTGCAGATTCTGCATCTATTCCATTTCTTACACATCCTGGTACAACTATATTTCCTTTTTCATCTAATTGCCCATTGATAAATATCTCTCTTTCTTTTTCCATTACATCAAGTTTTTTCTTTCCCATCGCTCTACGTACTAAATCTGCTCTTCCTAAAGAATACCCCGCAAGCTCTCTTACTATTTGCATTACTTGTTCTTGATATACCATACATCCATATGTTACATTTAATATTGGCTCTAAACTTGGATGTGTATATTCATTATGTCCTGGATTTAATTTTCCTTTTATATATCTTGGTATTTGGTCCATTGGTCCTGGTCTATATAATGAAACTCCAGCTATCAAATCTTCTAAGCAGTCTGGTTTGAGTTCTTTCATAAAGTTTGTCATTCCTTGGCTTTCAAACTGAAATAATCCCATTGTGCTTCCCTCTTGCCATAGTTTAAATACTTTAGGGTCATTCATTTCTTCATCAAATTCTACTTCTATTCCTCTAGTTTGTTTCACAAGTTCAACTGTGTCTTTTATTACAGTTAATGTTCTTAGTCCTAAGAAGTCCATTTTTAGTAATCCTAATTCTTCCAATGTTGTCATTATGTATTGTGTTGATATTTGATCATCTTTTACATATAATGGTACATATGTATCTACTGGTTCCCTTGCTATTATTACTCCACATGCGTGTGTTGATGCCTGTCTTGGCATTCCTTCTAAGCTCATTGCTATATCTAATAACTTTTTTATTTGCTCATCATTTTCGTATAATTCTTTTAATTCTTTATTTTGCTCAATTGCTTTTTCTATTGTTATATGTATTTCATTTGGTATCATTTTTGCCAACTTATCTGCTTCTGCATATGGAAATTCTAGCACTCTTGCTACATCTCTTATTACCATTTTTGCTGCCATTGTTCCAAATGTTATTATCTGTGATACATGATCATGACCATATTTATTTGATACATAGTCGATAACTTCTTGTCTTTGTGCATCTGAAAAGTCTACATCAAAGTCTGGCATACTTATTCTATCTGGATTTAAAAATCTTTCGAATATTAGTCCATATTTTATTGGGTCTATATCAGTTATTTCTATTGCATATGCCAGTAATGACCCTGCTCCTGATCCTCTCCCTGGTCCTACTGGTATATCATTTTCTTTTGCATAATGTATAAAATCCCATACTATCAAAAAATAGTCTACATATCCCATCTTTTCTACAACACTTAATTCATATTCTGCTCTTTCTAGTACTTCTTTTGTGGGATTTTCTCCATATCTCTTTTTTATTCCATCATCACATAGCTTTTTTAAATAATCTGCATGGGTTTCAAATTCTTTTGGTACTTCATAATTTGGTAATATTGTATGTCCAAATTCAAATTCTACATTACACTTTTCTGCGATTTTTACTGTATTTTCTATTGCATCTGGAAAATTTGAAAAGTATTCACTCATTTCTTCTGGCGATTTTACATATAGCTCATCTGTGTCAAATCTCATTCTATCTTCATCATTTATTTTTTTTCCTGTCTGTATACACAATAGTACTTCGTGGTTATATGCATCTTCCCTTTTTAAATAATGTGCATCATTTGTTGCAACTAACGGTATATCTAACTTTCTTGCTAACTTTACCAGTTTCTGGTTAGCTAATGCTTGCTCTGGTATTCCATTGTTTTGTATTTCTATATAATAGTCATCTCCAAATAAATTTTTATGCCACATTGCTATTTCTTCTGCTTTTTCACTTTCGTCATTTAATAATGCTTGATTTACTGCTCCTGCTAAGCATGCACTTAAACATATTAATCCTTCATGATATTTTTCTAGTACTTCTAAATCTATCCTTGGCTTATAGTAATATCCTTCTACAAATCCTATAGATACTAATTTACTTAAATTTTGATATCCTTGATTATTTTTTGCTAATAATATTAAATGATAATATCTATTATCTATATTTGGTTCTTTATCTTTCCTTGTTCTTTTTGCTACATATACTTCGCATCCTATTATTGGTTTTATTCCTTCTTTCTTGCATGCTTTGTAAAAGTCTATTGCACCATACATAACGCCATGGTCTGTTATGGCCATGGCGTTCATTCCTAATTCTTTTGCCCTTACTGGTAAGTCTTTAATTCTATTTGCACCATCTAATAGACTAAATTCACTATGTATATGTAAATGTACAAAGTTACTCATATCTATCCATTCCTTTCAGCTTTTTTATTGTATAGGAAAAATCGAAGTTTTCTACATATACAACAAGGTTAAGTTTCCTTAGCCTGTGCATATTTGCGAAGCAAAATGCACATGTGACGAAGTCACTTTTCTTATATTCATTATCAATGATAGAGTCAAACTTATCTTAGTCTGCTGCTAGGTAATATCCTATTCCTCTTTTAGTTATTAATCTTTTTGGCGCTGTAGTATCTTTTTCTATTTTTTCTCTTATTCTTCTTACTGTAACATCTACTGTTCTTATATCACCATAATATTCATATCCCCATACTTTTTCTAATAATTCTTCTCTTGTTACTATTTGTCCTGTTTGCATTGCTAAAAATTTTAGTACTTCAAATTCTCTTAATGTTAAGTCTATTATTTCATCTTTTATTCTTACTTCAAATTTATCTAAGTCTAATATTATGTCTCCTACCCTTATTTTATTTTCTGTTTGCCTCTTTCCTTGTTCTTCTTGTTTCTTTTCTTCTCTATTTTCTGTTAATACTGCATCATACTTTCTTAGATTTGCTTTTACTCTTGCCATTAATTCTCTTGTACTAAATGGCTTTGTTACATAATCGTCAGCACCCAATTCTAGTCCTAATATTTTGTCTATCTCTGTATCTTTTGCTGTTATCATTAATATTGGTACATTATATACATTTTTTATTCTTTTGCATACTGATAATCCATCTAATTTTGGTAACATGATATCTAGTAATATTAAATTTGGTCTTTCATTCAATGCTGTTTCTAATCCTGTTATTCCATCATTTGCTTCTAATACATTATATCCTTCTAATTCTAAATGATGTTTTAATAACTCTACTATTGTTACTTCATCATCCACTACTAGCACGGTTTTCTTTTCTTCTTCAATTATTTCTTCCATGTTTACCTCCATTTTATCTTCTTTTTTGCTAATAAAATTTATTTATATTTCTTCTATTTTCTTTTATTGTATTATATTTTTCTTTTCATGAATTGGTTATATTGTACTACATTTACTGAGAAATATCAATATTTTTTTGCAAAACTTATTTTGTTGGTATTTTTATAACTACTTCTGTACCCTCACCAACAATACTTTTTATATCAATACTTCCACCATTTTTATCTAGTAAATCTTTAGCAATAGATAACCCTAATCCAGTTCCACCCATCTCTCTAGTTCTAGCTTTATCTACTCTATAAAATCTCTCAAATATTCTGCCTAGGTCATCTTCTGGTATTCCTATACCATTATCCAATATTTTAATATATGCATCATTATATACAAACCCAACATATATACTTATTGTCCCATTATCCTTAGTATATTTGATGCTGTTTGATAAAATATTTAAGATAATTCTTTCAATATCTCCTTTATCTGCAAATACAGGAGGCACGTCTGCTGTTACAAAACATCTAACATCATGGCTTTTCTTTTTTATTTCTATTGCTAGCTTGTCCTGACATTTCTTCACAAGTTCGCCTAAATCGAATTGTTCTTTATTCATATGATTTTTGTTGCTATCATATCTTGATAAAGTCAACAAATCTGTAACTAATTTTGCCATTCTCCTTGCTTCTGATGCTATTACATTTAAAAATTTATCTCTTACTTCTTTATCATAATTTCCTTCTAAAAGAGTATCTGCATATCCCATTATTGAAGTAATTGGCGTTTTTAACTCATGTGATACATCTGCTATAAATTCTTTTCTCATATTATCTAGTTTTACATGTTCAGTTATATCTTGCAATACTGTCAATACTCCTGATGGTCTTTCTTTTTCATTTTTGAATGGTGCAAAAAATGCATTTACATATTTATCATCAACTTCTATTCTTTGTTCTGTTGATGTCCAATTTTCTAGATATATTATTTTCTCCATGTTTATTTCATCTAGTCCAAACTTTCCAAATACATCTGAAAAGGTTGTATCTTCTGGAGATATACTTAACAATTTTTTTGCTGCTGGATTTATTAGTATCATTTTTCCTTGCATATCAAATGCAATAATTCCATCTGTCATATGCAAAAATATTCTATTGTTCAAGTCCAACTCTTCTGCTGTCTTTTTCTCTGCACTTTCAATTAATTTATTTTTTGGCCTTTTTATAATTTTATAAATTAGTACTGTTATTAATATTATTAAAATTGTATAAATTGATAATATTACTATTTGTTTTGTATCCATTTCTACTTCCTTCCTCTACTGGGACAATTACTTGAAATATATATTAGGAATTCTCCTAAATTATATTTTATCTTTTATTAGTCTTTTAATTTCCTCATAAATTTTATCTTCTACATTATATGTTGCCTCTTTTAATGCATTTTTACTCATTTGTTCCATTTTATTTCTATCAAGAATAATTTCTTCTATTGCTGTATTTAAATTTTCTTTTGTAAGTTCATTATTTAAAATAATCTTTGCTGCATCAATTTTTTCTAATACTTTGGCATTGTATAATTGATGATCTTGACTAACATTTGGTAATGGAATTAATATTGATGGTTTACCTAAATTTGAAATCTCCGAAATTGTCATTGCACCACTTCTTGCAACTATTATATTTGAGATATTCATTACTTCTTCCATATTATATATATATGGCACTATTTTTGCATTTTCAACTTTTTCTATATCTATCTTTTTACAATTTAATTCGTTCTTGATTATATCATATTGTTTTGGACCTGTTGCCCACATTATTTGGTATTTTTTATTTAATCTATCTTCTAGTATTCCTATTATAGCCTCATTTATCTTTTGTGCTCCCTGACTTCCCCCAAATACTAAAACTATTGGCTTGCTGGCGTTTAAGCCTAAACTATTTATTATTTTACTTTTCTCATTTATACCATATTCCCTTTTTGTTATTTTTACTGGAGTCCCTGTATATACTATTCTTTTTGCATTTTCTATTCTACTTTTTGCATCTTTAAATGAAATTAGTATTGTATTTGCTTTTTTTGCAAGCATTTTTACTGCTTTCCCTGGGAAAGCATTACTTTCATGTAATAAAATTGGAATTTTATATTTTTTTGCTGCTATTACTACTGGTCCACATATATATCCACCTGTACCGTATTACTATATCTGGTCTAAATTCCTTTATTATTTTTTTTGCTTCTCCTATACTTCTAACTGTTTTATATAAATGTTTTAAATTTTGTATTGATATTTCCTTTTTTAGTCCATATACTTCTATTTTTTTCAATTCATAACCTGCCTTTGGAACTAAATCATTCTCTAGTCCTCTATTTGTCCCAATAAAAATAATTTCTGAATCTGGATTTTCTTCTTTTATTTTATTTGCTATTGCAAATCCTGGATTTATATGTCCTGCAGTCCCTGCCGCTGCAACTATTACTTTCATTATAATATCAAACTCCTCTTGATTATTTTAATATTTAATATGTATAAACTAGTTTTTTAAACTTGCTCGTGATATGTTGAGTAGTACTCCCATCTCGCATAATAGTATAAACAGTGCTGTTCCTCCAGAGCTAAAAAATGGTAATGGCATTCCTGTTGCTGGCATTGATGATGTTACTACAGCTATGTTTATTATTACTTGTATTCCTATTAATGCTGTAATACCTATTGCAACTAAGCTTCCAAACATATCTGGTGCCTTCATTGCTATTAATATTCCTCTCCATATTAATAGAATAAATAATGCAATAACAACTACACATCCTATAAACCCTAGTTCTTCTGCTAATACTGAAAATATAAAATCGTTTTGTGGTTCTGGTAAATACAAATATTTCTGTTTACCTTCTCCTAATCCTGTTCCAAAAAGTCCTCCTGATCCTATTGCATATAAACTTTGTATAACTTGCCAACCTGTGTCTGTTGGGTCTTGCCATGGATTCATAAATGTTACAACTCTCTGTAATCTATATGGTGCTGCTTTTATTAAAACTATTATCAGTGGTATTCCTATTGAGAGTCCACTTGCTAAAAATTGCCACAATTTACATCCTGCCATAATCATCATTATACAGCAAATTCCAACTATTACGATTGATGCACTAAAATGTGGTTCTAACATTAATAATACTATTATTGGTGCCAACATACATATGTGTTTTACTAACCCCGTCCAAAAATTTCCTAGTTCGTCTCTATTCTTAGTAAGCATTCCTGCATAAAATACTATCATTAAGAATTTTACCAATTCTGATGGTTGAACAGAAAGAGCACCATTTGCTACTTCTATCCATCTTTTTGCATTATTTACTTCTTTTCCTATTACTAATACAAGTGCTAGTAGTATTATTGATACTATCCAAGCTAGTTTGTAAAACTTTTTATAAAATCTATAATCTATTTTTGATATCATTGCCATTGCAATAAGTCCTAGAATTGCAAATATTAATTGCTTTACAAAAAACTGGTAACTTGTTCCATATTCTGATAATGATTTTGGTGAACTTGCAGATAATACCATTATTAATCCTAAGCATAACAATATCAAAACTATAATTACTAATGTAAAATCTACTGGATTATTCAGAAACCATGAGAATTTTGAAGAATTTGTCTTTTTACTTGCCATTTTGATTCCTTTCCATATATTTAAAGTTAGAAAATTGCTTCAGTCAATTTTCTAAGCTAAATTTGTTTATTATAAGTATATTATATAATTTGCAAACTAATTACACATAGTATTAATGTAACTAGACTAAATATTACAACTACTTTATTTTCTTTCCAACCTGATAATTCAAAATGATGATGAATTGGTGCCATTTTAAATAGCCTATTCCCTGTTCTCTTGAAATGCATTACTTGAAGAATTACTGAAATTGTTTCTATTACTGGTACTAATGCTATCAATAATAATAATAATGGCATTTTAAGATATAATGCAACACCTGAAATTAGTCCTCCAAGAAATAAAGAACCTGTATCACCCATAAATACTTTTGCCGGATGAAGATTAAACATTAAAAATCCTAATACTGCTCCTATCGCAATAGAACAAACTATTACAATTTCTTTTATTCCTAATATTGTTGCTATTATAGCTAAACACGTTATTATTATTGTACATACACTAGATGATAACCCATCTATTCCATCTGTTAAATTTACTGCATTGGTTGTTGCCAATAATACCAATACTGCAAATGGTATATATGCATATATTGGTATTCCCACATACTGTTTCAATATTGGAATATATGTTTCTGTAGACATACCTATTCCTTTTGTTAAGTATAACACATATGCTACTGAAATAAATAACAATCCTAACATTTTAAAACTTGGCTTTAATCCTTTAGTATTTTTCAATATTAATTTTATAAAATCATCTACAAATCCTACTATTCCAAATCCCATTGTTAGTAAAACTATTGGTACTAAATTTTTTGCGGTTTCTATTTCTCCTTTTCTTATATAATATAAATATGCTCCTATTGATACTATTGCAATTGCTATCATCATTATTATTCCACCCATTGTAGGTGTTCCTTGCTTTTTTAGGTGTGATTCTGGTCCATCTTCTCTTTCCATCTGTCCTACTTTTAATCTTCTTAATATTGGTATTATTATTATTGCGATTACTATTGTTATTGCAAATGTTAATAATAATATCTTTGTTTGAAAATCCACCTTATTTCCTCCCCTTTATCTTCTTTTTTACTTTTGTTTATTTTTTATTTCTACCATTAGTCTTTTTTTATTCCATTACTTTTTTTGTTTGGTTTTTTCTTTGCTTCATCTTCTAATTCATCTATTATTTCTTTTACTATAATTCTTTCATCAAATGGATATTTTTTTCCATTTACTTCTTGTTCTGTTTCGTGTCCTTTACCTGCTAATATTATCATATCACTCTTACTAGCCATTTTTATTGCTTCTTTTATTGCTTCTTTTCTATCAACTATTGTTTTATAATTTCCCTTTGTCTTTTTTATTCCTTCTTCTATTTCAGATATTATATCTTCAGGATTTTCCGATCTTTGATTATCTGTTGTTATAATTGTAAAATCTGCTATCCTTCCTGATATTTCTCCCATTATAGGTCTCTTTCTTTTATCCCTGTCTCCACCACATCCAAATACACATATTACTTTTCCTCTTACATAATTTTTTACTGCTTGTAATATGTTTTCTAAACTTTCTGGAGAATGTGCATAATCTATCATTATTGGTAATTCATTTTTGTTGTCTACTATCTCTGACCTTCCTGGTACTCTTACTTCTAATAATGCTGTTTTTATTGTTTCTGTATCTATTCCATATCTTTGTACTACTGCAATTGCTGATAATGCATTATATATGCTAAATCTTCCTGGAATTCCTACTTTTACTCTCTCATTCTTTCCATTTAATTTTACTTTAAAATCTGCGTATGAACTAGTTACTGTTATATCTCTTGCCATTAAATCACTGAAGTTATCTATTCCATATGTCATTATTTGATTATTTGGAAACATTCTTTGTATTTTGGCACCATATAAGTCATCTGCATTTGTTACTCCGTTTGAACATATTTTAAATAATTCCATTTTAGAATAGAAATAATCTTTTATATCTGGATGTTCTTTTTCACTAATATGGTCTTCAGATAAATTTGTAAATACTACAATGTCAAACTCTGATTCATCAACTCTATGTAATTTTAAACTTTGTGATGATACTTCCATTACTACATATTCTACTTCTTCTTTTACCATTTCTGCAAAAGTTCTTTGTAAATCTATACTCTCTGGTGTTGTTCTATCATTATCTGATATCTTTTTTCCATTTATATATGTTGCAATTGTTCCAATTAGTCCTACTTTTTTTCCTGCCTTTTCTAATATATTTTTTATCATAAATGTTGTTGTCGTTTTTCCCTTTGTTCCTGTTACTCCTATTAATTTGAATTTTGATGATGGATGCTTATAGTAATTTACACTTACTTGTGCTACTGCCTTTCTTGTATCTGGAACCATTACTATTGTTATTTCATCTTTTATACTTTTTAATATTTTTGTATCGCATCCTTCTTCTACCATTACTGCTGTTGCTCCTGATTCTATTGCCTCTTCTATATAAATATGTCCATCTGTTATATATCCCTTTATTGCTATAAACATATTTCCGTTTTTTATTTTTTTCGAGTCACTTTCTATACCTGTTACTTTTATTTCTAAATCTCCTTTTACTTTTAAGCCTTCTAGCCCTACTAATAATTTTTTTAATTCCATATTTTTACCCTTCCTTTCAAGGTTAATTCTAATACTTTATTAGAATTATTTAGTAGTATTTATTTAAATGCTACTTTACCGCATACATTATATAACTAAATTTTTTGTTTGTAAATAAATCATACTAAAATATTTCATTTAACGGAAAAGTATTTATTAATATCATTTTATTCTTTTTATTTGCAAAAACAAAAAAATCACCTATTAATATTTATTAGTGATTTTTCCGTTTATTCTTATTATTTTTGTTTTTTTATTTATTATAAATATATAATTGTGGATTAATTGCATTACCATTTACTCTTATTTCTAAATGTAAATGTGGTCCTGTTGAATTTCCTGTTGAACCTACTGCTGCAATAACATCCCCTGCCTCTACTTCTTGACCTACTGATGCATATATTTTACTACAATGTGCATACCATGTCTGAACTCCATTTCCATGGTCAACTTTTACCAAATTTCCTAATGCTCCACTGTCTTGTGCAAATACTACTGTTCCTTTTGCTATTGTTTTTATATCTGTCCCTATTTTACATGCTAAGTCCAATCCTTTATGTGCAGAACTTCTTATTCTACTTACTTCTCCATATCTTGATGATATAATAATTCTTGTATTTGGATTTAATGGCATTGATTCTATCTTTACACCATTTACTTTTATATATTTATTTTCTTCTCTTATAACTTCTACTCCGTCGCCTATAGCTGTCTCTGCTAATTCTACTGATGCCACATCTATTGTTTCATTATTTTGTGTATATTCTTCCACTATTTGCAAGTTCATTCTTACATCATCTGCATATTGAGCTTTAATATCTTCTACTACTTTTATCGCTTGATCTAATGTACTTACATATGCTCTTGTTTGATTTTCTAATGTTACAGCAAAGTATTTATATGTTACTGTTGCTTTGTCATTTAACATGGCATATATTGCCTCTTCATCTGTTTCTGTATTTCTACTTACTAATTTCAACTCATATTCTGGCTCTTCATTTAATGTAACAAAATCAGCATTTGTTCCATTTATATTTTTAAGTTCATCTTCAATCGTTGCTTCAAATTCTTCTATATTATCTACATATCCTAATGTGTTGTCAGATATTTTAATTTCATACATTGGTTTATATTTTATTAGTACTATCACGATAATTAAACCAAATCCTATTGCCATTATGCTAAAAGTTTTCAAAATTTCTTTTGTATAGTGTTTTAGCTTTTTAAATAATAAAATATATATCCTCTCCTTTTTTCTATTTTTTTCGTGAACTATAGTTTATTATACCATATTTTTCCTTTTTTGGCAAGTTATTTATCTTTTATACTAATGTTTTTATCCTTTTTTGGTTTTTTTATTCCAAATTTATACTATTATATGCATTTTTTACTCTTTTATACTCTTTTTTCCTCCTTTTTTGGCTTTTTTTCTTATTTCTATTTTTTATACATTCATGTTATATTATTTACAGCGCTTACATTATATTTTATTCATTATTTTTGGAGTTGATTATGAAAAGTTTGATTGTTAATAAAAATTATAATAATAAAAAATTATCCTCTTTTTTAGTGAGTTGCTTTCCTAGACTTTCTATTAATTCTATATTTAAAGCTTTGAGAAAAAAAGATATTAAATTAAATAATATACGTATTAATACAGATGTCATTGTCCATACTGATGATAATATTTCATTATATATTTCTGATGAAATTTTAGAACCTTCTTTTAAGTTAAATATTGTTTTTGAAGATGCTAATATTTTGGTTATTGATAAACCTAATAATATTGAAGTTACTGGTGAATATAGTTTGACTTATGAGGTTCATAAAATTTATTCAGACTCTCCTTTTAAACCTATGCCTTGTCATAGATTAGATAGGAATACTACTGGACTAATTTTATTTGCTAAAAATGAGAATTCTTTGAATATTTTACTTGATAAATTTAAAAAACATGAAATAGAAAAACATTATTTGGCTTTAGTATATGGAATCCCTCCTGAAAAAAATGCTAAATTGACTGCATATCTTTTTAAAGATTCAAGACAGTCGTTAGTTTTTATTTCTGATTCTCCTAAAACTGGTTATTCTAAAATTGTGACTTCTTATTCTGTTTTATCATCTTATGACAATAATTCTTCTTTATTGGATGTCCAAATTGAAACTGGTAAAACTCATCAGATTAGAGCTCATTTAGCTCATATTGGTTTTCCTATTATTGGTGATGGCAAGTATGGGAATTTTAATGTTAATAAAAAGTTTGGCTATAAATTCCAAATGTTACATAGCTATATTTTAAAATTCGTTTTTTCTTCTGATAGTGGTTCTCTTAATTATTTGAATGGTATGGAATTTAAATCGTACTGTAAATTCTGAAAATGTGAACATCCTAAATAAAACATTTTGCTTTTTATTGCCTTTTTTTCTTTTTTACTATATAATTAATTTTGTAACTTCTTATTGCGGGTATAATTTAGTGGTAGAATGTCATGCTTCCGACCTGATAGCGCGAGTTCGATTCTCGCTACCCGCTCCATTAAGTAAAATCGTCGCACCAGACGAAAATATTGATAAATCAACTGTAAAAAGGTTGACTTTTTCTATTTTGTAAAAATTTTCGACAGTTACACTTGTCAAATAACTTAAAATTTTAATATTCATAAAAAATCCCTCCTAAAGATATTTGAACTATGCCTATAATTATATTGTACCACACAAATTGACATAAACAATAAAACACTTGAAATATTAGCAATATTAGAATATAATAGAGAAATGAAAAGAGGAAAATAGATGATAAAAAGATATAAAGAAAATGAAATAGATGAATTAGCAAAAATACTTAAAATGGATGGTGTAATTAGTGTTCCAACAGATACAGTTTATGGATTGTGTGCATGTATGAACTCAGAAAAAGCATATAATAACTTATTAATTGTTAAGAATAGACCAAATACTAAATTATTTCCTGTTATGTGTGCAGATAAAGAACAAATAAAAAGTATTGCTACTGTAGATGCAAGAATTGAAAAATTAATTGATGAATTAATGCCTGGACCAATTACATTAATTTTAAAAAAGAAATTAGAACTACCTACTTATGTTAACAACGGTGAAACAACTATTGCAGTTAGAATGGCTACTTCAAAGGCATTAGAAAATTTAATACGAAAAATAGAAAGTCCAATTTTTATGACAAGTGCTAATCAAAGTGGAGAATCAATATCAAATAATTTAGATGAAATAGAAAAATCTTGCCCATTGTTAGATGGAATGATGGAAGGTACTGTATCATTTGGAGAAGGAAGTACAATACTAGATTGTACACTAGATGAACTACAAATTTTACGTTCAGGACCAATCACAATAGAAAAAATTATGGAGGTTGTAAATAAGAAAATATAGGTATTACTAAAAATTGTAATTCATAGCTTATCTAATCCATATTCATTTTCTATATATTTTTCATGTTTGATTTGTTTTTCTGCATCAAGAAAAGTATGAGTTTCTTTCTCAAAATAAGTTTACTTGTCTAACACATTAGACAAACAAAGTTTATCTGTGTGGCAGGGTTTGATAACCCTACAACCCAAAATCAAAAATTGCTATTCGCATTTTTGATTTTTTCCTAACAAAAGTTTAAAAACCAGCTTGCAAAAGTATATTTTAGTTAGGAAACATATGATAGAATAAAAAAATTATAAATTTTTTTTCCAATTTGAATTTAGATCAGGAAAATAACTGGTCGCATATTGCGACTAGTTCAAAAAGTGAAAATAATAAGTATCGAGGAAAGAAATGCTTTAGACTTAATAGAATTGAAAATACAGAAATTATAGAAAAAATTATTAATTTATAATATATAAAAGGCCACTATATTAAAACTCCATAGAGGCCTATTTATGTTGAATTAAAATTTATGTATTGAAATGGTTTCTCCATCTTCATTATAAATAGTTGCTTCAACATTAGTCATATATAAAATCTGAAAGTCTGGATTATCAAGAGTATAACCTGCCTCAATAGCCCAGTCAAATTCGTTTATGACTGCTTGTTTTGCTACAATATTATTACTGTCATCAATAAGCCTACAATTAATTCTAATCCAATTTTCTTCATCATAGGCAACTATACAAACATTGTTATTCTTTGCAATTTGCTTTGATACATTTTTCTGTTTATTCGTAATAACATATATTTTATTATCAAACATAATCGGATCTCCAAAAGGTCTACAACTTGGTTTCCCATCATTTATAGTAGATAAATAATTAACTTGTGTATTCTCTTTTAAAAATCTAAATGTTTCAAACATATTTATCAATTCCTTCCTTTTTTATTTTGTTAATGTTGAATTCTCTTGTATAGGTATTAATCTAGTTTTTATAGTATTTATAAATGCACATTTATGCTCTATTTCAAATTTTTCAGTATCTGTTGTAATTTCATATCTTATAAATAAGTTAGGTATAAATTCATATCTATCACTTTGAAAATTCCCATAAGCAGTATCGCTTTCTGTATAACTTCCTTTTAGCATATTATATAAAAGTTTCCATCTATCACAAGATCCTACATCTGTTTCTACTTTAGTATTATCAGTTATCTTAAAAATTGGTTTTTCTTTTATATCAATAATAGATGACTTTATATTTTTTTTGACATAGTAATCTTTTAAAATAGAATTATTAAAGTGTTGCTCTAGTGCTACTTTTATGCATTTTTTAATATCTGTATCTTTATTTATAACAACTAATCTAACGGGTGTGTCATCTTTATAAAAAATAATAGCATTATGCTTGTTATTAATATTAATATCTGGATTATTAACTGTTATTATGCAATTGCAATTTTTAATAATTTTATATGTATCAAATGGTGCTTTATCATTTTCAAATCCATCTACAAAAGCACCATTAAAACATTCATAATGGTTATTGTGTTGTTCTGTCCATAAATCAATAGTTTTTATTATTTTCATTTATGAATCCTCCTTTATAATTAATTATTTTTAGATGTTGTTTTATATAATAATAAAATCATCAATATAAGCACTATTATAGGAACGATTATATAATTTACCCATTTATTATAAATTATTGGTATTATTGAACATATAAGACCTATAAAAGCACCAATAAGAATACATAGAATAAATCCACCAATTCTAGTTCCCCAATTTTTTCCTTCTGTTGTTTTTTCTTTATTAAATATATTATAAAAGAAAAGCATAAATACTCCAAGCATCCACCATAAAATTCCACCACTGATAAATTTTCCTACAAAATGTTCGTTCTTATTATTATTTAATACTTTATTTATATAATTATTGTTAGATTCATTTATTTCCTTTATTATGCTATTATACTCTTTTAATAAATTTTCATCTTGATTTATCTTATCCATATCTAATTTAGTAATCTCTTGCAAAATATTAATTCTGTTTTTTATCCTATTAGAATAGAAAAAGTTAGTATCTATAAATGGAAATAGAATTAAGATAGAAGCTAAAAGTATTATAATGATTACTCCTAGTTTTCGTTTACTCATATTAAATATTCTATTAAAAATGAGAGTTTTGAAGTTCATGTTTTACATACTCCTTTCATTGTTAAATATTCTATATAAACATCTTATCCATGTAACTTTTTAGTCTTTTTTATTATACTATAAAATAAATAGATAATAAATAAATTAAACGAAATTTGTCAAAGATTATTGAAGAAATGTTGAGAGTGATATATAATGCTTTTAGAAAGAGAACAATTTTCCTTCCTAGTTAAAATTCGAAATTTTGTACTGAGCTCCCAAACCTTTTATAAAATATGGGTAGAATTAATGAAAAAATAGAAAAATTATAATATACTTAAATTCATCAGATAGTGCTATCGGATTAGCTATTTCTGTTATATATCAACTAGTGTCAACACAATATATAATTCAAAAAATAAACTTGATTTAGAGACAAATCACAAGAATTTATAAAAACCATTGGATACAAAAACAAAGATTTGATATAATATGTAAAATACAAAAAGTGATTATTATATGAAAAAGATGAGAATTACATTTATAAAAATATTGTGAAATCTTTATTTTATTAAATAAGTTAAAATTTAACTGTTCTATATATCAACAAAAAGAATAAAGTTTAATATGAAAAAAATAATTATTGTATTATCACTCATAATAATAACATTTACAATAACTGAAAATTGTAGCAAAATAAAAAATAAAGTGACTGAAAATACTATTTCAACCTCCAGTACTCAAGAACTAAATTCAGAACCAATTTTTACATCTCAAAGACTTCCAAATTACATATATGAAAAAATGCTTGGTAAATCAATTCCATTAGAATATAAAAATTCTGTCAATATTAATTCTCTTTCGTATTTGCAAATATCATATATTGGTTTTGATAATGAATCACATATTGGTGAAATGGTTGTAAATTCTAAGATTTCAGATGATGTACTAGAAATTTTTAAAGAATTATATTCAATAAAGTATCCCATAGAAAGGATTAATCTAATAGATGATTATAATGCTGATGATGAACTATCCATGTCAAATAATAATACTTCTTGCTTTTGCTATAGACTTATATCAGGTACTAACAGGCCTTCTAATCATGCCAAAGGTACAGCCATAGATATAAATCCACTATACAATCCATTTGTAACAAATGTTGGAATAAGTCCACAATCTGGAGCTATATATGCCGATAGAAATATAAATTGTAAATATCAAATTAGTAAAAATGACGAATTATATAAAATATTTATAAAACATGGTTGGTCTTGGGGTGGAAATTGGTCTAAAAGTAAAGATTATCAACATTTTGAAAAACAAGAATAAAATTTTGTTATTGTCAAAACCTAATTTTATTATAAATATTCTCTAAGAAGTCTTACTACTTTTGCGAATTACTTTATTAAGAATACTAAAAATGCTTTAAAAAGAGAAAAACCTTACGATTCTTCTCTTTTAGTTTAATACTAAGCTTAGTACCTAAAAGTGTGTCACAAACAACGTCCCCACTGACCCAAATTTATGCACTCCTTAATTCTAGTCTTAGCTTATCAGCAATCATTGCAATAAATTCACTATTTGTTGGTTTACCTTTACTTGCAGAAATTGTATATCCGAATATTGCTTCTACCACATCTTGTTGACCTCTTCCCCATGCAACTTCTATAGCATGACGAATTGCACGTTCTACTCTCGAAGGTGTTGTATTAAATTTTAATGCTATATCTGGATATAAACTTTTTGTTATTTGGTTTATCATATCTATATTATTTACAACCATCATTATTGCTTCTCGCAAATATTGATATCCTTTTATATGTGCTGGTACTCCAACTTCATGAATAATATTAGTTACAAGTGCTTCTAAATTCCCTGTTTCTTTTGACTGTGTCTCTGTAAGTTCTATGTATTGTGGCTTTGTTTCTTTTGCTATTAAATTATTATTTTGTTGTTGTGGTTGATAATTTTTTAATTCCCTTATCCTTTTTATTAATACTTCAATATCAAATGGTTTTACTATATAATATTGTGCTCCCAATGATATTGCTTTTTGAGTTATTTTGTCTTGTCCCACTGCTGATAGCATTATGCAAATTGGTTTTTTATCCATTTTTATTACATTTATTCTTTCTAAAACTCCTATTCCATCTAAATGTGGCATTATTACGTCTAATAATACTACATCTGGCGAAAAATTTGATATTGCATCAAGTGCTTCTTCTCCATCTCTTACTTTTGTGATTACCTCCATATCCTCTTCTCTTTCAATATAACTTGACAATGTTTCACTAAATTCTGGATTGTCATCTGCTATTAATACTGTGATTTTTTCTCTCATTTTTTTCCTCCTATAACAAAATTTGTATTTTTTACAATGTGAATTATACAAGTTTTGCCAAATTTTGGCAATATAAAAACTGGAAAATTTTTCCAGTTTTTATATAAGTATCATTTTCTTATACATTTGTCTATATATTTTTTATCAAACATTTTTATACTTATTATATTTATTCTTTTTTCTTCAATATCTTGTAGCATTTTTTCACTTTTACTATTTTCAATTTGAATTTTACAAATAATTTTATCAAAATACTCAATATTTATTATTTTAATTTCTTCATTTTTACAATAATACTTAAATAACTCTAAATTATTATATTCTATTTCAACTTCTGCTTCCATTCCCTGACACTTTACAATTTTTTCGCTATTCGAAATTGCATTTATGGTAGCAGTAGAATAACAACTTACTAATCCTCCTGTTCCAAGCAATATTCCTCCAAAATATCTAGTAACAATAACAACAATATTGCATAAATTATTTTTCTGTAATATTGAAAGTATTGGCGCTCCAGCCGTTCCAGATGGTTCGCCATCATCACTACTTTTTTCAATAATTTTCCCATCATCTATTACTCTATATGCTATGCAATTATGTTTTGCATCATAATACTTCTTCCTAATTTGCTTTATCTTTTCTTCTGCCTCTTTTACATTTTCAATATAAAATATATTTGCAATAAACTTAGACTTTTTTTCAGTAATCTGTGCATCAGAATTTCCTTTTATTGTGTTAAATTCTTCCATATTTTTTCCCTTTTTATATATTTAGATTTTAAATTGGATATCCATAAACCATCTATCAAGTTCTCAATTTAATAAACTGTAAATTAATTATATTACTATTTTATTATGTATTCATTATTTTTATTGGTTAATTCATTTTTATATCTATTTTTCTATTTGTCCAGCAACATATCCTGTTGAATAAGCTGTTTGCAAATTAAATCCTCCTGTATATGCATCTACATCAATTATTTCTCCTGCAAAATATAATCCACTTATTATTTTAGATTCTAAAGTTTTAGGATTAATTTCTTTTATATTAATTCCACCACTTGTTACTATAGCTTCATCTATAGGTCTAAAATCTTTCACATAAAATTCCATATTTTTTAAGATATGCATTAATCTTCTTCTTTCTTCTTTCGTTATTTCATTAACTTTCTTTTCTGGATTTATTTTTGATTTTTCTATTACAAATTTAATCAATTTTTGTGGTAGTAATTTATCAAGACTATTTTTATATTGTTTATTTTTTATTTCATTAAAATCTCTTAAAATTCTTTCTTCTAATTTTTCTTCTGATAAAGCTGGTTTCAAATCTAAAAATATTTTTATTTTTTTATCTCTTAATAATTGTTCTACATTATTATATCTTATAAGATGTGCTGATGCACTTAGTATAATTGGTCCAGAAATTCCAAAGTGGGTAAAAATCATTTCTCCAAAATCCTCATATATTATTTTATTTTTACTGTCGTCGATTAATTTTATTTCTGTATTTTTTAAGCTTAATCCTTGTAAATTAATTATCTCTTTTTTATCATATAATTCTAGTGGTACTAATGATGGTTTTATTTTTTCAATTGTATGACCTAACCTTTCTACCATTTTGTATCCATCTCCTGTTGAACCTGTTAGTGGATAACTTTTGCCTCCTGTTGCTAAAATGATTTTCTCTGCATATATGTCTTCTTTATTTGTTTTTACTCCTACGGCTTGTCCATTTCTTACTAATATTTCCATTACATTTGTATTAAATTTTATTTGTACATCTAATTCCTTTAACCTTTTAATAAAACAATTTAATACATCTACGGATTTATCAGTTACAGGAAATATTCTATTACCTCTTTCTTCCTTTGTCTCTAATCCCTGTTTTCTTAAGAATTCTATAATATCTTGATTAGTATATCTTTGAAAACAACTATATAAAAACTTACCATTTCCTGGTATATTTTTTATAAATTCCTCCATTTCCAGTGAACTTGTTATATTACATCTACCTTTTCCTGTTATTAATAATTTTTTACCTAATCTATCCATTTTTTCTAATAATACTACTTGATTTCCTTTTTCTGCAGACGCTACGGAAGCTACCATTCCAGCTGGTCCCCCACCTATTACTATTACTTTCATAAATTTTCCTCTCATCTTTTTATATTTAATATTATACCACTTTTTTATTTATTTTTCATCAAATTTTAGGAAAATATTACTATTTATTATATTTATATTATTTTTCAATAAATGGTTTTATAATCTCGTATTTTTTATTTTCTTTTACTACTAACCCCCATAGATAAACTAAAATAATTATAATTGCAATATTATGTATTTTTAGGATGACAATACTACTAATAAATGTAAATAGTAATATTATTACATTTGAAAATATATGTACACATTTAATCGACTTATTATATCCCCAAAATATATGTACAATACTTTTTAAAATTCTTCCACCATCTAATGGAAAAATTGGTATTAAATTAAATGCTAATATTAATAAATTAGCATATATTTTATTTATTTCCGCTTTATTAAAAAATATATAAAATATTATTATAAATAAATTAGTAAGTGGCCCTGCTAATGCTATTATTATTTTTTTTAATTCTAATAAATTAGCATTTTTTATTTTTTTATTGTAATCTATTATATCTAATTTAAATGCTACTGATAATCCAAATGGCATAATTTCTATTTTTTCTGGTTTTAATCCTAGAAGAATGCCCATAAGTATATGTCCTAATTCATGGATTATACAAAAAAACATTATCATTGCATATATTTCTATTTGTTTTGTTAAGTAAAATAACAATAAAAAAATAAGTATTTTTAAATCTATTCTTAACCTCATATTTTTTCCTTTTCTATATTTAAAAATAATTATTTAAATATCTAATATCAATTGTGGATCTATATATCTTCCAGATTTCCTAATTTCAAAATGTAAATGTGGTCCTGTAGAATTTCCTGTTGATCCTACTTCTGCTATTTTTTGTCCCTGTCTTACTTCTTCTCCTTCATTTACTAAAAGTTTTGAACAGTGAGCATATATTATTATTACATCATCTTTTTCTATTTTCAAATGCTTTCCATAATCTCCAGTCGTTGAATGTAGTATTACTTTTCCATCTGTTGCTGATATTATATCTTTCCCTTCTGTTGTTCCAATATCTAACCCTGTATGAAACTTAGATACAGTGCTTACTGTCGGATTTCGTACTCCATATCTTGATGTTATTGTTCCTTGAACTGGAATAATGAAATTAATGCTATTTTTTATTTCCTCTGCATCTTTTTTCATTTGTTCCTCTTCTGTTAATTCTTTTGGTTCACTAATTTCTCCTTCATTTGCTCCTCCTATACTATCTTGCATCAGATTTTGAGTATTTGCAAAATCTTGACTATCGTGAATATTCTCCCCACTTTGTTGATTATTGTCTTGATTAGTATTTTCTATACTATTATTCTGTTTTTCATCTGTTTGTTGATTATTAATTTCCTGATTATTGTTTTCTTCTAGATTTTGATTTTCATCTGGCTTTACATTTGTATTATTTTCTCCTTTTTCATTTTGATTAATTAATTCAAATTTTAAACTATCCAAATAATTACATATTTGTAAATATATCTCTTTGAAATCCACTTCATAAGACAAGACTTCATTCGCCTTATCTCTAAATTCCTTTGAAAATATTAAATTACTATTTGCTAGTCCATAAAAAATAAAATAAATTAATATACATATAATAATTTGGTTACGCATTTTTTTTAATGCTGATGTATTTTTCTTTTTCTCTAAATTAACTCTTGCTGTTGTATTCTTATTTTCATTTTCTTTTCTTCTATTGTAAATCTCTTCTGCTCTTCTTATTTTCTCTTCTACAGAAATTGTTCTTTCCAAATAAAACACTCCTTTTCCTTTGTTATCATATTAATGTATATGATGGAAAAAGAGCTTTTATGTTTTTATATTAAATTAATTATTAAACTTATAAATAATCCTACACTTACTATAAGACTGTAATTTTTTAGTACCCTATATTTTGCCTTTAATGTTTTACTTGGTTTTTCAGATACCTTATTATTTTCTATTTTAGTAACAAAGTTTGATACTATCATTTCCGCTTCTTTTATGATATATTCTTTATCTTTTTCTTTATTTTGTTTATTATTTTGTTTATTATTTTTTTCAATTGTCTCAAACTTTTTTGCATATTTATTTGACTTCAATATAAATATGGCTTCTTCTATAATATTCGAAGGTAATTCTCTTAATACCACTATATTTTTCATTCCATTTGCTTCCATATATATCCAACCTTTCTTTATACCCAATTATATTTATATTTTTACCACTTTTTTCTAGTTTATACAGAGAATCTTGAATATTATATCTTATAATAACTATATTTTTTACTTTTATACATAGTAATGAATACAATATACAAATTTTATCTTTTTATTACAAATTACTTTATTTATTTTTATTTTTTTAATCTATTATAATACTTATTCTAAAATGATTTATTTTGATAAGTTTTATTAAACTTATCCGAGAACTAAATATTTTTGAAATAATACTACTATATAGTCAAATTATAGAATTAAAATTATTATATTGATATATACTAAGTATTTATTTTAATAATCTTTAAAAAGTATTTCGATAAAAATTTATATTAATTATATTTTTAATTAATATCATTATTTCATATTTTCAATCAACTAAATTTTTCACCTTCCTTATAATATTTTTTACATTCCTGTTATTGGTAATTTTTTTACTTTCTTTTCTTGTTCTATTTCTAATTTTGTTATTTCATTTGAAACTTCTAATTCTGTTTTTACATTTGAAATTTCGACTTTTTTCTCTCTTGAATTATTTACTATAACATTTAATAATTCATTTAATTCGATATTGATTTCTATTAGTTCATCATAATTTATATATCCATCTATTGCCCTAGTTTCTCTTAGATAATATTTCCCTGGTAATATTTTATCTATTACTATTTGTCCATTTATATCTGTTACTAAATTTGAATAAATTATTTCTTTATTTTCATTTAATAATTCAAATTCTGTTCCTTGTAATGGTTCTTTAGTTGTCTTATCTTGTTTTAAAATATTTATTTTGGTTTTGTTCTCTCCATAATTTTCAAAATATGATGTATTTTTTTCTTCAAATTGATATATAGTCAATGCATAATTTTGTAAA
Organism: uncultured Clostridium sp.; assembly: GCA_948473335.1. Lineage (GTDB taxonomy): Bacteria > Bacillota > Clostridia > TANB77 > CAG-508 > CAG-269. Next base: position 14,579 of record CAOKXF010000007.1, on the reverse strand, counting down.
TTTGTATTTTCTGATGTTGCGTATAATATTGGTTTTGTTAATTCTTCTGTTCTAAGATTTATATTAAATTCTCCATTATTATTTAGATTATTAATTGGTATTAATATCTTGAATTTTTCATAATTTTCAAATGTATCTTTTTGATTATTATTTATATCTGTTATTTTAATTCCCTCTGGTATATGTTTTCCAGATAAACTGATTATATAATTCTTTATTGTTGTTTTTGATTTTATCTCATATGTTTTTGATACATAATTTTTGTCATTTACATCTTGTTCCCAATTAATTTGATTTGCTTCTATCTTTGAAAACTCTGATACTTGAAATTCTGTTGAATTTTCTGCTGCTGTTACTATTTGTCTAAAAGCATTTAATACTCTATATCCTGCATCACTATTTGCTGAATATTTATTATAATCTCTTCCTTTTAAATAATAGTAAACTGCCTGCTTTGTTGCTAAATATGCTTCCTTCTCATCCCATACTCCTAATTCATCAACTGTTCTATATGGATATCCATTTATTAATATTCTCCACAACTTTACATCATCTATTTTTCCTATATCAGTTACATCATAATTATCTAATTCCTCATCTCCTTCTCCAACTCCTGGTAAATCTGGATTTAAACAATATGCTGGATTTTTTACTCCATTTTTTTCATATTCTACATATGTTGCTCCTAATGCATTTCCTGAATATATTAATACTTTATCACAATATCCTTTATTATATACTGTAACCCTTCCTACTGATACTGCTTGAACAGAACTATCTACTAACATTAAATCTGTTAATATTAATGAAGTTATAATTAGTAGTATTCCTATTATTTTTAATGCTAATTTCAATTCTTACTTCCTTTCTTTTATTCTATTATATTATTTTGTTTTTCTATTGCTTGTACACATCTTCTGTATTCTGGTTTATTTTCTATACATGTTATTAATGTTATTTTATTTTCTTCTGTGTTTTCTAAATAACTCCAATCAATATCACTTATTTGTATGTTCTGTATTACTACATATATTTTTTGATTATCCCCAAATATATATATTATTTCGTCTCCTTCCTTTAATTCTTTTATTCTAGCAAAATAATTTATAGGATATCCTCTATTATGAGCTGCTAGTCCTACATTTCCATATAAATTTTGCGTCTCTTGAAAATGTCCTACATATTCATATAATATATTTGGTTCTGTTCCTTCTGCTATTGGTGCTACTAGTCCTATTTTTGGTATTTCTATTTGCCAAATCTTTTTATTTTCAACTTTTTGTTCTGTTTCTTCGCTTTTCTGAAATTGTTTTATTACATTTTTTTCAATATTTTGATTATTAACTCTTATTATTGATTCAAAATTACTTTCTGTTCTTTTGTTTATAAAAAAATTCATAGATAAGAATATTATTGTTGTTAAAATGATTGTTAAAGTATTTATGAATTTTTTAGAATACATTCATACGGGTCACCTACCTTTCATATTATTTTTTTACTTTTTTACGAATTTTTTTCGAATAAATTTTTTTGAAATAATTTTTTTGAATTTATTTGAATTTTGAATAAAGTAATTTGTTGCATATATAATACTATAATTGTATATTTTTGTAAAGTTATTTTCATCGACCTTTTTCGACATTTAATATTTTATAAACTTTTATATTTATTTTTTTCCTAAAAATTCTATTGATAATTTTGTCTTATAATGTTATTATTTTATAAGATAGAATAAGGAGATTTTTATGGAAGCACCTGTTTTTAATTTTTATGATACGACAAGCTTAAAATCATATAATTTAGATAAACATATTCGATATCAGCTTAGTCTACTGGACACTCTTGATGTATACACTAGAAAACATTGCGAAAATGTTGCTAGTATTACTTGTAGACTATGTGAATATTTACATTGTTCAAAATCTTTTACTATTTTTTGTACAACTTGTGCATATTTACATGATATTGGTAAACTATTTGTACCACAAAAAATATTACAAAAAAATTCTGTATTAGATGAAGAGGAATTTGAAATAATGAAAAATCACACAACTTATGGGTACAATATGTGTAATGATGATTCAGAATTAAGACCATATGCTGCTACTGCATTAAATCATCATGAAGCTTTAAACGGCACTGGTTATCCTAATAATTTAACTAAAAAGGATATTCCGTTAGAAGCACAAATTGTCAGAGTTGCTGATATATTCGATGCTTTAGTTAGTAAACGTCAATACAAATCTCATATAGACATATCAGATGCCTTAAAAATGATTATTGAGGATGCAAGACCTATTGACAGAAAAAGTAAAATACTTGCTGAAAATACTAGTAAATCTAATCCTACAATTGTAAAAAAATTATTTAAAGTAGTACTAGATGATATTTATTATGAAATCTATTGTACAGAAGGATATGTAAAACAATTGAAATCTGAACTTGAAAGATTTGAAATAATTTCTAAATATGAAACCTCTATGAATTCTTCAACAAGACAGAAAAAAAAGGATTATTATTTGTCTGGTATTAATTCTTTATTAAAAAATGGTGAAACCCTTGAAAATTATAAAACTTTATATGATGAATATAAAAATGCTTACATATTACGAAAAAATATTATTGACAATTTATATAAAGAAATTAAAATTATAAAAAAATTAAAAATTTAATATTTAAATTTTAAATAGATAAATCAGAAAACTATATATGTGTTCTAATTTATCTATTTAAATATTTCTAATATCTTTGTAAAAATACTCTTTTTTTCTTTTTGAGTTTCCTCCGCTGATACCTCTATATAATCTTGTTTATCTAATTCTGTATATATTGTTTGATTACTTGTTTGCTTTTGCATTCCTAATTGTTCAGTTGCAATTTTTTCTATATTATTTAAATTTAGGCTACCTTCTAAACTAATCTCTAATTGTTTATTTTCTTTCTGAATTACTGCCAAATTTTTCTTTTGCGCTTGAATTTCTTTAAACTCTTCATTTATCACTGAATTTCTATAACTTATAAATAATAGTGTAGCAAAAATAGCAACTACTAAAAATATTTGCCTTTTTCTTATTTTTTTTGCTTCTCTTTCTGCCTTTGTATTTCTTTTCTGAGTATTTTCTATTACTTCTAATTTCTTTTTTGTATTTCGTCTTCTATAATCTGGTTCTATTTTCTTTGGGCTAGTCTCATATTGGTATCGTTCTCTTGCCATCTCTACCACACCTCCTCTTTTGTTTATGTTTTTTCAAAAATTCTCAACTTTGCGCTCTTTGATCTTGTATTTTCTTCTTGTTCTTCCTCTGTTGCCACTATTGGCTTTTTATTTATAATTTTTCCCAGTTGTTTTGCTCCACATACGCAATATGGCAACTCTTTTGGACAAGTACATATTCCTTCTGCCTTTTCGAATGCCTTTTTTACTGCTCTATCTTCTAATGAATGAAATGTTATCACACATAGTCTTCCTCTTTGTTTTAATAAATTTATTGCATCTAATATTGTATTATATAATGGTTTTATTTCGTTATTTACTTCTATTCTTATTGCCTGAAATGTCCTTTTTGCTGGATGTCCATTATTTTTTGCAAACTTTGGAATTGATTTTTCAATTATTTCTACTAATTGCAACGTTGTTTGTATTTCTTCGTTTTTTCTAACTTCACATATATTTTTTGCTATTTTTCTTGAATATTTTTCTTCGCCATATTCAAATATTATATTAGCTAATTTTTCTTCTGAATATGTATTTATTAAATCTTTTGCTGTAAAAGTTTGGTTCCTGTCCATTCTCATATCTAAATCATTATTGCCAAGATAACTAAACCCTCTTTCTTTTTCATCTAATTGATATGACGATACACCTAAATCTAACAGTATTCCGTCTACTTTAGGTATATTATTGTCTTCAAATATTTTATTGATTTCATCATGATTTCCATGTATATATTTTACATTTTGGAACTCTTGCAGATTAACTTTTGCTGCCTTTAATGCTTCATCATCTCTATCTATACCTATAAGCAAACCTGTACCTTCTAATCGTTTTAAAATTTGTTTGCTATGTCCTGCTCCTCCTAATGTTCCATCTACATATATCCCATCTTTCTTTATGTCTAGTCCTTTTATTGTTTCTTCCAATAATACTGGTTTATGCTTAAATTCCAAATTACACCTCTATTTGCTTTTTATAACACTACAGCTAGATTTTCTAATAGAAAATACTAGCTGTTCTATCTTATGTATTTAAATCGTCTTTATTTTTTCTTTTGAATTTTAATATCTTTAGTAAAATTTATTATTTTTTCTTTAGTGTTTTTATATTTTCTTTAGTCATTTTATCTCTTTTTATTTTTCTTTTGTATAATATTTTAGGTTTTATCTTTAGTATATTTTTGCTTTAGTATATTCTTTATATTTTTTTCTTTTGTAAATTTATCTTTAGTATTCTTTTGTACTTCTTGTCCATTATATTTATCTTTTGTATATTTATCTTTTGTAAAATTTATCTTTTGTAATTTTTTCTTTTGTTTTCTAAATCTTTCTTCTTTTGTTCTTTATATAAACTTTTGCAAGTTATATACCTAACATCGTCATATTTTCTGCAATTTCATCAGCTGAAATTTCTTCATCACATTTTGACCATTTTTCCTTATCCCATATTTCTAGTCTTGTTCCTACACCAATTATTACTACATCTTTTGTTAACTCTGCTGCTTCCCTTAAATTTGTTGGTATTAAAAATCTTCCTTGCTTGTCTATCTCACATTCTGTTGCACCTGATAGGAAAAATCTTACGAAGTTTCTAGCATTTTTATCTGTTAATGGTAATGATTTTAATTTTGTTTCAAAGTTCAACCACTCATTTTGTGAAAATACAAATAAACATCCATCTAATCCTTTTGTTACTATGAATGTCTCTCCTATGTCTTGCCTTAACTTTGCTGGCATTATTACTCTTCCTTTAACATCCAGAGAATGTTCATATTCACCAATAAGCAATTGATTCACCTCATTTCTATTCTTTGTCTACCACTTTCTACCACTTCTCTCCACTTCAATTAAATTTTAATACACTTTTATTAATATTGCAAGTACTTTTTGAAATTTTTTTATTTTTTTTTACAGAATTTACAGCTTTTTTATAAAGTTTATATTAAAAATTAATATTTTTTAGTTTATAGTAGTACCTGTAGGTCCCGTTCCTACTACATTTTCTTGTAAGGATCTCCATGTATTACATCCCACTATTCCATCTGCTGATAATCCTCTTGATCTTTGATAATTTTTTACTGCAATTTCTGTTTGACTTCCAAATATTCCATCTAATCCTCCTGTTGGATATCCTAATGTATTCAAGTTATCTTGAGCTATTAAAACATAATTTCCCTTTGACCCTCTTTTTACTAATGGGTATCCTCCTGAACTACAAGCGGGTGTCCCAAATCTTCTATCAAAGTGCACCCACGTTGGTGAAATTGACAATGGTTCTCGTGTTACTCATGTTTTCAAAAATTTTTGGGTTCATTCCTTTTATTTTACTTATATCGAATTTTTTTGCTGTTTCTAGGAATTCTTTAAAACTAATTCTTAAATGAATATCTATTTTGTTGTCATATACAACAATCTCTTTTATGATTGATGATAATATCATTTTCTTTTTTTCTATACTACAATTTTTTAAGATTTCTTTCCAATCTGGAATCATACTTTTTACTTTTAACATTTGTTCAAAGTTAATTTCTTTTTCTTCTTTTATTTTTTCCAGTTGCATCTTTTGTTTTTGGTATTCTTTTATCTTTTGTTCATTCTCTTCCATTAAGCTAGATATTAATTCTCTTGAAAAAGTACTTTTACCAGTTATTACATTTATTATTTCTTCTTTCAATACTTCATTTTTATTAGAATATTCTTTAATGTTTTTCTCTAATTCTTTGATTTGTTTTCCCTCGTTATCATTTGTATTTTTATGGATTTTTCTTACATATTCTGATAAATCTCTTTTTTCTAGCAAATCAAAATATTTATATATTTCATTTAGTACTGGTTCTTCTATCGTGTTATTTTTATGACTTTTCTTTTTGCAATCACATTTTCTACCACTAGAATTATTATTACAAGCATAATAACTATATTTCGTATATCCTTTGCTTCCATCTTCTAACTTTATTTCTCTTTTTGAACTTCTCGTTGTTAATTTAGCTCCACATCCACCACAAGTTATGTATCCTGTAAAAAGCATTTCTCCTTTTGTTTGATATTTAAAATGTTCCTTATTTGCTTTCTCACATTGATTGTTTTTATCTTTTCTTGATTTTTTTATCTTTTGTGCTTTTTCAAATTGTTCTTCTGATATTATTTGAAATTCTGGTATTTTTTCTTTTGAATAAATCCAATCTTCTACATTGGATACTCTTTTTCGTTTTCCACCACCGATTGGTACACTTGTTTTATGGAAGCACAAATATCCTGTATAAATAGGATTTCGAAGCATATTGTTTACTGTGCTATAACTCCATTCAAAACCTTTGTGTGTTTTATAGCCTTTTTCATTCAAGTATTTTGCAATTCTAATCCCACCATACCCTTCTTCAGTAAATAAGTTAAATATCTTTTTCACAATTTCAGCTTCTGTTGGTATTATCTCATACGTTTTTCTTTCTACTCCTCTTTTAGTAAAAATTCCTGTTTTAACCATTCTATAACCATAAGGAGGTACTGATATAATATTAATTCCTTGTTCAATCATTTGCTTTTGTTTTGTTCTTACCCTTATAGATGTTTTCTCGCTTTCTCCTCCAGATTGCCAATATCTTATATAATTAATCAGCTTATCTGCTCGTGATTCGAATTTTTGCTGTCCTTCCTGTGTTGACCATATTTCAATACCATGTTCGTCAAACCATTCAACAATGAAAGGAGTTTCGTCATCTCTTCTTCCAAGCCTGTCAAACATAAATACTAGCAGGACATCGAATTCTTTATTAATTGCATCAGTTCTGATTTCTTGCAGAACATCTCTGTCTTCTAGTTTTTTGTTGTAACCTGACACACCTTTCTCAATGTATTCTTTGTCAAATTTCCAATCTGGCATCATATCTATGTATTTCATACATTCTATTCTTTGCATTGGTATATCATTTTTGTCTAGTTGTTTTACTGTTGATACTCTGTATAGACATCTAACTCTTTTCATTGTTCTCCTCCTTTCTTCGTTTTTTAGATTACCATTTATTTTTTACTTTTAGAAATATGAAAAAGTTTTTAATTCTTTTAATTTGCATATTTGTAATTTTTTATATATTGTGCTTTCATAGTATTTTGCTTGTTACTACTTAATTTTCTAGTTTTAATATATCTTCAATGTAAAATTTAGTTAATTGTTTTAAAACATCTGCCATTATATTTGTTTCTTCTTCATCTTCAAAAATTATATTTATTTCTTGATTTTTTTCTTTATCTATTGTTTTTATAATTTTTTGTTGATTCTCATTTGTTTCCAATGCATATTCTTCTTTGGTATCGATTTCATTTTTTTCCTTCAAATACAACACCTCTAGTTCAATTTATATTTGAAAAATAAATAATAATTACTGTAATAATTTCTATTTTCAAGATTTAATATCTTACTTTTCTAATCATTAAACGGCTTTATAAGCTCCTCAGGAATTTCACCTATCTGTATCTTCAGACTTATTCTCATTGCGTGGGACGGTTTCTTCTCGCTCATGCTATGACTAAATAAGAGTTTCTCTAATTGTATTTAATGATTCCATATTTAATTTTCAATGTGCTTGGAGAGAAATTTTTCATTCATAACAGCTATTAGCTTTTTAAAATATGCCACTTCATAAAAAATATTTTTGCCTCTATTTATAACGGCGATTGAGTTTTAAAAAGATAACGCTTTTTTGAAATTTTTTCTCCTCTCACTTGTACAGTAATTTTTCACCTCATTTTTAAGGTCATTTTGAAAAAAATTTTTCTCTCCTACCTGTAAAGCATTTTAGGTATGTGTTTTTTACCCCTTTTACCTAATTTTTTTATTTTTTGAAAATATCTCTCCTATATGTAAAGTAATTTAAGTGGTTATTTCTTGTTAGTAAATGAAAATTTTTAATTTTTATCTTTATAAAAAACATTTCTCTTACCTTTAAAGTAATTTTGATAGGTGTTTTTTGATAATAAATTGAAATTTCTTAATATTTTTTTGAAAATTTGCCAAAAAATAAAACACAAAAGATTTCTCTTCTATGTTTTACATTCATATTTATTATAATTATTCTCTATCTATTTACTTTGTTATATATAATAATATTTTTCTTTTTCCCAATTTTATATGATGATATATAACCTTTTTCTTTTAATACATTACACAAACCTATATTAGAGTTACTATATAATATACTACAAGCATTTTTAGATGTATTTATATCTATATATCTGCTTCCAAATAAATGAATATACTCTGTACCTTCATCTTTATCTTCAATATTAGATAATATAATTTTTAGTAAATTCAATCTATCATCTAATAAAATACTTGAATCATTTAATACTCTAATATTTATTTCTTTATAATCGATAGAAAGCATATCGTTAGAAATAAGCTTTACAATAGTTGTATTTTGTAAATTATCTATTTCTATGTGATTAATAATTTCTTTTTTTAATTCATTGTTTATTTCATCGGAATTTAATAATTTATCTTCATATCCAGTAATATCATATTCATCAATATTTTCTATAAAATCCGTTATATTTATCTCTATAAATTTGACTAACTTTTCTTCTATATTTTCTTTTATATATTCAAAATTGGCAACATTGAACTCTATTATTTTTTTATCAATAAGATATTCAATCTTCTCTTTTTCACATTCTTCTATTTCTACTATTTTTATATCAAATGTACTTACTAATATTTTAAAATCTTTAATATCCACCTTTTTATTAAAGATGTATAATTTTTTAAATCTTTCAATAGTTTCCAAACTGTATTTTTCAATATGATTATCTGGTTTATCCAATTTGTATTCATCTATATGAGAACTAATATTAGATATTACATTATCTTTTAGTTCTTCATCTTTTATTAATAATGCTAAAATATTGTCATAGCTAACTTTAAGTTTATCATTATCTATTATTGTGTCAATTAATTCTCTATCTATATTTTCAATATTATAATTATTAAATTTTTCATTTTTAATTATTTGTTTTCTTATATCAATATCTATATTTTCATTCTGAATTATTTCAAAAATAACAGCTTCTTCATCTTCATTACTATCGTTCAATGTATAACAAGAGTTATAATATTCATCAAATTCATTTAATAAGTATTCTTTTAAATTATTTAATTTACTATCAGTTAATATAATAGTCAAACTCTTCTCTTTAAATTTGCTTTGTTCTACCTCTTTCATTAATAACATTAATTTAATCATCGTAGTATTTAATTCGTACAGTTCATTCAAATATATTTGCTCAATAAATTTTTTATTTCCTATATTTTTTATATTTGTTAATTTTATTTTTAATGTTTTTAAAAAATTAATAACAGTACTAATTTGTTCATCCGTTATATATTTATCTATATCTTCATGTTCTTTTATATATGTATTAAAATTTTCATCTACATTCTTTAAAGAGTTTTCATTGGTTAAAAAATATCTCACCCATTTATCAATATACTCTTTATTTCCTAACTTACTATAAATTTTCTTCCATATTTTATTAGAATTCTCAATTAAAATTTTTACGAATTCTGCTCCACAATCATATTTTTCAATAAATTGATCTATAAACTGTAGTATTTTTTCATTTTCTTTATCTAAAAGTTTAATTACTTTTAAAGTTTCTTTAGAATAATTATTTTCTATCAAATAATTTAGTAAATCAAAATTTAATATTGCATTTGTTTCATAATCATTTTCATTGAGCTTTTTTAAAATATTTTCTATGTTTTCTAATTTAAAATCATATGATAATTTTTCACCAGTCTTAACTGAAAAAACAAATTCATTATCCTCTTTTGTTAAATTTCCTGGTACAAATAGCGTAATATAGTCCTTATACTCCTCTGTTATATAACCTTTAGATATGAATACTTTTTCAACTAGTTTAGCATTATCAAATAATGATGCTGTATCATATTTATTACATAATTGTTTCAAGGATAGTTTCCTAATATTTTCAATTTCTTTTTCTATCTTTTCTATCTCCTCTTGTAATTCAGCTAATTTTACATCTTTTCCTTTTTCTATATTTTCTAATCTCTTTATAAAAAGAGCTTTATTTCCAAATTGTTTAAAGATATTATTCTCATCCCAATTAATACCATATGATCTAATTCGAAAATGTATATTTGAATTTTTAATCTTATTTATGTCAATACTAGAAGACAAAAATTCGTCTATATCAACTTTCTCTCCATTAAATTCAAAGTATCTTTCATATCCTGAATAATTATTATAATCATATATGCTTGATATTAGTACATGTTTTAATTCTTTTATACTATTTAAGTATTCACTTTTTATTATTCTTTTTTCTTCACTAATTTCATCTATTTGCACTTGTAAATCTTTCATTAAATTTTTTACAATATCTTTCTTATTAGCAAAAATGTCAACAATATTTCCTCTACCTCTTTGTAATTCTGAATACTCCTTTGGCCAAATATTTTTATACATAATTATAGCAAATAATTGTTTATCATCCATAAGTTCATTATGCATTTTATTTTTATATATAATAAACTCGTTTATTATATTGTCTATAAGTCTTTTATCCTCTATTAATATAGAAATATCATCAATAAATACTTTATCAAATTTATAATTTATTATTCCAGATAATTTTAATTTTTCTAAACGTTTCCACATTATCTCATTTGAATTTCCACTAGATGATATTGGAATAACTGGTATAATATAATCAAAAAATTTAGTTCTTTCTTCGTAATCTTCAAAAAAGTCATCTTTAATTGCATATATAAAATCAACTTCATATTTAACTTGATTGGATGAATTTATTAAAGTATTCAATTCTCGTAATTTTTGAAATATAAATGATGCATTACCTTCATATCTATCTAAATCTTCTATTATTACTACATTATGCTTAGTTACTTGAAAAAAATATATTATCTCATCTAAATACTTATTAAATATTGACTCTGGCTTATTATCTATTTCTACCTCTGCATCTTTTATTTTAAATTTACTTATATTAAATTTAGTTATCAAGAAAAATAAAATTTTATATGTAATAATATATATTGAAACCATTAATATAGTAATTAATATGTTTGTTCCAAAATCTGATAAGTTGGTTTTTACACTATTATAATTATTTTTTATATTATCTATAACTCCTGGAGATATAATGCAAACTAATATACTAATAGCCAATATCATTCCAATTGTCATTATATTTAATAGTAATTTAGAATGTTTACTAATTCGTTTAAATCTTGATAATGGCACTTCTTTCTCACTAGCTTGATATAATAATTGCTGTAAAATACTTTTTTCCAATGTATGATAGAATTCATTCTTAGATTGAATTTCTATTACTTTTTGATCTCCAGCAGTCTCACTACTTTTTTCTATGTAATCATTTTTATTAAATGCTGCTAACGAAACATAAATTGGATTATATTTTTTATTCTCTAATTTGTAAAAAAAAGATTGTATTATACTACTTTTACCAGAACCATAATTACCAGTAATAGCTATATTCTTAATATTACTATTATCAATAGCATATTTTAGCGCATTACAATAAGTGCCATCTTTGTCGGCATTTTTAGTTGGTGCTAAACTAGCATAAGTTTCATCATTACTTTTAATTGTAAAGATATCAACTAACGCTTTACAAAAAGATTTTGAAACTATATATACTTCTTTTAACTTTCTAAATATAACTCCATCTGTAAACTTTTTTAAATTACCTTTTATCTTTAATTCTATAATCATCAATTTTTCTTTTATTTTTTTATTTTTTCTTAGTTTCTTTTCTTTTTTTGTTTGCATTACTCCTCCTAATAAAAAAAGTAAAATAGACTAATAATTCATATTTATTATTGTCTTATTTTACTTTTCTTTGGTAAATCACTTATTTTATAAATCTAATTTGCAAATTCAAATTAAAGTATTCTTTTCCATCATTTGAATAAATATCAAACATTTTATATCTTTTTGAACTTGGCGATTCTAATTTAGTATTTTTTATAAGATATTTAACTAAATACTCTTTATAATAAATTGCATCTAATACTAATATTTTCCCATCACTTTCTACTAGAATTATTCCTCCTGTAACATTATATTCTCCATTCCAGAATTCTCCAGGCATCATTCCTAATGTAACAGCTAATAGAAAATCTCCGATTTTCTTCTTATAATATAGTTCTATATTTCCATTATAATCTAGAATATTGTTTTCAGATACATAATGAAGTAATTTACTAATACATTTCTCTCCTGTTTCATATGATATTAATAACAAATCTGCTAATATCTCTGGCAATTTAGAATCAATCATTTGTAAATTCTGATTCATTGTATTACTTATAACATTATTAAATTTTATTTCTGCATTTTTATTTTTCATATACTTTAGTCTATCAACTAATTTAGTTTTGGTATTTATGTTATTTATCTTTTCTATATCCATTATTGTTAAACCATTAACTAAATATCTAAAATTCGTATTATTTGAAGCATTTAACAATGTTGCAGGACTTCCTAAACTAGATTTTATACTATATCCAACTTTATTAATAACTGTATTTAATTTATTATCTTGAAGTTTAGCATTTATATCTTCCTTTGCATTTGATGATGATTTTATTTTATTACCTTCTGTTAACTTTTCAAGAATATATTTCATTTCTTGAATTGGAAAGCTTCCATTTCCAGGCAATTCTTTTACTATTTTATTCAACAAGACTTCTTTATACTTTTGAATATCTGCCTTTTCTACATTAGAAATAATCCTATTATTTTTTAGTACATCTATATCTATATCTTTTATATCAAAATAATATTCATTATTGTTATTTTGAAGATATAATCCTAAAACCTTAAATGTGCTATCATCTATTATTTCTAAATTATCATTTACTATATTTAACTCCTGATTATCTAATAACTCTAATAATGCATATAATTCAGACCATTCACCTCTATTAAATTGCATTTAATTCCTCCAATCTTTTATACATATATTTAGCCATTTCCTCTATTACTGGAATAGAAACTGAATTTCCAAATAATTTATACTGCTGTGTTACACTAACATCTTTTGGAAATGAAAACTTATCGTTTTCCCCATCTTTAAAACCATATCCTATAAATCCTTGTAATTTTCCCCACTCACTTGGAGTCATATGTCTAATTCCTTCATAATTTAATTCTGATTTCTTATTCTTAACTTTTTTTCCACCAAGAGTATAATTAGGTTGTTTTATTAAATTTCTTTCTTTACCAGATCCTCCTGTTGCTAAAATAGTATTAGAAACTGGATTCTCTCCTTCATTTACTATAATATATCCAAAGCCATTACCTTTTTCTTGATGCTTGTTTCTATGTTTCTTTAAGGTTTCCAAATATGATTCAGACAAATAATACCTTTCTTCTACATCATTATCTAATAAATCATACAAATTTTTATAAATTTGACTTTCTTTATTTCTTGGTAATGATGGGAATATATATCCTTCAGGTATCAAATCTTTCCTAAATCCCATCATGTATGCTCTCGATCTTTTCTGTGGTAATCCAAAATTTTTAGTATTTCTTATTATTTCATCTTTATCAATTTCAAGATACCCACCAATTCCTTCTTCAACTCCAATCATATGGTATTCTAAATCATTTACAAGTGTATCTACTATAGTATTAAATGTCCTTCCTTTATCATGGGATATTATTCCTTCAACATTTTCTAATAAAAACGCCTTTGGTCTAGTTCTGTTAATGATATCTGCAACATCAAAAAATAGAGTTCCTCTTGTTTTGTCCTTAAATCCCTCTTTTTTTCCAGCTATAGAAAATGATTGACATGGAAAACCACCAAGTAAAATATCATAATTTGTATTTTGAACTTTAATTTTAAATTCTTCGCTTGTTACATCATTATACGGATTTTCACCATATAAATGAGTATAGGTTTCACATGCATATTTATCAATTTCTGCTGAAAGAACATTTTTAAAATTTCCAGTTCTTTCAAATCCTCTACGAATACCACCTATTCCAGCAAATAAATCTATCGTTTTTAAACTCATATTCCTTCCTCTTTTTGTCAATTTTACAAAATACATTTTATCACAAAATTATTTTTTTCTCAACAAATTCATTTTTTTATTTATAATTACTTTTACTTTTTATATCTTATCAAACATTTGTTTATTTTGCAATAGTTTTTTCTTATTTTTTGTATATTTTTATTTCATTTTAGTTTATCATATTATTTAATTTTTACTTCTTAAAATTTTTCTAAAAAGGGATTAGGATTTTTCCCATAAAAGCATTTGTGTATATACAAATGCCGTGCTTGTTAGGACA
>CAOKXF010000006.1 GCA_948473335.1 uncultured Clostridium sp. | reverse complement strand
GAAATGCGCCCATTAGCAAACAAGGTGCTTTTTTGTATTTTTTATATTACCATCTCATCTCTATATTTATGAAATCCTTTTATTTTAACTGTTTTACTCAAAATCATAGAAGTGTATCTATTAGTAAACAAGTTAATTTCAAAAAAAAGAATATATATAATAGATGATGCACAGAATATACTAGTTTAAAAATGAGCTTAGATAGATATACTAATGAAAAAAAGATATTTTTTAAAGAAGAATACTTGCAAAGTGTTCTTTTTTGTTATAGAATAAAGTTGCCTAAAAATGGCAGAATATATATTAAGAAAAGGATAATTGTGTGAAAAGTTAGCAATTACCTTAAAAGGAGGAAAAAATATGTCAGTTAAAATTGGAATTAACGGATTTGGAAGGATAGGAAAATTATCATTCCAAGCAGCATTAGGAAAAGAGGAGGTAGAAGTAGTAGCGGTAAACGATCCATTTGTAACAGCAGATTATATGGCATATATGACAAAATTTGATACATCACACGGAAGATTTCCAGGAACAGTAGAAGAAAGAGACGGAAACCTAGTAGTAAATGGAAGAGAAATAAAAGTATTTAATGAAATGGAACCAAAGAATATCCCATGGGGAGAATTAGGAGTAGAATATGTATTAGAATGTTCAGGAGTATTCACAACAGTAGAAAAAGCATCAGCACACTTAGAAGGAGGAGCAAAGAAAGTAATTATAAGTGCACCATCAAAAGATGCACCAATGTTTGTAATGGGAGTAAACAATACAGAATACAAACCAGAAATGACAGTAGTATCAAATGCATCATGTACAACAAACTGTTTAGCACCATTAGCAAAAGTAATAAATGACAACTTTGGAATAAAAGATGGATTAATGACAACAGTACATGCAACAACAGCAACACAAAAAACAGTAGACGGAGCATCAAAAAAAGACTGGAGAGGTGGACGTGCAGCAGCAGCAAACATAATTCCATCATCAACAGGAGCTGCAAAAGCAGTAGGAAAAGTAATACCAACATTAAATGGAAAACTAACAGGAATGTCATTCAGAGTACCAACAGTAGATGTATCAGTAGTTGACTTAACATGTAACTTAGAAAAACCAACAACATATGAAGCAATATGTGAAGCAGTAAAAAAAGCATCACAAAATGAATTAAAAGGAATAGTAGAATATGTTGACGAACCAGTAGTATCATCAGACTTTTTACATGACAGCCACACATCAATATTTGACAGCACAGCAGGAATAATGTTAACAGACACATTTGTAAAATTAGTAGCTTGGTATGATAATGAATGGGGATATTCAAATAAATTAGTTGATTTAGCATGCTATATGTCATCAGTAGACAAACAATAAAAGAATAGATATATATAAATTTTTAAAATAAGCCAGAATCAAGATTTTGTATAGAGTACCAACTGCTACAAAATCTAGTCTCTGCCATAATTATCCTCTATGGAAACTTCTCCTACAGAGGAAATTCCTAGAGTATAAATAAAAGCAGACTAAAAGTACTAAGAATATTAAACATATTTTAGAGACTTAAAGTCTGCTTGTTTTAATAATGACAAAGAAAGGAAATGAAAGAAATGAATAAAAAAACAGTAAAAGATATAGATTTAAAAGGAAAGAAAGTATTTGTAAGATGTGATTTTAATGTACCAATGGATGAAAACAAAGTAATAACAGACAATAGAAGAATAGTAGCAGCATTACCAACAATAAAATATTTATTAGAAAATGACTGCAAAATAATATTAGCATCACATTTAGGAAGACCAAAAGGAGAATTCAAACCAGAATTCTCATTAGAGCCAGTAGCAAAAGAAATATCAAGACTACTAGGACAAGAAGTAATATTAGCAAAAGATGTAATAGGAGAAGATGCAAAAACAAAAGCAGAAAATTTAAAAGCTGGAGAAATAATGTTATTAGAAAATGTAAGATTTCATAAAGAAGAAACAGACAATGATGCAGGATTTGCAAAAGAATTAGCATCAATGGCAGAAATATATGTAAATGATGCATTTGGAGCAGCACACAGAGCACATGCATCAACAGCAGGAATAGCAGCATATTTACCAGCAGTATCAGGATTTTTAATAGAAAAAGAATTAAACTTTTTAGGAAACGCATTAGAAAATCCACAAAGACCATTTGTAGCAATATTAGGAGGAGCAAAAGTATCAGACAAAATAGGAGTAATAGATAGTTTAATAGAAAAAGTAGACACATTAATGATAGGAGGAGGAATGGCATATACATTCTTCAAAGCACAAGGATATAGTGTAGGAAATTCATTATGCGAACCAGACAAAGTAGATTTAGCCTTAGAAGCAATGAAAAAAGCAAAAGAAAGAGGAGTAAAACTAATATTACCAATAGACACAAAAGTAGGAAAAGAATTTAAGCCAGATACAGAAAGTAAAACAGTAGCATGGACAGAAATACCAGAAGGATGGGAAGGATTTGACATTGGAGAAAAAACAATAGAAATGTTCAAAGAAGAATTAAAAGGAGCAAAAACAGTAATTTGGAATGGACCAGTAGGACTATTTGAATTTGAACAATTTTCAGTAGGAACAAACACAGTAGCAAAAGTATTATCAGAATTAGAAGGAGCAACAACAATAATAGGAGGAGGAGACTCAGCAGCAGCAGTAGAAAAAGCAAGATTAGCTAGCAAAATGACACATATATCAACAGGAGGAGGAGCGTCTCTAGAATTCTTAGAAGGAAAGAAATTACCAGGAATAGAATGTCTACTAGACAAATAGAATTAAAGAAAGAAAATATTATGGAAATAAAAATAGGAAAAACAAGTGGATTTTGTTATGGAGTAAACAATACAGTAAAAAAAGCAGAGGAAGAAATAGAAAATGCAAATGAGGTAATATATTGTTTAGGAGAATTAGTCCATAACAAAGAAGTAACAGGAAGATTAGAAAAAAGGGGATTAAAGATTATAGACAATTTAAATGACTCTGGAGGTAAAACAATAATAAGAGCACATGGAGTACAAAAAGAAATATATGAAGAAGCACAAAAAAGAAATATAGAATTAGTAGATTTAACATGTCCTAATGTCCTAAAAATTCACAATATAGCACAAGAATACGAAGCAAAGAACTACTATATATTCTTTATAGGAGAAAAAAAACATCCAGAAGTCATTGGAACATATAGTTTTTGTGGCGTAAATTCTACAATAATTTCAAATATAGAAGAAGTAAAATGGGCAATACAAAACTTAGAAAAATCAAAATTAAGAAAATTATTAATAATTTCACAAACAACATATAATTTAGAAAAGTATAAAGACATAGTAAAACAAATCAAGGAAAGAACAAGAAGGAATATAGAAATAGAAGAAAAATGTACAATATGCTTAGCTACAGAGCAAAGACAAAAAGAAACAGAAGAACTATCAAAAGAAGTAGAAGTAATGATAATAATAGGAGGAAAAAAGAGTTCAAATACAAATAAGTTATATGAGATATCTTGTAAAAATTGTAAAAATGTAATATTTGCAGAAAATAAAAAAGACATAGAAAATGAAAAAGAAAGAATATCACAATTTAACAAAATAGGAATAATGGCAGGAGCATCAACACCAAAAGAAAGCATAGATGAAATTGTACAAATTTTAGAAAAAGAAAAATTACTAAAAATATAGTAATAAGAAAAGAAAGGAGAAAAAATATGCGTAAAAAAGTAATAGCGGGAAACTGGAAAATGAATATGCTTCCAAATGAAGCAATAGACTTCATACACGAACTAGAAGAAAAGGTAAGAGACAGCCAAAACGAAGTAATATTATGTGTACCATATACAGACATTTTTTATAGCGTATTAAATGCACAAAATACAAACATAAAAATAGGAGCACAAAATATGCACTGGGAAGAAAAAGGAGCATATACAGGAGAAGTATCAGCAGAGATGTTAAAAGCAGTAGGAGTAGAATATGTAATAATAGGACATTCAGAAAGAAGACAATATTTTGCTGAGACAGATGAAACAGTAAATAAAAAGTTAAAAAAAGCATTGGAAGTAAATCTAAAGCCAATAGTATGTGTAGGAGAAACATTAGAACAAAGAGAAGCAGGAATAACTACACAAATAATAACAGATCAAACTATAAAAGCATTAGAAGGATTAGATAATGAACAAGTAGAAAAAACGATAATAGCATATGAACCGATATGGGCAATAGGAACAGGAAAAACAGCAACAAAGGAAGATGCAAACCAAGCAGTAAGAGAAATAAGAGAAAAAATTGAGGAAAAATATGGACAAAATACAGCCCAAAGAGTTATAATACAATACGGCGGTAGCGTAAAATCAAGCAATGCAAAAGAATTATTCGAGATGTCAGATATAGATGGAGGACTAGTAGGAGGAGCAAGTTTAAAAGCAGAAGAATTTGCTAACATAGTAAATTACAACAAATAAACAAAAAGTAAAGTAAAATAATAACATCGATAATAGGACATCAATAATAACAGAAAGAAAAACAGTGTTAGGCACCGTTGAAAGGAAGGAATATAAATGGAAAAGAAACCAATAATGCTAATGATATTAGATGGATTTGGAGCAAACGAAAATAAAGATGGAAATGCAGTAGAATTATCAAATACACCTAATATAGATAAACTAATGAAAAAATATTCAACAGCAACAGGATATACAAGTGGATTAAGTGTAGGATTACCAGAAGGACAAATGGGAAATTCAGAAGTAGGACATACAAATATAGGAGCAGGAAGAATAGTATACCAAGAATTAACAAGAATAACGAAGTCAATAGAAGATGGCAATTTCTTTTCTATACCAGAATTTATAGAAGCAATAGAAAATTGCAAAAAGCATAATTCAAAATTACATATAATGGGATTAGTATCAGATGGAGGAGTACATAGTCATATAAGACATTTATATGGATTACTAGAAATGGCAAAAAGAAGAGATTTTGAAGATGTATATGTACATTGCTTTTTAGATGGAAGAGACACACCACCATCATCAGCAGACGGATATATAGCAAGTCTAGAAGAGAAAATGAGAGAAAAAGGTGTAGGAAAAATAGCAACACTATCAGGAAGATTTTACAGTATGGATAGAGATAAAAGATGGGAAAGAGTACAGAAATGTTATGATGCATTAGTAAATGGAAAAGGAAATAAAGCAGGTTCAGCAATAAAAGCAATAGAAGCATCATATCAAAAAGAAGTATTTGATGAATTTGTAGAACCAACAATAATATGTAATGGAGAAACACCAATAGCGCAAATAGAAGAAAATGATTCTGTAATATTTTTCAACTTCAGACCTGATAGAGCAAGAGAGATAACAAGAGCACTAGTAGACAAAGAATTCGATGGATTTGAAACAAAACCATTAAATTTATATTTTGTATGTTTCACAAATTATGATGAGACTATTCCAAATGTAAATATAGCATTCAAAAAAGAACCATTAGTAAATACATTTGGAGAAGTAATATCAAAAGAAGGTTTAACACAATTAAGAATTGCTGAAACAGAAAAATATGCACATGTAACATTCTTCTTCAATGGAGGAGAAGAAAAGCAATATCCAGGAGAAGAAAGGATATTAGTACCATCACCAAAAGTAGAAACATATGATAGAAAGCCTGAAATGAGTGCATATGAGGTAACAGACAAAGTAGTAGAAGCAATAAAAAGTGAAAAATATAATTGCATAATACTAAATTTTGCTAATCCAGATATGGTAGGACATACAGGAAACTTAGAAGCAGCAATAAAAGCAGTAGAAGCAGTAGATGAATGTGTAGGAAAAGTAGTAGAAGCAATGTTAGAAAAAGATGGAACAGTATTAATAACAGCAGACCATGGAAATGCTGAACAAATGATAGATTATAAAACAGGAGATCCACATACAGCGCATACAACAAATCCAGTTCCATTGATACTAGTAAGTAATGAAGGAAAATATAAAATAAATTCTGGAAAACTAGCAGATTTAGCACCAACTCTTTTAGAACTATTAGGAATAGAGCAACCAGAAGAAATGACAGGCGAAAGTTTACTAATAAAAGAATAGAACATTAGAAAATAAAATTTTATTATATAGGATTATAAAAATATGGGAGATATCCTATATAATAAATATTAAAGGGGAAAAAATGCTAGAGAATAATCAAGAAATTGAAGAGAAATATCAAGAAATACAAAAGAAATTATTTTATATGATACCAGAAAAGTGGGAAGAGGTATATTTATATGCATCAGTAATAGAAGAAGTAGGAACTAATCAAACAGGAGAGCTATTTTTCTATTACATACCAAAGGGTATAATAAAAAGGAAACCAATAAATGTATATGAAATACCATCAAAATTCAATATTGAAGAAGAAGATTATTTAAGACTGGTAGAAATGTTATATGATACTGTAAAGGGATTAAGACAGAAATTCAAGGAAAGTAGTCAAAAACTATGGAGCAATTTAACTATAACAATAAAAAATTCCAAATTCAAAATAGAATATAATTATGAAGATTTATTAAGGGATAATGAATATACAAGTTATGAAAGACATATAATTTGGAGATACAAATATTTACATCAAGGAATGGAATGTTGTAATAGAGAAGAAAGAAAAGTACTTGAAAAATACAATAATCAATTTAATGTATTAGATACAAATGAAAGTTATGAGGAAGGCATATATATAACAAGTATAAAAAATATTGTAGATTATGAAACAGCAGGATATGAGAGTATTCAGAGTGCAGAGTATGTAGCAAGTAAAAACGAAAAACAGACAACGAACCAAATATTATATAAAAAGTAAATATTAAAAACAGATTGAAAATGAAGAAAGTGTATACAAACTGTTGAAAATAGAGAAAAAATGTTATATAATGCAAATTAGTTGTAAAAATTTAAGAAATTAAAGGAGGAAAAAAATGAAAGATTATTTAGAAATTGAAAGTGTAAGAGCTTTAGAAGTATTAGATTCAAGAGGAAATCCAACGGTACAAGTAGAAGTAACAACAATAGATGGATGTAGTGGCGTAGCAATGGTACCATCAGGAGCATCAACAGGAAGTTTTGAAGCAGTAGAATTAAGAGATGGTGATAAATCAAGATATATGGGAAAAGGAGTATTAAAAGCAGTAGCAAATGTAAATGAAATAGTTGCTCCAAAATTAGAAGGAATGAATGTTTATGAACAAGCAATAATAGACAAAACACTTATAGAATTAGATGGAACAGAAAATAAAGGAAAATTAGGAGCTAATGCAACATTAGGAGTATCATTAGCAGTAGCAAAAGCAGCAGCGAACTCACTAGGAATGGAATTATATAATTACATAGGTGGACCAAATGCAAAAACATTACCAGTTCCAATGATGAACATATTAAATGGTGGAAAGCATGCAGATAACACAGTAAGCACACAAGAATTTATGATAATGCCAGTAGGAGCAAAATCATTCACAGAATGTTTACGTATGTGTACAGAAATATATCATACACTAAAAAAAGTATTAAAAGAAAAAGGATTAGCATCAGGAGTAGGAGATGAAGGAGGATTTGCACCAAATTTAGCAAGTGATGAAGAAGCACTAAAATTAATAATGGAAGCAATTGAAAAAGCTGGATACAAACCAGGAGAAGAAGTTTGTTTAGCACTAGACGTTGCATCAACAGAAATGTATGATGAAGCTAAAAAAATAGGAAAAGAAGGATGCTATTATTTCTGGAAAACAGATGAAATAAAAACAGCAGATGAAATGATAGATTTCTTAGCATCATTAACAGAAAAATATCCAATAATATCAATAGAAGATGGATTAGCAGAAGAAGACTGGGAAAATTGGAAAAAATTAACAGATAGATTAGGAAATAAAATACAATTAGTAGGAGATGACTTATTTGTAACAAACATCAAGAGATTACAAAAGGGACTAGATAATAAAACAGCTAACAGTATATTAATAAAATTAAATCAAATAGGAACTTTAACAGAAACATTAGATGCAATAGAACTTGCTAAAAAGAATGGATATACAGCTGTTGTATCACATAGAAGTGGTGAAACAGAAGATACAACATTAGCAGATGTTGCAGTTGCTACAAATGCTGGTCAAATTAAGACTGGAGCACCTTGTAGGACAGATAGAGTTGCAAAATATAACAGATTATTAAATATTGAAAATGATTTAGGAGATATTTCAGTTTTTCCTGGAAGAAAAGGATTAAATAAATAGATTATATTACAAAAAAGATACATATGTGAATAAAAAGACATTCACATATGTATCTTTTTTAGTGCATAGATGCAGAATAAGTTAAATAGCGTTCTCATAAAGACTAAGCATATCCATTGATATAATTAAGGAATTTTTAGGGTCCTCAACGAACTGCCTGTTTGCTATAAACTCAGCTCCTATCTTATCTGCGTAGAGCATCGCCATTGTTTGAGCTTTTTCTGCTTCAAAAGGGTCATCGGGAAGGTATGAAAGAAGAATATATTTCCTTTTAATAGGTTCCCTTATCTCAAATTCTTCCCGTCCTGTTTCAGCCAGAATACCTCTGGAATGAATAGTATCAAAAAATGTTCTCTGTGCTGTCATAGCTTACCTCCATATTACGCACTTCTTGAGTGCTTATTAATATAATTATAACAGATTTTAATAAAATATGGAACATAAAGTTGCAAATTTTTAATCCTAACACATAGAGGATACAGAAAAATATGTCCTAGAAAAAGATTAAAAATTTTAACATGTTTTTTTCCTAATAAGAATAATAGGAGTTTTTTGGTTACCTTGACCAGCAGGATTATCAATAATTAACTGTTTCAAAAAGTTATCAGAAAAAATAATATCATCTGATTTACCTAAAATTTCTTGTCCCAAATCGTTGCAGTCAACAATCATACAACTAATACCAAATTTATTTTTAATATCATTGCAAACAAAAGTTGGATTCTTAGGAAGCATAATACCAATATCCTTATATTCAGACCATATATGATCATAAAAACCATCTAGACCACTAACATCTTGTCCAACAATTTTATAAAATACGCCTTTTATTCCAAACAATTTAGTAAAACCACTAGCAAAACTTGCAAATAATACTTTAAAAAGTCCAACTGTATCAATAGCAAATTGCATTTTAATACTTTCACCAACACCAACACCAGTAGAAGGATGGGAAGCAAAGAAAGATAAAAATTTTGCCCAAAATCCAATTTTAATATCTTCTCTTTTAATAATTTGGTTTTGACAAAGACTAATAATTTTTTCACTGATAGAAATAATATCTCCATCTTGATAAATATTGGAAACATATTCATTTATAATATTTAAATAATTATCAGTAGTATTGATAAATTTAGTTTTGATGGCATGTCTTAAAAAGATATCATTGCCTACTTTAATTTCAATATTTTTTCCTGGGTTTGCAAAAAATTCCATAACAATTCCTCCTTAAATTAATTAAAGTATACAAATAAAAGAAAAAAAGAGTTTTAAGAAATGATTAATATATTCTTAAAATTTTCTTACAATTGTTAGAATAATGAGAAAAGATAAAAGAAATATGTTATAATCTATAAAAAAAATTCGATAGATACTAAGTAAAATGAGAAAGGAGTAACAATTTAAATGAATGTATTAATATTAGATGATGAAAGAGAAATAGCAGATTTAGTAGAAGTATATTTAAAAAATGAAAATTATAATGTTTACAAATTTTATACATCAGAAGAAGCAATAGAATGCATAAATAAAGTTGAGTTAGACTTAGCAATATTAGATATAATGATAAAAGGAAAAGATGGATTTGAGATTTGTAAAATGATAAGAAATAAGAAATTTAAGTTTCCAATAATAATGTTAACAGCAAAAGTAGAAGATAATGACAAAATAGCAGGGTTGACATTAGGAGCAGATGATTATATAACAAAACCATTTAATCCACTTGAATTAGTTGCCAGAGTAAAATCAGCAATAAGAAGATATACAAAATATAACGAAAAGAATGATGAAGAAGATATATACATAGATGGACTAGAAATAAAAAGAGAAAAACATAAGTGTCTATTATATGATAAAGAAATAGAACTTACACCATTAGAATTTGACGTTTTGGCATATCTAGCAAGTAGCAGAGGAAATGTTGTAAGTTCGGAGGAATTATTTGAAAAGGTATGGAAAGAAAAATATTTGAATAATAACAATACTGTTATGGTTCATATAAGAAGGATAAGAGAAAAATTAAAAGATGATACAAAAAATCCTAAATTTATAAAAACTGTATGGGGAGTGGGATATAAAATTGAATAATAATGAATTTTCAAAATTAAAAAATAGTATAGCAATAAAATGTTCGATAAAAATAATTTTATATAGTATAATTGTTATTGTAATATTTGCAATAATGATAGATGGTATCTATAATGATGAGTTAGCAAATGAATTAGCAAATACAAATATATACTTTTATAGATGGTGTGTACAAAACAAAACATTATTAATGGGAATAATATATTTGATAATATTTATAAGTATATCTTTTTTAGTAATTAGAAATTCAAATAAAAATATGGTAGAAATAATAGTTGCAATGGACAAAATAATGAAAAATCCAGAGCAAGATGTAAAACTTTCGAATGAATTAATAATATTAGAGAATAGGTTGAATAAGATAAGAGTAAATATATTAACAAGTAAAAATAAAGCAAAAGAAGAAGTCCAAAAAAGAAATGATTTACTTATGTATATAGCCCATGATTTAAAAACACCATTAACATCTGTAATAGGATATTTAAATTTATTAGAAGAGGAAAATCAAATTTCAAAGAATACGCAAGAAAAATATATAAATATAGCACTGAAAAAATCACTTAGATTAGAAGAATTAATAAATCAATTTTTTGAAATTACTAGATATAATTTACAGGAAATCCCAATTATTAAAAATAAAATTGATTTATCAATTTTACTAGATCAATTATTGGATGAATTTTATCCTATGCTACAAGAAAAGAACCTGAAATATATAATAAATAAACCTAAACAGATTGATTTTTTAGGTGATGGAGATAAATTAGCAAGAGCATTTGGAAACATTATTAAAAATGCAATTAATTATAGTTATGAAAGCACAGACATAGAAATAAATGTAGAGCAGAATGAAGACGTTATAAAACTGAAATTTAGAAATAAGGGAGATAAAATTCCAGATTATAAATTAGATAAATTATTTGAGAAGTTTTATAGAGTTGATGAAGCACGAACAGCAACAACAGGTGGTACAGGATTAGGTCTTGCGATTACAAAACAGATTATAGAATTGCATAATGGTAGTATTTCTGTAAAGAATGATGATGATTTTATTGAATTTTCTGTAGCTTTTAATAAATAAAGATTAATGAAAAAAATTCCAAAAAGTATTGACATATAAAGGAATAAAAGGTATAATATAGCAGTATGAATTTTAGCGAGGAAGCTGAATGTGGCTACATTTCTATGAAAGAGAGGAATGGAGGGAACTTCAGTGGAGTATGTCTTGGCTAGACCAGGCGGTAAGAAAGAAGAACACGCTTATTCCTAATTATCATACAAATTGGGATTTTTAAATGGAGAAATACAAAACACCAGGGTGCGTTCTAACTTGCCAGCTAAAGTAATTCAAATTATAAAAAGAAAGAGGAGGGAAATTACAATGGCAAAAGCAGTAGCAACAAGTGAAAAAATAAGAATAAGATTAAAAGCTTATGATCATGTAGTTTTAGATCAGTCTGCTGAAAAAATAGTAGAAACAGCTAAAAAAACAGGAGCAAAGGTATCAGGTCCTATTCCATTACCAACACAAAAAGAAGTAGTAACAATCTTACGTTCACCACACAAACACAAAGATTCAAGAGAACAATTTGAAATGAGAACACATAAGAGAGTTATTGACATTCTTTATCCAACACAAAAAACAGTAGATAACTTAATGAAGTTAGAATTACCAGCAGGTGTTGACATAGAAATAAAATCATAATTAATAAAGACAAAAAATGCAAAAGCATTAAACTGAACTGAAAAACTAAAAGACAGTCCAGCAAACCAAGCTGATAAAACAAAATTGTATTATAAAGTACAAAAAGAAGTATCAGCCAATAGTAGGAGGAAGAAAAATGAAAAAAGCAATAATAGGAAAGAAAATAGGAATGACACAAATATTTGATGAAAATGGAGTAGTTATTCCAGTAACAGTAGTAGAAGCAGGACCATGTGTAGTAGCACAAGTAAAAACAATGGAAACTGACGGATACGAAGCAGTACAATTAGGATTTGGAGAAGTAAAAGACAAACACATAAACAAACCAGAAAAAGGACACTTCACAAAGAATAATTTAACAGCAAAAAAATATCTAAGAGAATTCAGATTAGAAACAATTGAAAACATTAAAATTGGAGATGAAATCAAAGCAGATATATTCCAAGATGGAGAAAAAGTAGATGTACAAGGAACATCAAAAGGAAAAGGATTCCAAGGCGTAATCAAAAGACATGGACAATCAAGAGGACCAATGGGACATGGTTCAATGTATCATAGAAGACCAGGTTCAATGGGACCAACATCAACACCAGGAAGAGTATTCAAAGGGAAAAAATTACCAGGACATATGGGAAAAGTAACAGTAACAGTACAAAACTTAGACATAGTAAAAGTAGACATGGATAAAAATGTACTATTAATAAAAGGAAGTGTTCCAGGAGCAAAAGGAGCTATCCTAAAAATAAAATCAGCAGTAAGAGCTAGCAAATAGAGAAAGGAGAGAAAAACGAAATGCCAAAAGTAGACGTATATGATATACAAGGTAAAAAAGTAAGCGATGTAGAATTAAGTGAAGCAATATTTGGAATAGAACCAAATGAAGCAGTAGTACATAGCGTACTAGTAAATTACCTAGCTAATCAAAGACAAGGTACACAAAGTACAAAAACAAGAAGTGAAGTTAGTGGTGGTGGAAGAAAACCATGGAGACAAAAAGGAACAGGTAGAGCAAGACAAGGAAGTATACGTGCACCACAATGGATAAAAGGTGGAATAGCATTAGGACCAAAACCACGTTCATACAGTTATAAAATAAACAAAAAAGAAAAACAATTAGCAATAAAATCATTATTAAGTTCAAAAGTAAAAGAACAAGAATTAACAGTAGTAGACAAATTAGAATTAGCAGAAATAAAAACAAAAACAATGGTAAAAGCATTATCAGATTTAAAAGTAGAAGGAAAAACATTAATAATATTAGCAGACAAAAATGACAATGTATATTTATCAAGTAGAAATATAGAAGGTGTAAAAGCTATAACATTAAATATGATAAATGTATATGACTTATTAAAATATAACAAATTAGTATTACCATTAGAAACTGTTAAGAAATTAGAGGAGGTGTACGCTTAATTATGAAACCAGAAGAAATAATAATAGCACCAGTAATTACTGAAAAAAGTAATGACGAAATGCAAAACGGAAAATACACTTTCGAAGTAAACAGAAAAGCAACAAAAGTTGATATAGCAAGAGCAGTAGAAAAACTATTTGAAGTAAAAGTATTAAATGTAAACACAATGACAGTAAAAGGAAAAACAAAAAGAGTAAGATATGTAGAAGGAAAAACATCAGACTGGAAAAAAGCAATAGTAACAATAGACATAAATCCATCAGAAAAAACATATTTAGGCAAAGGCGGAAAAGTAGAAAAAGTATCTAAAAAATATAAAGACGCAATAGATGAATTTATGGGAGCATAGATTATGGAAAAGAAACAAGATTTTAAAAACAGTTTGAAAACAGATTTAAACTATCAAACACAGGTAGATGTATTTATGCCACATAAACCTAAAATCATAGTAGATGGTCCAATGCATCCAACAGCGCACATGGAACAACATGAGCTACAAGAAGAATACGAGGAAATTTTAAATAAAGTAATGGGTGAAGAGGATAATGAAAGAGAATAATATCGAGAAAAAACTCGGAAAATAAATAGAAGGAGAGAAGAACAATGGGAATGAAACATTTCAAAGCATATACACCATCAAGAAGAAATATGACAGTATCAACATATGAAGAAATAACAAAAACAACACCTGAAAAATCATTATTAACAGTAAAAAAGAAAAATGCAGGTAGAAATTCATATGGAAGAATAACAGTAAGACATCAAGGTGGAGGAAACAGACAAAAATACAGAATAATAGATTTTAAGAGAAGAAAAGATGATATGGAAGCAACAGTAATAGGAATCGAATATGATCCAAATAGAAGTGCAAACATAGCATTAATTCAATATGAAGATGGAGAAAAAGCATATATATTAGCACCACAAGGAATAACAGATGGAGACAAAGTAATGTCAGGAGAAAATGCGGACATAAAGCCAGGAAACTGTTTACCAATATCAAATATACCAGTAGGAACATTAATTCATAATATAGAATTAAATCCAATGCAAGGAGGAAAATTAGTAAAAGCAGCTGGACAAAGTGCACAATTAATGGCAAAAGAAGGAAAATATGCACATGTAAGATTACCATCAGGAGAAATGAGATTAGTATTAGCAGTATGTAGAGCAACAATAGGAACAATAGGAAATAGTGATCATGAGAATATAAAATTAGGAAAAGCTGGAAAAACAAGACATTTAGGAATAAGACCAACAGTTAGAGGATCAGTAATGAACCCTAATGATCACCCACATGGAGGAGGAGAAGGTAGAGCACCAGTAGGACACGCAGGACCAATGACACCATGGGGAAAACCAGCATTAGGATACAAGACAAGAAATAAGAAAAATAGAACAAATAAGTTCATTGTTAAAAGGAGGAAATAAGAGACATGTCTAGATCAAGTAAGAAAAAACCTTTCGTATGTGAAAAACTATTAAAAAGAGTAGAAGCTATGAACGAAACAGGAAAAAAAGAAGTATTAAAAACATGGTCAAGAGCTTCAACAATATATCCACAAATGATAGGTCATACAATAGCAGTACATGATGGAAGAAAACATGTACCAGTATATATAACAGAAGAAATGATAGGTCATAAATTAGGTGAATTTGCTCCTACAAGAACATTCAAAGGTCATGCAGGAGAAAAAACAACAACAGTAAAGAAATAATCAGGAATAAAACAAAAAGATAACAGAAAGCAAAATAATATATTGAGCCTAAAAATGATGAAAAAACATCAAACCAAAAAATAAGGAGGAAAATAAAGTGGAAGAAACAGCAATAGTTGAAGCTAAAGCAACTCTAAGATATGCAAGAATATCAGCAAGAAAAGTAAAAATTGTTGCAGACTTAATAAGAGGAAAAAATGTAGATGAAGCTTTAGCAATAGTAAAATTTACACCAAAAGCTTCTTCAGAAATAATTGAAAAATTATTAAAATCAGCAATAGCAAATGCTGAAAACAACCATCAAATGGATCATTCAAAATTATATGTTGCTGAAATATATGCAAACCAAGGTCCAACATTAAAAAGAATAAGACCAGCTGCAAAAGGATCAGCAGTAAGAATAAGAAAAAGAACAAGTCATATAACAATTGTTCTAAGAGAAGAATAGGAGGGAGCAAATAAGATGGGACAAAAAGTACATCCAACAGGCGTAAGAGTAGGAATAATAAAAGATTGGAATGCTAAATGGTATGCAGGGACAAAGAATTTTGCAGACTACTTAGTAGAAGATCAAAATATTCGTAAATTTTTAAAGAAAAAATTATATGCAGCTGGAATTTCAAGAATAGAAATTGAAAGAACAGCAAAATTTGTTAGAGCCAATGTATATACAGCAAAACCAGGAATAGTAATAGGAAAAGGTGGAGCAGGTGCAGAGACTTTAAAACAAGAATTATCAAAAGAAATCGGAAAAGAAATAAATGTAAACATAATAGAAGTAAAAGAAACAGACACAAATGCACAATTAGTTGCAGAAAATATTGCAGGACAATTAGAAAGAAGAATTTCATTCAGAAGAGCAATGAAACAATGTATGCAAAAAGCTATGAAGTCAGGAGCACAAGGAATAAAGACATCAGTATCTGGAAGATTAGGTGGAGCTGATATGGCAAGAACTGAATTCTATAAAGAGGGAACAATACCTCTACAAACTTTAAGAGCAGATATAGATTATGGATTTGCAGAAGCAGATACAACATATGGAAAGATTGGTGTTAAAGTTTGGATATATAAAGGTGAAGTTCTTCCTGCTAAAAAAATGGAAGGAGGAGAACAATAATGCCATTAATGCCAAAAAAATCAAAATTTAGAAAAATGCAAAAAGGTAGAAATAGAGGAAAAGCAACAAGAGGAAATTGCGTATCAGATGGAGAATATGGAATGCAAGCATTAGAAGCTGGATTAATAAGAGGAAATCAAATAGAAGCAGCCCGTGTTGCAATGACTCGTTATATAAAAAGAGGTGGAAAAGTTTGGATAAAACTATTTCCAGATAAACCAATATCACAAAAACCAATAGGAACACGTATGGGAAAAGGAAAAGGAAATGTAGAATATTGGGTAGCAGCTGTAAAACCAGGAAGAGTAATGTTTGAAATTGCTGGTGTACCAGAAGAAACAGCTAGAGAAGCTCTTAGACTTGCGATGAATAAACTACCAATCAAAGCAAAATTTGTTAAGAGAGAAACTGTAAATGAGGTAGGTGATAGTGATGAAGATAAATAAAATAAGAGAAATGTCTTCACCAGAACTAGAAAAAGAATTAGGTGAACTAAAAACAGAACTATTCAAATTAAAATTTAGTTTAGCTACACATGGATTAGATAATCCAATGAAAATCAAAGAAGTTAAAAAAGACATAGCTAAAATAAACACTGTATTAACAGAAAGAAAAATAGCAGAAGCAAAAAAATAGAAAAAAATGGGAAAGCCCCAAGACTAAAAAAGGAGGATTAAACCTATGGAAGAAAGAAATCTTCGTAAAGTTATGACAGGAACAGTAGTGTCAGACAAAATGGACAAAACAATAGTAGTAGCAGTAGAAGACAGTGTACGTCATAAAGTTTATGGAAAAACAGTTAAAAGAACATATAAACTAAAAGCACATGATGAAGACAATAGCTGTAAAATGGGAGATAGAGTAAAAGTTATGGAAACAAGACCACTTTCTAAGGACAAGAGATGGAGAGTAGTTGAAATCCTAGAAAAAAAAGGAGGAGAATAAGACATGGTACAACAACAATCAATATTAAAAGTAGCTGATAATACTGGAGCAAAAGAAATAATGTGTATTAGATGTTTAGGTGGATCATTCAGAAAAACTGCAAACATAGGAGACATAATAGTAGCGTCAGTAAAATCAGCAACACCAGGTGGAGTTGTAAAAAAAGGTGATGTTGTAAAAGCAGTAATAGTAAGAAGCAAAAAAGGATTAAGAAGACAAGATGGATCATATATAAGATTTGATGAAAATGCAGCTGTAATAATAAAAGAAGATAAAACACCAAGAGGAACACGTATATTTGGACCAGTTGCAAGAGAATTAAGAGAAGGAGAATACATGAAAATACTTTCATTAGCTCCTGAGGTTCTTTAAAAGAACGAAACAAAAACAATTCAAAGAAGGAGGAAACCTTACATGAAAATAAAAAAAGGAGATACAGTACAAGTACTATCAGGAAACGATAAAGGAAAAACAGGAGAAGTACTAGAAGTAATGCCAAAAACACAAAGAGTAGTAGTAAAAGGTGTAAATGTAAGAAAAAAGCACATCAAACCAAGAAAACAAGGAGAACAAGGTGGAATAGTGCCAGTAGAATGTGCTGTATTAGCAAGTAAAGTAAATGTAGTATGCCCAAAATGCGGAAAAGTAACAAGAATAGGATATAGTATAGAAAAAGATGAAAAAGTACGTATCTGTAAAAAATGTGGAGCAAAAATAAAATAAGAGTTAAGAAAGGAGGAATAGGCAGAAATGGAAAAATTAAGAGAACAATATCAAAAAGAAGTAATACCAGAATTAATGAAGAAATTCAATTATAAATCAGTAATGCAAGTTCCAAAACTTGAAAAAATAGTAATAAATATAGGATTAGGAGACACAAAAGAAGATCCTAAATCACTAGAAAATGCAATGAATGATTTGGCACAAATAACAGGTCAAAAACCAATAGTAACAAAAGCAAAAAAATCAATTGCGGCATTCAAACTAAGAGAAGGAGCAAATGTAGGTTGCAAAGTAACTTTAAGAGCAGACAAAATGTATGATTTTGCATACAAACTATTTAATGTAGCTCTTCCAAGAGTAAGAGATTTTAGAGGAGTATCAAAAAATTCTTTCGATGGTAGAGGAAACTACTCAATGGGAATAAAGGAACAATTAATCTTCCCAGAAATCGAATATGATAAAGTAGATAAATTAAGGGGTATGGATATCATATTTGTAACAACAGCTAAATCAGATGATGAAGCAAAAGAGTTACTAACATTGTTAGGTATGCCATTCCAAAACTAAATAAGGAGGAAAAATTAGAAGATGGCTAAAAAATCATTAAAAGTAAAACAACAAAGACCACAAAAATATGCAACAAGAGAATATAATAGATGTAAATTATGTGGAAGACCACATGCATATATAAGAAAATATGGAATTTGCCGTGTATGCTTTAGAGAATTAGCTCATAAAGGAGAAATCCCAGGAGTAAAAAAAGCGAGCTGGTAAAAGGAGCTGTAAAAAAGCAGCAATATGGAAATGCAAAGCATATCCAGTCCAAAGAAAACTAAAAAAAGGAGGAAAGTAAATTGAATACTACAGATCCAATAGCAGATATGTTAACAAGAATAAGAAATGCAAACAGTTCAAAACATAAGACAGTAGATATACCATCATCAAAAATGAAAGTATCAATAGCAGAAATACTATATAAAGAAGGATATATCAAGTCTTTTGAAGAAATAAGTAATGAAAATCAAGGAATAATAAGAATTACTTTAAAATATGAAGAAAAAGGGAAAAGAGTAATAGATGGAATAAAAAGAATTAGCAAGCCAGGATTAAGAGTATATGCTAATAAAGAAGAATTACCAAAAGTATTAAACGGATTAGGAATAGCAATAATCTCTACATCACAAGGATTAAAAACAGACAAAGAAGCACGTACATTAGGGATAGGTGGAGAAGTATTAGCTTATGTATGGTAAATAAGATATCTGTAAAAGGTGAAATAACTTTACAGGTATGTATGCAGTTAAGTTGCTACATTAAAATGGGAAAAATCAACCTAAATGCGAAAATATAAAAATAAAAATAAACGTTAGGCGAACGCCCAAACAAAAAGGAAGGTGAAAAGAATGTCAAGAATAGGAAATAAATCTATTCAAGTGCCAGAAGGTGTAACAGTTACAATCGACGGAGAAAAAATAACTGTAAAAGGACCAAAAGGAACATTAGAAAGAGAAATACATAAAAATATAACAGTAGAACTAGAAAATAATGAAATAAAAGTAATAAGAAAAAATGATGAATCATACAACAAAAGTTTACATGGATTAACAAGAACATTAATAAATAACATGGTAACAGGTGTTGTAAATGAATTCACAAGAGAACTACAAATCAATGGAGTTGGTTATAGAGTTCAAAAACAAGGAAACAACTTAAATTTAACATTAGGATACTCACATCCAGTAATATTTGAAGCTCCAACAGGAATAACATTTGACGTTCCAAATGCTAATACAATAATAGTAAGAGGAATAGACAAAGAATTAGTTGGTCAAACAGCAGCAAATATCAGAACAAAGAGACCACCAGAAGTATATAGAGGAAAAGGAATAAAATATGCTGAAGAAGTAATCAGACGTAAAGAAGGAAAAACAGGAAAGAAATAAAATGATTAAGAGCAAATAATCACGGAAAGGAGTAATTTAAAATGATAAACAAAACAGATAGAAAATTTGAAAGAGCTAGAAGACATAAAAGAGTAAGAAACAAAATATCTGGTACAGCAGAAAGACCAAGACTATGTGTATACAGAAGTAATAGCCATGTATATGCACAAGTAATTGATGATGTAGCAGGAAACACATTAGTTAGTGTATCAACATTAGATAAAGATATAAAAACAAAACACTCAAATGTTGAAGCAGCTAAAGAAGTTGGAACATTAGTTGCAAAAAAATGTGCTAGCAAACAAATTACAGAAGTAGTTTTTGACCGTGGTGGATATATATATCATGGTGTAGTAAAAGCAGTAGCAGAAGCTGCAAGAGAAGGCGGACTTAACTTCTAGTTATAATAGCTATTTAAATTAAATGAAGATAGTTATTGCATAAATAAAATTATAAATAACTATAGTTAATAGCTATTAGATATAAGAAATTATAGACTTATTAAAATAAGAAGAAAAGGAGGAAAACAAATTTAATGGAAGACGTAAAGATGGAAGAGTTAAAAGAAAAAGTAGTAGCTCTAAACAGAGTAGCAAAAGTTGTTAAAGGTGGAAGAACTTTTAGATTTAGTGCTGTAGTAGTAGTAGGAGATGGAGCAGGACATATAGGAGTGGGAAATGGAAAAGCAGCAGAAGTTCCAGATGCTATAAAAAAAGCTATACAATCAGCAAAGAAAAATTTAGTAGAAGTACCAATTGTAGACACAACAGTACCACATGAATATGTTGGAAAATTTGGAAGTGCGAAAGTAATGTTAAAACCAGCAGTTGAAGGAACTGGAGTTATAGCAGGAGGAAGTGTAAGACCAGTATTAGAGCTTGCAGGATATAAAAATATACGTACAAAAGTTATTGGAACAAACAATCCAAGAAACGTTGTATATGCTACAATTGAAGGATTAAAGTCAATGCAAACAATAGAACAAGTAGCTAAAAAAAGAGGAAAAAAAGTAGAAGAAATTTTATAATCAAGATAAAATAACAAGAAAATAGGAGGTGCAAGCAAAGAGATGAAACTAGGAGAATTAAAACCAGCAGTTGAAAAAACAAAAAGAACAAGAGTAGGACGTGGAATAGGATCTGGATTAGGAAAAACATCAGGAAAAGGTCATAAAGGTCAAAAAGCAAGAAGTGGTGGAGGAGTAAGAAGAGGATTCGAAGGTGGTCAAACACCATTATATAGAAGACTACCAAAAAGAGGATTTACAAACATCCATGCAAAAAACTACACTGAAGTAACATTAACAATGCTAAACAAAAGTAAAGCAACAGATGTTACAGCTGAAACTCTATTAGCAGAAGGAATAATCGGAAAAATAAATGATGGAATAGTTGTATTAGCAACAGGAAAATTAGAGAAAAAATTAAATATAAAAGCTAATAGATTTACAGCTGCTGCCAAAGAAGCAATTGAAACTCTAGGCGGAAAGACAGAGGTGGTTTAATTGTTTAAAACTTTAATAAATGCTTGGAAAACACCAGAAGTAAGAAAAAGATTATTATATACATTATTATTAATATTAATATTTAGATTAGGGTGTTACCTAACAGTACCAGGAGTAGATATGAGTGTATTAAGTTCAGCTATGTCATCAACAGAAGGAATAGGTGGATTTATAAACTTAATATCAGGAGGAGCATTTTCAAGATTTTCAATATTCGCAATGTCAATAACTCCTTATATTACAGCATCAATAGTTGTACAATTATTAGCAATGATTATACCTTCACTAGAGAGATTAACAAAAGAAGGTGGAGAAGAAGGAAGAAGAAAAATAAATAGATATACAAAGATAGTTACACTAATATTAGCATTAGTAGAAGCATTAGTAATTTATTTTTCATATAAACCAGCTAATGTATTTGTGCATACAGGATTCTTAACAGGATTTATAGTAGTACTATCATTAGTTGCAGGAACAGCATTCCTAATGTGGCTAGGAGAACAAATCTCTTCAAGAGGAATTGGAAATGGAATATCAATGATAATATTAATAGGTATAATATCAGGGTTACCATCTGCAATAGTAACAATGTGGAGATTAATGTTCCCAACATCAGGATTTAGTACAGTAGGATTAATTATAGTATTAGGGATAATAATAGGAGCATTATTATTAGTAGCTGGAGTTGTATTTGTACAACAAGCAGAGAGAAGAGTACCAGTACAATATTCAAAAAGAGTAGTAGGAAGAAAAATGATGGGAGGACAAAATACACATATTCCTCTAAAATTAGTAATGGCAGGAGTTATGCCAGTAATATTTGCTTCATCATTTATGACATTCCCAGCAATGATAATCCAAATGTTTGTAAGTGATATAGCTACAAAAACAGGATTTTTGGCAGGATTATATAAATTTTCAATAGCAACATCATCTTCAAGTGTTGGTATAGGATATTCAATAGCAAATGCAATAGTATATTTATTACTAATAGTAGGATTCACATATTTCTATACTTATGCGACATTTAATCCAGCAGAAGTATCAAACAATATTAAGAAAAATGGTGGATTTATACCAGGAATAAGAGCAGGAAAACCAACAACAGAATATTTAACATCAATAATATCAAAATTAACATTATTTGGTGGAGTATTCTTAGCAATTATTGCAATATTACCAATGTTATTAAGATTTACAAGTCTAAATATTACATTTGGAGGAACATCTATATTAATAGTTGTAGGTGTTGTATTAGAAACAGTTCAACAATTAGAAGCTCAATTGTCAATGAGACACTATAAAGGATTTTTAGAGTAAAAAATAAAATTAAGAGTTTGTATGCAATGTAAAAAGTGCTACAGGCTCTAACTTTTTTATTGTAAAGGAAACCCTATAAAACTTTTAGTATGCAACTCGAAGTGAAAATAAATGATATTTTATTTTCAAAAGAAAAATATAAAGGGAAGCAGAGAGAAGAAGAGTAATATATATAATAAAATGAAAGAACAAAAAACACCTTGTTGCTAATGGGCGCATATCCACGCTCATTAGTAAAACAGTTGAAATAAAAGGGAAAGTATAAAAACAAAGCAAAAAGAAAAGAGTAATATAAAATAAAAGAACAAAAAAACAGCTTGTTTACTAATAGGCGCATATATGCGCCTATTAGTAAACAAGCTGAAATAAAAAAAAGAAATATAATAGTTATTAATGAAAGTCATAAAATAACTTGATATTTTAACTTATTTGTAGTAGAATAATTCATGTAAAAAAAGAGATAAGGAGAGATTAATATGATAATTATAATGTTAGGAGCACAAGGAACAGGAAAAGGAACAGTAGCAGGGCTAATAAGTGAAAATATGGGATGGCCACAAATATCAACAGGAGATATATTCAGAAAAAATATAAGTGAAAAAACAACATTAGGAATTGAAGCAGATAAATATATATCAAAAGGAGAACTAGTACCAGATGAAATTACAGTTCCAATGGTAGAAGATAGACTAAAATGGGAAGATGCACAAAATGGAGCAATTTTAGACGGATTTCCAAGAACAATAGAACAAGCAGAAAAATTAGATGAAATATTAAAAAAGAGTAACAAGAAAATAGATTTAGTAATTAATTTAGTAACACCAAAGGAAGAAATAATAGACAGAATGTTAACAAGAAGAGTATGTACAAATCAAGACTGTAAAGCAACATATAATATAAAATTACATCCACCAGTAAAAGAAGGAATATGTGATAAATGTGGAGCAACATTAAAACAAAGAGAAGATGATTCAGATTCAGAAGCAATAAAGAAAAGACTTGAAATTTATGAAGAAAAAACAAGTCCATTAGTAAAATATTATGAAAAACAAGGAGTATTACAAACAGAAACAGTAAGTGTATCAATAAACAGAATGGGAAGAGATGTAGCAGAAGATGTAGTAAAAAAGATAAAAAGTAAATAGAGGTAAGAAAAGTGGTAACTATAAAGTCAAAAAAAGAAATAGAATTAATGAAACAAGCCTGTAAAATAGCAGCATTAACACATAAAGCAATTGAAGAAAATATAAAGCCAGGAATAACAACGTGGGAATTAGACCAAATAGCAGAACAAACAATGAAAAAGTTAGGGGCAATACCAGCAGAAAAGGATTATCCTTCAGGATATGATGATGTGCCAAACTTTCCAGCATCAACATGTATGTCAATAAATGATGAAATAATACATGGGATACCATCTAAGCATAGAAAATTAAAAGAAGGAGACATATTAAGTGTAGACTTAGTAGCATTAAAAGAAGGATTTAATGGAGATGCAGCGAGAACATATGCAGTAGGAAAGATATCAAAAGATGCACAAAGATTAATAGAAGTAACAAAAAAGGCATTTTTTGAAGGGATAAAATATGCCAAAAAGGGAAATAGAATTGGAGATATATCACATGCAATAGGTGAATATGTTAAATCACAAGGATATTCAGTTGTAAGAGAATTCCAAGGACATGGAATAGGAAGACAAATGCATGAAGATCCAGGAATACCAAATTATGGAAAAGCAGGAAAAGGAATACGACTAGAACCAGGAATGACATTAGCAATAGAACCCATGGTAATAGAGGGAAAGCAAGAAATTTTAGAACTAGAAGATGGTTGGACAATAGTAACAGAAGATGGAAGTTTATCAGCACATTATGAAAATACAATATTAATTACAGAAAAAGAGCCAGAAATCTTGACAATTCTTTAAAAAAGGTATATACTATATGAGTTAAAATACCAAATTGGCAAAATAAGGAGGAATATTAATGTCAAAAGAAGACGTTATTGAAGTTGAAGGTACAGTTGTAGAAACATTACCAAATACAAATTTCAAAGTAGAACTTGAAAATGGGCATCAAATATTAGCACATATTTCAGGAAAGTTAAGAATGAATTATATAAAAATACTACCAGGAGATAAGGTAAAGGTAGAACTTTCTCCATATGATTTGTCAAAAGGTAGAATAACATGGAGAGCAAAATAAAACCAATAAGTAAAAATGAAAATAACAAAAGATATTAAGAGATATAGAAATATATGATAACCCAAAAATATATGAAAACAAAAATACAGGAGGTGCAAAAAATGAAAGTAAGACCATCAGTAAAACCAATATGTGACAAATGCAAAGTAATAAAGAGAAGAGGAAAAATCAGAGTAATTTGCGAAAATCCTAAACACAAACAAAGACAAGGATAAAACAAAAAATAGTTAATAGCACAAATATGTAGCGGCTGTGAAGCAAAAGCTTCATATCATATTTGTGTTAATATATATGTCTGGAAGGTTTAAAGGGACCAAAGTAAACGTTGGTACATTTCACCTTTAATCAACAAAGACAAAAAACAATAAACAGCATTAATACAAGCAAAACAACAAAAATAACAATTAATAAAAAATTATGGAGGTGTAAAATATGGCTCGTATAGCAGGAGTAGACTTACCAAAAGAAAAAAGAGTAGAAATAGGACTAACATATATATATGGAATAGGACTAAAAAGCTCACAAGCAATACTAGCAAAAGCAGGAGTAAATCCAGATACTAGAGTAAAAGACTTAACAGATGAAGATGAAAACAAAATAAGAAAAGTAGTAGATGAATCATATAAAGTCGAAGGTGATTTAAGAAGAGAAGTAGCATTAAACATAAAAAGACTAACAGAAATAGGATGTTACAGAGGACTAAGACATAGAAGAGGATTACCTGTAAGAGGACAAAGAACAAAAACAAATGCACGTACAAGAAAAGGACCAAGAAAATTAGTAAGTAAATCAAAAAGCAAATAGAAAATAAGGAATAAAAAAGAAATCCATTGAAGGAGGGAAAAAAAGAAAATGGCTAATAAAAGTCTAACAAAGAAAACAGTAGCTAGAAGAAATAGGAAAAACATTGAAAAAGGAGAAGCACATATACATTCAAGTTTCAACAACACAATAGTTACAATAACAGATACACAAGGAAATACAATATCATGGGGAAGTGCTGGAGGATTAGGATTTAAAGGTTCAAGAAAAAGCACACCATTTGCAGCAGGAGAAGTAGCAGAAACAGCTGCAAAAGCTGCAATGGAACATGGACTAAAATCAGTGGAAGTATATGTAAAAGGACCAGGTTCAGGACGTGAAGCTGCAATAAGAGCATTACAGACAGCTGGATTAGAATTAAGTAGCATAAAAGATGTAACACCAATACCACATAATGGATGTAGACCACCAAAAAGAAGAAGAGTATAGTTAGCTGTAGTAATATAAAAAAACAAAAAGAAGCAAATAAAAATCAAAAACCTAAAATAAGAAGGGAGAAATAGAAAATGGCAAGATATACAGACGAACAATGTCGTATTTGCCGTAGAAACGGAGAGAAATTGTTTTTAAAAGGTTCAAGATGTTATACAGACAAATGTAGTATATCAAGAAGAAATTATGCACCAGGGCAACATGGACAAAAGAAAGCAAAACTTTCTGAATACGGTACACAATTAAGAGAAAAACAAAAAACAAAATCATACTATGGAGTTGGAGAAAAACAATTCAGAAAATATTTTGAAATGGCTTCAAACCAAAAAGGAGTAACAGGTGAAAACCTATTACAAATATTAGAAAGCAGATTAGATAATGTAGTATATAGATTAGGATATGGGTCTTCAAGAGCACAAGCAAGACAATTAGTAAATCATGCAATATTTGAAGTAAATGGTAGAAGAGTAGATATACCATCATACTTAGTAAAAGTAGGAGATATAATAGCTGTAAGAGAAACAAAGAAAGAAACAGGAGCAGTAAAAATCAATGTAGAAGAAAATTCAGCAAGACCAGTTCCAGAATGGTTAGAGAAAAATAGCGAAACTTTAAGTGGTAAAGTAATTAGATTAGCAGCTAGAGAAGACATAGACATACCAATCGAAGAACGTTTAATAGTAGAGCTTTACTCTAAATAGTTTCTTTAGTTCTATAAAAGTACAATATAAAGCACTTTACATAGACACAATATATGTAATCTTAATTACATTTAAGAAAATTAGGAGGTAAAAATGATAGAATTCGAAAAGCCAAATATTGAATGTCTAGAGATTGATAACGAAAAAAACTACGCAAAATTTGTATGTGAACCATTAGAAAGAGGATATGGAGTAACAATAGGAAATTCACTAAGAAGGATCCTATTATCATCACTTACAGGATGTGCAATAACAAGTGTCAAAATAGAAGGAGTTTTACATGAATTTTCTAGTATACCAAATATAGTAGAAGATGTACCAGAAATAATATTAAACTTAAAAAATGTAAGACTAAAATTTGATGAGAACGAAGAAAAAACATTAAGAATCAACTTCAAAGGAGAAGGAGAAGTAACAGCAGCAGATATAGAAACAGATGGAACTGTAGAAATAATGAATCCAGAGTTACATATTGCAACAGTATCAGAAGGTGGAAAACTAAACATAGAAATGACAGCAAATATGGGAAGAGGATATACACCAGCTGAAAAAAATAAAAAGCCAGAACAAGATATATCAGTGCTTCCAGTAGATTCAATATATACGCCAGTAAAAAAAGTTAATTATCAAATAAAAAATACAAGAGTAGGTCAAATGGTAGATTATGACAAATTAATAATCGAAATTTGGACAGACGGTAGTTTAAAGGCACATGAAGCATTAAGTTTAGCAGCAAAAGTAATGACAAGTCACTTAAATATATTTATAGATTTATCAGAAGCAACAAGAAACACACAAGTGATGATAGAAAAAGAAGAATCTCAAAAAGAAAAAGTATTAGAAACATCAATAGAAGAATTAGAATTATCTGTAAGATCATTTAACTGTTTAAAGAGAGCAGGAATTGCAACAGTTGAAGATTTAATAAGTAGATCAGAATATGATATGATGAAAGTAAGAAATTTAGGTAAAAAATCATTAGATGAAGTAATAGCAAAATTACATTCACTAGGACTAAATTTTGCTGAAGAAGAAGAATAGAAAATAGGGAAGATAGGAGGAAAATAAATTGGCTACAAATAGAAAATTAGGTGTAACTACAGACATAAGATTAGCAATGTTAAAAAACTTAACAACAGATGTAATCCAACATGGAAAAGTTGAAACAACAGAAGCAAGAGCAAAAGAAGTAAAATCAATAGTAGATAGTATAATATCATTAGCAATTAAAGAAAAAGACAATTTTGAAATGGTAGATGTAAAAGTTGTTAAAGCAAAACTTGATTCAAAAGGAAACAAAGTTACAGAATTAGTAAAAAGCAAAAATGGAAAAGAATACTTAAAAGTAGTAAAAGAAGAGACTACAGAAAGTAGACAAAAAGATAATCCATCAAGATTAAATGCAAGAAAGAAAATGATGAGAAAATTAAACAAAGTTAAAGATAATGAAGGAAAAAATATAGATTTACCTGCAAAATTATTTAACGAAATAGCTCCAAAATATGAAGGTAGAGTTGGAGGATATACACGTATAGTAAAAGCTGGTCCACGTAAAGGTGATGGAGCAGAGAAAGCTATATTAATGTTAGTTTAATATTCAAAGCTAAAAATAAAACAAAAAGAATAACATAAAAATAAAATAAACATATAATAAATCATAAGGAGATAGCTTATGATTTATTTTTTATTAAATATAATATTATGGACATTAGCACTATATGGTTTGATTGAAATAATAAAAACGATAGTTTACTCTTATACATATTGTTCTAGAGGAATAAATGATACTGATGGTATTTATATAGTTATTGCAACAAAAAACCAAGAAGAAAATATAGAAGGTTTTTTACGTTCAGATTTGTTAAATACATTATATGGTAATACAGATAATATAAAAGATTCTAGTTATATAAAAGATATATTGGTTCTTGATTTAGAATCAAATGATAAAACTAAAGAGATTGTAGAAAGAATGTCTAAAGAGAATGACTATATTAAGGTTATTGAATGGGATGAATGTGTGTCATTAGGAATGAGTATCATAAGTGAAGAATTTGATTATATTAGTAAGAATTAAAAAAATTTTTTGATAATTTGAATTTTTCGATAATACTATAGTATCTTTACTTTTTATGTTAAACATGTTAAAATATTATTATAACAATTGGTCAAGTTACCATAATCAATA
Organism: uncultured Clostridium sp.; assembly: GCA_948473335.1. GTDB lineage: Bacteria > Bacillota > Clostridia > TANB77 > CAG-508 > CAG-269. The sequence continues at coordinate 100,099 of CAOKXF010000006.1, read as the reverse complement.
TTTCTATTAATTTTTTTAATTACACAGGGAAGGAGACAAAATATGGAATGGCGGCAAGTTATCGTATCACCAAAAAATAAGTCGGGGAGATTTTACACAAAAGTGGTTGCGCATACATTGATTTTAAAAAAACCACTTTATGACAGAAATGAGTGGAAACCCGCATATAAAGAATCTGATGTAAGAGAATTTTTTTATGCATCAATGCATGAAGCAGTTGCTGCTAAACTTTGTACAGAAAAGGAATTTTACTCTAAAAATAGGTCTCTGCTAAATAATATCAGTAATGTTAGAGAATGGCCCATAGTCTCATGCGAACATTTAGGATATATGTACATTCCTGTTGTAAATGAAATCGCACGGTATGAAAGGCTTAAACCTTTTTTAGAGAAAGGAATATTTCCTGATCTCAAGTTGGAAGTACAAGTTTCTATGCTGGATTTTGTGGATGCAACTACTTATGATAAGTTAATTAATCAATTAACCCAAGAACAGCAGAAAAGTTTATTTACAGCTATGAGTGCACGAAATAAGCATAAGTAATAAGTATGGAAAACTACTGTAATTAATTTTTATTATCATTAGTGGGAGAATCTAAGAATCTTAGGTTTTCTCACTATTAGTATGCCTAGCAGGAGAAACAACTTAAGGTTGAAAGATTTTTCTATTAGTAGCATATAGCAGTTATTTTATAAATGTAATGTAGTTCTTGCTTAATTATCTGCATATCAAACACCACTCTTTCCTCTTGGATGGCAATTTTGCAACAAAAAATACCATCCTTTTCAGAATGATATTTATATTTATCTGTTCTATTAGTTTGAACAGAAACGTCGTTGGTGCAGGTGGTGGGACTCGAACCCACACATAGTTTCCCATAATAGATTTTGAGTCTTTTAATGTGTTTTATACTTATCTATTTTTAGTATTAGATAACACTTTTTATATAACTGAAAACTATGGATTTTCTAGCACTTATCTTCGTTTTTCTTACTTGCTTAACTATAACATAATTTTACTCTATTTTGCAAGTATTTTGTAGAAATGTTAGATGTTTTGCTAGATGTGATAGATGATGTTAGATGTAATAGAATGTTTACTATTGATTTCATTCTTCTAGGCTATTTACAACTACTTGTAAGTAGTCTTTTTATTATACAGAGAAATGCAGTACCTCTATAAAAGTGCTAGGTTTGGCAAGCCGTTGCTATAAAATTTGCCCGTATTCGTATAAACGGTCTATTTATGCAAAGTGCGTGAGTGAGATTTTACAACCATAGACTCACAATAATAAAAGAGTTCTTGGGAGGCAAAGCTTGGCTGTGGATTTATAATTGTAAAAAGTGTAGACAAGTATGCACATTGATTTAAGGAATGTAAAATAACTTCGTTATTTTGCATACTTAGGCTGTAACAAATAAATTTTAACAGCCTAAGAATTATTAGCAATTATAGTAGTTTTTCTACTTACTAGACTACCTATGAAACGAAGCGACCGACTGACGGTTTCTTGTTATTAGGTGTAATAATCCTTTTTTCTAACATTGGGATTATTGCACCTAATTTCCTTCGCTCTCTCCCTCTGGTTTCTTCTTATACATATGCAGATTTATCTGTCACACGAGGTACTTTTGTAAAAAAGTCCTCTAGTGTGTTAGAGAAGTTTTTAATTTCTTCTCTTCTATACTTACTGAAAGGAGCAATTTTATTATGAGTTATTCTATTTTAAGAAATGAAAAACACAAAAGAAGTAATGCATCAAAATCATATATGCATAATGAAAGAAAAAATAAGAATTATTCAAATACTAATATTGATTTAAGTAAAAGTTATTTGAATTATCATTTGAAGAAACCTCTTGGAAGATATGAAAAGGAATTTGATAGACTAAAAGAAGAAAATAACTTAAAAGGTCAAATTAAAGATACCAGTGTTATTGTTTGTGAATTACTAATGACGTCTGATAAAGAGTTTTTTGACTCTATTGGAGAAAACGAAACAAAAAGATATTTTGAGGAATGTTATAATTTTGTTGCTCAATATAAAAATTTAGGCAAAGAAAATATAATATCTGCAGTAGTGCATATGGACGAGGCAACTCCACATATGCACTTATCTTTTATTCCTGTAGTTGATAGTTTTGATAAACAGGGAAATCGTATTCGTAAAGTATGTGCTAGTGATTATTGGAAAGGTAAAAATAGTTATGGCAATATGCAAGATGCTTTTAATAAATATGTAAATGATAAAGGATTTAAACTAGAACGAGGAGAACCAAGCGATAGAAAACATCTTTCTACTGAGGAATATAAAAAGCTAACTAACTTTGAAGCTACTCAAAAAACATTAAATGATATTACTTTAGATTTACCAAATGTTCCTAATATTAAAGATGTAAAAGCTAGATTTTTTAACAGAGATGAACAGATACAAAAAGAAATCATTGAGCCTAAAGACAAATTAATTGAACAACTATATGCTGATAATGTAAAACTACACAAAGAATTAAGCAAACAAGCTTATTTAGTAGATATGGTATCAAAATATAAAGAAGAAAACTCTTATTTGTGGAATGAGAATAACAAACTGAACAAAAAGTGCTCTGATATAGAGTTTGAATCCTCTTATAAAATAGAACGAATAGAAATAAAATTTCATAAAGAATTAAACTTCTTTAAAACAAGAATTAATCAACTAGAAAAAGCTTTAAAGGAATGGTCTGAAGCTATACAGTTACTTGCAATTTTTATTTGTAAAATAGTAGGTGTTCCCTTTACAAATACTTTAATTAAAGAATTTGAAAAGAAACATGGCATTTGTTTTGACTTTGAAAAGCAAATGAAAAAAATAGATAAGTCAAAGAGAAAGGATGATAGAAAATTATGAAAATAACTTATACAAAATGTGGAGATTATTTTTTACCAGACTTAGTATTATCAAATAATACTAAAAACGTTACATTAGGAAAATATGCTAGAATGAGGTTAAATTACCTTAACAGCCATAAAAAAGCTGAATATACAATACTATTTATGAACGATGAACTTACAAATCATTTGCTAGATATAGATAAACAAGCAAGTGATTTTTTTGATGTTCAAATGAAACTAATGGCAGAAAAAGAGTGTATTACAGAGGAATTGAAAGCAACTAATCAATTAGAATGGGTTGGCAAGATGAACAACCTTAAAAATTCTATCGAAGAAATAATTTTAAAAAGATATATTTATAATTAATGGAGGAATTAGATATGAATGAAGAACAAAGATTTATTTCGTTTTATGATGAAAATAGTGATAATTTTTATGAACTTTTTGATGGTGTTAGAAGTTATTTAAAAAATAACAATGAAGATTACAAAAAATTATATAAGCAAATTCACAAGATTTTAGATAGTAATATTACTCTACAAAAATTGCTTGATGATGAAGTTTTAGAAGATGGACTTTCCAAAGAAGATTGCTTGTCTATCTCTAAAATTCTTCACTTATATTATGATTTACAAGACATCATTGAAAAGGAAACTTATTTTAAAGGTGGTATGGATGCTTATTATTATTTTTGTAAATTGGGTATTATTAAAAGTAAATAAATGTTATTAAGGAGCATATAAAAATGCTCCTTTTCATCTTTATTTTGATTTACTTTACATCAAAAATTATATCATGCAGATATTTTATTAACTTAGCTACTTCTATATCATATATTTTTCTTGAACACTCTAATTGTAAAAGTTCACTTCTTAAAGTAGGTAATAATTCTAAAATGCTGTTACACTTGTTTTGTTCTTTTATACACTGTTTCCAACGACCAATTCCAATAAAATCTATTTTATCTGCATCTCTCACTATTATTCCCTCTAAAGTTTCTGGCATATCATACCAACTATGTTTATAAATTGCTAAATAACATTGTTCTATAATTTCATCATCACATTGCAATTTTTTCATTTCTTCTTTTAACATATTAGCACTTAGTAACGCATGGTCTTTTTTTTGTATACTTCTTCCCACATCATGCCAATATGCTGAAATAATACAAACCTCTTTATTAGCCTTTTCCTCATGCCTTAAAATCTCTATTGTATATTTTACAACACTTTCCATATGAGATAAAGAATGCTTTGGATCATTTACTTGTTTCATAATCTCTACTGCTTTATCTATTAAATTTTTATTTTTTTCCATTATAAGATTAATTTCTTCTTCAAACATATTTTTCTTCTCCTTCTATTTAACAAATTCATAATTATCTGTTGGTAATTTTGCACCACTTCTTTTTAATAACTCAAATTCGTCATATTCTGTCATTCCATAAGTTTCTAAAATCTCTTTAATTTCTGGTCTTCTTTTATCTGGAAGTCTTGCTCCAAATACTGCAAAAAGATGTGGATTTTCATATGTTGCATTAAGTTGTGGAAATGCTACTAACAATTCAAATCCATTCTTTTGAGCTTCTTTAACATTTTCTAAAATATACTTAAAATAAAAAGTTTCATTTTCTTTATATAATTCTGCAACTTTATATTTGTTTCCAGTATTGACATCTGTCCAAATTAAATATACTAAATCTTTTTCCATTTTCTTTTACACCTCATCTTTCAAATCATATATTTCTAACATTCTTTTTCTTCTCTCTAAAATAAACATTTTCAATAATTTTTTCATATCTTCGCTTATTGTATTATTATCAAATTCATTTAAAATTCTATCAATGCTTTTCTCATTAACATTATCTTTAATTTTCTCTATATATGAAATAGTTAATTCATATTCGTTTTCTTTTAATTTTTTTAATAAATCAAAATGTTTTATTGGTCTTTCATTTTCCCAACCTATTGCAGACTTTGACTTTGTATTTACTAATGCCTCAAATTTCATCTTGTCTTTAAAAAATATTTCTATGTCACTATTATCTTCATATGCACATAGCGAAGATCCATTGTCGTATAAAGGGCATAGTTTTAAGCAAATGCATTCTCCATTAGCAATTTTCTTAATGCAAGGTATAACTCCCCAATTACTATGATGTCTATCACTATTTCCTATTAAACAATCAAATACTATTATTTTTACTATTTCTGATATTTCCAATATTCCACTAATACTATTTTCAATCATTTGAAATGAATATTTTTTATTATTATATTCATCTATTAAGTTTTCTTTATTATAAAATGGATATTGTGCTTGTATATAATCAAGACCTTCTCTAAAGATTGTTTCACTATCTTTAACTATATTGTAACTCATTGAGCCAATTCTTCCGTTTATATGTACCAATATCTACTCTTGCACATTCTACGTCAATTAGCTTTCCAATTTCTGTAGCTAATTTTTCAGCCCAGTATTCTCCTGTTATTATTCCCTTTTCTTTATCTTTTACTTTGGGAAATTTGAAAAGTCCTTTTTCGTTTGTTTCTGGATTAATAAGCCATACTTTTTCACTTGCACCACTACCAAATTTACCAGAAACTTTATCTTCTATCCAATTATCAAAATTTTTAATTTCAATCATTTAATTCCTCCATTCTATTTTTTATTTTCCAGAAAATCATTTACTAATTGAATACCTATTAATTCTTGAATTATTATATCTGCATTTCTTACATTTTTAATCTTTTCAACTATTGTATACATTTTTTGTTTTATTTCATCTAAATCTAATATTTTTTGTTCACTTTTTGTTAATTCATTATATTTTGTACTAATTAGTTTATCTATTATTTTTCTTAGCGAGTCATTTGAAAGCTCATCAAATTTTATTATATTATTAAATCTGTAAAATATAGGCTCTCCCAATTTTTCTCTGATTTCATCTGTATTTTTATAATTTGAGGTACATATAATTATAGAATTTTTCATTTCAACCTTATAATTTTTATCTTCAAAAACTCCTTCATCAAACAATTGATAAAACGCACTATGAAATACTGGTGCAGGTTTATCAAATTCATCAATTAATATAACATTTGATTCTCTTTCCAATAAATCTTTAGCAAAACTATCCTGCGAATGTTTTCCACCAAATAGATAATTAGAAAATTCCATATTTTGAAACATAGAAAATTGTTTCCTAAATAGCTTCTGTCCTAGAATATTACTAATTAATTTTGCTGTTTCTGTTTTTCCTACTCCAGACTCTCCATAAAACATTATAACAATAGGTTTACTATTTTTGTTCTGATTTAATAATGGATATAGAGCTACCAGTAGTTTTTCTTTTACTTCTTCTTGTCCTATAATTGTTGCATTAAACTTATTAGCTAATCTTTTAAACATTCTTCCCGTCAATTTCTGATAATTATACTTTTTTACCTTTATTAATTTTGGATATGTTTGCTCTAATTGAGTTACAATCTGTTTAGGAGGATTTTGTAAATATAAATTATCTATATCATAATCATTCATGATTGTTAAAAAACTTTGAATAGCTCCCTCTGTAATGACCGCATATGATTCCGAATATGCAACAACATTATCTATATGTGATTTCTCAATCTCTATATCTTTGAACTCTTGTTTTCCTTCTTGTTTAACAACTAAAAGATGTGTATTCATTTTACTATCATGTGCCGAAACAATTTCGGCTAAAGTCTTTTTTTGGACAGGTATAATTTCTTCGTATCCTTTTTTTGGTCCATAATAAATTATAATATTTTTCATATTTCAACACCTGCTAAAATAACATCATAAACCTCTAGTTTTCCGTTTATCTTTTTTATTAATATCAAATGCCGATGAAATAGTAGACTGCGTTTCAACATTAATTTCTTTCCCTATATCTAGCATATTTTCATATACTTTTCCAACTTTGACAGCAGTATAATTCAAATCCATTTTTATTAAATCTGCCATTGTATAATTATTTCTAAAAGCTTTTATATTAAATCTAAAAACGTATTTTTTTATTTCCTCATTTTCGTTTTTTTTCGCAATTAATTCATAATATCCTTTTCCGTTTTCAAACGATTCATCCATCTTGGCTAAATCAAAAGTTACTCCTTCAGATTCAAAGTCTGATTTTGTCATTTTCAAATAAGGTGTAAACATTTTAAAAAACGTAATTGAATTTTTATATGGACTTAATTGATATCCTTTAAATTTTATTAATCTATCGTCACCATCAGATTTTTGTATAAAATCTGTTAGTATTGTATTAGAAATTGTTGTTTTTACCAAAGAATTATCATTAGAATTTATTTCTGCATCTATTCCAGCTTCCATATTTGCTCCAAAAAACGGTAACCAACTCAATTTTGCAAATATACTTGCATTTGCCTTTGTTGTAAGTTCTTCAGTATTTTTCTTAATTTCTTCATCTGTTTGTATTTTTTCTCCACCATTATAGATATTAAGATAATCTATTGCTGATGAATTATCAAAATAAACTACTTTAATCATTTCTCTACTCCGTTTCTTTATTTTTCGCTCTACTTTTATAAACATTAGCTTGATTTCTGCATTGTGGACTACAATATTCTGCTTTTAAATTATCTGAAGCAAAAGGTTTTCCACAGTGCTTACACATTTTTACTGTTTTTCTATCACTTGTTTCATTTAATGCAAACATTGTATCTATTGCTAGCTTTAGAGAATTAAAGTTCCACTCTAAAACAGGTGGGTATTCTTTATTACTATGCATTAATATTCTACAAGCAATCTTTGAAGCATTAAAGTTTTCTATGTAATTATCATATTTTTGCCTTGTATAAGCATTTTCTACTTTACTATAATTTTCTATTGCCTCAAATGTTAAATATAATCTTCTTGCATAATCCATAATCCAAACTACACCTTCTGAATAGGCTTTTGAAAACACTACTGCATATTCTCCTGGTCTATCTATAAAAGCAAGTGGATTTGCTTCATTTTCTACTGATAATTCTAAAATTTCTCCTTTTGAATTTTCTTTTATTGTAACTTTTTGTTTCTTCTCACATTTTAGAAATAGCCTTATGTATTCTCCTGCAGTTAATGTTTCTTTGTTACAAACTACATTTCCAACAGGCAAGTATACTTTACTTTGTTTTACAATATCTGTATTTAATGGCAAATATGTTAATTCTCCTAATAGTCCATATTTCTTTACAAAGTCTATAATTTTCTCTTCTGCTAATTTTAATTCATCATTTTCTACATATCTTCCTATTAGTAGTATATCTACTAATATACTGTCAGAAACATTAAATGGGTCATACATTTGGGCTTTAGAGTCTTCCTTTGGTGTTATATATGTAAATTTATCTATTTCTCTTAGTTCATAATCATTATATTTAAACCAAAAAGTCTTGAAATTCCCTGTATTATTCTTTCTCATTTTCACTCTCCCAAAATTTTTTTAAAAAATTTATATGTAATACTTGACAAGTACGAATTATTACTATATTATATATGTATAGTAATTGCTTACAATGTTGTCATATTACATTTTATAATTGATAATATTTATCAAGTTATTACTATTATATAGTCTTTATAGATAATAGTCAAGTTTTGTTTGGAAATTTTACCTAAAAGTCCTTAGGATTTTTGTATCTAAAAATCAACAAACAAAAATACAACTAAATGAAAGGAGGAAATCTTTTGGATAGAAAAGAGCAAATTTTAGATTTATATTTTAATAAACATTTAAAACAAAATAAAATTGCTGATGTTGTAAATGTTTCTCAACAATATATTTCTAAAACTATTAAGGAAGATGGAAGATATGAGCAAGAAAAAAGTTCTAGGAAATCTATTAATGCAGAAAAAAGAAAAATTGCCCAAGCAGAATATCAAAAGAATTATGTTAGAAGTTCTAAAAAAGATATAATTTATGAACAATTATTAGAACTTCAAAAGCAGGATGCAATAGAACTTTCTTATAATGCACATCCACTTTCTGACTATGCCTGTAAAAAAGCTAATTCTAGTATTTATCACTATAATAGTAAGAAAAATCAATATGTTATGCAAAGAGGTATTAAAGCATCTATTGATTTACCACGAAGAATTAGTGCAAAAGCTTATTAATTTTTGAAGAAAAACAAGCATGAGGATTATTGACCTCTCTCAAAAACGCAATACGCATACATATAGTAAAATTTTTATTTGCTATTGTGAATTTTTTAAGGAGGTTAAGTTTATGGAAGATACTAATTTGAACAAAGTAATGTTTACTACATATAAAGATGTAGTAACTGTAAAACAATTAGCAGAAATGCTAGGCATAGGTATAACTCTTGCTTATAGGTTAGTTAAACAAAATGCTATTAAATCTATAAAAGTTGGTAGAGAATATAAAATCCCTAAACATTGCGTTATAAATTATTTAGTAAAAAAGAGTGTTTAGGCTATTATATTTACTACAAAGAAATCAATAGTAAATTAATTTAGTCTGTTACATTGGAAAGGAGTTAAATTTGGTAACAGAAAATTTACAAGTAAACAAAGTATCTGTAAGTTGTCTGCAAGTTAGAAATGGTATTTATCAAGCTGTTTTAGAGTATTATGATGAAAATGGAAAAAGACATTTGCCTTGGCGTTCCACAGGACTAAAAGAACGAGGTAACAAGAAACAAGCTTTAGTAGTTGCAGAACAATTAAGAGAAAAATTAGAAAAAGAATTACAATTAAAAACATTAGATAAAGCAGAAACAAACTCAAATACAAATAATACAACTGATATTCTATTTATAGAGTATCTTTTTTATTGGCTAAAAATTGTACAACACACAATAGAAAGTTCTACTTTTACTTCTTATAGGCAGATTGCTAATAATCATATAAAACAATATTTTACAGAACAGCCTATAAAACTAAAAGATTTAGAACCTATTCATATTCAAAACTTTTATAATGTACTAATGGAAGAATATAATTTATGTGCAAATACAGTCATTCACCATCATGCTCTTATAAGAAAATGTTTAGATTATGCCTTTAAAATGAATGTTATTATGAGTAATCCTGCTGATAAAGTCCAAAGACCTAAAAAAGTTCAATTTATTAATAGTTTCTACAATGAAAGTGAATTAAATAAGCTATTTGAAATATCTAAAAATGACTCACTAGAACTTATTATTTTGATTACTGCTTTTTATGGATTAAGACGAAGTGAAGTTTTAGGTTTACAATGGGATTCTTTTGATTTTGAAAATAAAACAATTACTATTAAACACACTATTACAATTACAAATACAGATGGTAATAATAGAAAAATTGAAGGAAAAGATAGAACAAAAAACAAGTCTAGTTATAGAACTTTACCTTTATTTGATGATATTGCAAATATGCTTTTAGATGCAAAAGAAAAACAACAATCCTTCAAAAAGGCTTTTGGTAATAGTTATATTAAAAAGTATTTGAATTATGTTTTTGTTAAACCTGATGGGAATATTGTAAGACCTGACTATGTTACACAACACTTTAGTATGTTGCTTGATAAAAATAATATGAGACATATTCGTTTTCACGATTTAAGACATTCTTGTGCAAGTTTATTACTTGCTAAAGGTATTCCTATGAAATCAATTCAAGAGTGGCTTGGTCATTCTAATTTTTCTACTACTGCAAACTTATATGCTCATTTAGATAGTAACTCTAAAAAAATTTCTGCTAGTGTTTTAGAAGATACCTTTAAACTTACAGATAAAAAGAAAGAAAATGAAGAAAACAATTCTTCATCTTCAAATGATATTTGAGTTATGGTGTCAATGGTGGGACTCGAACCCACATGGTTTCCCGCATCATTTTGAGTGATGTGCGTATACCAATTTCGCCACATTGACATATTTTATATTATTTAGATGATTTTACAATTATGTTAGATATTTGTTAGATGTTGGAACTAATTTCGGCACTAGCAAATATCTAAACATTACTATTTTCAATATATGTAGGATTTACATATTAAAAAATCCATTTAGATTTTGAGTCTATCGCGTCTACCAATTCCACCACACCTGCAAATAAAACTAAAAATATATTAACACAAAAATAAATAAAAGTCAAAGAAAAAAAGCATATTTAAAAAAATTCAAAGCAATCTTGATAAAAAAATAAAAGTATGTTATAGTTAAGAAAAATAAAAAAAGAAAAACAATAAGGAGGAGATATTTATGAAAATAAATGTAACAGGAAAGGAATTAATGATAACAGAAGCGATAAATGATTATATAGAGAAAAAATTATCAAGAATAGATAAATATTTTGAAGAATCAGAAGCAGAAGTAACAATAAAAACAGAAAAAAATGACCAAATAGCAGAAATATATGTATATGCAAATGGAGAAACATTTAGAGCAGTAACAGAAGACAAAGATTTATATGCTTCAATAGACAAAGATATAGACATATTAGAAGGACAAATAAGAAAATCAAAAACAAAAAAAGAAAGAATGATGAAAGACTCAACATTAAAAGTAATGGAAGTAAAAACAGAAAAAAGAGCAGAAATAGAAAATGAGATAGTAAAAACAGCATATTATTCTGTAAAACCATTGACACCAGAAGATGCAAAATTAGTATTACAAGAAGTTGTGACACATAACTTTTTAGCATTCATAAACATAGAAACAGGAAAAGTAAATGTAATATACAAATTAAAAGATGGAAAAAATTTTGGATTAGTAGAACCAGAAGCATAAAAAAAATATAATAAAATAAAAAGGCAGGAAATCAAATCCTGCCTTTATGTATTTAAAAAATATATAAAAACAAAACTTAATTTCCTACAAAAAAATATAATTAACTAAAACTATTTCATGTTGTTTTCAACTTGTTGTATCATTTTTCTAACCATATTTCCACCTATTCTACCAGCGTCTCTAGCTGAAATGTCACCATTGTAACCATCTTTTAAAGTAACACCTACTTCGCTAGCTACTTCATATTTGAATTTATTTAAAGCTGATTGAGCTTCAGGAACTAATTTTTTATTTGAATTGTTAGTTGCCATGTTTTTTCACCTCCTGCTATATATAACATACTTAGAAAAAACTATTGCTTTTTCTAACTATATGATGTACAATTTCAAATGAAAATAAACAGGAAAAATAATGAAAAAAATAAGAAAATTGGATTTTATTGAAAGTAAATCTTTTGACATTTATATCACAGGTTACTTTGAACCACATAATATTAGGGAAAATTAACTTGATTGTATCATAAAAAATGTTGATTTTTAAGATATAATCAAAAATAGTCAAAACCAAAAAATTAGCATATAAAAAGCAAAAAGCGGAAAAATAAAAATGAGATATAATAAAAATACAAGAGAGAAGGAGATAATATGTATAAAATGGCATTTATAGATTTAGACGGAACATTATTAAATAAATATGGTACAATTGAACAAGAAACAAAAGAAACATTAAAAGAAATAATGGAAAAAGGAACGGATATAGTTATAGCATCAGGTAGACCACTTGATGCTATAAAACAAATTGCAAAAGAAATAGGAAGTAAAAATTATTTTATAGCAGGAAATGGATCTATAATATATGATTTACAAAAAGATGAAATAATATATAAAGAAACAATAAAAAAAGAAAAAGTTTTAGAAATAATCAAAATATGTAATGAAAACAATATATATTACAATATATATACAAAAAACGAAATACTATCAAGTGAATTAAAATACAATGTGTTATATTACTATAAAGAAAACCAAAAGAAAGAAGAAAGAAATAAGACAAAAATAAATATAGTACAAGACATATATAAATATATAGAAGAAAAAGATGAAGACATATTAAAAATTACAGTATGTGATGAGAACAAATTAATATTTGAATCAATACTAAGAAAATTAAAACAAGTAAAAGGTATTGAAATATTAGAAGTATCACATATGTCAAAAAAAATAATAAAAAATGGGACAGAAGAAGTAGAAATTAGTTATTATTATACCGAAATTATGTTAAAAGATACAGACAAATGGAAAGCAATACAATATTTAATAAATAAGTTAAGCATAAAAAAAGAAGAAATAATAGCAATAGGAGACAATAGCAATGACAAAAAGATGATAGAAAATGCAGGATTAGGAATTGTTATGAAAGGAAGTGCAAAAGAAGTAATAGAAGTAGCAGATTATGAAACAGAATATAGTAATCATGAAAACGGAGTAGCAAGAACATTAAAAAAGATAATATAAAATTAGAAACAAATTATTGTAATAAAAAACATTACAACAATATTACAACAATATTACAGAAACATTACGAAAATATTAAAAATATATAACAAGTACAAATAGTATTGATTTGTAGAAATAAATAAGATAAAATATATTATAGGAATATTTTGCAGAAAAAGCAAATAAAAAGGAGGAACTAAAATGGCAGCAAACCCATTAGAGAGAAAATCAAGAAATTCATTTTTACTAGGAATAGTAGTAACATTATTAATAACAGGATGTATAATATCGCTTTTATTAGTACAAATAGTAAAGGCAAATAAGGAGAAACAAGATGAAAAAGCATTAATGCAAACAGTATATGCATTAAACACTGATGTAAAATCAGGGCAAATAATAACAAAAGATATGATTAGCATATTAACAGTAAGTTCAAAAGCAATACCTATGAACGCAATATCAGATGCAATAACATTTGATAACTATGCATTAAAAGATGCAGAAGGAAATGATGTGTATTCTGATGAAATAGGTTTATATATTAGAAAGAATAGCGAATACTTAGAAGTATATGAAGGAGAACAATCAACATATTATACATATTCACTAGAGGGAGAAAAACAAAATGTTACATTATCAACTAGAGAAAAAGAAAATATAAAAACAGACGACTATGGAAACTATGTAGTAAGAGAAACAGAACAAAAGACAAGAATATATAAAGAAGCAAATACAGACAATTATTATACGCTAAAAATAAATTATTATGGGACAGATACAAATAAAGAAAATCCAGTAAGAGAAAAAGAGTATATTCAATTAAATGGATCAGCATTAATTGCAAAATTAGATATGAAACAAAATACAGTCATAACATTAGAAATGGTAGCAAAAAGTGATGAATCATTAACAGATGATATAAGAAGACAAGAATATAATTGCGTTGTATTACCATTAGACTTAGAAACAGGAGATTACGTAGATTTAAGATTATTATTACCAAATGGACAAGATTATATAGTAGTATCTAAAAAACAAGTAACAATAGCTTCAGCAGAAGATCCAGCAGCAGGAACTCTTTGGAAATCACCAGATACAATATGGGTAAATTTAGGAGAAGATGAAATATTATCAATGTCTTGTGCAATAGTAGATGCATATAAAATAGCAGGAGCAAAATTATATGCAACAGTATATACAGATCCAGGAATGCAAAAAGCAGCAATACCAACATACCTAATAAATGCAGAAACAGCAGCATTAATACAAAAAGATCCAAATGTATTATCAGAAGCATTAACAGCATTAAGAAATAGGTACAGTGGAACTGATAGAAATACACATGTAGATACACAAATAATGAAACAAGAAGATCCAGAAGGAAACTTTATAGATAAAATGGAACAAAGTATAACAAATACAACAGACCAAAGATTAGAATATTTAGAATCACTTGGTTTATAAAAAAGAAAATATTATTCTAGGGCAAATTATGTCCTAGAATAGATACTAAGGAAGGAAAAAAGATGGAAAAAGTAGGATTTATTGGCAATTATGACAAAATAGATTTTATTTTATATACTGCAAAAATATTAACGAAATTAGGCAAAAAAGTGCTTGTTCTAGATACAACATTAACACAGAAAACAAGATATATAGTACCTGTAATAAATCCAACGCTTTCATATATAACCGTATTTGAAGATATAGATGTAGCAATAGGATTTAAGACACTAGAACAATTTACAGAATATATAGGAGAAGAACAACATTTACAATATGATTATATTTTAATAGATATAGATAATCACCAAGGTATAATAGGTACACAACTAAAAATAACAGATAGAAACTATTTTGTAACAGCATTTGATTTATATTCATTAAAAAAAGGAATAGAAATATTAAACAATTTGACAGAACCACTAAAACTAACAAAAATTTTATTTGAGAAAGAAATGACACAAGAAGATGATGAATACTTAGACTTTTTAGCATTAGGGAAAAAAATAGTATGGAGTGATCAAACTATATATTTCCCAATAGAAAATGGAGATAATCTAGTAATAGCAGAAAATCAGAAATTAGAAAAAATCAAATTCAAAAATTTAAGTACCCAATATAAATCAGCAATAACATATCTTGTTATGGATATAACAGCAGAAGAAGAAAAAATAATAAAAAACATAATGAAGAACTTAGACAAGTAAGTTGAAATATATCATTGCAGATTTTACGAAAGGAATGAAGGGAATGTCAATAATAACATTTTGGAGTAATGGAAAAGAACAAGTAGGAAAAACATTATCAACTATAGCGGTAGCAACAAATATGGCAATTGAACATAATAAAAGGTCGATAATAATATCAACAAGCTATAAAGATAAAACTTTATTAAATTGCTATTATGATGAAGAAAAAGAAAAAGCGAAAAAAAGTATTCTAAGAGGTTCAAAGAAAATGGTAGAATTAGGAGTAGGAATACAAGGGCTATTTATACTACTAAAAAGTGGAAAGATAACTCCAGAAATAATAACTGACTATACAAAAATAGTGTTTAAGGACAGATTAGAATTATTAACTAATTTAGAAATTGAAGAACAAGAAGATGAAGAACCAATGGAAAATTACTTTGAAATAATACAATTGGCAAATCAATATTATGACTATGTTTTCGTAGATTTAGATAATTCAATAGGTGAGAACCAAATAAATCAAATATTAAAAACTTCAGATATAATAGTAGAAGTATTTTCACAAAGACTTACAAAAATAAGAGAATTTGCAGAAGTAAGAAAAAATACAGAAATACTAAGAGGAAAGAACACAATATTATTAATCTCAAAATATAATAGAAATTCAAAATATAAATCAAAAAATATAAAAAGTTTTTTGAATCAAAAGAAAGATATAAATGTAATTCCATACAATAATTTATTTTTTGAAGCAGCAGAAGAGGGAACAGTACCAGACTTATTTTTAAGATTAAGAAAAATGATTGACAAAACAGACACACATGCAATTTTCATAGACGAAGTAAAGAAAACGTCACAAGCAATAATAGACAGAATTGAAGAATTAAAGATTATAATATAAGTAAACAAAGATAGAGACCATAAATAAAAACATAAAATTTATAAAAGACATATGAATAGAGATAGGAGGAGAAGAGCTTGATTAACATATTGCTAATGCTAGTAGTAATAATTATATTTGTAGCAACTATATGGTGGTATATAAATAAGAAGAAAAATGAAGTAGCAGAAAAAGAGATTAATGTAGATGACAAAACATATACCTTAGATATGATGCGTGCATATATAAAGAAAAGACTAGATGAAATAACAAAAGTAAATCTATATGACATAGGGCTATCAGAAGAAGAATTAAAAAGAAGAAAAAATAAAAAATATGAATTAAAAAAGGCCTTAAAAGGATGTACATATGGTGATGTAAACGACAAAAAATATGTAAAAGAATTAATATATGAGCTACTATATAAAGATTACGGAATAGATGAGACAAATGTATCAAAAGCAATACCATTTGATATTCCATCATTATTAACATCACAAGACAAATTCGATATATTGATATATATGTATAAAAAAGAATATGGATATGAAGCATTAACAGAAATGATAAAAAAATATAATTTAGCAGAATTAAAATATGTACAAGGTGAGGCAAAACCATGCTATGTAATAACAGCAGAAGAAATTAGTGACATATATGAAAAAGAAAATATGATATTATCATTTCAAGATAAGTTAAATATAGTAGTACAAAGAATATATCAACATTATAAAGGATATAGTGCAATAGATGAAGTAAGAGATATGAATATAGACGGTATATCAGGAGGTGTATCAGGACTACCTGAATCATTCCTAAGTCAGGTTGCACAAACAGATGGAGACTATTTAGAGCAAATAGCAGAATATAAAGTACCACGTGCATGTGATAGTATATGGATAATGTTCCAAGGAAAATCAATAAGATTAGCATTCCTTTCATTCGGAACAGAAGCAGAACTAAAAAGAGTATGTCAAAACATATATAAATATAATAATCCAGGGCAATTGTCAGATACTAATGGATATAAAATAAATGAAATGAAAGATGGATCACGTGTAGTAGTAGTAAGACCAAGTATGTCAGAAACATGGGCATTCTTTGTAAGAAAGTTTGACGTAAAACGTGCTACATTAGAGCAAATAGTATTATTCCCAGGATATGAAGACACAATAGACTTGTTAAAATATTTAGTAAAAGGGGCAAGAATAATATCTCTAACAGGTGAGCAAGGTTGTGGTAAAACAACAATGTTAATGGCAATGATAGAAAATATATATGAAACATTAAACTTACGTATCACAGAAACAGCATTTGAATTACACTTAAGAAAAATATATCCAACAAGAAATATATTATCAATGCGTGAAACAGAAACAGTATCAGGACAAGACTGTTTGGACGTACAGAAAAAAACAGATGGTTCTGTAAATATAATAGGAGAGGTTGCGACAGATCCTGTAGCATCTTGGATGATACAATCAGCACAAGTAGCATCAAAATTCACATTATTTACACACCACGCAAAAACATTTCCAAACTTAGTAACAGCATTGCGTAACTCAATGTTAAGATCAGGAGTATTCACAGATGAACAAACAGCAGAAGAGCAAGTAGTACAAGTATTAAATTTCGATATACATTTAGTAAAAGATTTTAGAGGAAGAAGATACATAGAAAGAATTACAGAATGTATACCAGTAGAAGAAAAAACAAAATATACATTTGACCATAGGAATGAAACAACATTAGAGGGAAAATTTGATAAATTTTTCGACAACGCAACACAATATTTCCAAAAATCAACAGATAGAGAATTATATAGATACCAAAACATACTTGAATATGTAGATGGTGAATATATAGTAACAAATAGAATTTCAGACAAAAATTTAATCGAAATGAAAAATAATATGAATGATGAAGATCAAGAAGCATTTGAAAAATTTGTAGAAAAACTTTGGGGAGTAAAAGTAGGTCTTGCATCAGTAGAACCAATAAGTTCAGCAGCTATTAAAAGTACAAAAAAAAGTAGAACAAAAGAATAGAAACAAACACAGAAATGGAGGTGTAATCAAGTGCCATCTACACAAACATTATTATATCTAATGGCAGGTATAGTAGTTTTATTCATAGGAATAATAATAGCATATCTTATACTAAGAAAAAAAATGCAGTCATCAGAATATGCACAAATAAAGAAGTTACAAGAAGGAACAAAAGCAAGTAGTTTCTCATTAGATATATTCTATCAGAAAATGTATTTAATATTTATAAAAACTCCATTTTTAAAAAGATACATATTAAAAGTTAGAAGAAGACTTGAAATATTACATGTTGATGATGAATATACAACTAGAAAAGATGCAGCAAGGATAATTGCAAATACTTTGCTTGTTGTAATACCACTAGCAATAGTAACAATAGCAATAACACATACTAATATGTTATTAATGAGTATATTATTAATATTTGAACTATTTATGATAGATACATTTATTGATGGAAGAGTAGACAAAATTGATAACAATTTATTAAGAGAACAATTAGATTTTTTTGCAGAAATAAGGCATGCTTATCATGAATACAACATGGTTGAAGAAGCTATATATCAGGTATCACTTGATGATGAAAAAAGTGTTTCAAAACAAGGAGAAAAAATATATGAAATTCTAATAGCAGATGATCCTGAAACTGAACTAGAAAAATATTATGATACAGCACCAAACAGCTATTTAAAAGAATTTGCAGGTATATCATATTTAACAAAAGAATTTGGAGATAGAGAAGATCATGGAACTTCACTATATCTAAAAAATATAAATAATATAACACAAGAAATGCAACTAGAAATATTAAAAAGGGATAAACTAAATTATGTATTTCAAAGTTTATCATTGATTGCAATAGTACCAGTATTATTATTAGAACCATTAAAATCTTGGTGTATATCAAATTTCTCTTTTACACAAAAGTTTTATTTAGGAAAAGGAGGAATGATAGCACAGATATTAATAGTACTACTAACAGTAGTATCATATTTAATAACAAGGAAATTAAAAGATAATGGTTCAACATCAATAGACACTTCAAGTGAGAATCCATGGCAAGCAAAAGTATATAAAAGATTAAAAATGGCTATAGATTTGTTTATACCACGAGTAGGAACTAGAGACTATAAAAAAATGCAAGGATTACTAAAAGATGCAGCATCAAAACAAAAAATGGAATGGGTGTATGTAAATAGAATAGCATTATCAATTGTAACATTTGTTGTATCTTTAATTTTAATAGTATCACTGCATAATGTAGCAATACACTATGTATATACAGAACCGACAACAGATTATAACTTAATGGGAGAATTACCAGAAAAGGATTTGAAGAAAGCAGAAGAATTAACATTACAAGATAATTATTTTATAGATAAATTTAAAGGAAAAACAGGAGTAACACAAGAAGACATAGAAGAAGAAATGCTAAGGACAGATTATTTCTTAGAAGCAAAAGAAGGAGAATTAGAAAAAGCAGCAGAAAGAGTATTAGGAAAATTAGCAATAGTAAATAGCGAGACATTTAGATGGTTTGAACTATTACTATCAATGGTATTTGCATTAATAGCATATATGTCACCAGTATGGTTACTATATTTCCAAAAGAAAATTAGAGAAATGGAAATGGAAGACGAAGTACTTCAATTCCAAACAATAATATTAATGTTAATGAAACTAGAAAGAGTAAATGTAGAAATGATATTAGAATGGCTTGAAAGATATTCTAATATATTCAAAGAACCAATTAGTAGATGCGTAAATGATTATGAAGCAGGAGGATGGGAAGCATTAGAAGAACTAAAAAATTCAGTATCATTTATTAAGTTTATAAGAATAGTAGAAAGTTTACAAGCAGCAGTAGAAAAAATACCAATAATAGAGGCATTTGATGAATTAGATACAGATAGAGATTATTATCAAGAGAGAAGAAAAGAAACAAATAATAGATTAATTTCTAGAAAAGGAATGATAGGTAAAGTAATAGGATTTGCACCAATGGTATGCCTATTTGTAGGATACTTAATAATACCACTAGTTATAATAGGAATAACTAGTATGAATGACTCATTCAGCAGTTTAGGTTAAGAAAGGAAAAAATATGGAAAACGCAACAAAAGCATTGCTTATAGCGGCAGGAGTATTTTTTGGGATGATGGTATTAACAGCATCAGTATTTATATATACACAAATAGTAGACTATTATAGAAATGAACAAGATGTAATAAAAAGTGAACAAGTTGCCAAATTTAACAATGAATATGACTCATATATAAGAAAAGATGTAAGAGGAAATGAAATATTATCACTAATAAATAAAATAGTAGACTATAACAAAAGAGAAGCAGATGTAGAAGGAATACGATTTGAAAGAATGATAATAGAAATAAAATTAGACGGAAAAAAGTCTGAGTTCAAATATCCAAGAAAATATGATGTAGATAATAAAGATATAATAATGGATTTTAATAATTCCAATAGTGATAGAGACTTAGATAAGATTTCTAACGTGATGCAAACAATAAAAAATAATACGGGAATGAATTATACGGAATCTCAGTTACAAAGATTTGCAACTGAAATATCAAATATATTTGCACCAGATGACTTTTCTAATAGTGATATAAAAAATTCTTCACCAAGTTGGGTAGCTGCTTGCAAAAAAAGAAATTCAGTAGTAGAAAACATAATAGGAACAAAATATGACAACTTATCTGCAAATGATAAATTGAAGTTAAGAGAGGCAACATTAGAGTATTATCAGTATCAGAGATTTAAAAGAGCGCATTTTGACTGTGAGACAACAAAAGTGGAATATAATCAAGGAACAGGAAGAATAGTTAAATTAGTATTTAAATTTAATGGAAAATTTGAATAGGAGAAAGCGATGGAAAATGCAACAAACGCATTATTTATAGCAGCAGGAGTATTAGTAGGAATACTAATACTAAGTTTAGGAGTAAGTTTATATATGTCATTGGGGGGATTTGCAGCAGATGCTCAAAAACAAATTGATGAAAAGGTAGTAAGACAATTTAATGAGCAATTTTTACAATATGATAAAAAAACAGATTTGACAATTCAAGATGTAATAACAGCTAAAAATAAGGCATTAGAAGTAAATCAATCATTTGATGGTTATAATATGACAACAACAAAAGCTGATGAAAATAGTTACTATGTGGATGTATTTTTTAAAAGAGAATCGTCTGCAAAACCAATATTTGACAAAAACTTGACAGAATTGCTAAACAAGTATATAAATGTAACAAATATAAAATGTACAGTAACAATAAGTCCAGTAACAGCAAGAGTATATAAAGTCGTATTTGAATAGCTAGTCTGTGTAAAATGTTAATAGATAGAATAGCAAGAAATGTGTAACAACTTGTTGCAAAAAATGTAGATAAATGCTATAATATAAGGTAGATATATGAAGAAATTTTTAATTTTATTTAGTATTGTAATAGTTATACTATCAATCATATGGTTTAATTATACAGGATATAAATCAGAATATAAAGAGATACAAAAATCAAATTTAGAATTTGAAAAATATTATCAAAAAGAAGTATATGGAATAGACTTAACAACAGTAATCAATAAAGCTATAGATGAGAATACAAGAAATAAAATAGAAAAAGATACTCAAAATAAATTCCGAGAAAATGAAGAAAATTCAATAAAGATAGATATAAAGATTACAGATACAGACAAAGTATATACAATGGAAGATTTTTACAATGGAGGAATATCAAAATTTGTTCAATATTATGGTACAATAAAATTCAAATGTACTAATATAGAATACCACAAAAAGACTGAAAAGATAAGGTATTTATATTTTGAACAAATAGAAGAAACATAGTTAATAAATTTTGATAATAAAATTATCAATTTAATAAATATAAATAACAAAAGTAAAAGTTAAAAGGAGGAGATATTATGGAGAACGCAACAAAAGCGTTATTAATAGCAGCAGCAGTATTAATATCTATATTAGTTATATCAATAGGGCTAATAGTATTTAGAATGGCATCAGGAACAATACAAGATGCAAATTTAAATGAAGCAGAAATAGCATCATTTAATGAAAAGTTTCAAGCATTTCAAGGAAAAACAATATCAGGATCAAAAGTAAATGCAATGTTAAGAACTGTTTTATCACATAATACAGTGAATACAGATGCAGGAAAAAAAGTTAGTGTTACAGGAGATATAACTTTAGCAGCAGCAGCTACAGCCTTACCAGCAACAATGGCTGATACAGGAAAAACATATACAGTAACATGTACAATAGGACCTGCAGGATACATAACAACTATTAGTGTAACATTAAATAATAAATAATATGAAGTCTAAATTTAAAGTAAAAGGAGTGATATATAATGGAGAACGCTACAGACGCATTAAAGATGGCATTTGCTGTATTAATATTTGTATTGGCGCTTTCCATTAGTATCTTTGGAATTACTCAAGCAAGATTAGCAATAAATTCAATTGCAGAAAGTGCAGATGAAGAAAGATCATTTGTAACAGATCAAAAAGGAAATTATCTAAACTATATAAATTTTGATATAGCAGATGGAGGAACAAGAACAGTAGGTGTTGATACAGTAATATCTACAATGTATAGAGCATATAAAGAGAATTTCAAAATTTACTTTTATGGAATAGATAGCTCTGCAAAATGCGGACTACAATTTGATGAAGACAAAAACACAAAAGAGAAAGTATATTATATTGATTTAGCACGACAAGTAATTGCACCAGGATTAGAAGAAGAATATGTAAATGGAATATTATCAGCAAATAATAATCAATTTTATAAATATTTATCAAATAAAAAATTTACTGAAAAACTAGGAGAATACTATCAAAATGATGAAGAAGAAACATCAGATATAGCAGATGTAAATAAAACGAAGAAAAGAATAATAATATACATAGTACAAAATTAAACAAAGAAAAAAACAAATATTAAATATTCATCAAAAAGGAGGAATAAAAATGAATGATACATTAGTAACAATAATAGCAATATTTTTAGCAGCTATTTTAATGTTTATATTTCCACTAATGACATTAGCAGATAGAAATGATGACATATCACAATTATCAATACAAACAGCAACAGATGAACTTGTATTACAAATGGCTAAAACAGGTAAAATAACACAAGATGAATATGAAAGCTTTGTTGCAAAGGTTACAACGTCTGAAGTATATGATATTCAAATGGAATTTCAAATACTAGATGAGAATCCAGCAAAAAAAGCATCACAATCAGTTGGAACAAAAAAGATAGGAGAAAATGTATATTATTCAGTATACACAACATCAATATTAGAACAATTAACCAAAGCAAATGGACCTAAAGCTTATTACTTAAAAGAAGGAGATATAGTAACAGTTAAACTAAAAAATGTAAGTCCGACACTTGCACAAACATTCAGAAATTTATGGTATAAAGTAAGTGGAAATGATACATATGTAAATTATGCAAGTAGTTCAGCAATGGTAACTGTAGATGGAAAATAATATAAAGTATATGATGGGACTGTTCTAAAATGGAATGTTAAATTCTTAATTGGTTTTTAGTTAAGATTCCATTTTAGAACAGTTCATTTTGAAAGGAATGGATAAAACTATGAAAATACAAACGTTAGGAATAATATTTATAATCATAATATTACCAATATCATTTGCTTTATCATTATATACAAAAACGCAATTAGAGACATTATCATTACAAAGTTTATATGATACCAAATTACAACAAGCAACATATGATGCATTACAAGCATTTCAACTAAATACAAAAAATAATACAGAATCAACTTTAGCTGATTCTAAGATTAAAGATATAGAAGCGTCAGTAACTGCGTTTTTCAATTCATTATCATCTAATTTTGGGTTACAAGGATATTCAAAAGATGAATTAAAGGAATACATACCAGCAATTGTATATACGATGTATGATGGGTATTATATATATTCACCATATAGTAATGTAGCGACAACAACAGATAATGGAGTAGTTGTAGACCAAACAGAAACAGAAAATATACAATATGGATTAAAACCATATATATATTATAGTTGTAGATATAAAAGAGCAAGTGATGATTTTGTAATAACTTATTCACTTGACAATTATATTACAATTAAAGGGATAATAGGTGGAAAATATATAAATGATGCAGGATACATTATAAGTAATATAGAACCATTTGGAGATGGAATGTATAAATATAATGGAATAGTTATGGAAGCAGAAACGGCATTAGAAGAATATATAGGCAATACGAAGTATCAATATATAAAAATAAAAGGTACAAAATATTATTTAGATGAAACAAAAAATAGAATATTTTATATATTAAATGGAAACATACATGAACAAATATCATTAAAAACAAATGAAACTTTATATAACAAATATGTAAAATTGATAAAAAACAATACAAGCGCATTAATGTATTATAAAGAAGCATATGAATTTACAAATAGAGTATTAAATACATATAATTTAAAAGATTTACAAGTAACACATGCATATGATATGGAAGGAAATCAAATAAAATTTGCAACAAATGCGAACAAACATATTTTTAAGCAAGATGATGTAAAAGATAAAACACCATTAGAATATTCAACATCTAATTTTAATCAACATAGAAAAGCAATAATAAGATATACAATAGAAAGTAATTTATCTATGGCAATAGCGAACTTCAATAAATATACAAAAAATGTAGCATATAACTATCAAATGCCGAATTTAAAGGAAACAGACTGGGACATGCTAGCTAATAATGTATCTGTGGTAAGTTTTTTACAGGGATTAAATTTAGGTGGAAAAATCTATAATGGATATTCAGTAGTATTAAATACTGAAACAGAAGAAGTAGTAAGAGAGCAAGATATATATATAGTTGGAAGTGATGGACATTATCATAGAGCAGAAGATAAGTATTTATTGGAATATAAAACATTAGGAGAATATGGTGATAAATCATCATATTCAAGAGGAGTATTAGATTTAGACTTTCAAACAACTTCAGTAAATGGTTCAAATGATGAGAAGATATATTATTATCCAAAAAGAGAACTATCATGTTATGACTGTGTAGTAAATCAAACACGTGTAAATTATGATTTTAAATATGATAATATATACGAATATTTAAATAAATTAAGTGTAAATACACAAACGACTCTTTTGAAAAAAGCATATTATACAGCATTAGGAAGAGAAAGATGGTCAAGTCGATTAAATAATATTAAAATAGAAGATTTTCAAATTGTGAATGTTGGTGGATAATTTAATACTAAATAAATAGCATCGCAAGTTCTCCAGTAAATCAAGCAGGTATAAATAATGGAAATGGATATGCAAAATTAACATATGTACAATAAAAAGAGACTAAAAACATAAAAAAAGGTTATCCTAATAAGGGTGACCTTTTTAGTATGAAAATAAAGAATTTTATCAAAAGAAACATAAAAAAATTAATAGCATTACTAATGATAATAACAATATATATCTATGTAATAGTAATAGATAACATACCAGAAGTAGTAACAGTATTTGAAGGAGAGAATTTTGAAATACAAACAATATTTGGAATCAAAATAAATATAGAAAATAAAGAACAAGATGCAATATTAACGTCAAGTGTGCTAAAAGAAACTGCAGAATTTAGTCAAAAAGGAAAAAATACAATAGAGGTAAGTTTATTTGACAAATTCAAAATAAAAGATATAAACATAAATGTAATAGAAAAAACAAATGTAATACCAATAGGAGAGCTAGCAGGAATAAAGCTATATACAGAAGGAGTATTAGTAGTAGGAATGTCAGAAATAGAAGGAAAAGACAATAATAAATATAAACCATATATTAATTCAGGAATAGAAGAAGGAGATATAATTACAGCAATAAACTCAAACAAAATAAACAGTACGACAGAACTAGTAAAAAATGTAAATGAATCAAAAGGAAATTCAGTACAAGTAACATATAATAAAAATGGAGAAAGCAAAGAATGTAGTATAACACCAGTAGAATCAAATGAAGGATATAAATTAGGATTATGGGTTAGAGATAGTGCAGCTGGGATAGGAACAATTACATTATATGAACCTAAAAATAATGCCTTTATAGCATTAGGACATGGAATAACAGATATAGATACAAGTGAATTAATAAATATATCAACAGGAGAGTTAGTAACAACAAAAGTATTATCCGTAATAAAAGGCAAAAATGGTGAACCAGGTAAAATACAAGGAACAGTTGAAAAACAACAAAATATAGGAACAATATACAAAAACACAGGTTTTGGGATATATGGAACAGTAAAAAATTTACAAAATTTAAAACATAATAATAGTAAAGAGATGGAAGTAGCATTAAGAGATGAAATCAAAACAGGAAAAGCAACAATCCTTTGTAGCATAGACAATAGCCAAGAAGCGAAAGAGTATGAAATTGAGATAGAAAAAATATATAAAAATAATAATTACGACAACAAAAGTATGTTAATAAAAGTAATAGATAAAGAGCTACTAGAAAAAACAGGAGGGATAATTCAAGGAATGAGTGGAAGTCCAATAATGCAAAATGGAAAATTTTGTGGTGCAGTAACGCATGTATTAGTAAATGATTCAACACAAGGATATGCAGTGTTTGGAGATATATTAATAAAACAATTAAATAATTTAGGATATTAAAAAAATAAAATTAAAAGCGTGTATTTAGTTACACGCTTTTAACAACATAGGACCAATATCAGTAACTGTACCAGCACCTAATGTCAAAACAATATCATCTTTAGAAATATTGTCTTTTAGATAATTAACGCAGTCATTAAAATCAGGAATGTAAATAGCCTTTTTATTAAAAATATTTATTTCATTAACTAAATCTTCGGAAGATACCACAAACCTATTAGATTCTCTAGCAGCATAAATATCAAGAACTATAACATTATCAAAATTAAGTAAAGCCTTAGCAAAATCAGAAAGAAGAGTTCGTGTTCTACTATAAGTATGAGGTTGAAAAACAACCCAAGATTTATTGAATTTTTTACTCATTAAAGCCTTAGCAGTAGCTATAATTTCAGTAGGATGATGACCATAATCATCATAAACACTAGCACCATTAGCAAATCCCTTAAATTCAAAACGTCTAGATGCACCTTTAAAGCTAAGAACAGCATTTTTAATATCTTGTTTTGAAATACCATAATAATCGCATAAAGCAATACATGATAAGCAATTTAGAACATTATGCATACCAGGAACTGAAAGTTTAATCCTTTCATAAAATTCATTATTATGATATACATCAAATTCAGGATAACCATTATCATCAAAAGTAATATTAACAGCAAAGAAATTAGTATTTTTATTTGTAATACCATATGTGATACAAGTAGCATTTGTATATTGTAATAAATCTAAACAATTAGCATCATCACCATTTACAACTAAAAGACCATCATCAGGCAGAATTTTAACATATTTTATAAAAGCATTTTTAATATTTTCAAAATTTTTAAAATAATCTAAATGGTCATTATCAATATTTAAGATGATTTCTGCTTTTGGACTAAATTTTAAAAAACTTTCTACATATTCACAAGATTCAATAATAAAATATTCACTATTTCCAACCATATAATTACCACAGATTTCTGGTAAATATCCGCCAACTTGAATACTAGGTTCTTTTAGTGCTTCTAAGAAGCATAGAGCAACCATAGAGGTAGTAGTAGTTTTACCATGAGTTCCAGAAATAGCAATAGTATCATTATAACATCTTGTTAATTCTCCTAAAAAGTCAGAACGTTCAATAGTAGGAATACCTAATTCCTTTGCATGAACAAGTTCAACATTATCTTGACTGATTGCAGCAGTATAAACAACTACATCGACATTTTCTATATTTTTAGGGTCATGACCTATAAAAACTTGAATTCCATTTGTATTTAATTTATTTGTAGTCTGAGTTTGAACATTATTACTTCCTGTAACTATAAAACCCCATTGATGTAAAATTTCAGCGATTCCACTCATACTAACGCCACCAATTCCTATCATATGTACTTTTTTATATTTTTGAATTCTCTCTATATTTGGCATAATGGCACTTCCTTTTCTTATTTTCAATATACGAATTATATAATTATATTATGGAAAATTCAAGTATTTTGTGAATAAATCTATTATATTATGTGGAGAAAGACATAAAAATATTTGCAAAATATAAATATTGTGATAAAATATAAATACAATAAACATTAAAGGTATAGTAAGATATACTTCAAATGTTAGAAAAAGGAGGAAAAAATGAAAAACAGAGAAAATATAATATGGGGAATATTACTAATTGTTATAGGAATAATATTCGGACTAAATGCTATGGGAGTAACAGATATAAATATATTTTTTAGAGGATGGTGGACACTATTTATAATATTACCAAGTGCATGTGGAATAATAAAAAATCCTAGAAAGATAGGAAATTATATATGGTTAATAATAGGAGTATTAATATTATTAAATGTAAGAAACATAATAAGATTAGAAAATGTATCGAATCTAATATTTCCATTAATATTAGTATTAATGGGATTAGGAATAATCCTAAAAGATAAAGTAGGAGAAAAAGCAAATGAAAAAATAAAAGAATTGAACCAAAAATTGAATAAAGAAGGACTTGAAGAATATTATGCAACATTTTCAGGTCAAGATTTGAATTTTGCAGGAAAAACTTTTACAGGAGCAAGTCTAAACTCAATATTTGGAGGGATAGAATTAACACTAAAAGAAGCAGAAATAACAGAAGATGTATTAATAAATGCAACTTCAGTATTTGGAGGAATAGATATTATAGTTCCAGAAAATGTTAATGTGCAAGTAAAATCAACAGCGATATTTGGTGGAACAGATAACAAAGTCAAAAAGGAAAAACAAAATGTACCAACAATATATGTAAAAACATTCTGCTTATTTGGGGGAGTTGATATAAAATAGAATTCTATTTGCTTGTAATTAGATAGGAAATAGATATATAAGAAAATAAAAGTGGAGGTTAAGATGAAACAAGCACAAAAAATAATAAAATATTTAGCAATAGGATTTGGAATATTTCTAACAATTAATATAATTGGTTGGATAGTATTTGGAGTTTGCTCATTAATGGGAATAAATCAAATAGGAAACATAATGGGAAGAAATGTAGAGATGATAACATATAGTGAAGAATATCAAGATATAGAAAATATAAAATTAGATATAAAATATGCGGAGTTGACAATAAAATCAGGAGAAACATTGAAAGTTGAAGCAGAAAAAGTAAATGAAGACTGGAAAATAAAACAAGATGGAAAAACATTGAAAATAAGTAATGTAGGAAAATCATGGGGATTATATAATGAGACACCTGTATTAATAATATATGTACCAGAAACAATGAAATTAGAAAAAACAGAGCTTGACTTTGGAGCAGGAAGAGCAGATATTCAATACTTAGAAAGTAGAATTATAGATTTAGATTTTGGAGCAGGAAAAGTAACAATGAGTAATATAAAAGCAGAGAGAGCAGATATAGAATGTGGTGCAGGAGAAGTAATAATAGAGAATGCAGATTTGAATAATTTAAAAGCAGAAGCGGGAGTAGGAAGATTAGAATATTCTGGAGAAATTAAGGGAAAGAGTAAGATAGACTGTGGAGTAGGAGAGATAGAATTAAAATTAATAGGAGGAGCAGATAATTATACATTTTCTTTAGATAGAGGCATTGGTGAGATGAGTTTAAATGGAGAAAGTATAAAAACAGATACAAATATAGGAAACGGAGATAACTATATAGAAATAGATGGAGGAGTAGGAGCAGTAAGAATTAAAACAAACGAATAAAACTTTTTTAAGAAACAAAGATACATAAAAAATTCTAATTTGTGAATAAAAAAAATAAACTTGTTGTTAAATTTAATATAAAATAGGAATAAAATTAATCCCTCATAAATATATTGTGGTAAAGATATATTTAAGGAGGGATTAATTATGGTTGTAGATGTAAATAAAGAGCAACTAACATTAAACAAATTAATATGTGAAAAGAAAGAAACAATAATTGTACAAGGTGATATGATAGTACCAGATGCTAAGCCAGATATATTAAATACAATAGATACAAGTGGAATAATAAGCATATATAAAAAGGAAGTATTAGATGGAAAAGTAAGAATTGATGGAAATATAAATATATATATTATGTATTTAGCAGATAATAGTGAAGATAAAATTAGAGGAATTAATACAAATTTAGATTTTTCAGAAAACTTTGTAATTCCTGAGTGCAAAGAAGAAATGAAAGCTATATTAGAAACAAATATAAAAATAATAGAGTGTAAAGTATTGAATGGAAGAAAAATAAATGTAAAGGCAACTGTAGAGACAAAAGTCAAAGTATTCGCAAGTGAAGAAACAAATGTAATTTCAGAAATAAACAATAGTAATATACAAACATTAAAACCAACATATAAAATAAATACATTAGTAGGAAATGGTGAAACAAAGACATATTTAAAAGAAACGATGTCAATAGACAATACAGATAATCTAGCAGAGATTTTAAAGGCAAATGTAAGATTAGTAGATAAAGATATCAAAGTAAGCTACAATAAAATATTGGCAAAAGCAGAAGCAGAAATACAAATAATGTATTTGACAGAAGATAATAGAGTAAGTACAGTTACAGGAAAATTACCTATTGTAGGATTTGTAGATATACAAAATGTTTCAGAAGATAATATATGTGATTCAACATTTGAAATAAAAAATATAATAATAAAGCCAAATAGTATAGAAGATCATTCAATATATGTAGAAATGGAAATAGAGATTTTATGTCAAAGCTATGAAGAAAAGGAACTTAGTATAATAGAAGATTTATATAGTATATGTAGTAATTTGGAATATACAAGAAATACAGTAAGAACAATGGCAAATAAAACTAAGAGAAAAGAAATGTTAAGTGTAAGGGAAAAAGTTAATGTACCAGAAATAGGGGACAATAGAATAATAAATGTTGAAGTGACACCTGTTATTCAAGAAGAAAATAGAATGAATACAAGAGTAAAGTACCAAGGAGAGTTAAGTTTATTAATAACATATACAGATAATTCAAGTATAGGTGTAAGTAGTAAAAACGTGAAAATTCCATTTGAGTTTACAGTTGATAATGTAAATGTGCCAGAAAATACAACATTAAATACAGAAATGGAAGTTAAGTCAAAGGATTTCATAGTGCAATCAGGAGGAGATATAAACTGTAATGTAGATGTGGAATTTGGTATGGATAGGTATGATGATATACAATTAGATATAATTGATGCAGTTAATGAAGAAGAAGGAGAAGATGAGCAAGATTATAGTGTTGTTATATATGTTGTAAAATCAGGAGACACATTATGGAAGATAGCAAAGCAATTTAAGAGTACAGTAGATGATATTGCTAGAGTAAATGGTATTGAAGATGCAAATAAAATAATAGCAGGAGAAAAATTATATATTCCAAAGACAGTTAGAACAAGAGCAAGTCTTGTATAGATATTTAAAAATATTGTAAGCTTTATGTAAGTATTTGGATAATATAAAATTTTATAGAGAATATTTTAAACACTTGTAAGTTGTATAAATAAAAATATATTAGAAAAGAGTAAATAATGTATAAGATTTATTCAAGAAAGAGATTAAGAATAGGGAAGCTAAAGAAAACAGATATAAGTAGTAATAAAAAAAGGCAAGTTAAAATTGGCAAATTAGCTATTATAGCAATTATAGCATTTGAAACAGTTAATATAATATTAAACTATGTGAATCCGATATATGAACAGTTAGGACTAGAATCAGCGAAGTCACTGGCAACAATAATTACAAATGAACAATCAACAGTAGTAATGAAACAACATACTTATGGAAATATGTTTAAAATTGAGAAAGATAATAATGGAAACATAACAATGATAAACTCAAATATATCTGAAATAAATGAAATTATTTCAGATATTGCTAATTTAGTGCAAAGAGAATTGAGCAATTCTAGAGAGAATCAAATTAATATTCCTTTAGGGAGTTTTTCGGGAATAAGTTTATTTTCTGGAACAGGTCCAAAAGTAAAAATGAATGTAGTGTTACTAGGAACAGTTGATACAGAATTACGTAGTGAATTTATATCTAAAGGAATAAATCAAACATTACATAGAGTATATCTTCAAATTGACTGTAATGTAAAGATTTTATCTGCATATAAAGATTTGTATTCAAATATTTCAAACCAAGTTTTACTTGTAGAAAATGTGATAGTGGGTCAAATACCATCAACATATTATAATTTGGAAGGTATAAAATCATATGAAGATACTCTAAATATAATAGATTAAATATTCTATACATGTGTGCATCGAAATCTTCGATTTCACAAGTGAACACCTTTCTTATATGGAGAACAATAAGCATATATATTTTTCTTTAAAAAGCAGCTTGTTTGCTAATGGGCGCATATCCGCACCCATTAGTAGAACAGTTGCAGGAGTAAGCATACACTGATTTGCAGAACATTGAAGGTACAAATATGTATTGAATAGTAAAACAACAAGTAAGTTTACTTCGAACATTATTAATATCGAATGAGTGCGACATATGTTTAGAAAAGCTACAAAGTAATACACACTTGATTAAATATAAAAGTAAATTCCATTCTATTCATCACTGGAATTTAGTGTTAAATTTAAGGAAATTTAAGGTAATGCATACTTTTTTTAAATACGTATTGACTGAATAAGAGATTTATGATATAAATAACAAGAATAAAGGAAGAGGGCCCCTTGGTCAAGCGGTTAAGACGCCACCCTCTCAAGGTGGAATCATGGGTTCGATTCCCGTAGGGGTCACCAAAGCATTCAAAAAACGAACTTAGCATTTGTAGAATAGTTTAGTTCACCAACAAGATATAAAATGACAATATATAAAAGCACAAAAAGCAAATAAAAAATAGAATAAAGAATAAATTAAAAGGGAGTAGCTATAATTTGCTAATCAACAATCGCGATGAAAATCTGGTTAGTAAACTTTAAAATAAAGAAGCAAGACTTTTAAAAGAGAGGAACAAAAAAACAGTTCCAAGCTCTTTTAAAAGTCTAATTTTTTATAAATAGTTAATAATATAAAAAGTAAAATAAAAAAGGAGGAAAAAATGAGAGAACAAAAAAATTGGTTTAATCAAACAATAGAAGAAACAGAACAAAGTTTAGAAACAAACACAAAACAAGGATTAACAATAGAACAAGTAAAAGAAAGACAAGAAAAAATAGGACTAAACGAATTAAAAGAAAAGAAAAAGAAAAGTACAATACAAAAATTACTAAATCAATTCAAAGACTTTTCAATAATTATACTAATAATAGCAGCTATAGTATCAGGTATAGTAGGAATAGCAGAAGGAGAAGGAATAACAGATACAATAGTAATATTAATAGTAGTCATTGTTAATGCAATAATAGGAGTAGCACAAGAAAACAAAGCAGAGAAATCACTAGAAGCATTACAGAAGCTAAGTAGTCATGCAGCAAAAGTATTAAGAAACGGAAAAATAGAAGTAATACCAGCAAAAGAATTAGTACCAGGAGACATAATAGAAATAGAAACAGGAGACTATATATCAGCAGATTTAAGACTAATAGAATCAGTCAACCTAAAATCACAAGAATCATCATTAACAGGAGAATCAGTACCAGTAGAGAAAATGACAAATACAATAGAAGCAAAAGAGATAGGAGTAGGAGACAGAACAAACATGCTATTCTCATCAAGTTTAATTACATATGGAAGAGGAAAAGCAATAGTAGTAGAAACAGGAATGAATACAGAAGTAGGAAGAATAGCAGAAATGTTAAATACAACAGAAGAACAAGAAACACCATTACAAAGCAAACTAAATAAATTAGGAAAAACACTGGGAATAGCAGCAATAGTAATATGCATATTTATATTCTTAATAGGAATAATACAAGGGAAAGAGCCAATTCATATGTTTATGACAGCAGTAAGTTTAGCAGTAGCAGCAATACCAGAAGGGTTAGTAGCAGTATCAACAATAGTATTAGCAATAGGTGTACAAAAGATGGTAAAGAAAAACGCAATAGTAAAAAAATTGCCAGCAGTAGAAACTCTAGGAAGTAGTACAGTAATATGTTCAGATAAAACAGGAACATTAACACAAAACAAAATGACAGTAAAAAAAGTATTTTGGAATAGTAAACTACAAGAAATTGAAAAAGTAGAAATGGACCATGAATTACAACAGTTAATATATAATGCAATATTATGTAATGACACAAAAATATTAGAAGATGGAACACTTGCAGGAGACCCAACAGAAACAGCACTAACAGAAATGGCATTTAATTTAAAATTAGATTCAAGCATATATGAAGATATGCCAAGAGTAGCAGAAGTGCCATTCGACTCAGATAGAAAATTAATGACAACTGTACACAAAATTAATGATAACCTATATAGAGTATTCACAAAAGGAGGAATAGACGAATTATTAAAAAGATGTAAAGGATATGGATTAAATGGAAATATAAGAGAAGACTTAGAAAGATATAAAAAAGAAATAGAAGAAAAAAATGAAGAAATGGCAAAAGATGCTTTAAGAGTGCTAGCATTTGGATATAAAGAGATAGAACATAAACCAACAAAAGAAGAAATAGAAAATTTAGAAAATGATTTAATATTTTTAGGAATGGTAGGAATGATAGACCCACCAAGACAAGAAGCAAAAAAGGCAGTGGAAAAATGTAAGACAGCAGGAATAAAAACAGTAATGATAACAGGAGACCATAAAATAACAGCAACATCGATAGCAAAGCAATTAGGAATATTAGAAAATGAAAATGAAGCAATAACAGGGGCAGAACTAGAAAAAATGACAGATGAAGATTTAGCTAAAAATATAAGACAATATTCTGTATATGCAAGAGTATCACCAGAACACAAAGTAAGAATAGTAAAGGCATGGCAAGCAAATGGAGAAATAGTTGCAATGACAGGTGATGGAGTAAATGACAGTCCAGCACTAAAAACAGCAGACATAGGATGTGCAATGGGAAAAGTAGGAACAGAAGTAGCAAAAGAAGCAGCAGATGTAATATTAACAGATGACAATTTTGCAACAGTAGTATCAGCAGTAGAAGAAGGCAGAAGAATCTATGATAACATATTAAAAGTAATACAATTTTTAATATCATGTAATATAGGAGAAGTAATAACATTATTTCTAGCAACCCTGCTAACTCCATTATTTGCAAAATGGTTTGGAATAGTAGATAGTACACTAATAGAAGTATTATTACCAATTCATATATTATGGATAAATTTAGTAACAGACAGTTTACCAGCATTAGCATTAGCATTTGACCCAGCAAATAAAGATATTATGCAAAGAAAGCCACTAAAGCCATCACAAGGAGTATTTACAAAAGGAATGGTATTTAGAATAATATACCAAGGAATAATGGTAGGAGTAGTAACATTAGCAGCATTTATCATAGGACTAGCAACAACCAATACACCAATAGCAGGATTAACATTAGATGAATCTAAAGTAGAAGTAGGTCAAACAATGGCATTTATAACATTATCATTACTAGAATTAGTACATGTATTTAATATAAGAGATAACAAAAATTCATTATTCAAAACAAAAGTATTTAACAACAGCAAATTAATATTAGCAGTTTTAGCATCATTAGCATTAGTTTTAATAATACTATTTATACCAGCATTAAGAACTATATTTAGTATACCAATATTACCGGTAGGAAATGTATTAGAAATAATAGTACTGATATTAATACCAGTAGTAATAGTAGAAATATTCAAATTACTAAAAATAAATACAACAAAGGATGAAAAATAATAATATAATTATGAAATGCTCTAATTATTAGAAAGAATAGGTCTAATAATTAGAGCATTTCTAAAATTTAAATAAAGAAAATAAGAATAAAGTGGTGTTATATAGTAGACTTTTTAAGCTTCATATGATATTATAAAAAAGTAAAAATAACAGCAAAAGAAAAAAAGAGGGTTGTATATATCAAAAATTAGACAGTTTTTTATTCAGATATTACCTTTGGAAAGGAATGATTTTAGAAATGAAAAAAATAATAAAAATAACACTATCAATAATATCAACAATTATATCAATAGCAATAATGATAGTATTTGGATTAATTGTATATACAGAAATAAATAAAGAAGATGAAAAAGCATTACAAATATTACAGGATGGATATGCAAAAGTAAAAGAAATAATATATGGAAAAGAAGAAGATAATGGAGAATTAGATAAGCCACAAAAGTTAGATGAAATAATAGCAAATTCAGGAGAAATAAACAGATATTATTATTATGAGCAATTAGAAAATTATTCAAAAATAATATATAATAAATTATTAGAAAATAAAGAGAATATGAAAACAGGAACATATACAATAAATTTCGGAAAAACATTTAACAAATTATTAGAAGAAGAAGGAGGAGAAGAAAAGCTACAAGGATATTATCAAGCAGCAATAGAGACATATTCATATGATAATCCAGAAATATTTTATTTAAATCCAAAAAATATGTACATAAATATACAAACAACAACTAGTAAATTTGAAACTAAATATGAAGTTTTTTTAAATAGTAATAAAGAAGCAAATTATTTAGCAAAAGGATACAATACGAAAGAGGAAGTAGACATAGCTGAGCAAGAAATCAAAAAGGTAAGAGATGAAGTAATAGCAAGCATAGAAAATAAAAGTGAATATGAAAAAATAAAAATGATACATGATTATTTAGTAGACCAAATAACATATGATCAGAGTGTATCAAAAAATAACATATATAATATATATGGAGCATTAGTAAAAAAGGAATGTGTATGTGAAGGATATGCAAAAGCATACAAATACTTATTAGACGAAGCCAAAATAGAAAATGTAATAGTAATAGGAGAAGGAAGAAATTCAAATAATGAAACAGAAAGTCATGCATGGAATTACGTAAAATTAGATGGAGCATGGTATGCAGTAGATGTAACTTGGGATGATCCAGTAATGAAGGGACCAGCATATATATCAAATAAAGCAAGATACAAATATTTCTTATTAGGAAGCAAAGAAATAAGCAAAGACCATATACTAAGTTCCCAATTTATAGAAGGGGGAAAAGAGTATATATTTCCTGAATTAAGTGAAGAAAATTATAAACAATAAGATTGAAAAATCAACATAATTGTGATAAAATTTCATAAGAATAAAATTTTCTAAATAGCAAAGAAAACAAAAGAACAATAAGAAGGTGTGAAATGAAAAAAAAGAACGAAAACGAAAGTGATATAAAGAAAAAATTAGAATATATAGGATTAGATTTAGAAAATGTACCAGAAACATTAAAAATATTAGAACCACTAAATTTCAGAACAACGAAAACAAATGGAATAAATAGATATAGACAATATAGATATGTACCAATAAAAGATATAGAAATATTATTATCACCAACAAATAGACTAAACACAATAGAAGAGAAATATACAAAAGCAAGTTCAATATATTCATATTTAGTACCAGATACAGAAGAAAATATAATGAAACATGCCACATTTTTACAAATGTTAAAGAAATTAAAAATAGAAGATATAGAAGAAATAGAAAAAGAACAAAAAGAATTAAATACGAGAATACCATTTAAAGTGAAATACCCAAGAAATTATTTATGGCAGATATATTATTCAGAAAATACAGATAAATATTTTATGTTAGTACCAACAGAAGATGCAGATTATTCAGCATTCTTCTATTTATTAAAAAAACAATTAGAAAAAAGAAAAATAGGAAAGATATTTGTGCCAATATGTGGATTAGATTATTCAAGGGGGTTTTTTACAAAAGCAGAAATAGAAGATATAGAAAATTATATATGGTTGTTCACAAAAGACTGGCCAAGCATATATGAAGTACATGATAAAACAGATGTTATAACTTTCCAAATTGTAGGAGAAACAGAAGTATATGAAAGCATAAAAACACAGTATAAAATTACATTAAAAAATAAAGAAGAAGCAAATCAATTTTACAAGTTGCTAAAGGCACTGTTTATATTACAGACACAATTACCACACTATTACAGATTTGAAACAAATATTAATAGTAATGCGGAATTAGAATTACATTTTAACAATAAACAAATAACATATCAGACAATAGGAGAATTTATAAACTCAGAATATATAAAGATAATAGACAATGAAGAAGAAAAAGAAGAACAAATATTAAAATCAGAACAAAGATTACAATTATTACAGGAACAAGAAAAACAACTAGAAGCAGAATATGTAACAAAAGAGAAACAGATATCAACATATTTGGAATACAAAAAAACATTTTTAGGTAAGGTAAAATATTTTATCAAATATGGTAAAAAAGTACAAAGAAAAACAATAGAAATACCAAAAGAAGTAGAAGATGAGGGAGAATCAAAGAAAAAGAAGAAGATAAAAGAAATAGACAATGCAAAAAGATATACACTAGAAGATTTAGTGGAAAAAAGTAAAGAATATGAAGTAAAAGAAAATAAATACAAAAAGTTAGTAATGGATATAAATGCAGTAAAATTGAAAATAAAAAATATAAGCAAAAAAATAGAAAATGCAACAAAATTTATTGAAGAAATAGACAAACACAAAAAAAGTATATTTGAATTTTGGAAATATGCAAACAAAGATGAACTAGCAAGTTTACCAGAAGGAGAAGAAGAAACAGTAAATGTAGAGCTTCAAATAAAAAGAAAGTTTAGTTTTAAAGACGATATGGAAAAATTAGGAGAATATCTTGAAACTAAACAACGAAAAGAATTAACAAAAGAAGAATTAGAAAGTATATATGTAGCAACAACACATGTAATTGACACTATAAATGCACTAATTGTAACAAAAGAAACATCTAGAAAAGAAATAGAAAGTAGTCTAAAGAAACTAAAAGAAGATATGTCAAAAGAAAGTAGAGAAAAAGAAGAATTTGATATATTTGGGGGATTAGTAGAAGATAATCGAAAGGTAAAAACAATAGCAAATAAAAGCCACCGAGAAATTGCAAGAGACCTGTATAATATATTAGGAATAAATAAAAATACAAAAATAACAGAATACAAATTCGAATTAGACAGAATAATAAAAAATATAAAAAATGCAATAACAAAAATCGAAACAAATCAAGATATAATAGTATATAAAGCAACAGAAGAAGGAATAGACCCAAATGAAATCAATGTATTTGATTTAAATGTCGAAAAAGAAATAGAAGAAAAATTAAGTAATGCAGAAACAAAAATAGATTTATACAAAATAGAAATTGAAAAAGGAACAAATGTAATAGGATTTACAAATAATGTATTTTATGATAATAGAAATAACACATTACCAACAGGAATGGATTTAAGTACAAAAGTAATAATCTATAATACAGAAATTAAAGAGAAAATCAGAAAGAAGCCAAACAAAGTATTTAAAATAGCCTATTTTGATGAGGATAAAGATGAATTAGCAAAGATAAAAGTAAAAACAATAAATGTATATGAATAATAGTATTCTTAAAGTTTTAGAAGGGAGAAATATGTAATAATTTAAGTTACATATGATAGAGCAATGGAAGAATTTAAATCAGGATTTGTTGCATTAATAGGAAGAACAAATGTAGGAAAATCAACATTATTAAATATGTTAGTTGGAGAGAAAATTGCAGCAACAGCTAACAAAGTGCAAACAACCAGAAATGCGATTAGAGGAATAGTAAATACAGAAAAATCACAAATAATATTTATAGATACACCAGGAATACATAAGCCAAAAACAAAATTAAATGAAACAATGGTAGAAACATCATTTGGAGTGATTCCAGATATAGATATAATATTATTTATGATAGAAGCAACAAGTGAAGAAATTGGAAGAGGAGATAGAAGAATACTTGATAAAATAAAAGAATCAGGAAAAAAAGCAATTCTATTAATAAATAAAATAGATTTAGTAAAAAGAGAAAAGTTATTATCATTAATCGAAATGTATAGTAAAGAATATCAATTTGAAGCAGTAATACCAATAACATCACTAAAAGATAAATATACAAGAATTATTCTAGATGAGATAGAAAAGCACTTAAAACCAGGACCAGCATATTATGATATAGAAGAGTATACAGACCAAACTATGAGACAACTAGCAGAAGAAACAATAAGGGAAAAAGCATTAATACTTTTGCAAGAAGAAGTACCACATGGAATACTAGTAGAAGTTACAAAAATGAATTTAAGAAAAAATAAGCAAGGACAAGAGATATATGATATAGAAGCGACAATATATTGTTTAAGAAACTCACATAAAGGAATAATAATAGGTAAAAACGGAGAAATGCTAAAAAGAATAGGAAGTTTGGCAAGGAATGATATGGAAAAAAATTTCCAAAATAAGGTTAATTTAAAAACATGGGTAAAGGTTAAAGAAGATTGGCAAGAAAGTGATGCAATAGTTAAAAGATTCAAGATAAACTGAAAAAAATCAAATTTATTGTCCATTAAAAATGTTTTAGAAAAAGAATAAAAAAATATAAACTGCGAAAGATAAACATAAAGGAGTGAGGCAAATGATTAAAAAAATTGCATGGGATACATTTAAGAATACAGGAAATATCAATACATTTTTGGAATTTAAACAAATAAAAGATATAGAAAATAAAATACAAAAGGTGGAGCAAGATGGGGATAATAAAAACAAAAGGAATAATAATCTCTGAAAACAATTTTGGAGACTTTGACAAAATGCTTACAATGTTAACACCAGGCATAGGAAAGATATCATGTATAGCAAAAGGAGCTAGAAGACCTAGAAGTACTTTACTTGCTGGTACACAACTTCTATGCTTTGGTGAATACATAATGTATAAAGGAGCAGATACATATAATATAAATTCATGTGAAACGATAGAAATATTTTATAACTTGCGTACAGATTGGGATAAGCTAACATATGCTACTCATATAACCAAAATAATACATGATGTAACAGGTGAGAATGAAAATAGTTATAAAATATTGCAATTATATTTGAATACATTATATACCTTATCTGAGACTGATAAAGATTCAGATTTGGTTGTTAGTATCTTTAAAATGAGATTATTGTGTATTTTAGGGTTTAAGCCTAGAATAGAGGGATGTACAAATTGTGG
Organism: uncultured Clostridium sp.; assembly: GCA_948473335.1. Classification (GTDB taxonomy): domain Bacteria; phylum Bacillota; class Clostridia; order TANB77; family CAG-508; genus CAG-269. Next base: position 58,491 of record CAOKXF010000006.1, on the reverse strand, counting down.
AGAAAAAGATAATATAACATATTTTAGTTTGAGAGATAATGGATTTAAGTGTGAGATTTGTAGTAGACTGGATAAAGGAAGTTTATCAATGAGTGAAGGAACTAAAACTGCTATAAGATATATTGTTATGGCACCTCCTAAAAAGTTATTTTCTTTTAATTTAAAGAGTGATAGTGCTAATGAACTTAAGTTAATTTCTGATTTGTATTTTAATGAGAAAATGGAAAGGCAATATAAACTAGGACAATAATTTGAAATAAAAAGTGTAATATGTAAAAGTGTAAAATGTAATTGACTAATCTACAATAAAAGTAAGAATAAAGGACGAAATCTATTGACAAAGCGACAAAAAGTCTGTATAATCAAATAGTGACAAAAAAAAGGAAAAAAGTTAAGTCACAAAAAGATAGTTAATAAATGATAAAGATATATACACATATCTGAAATGAGGAGGGAATTAGAATGGCACAACCAAAAAGAAGATGGTCAAAAGCAAGAACACATTTAAAAAGATCAACATGGAAAAAAGAAGCACCTACATATGCAAGTTGCCCACATTGTCACGAACCAATATTACCACACAGAGTGTGTTCAAATTGTGGATACTATGCAGGAAAAGAAGTAATAGCAAAAAAAGAAGAAGAATAAAATTAATGAGGAGTTGTATAGTAATATACAGCTTTTTATTATATCGAGAACATTAGCACCTTGTTTACTAATGGGCGCATATCCGCGCCCATTAGTAAAACAGTTGATATAAGCGGAAAAATAAAAAAGTAAGATAAGAAGAGATGATGATATAAAAAAAATATAAAAATAAAAAAGCACCTTATTTGCTAATGGGCGCATATCAGCGCCCATTAGTAAAACAGTTGATATAAAAGGAAAAAATAAAAAAAGAGATATAAAAAGATTTAGATAAAAAGATAGTTATATAACAATAAAAGATTAAATAAAATAGAAATGTAAAACTTGCAAATTACACAAATTTATGATTAAATAGAAAAGAAAAATAGAAGGTTTTGCGTATAGCAAAAAGAAACAAAAAGGAATGATGAAATATGAAAGAAAGTCACAAATTATCAGAAAAATATAATCCAAAAGAATTTGAAGAGAAAATATATAAAGAATGGGAAGAAAAGGGAAATTTCAAACCAAGTATGAATAAAGAAAAAGAGTCATATTGCATAATGATGCCCCCACCAAATGTAACAGGAAAATTACATATGGGACATGCATTAGATGACACGTTACAAGATATATTAATAAGAACAAAGAGAATGCAAGGATATAATACACTATGGTTACCAGGAACAGATCATTCAGCAATATCAACAGAAATGAAAGTAGTACAAAAAATAAAATCAGAAGGAAAAACAAAACAGGAGTTAGGAAGAGAGAAGTTTTTAGAAGAAGCATGGGAATGGACACATAAATATGGAACTACAATACAAGAACAACAACGAATGTTAGGATGTTCATGTGACTGGGAAAGAAACAGATTCACATTAGACAAAGGACTATCAGAAGCAGTACTAGAACAATTCGTAAGACTATATAAAGATGGATTAATATATAGAGGAAAAAGAATGGTAAACTGGTGTCCAAGTTGTAATACAGCAATATCAGACGCAGAAGTAGAATATAAAGAAGAAGAATCACATTTATGGCATTTAAGATATCAAATAAAAGGAACAAATAACTATGTGGAAGTTGCAACAACAAGACCAGAGACGATGTTAGGAGATACAGCAGTAGCAGTACATCCAGATGATGAAAGATACACAGAATTAGTAGGAAAAACATGTATTGTACCAATAGTAAATAGAGAAATACCAATAATAGCAGACAGATTTGTAGAAAAGGAATTTGGAACAGGGTGTGTTAAGTTAACACCTGCACATGATCTAAATGACTATCAAGCAGGATTAACACATAACTTAGAAATAATAGAAGTATTTGATAACAATACTATAATGGGAGATTTAATGCCAGAAGTAACTGGAATGTTAGCAATAGAAGCAAGAAAAATAATAATAGAAAAACTAGAAGAACTAGGAGCACTAATAAAAACAGAAAAATATACACACAATGTAGCAAAATGTGAAAGATGTAAAACAACAATAGAACCACGTATATCAGACCAATGGTTTGTTAGTATGAAAAAGATAACAGAACCAGCAATAAAAGCAGTAAGAGAAGAAAAAGTAAAGTTTATTCCAAAAAAATATGAAAAAGCATATTTTAATTGGACAGAAAATATAAGAGACTGGTGTATATCAAGACAAATATGGTGGGGACATAGGATACCAGCATATTACTGTGATGAATGTGGACATATAACAGTGTCAAAAGAAAATCCAGAAAAATGTGAAAAATGTGGTAGCACAAAAATACATCAAGATGAAGATACACTAGATACATGGTTCAGCTCAGCATTATGGCCATTTTCGACTTTAGGTTGGCCATCAAAGGATGCAGAGGATTTACAAACATTCTTCCCAACAAATACATTAGTAACAGGATATGACATAATAACATTTTGGGTATCAAGAATGACAACAGCAAGTTTATATTTAATGAAAGACATACCATTTAAAGATGTAGTAGTACATGGACTTGTAAGAGATTCGCAAGGAAGAAAAATGTCAAAAACATTAGGAAATGGTGTAGACCCAATAGAGGTAATAGATAAATATGGAGCAGATGCATTAAGATTTTCAGTTGTATCTGGAACAACAATGGGAAATGATATAAAATACATGCCAGAAAAATTAGACCAATCATCGAATTTCGCAAATAAGATTTGGAATGCAGCAAAATTTATAACAATGAATATGGCAGAAGATGAAGATGTAATTAAATTTAGAAAAGAAAATTATAATGAAGAAACACACCAATATAAAGAAAGAAGTTTGAAATTAGAAGATAAATGGATAATAAGCAAACTAAATAAAACTATTGCAGATATAACCTCTAATATAGAAAAATATGAGTTAGGTGTAGCACTAGATAACATTTATAGCTTTATATGGAATGAATTTTGTGACTGGTATATAGAAATAGTAAAAATTCGTTTATATAGTGAGAATAAAGAAGAGAAGATAAGAGTAAGCTATGTGCTAGATTATGTATTTAGGACAGCACTAAAATTATTACATCCATTTATGCCATTTGTAACATCAGAAATCTATAGTAAATTAGTACAATATGATAATATAGATTTAATGATGTCAAGTTGGCCAGAATATAGCGAAATGCATAATTTCGAATATGAAGAAAATATTATTGAAAACTTTAAAAATGTTATAGTAGGAATACGTAATACACGTGCACACTATAATTTACAAAATTCGAAGAAAACAGAGTTAGTATTTGTAACAACAAAATACAGAAATGAAATTGAACAATCAAAAGAGTTTTTTAAAAAATTAGGTTATTCAGAAACGATAAAAATACAAGAAGATAAAAATCAAATAAAAGAAGATGCAATATCTATTATAGCAGATGGAATAGAAGTATATATAGATTTAAATGAGTTAGTAGATAAAGAAGAAGAGAAGAAAAGAAAAGCAGAAGAAAAGAAGAAAATAGAAGCAGAAATTGAAAGAGCGAGTAAGATGCTTGCAAATCCAGGATTTGCAAATAAAGCGCCAGCAGCTAAAATCGAAGAAGAAAAAGCAAAACTTGAAAAATATAAAGAAATGTTAAAATCTTTTATGGAATAAATAATTTTAACTATAAAGAAATGTTTACATGTGAAAGGAACAAAACATAGAAATGAATGTATCAGATTTTAAATATGATTTACCAGAAGAACTAATAGCACAAGTTCCAACAAAAAAAAGAGATGAGTCAAAATTAATGATATTAAATCGTAAAAGTCAAACGATAGAGCACAAAGTTTTCAAAGATATAATAGATTATCTAGAAGAAGGAGACTGTTTAGTAAGAAACAATACAAAAGTATTACCAGCACGTTTGTATGGTCAAAAAGAAACAGGAGCAAAAGTTGAATTTTTAATATTAAACCAAATAGAAGGAGACATATGGGAAACAGTTGTTAGACCAGGAAATAAGTTACATAAAGGAACAAAAGTAATATTTGGAGAAGGATTATTAAAAGCTGAAGTACTAGATACTATGGAAGGTGGGACAAGAAAAGTAAAATTTGAATATAATGGGATATTTAATGAAATATTAGACAAAATTGGATTAATGCCATTACCACCATATATACATGAAGAATTAAAAGAAAATGATAGATATCAAACAGTATATGCTAAGTATCAAGGTTCAGCAGCAGCTCCAACTGCAGGATTACACTTTACAGAAGATTTATTAGAAAAGATTAAACAAAAAGGAGTAAAAATTGCAAATGTTACATTACACGTTGGAATAGGAACATTCAGACCTGTAAAAGTCGAAAAAATCGAAGACCATCATATGCATTCAGAACATTTTTATATAAGAAAAGAAGATGCAGAAATAATAAATGAAACAAAAAGACAGGGGAAACGTATAATTTCTGTTGGTACAACTTCCACTAGAGTACTGGAGACAATAGCAGATGATAGAGGTTTTGTAAAAGAAGCAGAAGGAGATACACAAATATTTATATATCCAGGATATGAATTTAAATGTATTGATGGACTAATAACAAATTTCCATTTACCAGAGTCAACATTATTAATGTTAGTATCAAGTTTAGCAGGAAGAGAATATGTTTTAAAAGCATATGAAGAAGCAGTAAAATTAAAGTACAGATTTTTCAGTTTTGGGGATGCAATGTTTATAAGTTAGACTTTCAAAAATATCGAATTTTTAAGTTGCACAAAATAGTGTAATTTGACAAATTCGATATTTTTATACTATAGGAAAATCGTCATATAAAGTGAGTAATTAAAAATTTTTATATTGCAAAATATAGTAATATATAGTAAAATATAAATGTAATTGCAAGGGAGAAAAATAATCAAGAAAGAAGTGAAACCATAGAAGAAAAGGATGAAATAGGATGAAACCAGCAGTAACATATGAATTAATACATACATGCAAACAAACAGGAGCAAGAAGAGGAATAGTGCATACACCACATGGAGATATACAAACGCCAATATTTATGCCAGTAGGAACACAAGCAACAGTAAAATCAATGACACCAGAGGAATTAAAAGAAGAGGTGAAAGCACAAATAATATTAGCAAATACATACCACTTATATCTAAGACCAGGACAAAATATTGTAAAAGAAGCAGGAGGATTACACAAATTCATGAAGTGGGACAGGCCAATATTAACAGACAGTGGAGGATTTCAAGTATTCAGTCTAGGAGATTTAAGAACAATAACAGAAGAAGGAGTAGAATTTAAATCGCATCTAGATGGAAGTAGGCATATGTTTACACCAGAAAGTGTAATGAAAACAGAGGAAGATTTAGGAGCAGACATAATAATGACATTTGATGAATGTTGCCAATATTCATCAACATATGAATATACAAAACAGTCAATGGAAAGGACTACTAGATGGGCAAAAAGATGTAAAGAAGCACATAAAACAGAAAATCAAGCATTATTTGGAATAATACAAGGAGGTTTTTTCGAAGACTTAAGGGACAAGAGTGTAGAAGATTTAATAGAACTTGATTTACCAGGGTATGCAATAGGAGGAATAAGTGTAGGAGAACCAAAAGAAGAGTTTTTAAAAATGTTATATCATACAACTCCAAAGATGCCTTCAAATAAACCAAGATATTTAATGGGAGTGGGAACACCAGATTATTTAATAGAAGCGGCAATGGCAGGAATAGATATGTGTGACTGTGTATTGCCAACAAGAATAGCTAGAAATGGAACAGCAATGACATGGAATGGAAAAGTAGTAGTAAGAAATGCAACATATGAAAGAGACTGGGGACCATTAGATTCAGAATGTGATTGCTATACATGCAAAAATTATTCAAGAGCATATATAAGACATTTAGTAAAAGCAAATGAAATATTAGGAGTACGATTATTATCAATACATAATTTAAGATTTTTAACTAGTTTAATGGAAAGAGTTAGAAAAGAAATAGAAAATGACAATTTAGGAACATTTAAGGAAGAGTTTTACAGAAAATATGGATATGAAAGATAATCACACACAATATTAAAAACACAAAAGAATTAGAGAAAGGGTGAAAGAAATGGATTTGTTTGAAGAAGTAGAACAAAAAATAAAGCCAAAACAAAAAAAGGAGATAAAAACAACTACAATACTATTAGTAATAATAGGAGTATTAGTTGTAATAACTATACTAATATTAAGTCTATTAGTGTACTTAAAAGCAACAATGTTAAAAATTACAGTAGATGGAGTATCAAATCAAGACTTAAAGCAAGTATTGATAATAAATGAAGATAAAGTAACAGTACCAATAAGAGCGATAGCTAAATATTTAGGGTATGAAGAATATAGTGGTGATTATAAAACATTAGAAGTTGATTCAACAAAAGGGTATGTAAAAAATGAAGATCAAGTTACTATGTTTACTGCAAATTCTAAAATAATACAACAAATATTATTAGAAAACAGTAGTTTGCAAGAGATAGTAATAGATGAAGAGATTATAGAAAAAGATGGAGAATTTTATACAACGGTAGATGGATTAAAAAAGATATTTAGCGTGTATTTTAGTTATGATATAAATAAAAATAATATATCAATAGTAACATTAGAAAATTTATATGAAAGTAGTTTACAATATTACATGCAAAAAGGATTTGTAAAAATAGAAGAGAAATTTCAGAATAAAAAAGCATTATTAGAAAATATGATGATACTAAAAACTAGTAATGAAAAATATGGAGTTATAAATATAACAAATGACCAAATGGTATTAGAAGCACAATATGAGAATATAGAGTATATCCCTAATTTATCTAAATTTATAGTTACAGGTAAAGGACTTAAAGGAGTAATATCAAAAGAACAAGAAATGATACTAAAAATAGAATATAAAGAAATAGAAATAATAGAAAACGAAAAAGACAATAAGAAATATTTTTTAGTAACCACAAGTGATAATTTGATGGGACTAATGAATGCAGATGGAGAAGTAATAATCCATCCAGAGTACAATAAAATAGGATTTGATATGAAAAATTTTACAAATAACAATATAGAAAATGACTATTTATTATTTGGAAGGTTAATTCCAGTCAAAGTCAACAATATGTGGGCATTATTTGACTTAGAAGGAAATAGAATAACAAATTTTGAGTATTCAAATTTAGGATGTATAAGTAAATTAGCAAATACATATAGTATTATACAAGTTCCAGAATATGAGTTAATAGTAGTTAATTCAACAAATGGAAAATATGATTTAATCAAAAGTGATGGAACACCATTATTTGGATATGTATTAGATTCAATATATAAAACAATAACTTCAGGAAAAAATTATTATTATATGGTAGTAAATGGAACAACAATTGAGTTAGGAACATATTTAGAACAACATGGAGTAAAGAGAGTAAATTAATAAAATAAATCTATCAAATTTTCAGGAAAATATAAAAAAACAAAAACTAGAATGTGAATTAAATTAAAATAATTCATATTCTAGTTTAATTATGTAAGAGTTTTTCTCTATTTTAATTGAATAGATAGCATACTAATGTCATATGCAAAAAGTATAAGTTAAAATAAAAGGGTAACTTTAGAAGAATCTCTTTCAATAATGCCATCATCTTCCAAAAATTTAAGTTCTCTCATCATAGCACTTCTATCAATACTCAAGTAATCAGCAAGATCAGTATAAGAAAAAGGAATAACAATAGTTTTACTATGAGTTCGAGCAGATTTTAAATTAAAGTATGAAAGAAGTTTGTCTCTAATATTGCGTTTTGTCAGATGTTCGAGCCTAGTATTCAAATCTATAATATTGTTTAAAAGGAATCTATTAAAATTATCATAAAGTTCTTTGTGAAAAGGGCAATTTTTTTTGCACTTAGAGAACAAATCATCATAAATATAAAATAAAACATTACAATTTTTTTTAGCTAATACAAACAATTCATTATTAGTATTAGTAGGATAAAAGATTTCGCCAAAAATATCATTTTTAACAAAATGATCTATGATAGTTTTGTTACCATTAAAATCATAACGAATTAAATCAGCTTCACCATCAATAAGAATACAAACCTGATTTCTTTTTTCAATATAAGTTGTAATTATATCATTTTTAACAAAAATTTTAATATCTGATTTAGAACAATGATTAGCAAAATTCTTTACAAATAAGCCAACTTCAGAAGATGAATTCATAAACAACAACTCCTAATATTACAAAATTATTACAAAAATATTACATTTGCATTATATTACAAAAATGTTGCTTTTGCAACAGCAAAAAACAAAATTAGATATATAATGACAATATAAAATAACAAGGAGGAAGTATAAATGAAAATAATAAAAAGGGATGGAAGAGCTGTAGATTATGATAGACAAAAGATAGTAGTAGCAATAGAAAAAGCAAATCAAGAAGTAAGAAGAAGTGAAAGAGCAAGTAAAGAGGATATAAAATTGATAATAGAATATATAGAAAATTTAAACAAGAAGAGAATGCTAGTAGAAGATATACAAGATATAATAGAAGAAAAGCTAATGGAATTAAGTAAATATGAATTAGCCAAAAAATACATAGTATACAGATACACAAGAGCATTAGTAAGAAAACAAAATACAACAGATGAATCAATATTAGGTCTAATAAGAAAAACAAACACAGAAGTAATGCAAGAAAACTCAAATAAAAATGCAATAATAGCATCAACACAAAGAGACTTAATCGCAGGCGAAGTATCAAAAGATTTAACAAAAAGAATGTTATTACCAGAAAAAATAACCAAGGCACATGAAGAAGGAATATTACATTTTCATGATGCAGACTATTATTTACAACCAATCTTCAATTGTTGTTTAATAAATATAGGAGACATGTTAGACAATGGAACAGTAATGAATGGAAAATTGATGGAAACGCCAAAGGGATTTCAAGTAGCATGTACAATAGCGACACAAATAATAGCATCAGTAGCAAGTAGCCAATATGGAGGACAATCAGTAGATATAAAACATTTAGGAAAATACCTAAGAAAAAGTTACAATAGATTTAAAAAAGAATTAACTGATGAATATAAAGATAAATTAGGTGAAGAGCTAATAGAGGAACTAGCACAAACAAGATTAAAAACAGAACTAAGACAAGGGGTACAAACAATACAGTATCAAATAAATACATTAATGACAACAAATGGACAAACACCATTTGTAACGATATTTTTAAATTTAGAAAAAGATGATGAATACATAAAAGAAAATGCAATGATAATAGAAGAAATATTAAAGCAAAGATATCAGGGGATAAAAAATGAAAAAGGAGTATATGTAACACCAGCATTTCCAAAGCTAATATATGTATTAGATGAGCATAATTGCTTAAAAGGAGGAGAGTATGACTATCTAACAAAATTAGCAATAAAATGTTCATCAAAAAGAATGTATCCAGACTATATATCAGCAAAAAAAATGCGTGAAAATTATGAAGGAAATGTATTTAGTCCAATGGGGTGTAGAAGTTTCTTATCACCATGGAAAGATGAAAATGGAAAATATAAATTTGAAGGAAGATTTAATCAAGGAGTAGTAAGCATAAATTTACCACAAATAGGAATAATAGCAGACGGAGATGAAGACAAATTTTGGAAAATATTAGATGAGAGATTAGAATTATGTAAGGAAGCATTAATGTGTAGACATTATTCATTATTAGGAACATCTGCAGAAGTAAGCCCAATACATTGGATATATGGAGCAATAGCAAGACTACAACCAGGAGAAAAGATAGACAAATTATTAAAAGGAGGATACTCAACATTATCATTAGGGTATATAGGAATATATGAAGTAACAAAGGCGATGAAAGGGGTATCTCAAACATCACCAGAAGGAAGAGAATTTGCACTAAAAGTAATGAAACACTTAAATGATACAACAGCAAGATGGAAAAAACAAACAGGATTAGGATTTGCATTATATGGAACACCAGCAGAAAGTTTATGTTATAGATTTGCACGAATAGATAAAGAAAAATTTGGAAGTATACAAGATATAACAGATAAAGGATATTATACAAATTCATACCATATAGATGTAAGAGAAAAAATAGATGCATTTAGTAAATTAAAATTTGAGAGTGAATTCCAGAAATTATCAACAGGAGGGGCAATATCATATGTAGAGATACCAAATATGTCTAAAAATTTAACAGCACTTGAAGATTTAGTACAATATATATATGATAATATACAATACGCTGAATTTAATACCAAATCTGACTATTGTCATATTTGTGGTTATGATGAAGAGATACTAATAAATGATAATAATGAATGGGAATGTCCACAATGTGGGAATAAAGACCATGATAAAATGAATGTTACGAGAAGAACATGTGGATATTTAGGTGAGAATTTTTGGAACATAGGAAAAACTAAGGAGATTAAGTCAAGAGTATTGCATTTATAATTTTTTGGGTCAGTGGGGACGTTCTTTGTGACACACATAATCCAGGATTGTATTGCGAGACAAGAATTATATGAAAAATATTATAAATAAAAGTGTGTCAGTGTGTCACAAAGAACGTCCCCACTGACCCACTAACCCAAAAAAAGAGAGTGAAGAATATGAAAAGAGTATTATTAGGAATGAGTGGGGGAGTAGACAGCAGTGTAGCAGCAATTTTATTGAAAGAGCAAGGATATGAAGTAATCGGTATTACTATGAAACTATTTGAAGGAGAGATAGATGGAAGTTGCTGTAGCAGTTCTTCTAGTTCAGATGCTAAAAGAGTATGTGACTATTTACAAATACCACATTATACAATAAATTTTAAAGAAGAATTTAATAAATATGTTATTCAAGATTTTATAGAAAAATATAAGAATTGTAGAACTCCAAATCCTTGTATAGAATGTAATAGATATCTGAAATTTGGAAAAATGTATGAAAAAGCACAGGAATTAGAGTGTGATTATATTGCAACAGGTCATTATGCTAAAATAGAGTATGATGAAAAATATCATCAAAATGTTTTAAAAAAATCAAATGCATTATTAAAAGAACAAAGCTATGTTTTATATGATATTCCACATAACTTATTGGATAAAATAATATTTCCATTATGTGATTTTAATAATAAAGATGAAATAAGAGAAATAGCAAGAAAACACAATTTACCAGTAGCCAATAAGCCAGATAGCGAAGATATATGTTTTATACCAGATGGAAATTATAAAGAATTTCTAGAGAAAAATAGTGTAGTGCGAAAATATGGAGAGATAGTTTTAAAAAATGGAGAAATAGTAGGAACACATACAGGTTTATATAATTATACAATTGGTCAACGTAGGGGATTAGGTATAGCTTATGAAGTACCATTATTTGTTATAGGATTTAATCAAGAAAAAAATCAACTAGTTGTTGGGAGAGAAGAGGAACTATATCAAAAGGAAATTATTGTTGAAAGCGTGAATTGGTTAGTAGACGTTGAATTACCTAAAAAAGTTGCAACAAAAATTAGATATTCAAAGAAGGAAGCAGAATCTTTAGTTGAAGAGTTAGATGATGGAAATATTAAAGTAACTTTTAATGAACCTCAAAGGGCACCAACATCTGGACAGTCAGCAGTTTTTTATATTGATGATATTGTAATTGGTGGAGGAAAAATAAAATAGATTTATTGAAAAAGTCTATAATATAGTGGTACAAATGAAAATTTATATTTTTATTGTAAATTGTTACATAATATGATATTATTATATTATAAAGAAAGTGGGAGGTTATTTAAAAATGTCTGAAAAAAATGATAATAAAAAGAAAATAGAAATAATATCAGAAGATGACGGTTCAACACTAGAAATATCACCATTATATGAAAATATTAATACAGTAAAGCCAAAAGACGAAGAAGATAAACCTAAAAATATTGTTATACCAGAAGAGAGAAATAAGGATAAAAAAAAGAAAAAAGATAATTAAAGGCGGATTACTCTGAAGTTATAAGAAAAGTGTGCAGTTGCAAAATTGAGGATTTGGATGTGCATACATGCAGAAAAGATTCGATTTTTTAATACAATAAAAAACAGTGGTCTAGTATTAGACCACTTATTACTTTTCATATATTTATATAATCAATAAAAATTAGTTTCCGTTTACTAAATCTTTTAATGCTTTACCAGCTTTGAATACTGGAGCTTTAGATGCAGGTATTTTTATTTCTTCTTTAGTTTGTGGATTTCTACCTTTTCTAGCTGCTCTTTTTCTAACTTCGAAAGAACCAAATCCAACTAATTGAACTTTGTCTCCTCCTTTAAGTGCTCCTGTTACAACTTCAACAAATGCGTTTACAGATTCTTCAGCTGCTTTTTTTGTTGCACCTGTTTTTGCAGCTACTGCTGCTACTAATTCAGCTTTGTTCATTTTACTACCTCCTATAAGATTTATGTTTTATGTAGTATTAGATAGCTATGTTAGGCAGTATCTACACTACTAATTACTTTTATTCGCCAAAGTTTGATAAAATCCCTCTAAAATTTTAATAAATTCCTAATTTTTCTAGAAAAAAGTAAAAATTTTTCCCGAATGGCAATAAATAAAGTTCTTCTTTTGTAAAAATTCGTAAAACGATAATTGAAATAAAGTATATAACTATAGCTGATAAGATTGATATTATTGTAGCCAAATTTTCTGCTAATATACAATTAAGTGTTACAAAAACGAAAAATGAGCAGATTCCCATAATTAAATTGGCAATAATAGGTTTAAAAATAAATTTCGAAAAAGAAATATTTAAGTTTACAATTTTATTTAAAGCAATAAATGCTATTGTAAATGCAACAATATGGCAGCATACAGACGCAATAGAAGCACCATATATATTTAATGATGGCATTTTTAGTAAAGTCAAATTCAAAATTAATTTTATAATAACACCAATTCCTAAAGAAAAGGTAGGAATAAAGAGCTTTCCAAAACCTTGAAGTGCGCCATTAGTAGTTTGTATAAGCAATGAGAAAACAATTGAAATTGAGGCAATTTGTAATAATAGAGCACCACTATTAGCATTTGGATATAATAAGTTCAGAATAGGTTGAGCAAAAATACAAAAGCCAATTGTACAAGGAAGACCAATTAATATGGATATTAGAATAGAGAAAGAAGAAGTGTTTTTTGCAGTTTCTATATTTTTTTTAGCAATTGCAGCAGATATGGTAGGAATTAGTGCAGTTGAAAAAGCCATGTTAAAAGACAAGGGAAGAGCAATTAGAGTTTCAATTTTTCCACTTAAAATACCATATTTTTCAATAGCTGTTTGAGTAGGCAAATATGTAGATAGTATTTTATTTACAGTAAAGGCATCGATATTTTTAGTAATAGAGGAGAGAATAGAGCTAATAGTCATTGGAACAGACACTAGTAAGACATTCCTTAAAATAATACCAACTTTTTCATATTTATAATTTACTGTAGAGACAATTTCACGAGCAATTTCAGATCTTTTTTGCTTGTAATAAAGTATTAAATAAGAGAAACTTGAAAACGTTGCTAGTGTAGTTGCTACATTTGCACCAGCTGCCATAAATTTAGTAGAGGTATTAGTAAAAATAGCAATTAATTCTACAATTAAGATTGTTAAACCAGTTTTAAAGAATTGTTCAATAAATTGCGTTTTTGCTGTTATTTCTAAATTTTTTCTTCCATTAAAATATCCTCTCATAACAGAAGAGATGGCAACAAAGAATATTGCAGGAGAAAGGGCAACTAATGTCATTTCTGCTTCAGGGATTTCTAACCATATATTTGCAATTGTAGAAGCTCCAATAAAAAGCAATAGGGTTCCAAGTAATCCTATAAAGGCAAAAACGATTAATGCTACTTTAAATATTTTATTTGCGCCACGATGATTTCCAACTGCAACTCTTTCAGAAACTAATTTTGATATTGCATTTGGAACACCTATAGAAGAAACAGTTAATAAAAGAGAATAAATTTGGTAACCGCTAGAATAGATAGCATTACCAACATCTCCAAATCCATTTTTATTAGTTAAGTATAAAGTATGTATTAGACCTAGGACTTTTATTAGAACTTGAGAAAATATTAGAATAAAGATGCCTTGCATAAATCCACTTGTTTTTTGTTTTTTTTTCATTTTACCTCCATCTTTTTGAGAAAATATATAAAAGATTGTTATAAATTTTAATTTGTTTATGAAATTAAGCGAATCTGTTTATAAATTTAAGAAAAAATATTGACAAACTGCTTATTTTGTATTAAAATTATTCAGTATTATGTATAAATATGATTTGAATATAAAACTTCTCCCCGGTAGTTTAATATTTAAATTTCATATATAAATATTATATAAAAATAGGAGGTTTAATATTACCATGAATAATATTACATATAGTGCTAAAAAAAGCGAAATTCAAAGAAAATGGTATATAATAGACGCAGCTAACAAACCAATGGGTAGAGTAGCAACAGAAGCTGCAAAATTATTAAGAGGAAAACATAAGCCAACATTTACACCTAATATAGATACAGGTGATCATGTTATAATAATAAATTGTAAAGATGCAATTTTAACAGGAAACAAAATAAATCAAAAAGTTTATAGACATCATTCAGGATATATTGGAGGAATGAAAGAAATTTCTGCCAAAGTAATGATGGAAAAAACTCCAGAAAAAGCTATGATGTTAGCTGTAAAAGGAATGTTACCACACAATTCTTTAGGAAGAAAAAGTCTTACAAAATTAAGAGTATATGCTGGTAGTGAACATGAAAATCAAGCTCAACAACCAGAAATATGGAATTTTTAGATAGGGAGGAAGTACAATAATGGCAGATAAAAAAATAGTTTTTTATGGTACAGGTAGAAGAAAAAGTTCAATCGCTAGAGTTAGATTGATAGAAGGTAAAGGAAATATAACTGTAAATGGTAAAGAATTAGATAAATTTTTTGGAGAAGAAACATTAAAAGTAATAGTAAAACAACCTTTAACAGTTACAAATACATTAGATAAGTATGATGTTGTTTGTAAAGTTTGTGGTGGAGGTTTCTCAGGTCAAGCTGGAGCTATTCGCCATGGTATTGCTAGAGCTTTAAATGAAGCAAATGCAGAATATAGACCAGAATTAAAAGCAAATGGTTTCTTGACAAGAGATTCTAGAATGAAGGAACGTAAAAAATATGGTCTTAAGAAAGCTAGAAAAGCACCACAATTTAGTAAGAGATAAAAAATGGCTCATTTGGGCAAGAGGTCAAAAACCTATATACAAAGTGGTAATCATTGGTATTACCGCTTTTTTTTATTTTTATTAAGGTCATTACATTTTATGCAAATTATGATATAATTATAATATAGAAATTTATTCTTTTATATTGAGAATACTTTCTCGATTTATTGCTATATGATTAGTAGCAAAAATCAAAGTTGTCTCATTGAAATAGTAAAAAACATCATAAAAATTAAAAGCAAAGGAGAATACTATTATGACAAACAAAAACCGAATCACAAGCGATTATAACATCGCAATGGAGCAGATTGGTAAATGCATGAATTATGGCTGGGTATATGCATATGTATATGAAAAACGGCTGTGTTCAGAAGTTATTGTATTTCTTGCAGAACATGGATTCGATGTAAAAATTAATCGAGGTGATGTTCACAGTACAATAACATGGTTCAATGCGGAAGATGGCAGAATGAGGCAAATTGTAGCACCTGAATATAACTTTGAAAACAAAAAAGGGCTTGATTTTAAGCTTAGCAAGGTTATAGAGGCTGTTGATGCAAGAAGAACTGCAGGAGAACATCAGTATAATGATGCCAAAGAAGCCATTGCAAAGGCACAGGAAAAGAATGACACAATGACAATGATTCTAAAGCCAATATATCCAGAAATTGGCAAAAAACTGAACGAGGAGGGCATACATGTTCAAGTATTCTTAGAGAAATCATTCGGTATGTCAGAAACTAGATTTTTTTGGAGTGGCAAAAGAGGAACTTTTAGTATTCGTAAAAAATAAAAAAATAATAGTAAGTGTAACCAGAACAGTGTCAATAAGAAACAAATGTAGGAAAAGGGCAATGGGTAACATGCTCTTTTCCTACATTAAACGCTTAAAAATAAGCAGTTGTAATTTACGTAAGGGATAAAATAATTTTATATGTTATCCTTTAACACTTATTACTATAAGATGGTTTCCAATAGTTTATGAACAATAGTATCAAATTGCATTTTTTTAGAAGCCTTTAAATAAATCAAATCGCCTTTAGAGAGGATATTCAATAATTTATTAATCAAATCATCTTGATTCTTAAAATGCATAACTTCATTAGTCTTAATATACTTTCTACCAGATTCACAAATATATTTTGCATTTTCGCCTTGAGTAAGTAAGATATCAAAATCAAGACTTGCAAAAGTTTCACCAACCTGAGAATGTAATTCTTGAGAAAAATCACCAAGATCCAACATTTCGCCTAATACGGCAATTTTTCTTTTACAATTTGGTATATTATTTGCACTTTTAAGACCAGCTTGCATTGAAGCTAAACTAGCATTATAAGTATCATCAATAATAGTAAAACCATTTTTCTTTATTACATTAAATCTTCTAGAAACATTTTTATACTCTTCAATACCTTTAACAATATTTTCAACATTAATATGTAAAAGTTCAGCAATTCTAATAGCACAAATAGCATTAGAGACATTATGATTACCATATGCATTCATAGCAAAATCTACAGGCTTTCCATATACTTGTGCATTAAATTTTAATATATTGTTATTTTGCTCTATATTATATGCTTCATCAATGCTATATTTAATAATCTTATATTGTTTATCTAATAGTAAATTTTGAAGTAGTGAGTCATTATTATTCAAAAATACTATTTTATCATCTTTCATATATTTAGTTAGTGAAACTTTTTCTTTAAGTATATTTTTTTTACTTCCTAAATTTCCTATATGTGCTGTACCTATATTATTAATAACAACGATAGAAGGTTTTAATAATTTAGATATTGGTTCCATCTTATTTTTACTTGCAATTCCAGCTTCTAAAACTGCAAGATTATATTTATCAATATCTAGAAGAAGAAGGGATAACAATAATTTTGTATTATTATTTCGTGTATCTGAAAAAGTTAAAATTTCTTGCTTAAGTATACTAGAAATCATCTCACAAGTGCTAGTTTTTCCAACACTTCCTGTTACCGCAATTATAGGAATATGTATATTTTTTTGTCTATTATATTCTCCCATTTTATACAAAGCATCATTTACATTTTCTACTTCTAATATAATAATTTTAGGATTAATTTCTTTACTTTCATTTATAATTTTTTGATAGTTTTCACAAGATGAACTAATCATAAAACCTATTGCTCCCATTTTTACAGCATCAATAATATATTGATGTCTATCTTTATGCAAAGATACTGGAAGATAAAATTCATTTTTAAAATGATTATTACAACTAATATTAAAATCTTTTAATTTTGCATTTTCATTTCCATTAATAACTTTTACATGTACAACTTTTTTTATTTCATTTATAGTTAACATTTTTTAACTCCTTAATTTATTTTGAAGTATTATAACATTTAAATGTAATGATGGCAAATCAAAAACTACTTATTTACATAATATTGTTAATATAGTATAATGTAAATAGGTAGTTTTACCATTTTGCCAAGTGCAATGGCAACTGTTTCTATTAGAATAATTTATTTTAGGAGGAAGAAAGAATGACGAGAAAGAATTTTTTCAAAAAACATCGGAAGGCAATTAATCTTTTAATATGTGTAATAAGTATGGTAATATCTGTGATACTATTATTTATACTAACAATGGTATGCATGACTGCTTGGGCAAAATTAATGATGGAGACAGCACCAATAATGGTTGCTTTATCATGGATTATTATTCCAGCATGCAGTGCCAAAGTAATAAAAATAGTATTAGAAAAAATTGTAGACACATATTTTTTAGTAGAAGCATTACAAAACTGTAAATTTAATACAAAACAAGTAATAACATTTTTAACAAACAAATAATATGAATTTTGAAATGAATCCGATGCCAAGAGAAGTCCAGCTCAACAAAAGCTGGACTTCTTGAATATTGTTAAATAAATAAACTAAATAGAATATTAGTACACATACAAATAGCAATTCCACAAACAGTAGGAAGAAGAAAAGCAATTAAAGTCCATTTCCAACTACCAGATTCCTTTTTTATTGTAAGTAAAGTGGTAGTACAAGGAAAATGAAGAACAGTAAAAATCATAACATTAATAGCAGTAAGCAAAGTCCAACCATTATTTATCAAAATAGAACCAATTGCAAAGTTATCAGATATATTGGTCAAAGAATTTCCACCCAAATAGCACATCAAAATAAGAGGTAAAACAATTTCATTAGCTGGGATACCTAAAATAAAAGCAGTTAAAATATAACCATCTAAGCCCATCAATTTAGCAAATGGATTTAAAAAGTTAGCAATTATATTAAGCAAAGAAACACCATTAAATCCAATATTAGCAAAAAGCCAAATTACAAGTCCAGCAGGTGCGGCAACAGCTAGAGCTCTGCTCAAAACAAAAATTGTTCTGTCCAAAATTGATCGTATAATAATTTTGCCAAATTGAGGTTTACGATAAGGTGGAAGCTCTAATACAAATGAAGATGGGATACCTTTTAAAATAGTGTGAGATAATATTTTTGAAATAATAAGTGACATTAAAATTCCTAAAACTATTACAATAACAACAGATAAAGTTGCTAATATAGAAGCACCAAATCCAGTAAACTGACTAGCTATGAAGATAGTAGCAATAGTTATCAAAAATGGATATCTTCCATTACAAGGCACAAAACTGTTGGTTAAAATTGCAATTAATCGTTCTCTTGGAGAATCTATTATTCTACATCCTGTTACACCACATGCATTACAACCAAAACCCATGCACATGGTAATCATTTGTTTACCAGAAGTGCAAGCCTTTTTAAAGAAGTTATCCAAATTAAAAGCAATACGAGGAAGATATCCTAAATCTTCCAAGAATGTAAACAAAGGAAAGAAAATAGCCATAGGAGGTAGCATAACAGCGATAATCCAAGTTAAAGTTTGATAGACACCTAAAATAAGCATATCAGAAAGCCAAGTAGGAGCACCAACATTTGATGCAAAAGTAAGCAATTTATCCTGAACAGTAGCAAAACAATCAGATAAAAGTTGAGATGGATAATTAGCACCAATAATAGTAATCCAAAAGATAAGTGCAAGGAAAAGGAGCATAATAGGTATCCCAAATTTTTTAGAAGTTAATATTTTATCCAATTTTCTATCTAAAGAAGAATTAGAATTATGTTTTAATGTAATTACATTACTGCAAATAGACTCAGCATAAGAGACAATAGAAGAAACAATATCATCTTTAAAATTAGCTGTGTTAACATTATAATTAAATACATTAGAACAATAATTTTTAATTTCATTAACATTTAAAACATCAAAACTAACGTTATAATTATCTTCAATTGATTTTATAATAATAGGTTCATCATCCAATAATTTTAAAGAAACCCATCTATATAAGTATGTAGGAATATTAGAAAATATAGAAAGTTTGGAAGAAACATATGAAATACAATTTTCAATTAAATCATTATAAGAAACTTTTATAGGAGAAGGTTTAATCTTACTAGTACAGACTTTGTATGTAGTATCAAGCAAATGCTTTAATGTTTTTTTATCTCTTGCGATAGTTCCAACAACAGGAATTCCCAATTTCTTAGAAAGTAATTTCAAATCAATATAAATGCCCTTTTTTTGAGCCTCATCAAGAAGATTAACACATACAATAATATTATTAGTAATTTCCATAGTTTGAAAAACCAAATTAAGTTGACGTTCTAAACATGTGGCATCAACAACAATAATAGTAACATCAGGTTTACCAAAGCAAATAAAATCACGAGCAATTTGCTCTTCTTGAGAATTGGACATTATGGAATATGTACCAGGAATATCAACTAAAAGAAAATCTTTATTTAAATAAGAACATGTACCAGAAACATTACTAACTGTTTTACCAGCCCAATTACCAGTGTGTTGATGCATACCAGTTAAATTATTAAAAATAGTAGACTTACCAACATTAGGATTTCCACCTAAAGCTATACAGTAATCGTGAATTTCATTAAAAGGACAATCAAAAACAGTTTCGGATTTATTAGAACTTGACGAATTAAGTTTCATTATATCACCCCAATTTATAGTATGTTAATAAAATAAAAACGTGCTAAGATAGCACGTTTTTATGTGTAATGAGATTAATAGTTTGGATTATAGCTATAAATTAGCAACATCCACCTCTATTACCACCACAGCAGCAACATATTAAAAGTATTAAGATGATTATCCAGCAGCAGTCATCACCAAAACCGAAACCGCATCCGCATCCTCCTCTGTTCTCTGGCATATTGTTTCCCCCCTCTCTGGTTATGATATATAATATGTATAATCAAAAATTGTGTTACATCAAACAAAAAAAAATTAAAATCGTATATAATATTTTGGCAAGTAAAGAATAGTAGTTAATATGGAAAAGTATCTTAATTTTAGATTTGCGAAATTAATTACAAATTTTCAAAATTAAGTATTGAAAAATGAAAATAAATTATATATAATGGAAAAGTGATACTTGTACAGACGCTTAGCATCCGCACAAGCCAAAACTTAAATTGTTGTGCAAAATGTAATAATTTTTATGAGCACAATAAAAATTGAAAGGGGAACGTAAAGATGAAAAGAATTGCAATATTAACAAATGGTGGAGATGCTCCAGGATTAAATGCAGTAATAAGAGCGATAGTAAAAACAGCAGAGACAAATGGAATAGAATGCTATGGATTTATAGAAGGATATAAAGGACTTCTAAAAAATGAGTATGTTAAGTTAAATACAAAAACAAATGCATCAGGATTATTACACAGAGGAGGAACAATAATAGGAACATCAAATAATACAAATGTATTTAATTATAAAATTGAAAAAGAAAATGGAGAAGTAGAATATAGAGACTTATCAGATCAATGCGTTCAAAATATAAAAGATGATGGATTTGATTGCTTATTTACATTAGGTGGAGACGGAACACAAAAATCTAGTAGGGATTTTTCACTAAAAGGAGTAAAATGTATAGGAATTCCAAAGACAATAGATAATGATGTTGCACATACAGAAATGACATTTGGATATAATACAGCAGTATCAGTAGCAACAGAAGCATTAGATAGACTTCATACAACTGCAGAATCACATCATAGAGTAATGGTATTAGAAGTAATGGGAAGATATGCTGGTTGGATAGCTTTAGAGTCTGCAATAGCAGGTGGGGCGGATATAGCATTAATACCTGAAATTCCTTATGATATTAATAAAGTAGTAGAGAAGATAGAAGAAAGAAGAAAAGAAGGAAAAGATTTTTCTATAATAGTAGCTTCTGAAGGAGCAAAACCTAAAGACGGAGAAATAGTAATAAAAAGAACATTAGATAGTGGAAGCGGATTAGATAATATTAGATTAGGGGGAATAGGGGACAAGCTAGTGAATGATATTGAGGGTTTGACAGGTTATGAGTCAAGAAATACAGTTCTAGGTTATGTTCAAAGAGGAGGTACACCAACTGCATTTGATAGAGTTCTTTCAACACAATATGGGGCTAAAGCTGTTGAACTTGCAATGAATGGAATTTTTAATGTTTTAGTTACATACCATGGTGGAGAATTTGGTTATGTCACACTTGAGGATGTTGTTGGAAATAATAAAAAAGTAGGGGCAGCGTCAGGTAATACTGCTGAAAGTAATATTAGAAAAATTACAATGGATAACAATTTAATTAAAACAGCTAGAAATATTGGAATTTGTTTAGGTGATTAAATAGTGTTATCAATATTTTAGTTATGTTTTTATATTGAATTTAAAAATAAATGAGTTTCAGGGATGCGTATTTTTACGTTTCCTTGAAATATCGAATTTTGTAAACTATGCAACGGGATGTTTTTACAAAATCTTGATAATTTATCTATATGCCATTATAGCTCAGTTGGTAGAGCAACGGATTCGTAATCAATAATTCTAAATTTATATAAGTCTCGATAATACTGATTTTTGAGACTTATATTTTTATTTTGACAACTTTTTTGACAACTGCTTTTATGAGATAGTAATGTTTTTAACAGCATCATTTATATTAGAAATTATCTTAATAATATCGGTTTCAGTATTATTAATTTGTAATTCGATACCTTCTGATTTTAATTCTTCTATTAGTTTTGCTGATTCAATTAGATTTTGTTCTAATAAATCTTTTTTATATTTTAAAGATTTGTTAGAATTTATACTGTTTTCGATATAACAATTCATTTTATCAAAAGTGTTTTTATTATTAACGGTATCTAGATGTGTATATATATCATATACCATTTTAGCAGAAGAATGCCCCATTAAATTTTGAGCTTCTTTAATTTTTATATCTGAATAATAAATCATTGTACAATATGAGTGTCTCAACTGATGACACGTAAATTTTATTTTATTGTCTTTATTTAGTTCAAATTTATTGTCAATTTCTTTTTGTTCTTTTTCATACGTAAGATTTAAATCATATAAAAAACTTTCAAGATGCCTTTTGATAGCTATTTCTGTCAGCATTAAGCTATCTGATTCTTTTACAAATAATAATTCTCTTTTTTCTTTTTGGGCTTCGTCACAAAGTTTTTTTACTAAATCATATATGATGTCTAAGATAGGAACATATCTATTTTTGGAATTTTTAGTTTTTTTCAATACTGGTTGATTGTGTAAAAAAGTTACAGCTTTATTAATGCAAATAGTTTTATTATCTAAATTAATATCATTTATAGTTATAGGAACGATTTCTTCTCTTCTCATACCTGTATAACGCATAAAAATAAAAAAAGGTGCATATTTACTTTTAGATGAAAGTAATCTATTATCTATATCAATAGAAATCGGCATTTTTTCATCTTTTATAACTTTAGGTGGTTTAATCTTATTTGCGACATTCTTTATAATAATCTCATCATCAACAGCTTCATTAAGAAGTTTTTTTACAAGTTGTAAAGTCTTTTTTGCTGTTGTAGGAGTCTTTTCCATTTTTTTCATTAATTCTTTTATATCATTTTGCTTTATATCAGCTATTTTTTTATATCCTAAATTTGGAATAATATAAGAATCAATAATATAATCATAGTCATTTTTAGTACGTATTTCAATATTAATAGAATGCAAATCAATCCAATGTTTTGCGTAATCTTTTAAATTTATGCTTTTATTTTCTAGTTTTCCTGTATATGAATTATATTTTGTTTCTATATATTGCTTTTCTAAATCATCTTTATTGTTAGAGTAAAGATATTTAGGCTTACCATTAACAGTAACTTTTTTCATCAATCTTCCATCTTTTCTAGTTGTGTATGTAAAATTACTCATATATAATCTCCTTTTATTTCTTTTTAGATATATTGTATAAATTGCACAAGTTTATAATCATTTCTTTATAATTATATTAGTATCTAATAATACTAACTCTTGTTGAGTTTGAGGCAAGTTTTTTATGTTAAAATTTAATGTGGTATCATTATTATCTTTTAAAACAATTTTAAAATTGGAATCATCAAATATATAAATCTTTTTTATATTATTAAGATTATTGTAATCAAAGTCATTTATTAAAGTACTTAAAGTTAATAATTTTTGTATTGTTTTTTTATTTTCTTTTTCCATATATTCGAAAAAAAAGTAAATCAATGCGGACAGAATTAAAATAAAAATATAACCAAGAAAATTAGAAACACTATAACTTACTCCTAAGTTTTGTAAAAAATCTGTAAAATATGCCCAAATACTAACTACACAAAAAAATATAATAATTACAATTAATATAGCTGTTACATATTTTTTCATATTACTTTTTCTCCTCGTTTTGATTTTTAACAAATAAAGCAAAATCTCTTATTTGCTTTTTTTGTGTTTCTGTTAAATTCTCATAATCTTTTTTTGACATTCCTATCATCGCTTCATTAAAAACATCATCGATTTGTTGAGAATTATAATTGTGTATTATATTTCTTTTATCTAATGAATTTATAACATCTAATGCTTTTTTCATCTTAGGACTATCATGGATAGTTTTAATATGCTCGTAATTAGAAATATCACTTAAAGCTTCAATAGAGTAGTCCCAACAAATACTCAAACAAGTTTTATATGCTAATGTAATTTTTTTAATTTGTGGATCTTTATTTTTTTGAAATTCAAATAAGAAATTAATTTTATTATCATTTGTTAATAAATTAATAACTGTATCAAATTCCTTTTCTGTTAAATCTAATTCATATAACTTTTTTTCTAAATCCTTTTTGGGATTTTTGTAAGAAGTTAATCCTATCAAATAATCTATACTACAATGCAATTCTTTTGATAATTTTTCTAAAATATCAACAGAAGGCATATTTTTATCATTTTCATAATTAGCAATATTTGAACGTGAAGTGTTGATTTTTTTTGCAAGTTCTTCTTGCGTTAAGTTGTTATCTTGTCTAATTTTTTTTAAATTAATTCCAAAACTCATAAAGCAACTCCTTTCAATAAAATTATAGCACCACTTTGTTAGTTTTGCAAACATTTTTCAAAAAAAAATAAAAAAACTATTGACAGCAAAACAAACAAAGTATATAATGTCAGTACATCAAACAAAAAAGGAGGTAAAAAATGAGAGATAAACTTATTGAAATTAGAAAAAAGAGACGGATATACTCAAGAGAACATGGCAAATAAGTTAAATGTGGCAAGAACAACATATACAGGTTATGAGAATGGAAACTTTTCTCCATCATTGGAAATGGCTTTGCAAATAAAGAAGATACTAAATTATAAAAAAGATGATATTTTTTTTAATTTCAAATGTCAGTATATCGAACAAAAGCAAAAACAAAGAAAAGGAGGTGAAATAAAATGCCAGCAACAAAATTACAAGAAAAAGCAAGAATAAAGTATATAACAGTAAAAGATTTTCAAGAACAATACAGCTTAAGTAGAGCACAAGCATATAGAATAATAGCAAGACCAGAAATGCAAGAAGCTGTTATAAAAACTGGAACAAGAGGAAAGAAAGTTAATTTAGATAGAGCATTTGAAATTATGCAACAGATATATTCATAGAAAGAGAGGTAAACAAATGAAAAAATTAAATAAAAACAAAATACTAAAATTTACAGTACAAGCAGTATTATACATAATGTTTTGTGTAAGTAGTACAACAATATTAGCAATATCATTTATGAAAAATACAATTTATTAAAAAAGAAGTTGGAGGAAAATTATATGAAAATATTTGCAATAGATGATTATAAAAAAATTGTAAATTCAGAAGATTATAAAAAAGCATGTATGAATTATAAATTCAATATGCTAGAAAACAAGATTGAAAAGTTGGATAGTGTTTTTCAGCATATTCGCTGGACAGATGCAAAAATAAAACAATGGAATAAAGAAAGACCACTCGAAAATTCTTCAACACAATTTAACGAATGGCTAGAAATGAAAATGAAACAATATATAGAACAGCATATGATAAAAGTAACATAGAAAGGAGCAAATAATATGAAAAGAATAAAAATATTAAAATTTTGTAAAGCAAAAGACTTATTGAAAGAAATAAATACAAACAGGAAAGGAGTAAGAAGATGAGTTTAGCGTTTCCAGGATTAATACATTGTGAAAATTGTGGCAGAACTTTAGGTATACATGAATTTGGAATATGTGATAATTGCAAAAATAAGCAAAAACAAGAAAAGAAAGCCAAAGAAAATGAAGCATTAAGAACATTATCAAATTTAACACAATATGAATTACAAGGATTAATAGAATTAGCAAAAGAGAAAAGTAAAGAAATTAGACTAAAAGAAATAAACAGCAAAATTAATAAATTACAAAAAGAAAAGGAGAATTTGTAAATGGAAGAAATAAAAAAAGAATTAGCAGAAATAAAATCAATCAATATAACAATATTAGGAATATTAGAAATTTTAATTAAGGAGAAATAGAAAATGAAAGACGAAAGATGTGACGATATATCAAATTTATTAAACACAAAAGTAAATCAAGATGAAATAGTAATAACAAGAGAAGAATATAACGATCTAAAAAATCGAGAAAGGAAATAATATGTATATTTTATCAATTATATTTTTAGCACTATGTGTAATTACAGCTACATTAGAAATTAAATCAAATCAATTACAACAAGATATATTAGAAGAAATAATAGAGTTTTGTGAATATCAAAACAAAGAACAATTACAACTAATAAAAGAGTTGAATGAAAATAATTTAAAAATGCAACAGAGAGAAAAATTATCATTAATATTGTTGAAACAGTTGAGTAAAGAAAGAACAGAAAGAAAAGACATAGAGAATAATTTAGAGTTTGTAATAAACAATATAGAAGATGAAAAATTAAAAGAACTAGTTCAGAGTTCAAAACAAAACTAGTTCAAAAACACATAAATATATGAATTTCTACTTAATTATAGCAAAAAGAATAGTAGAAATCAAGAGGAGATAATTATGCAATGTATACATCTAAAAATAAGAACAAAGAAATATGAGAAGTACATATATTGCAAACAAAAGAAAAAGAAGATTGAATTTAAAGAATGCAAAACTTGTAAATACAAAGAGTATAAGAAGATAAAAGAATTAAAGAAAAAATCAAATAAATTAAAGAATTTAGAAAGTAAACGATATAGCATTTTAACAGATAATCTAAAAGTATGTTATATCTGTACACAAAAGAGAAAAGATGACTTACACGAGATTTTTGGTGGCAGTAATAGAATAAAAAGTATGGTTTGGGGTCTATTAATACCGATTTGCCGAGAATGTCATCAAGAATGGAAAATCAATGAAAACATGAGAGAAAAATATCAACAAGAAGCTCAAAAGATTTTTGAGGAAATACATGGTCATGAATTATTTATGACAGAGTTTAAAAAGAATGTTTTATAAAATACGAAAGGAAAAATAATATATGAACGAATTACAAATATTTAAAAATGAAGATTTTGGCGAAATAAGAACAAAAAATATAAACAATATAGCATATGTATGTTTAGCAGATATATGCAAGATATTAGATATAAAAAATGTTGGAGACTGTAGAAATAGATTAAATCAAGACGGTATCGTTACTACCGACACCGTCGATAAGTTAGGAAGAAAAAATCAAGCAATATTTATAAACGAGAGTAATTTATATAAAGTAATATTTCAAAGTAGAAAACTAGAAGCGGAAAGATTTACTGAGTGGGTAACAAGTGAAGTATTACCGAATATACGAAAAAAAGGAGCATACTTAACAGAACAAAAAATAGAAGAAGTATTAAGCAATCCAGACACGATAATAAAATTAGCAACAGATTTAAAAAGAGAAAGAGAAGAAAAGCAAAGGTTACAAATAGAAAATACTCAAAAAAATCAAATAATAGGAGAATTAAAACCGAAAGCAGATTATACAGACTTGATATTACAAAGCAAAAATACATTAACAGTAACAGCAATAGCGAAAGATTATGGAATGTCTGCGATAGAATTTAACAAAAAGTTACATGATTTAAAAATACAATATAGACAAAGTAATCAATGGTTTTTATATGAGAAATATCAAAGATGTGGCTATACGCATTCTAAAACAACAAACTATGTAAGAAATGATGGAACAACAGGAACAAAATTAAATACAGAATGGACACAAAAAGGCAGATTATTTTTATACAACAAATTGAAAGAATGTGGAATAGTGCCTCTAATTGAGAAATAATGGAGGAAAATAATGAGTTACATAGATTTAATAAATGCTTTCGAACTTTGGCTCGAAACAAATTATTTGCCAACTTCATCACAATTGCTGTGGTACAAGCTAATTGGACTATTCAATAGATGTGGGTGGGTTGAATGGATTTCAGTAGATAATCAAAGATTGATGGCAATTATGATAATAAAAAGAGAGGCTACACTTATAGAAATAAGAGATAAATTATTAGAAGCGGGACTATTTATATATAAAAAAGGTAAAAAAGGTTCGCCAAATCAGTACAAAATAAATACTTACGTTTTTGAAAGTATAAATAGTAGTAAAAAGCGAAGTGAAAACAGTAGTAAAAAGCGGAGTAAATACCGCAGACATAAATAGACTAAGACCAGACTATTATAATAATTTATTTTATAAATATAAGGCGAAAATCGAAAATGAGCATCCAAACAAAAAATATATGATTATTTCAGAGTGTCAGAAAGACCAAGAATTTAATAAATTAAATGAGCAAGAACAGCAAGACATATTTTTCGATTTGATGGCAATTGAAAGGAAATTAAGATAATGATAGTAGAACAAATAAATAAATTTAAAAATAGAGACAAGATTCCAAAATACACACGAGAAATAAAAGAAGAGACAAAAAGTAATGTATTAAAAGCAAAAGTACTTGAAAGATATCAGTATTTAAAATGTGATTATTGTGGAGATGAAATACGATTAGATTTAAAACAAGAAGATAGAAAAGGAGGAATAGTACCTTTTCCACATAGTTTTACAAAATGTGGAAAAATAGAATTAGCATTATGTTGCAAATGCTTAAAAGCAGTAATCAAAGAATTTGAGGAGAAAAATAAAAATGAAGCAAACAATGATTAACTATATAACACGAGCAAAATATGATGAGTTATATACACCAGAAGAAGCCATATATCCAATTTTAAAATATTTAGACAAAAATAAAACTTATTGGGAATGTACAGATTTTGGAGATAGTAATATAACAAAAATACTAAAAGAAAATGGATTTAATGTAATAAGTACAGATAAAGAACAAATAGACTTTTTAGAACAGACTGCAAAATTTGATTTTGATGCAATAATAACTAATCCGCCATATTCTCTAAAAAATGAGTTTTTAAAAAAATGTTACGAATATAATAAACCGTTTTTACTATTGTTACCGCTCACAGCACTAGAAGGTAAAGAGAGAGGCAAATTATACAAAGAAAATGGAATAGAATTAATAATTTTAGATAAAAGAGTAAATTTTATGAAAAACAAAAACAATGTTTGGTTTAATACGAGTTGGTTTGGTAAAGGCATAACACACAAACAATTAATTTTTGAGAAAGTAGATGAAAATAATGAAAAATAAAGTCATAACGATACTAATTTTAATACTATGTGCATTTATATGTCTAAGCAATATGAGATTAGAAAAAGAAAATGCAGAGCAAAAAGAGTATATAAAAGAGTTAGAAAATAGAGTAGAGGAAAAATAAAAATGAGCACAAAAAAGAAAACAGTAATAGAACACATAGAACAATTAATAGAATTTTATAATATATACGATACAACAGATGAACGTTTAAAGAAATTAATAATAAGAAATTTAAAAGATGTAAAAAGAAGAGCAGAGAATGAAAGAGAGGAGAAGAAAGATGAGAAAAATTAAATTTAGAGGAAAAGATTATATGAACAAATGGAGAATTGGAGATTTAGTTCAAGAAAAATGGGGACAAGGTATAGCAATTATGATAAAGAAAAATAAAACAGCATGGAGTGTATTAGAAGATACAGTGGGACAATACACAGGACTAAAAGACAAAAACGGAAAAGAAATATATGAAGGAGATATAGTTTTATACGAAGATTGGGAAATGGCAACTGAAAACGGAAGAGGAGATATGTTTATAAACAAAGGAATAATAGAGTACAATGAAAGTAATTGCTGTTTTAATATAACAGAAAAACAAACTATTGATAATTCTGATGTACTATTTGAAGATACAGACTGTATAGAAGTAATAGGCAATATATACGATAATAAAGAATTATTGAATAACTAAGAAAGAGGTGTAAAATGAACAATAAAACAAATATAGAAGAAGATATAAAGATAGTAGAAAGTTATTTAGAACAGCAAGATAGAAAATTTGTAAGCGAATATAGACTAGAAACATTACAAGCAATAGAAAATATATTAGCAGATAGAAACAATATAGCAAGTAAATATAATAATTTAATATACAAAATAGAAGAAAAAATAAAAGAAAATAAAGAATATTTACAACACGCAAATACTATGTACGAATACACAGAAAAAGATGTCATAAATGCAACGATAGAGATATTGAAAGAAATATTAAATATAGAGCAGGAGGAAAGCTAATGGAAAAAGATATAAGAACAAAAATATTTGAATTAGGAAATCAATTAACTAGTATAATTTGGGATGCAGAAGAAGCACAAAGAGATTTACAAGAATTAGAAAATAAATTAAGTGAAGAAAACGAAAATAGTATAAAAGACATAAATAATCTAAAAAGAGAATTAAAAAGAGATAATCTATACACAGATGAATTAGAAAACTTTTTAGATAATTATATGAGATATTATAACAAATAAGGAGGATAATAAAATGAGTAGATTAGAAGAATTAAAAGAACAAGAAGAAAATTTAGAACGAGAAAGAATGGAATGTTTAGAAGCAGACAACAATAGATTAGCAAAAACAAAAGAAAAGCAGTTGTATAAAGTAAGAGATTTAATAGAGATAGAAGAAGGTAAAAAGAAAATACAAGATTTAAAGATATATAAAGAATATATAGAAGTTAGATGCTTAGAAAAAGATTTTATTCAGTTTTATAAAAATAGAAAGGAAAGCGAGGAAAAGCTATGATACTGACTGAAGATGAAATAGATGAACAATTAGAAGAGTATGAAGAATATATGAAACAAAACAAAGAAACTTGTGACTTAGATTATAGAAAAGAATATTTAAAAGCAGATGCAGAAATAAGACAATTAAAAGCAGAAAATGAGAAATATAAAAAAGCATTACTTAATATATGTTTAAAGTTTTAGGAGGAAGTAATGATAAATAAAGAAGAAATAGATGATGAAGCATTAGCTTTAAGAATACATAGAGCATTAGATTACATTTACTCTGCAATAAGAGAAAATGGAGAAATATCACAATTTAAAGAAGATGTAATGATTATAATAAATATTTTACTAGAAAAACAATTAAACAAAGAAGAATTAACAGCTTGTGAAATAGCTTTCAAAAATCAACAATCAAGAATACAAATAGAGAAAGAAAAGTATATACAAAGAAAAATAGAACAATTAGAAGCGGATTTATATGAAGCAAATAATATAATAAACGACTATATAGAAGACAGACAAAAGTTAATAAATTATTTAGAAAAAGAAATAGAAGTAAACAGAAAAGAAATGAATAATACAAATATTAAATTAAATCAAATACATTTTATGAAAAGAATAGAATATGCAAAAGAAATTTTAGAAATGGCGAAAGGAGAAAAGAATGAGTAGTTTAATAGATGAACTAAATATAAAAAGAACAGAAGTTATAAAAACAATAAAACCTATTTGTGAAGCATTTAATATTGAATATGATTATATAGTCAAAGAAACAGGACAAACTGAAACATTAGTATTAAACGGACAAAAAATAGGTTGTTCTATGAATAGTATATATGCAATAAAGAATGAAATTATAGGTTATATATTTGCAAAAATATATTGTCGTAATAATTGGTGGCATTTCCGACCACACACACTTAAATATATAAAACAATATTGGCTAAATTAAGGAGGAACAGTAAATGAGTAAAGCAGATAATAAAGAATTAGAAAAAGCAAAAGAAATTTTAAAAACATTTAAAACAAGACAAAAAACTATAAATTATAATAAAATATCTTCAGAAGATGTAGAGGCAATAGAAACAGTATTACAAGCATTAAACAATTCTATGCCTAAAGAAATAATAAAAAATTTAATAGAAACAATAAAAGATAAGAGAAGAGAATTATGCAATGATAACAATTTAACAATAAAAGAAAAGAACACAGTAGATAAGATACTAGTAGAAATACACAAATGTTTAGAAAAAAGTATTAAAAATAAATAAATCTAAAAATACACATACTATATCTTAAAGAAGGTGTAGTAATGCAAGACAAAGATATAATTCAGCTATGGAGAAGCGGATTAACAAAAAGTAAATTAGCAGAAATATATAAAAGAGAATACAATCAAGAAATAAAAATAATAAGAAGCAATATAAGACATAGGTATGATGGAAAATATATAAGCAATTATGAAGCATTAGCAAAAGTAGAAAGAGTAATATATAAATATTTGAAAGAGAAGTGAGAAAATGGGATTAGATGTATACGCTAAAGGATTAGCATACACAGATTGTTATCATTGTGGATATATAACATTTAATATATACAGAGAAAAAGTAGCAAAAGCATATAATGAAAGGTTAGGCGAATTATATAAAAAAGATACTAAGGAATGTCTAACAAAAGAAGAAATAGAAGAATGGAATAAGCTATGCAATGATGATTTAGATATATTTTTATGGCACAGTGATTGCGAAGGAAAATTTACACCACAAGAATGCAGAAAAATATATAATGCAATGAAAGATTTAAAAGTAGAAATGCAAGGACACAATTATGGAACTATGAAACAATACAATATGCACGAAATGTGGTTAAATACTTTTAAACATTGTTATAAAAAACGAGTAAATTTATATTTTGGATAAAGAGAGTAATATATAGATATTTGAAAGGAATTGATGAAAATGTTTAGCAAGCAAGAAACGAAGAAAATAATGGAATTTAATAAGTTAGAAAAACAATATGAAAAGTTATATGAAGAAGTTGGAACTATAATAGAAAAGAAATACAAAGACTTTGAATGTGGAGATAGAGTAGGAAATATTGTAAGCAAAGAAGAAATACCAACAACAGCACAGAAAAACAAAGATGGAACATATACAATATATCATCAGATTGGCGAAGATTGGGGAAATGGGATAGTATATTTGCCTTTAAACAATAAAAACGAAGAATTTGTAGAAATATATTATAGTACTTAAAATTGAAAATGAAAAAGAGTAATATATAAATATTTAAGAAAGAAGTGATAAAGATGTTAAAAATAAAAGATAATGTAAATTTAAAAGAACTAGAAAAATTTGGATTTATAAAAGAAATAAAAAAAGAAAAGACACATAAATACAAATACAGAAATGGTGAAGAAGATTATTATACAGAAATACTTTATAAATACGATAATGGCATAAATACAATAGAAATATTAGAAAGAAGAAAAAACAGTGATTGGAGACATATAAATCAAGAAAGAGAAATTTATGTATATGAAAGTGATTATGAAATGGGAATTTCAAAAGATATGATATCTATAATATATGATTTAATCCAAGCAAAATTAGTAGAAAAAGTATAAATATTTAAAAGAAAAGAGGTAAAGAAATATGAATAAAAAATATAATGAAACAATGATAATTAGAGATGGAAAATTAATATATGCAATACAATTAAAAGATAAAGAAAAAGACAAGGATAATAGAAGTTTTATTTACATAGACAGAGGAGAGATTTATTTTTCTAGTAGTTGGTTTACTACAAATGAATTTGATTTTAATAATGAGACACATAGAATTGCAAAAGAAATATTTATTAATCAATTACAAACATCAATAAAAACAAGAGTAGCAGAATTAAAACAATTAGAAAGCATATTTAAAGAATTAAATTTAAGTGAATGCATAGGTACTATAATTCCAGACAGCTCAAAAATACTAATAGAAGCAAAGAAAGATATACAAGAAGAAGTAACAAAACAGATAGAAGAGAAAATAAAACCAATTGCAAGAAAAAAGAAAAAGAAGATTGAAGAAAATACAAAGCAAGAAAATTAAGAAAACAATATAAAGAAATGGAGATAATAAACAAATGAGTGAATCAAGAAAAGAATGTTATAGATGTTTAAACAATAAAAAATGTTCTTCATATGTAAAATATGATAGCATCTATTGTAAAAATAAAAGAAAGATAGAAGATAAAAATAAAAAAGTAGGAGAAATAAATGGAAGATAGATTAATAATAGGAATAGATATTTCAAAAGAAAAAGATAGAAGTTGTATGATTGTTGCAAGAAGAGAAGGAAGAGGTTATCAAGTAATAAATGAATTATTTGATAAAGAAGCGGAAGATATATATTATAAATTAATAAATATACATCCTAAACCAAATTTGCAAGAGATGAGAAAAGAAGCAATAAGAAGAAATGAAAGTAGAATGTTAGAGATATATTCTTATAAAGAAATATTAGAAGCAATAGACTATACTATAAAATTAAAAGATTTTAGTGATAAACAAAGAAATTACATACTAAATCATAAAACACCAAAGAAAATACAAGAAATATTAGCGGTTTTTTGGCTAACACATACAAATGATGAACTTTTTAATTTTTTTGATTTTAATTGGATTCCACCAACAGAAATACAGGGGCAGGCAAGAAAAATAATAGACACGAGTCTCAACAAAGAGATAAGACAGCAATTAGAAATACCAATAATTAAAGCACAAAATACAATTGATATTTTAACAAAAAATATTTTTAAAAATATTGAAAATAAAATAACAATGTCAAGTAATATAGATTTAAAAACATTTATAAATAAAGCAACATACGAATAAAATGAAGGAGGCACAAATGAAAGAAAAGTTGATTCAATATTGTGACTTAAAAAAAGAAATAGAAAATTTAGAAAAAAGAATAGACAAAATAAGAAAGCAAAGTGATTTAATAGCAGATGTTGTTCAAAACGGATTTAAAGGACATACTGTAATTCGAGGGATAGATTGGAATAGACAACACAAATTAAACAAGTTAGAAGCGGTATTACAAGAAAGATATGATAAATTATTAGATATGCAAACTGAAATTGAAGAATGGATAAATACAATAGATAGAAGCGATATAAGACAAATAATAGAGCGTAGATACATAGATGGTATGAACTGGATACAGATACAACATACAATGAATTATGATTCGGAGAGCACAGCGAGAGTAAAACATGATAGATTTCTAGAAAAAAATTAAAAAATTTTTAAAATGTGCGTTTCGTGCGTTTTTGATATGTTATAATAAGTATAAGCATTATTATATATTATGCATAAGACCTCGTATAAATTTTTTATCAAAGAGTTAGTTATAGATTTATTTTATAGCTAACTCTTTTAATTTTAAAAAAAGGAGAACAAATGAGTAGAATAGCAGATGAAATAGTAAAAGAATATAAAATAAAAAAACTATTTGAAAAGAAACGAAGAGAAAAATGTACAAATAAAAAGTGTAAAGAATGTAAATATGAAACAATCTGTACAGAAAGTGAAACAAAACACTATAAAATAGGGAGCTGATAAAATGAATAAAAAAAGAGCAGGAGGAAGACCACGTAAATACACAGAAGCAGAGCAAATGCAATATAAAATAAACAAATATTTTGAAAGCTGTTATATAACAAAAACAAATAAAGATGGGAAAATAGCGATAGATGAAAAAGGAAGAGTAATAAAAATACAAGTAAAACCATTTACTATATCAGGATTAGCAGATGCACTAGATATGACGAGACAATCACTACTTAATTACAGCAAAGAAGAGAAGTTTTTTGACACGATAACGCGAGCGAAAAGAAAATGCGAAGTATATGCAGAAGAAAGACTTTTTGATAAAGATGGTTGTAATGGAGCTAAATTTAGCTTAGCGAATAATTTCGATAATTGGAAAGAAAAACAAGAAAATACCAATTTTAATGGAACTTATGAAGAATATTTGAAACGAGTTGAAGGAAATGAGTATTAATACTAAACAATACATAGAAGAGTATATAAAAATACGAAACAAAAACGGAGAAATAATTTCATTAAAATTTAATTCCCCACAAGAAAAATATTACAACATAATAAAAAAAATACATAGTGAAAATAAACCAATCAGAATAATAATATTAAAAGCTAGACAAATGGGATTCAGTACAGAAACAGAAGCAATAATATTTAAAAACGTAGTGACAAAACATCATTATAATGCTGGAATAGTGGCACATAAAGAAGAAAGCACAACAAATTTATTTAATATGAGTAAAAGAATGTATGAATATCTTCCAGACGTTATAAAACCAGAACAAAAGAAGTCTAATGCGAAAGAATTGGTATTTAATAACAGCAACGGAACAGGATTAGACAGTAAAATAAAATGTATGACAGCAGGAGGAAAAGGAATAGGGAGGTCAGATACTTTCACAGCATTACACTTATCAGAACTTGCATTTTGGCAAGGAAACAAAAAAGACATACTAACAGGATTGTTTCAAGCAGTACCTAGTACATCTACAGACACAATGATAATAATAGAAAGTACAGCAAATGGATTTGAATATTTCAAGGAAATGTGGGATAAAGCAGTTGCAGGCGAAAATGATTTTTATCCACTTTTTATTGGTTGGAACGAACTAGAAGAGTATCAAATGCCATACACAGGGTTTGAATTAACAGAAGAAGAATTTGAATTACAAAAAATATATGGAGTGACATTAGAACAATTAACATGGAGAAGATGGTGTATAAGAAATAACTGTGGAGATGATATAGATACTTTTAAACAAGAATATCCAATATGCCCAGAAGAAGCATTTCTATCAACTGGTAAATGCTATTTTAACAAGGAAAATATAATTAATAGACTAAGACATATAATTCAACCTATAACAATAGGTTATTTTTTATGTAAATATACAGGAATGCGAATAAAAGATATAAAATACACTGAAGATAAAAAAGGGTATATAAAAATATACAAAAAACCAGCAAAAGGAAGACCATACGTAATAGGGGGAGATACAGCAGGAGAAGGTTCAGATTATTTCACATTACAGGTATTAGATAATATTACAGGAGAACAAGTAGCGGTATTAAAACAAGAATTTGACGAAACAGAATATGTAAAACAAGCATACTGTTTAGGAATATATTACAACAACGCATTAATAGCATTAGAAAACAACTTTAGCACATATCCAACAAAGAAATTAGAAGAATTAGAATATCCTAACCTATATGTAAGAGAAAAAGAAGATACATATACAGGAAAAAATGAGAAGTCATATGGATTTAAAACGACGCAAATAACAAGACCATTAATATTAGCATTACTCCAAGAAATAGTAAAAGATGAAATTGAAAAAATTAATGATAAAGAAACATTAATAGAAATGTTATCTTTTATCAAAAACAAAAATGGAAGAGCAGAGGCAGAAGTAGGATATCATGATGATTTAATATTAGCATTATCAATCGCACATTATATAAG
This sequence comes from uncultured Clostridium sp., assembly GCA_948473335.1. Lineage (GTDB taxonomy): Bacteria > Bacillota > Clostridia > TANB77 > CAG-508 > CAG-269. The sequence goes on along the minus strand of CAOKXF010000006.1, from coordinate 20,990 downwards.
ACCACAACAAAAAATGAGCTTAGAAATAGAGAATATAGAAAAAATACAAAAAGAAATAGCAGTTGAATTTGGACTAGAAAAAGAAAAGAAAGAAGATAGTAATAGTACAATAGAAGTTTTTTAGGAGGTATAAATGATAAATTTAATATATACAATTCTATGCATTATATGTTTATGTGTAGGATTTTTTGTTGGATATAAATTACAAAAGAAACAAACAACAAAAGAGACAGCTATACCAAATCCGATTAAAACAGTAAAAGAAAAAATGCAAAATAAAAAAGAAAAAGAGAAAATTAACGAACAATTAGAAGAATTAAACAAAATATATCAAAATATAGAAAATTACAATGGAAGTAGCGAAGGACAAGAGGAGGTAAAAGGAATTGAAATCGGATTATTATGATGAAGAAAATATAACAACTATATGGACAGAATACCAAAAAGGAGTAATGTTTAATAGAACAAAGAATTTATATACAGACACAGAAAAAAATTATAACTTTTATTATGGGAAACAATGGGAAGGAGCAAAGTTAGGAGATATACAACCTCTAGTATTCAATATCATAAAACCTATAGTTAAATACAAATTAGGAGTTATATATCAAAATTACTATGAAATAGTATTTAATCCTAATCTTTATACTAATCAAAAAGAAGGAGAAATATTAACAGAAATATGTAAAATATTAAATAAGCATATTGCAAAAATATGGGAATTACAACAAGCGGACAAAAAAACAAGAGAAGCAATAAAAGATTCCTGTATAAACGATGAAGGTATAGTTCATTTATATTTTGACAAAGAAGCAGCAATAGAAGTTATAGACAAAAACAATATATATTATGGAAATGAGAACAATCCAGACATACAAAGTCAACCATACATAGTAATATCATATAGACAACCAGTAGAAGAAGTAAGAAATAAGGCAAGAGAAGAAGGGCTAAAAGAAGAAAAAATTAAATTAATTTTATCAGATACAGAAACACAAGAACAAACAGGATATAAAGGAATAACAGATGAAATAAATCCAATGTGTTTAGTTTTACTTAAGTACTATAAAAAAGATGGACAAGTTTTTTATTCTAGAGCAACACGAACAGTAGAGATAGAAAAAGATATACCAACAAAAATGAGGTTATACCCAATTGCACATATAAATTGGGAAATAAAAAAAGGTTCTGCAAGAGGGATAGGAGCAGTAAATCCAATTATACCAAATCAAATTGAAATAAATAAAATAGATGCAAGAAGAGCATTATCAGTAAAAATAGGAGCATTTCAGAAGTTAGTATATAATAAAGATTTAATAACTAACCCTAACGCATTAAAAACAGTAGGAGGAGCAATAGAAGTAAAAGGAGGAGCAACTGTAGATGATGTAAAAAAAGCAGTAGGATACATATATCCTACGAGCATGTCAGCAGATGCAACTAACTTATCGGCAGAGATGAAAACAAACACAAGAGAACTAGAAGGAGCAGGAGATACAGCTACAGGAAATGTAGACCCAACAAAAGCATCTGGAAAAGCAATTCTAGCAGTACAACAAGCAAGCCAACAACCATTATCAGAGCAAGTAGAAAATACTAAAACATTTATAGAAGATATAGCAAGAATTTGTTTTGAGATATGGAAAACTTACGAAGTCAACGGAATGCCAGTTATGTATGAACAAAAAGACAGCAATGGAAATATAATTGAAATTCCAGGAACTATACCATATGAAATTTTAGAAAAATTAGAACCAAATATAAAAGTAGAAATAACACCAACATCGCCATATGACAGATATGCAAAAGAACAATCACTAGAAAATTTATTTATGAATGATAAAATAACATTTGAAGAGTATGTAGAAGCATTACCACAAGGGAGTGTAATGCCTAAGAATGTATTAGAGAAGATAATACAAAGACGAAAAGAAAATCAAGCAAAATTAACACAAATGCAAATGCAGGCAGATAAAATAAATAGTGAAATGAATCAAAGAATGACAATTCAAGAGCAAAACAGCAATACAGTAGAAAATATTGCACAACAAGGAGAAAATATTAATAGCAATATAATAAATCAATTAGGAGGACAAAATGAAATGTAAAAAATGCCAATTAGTTGAAATGTTAGTAAAAAGTGTAAACAAAGATACTATAGAATACATATGCAAAAAATGCGGAGCAGTCGAAAAAGCAACAAGAAATAATAGTGGCGAGTGATGAAAACACTTCTTTCTAGAAATATATAATCAAGTCGACAAATTATATATTTTCGAGCTTCTAGATGTGATAGAGAAGAAAAGAAAATTAAAAGATTTTCAATTTATTATGTTTTTACAGCAGAAACATATTTACAAGAAAGAGATATAATCTCTCTTTTTATTATGCCTCAAAACATGTTCTGGGGATAATCAGATAGTCAAGGAAATATAGTCGACAGACTTAAAATGGGAGGTTTTTAATGAACGAAGAAAATGAATTAATTGTAGAAGAAGATGTACCTGAAACATCAGAAAGAGACGAACAAGCTCAAAACATCAATGAAAATAATAATGATGTACAAGAGCAAGAAGTAGACACTGCACAAGAAGTAGTGCAACATAGCCCAGAAGATATTGAAAAAGAAATAACAGAAAGAGCAAATAAACTTTTTGAAGAAAAAGTAGAGCAAAGAGTTATTAGAGACAGAATAAAAAGAGAAAAAGAACAAAATAAAGAATTATCTAAATACAAACAATTAGAAAATATTATGAAAACTGGACTAGGAGTAGATAACATAGATGAAGCTATTAGCAAAGCATCTAATTTTTACAAAGAACAAGGAATTAATATTCCTACATATAATGAAAATTCATCTTATTCAGAAAGAGATGAGAAAATTCTTGCTGAGGCAGACGCAAGAGAAATTATTTCATTTGGAAAAAACGAAATGGAAATAGAAGCAAACAGAATAGCAAGTATTCCAGAAGAAAAAAGGACATTTAGAGATAAAGTACTATTTAATGAATTGTGTAAAGAACTTATAAATATAAGAGATGTAGAAAGTCTAAAAAATAAAGGATATGAAACAGAACTTTTAAATACTAAAGAATTTACAGATTTCAGACAACAATTCAATATTAACACACCAATTGAAAAAATAGTAGACATATATAAACAAATGAATAATTTAAAGGTTGAAAGACCTAAAAGCCCTGGAAGTGCAAAAAATACAAGCACAATAAAACAAATAAAAAACTATTATAGTCCAGAAGATTTTGACAAACTAACGGACGAGGATTTAAATGACCCTAATATAATGAAAATTGTTGATAAATCAAGACTACAATGGTTTAAAAATAAGGAGGAGTAAAACATGTCAGTAGCAGTTTTTAAACAAACTTTATGGAGCAAAAAAATACAAAATGCTCTTGATACTTTAACAGGATTAAGAACACACTGTGATTATCAATTTGACGGAGAGATAAAAGCAGGAAACAAATTAAAAATAACAGGTTCAGTTGCACCAACAATAGGTACATATGTACCAGGAACAGACATCGAAATCGAAAATGTAGATGGAAATGATCAAGAACTAGTAATTGACCAATTCAGATATTTTGCAAGATATTTTGATAATGTAGATAAAGCACAATCCATACCAGGAGTATTGGAAAATGATAGTAAAGAATGTGCAAAATACCTTCATGAAGAAGGAGACAAATATGTTGCAAAAATTATGAAAACAGAAATAGAAAAGACGGATTCAAAAATAAAGAAAGGAACACCAATCACTCCATCTAAATCAAATGTAGTACCAGCTGTCGAGGATGGATTAGTATCGTTATATGAGCACAATGTAAAACCAACAGACGAAATATATGGAGAGTTTTCGCCGAAATTTTATTCATCAATTAGACAAGCTTTAACAGAAGTGTTAACAAATAATGTAGAGTTAGCTAAAAAGGGAGCAGTTGGAAAGTATAACAATATACTAGTTTGTATAGAAAATTTATTGCCTATAAATACAGAAAATAAAGTAAAATACAACATATTAAGAACTTCAAAAGCTGTTGCATTTGCTGGACAAGTAGATACAGTAAAAGCTATAGAAAAAGAAAAAGGATTTGGAGATATAGTAAAAGGATTATATGTATTTGGAGCAAAAGTAGTAAGACCAGAGCAAATATATGCAATCTTAGAAACAATTACAGTTCCAACACAACAAACGACACAACCAGAAGGTTAGTAATAAACGAAGGAGAGGAAACTCTCCTTATATCATTCTAAAAGGAAAAGCAGTTCGATTCTGTAAAGAATGAAAGGAGATACAAATGGAAAAGAATTTAAAACCACAAAAAGAAGTAGAAAGATTTATGATTAAACCTCATTATGGGTTATTTTTAGGAGTAATAGTAAATAAAAATACAGATATAGAAGATGAAACAGATGATGGGAAAGTACACCAAATAATAAAGGGAACAACATTTACAACAATAAAGAAAGAAGAAAAGGAAAAAGATGGAATAAAAATAGCAGAAAATTCTAAATTAATTGTAGAAGTACCAGAAGGAACAAGATTAATATGGGTAGAAGGTCAAGGTTATATATTACCAGATTTCGAATTAAAAACAACAAAAGAAGTAATAGAAGATATGGAATGTATAAAGGAATTTTAATAGGAGGAAATTAAAATGACATTAGGAGAAAATAAAAAAATAACATTAGGATTAATAGAAGAGTACTCAAAAATAAATACCGCATTAACAGAAGACGAAGACATAGCAACAAGACTTAATTTTGCGTATGCAACTAATTATCAAGAATTAAGTCAAGCTAAAAAAATAATAGAAACACAAAAAATAAAAGATATTTCTGGAAATACTTCCGAAGGATATACTATATATAAGTTACCAACAAATTTGTACCAAATCAAGAGAATTATAGCTTTAGATGAAAATAACAATATTAAAGAAACAGATTATTACACGTTAGGTAAAGAAATATATATAAGTAACAAAAGCGATTATATATATATATTAGAATATTATAAATATCCAACTGTTATAACAGAAAAAACAGCAGATGAGTTTGACTTAGAAATAGAACAAGATGCACAAATGATATTGCCATATGCTGTAGCAAATGATATTTTAAAAGTAGACCCTAGTGCAGATTATACAGCATTTTTAAACGAATATAGAAGAAAAAAAGAAGAATTAGACACAAGAAAAGAAATACCTTCAATAACTGTAGTAGAAGGAGTGTTGTAAATGACAGCATCAACAATAAAAAGAACGTATACAAATTTTAGAGGTGTAGATTTTGCAAATGAGCCAAGCCTAGTAGATATAACAAGAAGTCCAGACGCATTGAATATATGGAAAAATTATTCAGATACACAAGGAAGTTGTATAGAGACAAGACCAGGATATATACAAATAGGAAACTTTGAAAATAACATCAATGGGATTTATTTTTATGATAACAAAGCATTAATACATGCAGGTACAAATTTATACCTTTGGAACAATTTTCCAGGCACATCAGAAGAAAAAATATTATTAAAAAATGATATGAACAATAAAAGAAGTAGTTTTGCAATATTTGACGATAAACTTTATATCTTAGATGGAAAAAACTATTTAACATACTACAATAACGAATTAAAAAATGTATCAGAAGATAATGCAACAATTCCAACAACAACTATAGGAAGAAGTCCTTTAGGTGGAGGAGAAATGTATCAAGATGTAAATGTATTACAACCATTAAGAAAAAACACATTTTTAGCAGATGGAAAATCAACAGATTTTTATTTAGATACACAAAATATAGAAGAGGTAACAGAAGTAAAAATAAATAATTCTATAATAAACGAATATACAGTTGATGAACTAGAAGGAAAAGTAAAATTTAATACAGCACCACCAAAGCCAAATTTATCAGGGATAGACAACGTTGAAATAACTTTTAAAAAGTCAATCAATGGGTATATAGACAGAATAAACAAATGCACAAAAATAGTATCGTTTGATAGAAGACTATTTTTTACAGGTAATCCTAATTATCCTAATGCGATATTTCACTCAAAGATAAATGAACCATCATATATAAGTGATTTGGCATATTATCAAGATGGAAGTAACGAAAGTGAAATAAAAGCAATGGTAGTTGGAAATAATATACTATGGATATTTAAAGAGCCTAATCAACAAAACGAAACTATATTTTATCATACCGCATCATTAGAAGAAGAAGGAAAAGTATATCCAAGTTATCAAGGAAATGTGAGTACTGGTTGCTATGCTGATGCAATTAATTATAAAGATGATATAGTATTTTTAAGTAGAAATGGACTTGAAGGAATTTCGAGTAATGATATAAATTCAAAGCAATTATTAAGTCATAAAAGTAGTTTAGTAGACAATAAACTTATAAATGAAAATAATTTTAACAATGCAATGATGACTGAATACTTAGGATATTTATTAATATTAGTGAATCACAAGATATATTTAGCAGATATGAGACAAATATTTTCAGGAGTATTGGGGTATGAATACGAATGGTATTTGTGGGATTTAGAAAAAGATAAGATAAGTTATATAAAAGAATATAGAGGTAATTTATACATAGGTTCACAAAATGGACTTATTTTTTGTTTTCAAGGAACAAACGATAATGGCAAAGTAATTAATAGCTATTGGACAACACCTATGGACAATTTTGGATACAGCAATTTAAATAAGACTACAAATAAAAGAGGAGGATTAGCAAAAATAAAAACTATTCCTAATGGAGAAATAAAAGTAGCAGAAAAAACAAATAAAAAACAAGAAGTAAAAGAAATAGCAAAATATAGTGCAACAGGTTTTGATTTTAATAATGTTGATTTTAGCAACTTTTCATTTGAAACTAGAAATAATTCATATATTGTATATAAAATTAAGGAAAAAAAGTTTATAGAAATTTCACTGAAATTTTATAGTGATGAATTAGACAAGCCATTTGGAATATATGGGGCAATACTAGAAGCGTTTATAGGAAGCTATGTAAAGAAATAACAAAATAACTAGGAGGTAAAGATGAGTTTAACAAAATTAGAAAAAAATTTAAATATAATTCAAAGTTTGCCAAACAAACCAGCATTAGAAGCGGAAGATTTAAAAAAAGAATTTGACAAAGCTGGTAATGAAATAAAAGATTATATAAATAATGTTTTGACAAAAGAAATAGAAGAACTAGTAAACAAGTCGAAAATAGAAATAGATAATACTCTAGCAAGTACAAGTATTGATAAGGCATTATCTGCAAACCAAGGTAGAATTTTAAAAGAAGAATTAGATAAAAAACAAAAAAGTATAAGTACTGGAACCGATACACCAACAGGAGGAGAAAATGGAGATATCTATATTCAATATTTTGACTAAGAAGGAGAAAATTGATGAATAGAATAAATGGAACAATAGAAAATAAAGCAGATTCATACGAGTATTATATTTTATGGGAAGAGAGAAATCTAGATTTTATCAACAATAAAAGCTCGGTGTATGCAGAAGTACATATTTATTGTAGAGCTCATTCGTCATATGCAAGTAATCTAAAGCAAAATTTATGGATTAATGGAACACATTTTGAAAATGTGTTAAGTGTAAGTTTGTCTCCAGGCACAGATATAATAGTAGTATCTGGACAAGTAGACAATATATATCATGAAGCAGATGGCTCAAAAAGTATTAATATTAGTTCTAATTCTATACTTCCAAGTGGAAATGGTTGGGGACCTGTTGGAGGTTCAGCTAGTGAATGGGTGTGGATTACACATTTTCCAAGACAAGCAAATTTTACAGGATACTATATAAATTGGACATGGATAGATTCCGTAGATATAGCATATAGTTTAGATAGACAAGTTCAAAGTTTGTTAGTTAGCATAAATGATGGACCATGGCAAGGAATGGATATAATAAGTGGAAATTGGAATATAAATGCTGTAGGTAGAATATATAATTTATCTCCAAATACTTATTATAGATTTAGATTAAAAGCAACAGTAAATGGATTAGATACTATATCAGATTATATATATGTTACAACACGAGATATAGCGAGAATAATAAACATTAACGATTTCGAACATGGAAATAATGTAGATATGGAAATATCTAACAGAGGAGACTTGTCTAATTTAAATTTAACAATGAATATAAATGGTATACAAATATTAAATAGGAATGTTGTTGGAGGAAGTAATACAATAATATTTTCAGATACAGAGCTAGACAATTTATATAAAAGATATGGTAGTAATAATAATTTGATTGCTACTTTTATATTAATAGGAGAAGGATACACAGACATTAAAACATGCAATATAACATTAAAAGGAAATCAAAAGACTATAAAAGTAAACGTAAATAATAATTATAAAAGAGGGAAAATATTTATTAATGTAGATGGGATATGGAAGAAAGCAGTAATTTGGATAAATAACAATAAGATATGGAAAAGAGGAATATAGGAGGTTAGAATGCCAGAGACAGGATATGAAAATATTGAAAAATTAACAAATCAACAAAATAATATGTTAGACAATGCGTTAGAACAACAAAAAAATATAATAAACAAACAAACTGAATTAAACGTTGCAGGATTAGAAAAAAACAAAGCTGAGATAGATCAACAAACCAATAAAACTAATCAAGGATTATATGCACAATATAAAAAGGCAAGTAATCCTTACGGAGTAAATGCAGAACAACTATACACAAAAGGATTAGGAAATTCAGGATATGCAGAAACAACACAAACAAACTTATATAATACATATCAAAAAAATATAACAGAAACTATAAACAATGCTCAAAAACTAAAATCAGATTTTGATTTTCAAATTAGTCAAGCAAGGCAAACAGGAGATATAACCTTAGCACAAAGTGCGCTAGAGATATATAACCAAAAAATGCAATTACTATCACAAGAATATGAACTAAGAAACAATAGAGAACAATTTTTATATCAACAAGAGCAAAATAAACTAGCACAATCTAATTGGGAAAAAGAATATGCATATCAACAACAACGTGACCAAATAGCTGACAATCAATGGCAACAAACGTTTGATTACCAAAAACAAAGAGATACAGTAGCAGATAATCAGTGGGCCAAACAATATGCATTATCGCAAAAAAAAAGTTCTAGCTCTAGCAGAATAGTCAACCCAACTGTCGACATTCCAAGTGAATACATAGTACAAGAAAACCAAGAGCAAAACAACAATAATGATATACAAGAAGCGAAAAGTGAAGAAAACGTTTTTAAAAAAGCTTTTGACTTTGTACCACAATCAAGTATATATACAGCATTCAAAAAAGGTTATATAACAGAGGAAGAGGCAGAAAAATTATATAATAAACTAGGAGTATAAAGGAGGAAATATGTCATCTTGGAGTGAGTTTAAAAAACAACAAGAAGAAAGAGAAAGACGAGAAACAGAATTGCAAAACCAAAGTAAGACATCTTGGAGTGAGTTTAAAAAACAACAAGAAGAAAGAGAAAGACAAGAAATAGCAATAAACTCACAAATACAAGATACAATGCCTAATATAGAAAATCAACCTAAAATTCAAGTAGGACCAAGTAAAAAAGATAATACTAATCAAAGTACAACAAAGAAAGTAAGTAGCATTTTATCAAAAACATCAAAAGAAAATAAGATAGTTTCACCAAAAGAAGCAAAAGGTTCAAAGAGGATAGATTTAGACATATATAATAAAACAAGAAACAATGCTAAAAACGGAAATTATATAGGATATATGGCAGATAAAGTAGCAACAGAGCTACAAGGTGTTGGAGATTCAATATTGAATTTATATACAACAGATATGATGAAAAATAACGAAAAAGCAAAACAACTAAACACTATTTTAGGCAACGAAGAACAAAATAAAAAAATAGATGAAACTAATAACAATCTAAAAGAATTGACAAATAATACAGATTATCAAGTCAAGAGAGCAGGGATAAGTTTTGCAGAGACAGATTTTTCAGAACCAGTACAATTATTAGGTAATGCAGCTGGAAGTGTAGGAGCAATGTTGCCAAGTATAGCAATAAGTACTGTAAGTCCAACAGCAGGATTAATTACAACAGGTATTACATCAGCAGGTGGAGCAATGAAACAAGCAATGGACGAAGGAGCAACACCAGAACAAGCACAAAAAGTTGGAATATTAAAAGGAAGTGTAGAAATAGCTACAGAGAAACTTTTTGGAGGTGTTAAGTTTTTTGGAAAAGGAACGTTAGATGATTTATTTAACGAAAAAGTGCTAGATAAAGTTTCTTCAAACATAGGAAAGTTTGCTGTTAGACAAGGATATGATATTGTAGGAGAAACAATAGAAGAGAACTTGTCAAATATCGCAGGATATGGAATAGATAAATGGATTTTGGATAAAGATTTGCCAAAATTTGAAGAAATATTAAATGATGCAGATGAAACAACAAAAACAACTATACTATCAACTATTCTTTTAAAAGGATTGGGGGCAACAATTAATAAAACAAATCAGAATAACTTTGTTGATACAGACAATTTAACAAAGAAACAAAAAGAAGATATAGAATCAGTAGCCACTATGATATTAGAAAAAGAAATGTTAGACAATAAAGAAAACATATCAAATTCAATCCTAGAGGGAAATAATAATCAAGTTCAACAAATTACACCAACTCAAGATAAAAATTTATTAAAATCCAATTTAGACAGTAGTTTCAATATTGATAGTAATTCAATATATAATACAACAGCTAAACAATATAATATTGATATAAATAATGAAACAGTGCAGACAATAGACAAAATAACAAATCAAAGGGGAATACAAGCAAAATATGATGCAAATATTTTTGAAAACAGTAATACAAATGCTGTTTGGAGAACAAGCACAGATACTAATGGAAAAACTGTAAGAGAAATTATAATAAATCCAAATGCTGACAGTAGCAAAACTTTACAAAATATAATTATACACGAATTAACGCATGACTTAGAAGGAACAAGTGAATATAATCAATTGTATGACTTGATAATAAATTACAATGAAAGAGATGTGGATTATGAAAGTGCAAGAAAATCATTAGAAGAAATATATTCAAAAGTATATGATAAAAAGAGTAATGTATTCGAAACTTTAATTAATCAAGAAGCGGTAGCAGATATATTAGGAAATAAATTAGGAGACCAAAATTTTATAAACACATTAACAACAGAACAACCTAATTTAGGCAAAAGAATATATAATTGGATAGTAGATAAGCTAAATAAAATTAACAAGTTGACAGGATATAAAAGTGAAAAACTTTTCTGGACCGATATTAGAAACAAATTCGAAAATGCTTATAAACAAGCTTATCAAAACGATAATAAAACTAATACTAATAAAAAATATTCTGTTGTATATAATCAAGATGGAAGTTTTAATAGAGTAAAAATAAATGACAATATATTTGAAAATAATAACGGGAAGTCTATAAGTAATACTATTAAGGATTATTTAGAAAATCATATAAACGAGTATACTGATATTATTGAAAGTGGACAAAGAGTATACTTGGGACAAGATTTACCAGGAGAATATGCCTTTTCAAAATCTAGCCAAAAATTACCGATGGCAGAGAAATTAGCAAAAGGAAGAGCCAGTAGTGGATTAAAGGAAATAATAGAAAATGCATCTAGTAGAAATTATGAAAAAAATAAAAAAATAAAGCATTCTATAGATGCGAAATATGGATTTTATAAATATAATACAAAATTTTCTTTTGATTACAATGGCAAAGAACAAATATATGAAGGTACAGTAGTAATAAGAAATGATGCTAATGGCAAAAAATATTTATATGACATTACAAATGTAAAAAAAATAGGTAGTAATTTGCTACCCGTAACTTCCAACTCACAAAAGAGTTCAGTTATAAATGGTAGTTCAAATTCATTACCTACTAATAGTATAACATCTCAAAATAAAGAAGTCAATACTACTGCTAAATATTCTATGCAGGAATCTGAAAATAATTCAGGTTCTTTTTCTTTACCAAAAAATATAATAGAAAATGATATAATGAAATCATATACTATAAATAAACCATTCAAAATAGCAGAAAGTTACAAAATTTATAGAGGAATATCGGAAAACGGAAATACTGGAACAGCAATGTACGGAGAAGGTTTATATACTACTACGAACAAAAACTATGCAAAGAAGTTTGGAGATGTAATAGAAATTGATAAAAGTCAATTGCCAAAGAATCCATTACAATTTAGAACAGAGACAGATTTTAGTCAATGGGAGAAGGAATTAGCTAATAGTTTAAGAATAAAAAGAAATGAATTGTACAATAATAATAACAATGTAGATATGTATGTAAAACAATTAGGATATGATGGAATAACAGTAGGAACTGGAAAAGATATGACAATAGTAACATATCCTCAAAATAAATATTCCATTCAAAATTCAGAAAATAGTACTTGGCAAGAATATTTAGATAAGCATTTTAAAAATAACGGCAAAGGAGAAACAATAAAAGATATCAAGCAACCAGTATTAGATTGGTTAGATGAAAGAGGTATTAATTATGAAGTAGACGAATATAACAACATTATAGATATAGAAGACCCTAAAGCATTAGAAGAATATTACAGTAAGAGTAGAAAAACAGAAAAATTAGTAAATTGGTTAGACAAAAAAGGTATTGACTATAAAGTAGATGGCTATGGGAATGTTATAGATATAGAAAAATTAAATGTATTAGAAGATTTTGAAAAAGAAAGTAACACAAAAGTAAATCTCCCTACAATATATGATTCGTACATACAAAACAATGAAGAAAAAATAAATTTGTTGACAAAAGATGATTGGAAGGTAATTAATAAAGTATATGAAAAGCAAGGAAAAACAGAGGTTTTGACAGAAAAAAGGAAAGCAGAAATATTAGAAAAATATGCAAATGATAAATTTAAGATAAAAGATAGTTTAGATATATTAGCGCAAAAGTTTGTAAATAAAGGACATTATATAGATCAATTATCAGAAAAAGCTAATAATCCAGAATTAAAATTTATGTATGATAGAAATTTAAACTCTTTTGCAGAAGCACAATATGTAATAGGGGTTGCACAGACAGATAACAGAGGCAATAAGATAGGAAAATCAATTAATGAAATATGGAAACCGATAGAAGATATGAAATTAACAAAAGAGTTTAGTAAATATTTGTTACATAAGCATAATATAGACAGAAGTGGAAGAGGAAAATATGTTCTCGGAGAAGACATAGGACCAACAGAGTCAACAGCTATCGCATTAGATTTAGAACAAAAATATCCAGAATTTAAGCAATACGCAAAAGATATCAAAGATTTTAATCATAATAATTTAATGAGCTTGAAAGAAGCGGGATTACTAACGCAAGATATGATAGAGTATTTAGAAGGAATATATCCTAATTATGTAACAATATCAAGAGACATAGAAGAAAATATATATGCAGGAGATGACAAAAAGACAGGAGTAGGAGTTCCTATAAAAGAAGCAGTAGGAGGAAGTACTGATATAAAACCTTTAAAAGATACAATGGCAGAACAAATAATAAGAATAAAGAAGCTTATTAATCAAAATAAACTAGGACAAGAACTTGCAAAAACTTTAAAAAATGCAAAAATAGAACAACAGGCTAATATAGAGGCAACACCTGCTTCATTATTAGAATATGATACTTTAGTAGAAACAGATAATAAAGGAAATAAATTTTATACTTATTTTGAAAATGGCATACAACAGAAGTTAAAAATAAATGATAATTTATACGAAAGTCTTAAACCAACACAAATAAGTAAATTAGAACAAACTCTTCCTATAAAAACTTTACAAAAAATAACAAGTATTCACAGAAGTTTACTAACATCAAGTAATCCATTGTTTATAGTTACAAACTTTTTTAAAGATTTTCAAGATGGAATGTTTAACTCAAAGTATGCTAGCAGGTTTGTTAAAAATTATGGAAAAGCATTAAATGAAGTAATAACAAAAGGAAAATATTATGAGTCATATATGGCGAATGGAGGAATGACGAATACATATTTTGATTATAATGAGGGGATTACAAAACAAAGCAATAAATTTGTACAAAAAATAAGAAATATAAATGAAATAGTAGAGCAACTACCAAGATTAGCTGAGTTTATTTCTACATTAGAAGATGGAAAAAGTTTGAATGAAGCATTATATAATGCAGCAGAGATAACTACGAACTTTAAAAGAGGCGGAGACATAGCAAAAGCACTTAATAGAAATGGAGCAAATTTTCTAAATGCTTCAGTACAAGGATTTGATAAGTTTTATAGAAATTTCTCTGGAAATAATGGAGCAAAAGGATATATAAATATATTAGCAAAAGCTACTATTATGGGAATATTGCCATCTATAATCAATCATATGTTACTAAGCGATGATGAAGATTATCAAGAATTACCAGACAGTGACAAAGATTTATATTATCTATTCAAATATGCTGATGGAAAATTTATAAGAATTCCTAAAGGAAGAATATTAAGCATATTTGGTTCAGTAGGAAGAAGAGTGCTAGAAGGTATTGAAGGAAAAGAAAATGTATGGGGAGGTTTTGAAAATGTTGCAATAAATCAAATAGCTCCTAATAATCCATTAGAAGACAATATTTTAGCACCTGTTATACAAGTTAAAAACAATAAAACATGGTATGGTTCAGATTTAGTGTCAAGTAGATTAGAAAAAGAATTGCCAGAAAACCAATACGATGAAACAACTGATGAATTTAGTAAATGGCTAGGAAAGCAATTAAATGCAAGTCCAAAGAAAATAAATTATTTAATAGATCAATATTCTGGAGGACTTGGAGATATATTATTGCCGATGATAACACCACAAGCTAAAGAAAATGTATTTAAGGATAAATTTACAACGGATAGTGTTCTAAAAAACAGAAATGTTAGCGATTTTTATAGTGTATTAGAGAAACAAACACAAATAGCAAACGATTCATTTGCAACAGATGAAGATGAGTTACAATTAAAATATTTAAATAATATTTCTAAAAGTATGGGGGAACTATATAAACAAAAAAGAGAAATACAAATGAGTGATATTTCTAATAAGGAGAAAACAGAACAAGTCAGAGTAATTCAAAAACAAATTAATGAATTAGCGAAAGAAGGATTAGAAAATTATAATACGGGAACAGTTAAAACAAATTATGCAGAAATAGGAAATGAGCAATACTACAAGAATGGAAAAGATGAATGGTTAAAGTTGACAGATGAAGAAATTAAAAAAAATAAAGACATATCAATAAAAACATATGCAGATTATAAACAAAAAGTTTATAATACTACTCAGAAGAAGAAAGAGACAGGAAAACTAAAGGAAAATCAAAACTTAAAAACTAATGATAAAATTCAAATATTACTAGAATCAAAATATACTGATAAAGAAATAGTATCAATTTATGAAAACTATATTAAATCTGAAAATGACAGCGAATATGAAGTATTAAATAAACTTAATGTTAATAACAATATAAAAGAATATTTGAAATATAAGCAACAGGAATTTAAGAGCGATTATAAAGAAGATGGAACAGATAAGGGTAAACCAATATCAGGAAGTGAAAAACAAAAAGTATATGAATATGTAAACAAAAGCAAGTTTACTTATAATCAAAGATTATTGATATTGGGAATGAAATATAAATTGACAGACTCAGAAAGAGAAAAAGTATATAATATAGTAGACAGTAATACTAAGTTAACAGTTAAAGAGAAATTAGAAATATACAAGAAATTTAAAGGTTTTACTGTCTATAAAGATGGAAGAGTATCATATTAGAGAAGAATATAAATTGTTCTTCTCTTTTTAGGAGGGAAAATGTTTGAAAAACCTACAAGAACAAAAAAAATACCTAATCAAGATAAGAAGCAACCTCAGACTATATCAGAATTGATAAGAAGGTATGATTTAGATAATACAAAAATTTATGACTACTTAGATAAATTTATAGAAAAATTAAACAATCAAATAATAGAAGAAAGAAAAATAACTTATCCAGTGCGGTTCTACATATGTAACACAAACAGACATAAATCCGTCAGAAATACTAAAATTTGGAACTTGGGAACGCATAAAAGGAAAAGTACTAGTAGGTTTAGATGAAGAGGATGGAGATTTTAATAAAATTGGAAAAGAAGGCGGAAGTAAAACTCATACATTAACAATATCAGAGCTACCTTCCCACAGATTTATGCTAAATGTAAAACGTGCTGGAAGTGGTGCAAATGAAAAAGAGCAATGGGGAGTAAATACTGTTATACAAAATAACATGGGAGACGATTTTACTGAATGGGTAGGAAATAATCAACCACACAACAATTTGCAACCGTATAAGGTTGTTGGTTACATGTGGATTAGAAGAGTATAAACAAAAGAAAGGGAGAAAAGAAGAATGGAAAAAGTAGCAGTAGTAATATCGATAGCAACATTTCTGAATGCTATTTCAATCATAATAGCATTTATAAGGCAATTTAAAAAACCAATAGACAAAGTAGTAGATAATAGATTTAAAGAAGCCTTAGAACCACTTAACAACAAATTGACAGCTATTGAAGAAAGAACGGATAAAATAGATGAAAACCAATGCAGAAATTTTCTGGTTGATTTTTTAGCGGATATAGAAAATGGGCAAGAAAAAGATGAAATTCAAATTAAACGAGCTTATGAAGTATATGAGCATTATACAAAAGACTTACATAAAAATAGTTACATACACGACAAATGGGAAAGATTGATGAAATAGGAAGGAGAAAAGAAAATGAAAATAATGATAAGTCAACCTATGAGAGGTAAGACAGACAAGCAAATTCAAGAAGAAAGAGCAGTTATAGTAAAACAATTAGAAGAACAAGGACATACTGTTGTAAACACTGTATTTGAAGAGGGAGATTTTTCAAAAGGCAAAGATACACCATTGCATTATTTAGCGAAATCTATAGAATTTCTAGCAAATGTAGATTGCTTAGTGTGTATGCAAGATTGGGAAAATGCAAGAGGTTGCAGAATAGAAGAACAATGTGCTAGAGAATATGGAAAATTTATAATGTATATGTAAGGAGGAAGTATAAATGAAAAAGAAAATATTAATAGTATTAGCTTGCATAGTAGCTATTGCAAGTATTTTTTGTGCTATATTTGTAAAAGATGAACAAATAAATGATGTATTAGATACAATACAAGACAAATTAATAGATGAAATACAAAAAGAAATAATAGTATCAGAAGAAACACAGCAAATAATAGATGAAACAAAACAGCTAACTGAGAATAAAGAAAATCTATCAACAGTAGAGCTAATAGAAAGCTCAGAGGAAGAAGAAATAACAATAACAGATGAGGGAGCATTAGAAACAGATGCAGTTGTAGAGCAAGAGAATATAAGCTACAATGGAGATTTTACAGGAAAAGGAAATAGTTTACTAGGAGAATATCAGGGGCTTACATATTACAGTCAAGCAGATAGCAGATGGGCAAATATGATGTATTCTAGCACAAACAATACAAGTCAAACAATGAAATCTAGTGCTTGTCGGACCAACTTCGGCTGCAATAGTAGTAAGTTCTAGTAAGGGAGCAATATTACCGACAACAATGGCATCATTATTTGTAGATAATGGATATAGAACAGCTAGCAATGGTACTGCATGGAGTGCATTTAGCTTTATAGCAGATTATTTTGATTTTAACGAATATCATAGTACATCTAACTTTGATAAAATGTTAAGTTATCTAAGTCAAAAAGACACAAAAGGAAATAGTAAATATTTTGTCATAGCTTCATGTGGAAGCGGACTATTCACAACAGGAGGACACTATATAGTATTAGTAGCAGACACAAACGGAACGATAACAGTATATGATCCATATTTGTATTCAGGCAAATTTAACACAGCAAGTAGAAGAGAAGCAAACGTAACAGTAGATGGAAATTCAGTATACGTAACAGAACAAAGTTTTAAAACATATGCTAATTATAAGAATTTTTGGATATTCAGCAATGATAGTACAGATAAAGAAGCAAATGTAGAGATAACACAAAATCCAATTCAAACAGTGCAAAATAATAATTATAATACTGTAGTTGGAAATACATACAAATTAACAAACAGAACGATATTATACGCTAATTCTAGCATGAAAGGTACTTATTATACATATTTAAAGAATACAAGAATAAAAGTATTAAATCATGTAACAGATAATATAGATTATATCTATATATCTGCAACAGGAAGATACGCATATTGTTATACTAGTGCATACCGTTCAAATTCCGTTTCAACCGTTCAAAATTCAACGGTAAATCAATATAAGAAGTTGAAGAGCAGAACAATATTATATAAAAATTCAAACATGAAAGGTACTTATTACACATATCTAGCAAATACAAAAGTTAAGATATTAAAAAATGTATCTTCAAATATAGACTATGTTTATATAGAAGCAACAAAACGATATGCTTATTGCTATAAGAATGCTTATAAATAAAAAATAAGAGATAGATGAGTTATTTGTCTATCTCTTTACTAAATTTTTCAGGATTGTTCAAAAATTTTTGTATTTGTGGTATTAAAATGTCTGACCTACTCAAATTATATTCTTTTAATTTTAAATCAAATTCTTCTCCAAACTCTTTTTTTACATCTATATAAATTCTTTTAAGTTTTTCTTTTTGATATTTAGTTTTATATGCTTGTTTTTTTGTTTCCACTTCAATTTCCTCCTTGCTTTTTTTTACTATATCATATATAATTTATATGCAAGAGAGGAATTATCCTCTCGAGTTTAATCGAATTTAAAGCTATTAGCTATGTCGATTACAGATTGCTTTGCTAAATACTTTTGAATTAGTTTGCCAGCTAACTTAGTATTTAGTAGAGCTTTTAATATTTTTGTTTTCATAAGCATCTCCTCCCTTCTAACTATTATTATACACTACCGTACGGTATGTGTCAATACTTTTTCGAGAAAATTTTAGAAACTTTTAAAGTATTGAAATAAAAGAGATTGCAATATTGATAGTGTATATAAAGTGCATTATCTAAAAATAGTATACTTGAAAATAATATAATATGTCAAGAAAAATTAAAAATATATTGTATTACGACACATTTCGACAGCAAATTCATACAAAATCTGCTACAATAAGAGCAGAAGGAGATGGTAATATGAAAGAATATTATTTAAAATCTCTACAAATGATTAAAAAACTAAATATACAAAATGAAAAACAATATAATGAATTGTTACATTACTATAAAATACTTTCATCAGAAAGTTTAAAATATATTTCACAAACAAGACGATTCAAGAAAATAATAAAAATAGCAAAAGAGATGTAAAAGTCTCTTTTTTATTATATTTTAGAAAATTTCCACTATAGTGGAAAAAAAATTTCATAAAGTTGCCCAAATGCAACCCAAAGTCATGTATGCTAGATAAATAATTAAGCATACTAAAGACAAAAGGTGATTTTATGAAAATAGAGTTATTAATTAAGCAAGTGCGATTAGAAAAGAATATGAGTCTTAATGAATTAGCAAGACTATCTAGAATTAGCAAAGGACATTTAAGTAAAATGGAAAGGCAAGAAAGAGAACCGCGTTTAAGTACTTTAATTCAGATAGCATTAGCATTAAAAGTAGATATAAAAGAATTGTATAAAATTATACCATAACACATTAAAAGTGTGT
The DNA here is from genome assembly GCA_948473335.1 of uncultured Clostridium sp. Lineage (GTDB taxonomy): Bacteria > Bacillota > Clostridia > TANB77 > CAG-508 > CAG-269. The sequence continues at coordinate 1,168 of CAOKXF010000006.1, read as the reverse complement.
TATTTTTTATTTTCGTAAAAATATGACACATTAGAATAAAATCTAAAAAGAATTATATTTTTGTAGAGTTGCCCAAATGAAACATATTAAGTGATATAAGAAATACTACAATGAAAAGGAGTGATTTTATGATTATAAAATTAAAAGTAAAAGAAGTAAGAGAAAGTAAAAATATTAGTCTGAGAAAACTAGAAAAAGAAACAGGAATAGAAAGAGAATTTTTATCAGATATAGAAAAAGGAAAAATTCCCGCAGACGAGATACTTTTAGCAGAAATGATAGTTATTGCAGAGGCACTGGACTGTAGAATTTCAGATTTGTATGAAGTAGCATATCTAGAAATTAAGGGATTTGGACAGTTTTAATACTTAAAAATGAAAAGACCACTATATACAAAAATATCAATTTTATAAAATTGTAATATACATTTATATAAGATTTTTCAAAAACATCTAACTATATTGTAAAATAGCAACAGATATTAAAGAGAATACGTATTCAATATATTAGAAGGAGTATATGAAATGAAAAATGTAGTATCAAATGAAATATTAAAAGAAGAAGGGATTGACAGAGAAGTATTAAATGTTTATTATAATATATGTAAATATTATGATAAAAGTATTGAAACGATTAATGATTTTATAAAGATAGAAAGAGGAAAATAAATCCTCTTTTGACTTGATTTTAAATTTAGAAAATATTATAATATATATATAATTCATGACAACTTTTTGACAACTTATCTATGATAAAAAAGGTAAAAATGAGACAAAATAGACAACCAAAAAATATAAGATGAAAGTTGTCAAAAGATAATCATATCTAGCAAAATGTAACAAATGCCATTATAGCTCAGTTGGTAGAGCAACGGATTCGTAACCCGTAGGTCGGCAGTTCGATTCTGCCTAGTGGCTCCATTAAGTAAAATCGTCGCACCAGACGAAAACATTGATAAATCAACTGTAAAGGTTGATTTTTTTGTCACCTTTATCTTGATTTCTTAGCCGTAGCATTTTTAATGCGTACAGATAAGTTATGCAGTTGCAAAAGGAAGGATGGTGTGGTATGATTAGTATCGTTAAGAAGAAAAACAAGATTAAAAGAGAATTGCTCTCTAAAACTTGCTAACAAAAGTCAATAGTTTTATATAAAATTTTTAGAATTA
>CAOKXF010000005.1 GCA_948473335.1 uncultured Clostridium sp. | reverse complement strand
TGTGCCGACGATACTTGCGAGTTACCTTGCTGGTAAAATAGGTGTTGCTAGATTTTTTTTGTTTTAAATACTATTTTATAAATAAAAAGGAAAGGTTAGAAATTAGTATTTGTAATTATAAATAAAATATTAATTTGTAATCTTTTAAAATAAAGGAGAAATGAAATGCCAAAAGTAACATGGAAACCAGGAACTTTTCTATATCCTATACCAGCAGTAATGGTAAGTTGTGGAACTATGGAAAAATCAAATATAATAACAGTAGCATGGACAGGAATAATAAACACAAATCCAGCAATGGTATATATATCAGTAAGACCAACAAGATATTCATATAACATGATAAAAGAGCAAGGAGAATTTGTCATTAATTTAACAACAAAAGAGTTAGCATATGCAACTGATTGGTGTGGAGTAAAGACAGGCGCAAAAGTTGATAAATTTAAAGAGATGAAATTAACAAAGGAAAAGGCGAAATATGTAAAATGTCCATTAATAAAAGAATCACCAGTATCTGTAGAATGTAAAGTAAAAGAAATAAAAGAACTAGGAAGTCATAACATGATAATAGCAGAAGTTTTAGCAATAAATGCAGATGAAAAATATATAAATGTAACAGGTGCATTTGATATAACAAAATGTGATTTAATAGCATATTCTAATGGAAATTATTGTGTATTGGGAAAGAAAATAGGAAAATTTGGATACTCAGTAAAAAAAAGAAAAAAATCGAAGAAAAAGTAACTTATAATTGTTGACATATAAGGTAATAAGTGGTAAAATAGATGAGCATATGTACTTAGAACATATGCTCACATCGTTTCAAAAAAAGGTTTAAAAAGTCGGAGGTGTTTATAAATGGCAGCTAAAGGACCAAGAGAAAATATAATATTAGAATGTACAGAATGTAAAAGAAGAAATTATATGACATCAAAAAATAAAAGAAACAATACAGATAGACTAGAAATAATTAAATATTGCAAATTCTGCAAAAAGCGTACAACACATAAAGAAACAAAATAGTTCATGCTATTTTAAGGAGGAAAAAAAATGGCTAAAAAAGAAATTAGTAACAAAAAAGAAATAAAAGAAAATAAAGTAAAAAAACATTTTTTCAAAGATATGAAGGCAGAACTAAAAAAAGTAATTTGGCCAACTAAGAAACAATTAGTTAATAACACTGTAGCAGTAGTAACAATTGTATTCATCATAGTAGCAATAGTATTTGTATTAGATTCAGTATTTGATGTTATGAATCAATACGGTATGACAAAATTACAAAGTTATGTAGTTGAACGTTTCAAAAAAGAAGAAAAACAAGATAACAATAATAATGAACAAACAAATACAAATGAAGATAGCACAAATACAGAGAATAACCAAAATACTGATAATAATCAAAATACAGACAACAATACTGATAATAATCAAGATACAGGAAATAGTACTGATGATAATCAAAATGCAGGAGCTAATGAATAATAAAAGGAGGCTAGAAGTATGTCTCAAAAAGATTATGATATGACAGCTAGATGGTATGTAGTTCATACATATTCAGGATATGAAAATAAAGTTAAAACAGATTTAGAAAAAACTGTAAAAAATCGTGATTTAGAAGAATATTTCTTTGATATAATAGTACCAATGGAAGAACAGATAGAAATAAAAGAAGGAAAAAGAAAAACCAACTTAAAAAAAGTATTTCCAGGGTATGTATTAATAAAAATGATAGTAACTGAGGAAACATGGTATATAGTAAGAAATACAAGAGGAGTAACAGGATTTGTAGGATCTGGAACAGATCCAATACCATTGACAGACGAAGAAATAAGGAACATGGGATTTGAAGAAGTACCAGTAAAAGTAGACTATGAAGTAAATGACTCAGTACAAATATTAAATGGAGCATTTAAAGACTTTATAGGAACAGTACAAGAAATAAACACAGAAAAACATAAAGTAAAAGTTTTAGTTTCAATGTTTGGAAGAGAAACTCCAGTTGAACTAGAATTTTCTCAAGTACAAAAAGCAGATTAATAACTTGAGAAGGATACATTGAAAGGAAGGAAAATAAAATGGCAGATAAAGAAGTTGTAAAACAAATAAAACTACAAATTGAAGCTGGAAAAGCAACACCAGCACCACCAGTAGGACCAGCATTAGGATCAAGTGGTGTAAATATAATGCAGTTTGTAAAAGAATTTAATGATAGAACAGCAAATCAAGCTGGAATGATAATACCAGTAGTAATAACAGTATATCAAGATAAATCATTTGAATTTATAACAAAAGTACCACCAGTTGCAGTATTAATAAAGAAAGCAATAAAAATAGAAAAAGGTTCAGGAAAGCCAAACAAAGAAAAAGTAGCAAAAATAACAAAGGAACAAGTAAAAGCAATAGCTGAACAAAAAATGCCAGACTTAAATGCAGCATCACTAGAAGCAGCAATGAGCATGGTAGCAGGAACTGCAAGAGCCATGGGTGTAGTTGTAGTAGACTAATAAAATATAATGGGAGAAAGTAAAAATTTCGTTAAAACCAAGGGAGGAAATAAAATGAAAAAGATGACAAAGAATTATGCAGAAAGCATGAAATTAGTTGACCAAAATAAAGAATATGAAGTAAAAGAAGCATTGGAAATAATAGAAAAAATGCCAAAAGCAAAATTTGATGAAACTTTAGAATTACATGTAAAATTAGGGGTAGACTCAAAACATGCAGACCAACAAGTAAGAGGAACAGTAGTATTACCAAATGGAACAGGAAAAACTTTAAGAGTATTAGTATTTGCTAAAGGACCAAAAGCTGAAGAAGCAGAAAAAGCTGGAGCAGATTTTGTTGGGGCAGACGAATTAATACCAAAAATTCAAAATGATAACTGGTTTGAATATGATGTTATAGTAGCAACACCAGATATGATGGGAGTTGTAGGAAGATTAGGAAAAGTATTAGGACCAAAAGGATTAATGCCAAACCCTAAATCAGGAACAGTTACAATGGATGTAACAAAAGCTATAAAAGAAATTAAATCAGGAAAAGTAGAATACAGATTAGATAAAACTAACATTATTCACTTAGGATTTGGAAAGGTTTCATTTGGAACTGACAAATTATTAGAAAATTATGAGACAATAATGAATGCTATTATAAAAGCAAAACCAGCAGCAGCTAAGGGACAATATATAAGAAGTGTATCTATTTCTAAAACAATGGGACCTGGATTATATATTAAAGAAAAATAGAATAAATAATACCATAGACAGTAGGCAAAATTAAGTCCTACCGAGGTATAATGAGTATAAGCAATAAACACTCTTTATGCCTTGAAGGATATAAGAGTGTTTTTAATATTCTAGTAAAGTTATCATAGTATGATAACTTTATGTAGAAGATTAATATGACATAATTTAGATTTTGTAGCAGTTTGCACTGCGTATAAAATCTTAATTCTGGTTTTTAAATTTTCAGAATATAAAAGAGCAATTAGGAGGTGAAAATTAATGGCAAGTGAAAAAATACTTAATCAAAAGAAAGAAGAAGTATCAAAGCTAGCAGAAGAAATGAAAGAATCAAAATTGATACTATTAGTAGATTACAGAGGAATAAATGTTGAAGATGTAACAAATCTAAGAACAACAATTAGAAATACAAACTCTACATATAGAGTTATAAAAAACAATATAACAAGAAGAGCATTATCAGAAGCTGGATTAGAAGGTCTAGAAGGAGCATTAGAAGGACCAACAGCTGTAATAATGAGTAATGAAGACTACTTAGAACCAGCAAAGGCAATTTACAAATTCAGCAAAGAAAATGAATATTACAAAATAAAAGGTGGAGTAGTTGAAGGAAAAGTTATGACAGCACAAGAAATAATAACATTAGCAAAACTACCATCAAAAGAGACATTACTATCAATGCTTGCAGGAGCTTTACTTGGAAATATTTCAAAATTGGCTGTTGCGCTTGATCAAGTACGTGCTCAAAAAGAAGCATAAAATAACTTATACAAAAATTTATATTTAAAATCAAAAAAGTATGTGAAAATCACAAAAAGATATTAGAGTAGTGAACTTAAATCACAATATATAATAAAAAATGGAGGAAATAAAAATGAATAAAGAAGAAATGATTGAAGAAATCAAAAAAATGACAGTTGTAGAATTAGCTGATTTAGTAAAAGCTATAGAAGAAGAATTTGGAGTATCTGCAGTAGCAGCTGCTGCACCAGCAGCAGGAGCTGGAGCAGGAGCTGCAGCAGCTGAAGAAAAAACATCATTTAATGTTGTTTTAACATCAGCAGGAGACCAAAAAATAAAAGTAATAAAAGTAGTTAGAGATGCTACAGGATTAGGATTAAAAGAAGCAAAAGAATTAGTTGATGGAGCACCAAAAACAGTTAAAGAAAATGTTTCTAAAGAAGAAGCTGAAACATTAAAAGCTCAATTCAGCGAAGCTGGAGCAGTTGTAGAATTACAATAATAATATAATAAAATAGTGAGATTTTTGATTTCACTATTTTGTATTTTGTCAATGTACACATTTCTTATTATCAAATAATAAAACGGGGTCCCCAGGCAATTACTTACTTAAGGACCCCGTTTCATTTACTAGAAGTAAATTGATCTTCTCAGCGGAATAACTTCCACTTTACTAATCTTGAAAAAAGTCGGGTCCACCCGCACAGAAACTTCACTGAAGGTAACCTCGCGCTGCTGCTGGTCAAGACCAGCTGTTGTATGCCACAAAGCAGTAATAATGGCTTCAACGATGTCGTTCTCCAGGATAAGCGGGTCTCCAGATAATCGCACCACATAGAAGGGTTCTTCGCCCTCAGGGTTGTCTGAACAGAACTCACATCTTACAACCAAAGAGACGGTCGCCTTTGTAACGCGAATGAGAGATTTATCCTTCTCATACTTTACATGTTTAGGAGTGAGGTTACTGAGCCGCCAGACCTTGTACATTTTTGCTAACTGCTTGAACATATGATGTCCTCCTTTTTCTTGAAAAGTGTTAACGTTATCTACAATATAATACCATATTTTACATAAAAAGTCAACGTATCTATAACTGAAATAAAAGTTAATAAGATGTAAGTGATTTTTTAGTTAATATCCATTTATGATTTTCAGAAAAAGTGATATAATTCAAACATATAAAAATAAAAAAGGAGTAAGCATAGTGAAAAAGTTAAAAATAAAATTACAAAAAGTTATAAACAATATAAAGACTTTAAATAATAAAGAAAAAAAGACAATATTTTTAGTAACAATAATAACATCTATGATAGTACACTTCCAACTATATGCATTAATAATAACAGGACCAGATACATTAATAAATAGTATTTATCATCAGGCAGATATATGGGAACCAATGCTATTAAGATTTGGACTAGATTTTATGCAAATGATAAAGGGAAATATTGTTTCACCAATGTTAGTAACATTAATAAGTAGTATAATTTTAGGGTTGACAGTAATTTTAACAATAGACTTATTAGAAATAAAGAATAAATATTTTAAATATATTACTGCTATAATATTTGTAGTAGCGCCAAATATATCAGCAACATTAACATTTTTTTATTGCTCAGATGCATATATATTAGGAATGTTTTTAGCAACATTATCAGTTTATATAGTAAGAAAATATAAAGACACAAAGTGGACAATATTGATAAGTGGAATATTGATAGCACTTGCATTGGGAATGTATCAGACATATTTATCAGTAACAATGGTTTTATGTATAGCAACTCTAATAGTAGATGTATTAAATGATAAAGATAAAAAGGAAATAGGTATTAATATCATTAAATATATATTAATGGGAATAGTAGGGATAGTAATATTTTATATAATAGCTTATTTAACATTAGCATTTAAAGGTTTACCAGCAAGTAATTATAGTGGAGCAAATTCAATAGGAATGGAAACATTATTTGAATTACCAAAACTATTACCAGAAGCATATCAGAGTTTTTTTAGCTATTATTTTAACGATAAAATTATACCAAATACAATATGGAATACAAATTTATTTTATATAGCAATATTTGCAACAGTATTTGTATCAATAATATATATTATAATAAAAAATAAATTACATAAAAGAATATTAAATATTATGTTATTATTACTCTTTATAATTATTGCACCAATATGTTTTGGAATAATAGAAATAATTGTACCAGATGTAGATATCCATATACTAATGGCATGTTCAATGATATATATATTTCCAATATTTTTGAGAATATTAGAAATATTACCAAGAAACACAATTGAAAAAGTATTAAAAAGTGTAGTAATATTTTGTAGTTTAATAATAATCTGGAATTATATATGGCAAGATAACGCTTCATATATTGCAATAAATACAATGCAAAAACAAACAGAATCTTTAGCATTAAGATTAGTATCACAAATAGAACAATTAGATGGATATAATCAAGATATGCCTGTTTTAATATTAGGAGATTTAAAAAAGAATTCATATTTAGACAAAAATAATACATCAATTGAAGCAAAAAAAATATATAATAGAACATGGGGATTTATATCAGATTATTCTACGATTTGGAGTGAAAATTTAGATAGTTGGAGAAAAATATTATATGAATATGTTGGTGTAAATATTAATTTAGTAAGTATAAATGATAATAAAGAGATATTAGATGAAGATGAATTTAAAAATATGAACTTTTATCCTCAAAATGACAGTATAAAAATAATTAATAATATGGTTGTAATTAAATTAAATAAATAAAATGATAAATATTATATCAATAATATTTTAAAATTGTAATTATATAAAGAAAAATTAGTAATGGAGGAAAAGATGAAAAAGATAGGAATAATAGCAGCAATGGAAGAAGAAAAAAATGCAATAAAAAGTATAATGAAAAATATAAAAGAAATTAAAATATATGAATTAATATTTATTGAAGGAACAATAAATGAAAGAGAATGTGTATTAGTTGAAAGTGGTGTAGGAAAAGTAAATAGTAGCAGAACAACACAATTGATGATAGATAAATATGATATAGAATATGTAATAAATATAGGTTCAGCAGGAAGTGCAACAAATGAATTAAAAATAGGAGATGTAATAATAGGAAAAAGAATAGTGCAACATGACTTTGATATAACAGCATTTGGACATAAAAAAGGATATATTAGTAATATTGGAGAATGCATAAAGAGTGATGAATTATTGATAAAAAAATTTGAGGAAGTAATAAAAAAAATGCAAGATAAAAATATGAACATAAAGATTGGAACAATAGCAACAGGAGATATATTTTGTACAGATATAAAAATGAAAGATAAGATAAATAAAAAGTTTAATGCAGATGCAATAGAAATGGAAGCAGGATCAATAGCTCAAGTTTGTTATTTAGATAAAATACCATTTATAATTTTAAGGAGTATATCAGATAATCCTGATGGGAAAAATGAAATAACATTTGAACAATTTTTAGAGTTAGCATCAAAAAGATGTGCAGAAATATTGAAAAAATTTATTTAATATAAGAAATAATATTGTAGGGAAAAAATGTTGATTTATAGAAATATATATGTTAATATAGAAATATATTAAAAAGAGAGGTGAAAACTTAAGTCTAACTTAAGTAAATGTTATGGGAAAAAGAAGTAATAAACAAAAAAATGAAGAAATAGATGTAAAAGGAACAATAAAGGGATTTGTAAGTGCAGAACAAGAAGAAAAGACGCAAGAACAGGAAATAATGGATTATCAAGAGAAAAAAAAGGCAGAAAGATTAAGAAATTTAACATCAGAAGAAGTAAGAAGAATAAAAGAAAAAGAGGAAGAAGAAGAAGAAAAACTAAAAAGAATAAAGCAAGAACTATTACAATCATTAAAGGTAAGAATTCCAGAAATAGAAAAAAGGTTTTTCATATTTGAAGATAATAAAAATAAAAAGGCATCAGATAAAGAAAATATGAAAGTCAAAGAAACAGGAGGAATTCAAAAGCAAAAGGAAGAAAAGAAAGAAGAAATAAAACATGAAATTGAACAAGATGAAAGAGAACAATAATAAAAAATGAACGGCGAATATATATATTCGTATCGTTCATTTTTTTAGCAAAATATTACAAAAAAATTCAAATAAACCATTTACAATTTGTAAAAATTTGTATACAATATATAAAAAGTGTATGTAAATAAGATAATGATTCTAATGTACATATGTACAGAAAAGAACCAAATTTCCTATACAATACAAATAAGAGAACGAAAGAAAACGCTCTAAGAAAGGAGAATATCAATGAAAATATTGATGTTAACATGGGAATACCCACCAAGAGTAGTAGGAGGAATATCAAGAGTAGTATATGACTTATCACACAGATTAATAAAAGATGGACATGAAGTTACAGTAGTAACATATAGAGATGGAGAAATACCATATTTTGAAGATGATAAAGGTGTAAAAGTATATAGAGTAGACAATTTTATGATAAATCCAAATAATTTTATAGACTGGATAATGCAAATGAATTTTGCAATGATATCAAAAGCAAGTAAAATAATAGGAGAAGAAGGAAAATTCGACATAATACATGCACATGATTGGTTAGTAGCATATGCAGCAAAAACAATAAAAGAATCATATGGAATACCAATAGTATCAACAATACATGCAACAGAAGCAGGAAGAAATAGTGGAATACATGATGAAGTACAAAGATATATAAATGACACAGAATGGATGTTAACATATGAATCAACAGAAGTAATAGTAAATAGTAATTACATGAAAAGTGAATTACAAAGATTATTTGGGCTACCATTTGAAAAAATAAATGTGGTTCCAAATGGTGTTAATACAAGTGCATTCACAGGTGTAGAAAGAGATTATGAATTTAGAAGAAGATATGCAATGGATAATGAAAAAATCATACTATTTATGGGAAGACTAGTTTATGAAAAAGGAGTTCAATATTTAATATCAGCAATGCCAAAAATTCTAAGTAGATACCACGATGCAAAATTAGTAATAGCAGGAAAAGGCGGAATGATGAATGAACTAAGAGAACAGGTAAGAGCATTAGGAATAGAGAATAAAGTATATTTTGCAGGATATTTAAATGGGAAAGATGTACAAAAAATGTATAAGGCAGCAGATATATCAGTATTTCCAAGTACATATGAACCATTTGGGATAGTAGCATTAGAGGCAATGTTAGCTGAAAATCCAATAGTTGTATCAGATATAGGAGGACTAAATGAGATAGTACAGCATAGAGAAAATGGAATGAAAAGTTATGCAGGAAATCCAAACTCAATAGCAGATTCAATATTAGAATTATTATTTGACTACCAGCTAGGTGCTAATATAGTAAAAAAGGCAAAGCAAAAAGTAAAGAATGATTATAATTGGAATAAAATTGCACAGGATACACATTTTACATACCAAAAAGCAATATGTGAAACAATAGCAGATAGACAACGTAAACAATTAGAGCAAGAAAAAGCGCAGAAAACAAAAGGAAAAGAAATAACGAATTTATTAACGTTCAGAAAACGCCAAGCATATGCATAATAATAAAGTTAAACTTGATTTAAAAGAGTTATCATGCAAACTTAAATAATATAAAAATTAAACATTAGACATCAGTAATGGAAAGGGTGATGAAATGAAGGTATATGATACAGCAAATAGATTAGCAGAAGAAATAAAGACTTCAGAAGAATATATAACATATAAAACAGCAAAGGAAGTTGTTAATTTAAAACCAGAACTTAAAGAACAGATAAAGCAATTTGAAGAAATGAGATATGAAGTACAAATACAAATAATGCAAACTGGAAAACAAGATGAAGAAAGAACAAAAAAGATGCAAACACTATATGCAGAATTAGTAGAAATAGGAGAAGCAAGGACATATTTTGAAGCAGAAATGAAATTTAATATTTTATTAACAGATGTAAATAAAATAATAGGAGAAGCAGTGCAAGATGTAATAAAATAATTTGCATTTCATAACAAATTTACTATTAAATATTGCAAGAATAAATATAAAATTGAATTTATAAATAAACATTATATAAGGTAAAAGAAAAGGCAAGAGTTTTCACTTTTGCCTAAAATAATAAGAAAAGTGGACATTAACGAAAGCAAAGCTTTCGATGTCCACATGTGCAGAGAAGGTTTGCTTCTTCTGCACACATCAAGGTAACTTAACCTTTTTGTATACGTAAAAAATTATTTACTTACGGAAATAAAGGAAAAAATTATTTCCAATTTTTATATAATGGAGAAAAAAATGGAAAATATAATAATAATTATAATAAATTTAATTGCAATAATATTATTAAAAATAATATTAGAAATAAATATAAAAGAAATAAAAAAAATAGGAATGGATGAAAACTTAAATAAAATAGTAGAAAAATATCCAAAAAATGAGGAAATATGTAAATATATTTTAAAGAAGATAAAAAATGAAAAAGTCAAAATAGAAAAAAACGAAGAATCAGAAAATACAATGTATTTAGTATTAACAGATAAAATAATAATAGGAAATACAAAAGGAAGTTATACTAGAATACAAACTATGGTACATGAATGCTTACATTCAATACAAGCAAAAAAAACATTAATGTTTAATTTTATATATTCAAATATATATATGATTTTTTATTTAATAATAGTAGTAATGACAATAGCTAAAATAATACCAAATAAAATGTTATTATTAAATATATTTTTAATAATGTCATTAATATATTATATGATACGAATATATTTAGAAGATGAAGCGATGTATAAAGCAAAAAATTTAGCAAAAGAATATATGGAAGAGATAGAAATATCTGATAAAGAGGAGATTACATTAATAGTAAATGGATTTGAAAGATTAAATAAAGTAGGAATTAAGAGTGTTCACTTTAGTACATTTATAGGAATTTCACTAAAAGTGATAATTTTTAGTATTGTGGCATTGATTTTTTGATATAAATATGTTAGAATATTAACATATGTTGAAAGACAAAATATAGGGAGGAACAATAATGCAAGTAATAAAAATAATATTAATAATAATTGATATAATAATATGTCTAGCACTTATAGTATTATCAATGATACAATCAAAAGAAGATGAAGGTTTAACATCAACAATAACAGGTTCATCATCAAGTAACTTCTTTGAACAAAACAAAGGAAGAACAAAAGAAGGAAAACAAAAAAGGTGGACAATAATACTTGGAATAGCTTTTGCAATAGTATCAATAGCATTAGCGATAGTATATCCAATATAGTTAATAATTCAAAAATCGTTATTTAGAATACACCTAAGTAACGATTTTTACTTAAATATATAAATCCTATAGTTTGCATAACTTTCGAAAATAATTTAAAAATGAGAAAGAAGTAATAAATATTAAGAGAAAGAGAGGAAAAGATGATTAAAAATAATAAAATAGAAGGTACATTAATGAAAGACAATAGAATAGTAGGAACATTTATTAACAGTAAAAGTTTTGGATTTGTAGTACCAGATGACAAAAAAATAAAAACAGACATATTCATACCAAAAGCAAACTTTGGAAAAGCAAGAAACAACCATAAAGTAATAGTAGAAATAAAAAAACAAGCAAAAAACGGGAAAAAGCCAGAGGGAAGAATTGTAGAGGTAATAGGAGGAGTAAATGAAGCAGGAGTAGATATGCTATCATTAATAAAAGAATATGAATTACCATACAAGTTTCCAGAAGAAGTAGTAAAAGAGGCAAAGCAAATAGAACAACAAATACAAGAAAAAGAAAAAAAGGGAAGAAGAGATTTAAGAGGAGAAGTAGTATTTACAATAGATGGAGAAGATGCAAAAGATTTAGACGATGCTGTAAAAGTAGAAAAATTAGAGAACGGATACTATAAATTAGATGTGCATATAGCTGATGTGAGCAATTATGTAAGAGAAAAAACAGAACTAGACAGAGAAGCAAATTTAAGAGGGACAAGTATATATATGCTAGGTAGAGTAATACCGATGTTACCAAGAGAATTATCAAATGGAATATGCAGTTTAAATGCAGGGCAAGACAGATTTGCATTGTCATGTACAATGGAAATAAACCCAAAAGGGATAGTAGTATCATCAGACATATATAAATCTATTATAAAAGTAACGGAGAGAATGAATTATACTGATGTACAAAAAATATTGGACAAGACAGATGAAGAAGTATTAATAAAATATGAAAAATATATAAATGAATTTGAAATTATGGCAGAATTAGCAAATATATTAAAAAATAAGAGAAAAGAACAAGGATATTTGAATTTAGACATACCAGAAACAAAAATAGAATTAGATCAAAAAGGAAGACCAATTAAAGTAGAAAAATATGAAACAACATTTGCACATGAAATAATAGAACAATTTATGCTAATAGCGAATGAAACAGTAGCTGAGAGATTTTATTGGTTAGAAGCACCATTTATATATAGAGTACATGAGGAGCCAGACTTAGAAAAGGTACAAGAATTAAATAAATTTTTACATAATTTTGGATACAGAATATTAGCTAATAAGGACAATATACATCCAAAAGAATTCTCAAAAGTATTAGATAAGGTGAAAGGAAAGCCAGAAGAAAAGGTAGTATCAAACTTAATATTAAGAACATTAAAAGTAGCGACATATGAAGCAGAAAATAAAGGACACTTTGGTATAGCTAGTAAATATTATTGCCATTTTACATCTCCAATAAGAAGATATCCAGATTTATTTATACATAGAATAATTTCAAAATATATTGAAAAAGATTATGCAGTAGATGATTGGTTTTTAGAAAAATACAATAAAAGAGCTGGAAAAAGAGCATTCCATTCATCAGAGAGAGAAAAAATAGCAACAAAAGTAGAAAGGGAAGCGGAGAAAATAAAAAAAGCTGAATATATGGAAAATAAAATAGGAGAACAGTATGAAGGAATAGTATCATCAGTTACAAGTTTTGGAATATTTGTAGAACTAGAAAATACAATTGAGGGATTAATAAGATTTGAAAATTTAGATAATGATTATTATATATATGATGATATAAATAAAATGTTAATAGGAGAGAGAACAAAAAGAGAATTCAAAATAGGTGATAAATTAACAGTAGAAGTAATAGATGCAAGTAAACAATATAGAAGAGTAGATTTTAAATTAATAGAAAAATAAAAATCCTGAACACTTACGGATATACGGATAAAAAATAAATATACTAGAAAAACTGGTCAAAGCTATTGCAGAAATAAAAAAAATTATATATAATAGGAAAAGAAAAAAATTTTTTTAGCACAACAAGTAATCAAGTAATTGTTTCCCTAAGAATAAAAAGAGACGAAAATATAAATAGAAAGGAAAAAATATGAATAAAACAAAAAGAAAAATATTTGAAGCCTCTATGAAATTATTTGCAGAAAAAGGATATGATGCAACTAGCATAGAAGAAATAACTGCAACAGTAGGAGTGGCAAAAGGAACATTATATTATCATTTTACAAGCAAAGAAGAAATATTTAATTTCCTAGTAGAAGAGGGAATGAAATTATTACATAATAGTATAGATATAAAAACTGCTAAATTAAATAATGAAATTGACAAAATAAAAGCTATCATATTAATACAAATAAAAATAGTAGCAAAATATGAAAATTTAATAACAATATTGTTAAGCCAATTTTGGGGAAAAGAAGAGAGAAATAAAAAATGTAAGCAACATATATTTGAATATATAAAGAAAATAGAAGATATTGTAAGAGAAGGAATTGAAAAAGGAGAAATAAAAGCAGGAAATCCACAAGTGATAGCATCAGAAATATATGGATTAATATGTTCAAGCTTAGTATATAAAACAAGATTAGAAAACGAATTTGATATAATGCGTTTATATTATGAATTTGAAGAAACCATTATAAAAGGTCTAAAATAAAATTATACTGGGAAAAGTGAAAGGAAAGTAAAAGGATATGTTGAAAGAAATGAGAAAAATGAGATTTACAGATTTAAAAGATATGTTAGACAAAACAGAAGAAATGTATAAAGATAGACCAGCATATAAGTTAAAAATAGAAGAAGGAAAATATGAAGTAATAACACATAAAGAATTTAGGCAACAGATAAAACAATTAGGAACAGGATTAATAGACTTAGGTCTAAAAGGAGAAAGAATAGCAGTAATATCAGAAAATAGATATGAATGGAGTTTAGCATATTTAGCAATAGCAGCAGGAACAGGAATAGTAGTACCATTAGATAAATCATTACCAGCAAATGAAATAGAAAGTTTAATGATACGTTCAGAAGTAAAAGCCATTTTTTATTCAAAGAAATATGATGAAATAATGGAAGATATAAGACAAAGAGGAACAACTCAAGTTAAATATTTTATTTCAATGGATGAAGAAAGTAATACAGAAAAGGTATATTCAGAAAAAGATATATTAAAAATGGGGAAAGAATTAGTAATTAATGGAGATACAAGATTTATTGATGCAAAAATAAATCCTGAAGAGATGGGAATAATGTTATTTACATCTGGAACGACATCAATTTCAAAAGCTGTAATGTTATCACATAAAAACATTATAAACAATGTAATGGATATAAGATCAACATTTGAATTAGATGAAACTGATAGAATGTTATCGTTCTTACCTTTACACCACGTGTTTGAATGTACTGTAGGTTTTCTATACCCAATATCAATTGGATGTATGATTGCTTATTGTGATGGAGTAAAACATATGGCAGATAATTTAAAAGAATATCAGATTACAGCAATAATTTCAGTACCAGCAGTATTTGATATAATGTATAGAAAGCTATTACAAGGAATAGATAAAAAAGGAAAAACAGAAACAGTAAAAAAAGGAATAAAAATAACTCAATTATTATTAAAACTAGGGATAGACATAAGAAAGAAAATTTTTATGGAAATACATGAAAATCTAGGTGGAAAAATTAGATTAATGGTAGCAGGAGGTGCAGCATTAGATCCAGTAACCGAAAAAGGATTTAATGAATTAGGATTTAATCTAGTACAAGGATATGGACTTACAGAAACATCACCAGTAATAGCAGCAGAGCTTACAAAGCAAAGGAGATTAGGATCAATAGGAAAGAAATTTCCAAGTATCGAAGTAAGAATTGAAGAACCTAATGAAGATGGAATAGGAGAATTATTGGCAAAAGGACCAACAGTAATGCTAGGTTATTACAATAATGAAGAAGCTACAAAAGAGGCGATAGAAGAAGATGGATGGTTCCATACAGGGGATTTAGCAAGGATAGATAGAGATGGTTATATATATATATCAGGAAGAAAGAAAAATGTCATAGTATTACAAAATGGAAAGAATATATATCCAGAAGAAATAGAAATTCTTATAAATAAAATAGAAGGAATAAAGGAATCAATAATATATGGAAAACCAGACAATGGAGACTTAAGTATAGCTGCAAAAGTAGTATATGATAAAGAACAAATGAAAGAATTATACAATATTGAAGAAGAAGATAAAATAAAAGAATTTATCTGGGAAGAGATAAAGAAAATTAACAAAACAATGCCTGCGTATAAATATATTAGAGATTTGATTATAACAGAGGAAGAATTAATAAAAACTACAACTCTTAAAGTCAAGAGACATGAAGAGATTAAGAGAATTATAAGTAATGAAAAATAATATATATTACGGATATAAGAAATTATATGTAAACCGTTTCTTATAGAAAAATGTAAACTTTGTAATATAATTGTAATATTTCTGTAATGAAAATGTAAACAAAAAAGGTAGAATTTACTATTGTAGTTTTTTGTAAGATAGTGTATAATAATAAATGAATTAGGGAACTACATAAGAAGGAGGTATTTACAATGTCTAAAACTGGCATAGTAAATGTTAGAATGGTTATAACTGAGGAGAAGATATTATCAAATATAGATAAAATACAAAAAATGATTAATCCAAATAACAAAAAACAAATTGTACAATTATATGAAGATACATACTTTAAAGATTTAATAGAATCAATAAAAGCATATTTAATAGAATATCCAAAAAAGAGGAATTTTCCAACAAGTGTATACAAAGCAGCTTATGGATTAGTTGAAACAGCAACAAGTCAATTTGAAGAAAACACAAAAAAGGTTTCAGAACTAATAAGACAAAGAGAAGAAAATATACAATCAGCTGGAAAGTTAAGAGATGCATTTAAATTAGCAGAAAATAAAGATAAATCTTGGAAAGATGAAGTAAAAGCAATAGCTTCAGAATTCTCTGAAGATGTAATAGAAGCTTTAAATGTAGTAGGAAGAGCAAGAAAAAAAGATGTTCAAAATTATCAAGATGCAGAAAAACTTATAACAGCTCGTATAAATAATTTAGAAGCAAATCTACATATAGAAATAGATATGGAAAGAATAGAGGATAAATCAAAAGCTCTAAGTTACATTGGAATTGAAGTAGCAGATGCATTAAAAGTAATACCATCTCCAACAGAAGAAGGAAATGGAGTAGATGTTGAAGAAGCAACAGCTGAAGAAATGGGAGTAGCAACAGAAGTAAAAGCTAATACAGAAACAGTAGAACAACCAACAAATATAGTAGCAGCTGCAACTACAGGAGATATAACTGCAGTAGAACAAACATCTGCAACAGAAGAATTACAAGCATATCAAGATGAAACAACTGTAGAAGCTAAACCAACATTATGGCAAAAAATTAAAGGTAGTAAGTTAGTTAAAGCATTAACTTTCATAACAAGAATAAAGATAAAGATAGAAGTTCCTTCAAATGCATTACCTGAAGGAAGAGGAGAAAATTAGAAATCGAATCCTTTGAAATAAATTCTAACAAAAGATAAAGAAGATCTTACATTTAAGTAAGGTCTTTTAATTTTATAAAAAAGTAAAAATTGCTAGAGATGTTATAAAAATATACTTGATATAACACTTTTTTCATGAATACTGATAATAATGTTGATTTTTATTGAATGTGTTAAATATCAGAGCCAGTAAAAAACAATTTAATTCGAAATGCAGCTAATACTCTATGGTAAACATAAAGTATTAGCTGCATTTCACATTTCAACTTATATTATATAGAACATATAAATATAAATGCTTTAAAACAAATGATTATTCCTAGCATGAAATAAAGAAGGAACCAGCCGCATTCTGATACAAAAACTATTATACATCGCCCAAATTTTCTAAAAGTATTTTTCGACTTTTCTAAAAATTCTTCCAAAAGATTATCATAAATATTTTTAAATTCATTTTTTAATATCCGCAAAAATGTAATATATATTATGATAATTAATATGGTAACTAATAGTGCTAATATAAAGTGATGAACACTAATTGCACCTATTTCTGGAAGTGAAAAGTCTGAATCTTTGAACAAAAATAGTTTTCTAGTAAAATACACGTAAAGAGCTATTCCTACTATTAAGTATCCCCATGTTAAAAACGTTATCATTTAATTCCCTTTCTGCCAAAAAAATGGCGTGAAACATGGTTTATAGTTACATTGGTCATAATTATAACAGCATTTACATAATATGTCAACTAAAACTATGATGTATTGAGCTTATATATGATAAAGTTATTCTTGATTTTTATAAATTGTAAAAAAATTATAAAAAAATATTGACATTTTATATGATTATTTGCTATATTTACATTGTAAATCATATATTTATGTAAAAACCGTTTATTGAACTAGATTTCTTCTCAACCAGTTATCTAGTTCTCTTTTTAAAACTAAATGAAAGGATATGAGCAAAATGGGAAAACTATTTGTAATAGATGGAACAGATGGAAGTGGTAAGCAAACCCAATTTGAAAAAGTAGTAGAAAGATTGAAAGAAGAAGGAAAGGATATAAGAGTAGTAAGTTTTCCAAATTATGAAAGTGAATCATCATCATTAGTAAAAATGTATTTGGGAGGAAAATTTGGAGAGAATGCAAAAGAAATAAGTCCATATATAGCATCAACATTTTATGCAGCAGACAGATATGCAACATATAAAACACAATTAGAAGAGTACTATAAAAATGGAGGAATAATATTAGCAGATAGATATACAACAGCAAATATGGTACATCAAGCTGGAAAAATAAAAGACAAGAATGAGAGAGAGAAGTTTTTAAATTGGTTATGGGACTTTGAATTTAATTTATATGGATTGCCTGTGCCAACTAAAGCTATTTTTTTGAATATGCCAACTGAATACGCAATAAAATTAATAGAAAATAGAGAAAATAAAATTACACATGAGCAAAAGAAAGATATACATGAAAGAGACAGTGAACATTTAAAAGATGCATATGAAGCAGCATGTGGATTAGTGGATAAGTATGATTGGTATGAGGTAAAATGTGTGATAGATGGAAATATAAGAAGTATAGAAGATATACATGAAGAGATATATAATGAGATAATAAAATATATAGATTAGATAAGTGAATACACTTATCTTTAATTTTGCAAAAAAAATGTCAAATTTGTAATAAAAAAGGCAAGTTACCTAAAAAAAATACTATATTAAAATAAAATGCTTGCAAAAATTAAAGAAGTGTATTATATTATAAGGCGATTACAAAAGAAAGGAGAGGGAAAAGTGAAAACTTTTTTTGGAGAAATTTATATAAACGAAAAAGACTTGGAAGAAGAAGGAATAAAATATCCAATAAAAGTAGAATATTACAAAACAACAGATGAAGAAAAAGGGGAAAAAAATTACGGAGTTGAAATAATAAAAAAAGAATATAGAATAATAGAAGACAGAATACAAATAGAAAAATTAACAAAAGAAGAAGACGAAATAGAAGAATTATTAAATCTGCTAAAGACAAATGAAGTATCAACAATAGGAGCAAAAGATATAATAGAAGATATATACGAAACAGATAAATAAAAATAGTAAAATAGAAAACAACTAAGGAATACTAAGAATGGGAGGTAAAAAATGGCAGACAAATTAATAATAGTAGAATCACCAGCAAAAGCAAACACCATAAAAAAATTTCTAGGTGGGAGTACAAAAGTAATAGCATCAATGGGACACATAAGAGACTTACCAAAATCAAAAATAGGAGTAGACGTAGAAAAAGATTTTGAACCAGAGTATATTAATATTAGAGGAAAAGGGGATTTAATAAAAACATTAAAAAAAGAAGCAAAAGATGCTAAAAAAATATATTTAGCAACTGACCCTGACCGTGAAGGAGAAGCAATAGCATGGCATTTATCACATATATTAGATACTGAGAAAAGCAAGCAAGCAAGAGTTACATTTAATGAAATTACAAAAACAGCAGTGCAAAAAGCAATAAAAGAACCAAGAGATATAGATGTAAATTTAGTAGATGCACAACAAGCTAGAAGAGTATTAGACAGAATTGTAGGATATAAAATTAGTCCACTATTATGGAAAAAGGTAAAAAAAGGATTATCTGCAGGAAGAGTACAGTCAGTAGCAGTAAAGCTAATAGTAGAAAGAGAAGAAGAAATAGAAAGATTTGTACCAGAAGAATATTGGAATATATATGCGCAATTATTAGAGAAGAAAAATAAGAAAACTTTTCAAGCTAAATTTTATGGAAAAAATGGAAAGAAACAAGAAATACACACAAAGCAAGAAGTAGATGAAATTTTAAAAGACATAGAAAATGCAAAATATATAATAGAAGAAATCAAAAAAAGTGAAAAGAAAAAGACACCAGCACCGCCATTTACAACAAGTACAATGCAGCAAGAAGCATCAAGAAAATTAGGTTTTACATTGAAAAAAACAATGTCAGTAGCTCAAGGATTATATGAAGGAGTAAATGTAAAAGAAAAAGGAACAATAGGATTAATAACATATATGAGAACAGATTCAACAAGGATATCAGAAGAGGCAAGAGCAACAGCAAAAGAGCATATACTAAAAACATATGGTGAGAATTATTATGAAAATAGATATTATAAAACAAACAAAGATGCACAAGATGCACATGAAGGTATAAGACCAACATATGCAGATTTAGAACCAGAAAAAATAAAAGAATCATTAACAAAAGATCAGTATAAATTATATAAACTAATATATAATAGATTTATGGCAAGTCAAATGAGTGCAGCGATTTATGATACTGTAGCTGTAACAATAAAAGCAAATAATTATGATTTTAAATCCAATGGAAGTACATTAAAATTTAAAGGATTTATGACATTATATGTAGAAGGAACAGATGATAAAAAAGAAGATGAAGACGAAGCATTACCTGAATTACAAGAAAAAGAAGAAGTAAAGAAAGAAAAATTGGAATCAAAACAGAGCTTTACAGAACCACCAGCAAGATATACAGAAGCAAGTCTTGTAAAGGCATTAGAAGAAAAAGGAATAGGAAGGCCAAGCACATATTCACCAACTATAACTACGATATTAGAAAGAAGATATATAGAAAAAGAACAAAAACAACTATTACCGACTGAACTAGGAAAAGTAGTAAATAAGTTATTGGTTGAGAATTTTTCAGATGTAATAAATGTAGAATTTACAGCAAATATAGAAAATAAATTTGATGAAATAGCAGATGGGAAACAAAAGTGGAAAGATACAATTAGAGACTTTTATGGTCCATTTTCAAAAACACTTGAAAAAGTAGAAAAAGAATTAGAACATGTAGAGCTAGAAGAAGAGGTATCAGATGTACAATGTGAACTATGTGGAAGAATGATGGTTTATAAATATGGAAGATATGGAAGATTTTTAGCTTGTCCAGGATATCCAGAATGTAAAAATGCAAAACCAATAATAGAGACAATTGAAGAACTATGTCCAAAATGTGGAGGAAAGATTCAAATAAGAAAAACAAAAAGAAAAAGGAGATATTATATTTGTGAAAATAATCCAAAATCTTGTGATTATATTTCATGGAATAAGCCTAAAAAAGAAGAATATAAATAAGAAATATAAAATCAAGCTAAGATTTAACGAAAAAAGTTCGTAGAATCTTAGCTTTAAAAATCAATCTATATAAAAAATAATGGAGGATGTATGGATACAGCAGAAAATGAAAAATTAATAATAGCAAAATTAGATGATAAAATTAGAACTTGCAAAACAAAAAATAAAATTGTAAATACAGAATTTTTGAATTTATATCAAAAACAAATAATACAAAAAAGATTAAATGAATTAAAAATAAAAAATTATATATTTAGTGGAGGATTTAAAGAAGCAGAAAGTAAAATATTAATTTTATTTCCAGACAAGTTAGATGAAGAAATTATAGAAAGTAATTTAGATAATATTATAAATGCGATAAAAGTAAAATTGCCTAATGAATTAAAAGGAAAATACAAGCATGGTGATTATTTATCAAGTCTTATGAGATTAGGTTTAATTCGCGAAAGAATAGGAGATATCATTGTTTATGAAGATGAAGCCTATATAATAGTACTAAAAGAAAATGCTGAATATATAAAAAATTCATTAAAAGAATTTACCAAATTTAAAAAATCAGAAATAGAAATAATAAAATTATCAGAGGTTAATTCTAAGGGACCAGAAATGCAAGAAATAAATATTCATGCAAATTCTATGAGATTAGATAGTATAGTTTCAGAGATTGCAAAATGCTCACGAAATAAAGCAGAAGAACTCATTAAAAGTGAGAAAGTGTCAATTAATTGTAAATATGAATATAAATTATCTAAGCAAGTAAATATAGGAGATATTATTATTGTAAGAGGAAGCGGAAAATATATAATAAATGATGTAAGAGAAAATCCAAAAACAAAAAGATTGAGTATTAATTTAAAAAAATATATATAAAAATGTTATTTGTTTAATTTTATATTTATTGTATTAAAAAAGTAATTTTTTCGAAAATATATAGTTTAGTTTTCAAAAAAATTACTTTTTAAATTATATTATTTTTTTCCTAACGTGATAGAGATTTCTTTATTAATTTTTCCTCTAGAAATATTGAAAACAATAGTATCTCCTGGTTTCTTAGTATATATATAAGATTTTAAATCATTCATTGTGTATAGTTCAATATTATCAACAGAATTAATAATATCTCCTATTTTTAAATCTGATGAAGTAGCAGGACTTGCTGATGTAATTTGAGCTATATATATACCAGAAGAAAAAGAACGAGGAGAACTTGAAAGATATGGAATTACATTAGAGTCATAAGCAGAAATTCCAATATATGCTTCATTAAATGTATTAGAAGATATAAAACTATTTATAACTGGTAGTATAACATTAGTAGGAACAGCAAAACCAATACCTTCAGCAGAAGAAACTTTTACAGTATTAATGCCAATTACACTACCATCAGCAAGAAGAAGAGGACCGCCACTATTACCAGGATTTATGGTAGCATCTGTTTGAATTAAATCAGTCATATATGAATCAATTTCATTTTCTTGAATACGAATAGTACGATTTGTAGCACTAATAATGCCAGAAGTAACAGTTCTTCTAAATTCAAAACCAATAGGATTACCAATGGCATAAACAGATTGCCCAACCTTAATTGAGCTAGAATCACCGAATACAACGGGTGTAAGACCATTTACATTAATTTTGCAAATAGATAGATCTAAATCAATATCAGACCAAACAACATTTGCAGTATATACATTTCCATTATCAAGGGTAACATAGCATGAACTGTATTTTTCACCAGTAACATGACAATTACTTAATATATATCCATTTTCTGATACGATTATACCAGTGCCAATTCCAAGTTCAGTAGAGAAATTAGCAGAAAAAATAGAAGTATTATTGTTTTTTAGTTTGGAAATACCAACAACAGATTTAGAGACAATTTCTATCATATTGGAAACACTTGTCCCTTTTGTAATAACGTTTTCAATAGTTTGAGTATCAACTGTGGACTGTACTTTATTTAATTTATAATTAGGAGAATTAGAAGTATCCTTATCAATGTATGTAATATAAACAAAAGAAAAAATAAAATATAAAATAAATAATATAGAAGAAACAATTAAAAATGTTTTTAAATTCCTTTTTTTAGTTTTCATATTAGCCTCCAAAAATAATCAATACTTATTTATTATTTTGAACAAAAACAATAAAAATAAACAACAAATATATAAAATATTATTGTTTATTTTAAAAAGAAGTTAAATAAAATTTGAAATTATCTTATAGACTAAATGAAGAGGTAATCCAACAATTGAATTATAATTTCCATCAATTCTATCAATAAATTTAGAAAATTCATCTTGAACAGAATAAGCACCAGCTTTATCAATATGTTTACCTAAGGAAAGCCAATTATTAATTTCATCTGAAGACATTTTTACTATATGAACATTAGAAATATCACAATCTAAAAATTCATAATAATTCCCATTTTTTTCAATTAGAATAGCAAGACCAGTAGATACTTGATGAGTATCATCCATAAGGTCTAAAATAATATCAAAAGCATTAGCATATGACGTAGGTTTTCCATAATATACACCATTTTTAAAAATTATAGTATCAGCACCTATAACAATTCTATCACCTGAAGTCTTATTAAAAACAGATTTTGCCTTATTTAGAGCTAAATGTTTAGACTGTTCTTCAAGAGACAAATCTTTTATAAGAGTCTCATCACTATTACTATTCATAACAGAAAAATTAATATTTAATTTTTCTAAGAGTTCTTTTCTCCTAGGAGATGTCGAAGCTAGAATAATATTCATCATATATTCCTCCATTTAATAATATTATAATTATATAAAATTTAAAAATATTATTTTAGAGAGTATATCATTTTTAATAAAAAAAACCAAGTAATTTGCAATATAAAGTAAAATATTGGTAAAAAATGATTGCAAAGTTTGACAAAAATGATATAATTATTTACAAATACCATAGTGAAAGGAAGATAAATGGAAAATAAAGAAATATATGAATTAACAAACCCACAAAAAAGCATATGGGCAACAGAACAATTCTTCACAGGAACAGATGTAAACAACATAGCAGCAACACTAACAATAAAACAAAATATAGAATTAGACACATTAGAAAAAGCAATAAACACATATTTAAAAAACAATAAAAGTTTTGGATTAAAATTCAAAATACAAGAAGGAAAACTAGTACAATATTTTACGGAAGTAGAAGAAAAAAAATTTGAGATATTAAATCTAAAAAATAAAGAAGAATTAAAAAAAGTTGCTACAGAATTATCAAGAGAAATATTTAATATAGAAGAAGAAAACTTATTTAAATATAAATTATTCAAATTAGGCAATGGATATGGGGGATTTATAATAATAGCGCACCATATTATTTCTGATGCAGGAACATTTTCACTAATGGGAACAGAGATAGTAGATAATTATTCAAAAATCAAAAAAAATGAAAATATAGAAATAAAAGAATTTTCATACGAAGATTATATAAAAGATGAAAAAGAATATGAGGAAAGTAGTAAATTCATAAAAGATAAAGAATATTGGAACAATGTGTACAAAGACATTCCAGAAGTAGCAACTATTCCAAGTATAAAAAGTAAAGCTAATACAGAAAATTCAGGGAAGTCATTAAGAGAAGAATATATACTAAATGAAGAGATATTAAATGGAATAACAGAACTTTGTAAAAAAAATAAAATATCAAATTTTAATTTCTTTATGGCTATATATGCTATATATTTAAGTAGAGTAAGTAATTTAAAAGATTTTGTAATAGGGACACCAATATTAAATAGAACGAATTTTAAGGAAAAGCATACAACAGGAATGTTTATTAATACAGCACCTTTACGTATAAAAATAGAAGAGAATAGTGATTTTATATCTTGTGCAAAACAAATAGCACAAAGTTCATTAAGTATGCTTAGATATCAAAAATACCCATATCAAATGTTATTAGAGGATTTAAGGAAAAAGGATAGTACAATTCCAGTTCTTTTTGATATAATGCTATCATATCAAGTTACGAAGGCAAATGACAGAACATTAGAGATACCTTATGAAGTAGAGTGGTTACCTTCAAATACTATTTCAGATAGCATATATATTCATTTACATGATAATGATGATAATGGTAGATTAAATGTTGCATATGATTATCAAATTGAGAAATATTCAAAAGAGGATATTGATAATATGCATAAGAGAATTTTGCATATTATTAATCAAGTTTTAAATAACGAGAATTGTTTGGAAAAAGATATTGAGATTGTGACAGATGAGGAAAAAAATAAAATTTTGAATGAATTTAATAATACTTATGTAGACTACCCAAGGGATAAGACTATTGTTGATTTATTTGAAGAGCAAGTTGAAAAAACTCCTGATAATGTTGCTGTGATTTGCCAAGAAAAAGTGATTACATATAAAGAATTAAATGAAAAAGCAAATAAATTAGCAAGATATTTAATTAATAAGGGAGTTACAAAAAATGATTCTATTGGAATTTTAGTAGACAGAACAATTGAATTAATAATTGCAATAATTGCAACAATCAAGGCAAATGCTATATATATACCAATAGACCCAGATTATCCGAAAAAAAGAATAAAGTATGTTTTAGAAAATAGTAAAACTCAAATTGTTTTGACTAGTGATAAGACAGAAGGAATTTTATCTAATGAATATAAAAAAATAAATGTAAGCCATCAAGAAGATTTTAGTAATTTAGACAAGACAAATATTAACAACAAAATAGAATTAGATGAAAATGCATATATGCTTTATACATCAGGTTCTACAGGAAACCCAAAGGGTGTAGAAATAACACATAAAAATATATTAAACTATATATATGCTGTAAATAGAGAATTAGATTTTAACAGTAAAAAAACAATGCTTTCAGTAACAACAGTTTCATTTGACATATTTGAATTGGAATTATATGGTTCTTTATTAAATGGAATGAAATTATTATTAGCTTCAGAAAAAGAACAAATAAATTCTGAACTATTAAATAAATTATGTGAGAAAAATAATGCTTCTATAATACAAACTACACCATCAAGAATACTAGCACTATTAGAGGATACAGAAAATTCAAATTACTTTAAAAGTTTTACAGAGATAATATTAGCAGGAGAGCCATTCCCACTGTCATTATTGAGAAAGTTGCAAGAAATTACAAAAGCAAAAATATATAATGCATATGGACCAACAGAAACAACAATATGGTCGACTTTAAAAAGAATTGACAATAGAATAACAATTGGGAAACCATTAGCTAATACTACATGTTATATATTAGATGATAATATGAATTTATTACCAATAAATACACCTGGTTGTTTATATATAGGAGGAGATGGAGTTTCAAAAGGATATTTTAATAATAAAGAATTAACAAATAATAAATTTATTAATTTTAAATATACAAACGAAAGAATATATAATACAAATGATTTAGTTTATTGGAATGATGAAGGAGAATTAATACATTTAGGAAGACTAGACTTCCAAATTAAATTAAATGGATATCGAATTGATTTAGAAGAAATAGAACAAAGTATATTAAAATATGAAGAAATATCAAATTGTGTTGTAATACAAGTAAATGGAGAAAAAAATAAGAAACAGTTGTATGCATATATAATTTCAAATAAAAAAATAGAGGAAAAAGAATTAATTTCATATTTATTTGAAATATTACCAACATATATGGTACCAAGTAAAATAATACAAATAGATAGAATGCCATATACCCCAAATGGAAAAATAGATAGAAAATCATTACCTATTCCAGAAATAAAAGAAAAAACAAATAAAAGACTACCTAGAAATGAAGATGACAAAAAAATATTAGAATTAGTTAAAAAGATGTTACATACAGAAGAAATTGATATAGAAGATTACATTTTTGAAAACGGTGGAGATTCATTATTCGCAATGTCTCTTGCAATACAACTTTCAGATATGTTTAATGTAGAATTAAGTATAAAAGATATTTATAAAAATTTTACTATAGAAAAGTTATCAAATTATATACGAAAATTGCCACAGAATCAAAAAAATATAAAAATTACAGAAAACAAAGAAAAGGAATTTTATAATTTATCATCAGCACAAAAAAGAATTTATTACGCATCAGCTGTTGATGAAAATTCTACATTATATAATATATCAGGTGGAATAATATTGGAAAATATTCCAGACATAGAAAAATTAGAAAAGAGTATAAATATATTAATGGAGAGACATTCTATACTGAGAACAAAATATGAAATAATAAATAATGAAATAATGCAAAAAATAGAAAAGTTTGAACCATACAAATTAAAAGTAAGAAAATTTAATACAGATAAATTTAAGGAAATATTTAAAGACTTCGTAAAGCCATTTAAATTAATTTCTTCACGATTAATTAGATTTGAATTAGCTGAATTAAAAGATGGAAGAGCGTTTTTTATGATAGATATACATCATAGTATATGTGATGGGACATCATTAAATATATTAATGAATGAACTTTGTAAAATATATAATGGAGAAGAATTAGAAAAAGGAAAAATAGAATATAAAGATTTTGCAGAGTGGGAAAATAAAAAAATAAAATTAAATAAATTTAGAAAATCAGAAGATTATTGGATGAAACAATTTGAAGAAGAATTACCAACTTTAAATTTACCAACAACTTTTAAAAGACAAAGTAAAAATACCTTTATAGGAACAAGCGAAAAAATGAGTATAGATTCAAATATTGTAAATAAAATAAATGAAATGGCAATAGAATTAAACTGTACTCCATATATGATTTGCTTAGCAACTTATTATATTTTATTATTAAAATACACTGACCAGAGAGATATAATAGTAGGTACACCAATAACAGGAAGATATCTACCTGAATTAGAGAATGTAATAGGTATGTTTGTAAATACATTGGCATTACGCAGTAAAATAAAGACAGAAAAGACATTTAGACAATACCTAGATGATATAAAGACAATGTGTTTAAATGCATATGATAATCAAGAATATCCACTAGAATTTATAAATGAAAAGTTAAATTTACAAAAAGAAGATGGAAAGAGAATATTATTTGATACAATGTTTATTTTTCAAAATAATGAATATTCAGAATTTCAATTAGATGGAATAAAGGCAAAATACTATAGACCAAAATCAAATGTTTCAAAATTTGATATATCATTAGAAATAATACCTAATAAAAATAAAGAATTTGACATGAATATAGAATATTGTACTGAATTATTTAATAGAGAATATGCTATTGATTTTGGAGAACACTATATACAAGTACTAAGGGAGATTTGCGAAAATTCTGAAATAAAAATTAAAGAAATAAATATTTTAACTTTAAATGAAAAAGAAAAATTACAACAATTTAATGATACAAATGAATATTATGAAAAAGATAAATCAGTTATAAAAATATTTGAGGAACAAGCAAAAAATAATCCAGAAAAAACAGCAATAATATTTAAAGATAAATTAATTACATATAAAGAATTAAATGAAATGGCAAATGGATTAGCAAAGGAATTATTAAAAAGTGGAATAGAAACAAAAAATGTTATTGGAATATTATTGCAACGTTCAGAAAGTGTAATAATTTCAATGCTAGCAGCGTTAAAAGTTGGATGTGCATATATGCTAATAGACCCTAATTTGCCAAATGATAGAATAGAATATATGTTAGAAGATAGTAAAGCAGCAACATTAATAACCCAAGACACAGAAAAATATGTAAAATCAAAAAATAAAATATTTATTGACCGACAAATAAACAAATTAGAAAGTAATATTAATATATCAGACAGCATAGAAAATCCATTTTCAATAATATATACATCTGGTTCAACAGGAAAGCCAAAAGGTGTAATGCTTAAAAATCAGGGTGTTATCAATATGTTGTTAAGCTATAAAAAAATATTAAATACAGATATTTGTAATAACTTTTTGAGTATGAGTACAGTATCATTTGATATGTTTATGGTAGAAACAATGGTACCATTATTATCAGGTAAAACTATTATTTTAACAACAGAAGAAGAACAAAAGATACCAGTATATACATCAAAACTAATGTTAAAACATAATGTGGATTTTATATTAACAACACCTTCAAGGATGGAATTATTTTTAGTAAATCAATTGAATGAATGTATAGAAAAAGTAAAAATAATTCAATTAGGTGGAGAAGTATTTACAACGGAATTAAAAGAGAGATTACAGAAAGTAACAAAAGCTAATATCTATAATGGATATGGACCTACTGAAATTACAGCATGTTGTTCTAGCAAAAAAATTGAGGAAAATATCTCAATAGGAAGACCATTTTGTAATACAAAAATATATGTATTAAATGAAGATAATAATATATGTCCAATAAATGTACCAGGAGAAATATGTGTTGCAGGAGATGGAGTTTCACTAGGATATATTAATAAAGAGGAATTGACCCAAAAGGTATTTATCGAAAATCCTTTCGGAAAAGGATATATGTATAAAACAGGTGATATAGGTCAGATAAATAAAGATAATGAGCTTATATATGTGGATAGAAAGGATTCACAGATAAAAATAAGAGGATTAAGGGTTGAATTATCAGAAATCGAAAAGCAGATATTAAACACAATAAAAGTAAAGAATTGCGCAGTAATTTATAAAAAAGATAAAGGTTATATATCGGCATTTATTTGTGCAAATGAAAAAATAAATATTTCAGATGCTAGAAAAAAATTAACAAGAAAATTGCCATTATATATGGTACCAAAATACATAGTACAAATAGATGAAATGCCACTTACTCCTAATGGAAAAATAAATAAAAAGATTTTAGAAAAATATAAAAATGAAGATATAGAAATTATTGAATATGTAGAACCTAGAACAGAACAAGAAAAATTATTTTGTAAAATATGGGAAAAATTACTAAATAAAAAAATTGGAATAGAAAATGATATATTTGAATTTGGAGCAGATTCATTATTAGCAATAAAATTTAAGACAGAGTTATTAGCACATAATATTGAAGTATCATATTCAGATTTATTTAAATATAAAACAATAAAAAGTTTTTGTGAAAATAGTAGAATTAAAAAAACAGAAAATGATGAAAAATATGATTATACAAATATTAATAAAATATTAGAAAAAAATAATATTAATAATTTAAAGAATATTGAAAAAAATAAAAATAATAATGTACTATTATTTGGAGCTACAGGATTTGTGGGAATGCATATAATAGATAGTTTTGTAAAAAATGATAATGGAAAAATATATTGTGTTGTACGTGATAAAAATAATAAATCAGCACAAGAAAGATTTGTAGAAATATTACATTTTTATTTTGGAGAAGAATTAGATAAATATATAGGAAATAGAATATTAATATTAAAAGGAAATATATTAAAAGAAAATTTTGAATTATCAAATAAAAATTTTAATAATTTAATAGATAATGTAAATATTGTAATAAATAGTGCAGCATTAGTAAAGCATTATGGAGATGAAGAAAAATTTATAGAAATTAATGTAAATTCGACAAAAAATATAATAGATTTTTGTAATGAATATAAAAAGAGACTAATTCAAATTTCTTCATTAAGTGTATCAGGGAACTCTTCATTAGATGGAAATGCAGAGAACAGAAAACAAGAGGAAGAAATGACATATACAGAAATGGATTTATATAAGGGACAACAATTAAATAATGTATATATTAAAAGTAAATTTATAGCAGAAAGATTAATTTTAGAGAATATATCTAAGGGATTAGATGCACAAATATTAAGATTAGGAAATATTACAAGTAGATATAAAGATGGGTTATTTCAAATAAATCCAGATGAGAATGCTTTTGCAAATAAAATAAAATCATTTATAAAATTAGGAATTATACCAGAATATTTATTAAATTCGTATATGGAATTTACACCAGTTGATATATGCGCAAATGCTATTATAAAAGTAATTCAAAACAATGTGCCAGAAATATCAGTTTTACATATTTATGATAACGAACATGTTTATTTAAATAAATTTGTAGAATATTTAAAATTAAATAATATTAATATGAAAATTGTAAATCAAAATGACTTTAAAGAAGAAGTAGAAAGAATATTAAAACAAGAAAGCGAAAATAAATTATTAGAAGGAATAATAAATGATTTTGACAAAGATAAAAAAGTTTTATATACTTCTAATGTTGATATAGTTTCTGAATTTACAAGAGCATATTTATATAAAATTGGATTTATATGGCCCAAAATTGAAAATGAATATATGTCAAAATATTTTAAATATTTAGAAAAAGTAGATTTCTTTGATACAAAATAAAATTATATGAATTAATAGTTTTGTAATTTAAAGACTATTAATTCATCTTATAAAGGAGAAAATAAATGGAATATTTAACTGAATTAATAATAATGATAATTTCTGAATTTTTAATTATAGGATTATTTGGATTTATAAGAAAACAAAAAAAAGGAAAATTAAAAACAATATTTATAATAATATTATGGTTGATGTTTATATGGACGATGAATTTAATTATGCAAATACTATTTCAAAATACAAATATAAATCCATTTATATTTGAACAACTTGTATCTGTTGAAGCAAGTATGATGCCAGTTGCAGTATTATTTTTAGGTATTATTTTTTCAAAACCAAAAATGAAATTTAAGTGGTACCATTGTATAGTATTTATTATACCAATTATTACAATAATATTAACTATAACTAATAACAATCATAATTTGATGATGGTTGAGTATTCTAAAAATTATACTGAAATAAAATGGGGACCATATTTTACAATACATTCCATATATTCATATATATGTATGTTTATTGGAATAGCATATATAATATCATATAGTTTAAAAAATTCTGGTTTTTTTTCAAAGCAGTCCATTTTAATTTTAATAGGAACATTAATACCAGTAATAATTAATATATTAGCGATATTTTCTAAATTAAATATGTCTTCATATATAATGCCAATTTCATATTCAATAACAGTAGTATTTTTTGCACTTTCAATATTTAAATTTAAAGTTTTAAGTTTAACACCAATAGCACTGCAGAGAATAGTAGACAGAATTTCAGATAGTTATATTGTAATAAACGAAGACAATGTAATAACAGACTTCAATAAAACATTATTAGTAACATTAAAAATAAAAGATGAAAATGTCAGAAATAAAAACATCTTCGATTTTATTAGTAAATATGGAATAAACACAAACCAAATACAAAAAGCATTAATAAAATCAAAAAATTCCAACGAAACAGAAAGATTTGAAATAAAAATAGAAAAAGTTAATAAATATTTCACAGTAGAAATAAATACAATAAAACAAAAAGAGGAATTTTTAGGAATATTAATGTTATTTAAAGATATAACACAACATAAAGAAGATATGCAAACAATACAAAAAAATCAAGATATATTAGTAGAAAGAGAACGTTTAGCATCATTAGGACAAATGATAGGAGGAATAGCACATAATTTAAAAACACCAATAATGTCAATATCAGGAGCAGCAGAAGGACTAAACGAACTAATTAGAGAGTATGAATTATCTATAGATAATCCACAAGTAAATTCAGAAGATCACCATGCAATAGTAAAAGATATGGATGAATGGATAAAGAAAATTAGAAATTATACAGAATATATGTCAGACATTATAACAGCAGTAAAGGGACAAGCAGTTAACTTTGCTGATGAAGAACAACAAGACTTTACAGTAGGAGAATTAGTAAAACATGTTACTATATTAATGAAACATGAATTAAAAAATGCAATTGTGTATTTAAATTCACAAATTAATTGTAGAGAAGATATAGAAATAAAAGGAAATATAAATAGTTTAGTTCAGGTTATAAATAATATGATTTCTAATGCAATTCAAGCATATAAAGGGGAGCCAGAAAAAAATATAGATATGATTATAAATACTGAGCAAAATAATGTTATAATAACAATACGTGATTATGGACCAGGTTTACCACAACAAGTAAAAGATAAATTATTTAAAGAAATGGTTACTACTAAAGGAAAAAATGGAACAGGATTAGGTCTATATATGTCTTACTCAAATATAAGAGCACATTTTAGTGGTGATATTACCTTTAATTCTGAAACAAGTAAAGGCACTGAATTTAATATTATTATTCCAATAAAGATGTATAAAAGAAATTAATGATGATGCAATTTATGCATTTATATGTCCCAAACTTTGAATCAAAGGAGCAAGAAAATAATGAAGTATCTGTAGATGAAGTAAAAGAATTCATGGGAGAAGCAAATAAATTGATAGAAGGGCATAAAGAAAAAGAAGAATAGAAAAACATTTTATATACATGAAAATTGTTGACATAAAAACTACGAAATGATATAATTATTTTGTATTAAAGCAACTCAATAACCTTAATCAATTGAAAAGGAGAAGAATTATGGCAGAAAAACGGAAAGCATCAGTAAAGTATTGTGAAGTGTATGAAGGAAAATACACAACTAGCATATTTTACTATAGTGATGTATGGCAAGATGTGACAGTCTATAAAGAAATCGGAGGTGGAAAGATTAAACAGGTATTCCACGGAAATCTCAGAATAGACATTCATGCAGACCCAGTAGCATATATGCTTGATGAGAAAGACATATCAATGTTTACAAATTATGTAATTTATATTTTGAGAGAAGCCATAAAATGGCTGGAGTTCTGGGAAGAAAACACTGTATATTAGTATAATGGAAATATCATAGGTTATAGTGTTTTAAAGTATCTGAAACTTTTAACAATTAGATAGGAGACAACATTATGTCAGAGAAAGAAAAACAGCAACAGGAACAAGAGGAATTTACTCCGAGACACTGTACAATTATGACAGAGCGGTATCTAATGAATGTGGTTTACTATAGTAAGGATTGGCAAAGTGTAACAGTCTACGAAAGAAAGGGAGAAATGGCAAAATACCATTCTCATGGAACATATTCTATCGACATTAATGATGAACTGAAGCCGTATCTCTTTTATATTGAGAATGAAGATATAGAAGAGAAAATGCTACAAATAACGAGCTTTATATACTATATTAATAGCGTAGTATATGATGCTATAAGGTGGATGGAGTTTTGGAAAGAAGTAGACATTGAAGACGAAGATAAAGAAGTAGCAGAACTCATTAATCATTTTTATGAGACTGGAGAGGTAGATAGCGAACGAAAAGCATCAGTTGTTGAAAAGTTGAAAATGTAGAGGAAGATGAGGAAGTGACGGCAAAAGTAACAGAAGCAATAAAACAAATGATAGCTGATTGAAATGTAGGAAAAAAATCAACATTTAATCTTCTGGAAGATTAACAAAAAGTGAATAAGATGCCATAAGAGAAGGCCCTTGACTTAATATCAATACAAAAGTATAGATATAAGTAAAGGGCGCTTTTCTATTAAAAACATATAATGTAATTATGTTTTATAAAAATAGTTTAAAAAATCCAATAAAAATAATAAGCAATCCAGAAACAAAAGACCAGATATTGGGAGCAAGAGAAGCAAAACGACAAAGTTTCTTCCCAAAAAGATTACCAATACTAAAAAATATAAGCTGAAAAGTGCTAATAAATATAGGAAACCAAGAAAAGCTAATTCCTAAAATACCACCACCAATACCAATAGAAAAGCAATCTAAAGATAAGGCAAGACCCAAGAACAGAGCTTCTTTAGAATCAATAATATTCGAATTATCTAAATCAGACTCAATAGGATTTTTAATAATATTAGTAGTAATACCAAAAAACTTAACAAAAGATTTATATGGTTTTTCTTCATTATAATTAAGATTATTAGTTGTAATAGAAGATTTTTTTATTGCTTGAAAACAAATAAAAAGACCAATAAAAATAAGTATAAAACTACCAATAAAACAAGTAATAGATTCAGAAAAAATATTTTTCAAAATATCTCCAAACCAGATAGAAACTAAAGATATACAAAAAGAAAGTAAAAACAAAATAATTTTAGCTTGATTTGAAAGTCTAGTATTTTTAATACCATAAGTAATACCAATACCAAAAGAATCAATACTACTAGAAATAGCAAGCAATAAAGAATTAACAAACATAAAGACCTTCCTTTCCATGTGAAATATATAAAAACATTCGATTTATTAACATAATATTCTAATTACATAATATGACGAAAAATGTAAAATGTTAAATATAGTAAAATATGAATAAAAAAAGAGTACAAGCATATAGTGTATTAAATAAAAATGAAGTCAAATTTTAAAAAATATAAGATGACTTCATATACAGAAAGAACAAAGGAGAGGAATAAAATGAGAGAAACATTAAGGAAAAAAGAAGACAAAAGAATAATGGCAAAGAGAGAATACATGTGGGAAACAATGCAAAAAGAAGACATAGCTAAGGTTTTAATGACAAATGAAAGACAAGGACTACGAGAAGACGAAGTAGAAGAGAGACAGCAGAGATATGGAAAAAACAAGTTACAAGATAAGCCAAAAGAGAGTATCATTATAAAATTTTTAAAACAATTTAATGATTTTATGATAATAATACTAATATTGGCATCAGTAGTATCAGCTGCTGTTTCAAAAATGCAAGGAGAAAACGAATATGTAGATTCAATAATAATAATAGCAATAGTAATACTAAATGCAATAATGGGAGTAGTACAAGAAGCAAAAGCAGAAAAATCAATAGAGGCATTACAAAAGATGACACCACGAAAAGCAAAAACTATAAGAAATGGAATAGTAAATGAAATAAATGCAGAAGAGCTAGTACCAGGGGATGTAGTAATATTGGAAACAGGTAATTATGTACCAGCAGATTGCAGAATAATAGAAAACAGAAATTTAAAAATAGAAGAATCAAGTTTAACAGGAGAAACAGAAGCAATATTAAAAGAAGCAAATTATATATGCGAACCAAATGTACCATTAGGAGATCAAATAAATATGGCATTCATGGCAAGTATAGTAGTAGGAGGAAATGGGAAAGCAATTGTAACTGAAATTGGTATGGAAACGAAAGTAGGAAAAATAGCAAATATGATGATACAAGATGAAGCACCAGAAACGCCAATACAAAAAAAGTTAGGGCAAGTGGGAAAAACATTAGGAATAGTATGTTTGGCAATATGTATAGTAATATTCATTATTGGAATATTTAAGAAAATAGAACCATTAGAAATGTTTATGACATCAGTAGGATTAGCGGTAGCAGCAATACCAGAAGGGTTACCAGCAATAGTAACAATAATGTTATCAATAGGAGTTACAAGAATGGCAAAAAACAACAGTATAATAAGAAAATTACCAGCAGTTGAAACATTAGGAAGTAGTAAAGTAATATGTTCAGATAAAACAGGAACATTAACACAAAATAAGATGACAGTAGTAGAACTAAGAGCAAAAAATGATGAATTAGCAATAGAGTTAGGAACAATGTGTACTAATTGCGATATAATGTATAAAAATGGAATGATAGAAGTAAAAGGAGAACCAACAGAAGTAGCAATTGCCAAATATGGAGTAGAAAGAAATAAGAATAAAAATGAATTGTATGAAAAAATGCCAAAAGTAGATGAAATACCATTTGATTCAAATAGAAAAATGATGACAAGTATACATAGAGTGGGGGATAAATATAGAATAATAACAAAAGGAGCGCCAGATGTATTAATAGAAAAATGCAATATTAATTCACAAGAAAAACAAAAAGTTCAAAAAGATAATATGCAAATGGCGGAGAAAGCATTGAGAGTAATAGCAGTTGGATATAAAGATGTACAAACATTACCAAGTAAAATAGATACAGATACAATAGAAAATGGACTAGAATTTGTAGGATTAATAGGTATGATAGATCCACCAAGAGAAGGAGTAAAAGATGCGATAAAAGTGTGTAAAAAAGCAGGGATAAAAACAGTAATGATAACAGGAGATCATATTATAACAGCAAAAGCTATTGCGAAAGACCTTAACATATTAGGAATAAGAGATAAAGCAATAACAGGAAAGGAACTAGACCAGATACCACAAGAAAGATTAGAAAAAGAAATATCAGAATATTCTGTATTTGCAAGAGTAACACCAGAACATAAAGTAAGAATAGTAAAAGCATGGCAAAAAACAGGTGCAGTTGTGGCAATGACAGGTGATGGAGTAAATGATAGTCCAGCACTTAAAAATGCTGATATTGGAATAGCAATGGGAATGAATGGAACAGATGTAGCAAAAAATGCAGCAGATATGATTTTAGTAGATGATAATTTCGTAACAATTGTAGAAGCGGTAAAACAAGGAAGAAATATATATGATAATATAAGAAAAGCAATACACTTTTTAATATCAACTAATATAGGAGAGATAGTAACAATATTTATGGGACTTATATTAGGATTAAAATCTCCATTGTTAGCCATACAATTACTATGGGTAAATCTAGTAACAGATTCATTACCTGCAATAGCTTTAGGGTTGGAACCACCTGAAAAAGATATAATGAATAGAAAACCAATTAATAGTAAAAAAGGAATTTTTGCAGATGGATTATGGAATAAAATAATAGTAGAAGGCATAATGTTAGGGTTATTAACATTAATTGCATTCAGTATAGGAAATAAGTATTATAGTGTAGAAGTTGGAAGAACAATGGCATTCATATCAATAGGTATGTTAGAATTAATACATAGTTTTAATATAAAAACAGAGAAATCAATATTTTCAAAAGTCTTGTTAGAAAATAAGTTTTTAATTGGAAGTTTTGTTGTAGGGGTATTACTTCAAATAGTAGTTGCTATAATACCCAATATTGCAGAGATATTTAAATTAGTGCCTTTAAATCAAACTCAATGGTTAATTACTATTATAATTTCAATTATGCCTATACCAATTATGGAATTACAAAAGAAATTTAATAGTGTTAAATTTGGAGAAGTGGTATATAGTAAACAGATAGACTAATTAATTTCAGGAATTATTGTAAAAATATAGTAAATTAAACTATCCTATGGTATAATATATAAGCAATTTATGATAAATTTAGAAGATGTAGAAAATAGAAAAAAGAGATTATTAATACAAAAAAGGAGTAGAAATGGAAAAATATATACACAAAGTACATTATTATGAAACAGATAAAATGGGAATAACACACCACTCAAATTACATTAGATGGATGGAAGAAGCAAGAGTAGACTATTTAGAAAAAATAGGATGGGGATATGATAAGTTAGAAGAACTAGGAATAGGTTCACCAGTAATAGGAATAAAATGTGAATATAAAAATAGTACAAAATTCAATGATAAAATAGAAATAGAAGTAAAAATAAAAGAGTATAAGGGAGTAAGAATGACTATTTCATATGAAATGAAAAATAAAGAAACAGAACAAACTGTATTAATAGGAGAATCAAATCATTGTTTTATAAATCAAGATGGAAAACCAATTATACTAAAAAAACAATGTCCAGAGTTCGATAAAGTATTTAATGAACTTTGTAAATAATTGTGATATAAAAACAAAATAAATTCACTAACAAAAGCTCTGTATTTAAAGGAGCTTTTGTTAGTGATTATCATTCATTTTATTAAGATAAGAAAACTGAACATACAACTTACAAGAAAAAGACTGAACAACATTTCTCAATAAGTACTGTTCAGAAGGAATATTTTCAATTAAAGAGAATTCTTCGCCATTAAAAGTAGAGTGTAAGGACTTTTCTAAAATGTCACAAAAATTATTATAACAAACATTAGTAGGAGAAGTTTTTAAAGCAAGAGTAATCAAATTTTTAATATCATTCATAGCATAAACTTGTTTTAAAATACAAATAACAAATAATTCAGCTATATGCAATCTATTATATTTTTTCTTAACAGGAGGAGCAATAATATCCTGTTTAACATAATTATTAATCATAGTTTTAGTAATTAAAGCATCATTTTCATCATTTATATAAATAGGCAAGTTATTTTCAATATAAGAAAGAACTTGATCCATATATAAATCAATATTAGGAATTTCATCCCATCTAGGAATATGAAAATTATTTATATCAAAATTCAAATTAATCAAAAAATCACCCCAATAAAGAAAATAAAATTAGTAATTTTGCAGATGTTTAGATATTAAGTAGTTTAGAATAGCAAAATTCAAAATTTAATAAAATAATAGCATATTTTGAATAAATAGTCAAAGTGTTGACATAGAATATAATGTTTGATAATATAGTATTGAATACTACGTAAAGGAGAAAAGTATGGAAAAATTAAAAGATATAAAAGAAATAATATATGCGTCAGTGAAGAAGTTTTCAGATAATATAGCATTTACGACAAAAATAAAAAGAGGAGAAAAAACAACATACAAAAATACAACATACAAACAACTATTAGAAGACATAAATGGATTTGGAACATCCCTATATAATATAGGACTAAAAAAAGAAAGAGTAGCAATATTAGGAAGAAACAGATATGAATGGGTAGTAGCACACCTAGCAAATTTATTAGGAAATATAATATCAGTACCATTAGATAAAGATTTACAACTAGAAGAATTAGAAACATCATTAATAAGAAGTAAAGCAAAAGCAATAATATTTGATGAGAAATATATAGAAAAAATACAAAATGTAAAAGAAAAAGGAAACACACAAGTAGAACACTTCATATGCATGAGTGAATTAGAAAACTATGAAAATGTAAATAATCTAATGCAAGAAGGGAAGAAATCAATAGAAAGTGGAAATCAAGAATATATAAATGCAGAAATAACGGAAAAAGAAATGGGAATACTATTATTCACATCAGGAACGACATCACAGTCAAAAGCAGTAATGTTATCACAATATGGAATAGCAACAAATATATATGATATGTTATTAGTAGAAAAATTTTATGAAACAGATGTAAATATAGCATTTTTACCATTTCACCATGTATTTGGATCAACAGGAATGCTAGTAATGTTAGCAGTAGGACTAAAGACAGTATTTCCAGATGGATTAAAATACATAAAAGCAAACTTAAAAGAATATGGAGTATCAGTATTTATAGGAGTACCAGTATTAGTAGACAAAATGTACAAAACAGTAATGCAAGAAATAGAAAAGCAAGGAAAAACGAAAGTTATCAAAATAGCAACAAAAGTAAGTAACTTTTTATTAAAAATAAAAATAGACATAAGAAGAAAACTATTTAAGCAAGTAATAGAAGGACTTGGAGGCAAATTAAGAACAATAATATCAGGAGGAGCACCATTAGACCAAAACACATCTAGAAGTTTTGATGAATTTGGAATAGAGATGATACAAGGATATGGATTAACAGAAACGTCACCAGTATTAATAGCAGAAAATCCAAAAAAGAAAAGATATGGATCAACAGGAATAGCAATGGAACATGTTGAAATAGATATAGCAAATAAAGATGAAAAAGGGATTGGAGAAATAAGAGCAAAAGGACCAAATATAATGTTAGGATATTATGAAAATCAAGAAAAAACAGATGAAGTATTAAAAGATGGATGGTTCTATACAGGGGATTTAGGATATATAGACAAAGATGGTTTTATATTTATAACAGGAAGAAAAAAAGATTTAATAGTTTTAAAGAATGGTAAAAAAGTATTTCCAGAGGAAATAGAAACATTAGTATTAAGATTACCAGAAGTAGAAGAATGTTTTGTATATGGAATGCCAGAAGAAGATGATGAAAATGATGTTAAAGTTTCTGTCAAAGTTGTATACAATGAAAGTTATGTAAAAGATAAATATGGAGATATTGCAGAAGAAGAGTTGTATAAAATAATTTGGAATAAAATGAAGGAGATTAATACTACATTACCAAAGTATAAATATATGAAACATATGATTTTAACAAAAGAACCATTAATTAAGACTACTACTAATAAGGTTAAGAGAAATGAAGAGATGAAACTTATTTTGGGTCAGTAGGGACGTTCCTTGTGACACAAAAAGACATAAATAGGTTATTGCTGTAAGAGAATGCACAATTTGTAATTATGCGAAATGTAGTAAATATTATATAATCAAATGCACGTTGTAAATGCGAAAAAAATATATAAATGCGAAATATAAAACAAAACATTGACATAGTATACATAAAGTGATATACTTACAAAGTAACTGTAAACACAAGGCAAAGTCCAGAGGTGAAAAAATGGCCAAGTTCAAAAATTATTTTAACTTGTCAGACATTAAAAGAGTCTATGAAAAGCTCAATTATGGTTCAACAGTGGGTGTAACACAGTTTGCCGATAAGGCGAAATATCTAGCAACAATGGTTAGAGGCAAATATCTTTTTAAAGATGAAGCAGCATTATTTGAGCTATTTCAACGAGAAGTGCCTGAGTTGCTTGAAAGATGGAAAATTCGCTGTTGGAATGAGTTGGTGCAGTTCATGGACTA
This sequence comes from uncultured Clostridium sp., assembly GCA_948473335.1. Classification (GTDB taxonomy): domain Bacteria; phylum Bacillota; class Clostridia; order TANB77; family CAG-508; genus CAG-269. The sequence goes on along the minus strand of CAOKXF010000005.1, from coordinate 95,238 downwards.
AGATGAAGACAAAGAAGTGGGGATTTTTGATGCAGAGTTTTTGCATTGAAAGTCTCTATTTCGATTTTATAATGTACTAATTGACCTAATTTCATTCATTATATTACAAAAATTTGTACAATGAAAAATTTGCGTTTCCATTGACAAAAGTAAAAAAATCCTATAATATATAAAACAGAAAAAATGAAAAAGAAAGGAACATAAAAATGAGAAAATTATTAAAAAATGCAACAATATATATGAACAACAAATTTGAAAAAGCAGATGTAGAAATAACAGAAAATACAATAACAAAAATATTACCAAGCATCGAAGAAGTAGGGTTCGATGTTATTTATGATTTATCAAATTTATATTTATTACCAGGTTTAATTGATGTACATACACATCTAAGGGAACCTGGTTTTATTTATAAAGAAACAATAGCAACAGGAAGTATGGCAGGAGCAAAGGGAGGATATACAAGTATATGTGCCATGCCAAACTTAAAGCCAACACCAGATTGCTTAGCAAATTTACAAATAGAATTAGATGCAATAAATAAAGATGCAAAAATAAACGTATATCCATATGGAACAATAACAAAAGGAGAAAATGGAGAAGAACTAGCAAATTTTGAAGAAATGAAAAAATATGTAGTAGGATATTCAGATGATGGAAAAGGTGTACAAAATGAAGAAATGATGCTAGAAGCAATGAAAAGAGCCCAAAGTCTAGGAAAAAAGATAGTAGCACATTGTGAAGAAAATTCATTATTAAATGGAGGATATATACATGATGGACAATATGCAAAGGAGCATGGTCATAAAGGTATATGCTCAGAAAGCGAATGGAGACCAATAGCAAGGGATATTGAATTATCAAGAAAAACAGGATGCCATTATCATGTATGTCATATATCAACAAAGGAAAGTGTAGAAATAATAAGAAAAGCAAAAAAAGAAGGAGTAAAGGTAACCTGTGAAACAGGACCTCATTATCTTGTACTAAATGATATGCAAATACAAGAACATGGTAGATTTAAAATGAATCCACCAATCCGTTCAAAAGAAGATCAAGAGGCGTTAATCAATGGAATACAAGATGGTACAATAGATATGATAATTACAGACCATGCACCACATTCTGAAGAGGAAAAATCAAAGGGACTAGCAGGAAGTAGTATGGGAGTAGTAGGATTAGAAGTGGCATTTCCAGTACTATATACAAATTTGGTAAAAAAAGGAATAATAACATTAGAAAAACTAATTGAATTAATGAATACAAATCCAAGAAAAATATTTGAAATAGGAACAGAAATAAAAGTAGGAGAAAGAGCAGATTTAACAGTATATGATTTAAATGAAGAATATGATATAGATTCAAGCACATTTGTATCAATGGGAAAAGCGACACCATTTGATGGAATACATGTATTTGGAAAATGTAAAATGACGATATGTAATGGTAAAGAAGTTTATAGCGAAATGAAATAAATTTTTAATACTAATTTATACAAAATTGATGAGCTATACAAAAATGTAAACATTGAATAGAGCTAGAAAGGAAAAAATATGTATAAAAGAAATAAATATAAAATAATGTCAAATAAGCAAATTGCAAAAAATGTATATGAAATGATACTAGAAGGAGAAACAACATATATAACAAGACCAGGTCAATTTATTAATATTGAAATCGACGGATTTTATCTAAGAAGACCAATATCAGTTTGTGATTATGACGAAAATACAATAACAATAATTTATAAAGTAGTAGGAAATGGAACAGAAAAGATGAGCACATTGAAAGAGGGAACTATTTTAGATATATTAACAGGATTAGGCAATGGGTTTGAAAAAACAATAAGTGGAGAAAGGCCGTTATTAATAGGTGGAGGAGTAGGAACACCACCAATGTATAATCTTTGCAAAGAATTGATAAAAAGAGAAACTAAACCAATAGTGGTAATAGGATTTGGAGCGAAAGATGAAGTATTCTATGAGAAAGAATTTAAAGACTTAGGTGCAGAAGTATATGTATCGACAGTAGATGGAAGTTATGGGACAAAAGGTTTTGTAACAGATGTAATTAAAAATTTAGAGGGATATACATATTATTACGCATGTGGACCAGAGAATATGTTAAAAGCAGTGTATGATGTGGCACAAGGAAAAGGAGAGCTAAGTTTTGAAGAAAGAATGGGATGTGGATTTGGAGCATGTATGGGATGTACATGTAAGACAAAGTATGGCAATAAAAGAATATGTAAAAATGGACCAGTACTAAAAAAAGAAGAGATAATATGGTAGAAGAGCAACTGAATTATCAAAAAAGATAATTGAAGTGTTAATAAAATTAATATATAAAAGAGGGGGAAGTAAAGAAGTTGGAAGAGAAATTATCAGTAACATTGAGTGGAATAAAATTAAATAATCCTGTAATACCAGCAAGTGGAACTTTTGGATTTGGATATGAATTTGCAGATTTTTATGATATAAATATTTTGGGTTCAATATCATTTAAGGGAACAACAAAAGATGAAAGATTTGGAAATCAACAACCAAGAATTGCAGAATGTAAAGAGGGATTAATAAATTCAATAGGATTACAAAATCCTGGAATAGATGTAGTAATAGAAAAAGAATTGCCACGATTAAGAAAAGTATTTAAAAATCCATTGATAGCAAATATAAGTGGTTTTTCAATAGATGAATATACATATTGCTGTGAAAAAATAGATAAAGAAGAGCAGGTTGAAATAATAGAAGTAAATATTAGTTGCCCTAATGTTCATAATGGTGGAATGGCATTTGGAACAAGTGCAGAGGCAGCAAGAGAAGTAACAAAAGCAGTAAAAGCTGTAACAACAAAGCCAGTATATATAAAGTTGACACCTAATGTAACGAATATTGTAGAAATAGCAAAAGCATGTGAAGAAGGTGGAGCAGATGGAATAGTTTTAATAAATACATTATTGGGAATGAGGATAGATTTAAAAACAAGAAAACCAGTAATAGCAAATAAAATGGGAGGTTTTTCAGGACCTGCAATATTACCAGTAGCAGAAAGAATGGTATATCAAGTATATGAAGCAGTCAATATTCCAATTATAGGAGTAGGTGGAATAGAAACAGCAGAAGATGTAATAGAGATGATGTTAGCAGGAGCAACAGCAGTGGAAGTAGGAGCAGCAAATTTGAAAAATCCATATGCATGTAAAGAAATTATTGAAAATTTACCAAAGGTTATGGAAAAATATAAAATAGAAAAACTTTCTGATATAATAGGAAAAGCACATTAAGAATAATTGCAATATTTTTATAGAAATATATTAAATATAATAGATTTAATTATTGAATATAAATTTAAAATACATAGTTAAATTAAAATATAATAGAAGAAAATAAAAAGGAGAATATCTATGGGAAAAGATGTAATAATAGCATGTGACTTTAAAAGTAAAGAAGAGACAATGGAATTTTTGGACAAATTTTCAAATGAAAAACTGTTCTTGAAAATAGGAATGGAATTATTTTATGCAGAAGGTCCAGATATAGTAAGAGAAATAAAAAAGAGAGGGCATAAGATATTTTTAGATTTAAAATTGCATGATATACCAAACACAGTAAAAAAAGCAATGTCAGTATTATCAAGATTAGATGTAGACATGTGTAATGTACATGCGGCAGGTACAATGGAAATGATGAAAGCTGCAATAGAAGGATTAAAAAAGGAAGATGGTACAAGACCATTATTAATTGCAGTAACACAATTAACATCAACAAGTGAAGAAAGAATGAGAGAAGAGTTACTCATACAAAAACCAATAGATGAGGTAGTGATAAAATATGCACAAAATTCAAAGCAAGCAGGGTTAGACGGAGTTGTATGTTCACCATTAGAAGCAGGAAAAGTCAAAGAAAGTTGTGGAAATCAATTTTTAACAATAACACCAGGAGTAAGATTTGAAACAGATGAAGTGGGGGATCAAGTAAGAGTAACAACACCAAAAAAAGCAAAAGAGCTAGGTTCAGATTATATAGTAGTAGGAAGACCAATAACAAAAGCAGATAATCCAGTAGAAGCATATAAAAGATGTGTACAAGATTTCTGTGGTTAATTTTGGATATATAAATATTCAGACTTGAATATAGAAGGTTAAATAATATTATTATATATTAAGATATATTTGTTAATAAAATAAGTAATTTTAAAATAAAAAGTAAAAAGGAAGGAAGATAGAAATGAAAAACATTGAAAAGGAAATATCAAAACAACTATTATCAATAGGAGCAATATTTTTAAGACCAGAGGAGCCATTTACATGGGCAAGTGGAATAAAAAGTCCAATATATTGTGACAACAGATTAACATTAACAGCACCAGAAGTAAGAACAGAAATAGAAAATGCAATAGCAGAAGTAATAAAAGAAAATTATCCAGATGTAGATGTATTAATGGGAACAAGTACAGCAGGAATACCACATGCAGCCATAACAGCAGATATATTAAAATTACCAATGGGATATGTTAGAGGTGGAAATAAAGACCATGGAAGACATAATCAAATAGAAGGAAAACTAGAAAAAGGACAAAAAGTAGTTGTTGTGGAAGATTTAATATCAACAGGAGGAAGTGTAATAGATGTTGTAAATGCTCTAAGAGATGCGGGTGCAGAAGTTTTAGGAATAGTAAGTATATTTACATATAATATGGAAAAAAGTAAAATTAAATTAAGTGAAGCAAATGTCAAAAATATTAGCTTGTCAAACTTTGATGCTTTAGTAGAAGTTGCTGCTGAAGAGGGTTATATAAGCAAGGATGCTATTGAAAAATTAATTGCATTTAGAGAGAATCCTAGTGATGAGAGTTGGATAAATAAATAAAGTTGTGTCAGTGGGGACGTTGATGATGACACAAACAAGTGACGAATCTGTTGTCCTTCTAAGTAGACAAGATAAAAAGTAATGAAAACTATATAAATTTTTCAAGATACTTGAAAATTTATATAGTTTTCAATTTATATTAAGTCAAGAAATTAAAACTAATCTCTATAACAGCTGTTACATTCATCACAACATTTATAGCAATCTTTAGTGCATCTATTTAATAAAAGGCACATAACAAGTAATAAAGTACTTATTACAGTTAGTGCAAAGAAAAATCCAATAAAACCAACTAAGAGGATACTGGTAAATGCAGTAGTTAGAGTAATAGAAAGACCAACTACACCAGTAATAACAGTACCAATAATACCTAATAAGGCACAAGGACCATTATTGCAAAGACATTTCTCGTCACGATGACCTTTTAGAGAAACAGCTATAACTAGAGATAATAAAGAAATAGCAGCAAAAATCAAAGCAACTATTATTCCAGCAGTAATTGATAATATAGCACCAGTAGAAAATAATCCACCAATAACAATACCAATAATAGCACTTAAAATAATAGAAATAGCACAATTTTTAGTACACATAGTAAATTTTCCCCCCTTTATATATATTATGCAAGTTACATAATGAAGTTGAATATAAATAAGTTTAAATGAAAAAGTATAATAATAAATGTGCTAATGCTAGTAGTAAGGCATAGTACAACCAAAAGTGTGTCAGAAGGAACGTCCCCACTGACCCATTGACACTACGAAAAAAATATGTTAAGATATATGCATAATTAAAAAATAAAAAACCAAAGAACAAGAAAAGTAAGTATATAATATTTATAACAGAGAGAGTATCAAAGGTGGAAGATATTTATAAAAAGTATACTGAAAATTCACTTGGGAGGTCTTCTTTTGAAAATAGTAAACATGATTGAAAACAAAAAAATACTAAAATACTAAAATAATAAAGTAGGAAGAAGCGGATTGTTACCGTTAAAAACTATAATAAGGTTAGATTAAGTTAATTGCTACAAAAAGTTTAATGAAAATGAAAAATAGCAATAAAAGTGAAAATTACATGTGAATACAAAGTTTAAGTATAAATCTAATAAAAATAGGTGGTACCACGAATATTAACATTTCGTCCTATATCATATATATTAAAAGATATGCTTTAATATTTTTTATATATGTAAGATATACATGAAATGTTTTTTTATTGTATAGAAAACTTATATTCTAGAAAACTTATCATAGTATGATAGATTTTCAGAATTAAAGAAAAACGACACTAAAAATAAAAAAAGTAAAAGAAAAAACAAGAGGAAGTGATGCATTTGGAAGTTCGAAAATGTTTAGAATACTATTTCGACAAAGATACCACAAAAGAAGAGATAATGAAGTATCTAAAGAAAAACATAAACGAACTAAAGAAAATAAGTAAGATTAAAGAGACCAACATAGATATTATACAAAACGAATATGAAGTAAAAAAAGCAACATTAACTTTGACAATTAAGAGGAAAAACATAAAAAAGCAAAGGATAAAATTAAAGCAAAATATTAAGACAGAAGAACAAAAAATGAAAAGGAAGGATAAAAGTAAAATTAATAAAAAACAAGATCAAAAAGAAAATCTACAAAGAAATCAAATAATAAAAATTGATACTGCAATGCCAGTTAAAAAATATGGAATATATAAAAATGGTGGACAATTTGTGCCGTATCAAGAAAAAGTGAAAGGAAAGGGATAAAACAAAATGGAAGAGAAAATAAAAGAGATTGAGCAAAAGTCTATAAAAGAAATAAGTGAGGCAAAAAATGTAAAAGAATTAAATGACTTAAGAGTAAAATATTTAGGTAAGAAAGGAGAATTAACAACTATATTAAGAGGAATGGGAGAATTGTCACCAGAAGAAAGACCCCAAATAGGTAGCTTAGTAAATGTTGTTAAAGCTAATTTGGAAAATATAATACAAGAAAATGAAGCAAAATATCAAGAAGAAGAGCTAAATAGAAAATTAAAAGAAGAGACAATTGATATTACTTTACCAAGCACTAAAATAAAAAGAGGTAGTAAACATCCAGTAAATAGAGTTATAGAAGAAATTGAAGATTTATTTATTTCAATGGGATATGATGTAGAAGTTGGACCAGAATTAGAGACAGATGAATTTTGTTTCGAAAGATTAAATTTACCTAAAGGACATCCAGCAAGAGATATGCAAGATAGTTTTTATATTACTAATGAATATTTACTAAGAACACAGACATCATCAGTTCAAGCTAGAACAATGCTAGCAAATGAAGAAAAAACTCCAATAAGAATGATATGTGCAGGAAAGACATATAGAAGAGAAGATGATGCAACACACTCACATCAATTTGGTCAAGTAGAAGGATTGGTAATCGATAAAAAAGAAAATAATGTGTCACTAGCAGATTTAAAAGGGACATTAGAAATATTTGTTAGAAAATTGATAGGTGAAAATTTAGACTTAAGATTTAGACCAAGTTATTTCCCATTTACAGAACCATCATATGAAGTTGATGTAACATGCTTTAAATGTGGAGGAAAAGGGTGCCCATTATGTAAGCAAACTGGATGGATAGAAATATTAGGTGCAGGTATAGTACATCCTAATGTTTTAGAGATGAATGGATATAATCCAGATGAATTTGGTGGTTTTGCTTTTGGTACAGGATTAGATAGATTAGCAATGTTTAGATATGGTATTACTGATATGAGATATTTATACACAAATGATGTAAGATTTTTGAAACAGTTTGATAGAAAAGATTAAAAGGGGGAAAGTAAGTTGAAATTAAGTACAAATTTTTTGAAAGATTATATAGATATAGATGTTGATGTGAAGACATTGGCAGAAGATATGACAAGAGTAGGAAATGAATATGATGAAGCAGAAAAATTAATTAATGCTACTAATTTAACAATAGGAAAGGTTATTTCTTGTAAAGAGCATCCAGATTCAGATCACTTACATGTTTGTAAAGTAGATGTGGGAACAGAAGTGCTAGATATAGTATGTGGAGCTCCAAATGTAAGAGAAGGATTAAAAGTTATTGTTGCGTTAGTTGGAGCAAAATTGCCAGGTGGAGAGATTAAAAAGAGTGTTATTAGAGGAGAAGTATCTAAAGGAATGTTATGCTCTATTGCAGAATTGGGATTAGATAATAAATTTATTAAAGAAGAGGATAGAGCTGGCATACATGAATTACCACTAGATGCTCCAATTGGAGAAGACCCTATAAAATATATGAAATTAGATGATGAAGTTATAGATTTTGAGTTAACAGCAAATAGAGGAGATTTATTAAGTATATTAGGAATGGCATATGAAATAGGAGCAATCTATGATAAAACAATTAAAGACATAGATACAAAATACACAGAAAATGGACAGAATGTGGAAGAAGAATTCAAAATTGACATTCAAACAGATAATTGTAAATTATTTTTAGCAAAAAAAGTAAAAAACGTTACAATAAAGCCAAGTCCAGATTTTATAAAAAACAGATTAATAGCTTGTGGAATAAGACCTATAAATAATGTGGTAGATATTAGTAACTATGTAATGATGGAAGTAGGGCAACCATTACATTTCTATGATGCAGATAGACTAGGAGATAAGATTATTGTTAGAATGGCGGAAGATGGAGAAAAATTAACAACATTAGATGGAATAGAAAGGGAACTAAACTCATCAGACATTACAATAGCAAACAGTAATGAAGCAATTGGATTAGCAGGTGTAATGGGAGGATTAGATACAGAAGTAGAAGAGAATACAAAAAATATAGTTATCGAAGCAGCAATTTTCGATTCAGTAAAAGTTAGAATGACATCAAATAAAATTCTAAGAAGTGAAGCAAGCAATAGATTTGAGAAAGGATTAGATCCAAATAGAACATATATGGCAATAGAAAGAGCATGCAATTTATTAGAAAAATATGCAGATGCAGAGATTATGTCTGGTACATGTATGTATGACAAAATTGATAAAAAAGAAAAGGTAATAGAAATAGAATTTCAAAATATAAATGATGTTTTAGGTACAGATATTTCAAAGGAAGATATATTAAATGTATTTAGAAAATTAGGGTTTGGATATATTTCAGATGATGTTAAAGCAACAGTTACAGTTCCAACAAGAAGACGTGATATATCAATAAAAGAAGACTTAATAGAAGAAGTTAGTAGAATATATGGTGTTGATAATATTAAGGGAAGATTACCAATTCTTTCAGTTAAGCCTGGAAGAATAGATAAAACATACAGAGAAATTAGAAATAAGATGTTGTCTTTAGGATTAAATGAAACATTATCATATATATTAATTAATGATAAAGAAGTTCATAAATATACATTAGATGAATTTGAAGAATTAAAATTATTAGCGCCAATTACAGAAGACAGAAATACATTAAGGTATAGTGTAATACCATCAATGGTTAAAATATATGAATATAATAAAGCTCGTGATATAAAAGATGTTTCAATTTTCGAGATAGGAAAAGGATTTTATAAGAAACAAGATGAGTATGGAGAAAATACAAAATTATGTGCTTTGATGACAGGAAATTACTATGATGAACTTGGAAATACTAAACAAGTAGATTTTTATATTATAAAGGGAATAGCAGAAGAAATACTAGAATATTTAGGATATGAAAATAGATATAGCTTTGTAAAAAAAGAACAAATTGCAACAGAATTTCATCCAGGTCAGACCGCATATATTTCTGTAAATAATGATATAGTTGGAGTTATAGGTAGATTACATCCAAATGTAGAGAACAACATTAATAATGCAAAAGCGCCAGTATATGTTTTAGAAATTAATTTAGATAAATTATTATCAAAGAAAACAGGAAAAATGAAATTTAAGGAAATTTCAAAATTTCCAAGTATTGAGAAAGATGTAGCTTTTGTAGTTGACAAAGACATAACATCTATTGAAATAGAAACAAATATAAAGAAAGCAGCAGGTTCTGCGTTAGAAACTATTAAGCCTTTTGATTTATATATGGGAGAACAACTAGGAGATAACAAGAAATCAATTGCATATTCTTTAACATTTTCAGATTCTAAACGTACTTTGACAGAGGAAGAGGTTTTAGAGTCAATGCAAAAAGTTATTGATATGGTTTGTAAAAAATGTAATGCAGAGTGCAGAAAATAAAATTATTTTATTAGCTCATTGCTATCAAAAATAATTGTTACAGGACCATCATTTATTAAATTAATGTCCATTTTGGCACCAAAAATGCCAGTTTGGACATTAATGCTCTCATTGTTACATTTATCTATAATATATTCATATAAATCATTAGCATAATCAGGTTTTGCAGCATTAGTAAAACTGGGCCTATTTCCATGAGTACAGTCTGCATATAAGGTGAATTGAGAAACAAGAAGAAGAGATCCATTTACATCTTTTAAGCTCAAATTCATTTTACCTTGTTCATCAGTAAATACACGCAAATTTAATAACTTTTTTACTAAAGCATCAGCAATTTCATGATTATCTGTATGAGTTATTCCGATTAAAACTAAAAATCCAGAATCAATTGTGCCAACTATTTTATTATCAACACTAACATTAGCAGAAGATACTCTTTGTATTACAAATTTCATGATATATAACCTCCATATTGTAAATATTATGAAGTAAAATTAATAGTTTGTCAACATATAATTAAAAATATTATTTGCCGATTCTAACAATTTGAGTTAGAGGGGAATAAGTATCACTAGAAATTAAGGTTTTAGAAATTATGGAATTGTCTAGTTTGACAATTTTATAATTATCAATTTTGTATCCAGTTGCTCCTTTTTGTGCTATGACTTGAGAACCAGAAGATAGAGATTTATCATAAATATATTTTGTTTCAAATGGAATAGTGTAAACCTGTTCTGAAGAGAAAGAAATATCATATTCAATATTTTCATTCATGCCAATAACAGAAATAGATACAATACCATTTTTAGCAAATGCTTGTAATTTAATAGGGTATTTTCTAGAGTTTTTAAATTTAAAATCTATACTACCATAAGAAACTGTTGCATCATATCCTAAAGGAACATAAGGAACAGAATATCTATGACTTTTTCTTTCAATTATGTCTAAATTTGCTTTTAGAACAGCATTATACAAAGTTGAAGAAACTTGACATACACCACCACCTACTCCATATTCTATACCTTTAGTAGTATAAATTGATGCCTCTTTATATCCAGATGCAATTGTTCTTTCTCCAACCATTTTATTATATGAAAAAGTATCACCGTGGTAGGACTATAATATTATTAAGTTTTCTCGTAGCAATTTCAACATTATTACTTCGATTAGCATTACCTACATTATAATTAGAAGTATAATTTGATAGACAATTAACAAAAATATCTTTATCTAAATCATTAATAGTTATTTCTGGTTTGGTTATTGTTAAAGGAATGATGTATCTGTTAGAATTTTTTTGTAATAAAGATTTAGCTTCTTCCATAGAAATAGAAAAATCAACTCCATCAACATTCATATGAAAGTCAAATGGATTTTTTTCAATAAAGGCATTTTGAGCTTCACAATGGATTTCATTATATATTTTTTCAATATTTATTTGACTAGAAAATGCAAATTTAACAGGAATGGTAAGATTAACAGTATTAGTGGAATTTGAATTGCAAAGGGTATCTAAAATGATTTTTTTTAGTTCTTCTTTGCATAATGTAATTCCATCAGTGCCTTTACAAATAATTAAGGAATTATTTTCTATATAATAACTAGGTTCAGCCATGATTCCAGGAAGGTTAAGATTTATATTATCTAAAATATAATCTAATTTTTCCTGATTATAATTATATTTTATAGAGATGTTATAAGGTGTAAAAATTGAAGAAACTATTTGAAAGTAATTAAAAAAAACATTATTACTCTTACCAATTAAATATGCTTCTTGTATAGTTGAATTAATATCAAATGAAAAATCAAATTCTGATGGAAATATTGTAGTTTCAAAGTTTTCATAAGTTAAATGTAAAGATGTAGAAGAGCATATTTTTGAAGAGAGGATTTTTTTTGCTTCTTTGATAGATTTATTTGAAACATTAATATTATTTATATATACTCTATTACTTATTTTAGAGCTTGTCATAGAAAATATGGCGAAAATTATGGAAGATAGAAGCACAAAAATAACAATTATTATTACTAATAATATTTTTTCTTTTTTTAATTGTCTAACAGATAACATAAAGAACCTCCATATATTAATAAATAATATGTATTCAAAAAATAAATATACATAAGTTTAATAATTAAGGATGTCGTAATATGACTTGAAAATTTTAATATTAATAGTTGAAAATAATTGCACATATATCAAAATTTATGATAGAATATAATAATAAAAATAAAAAGAAAGGGAAATTATGAAAAGAACAAAATTAAAAGATAGAGTTTTACCTAAATATACAAAGGGAGAAGAAATATTCAATATGGTATCACACATCGTAGGAGGAGCAATAGGAGTAATTGCATTAGTGTTATGCATAATATTTGCAGCAGTGCATAAAAATATATATGGAGTGATAGCAAGTACGATATTTGGAATAACAATAATATTATTATATACAATGTCAAGCATATATCATGGATTAAATGAAAAATTAAAAGCTAAAAAAGTTTTTCAAGTTATAGACCATTGTTCAATATTTTTATTAATAGCAGGTTCATATACACCATTCGCATTATGTACATTAAGAGAATATGATGTGGCTCTTGGTTGGACAATATTTGGAATTGTATGGGGATTAGCAATATTAGGAATAGTATTAAATGCAATAGATTTGAAAAAATATAAAGTATTTTCAATGGTGTGCTATTTATTGATGGGATGGTGTATTATAATAAAAGCATCAGTGTTACCACAATTATTAGGTACAGCAGGCTTTGCCTTATTATTAGCAGGAGGAATAGTATATACAATAGGAGCAATACTATATGGAGCTGGAAAGAAACATAAATGGATGCATTCTATATTTCACTTGGCTTGTGTAATAGGAAGTTTATTACATTTCTTATGTGTAGTAATGTTTGTAGTATAAATTTGTATACTTGATAAAGGAATTGTTAATTGCATAGAAAGGAAAATAAAAATGAAAGTTGTTTTAGTAAATGGAAGTCCACACGAAAGAGGTTGTACATACACAGCATTGAGAGAAGTACAAAAGATTTTAGAAACATATGACATACAAACAGAAATTATGTGGATTGGTACAAAAGCAATATCAGGATGTATAGGTTGTAATCAATGCTTAAAGAAAGATGATGACCAAAAAGCGATTAATAGATGTTTTATTGATGATAAAGTAAATGAGTTTTTAGATAAAGTTAAAGATACTGATGGATTTGTATTTGGTACGCCTGTGCATTTTGCATCAGCAAGTGGACAAATAACATCATTTTTAGATAGGGTATTTTATGGAAGGGGAGAGATGTTTTCTAATAAAGTAGCTACTACTATAGTTAGTTGCAGAAGAGGAGGAGCAACAGCTACATTTGATCAAATAAATAAATATGCATTGATGAGCAATATGTATGTGGTAGGTTCTAATTATTGGAATCAAGTGCATGGTACAACACCAGATGAAGTTAAACAAGATTTGGAAGGAATTCAGACTATGCAAAATTTAGCTAAGAATATGGCATATATTATTAAATGTATTAAAGTAGGAGAGAAATTAGGAGTAGAAAAACCTAAATATGATGCTAAAATAAAAACTAATTACATAAGATAGAAAATTTAAAGTAAGACTATATAAATAAATGGAAAGGCAACACAAGATGCGTGTTGCCTTTCCAGAGGTCTTTGATACTGTCTAGTACGGATTTGACTTTGCTGAAGTCTGTGATACGGTTGTCTACGCCCGTACTTCTCCAAGCTTCAAGGGGAATGACGGCATGGGCATATGGTTCCTTGTACGCAGTAATGCTTTTGGCATGAGCCGTGTGCCCTTTTGGGTTACAACAACAATTATGCGGTTGTGTTTCTCATCATATGTGCAGTTGAAGTCAATATCTTCATTGCCATCAAACAGCACATCACGATACAGAATGACAAATGCAAAGTACGCTTCGTTTTCTGTGGGCACAAGTGTCGCATCCTTGTGTGAAAAATAGAACTTATTGTCCTGTGCTGTTTCTTCCCAGCGGAATTTGTTGTTTTCGAATGTCCGTTTTTCCATGGTGCTACCTCCATTTTATGTTAATAATATACTTATATTGTACCAAAAATTTAGCAAAAAGTCAATTTTATGTAAAAAACTGATATCAATTGGCATAATATATAAGAAGAAACAAATAAACTAAAGCAAGAAATTGCAAAATAAGGAGGAACATTATCAAATGAATACTATAAATATAATAGGAAATACTCCAATGATAAAAATAAATTATAGGTATAATGGGAATATTAAACATATATATGTAAAATTGGAATATTACAATTTAACAGGAAGCATAAAAGATAGAGTAGCACTATATATAGTAAATAATGCTCAAAAAAGGGGGATATTGAAAAAAGATATGCCAATAATAGAGGCAACAAGTGGCAATACAGGAATTTCACTATCAGCAATAGGTGCATATTATAATTATCCAGTGTATATATTTATGCCAAATTGGGCAAGTAAAGAAAGAATAAATCTTATGAAATCATATAAGGCAAATGTTACATTAATATCGAGAGAAGAGGGAGGATTTCTTAGATGTGTACAAGAAGCAAAAAGACTTGCAAAAATAAAAAGTGGATTTTTAGCAAATCAATTTGCAAATAAAGATAATTATCAAGCACATTTTGAAACAACAGGAGAGGAAATCATAAATCAGCTACCAGAAGAAGTAGGAGGATTTGTATCAGGAGTAGGTACAGGAGGAACATTAATGGGAGTTGGAGACAAAATAAAAACTAAATTCAAAAATGCAGTAGTAACAGCAATCGAACCAGACAAAATGCCTATTATATCAACTGGAAAGATGATTTCACAACATAAAATTGAGGGAATAGGAGATGATTTTGTTCCAGACTTAGTAGATAAAGAAAAAATAGATAAAATATATTTAGTTAATGATGATGATGCAATAAATATGTCAAGGAGGCTTTCAAGAGAATTAGGATTAGGAGTGGGTATATCATCAGGAGCTAACTTAATTGGAAGTATTTTATTGAATGGGTATACGAAGAAACCATCAGTTACTGTATTTGCAGATGATAATAAAAAATATTTAAGCACAGATTTATCAAAAGAAATTGATTATAATAAAAACTTTATTTCAAATCAGATTAAATTGATAAATTATGAGTTGGTATAAAAATAATATAAGAAATGAATATATTAATATATTATAGTACATACTATTTTTGAAAGAAAAGGTGATATGTATGGAAAATAATCAGGAAATGAATGTATTAGATGAAGTAAATAAGGGTGCGACAATGGGAATGGATGCAATAAATTATATTATGCCAAAAGTTAAGGATGGAGAATTTAAAAATACTCTAAATGTTGAGTATAATAAGTATAAGGATATATCAAGAAGAGCTAATAATCTTTATGATAATTATACAACAAATAAAGAACCTCATAAAACTAATGCTATGAATAAAATGATGACTTGGTATGGAGTTCAAATGAATACAATTGAAGATAAAAGTAATTCAAAAATTTCAGAACTATTGATGCAAGGTACAAATATGGGAATAATTGAAGGAAGAAGATTACTAAATCATAATCAAAATATAGAAAAAGATATTAAATTATTATTAGATGATTTTGTTAGAATGCAAGAAGATAGTGTTGAAAAATTAAAAACTTATCTATAAAATAGTCAATATAAAACAATATAGCATAGATATGTTTAAAAAGCAAATAATAAAAAGTAATTAAAAAATAGAAAAAGTGTGAAAAATTAAGATAAAATATAAATAAGTCAATTAGATTTAACCAAAAACAATTTTTATAATTTGAAAAAAGTAATTAAGTATGCTAATATATAGTTACAGTAAGAGAGAAAAATAATTAAGCATACTAATATATCAATACATTAAGAGTGAAAAAATTAATTAAACTATTTCAAATGGATAATAAAATAATTGAATATATGATAAGTATATCCCTGCATAGTGCGTGAAGACATAGAATTTTTAGAACCAACAAGTATAGGAAGGGGACCGATTTCTGAATATGGCGTGCAAGCTTACACCTTAGGGTAGTAAGAAGCCCAGGAGTATTTAGGTAGGTACCAACTGTTTTTCGGAACAGGTCCTTAAAAATTCGGACAGCTGACGGCTAAGGCGGGGTTTTTATTTAATATTAAGAATATAAAACAAAAAAGACTAGCACAATAGCTAATCTTATTTTGCTGTTACAGCATTTAATTTTTTTGCTAAATTTGATTTTTTTCTTGCTGCTGTATTTTTTACAATAACGCCTTTTGTACAAGCTTGATCTATTTTTTTTGTAGCTTCTGAAAATAAGACTTTTGCTTCATCTAAATTTCCAGCTTCTAAAGATTGTTCAAACTTTTTAACAGCAGATTTATAACCTGTTTTTATCATATTATTTCTTGCAGTTTTTTTATCAATAATTTTAACTCTTTTTTTGGCAGATTTAATATTTGGCATTCTAGCACCTCCTCTAAAGTAAAATAAACTATAACGTATAGTATTATAACATACAAAAAAATAATTTGCAAGACTAAAACGCAAGAGAATTGGCAATTTTTTCGAAAAAACATTGACAAAATCTCAAAATATAGTATAATTAATATGTAGCCAAAAAAGGAGAAACAAGTATGTTAGCAAAGTATTGGAAAAAAATAGGAATTTTTATTTTAATAATAGCTTGTATATTTAATATAATGATGAAACTAGTAAAAAAAGTATCAATAAATACAGAAATAGATGAATCAGTTAAATATATGCAGGAACAGCAAAAAGAAGAAAAACAAAAGGAAAAATAATAGAGTAAAAATAATACTTGAAAAAAGGCAATAAATATGTTAATATAACAAATGGAAAAAATAGTTAATAGATAGAAAGAGGTGACAAAAATGAAAGATGGAATACATCCAGGATACAATCAAACAACAATAACATGTGCATGTGGAAATGTTATCGAAGTAGGATCAACAAAGGAAAATTTGAAAGTAGACGTATGTTCAAAATGTCATCCATACTGGACAAAGAGTTTAAAATTAGAAAAAACAGGTGGAAGAGCAGAGAGATTCAAGAAAAAATTTGGTATTGCATAGAAAGAAAGTAGCTAGGGTGAACAAGAAAACTCATCACCAACAAGCTACATTTTTTATTGTATACAATAAAGAAAGGAATTCAAATGAAAAAGAAAATTATTATTATAGCATCAATAATATTAATAATAGGAATAATAGTAGGAACAATATACGTATTAAATAGACCATCAGATAAGTTAAAAAATATGTATAATAAAATGATAAGTGAACAGATGTATATATTTACAAGAAGTAGTCAAAATGGAGAAAATAAGATTATAACAGCAAAAAAAGGAGACAAAACAAAGATAGATATGTATAACTCAGGCAATTATACAACAACACTAATAAAAGATGGAAATACATACCTAATATCACATGAGGAAAAAGAATATTATACATATACTAATAATAAAATTGATGAAGAAATTCTTACAGAAGAACTTAAGAGAATAGTAGAAAAAGAATATAAAGTTGGAAGAGAAAAAGTATATGGAAAAACATATTACTATGAAGAATTTAGTGGAATAACAGACTTTTTAATAGAATCATATAAAGATATGGATATAGAAACAGCAAAAACGAGATTTTATTTTAAAGGAAAAGACTTGCAATTTATAAAAACAATATATCAAACAGTAAATCCCGATACTGGAGAAACCACTAATATAGAAGAGTTATTAAAAACAAATATTGAATATAATGTTGAAGATAACATTTTTGAAATACCATCAGAATATGCAGAAAGTTAAAAAATAGTAAAAATGTCAAAAATTTGTTTGACATTTTTTTGTTTGTGTGATATTATAAAAACATCAAAAAAGGAGGAATATAAATGGGAAGAAAAGCATCAGAATTAAATAAAAGAGAAAAAGCAATATTAAATTTCATAGAAAAACAAATAATGACAGATGGATATCCACCATCTGTAAGAGAAATAGGAAAAGCAGTAGGGCTAAATTCAACTGCAACAGTACATGGATATTTAGCGAAATTAGAAGAAAAAGGATATATAAAAAAAGAAAATAAAAAGGGAAGAACATTAAAATTATTAAAAGGTGGTTCAGGAGAACCAATGATAAAATCAAGTAAAGACTTTTACACACAAAAAGAATTAGTAGAAGTACCAATAGTAGGAAAAATAACTGCAGGAGCACCAATATTAGCAGTAGAAAATGTAACAGATACATTCCCAATTCCAATAGATTTTGTAGGAAATTCAGAAAGTTTCATGCTAAAAGTAAGAGGAGAAAGTATGATAGAAGCTGGAATATTGGATGGAGACTTAATACTTGTAAAAAAACAAAATGATGCAAGAAATGGAGAAATTGTAGTAGCATTAATAGAGGACGAAGCAACAGTAAAAACATTTTACAAAGAAAAAGATCATATAAGATTACAACCAGAGAATTCTACTATGGACCCAATAATAGTACCAAATTGTGAAATATTGGGAAAAGTAGCAGGAGTATTTAGAAAGATGTAAGAAAAACAAAAACAGAATACAAAACATAAGAATGAAACAATTTAAAAATATCAGATATAAAGACTTAAGATATAAATAATATATAAAAATTAACCTTTTTATCGTATAGAAAAAATCGAAGATTTTTACATATATAATAAAAAGGTTAATTTTTATACATAATTTATTTATTCTAATATAAATAGTAATTCGAATGGTTTAAGATTTTTCCCACTTTTTTGCAATTCTACTTTGACTTCTAGGTTTTTGAGGAGAAACAAAGCTAGAACGATTATCCTGTTTCCAAGTAGGAGGAACGACATACCCAACATTAGTAGCAACAGAAGAAGGAGCAAAAGGAGAAGTAAGAGGAACACCAAATGACTTCATATTACATAATATTGATAGATATACAAAAATTCCAATACCAATACCTAGGAAACCAGCAACAAATCCAAGTAGTATAAAAACAAATCTTAGTATACGAAGATGGAACCCAAAAGAGAAATCAGGAATTGCGAAAGAAGCAATAGCAGTAACAGCTACAATAATTACTAAAATAGGACTAACAAGGTTTGCACTGACAGCAGATTCTCCAATAATCAAACCACCAACGATACTAATAGTAGAACCAATTGGAGAAGGAACACGCACGCCAGCTTCACGAATGATTTCAAATGAAATTTCCAATAAAAGCAGCTCAAAAATTATTGGAAATGGAACACTTTCACGTGATCCCATAATAGTAAAGAGCAATTCAGTAGGCAAAAATTCCTGATGGAAACTTGTAATAGCTATATACATACCAGGTAATAGTAGAGTAACAATAAATCCAAACAAACGTAACATTCTCAAAAAATTAGTAAAACTAGGTCTAAGGTTAGTATCTTCAGCAGAAGTCAAAAAATCTGTAAAAGTTGCAGGTAGAATTAAAGCATAAGGGTTTCCATTTACTAAAATAACAACCCTACCTTCATATAAGAACTTAACACATTTATCAGGTCTTTCGGTTGAAACAATTTGTGGAATACCATACATTCCAGACTCTTCAATTAATTGTTCAAGTTGACCAGTAGAAATAAGGGAGTCAATATCCAAATTATTTAATCTATATTTTACTTCTGAAACTAAATCACCATTAGCAATGTTTTGAAAATAGCATAGGCCACATTTAGTCTTACTAATATTACCAATTGTTATATTTTCAATTATTAAATTTTCAGTATTAGCTAATCTTCTAATTAGAGAAGTATTTACTCTTATATTTTCAACAAAAGCTTCTTGAGGACCTTTAATAACCATTTCACTAACAGGAGTAGTGACACTTCTTTGTTGAAAACCTTTAACATCAATATCAAAAGCAGCAGAAATTGTATCAACAAAAAGAATACAGTTACCACTATTTATACTTGAAGCAATTTCAGAAAAACTGTTAACTTTATTAATAGAATTTTGAGGAATTAAGCAGTCAAAAATATAATTCTCTAAAGAAGAATTTTCATAATGAGCCATAGATTTATTTTCATTCATAAGAGGTTTTAGGAGAAAATTATTAACTAATGTAGAATTTGTCATACCATCAAAAAATATGATAAATGCATTATAAGAAGTTCGATTTAGTTTGAAAGAAAATTCTCTTATTTTAACATCACTATTAATTAAAGAATTATACATTGTTTGCATATACAATAAATTATCACTTAATTTATTACTTACATCCTGAGGAGCAGTATCACTATTAGAAGAGGTATTTATCAAAGGTGTATTAGAATTATTTTCAGAAATGTAATTATTATCAACAATCGAGAAATTATGTTTATTTTTAAATGAAGTAAGAAAGTTTTTAAAATTCATATATAACAGTCCTTTCTATTACGAATTACCAAATTTGATTAATAATTGTATTATTTACAAATAAAAAGGAATTTATGCTTAAAACTAATATAAAACAAAAATAAGAAAGCACTGCATATCACAGTGCTCTCAGGGATAATTATAATGTAATTATTTGGGGCATAAAACAAATTAATTCACTTTACCACTATTCAGTTTTCAATTAAATAAACCTTATTAATTGTTACAGTTTTTCAAAAGAATATTCAGTGGTTTACCAAAAGTATTGATGCCATCTATCAAAGCGTTTTCAGCTTCAGTCGCTTTTCCATCTTCATAAGTAAGAAGAGGATTAGTACCGTTTTCTAAGCTCTTTTTAAACTCTTCGAAGTTTTTCTGCATCATCCTCGTGGTGTCAGTGCCTATATATATGACCCTATTAATACGCATAGATTCACATATAGCCTTGCCACTTAGCAGATATTTGTTATAAGTACGAGATATCCGATCCAGGGCCTCCACAATGTCTTCAGATAAAATGATTTTTGCCATAATTGACCTCCATTCATATTTTTTATCCCATCTGAAAGAACTAAAGTAATTTTAACAGATTTATATAAAATTAGCAAACTTTTTTTGAAATTATTATCTGTAAGCTACAAAATACTTGATATTTTTACATATTCATAGTAAAATAAGGAAAGAATAAGCAAAGAGAGAATTAGGCGCTACAATACATTTATGAGGATTTACAATAGAAAGGAATGATATAAAAATGAACAAAAAATTTTATATTACAACACCAATATATTATCCAAGTGGAAGATTTCACATAGGAACAGCATATACAACAGTATTAGCAGATACAATAAAAAGATATAAAAAACAAAGAGGGTATGAGTCATACTTATTAACAGGAACAGATGAACATGGGCAAAAAATACAAACAGTAGCTCAAAAGAGAGGAAAAACACCACAACAACATGTAGATGAAATGGCAGAAGATGCAAAAAAACTATGGAAAACAATGAATATAGAATATGATGATTTTATAAGAACAACTGAAGAGAGACATACAAAAATAGTACAACAAATATTTGATAAATTTATGGAAACAGGAGACATATATAAAGGAGAATATGAAGGATGGTATTGCGAACCTTGTGAAACATATTTTACTGAAACACAATTAAATGATGGAAAATGTCCAGACTGTGGACGAGAAGTAGTAAAAATGAAAGAAGAATCATATTTCTTTAGAATGAGTAAATATGCAGATAAACTATTAAAATTTTATGAAGAAAATGTTGAATTTGCAAAGCCAGAATACAGAAAAACAGAAATGATAAATAATTTTATAAAACCAGGACTAGAAGATTTATGTGTAAGCAGAACTACATTTGATTGGGGAATACCAGTATTGAAAGACCCAAAACATGTAATATATGTATGGTTAGATGCATTAACAAACTATATAACAGCTTTAGGATATATGTCAGAGGATGACACAAAATTTAAAAAATTTTGGCCAGCAGATTTGCAAATAGTAGGAAAAGATATAGCAAGATTTCATCTAATTTATTGGCCAATATTTTTGATGGCATTAGAATTACCATTACCAAAAAAAGTATTAGTTCATAATTGGA
This sequence comes from uncultured Clostridium sp., assembly GCA_948473335.1. Classification (GTDB taxonomy): domain Bacteria; phylum Bacillota; class Clostridia; order TANB77; family CAG-508; genus CAG-269. The sequence goes on along the minus strand of CAOKXF010000005.1, from coordinate 73,113 downwards.
TAATGATGAAAGATGGAAAAATGTCTAAATCTAAAGGAAATGTAATATATCCAGAAACGCTAATAGAAAGATATGGACTAGACGCAACAAGATATTATTTGCTAAGAGAAATGCCAGAATCACAGGATGGACTTTTCACACCAGAAGGATTTATAGAAAAATATAATACAAATTTATGTAATGATTTAGGTAATTTATTAAATAGAACAGTTGCAATGTGCAATAAATACTTTGAAGGACAAGTACCACAATATAATGGAACTCCAAATGAAGTAGATAAAGAATTTGAAGAATTTACAAATAAGCAAATACAAAAAATCGAAGAAAAATATGATAGATATGAAATAAATTTAGCACTTCAAGAAATTTGGGTATTAATATCAAGAACAAATAAATATATAGATGAAACAACACCATGGGTATTAGCAAAAGAAGAAAATAAAGAAAAATTACAGAGTTGTATATATCATTTGATAGAAACCTTAAGAAAAATAGGAATAATATTAAAACCTGTAATGAGTGATACATCAGAGAATATACTAAGACAATTAGGAATTACAAAAAATGAAGAAAAAGAATGGGAAAGTATAAAAAAATACGACACACTAAAAGAAGTAAAAGTTATAGAAAAGGGTGAGCCATTATTTATGAGATTAGATGCAAAAGAGGAAGAAGAATATATAAAAGAAGCAATGAAATCATAAATATAGAGAAACAAAAGAGCAAAGAAGCAAGAATAATCGTAGAATAAGGTGGTCAAAATGGATTTAATATCTATTTCAAGAAGATATAAAAATGTAAAAAAAATATTAATATTGACATTATTGTTAATAATAATAATATATGTAAGTTTAATAATAAATAAATATTCAGAAAATAAAAGAAGAGAAAAAATATATCAAAGTTATGAAAAAGTATATGAACGCTTAAACGTAGATAATATTGCACAAGTAGAACAAGAAAATGCACCAGTACAAGAAACAAAAAAAGTCATAATAGAAAAAGAAAAATGGGTGGCAGATGTAGAAAACGTTTATAAAACAGAAGAAAAGAGAGTTTTTTTGACGTTTGATGATGGACCATCAAAAAAAGTAACTTTACCAATATTAGATTTATTGCAACAGGAAAATATAAAAGCTACATTTTTTGTATTAGGAAGTAGGGCAGAATTAAATCCAGACATTGTAAAGAGAGAATATGAAGAGGGGCATTATATAGCAAATCATGGGTATTCACATACATATTCAAAAATATACTCATCAGTAGATGCTGTATTAGAAGAATATTATAAAACAGAAGAAACAATCAAAAATGCAATAGGAGATAGTGAATATACAAGTTTATTATTTAGATTTCCAGGAGGTTCAACAGGAGGAAAATATAAACAAATCAAACAAGAAGCAAAAGAAAGACTAAAAGAAAATAGTATAGCATATGTGGACTGGAATGTATTAACAGGAGATGCAGAAGGCGGGAAAAAGTCAGTTGAACAATTGGTGTCAAGGCTTTATGAAACTATTGGAAATAAAAATAGCATAGTAATATTAATGCATGATGCAGGAGACAAGACAACAACTTATGAGGCATTACCACAAATAATTCAAAGTCTAAGAGATAATGGATATGAATTTAGAAACTTTTATGATTTAATAAAATAGAAAAGAGGAATAACTAAAAGACAATGAATAAAAAATGGGAAATATATAAAGCAGATGAGCAAAAGATAAAAAAGATAGAAGAAAAAGGAATCAACAGGTTATTAGCAACGGTTTTAGCAAACAGAGGAATTACAGAGGAAGAGCAAATAAGGATATTTTTAAAACCAACTAGACAAGATTTCTATAATCCATATTTAATGCCAGATATGAAAAAAGCGGTAGAAAGAATAATAGAAGCAATAGATAAAAAACAAAAGGTAATAATATATGGGGATTATGATGTGGATGGAATAACTAGTGTAACAGTATTAAAAAGTTATTTAGAAGAAAGAGGTCTAACTGTAGACTATTATATACCAAATAGATTAGAAGAAGGTTATGGATTGAATAAACCAGCAGTTGAAAAAATAGCAAAACAAAACTATAATCTAATGATAACAGTAGACTGTGGAATATCAGCAGTTGAAGAAGTAAAATATGCAAATGAATTAGGATTGGAAGTGATTATAACAGATCATCACGAAACAGGAGAACAGATTCCAGATGCAATAGCAGTAGTAGATGCAAAGAGAAAAGATAATGAATATCCATACAGAAATTTAGCTGGAGTAGGAGTAGTATTTAAATTAATACAAGCAATATCAGAACGACTAAAGATTGATGAAAAAGAACACCTAAAATATTTAGATATTGTATGCATAGGGACAATATCAGATATAGTTCCATTAGTTGACGAAAACAGAGTTATAGTAAAATTAGGATTAAAACTATTGCAACAAACGAAAAATATAGGATTAAGAACAATATTAATGCTATCAGGATATAATAAGATAGATTCAAGCACAATATCGTTTGGAGTAGCACCACGAATAAATGCTTGTGGAAGAATGGGACATCAGGAAGAAGCACTAAAATTATTTTTATCAAAAAATATAGATGAGGTAAATCAATTAGCACAGAGTTTAAATGAATACAATAAACAAAGGCAAGAGAAAGAGAAAAAGATATTTTTAGAAGCACTAGAAAAAATAAAACAAAATGACTTAGAAAAAAATAGTATAATGATAATTGATGGAGAAGATTGGCACCATGGCGTAATAGGGATAGTATCATCAAAAATAACTGAAATATATTTTAAACCAAGTATTTTATTATGCTTTGAAGGAGAAGAAGGAAAGGGTTCAGGAAGGAGTATACCAGGATTTGACTTACACGATGCACTGCAAAAATGTAGTAAGAACTTATATAAATTTGGTGGACATGCTATGGCAGTGGGATTAACAGTGAGAAAAGAGCAATATGAAAGTTTAAAACAACAAGTTGAAGAAATTGCAAAAGAACAAAAAATAGATAAGATTATACCAATATTGAAAATAGATGCACAAATAGATATAAATGAAATAAGCAAAGAAATAGTAGAAAGTTTAAAAGAAATGGAACCATTTGGTGAGGAGAATAAAACACCTTTATTTGTATTTAAAAATTTAAAAATAGATTCAATTAGAGCATTATCAGAAGGAAAGCATATTAAATTAACTTTAAAAAAGGATGCTAATAACATTATTGGGGCAATAGGTTTTAATATGGGGCAAGTAGTTGAAGACTATTATATAGGGGATAAAGTAGATATTGTTGGAACATTAGAAATAAATACATTTAATGGAGAAGATAGTTTACAAATAGTAGTAAAAGATATAATGAAATCAGTATAACGGGAACTATTGTTACTTTGTGTTGCAAAAATGTTTTCTATACAATAAAAAAGAGAGGCGATGTAAGATTGGAAGAAGAAAAAAAAGAAATAACAATACAAGATGTTATAAATAAAAAGAAAGAAAAAATAAGAAGAGTAGATAGTAAATTAATAATGAAAGTATATGAATATGCAGCACAAAAACATGGTGACCAAAGGAGAAAATCAGGTGAATTGTATATAATTCACCCTCTAAATGTAGCGTATATCTTAGCAGAAATAGGACTAGATGAAGCTACTCTTTGTGCTGCACTTTTACATGATGTAGTAGAAGATACAGAAGCAACAAATGAAGATTTAATAAGAGAATTTGGAACAGAGATAGCAGAACTAGTATCAGGAGTGACTAAATTAAGTACAATGCAATTTGAAACAATACAGGAACAACAAGTAGAAGATTATAGAAAGATGTTTCTTGCAATGGGAAAAGACATAAGAGTAATTATTATAAAATTAGCGGATAGATTACATAATATGAGAACATTAAAATACTTAAAAAGGGATAGACAATTAGCAAATGCAAGAGAAACAATGGAACTATATGCACCATTAGCAAATAGATTAGGACTATATTCATTAAAATGGGAGCTAGAAGATTTAGGATTTAAATATTTACATCCAGAAGAATATGAAGAGTTAGTAAAAGGGATAGATAGAAAAAGAGAAGAGAGACTAAAATTTATTGATAAAATAATGATGGACATCAAGATAGAATTAAAAAGACAAAAAATAGAAGCGGAAGTTACAGGGAGAGCAAAGCACTTATATAGTATATATAGAAAAATGATAAGAGATCAAAAAAGTTTAGATGAAATATATGATTTATTTGCATTAAGAATATTAGTAAATTCTGTAAAAGATTGTTATGCAGCATTAGGAGTAGTACATGAGTTATATAGTCCAATGCCAGGAAGATTTAAAGATTACATAGCAGTACCAAAACCAAACATGTACCAATCAATACATACAACATTATTAGGAGAAAAAGGAACTCCGTTTGAGGTACAAATTCGTACATGGGATATGCATAGAATAGCAGAATATGGTATCGCAGCACACTGGGCTTATAAAGAGGCAAATTATTTAGGAAAAGGAAAACAAGTAGTAAGTGTAGGAGAAGACAAATTATCATGGCTTAGAGAAACATTAGAATGGCAACAAGAAATGCAAGATCCACAAGAATTTTTAGAAACTCTAAGAACAGAATTATTTGAAGATGAAGTATATGTGTTTACACCAAAAGGAGCAATAAAAGTATTACCAATGGGGGCAACACCAATAGATTTTGCATACAATATACATGCAGAAATAGGTCATCATATGACAGGTTGCAAAATAAATAGCAAAATGGTACCAATAATCACTCCAATAAAAAGTGGAGACATTATAGAAATAATAACATCAGAGAATTCAAAAGGACCAAGTAGAGATTGGTTAAAATTTGTAAAAAGTACGCAGGCAAAGAACAAAATAAATGCATGGTTTAAAAAAGAACAAAAATCAGAAAATATAGAAAAAGGTAAGGACTTAATAGATAAAGAGTTAAAAAGAATAGGTGTAGGATATAGTGATATATTCAAACATGAATATATTAATCCAATGCTAGAAAGATATAAATATAAAGACTTAGAGGAAATGTATGCAGCAGTTGGATTTGGAGCAATTTCACCAGTTAAAATAATAGCAAGAATGTTAATTGAATACAGAAAAGAACATAATGAGGAAAATATAGAAGAAAAAATAGAGCAATTATCAAAAGCAAAGATGCAAAAAGTAAAACCATCAAGTTCTGGAATTGTAGTAAAAGGAATAGATAATTGTTTGGTAAAATTATCAAAATGTTGTAATCCACTTCCAGGAGATGATATAATAGGATATATAACTAAAGGTAGGGGAGTTTCTGTTCATAGAAGAGACTGTGTAAATATACCAGATTTATTCAAAGAAGAAAATAGAATAATTGATGTAGAATGGTACAATGAAGAAAAGGTATCTTATAGTGCAGATATTGAAATTTATGCAAATGATAGATCAGGATTACTTGCAGATATTATTCAGAAAATAGGAGAAACAAAAGCAAAATTAGTAGGAGTCAATTCACGTTCTAATAAAGAAAGAATTGCAATTACAGAAGTTACAATTGAAGTAGAAAGTTTAGATGAATTAAATAAAATAATAAAGGCATTAAGAAAAATTGATAGTGTTTACGAAGTTAATAGGAAGAAGTAAAAATGAAATATCATATGATATGTTTAAAGTAAAGCAAAATATGAGGTGAAAAGAAATGATATTAAAAGAACTAAAGATTAATACTTGGATAGGAGAACCAACTAATTGTTATATAGTATTTGAAGAAGAAACACATGAAGCAATGGTTGTTGATCCAGCAGGAGATGTAGATAAAATAATAGAAATGTTAGAGATACTAAAAGCTAAGTTAAAATATATATATCTGACACATTGCCATGGAGACCATACTGGTGGTGTAAATGAATTGCATGATAAAATGGGAGGAAAAGTATTAATAAGTAGATATGATGCTCCACGGTTTAAATGATAATAGCATAAGTCTTACACAATATATGGGAATAAAACCAATAGAAATAGAGGATAATGCAAGAGTTGATGATAGAGATGTTTTACATATTGGAAGTTTACAATTTAAGGTCATACATACTCCAGGACATACTATTGGCGGAACATGTTTGTATTGTGAAACAGAGAACATGTTATTTTCAGGAGATACATTATTTAGAGGAACATGGGGAAGAACAGATTTACCTACATCAAATTTTGAAGAGATAATAAATTCAATTACAGATAAATTAATGATATTACCAGATGATACTATTGTTTATCCAGGGCATGGAAAAAGTACAATGATTGAATTAGAAAAACCAATATATTTAGAGCTAAAACCACGTAAAATTTAAATTATTAATAAATGAGGGATATTGAAAAAAGCTAAAAATGTATTTATAAGCAATAGATATAAATTAAATAAGGAAGGTAAAGTATGAATGTAGTTTTAGATGATAACGCAAAGAAAATAAGTTTAAAAAGAAAAATTATATATATAGTAGTTTTAACAATATGTGCAATTGCTATATTAGTAGGAGCTTATATACAAGTATTTAGAAAAAATGAAATAGGTAGTGAAGTTAATAATAAGTATGTGGAACTACCAGATGAACAATATATTGAATTAGAAAATGGTTTTTCACAATTATTTAAAAATAATATAAATAAAAATAGTGATTTTGACTTATCAAAAGTTGAGAGAATTAATGAAAATGAAGATATAATTGGTAGTGAATATGTAAATACTGATAAAGAAACTAATAAATATACTTTTAATGTAAATATACCATATATAAACATAAAATCTCCAACTATACAAAAATATAATAATCAGATTTTGTCTATTTTTAGACAGAAGGCGTTAGATATTATAGAAGAAGATTATGATAATAATACTATTTATACAGTTGAATATACCGCATATATAAATGATAATATATTATCTTTAGTTATTAGGTCGACTCTAAAAGAAAATAATAGTGCTCAAAGAATTATTATTCAGACATATAATTATAATTTGGAGAAGAATAAAGTGGCAACTATTGATAATTTACTAGAGATAAAAGGTATATCAAATAGCTATGCTGAAAGTAAAATTAGAGAAAAAATAAGGAAGTCACAAGAGAATGTTGAGGAATTGAAAAAACTAGGATATAATATTTTTGATAGAGATTATAAAAGTGCTTTATATAGAATACAAAATACTACAGAATTTTTTATAGGGGAGAATGGTCATTTATATTTAATCTATCCTTATGGTAATCAGAATTTTACTAGTGAGCTGGATTTGGTGATTTTTTAAATAAACAATAACAATATGATAAATAATATCAATTTTTATCTATAAAATTAACAATAAAAAAGAACTCTTGATGGAGTTCTTTTGAAAATAAAAGGGGATGTTTTTATTTCTTAATCAGTATAGCTCTAACTGATTATAAAGAAATTATACAAGAGAAATTTGTCCAAATTGTGAAATCAATATGAAAATTGAGTTAATAATTTTCATATTGATTTTAACTTTTTAAATATATAATTAAGGTGCCTCTTGAAGAATAACTTTTATATCAATTTCAGAACCATTTCTATTAACTGTTAAAGTAAGTTCATCTCCAATTTTAAGTGAATTCTTAGCTTTTTCAAGTTCATCAAATGTTGAAATAGAATTGCCATTAGCTTTTATAATAACATCTCCAACTTTTAATCCAGATTTTTCAGCAGCTGAAAAGTTTTCGATAGATTTGATATAAACACCAACAACTAGATTATTCTTTTTAGCAGTTGATTCATCTAAATCAATAGTAGCAATACCAATATAAGGTCTTAAAACTTTGTTATGATCAATTAGTTCATCGATTATATCTAATGTAGAGTTAATAGGAATAGCGAAACCAATTCCCTCAATATCAGAACCAGAAAGTTTTAGAGTATTAATTCCAATAACTTTACCTTCACTATTAACTAATGCACCACCACTATTACCAGAGTTAATTGCAGCATTTGTTTGAATACAAGTATAAACTGTTCCATCACTGCTAGAAACTTCTCTATTAATAGCACTTATAATACCATCAGTAATGCTATTTTCTAATCCAAGAGGATTTCCAACAGCCATAACGAATTCACCAATTTGTACTTCACTAGAATTTGCAAATTCTGCAGGTTGTAAATTTTGTGCATCTATTTTTAATACAGCTAAATCAGTTTTAGCATCTTTTCCTACTATTTTAGCATCATAAACAGTTTCATCATCATATAATTTTACTTTAACATTTTTTGCTTCTGATACATTATAATAAGAACTTGAGGAAGCATCAACGACATGGTTATTTGTAACAATATAACCATCTGAACTTATGATAATTCCTGAGCCAGAAGCAGTAGAAGTAGAGCTACCGCCACCAAAATAAGAGAAAGGTGATGATACAGTATATTCTATTTTAATTCCAACAATTGAAGGCAATATTTTCTTTGCAACAGCAATTGCAGTATCTGAATAATTAGCTAATGAAACTTGTTTTGTAGTTTCTGAATTAACTAAACTACTAGTAGCTGAAGATGTTGGATTTTGTGAAGATGATACTTGATTATTAAATAATTTATTTTTTATAGATGGTGTGCCGAAGCATATTCCTATTATTAATGTAGAACCAACAATACCACTAAAAAATGGTAATAATATACTTTTTGTAAAGTTCACATGTGATTTCTTTGAAGAGTTATCATTAAAATTGTTTGCTGAAACTACTTCGAATTTATTTTCTTCCATATAAAAACCTCCTAAAATAAGAAAAAATAAGATTTATTTTTCATATATATGATACACCATTTCTGTGAAAAAAATGTGAAAAATGTGTAACAAATTGGATATTAGTAAAATTAATGTAATTTTTATAAACCCAAAAGATACACATTATAAATTAACTTTGTAATAATAAATCTAAAATTTTTGGAAAAATAGTATGAGCATTTTGATTCCAATTGTCAACTATTTTTTTTGCATTATCACGAGAACCAGCGAAAGTACTAACTTCAAAAATTGTTTCATTGTTTTCAATAATTTTACACTTTATGGTATAATCAGTTTCATTTTTGGGAATGTATTCAGCTACAATAGATGATTCTTCAGCTATTGTATTTAATTTTTCTTTATATAAATTATCTGCTTTTAGTTTTATAATTCCTGGTAATAAATCTTTTGTAAGGAATAATGCGTTTTTTCCTTCAGTTGTTATTTTAAAAACTGTGTCTTTATCTTTAGTGTATGAAGCAACTAGTTTAGTCTCAACTAAATCGTTAAATATTTGTCCAAAATAGAAATAATTAAGGTCATTAATTGCAGTAATGATGCTGAAGAGATTGGCTTCTGTTATATCTGCATTTATCTTATTAAGCATATATAAAATCAAAACTTTATTTTCAGCAAGTGTATTGCTATCTAAATCTGACATATGCATACCTCCTTATCATGTTTTTTCATATTATATCATAAAAATGGCAAAAGTAAAGAGGGAACAGGTCCCTCTAAAATATTACTATTTATTATCTTTCATAATTTCTTTAATAGCACCTAAGCTACTTAAAGCACTAGTTGCTTCAAAAGGAATAAATACTTTGTTAGCATTACCTTTTGCAACTTCTTGTAGAGCTTCTAAAGATTTTAATTGAACTAGTCTTTCATCTGGATTTGCATTTTTCATAGCATCATAAACCATAGAAATTTCTTTAGCTTTAGCTTCAGCAACTTCTTTAATAGCTTGAGCCTCTCCGGCAGCTCTTCTTACAGCAGCTTCTTTATCAGCTTCAGCCTCTAAGATAGCAGCTTCCTTTTTACCTTCTGCAATAGTAATAGCAGATTGTCTTTGAGCTTCAGCTTCTAGTATTAATGCTCTTTTATTTCTTTCTGCATTCATTTGTTTTTCCATTGCGTCTCTGATGTCTGCAGGTGGGTTGATATCTTTTATTTCAACTCTATCAATTTTACATCCCCATCTATCAGTAGCCTCATCTAATATAACTCTTAATTGTTGATTTATATTATCTCTTGAACTGAAAGTTTCATCTAAGTCCATTTTACCAACAATATCACGTATTGTAGTGATAGCTAGATATTCAATACCTTTCTTTAGACTTTGAATTTCATATACAGCCTTTGCTGGATCTGTTATTTGATAGAAAACAACAGTGTCTATTGTAATTGTAACATTATCTTTCGTAATAACTCCTTGAGGTGGAATATCCATAGTTTGTTGTTTTAAGCTTACAACGCTTCTTACATGGTCCATAAAAGGAACTATAATTGTAAGACCAGCGTCAGCTACTTTATGGAATTTACCTAATCTTTCGATTATATATACCTCAGCTTGTTTAACAACTTTAATTGATTTAAATGCGATAACTAATACTATGATTAGAACTATAATTAAAAACCACATTTTAAAAAACCTCCTTAAAAATATGTATCTATATTAATAATTAAAATATTAATATCTAAATTATTTATCTGAAGTAACTGTTAAAGGTTTTACATATGCTTTAACTCCTTCAATTTTAATGATTTCAACTTCTGAACCTTTTGAAATAGTTGTATCTTCATCGCAAAAAGCTGACCAAGTTTCACCATTAACTTTTACTAAACCTTTTCCATCTGTAGTATTTATTTCTTCTACAACAATAGCTTTTTTACCATTTAGTGTATATACATTTGTAGGGACAACTTTTTTAGTATCAAATTTGTTTGCAAATGGTCTAGTTGCAAAGATAAGTATTGTTGAAGCTACTACAAATACAGCTGTTTGAAATTCTATTGATGGAATGAAAAAACTTACAACCATAGATACTAAACTACCAATTGATAACCAGAATACTAAAAAACCTGTTGTTGCAATTTCAATAATTAAAAATACTCCTGCTAGTATTAACCAAATTTGCCACATAGTTACACCTCCTAAAAAACTACATTTATATTATACTATAAAAATGTGAAAAGTTAAATAGATTTAATAAAAATTATTGTAAAAAAAACAAAATAATGATAAAATCCAAACAAAAGCATAAAAATAAATAAGACATATTTATAATAAGATTTACACAAAGGGTTCAAACCTACAATAAAAAGAGGAGATGCAAAATGCAAGTAAAAGAAAGAATAGAAAAGATAGTAGGGAAAGAAAACGTATTATATAATGAAAATATGAGTAAACACACAACATTCAAAACAGGAGGACCAGCAGAAATATTTGTAAAAGTAGATGATATAGAAAAATTAAAAAAGGTATTAGAAACAGCAAAAGAAGAAAAAGAAGATATACATATACTAGGAAATGGAAGCAATTTACTAGTAAAAGATAATGGAGTAAAAGGAATAGTCATAAGAATAGATATAGAAGGAATAAAAACAGAAGAAAAAGAAAATAAAATAATAGTAAAACTAGGAGCGGGAGAAAAATTAGCAGCGATAGGACAAAGATTTATGCAAAATAATATATCAGGATTTGAAGAATTATCAGGAATTCCAGGAACATTAGGTGGAGCAGTAAGAATGAATGCAGGAGCACATGGAAAAGAAATAAAAGATGTAATAAAAAAAGCAAAAGCAGTAGATTATGAAGGAAAAGAATACGAATTTACAAAAGAAGACATGAAGTTAGAATATAGAAGTAGCATATTTGTAAAAGAAAAATACATAATTTATGAGGTAGAATTAGAATTACAAAAGGGAAACAAAGAAGAAATAAAAAATAAGATGGAAGAATATGCAAAGTGGAGAAAAGAACATCAACCACTAGAATATCCAAATGCAGGGAGTACATTTAAAAGAGGAGAAGACTTCATAACAGCAAAATTAATAGATGAATGTGGTTTAAAAGGATATAAAGTAGGTGGAGCACAAATTTCAACAAAACATGCAGGTTTTGTAATAAATGAAAATAAAGCAACAACAAAAGAAATATTAGAATTAATAGAATATACAAAAGAGCAAGTAAACAAGAAATTTAATAAGAAAATTGAATTAGAAATAGAAGTGTGGTAACATTTACAAAAAATAAAAAAAAGGAATAGTAAAAAATAGAAGAAGTAAGATAGATAGGAAGGATGAAAACAATGAAAGGTTTTTTTGAATGGTTTAAATCAAGTGCAAAAATGAAAAGATGGATGCTAGTAATATTAGTAGGTGTAGTATTAATATGTTATTCAATAGCACAAATATTAGTGTATGATGCAGTAGATGCAACAATATGGGCATTAGGAAAAATAATATTGACATTTGTATCTGGATTTTTAATATTAGTATTTGGAATAGTATTTTTAAATAAAAGAACGTTGGAACTATTTGTAGAATCAACAGATGAAAGAATGGGAAATAAGAAGAAAGTAAATGTAAAATCATTAATATTTAATAAAAAAGTATATGATAAAGGACCTAATATAGTAGTAATAGGAGGAGGAACTGGACTAAATACAGTATTATCCGGATTAAAAAACTATACAAGTAATATAACAGCAATAGTAACAGTATCAGACTATGGAGAACAAATAACTAATTCAAGAAGAGAATTAGGAACTTTACCAATAGATGATATAAAAGACAGTATGGTAGCATTAGAAGCAAAAAAAGGAGAAATGGGAAAGATATTATCACATGAGTTCAAAGCACCAAAATTAAGAGGATTATCATTTGCAGATGTATTTTTCTTAGGAATGAAAGAAATAAGCAATGACTTTTCAGAAGCAGTAGTAAAAAGTAATGAAGTATTAAATATAGTAGGAAGAGTATTACCAGTAACATTAGAAGCTATAAAAATATCAGCAGAACTTGATAATGGATATGTAGTAAATGAAAAATCAAGAATATCAGAGGTGGTATTAGATAAGATTACACAAATTAATAGAGTATATATATCACCAACAAACTGTAGACCAGCTCCAGGAGTATTAGAAGCAATAGCAAATGCAGATAGTATAATAATAGGACCAGGAAGTTTATATACAAATGTAATACCAAACTTATTAGTAACAGGAGTAGCAAAAGCAATAAAAGAAAGTAAAGCAATAAAAATATATGTAAGCAATATAATGACAGAACATGGGCAAACTGATGATTATTCAGTATCAGACCACATAAACGCATTAATAGACCATTGTGGAGAAGGAATAATTGACTATTGTTTATATGATACAGGTGAAGTAGTACCTGAGTACATAAAAAGATATAATAAAGAAGGAGCATTTTTAGTAGAGCAAGACTTAGAAAATGTAAAATGCAAAAAAGTAAAATTTATACAGAAAAACATATCAGCAATAGCAGATGGAAAAATAAGACATGATGCAAATTTAGTAGCTAGTTCTGTAATAGAATTAATATGTAATGATTTAAAATATGAAGACAAACAAAATGATCCACAGTATGTAATGTTAAATAATAAATTGAAATCAGACAAAAGAATTGAAAGACTTAAAAAGAAACAAAGCAGAATGAAAAAGAGAGAAAAATATAGAAAAGATAAAAGAGAAAGAGGAACAAGTAAATTTAGCACTAAATATAGTGAAAGAATAAAATCTATAAAAGAATCAGACCCAAAAGTAAGAGAAAGAAAACTACAAGCAGAAAGAATGAAACGTAGGAGTAGAAGTAGAGGAAAGAACTAAAAGGGGAGAAAGAAATGATATTTACAAAAGAAGATTTAACATTAGAAAATCGGAATAAAAAGAGAATGGGTAATATCGAATGGAATAGGTGGATATTCATCATCAACAATAATTGGAGCAAATACTAGGAAATATCATGGATTATTAATTGCGCCAATTTCACCACCAGCAGGGAGACAATTAATATTGTCAAAAATAGATGAGATGATAGAAATAGATGGAAGAAAGCATATTTTATATACAAATATGAATAGGAATTATACATCAAAAGGATATGAATACTTAAAGAATTTTGAAAAAGAATATATGCCAATATTTAAGTATGAGGTAGAAGATGTAAATATTGAGAAGACAATATGTTTAGAACATGGTAAAAATATAGTAGTAGTTAATTATAAAATAACAAATAAGAATCATAATACAAAAATAACTTTAGCACCATTATTAAACTTTAGAAGTTACCACTATACATCGACGAATCATAATTTTAATATAAATCAGACATATAGAAATGGAAAATTAGAGATAATATTAGATAATAATATATCAAATACAATATATATGAAAGCAACAAATACTGAATATATAAGACATGAAAATAATAGTTATAAAAATATGTTTTATATAGAGGAACAAAATAGAGGTTTTGTTGCAGAAGAGGACCATGCGATACCAGGTGTATTTGAAGCGAATATTGAACCAAATGAACAAAAAGAAATATCAGTAATATGCTCATTGGAAGAAAACATAGATGAAATAGATGCAATAGAAATAATTGAAAAAGAAATAAGAAGATTAAAGAAGCTGATAAAAGACTCTCTATTAATTGACGATAAGAAAGGAAATGAAGAAAAAGATAATTTCAAAAAATTAATGTTAATAGCATCAGACAATTTTATAGCATATAGACCAATGTTTAGAAGTCATACGATTTTAGCAGGGTATCCATGGTTTCTTGATTGGTCAAGAGATACATTAATTGCATTTGAAGGATTATTACTAATCCCAAAAAGATTTAAAATAGCAAGAGAAGTATTATTAACATGTGTGAGAGATATAAAATTTGGATTAGTACCAAACGGATACTCAGACTTTGATAATAAACCATTATATAATAGTGCTGATGCATCATTGCTGTTATTCGAACAGGTTCAAAAATATATAGATTATACAAATGATTATAAATTTATAGAAGATAATTTATATACAAAATTAAAATCAATAATATCAAACTATTCAAAGGGAATAGATTTAGATGATAATAATATATACTTAGATATAGACGGATTAATAGTATCAGGACAAGAAAATACTCAAAATACATGGATGGATGCTAAATATGATGGAAAGGCAGTAACTCCTAGAAATGGAAAGGCAGTAGAAATCAATGCATTATGGTATAATGCATTAATGATAATCTCCAATCTTTCAGCAAAAATGGGAGAAAAAGAACAGTCAAAGGAATATAAGTATTTAGCAGAAGAATGTAGAAAATCATTTAATATACGTTTTTATAACGAAAAGAAAAAGTGCTTGTATGACGTATTGGGAGATGATAAAATTAGACCAAATCAATTATTCGCATTAAGTTTATCATATCCTGTAATAGATCCTAGGTCAGAACAAGCAAAAAATATTATAAGTGTTGTGGAAGAAAAATTATTAACACCATATGGATTAAAAACACTTGCCAAAGGAGAACCTAATTATATAGAAATATATGAAGGTGATGGATATAAAAGAGATACAAGTTATCATCAAGGAATTACATGGGTATGGCTATTAGGATTATACTATAATAGTTTAATAAATATGGTTTTATCAGAAGAAGATAAACAAGAAAGAGATAATCTTAAACTAAAAGTAAAAGAATTAAAAAAGAAAACAGAAGAGACCTTCAAAAAAGAAATTGAAGAAAATGCATGTATATGTGGAATTGCTGAATTGTATGATTCAACTAAACCATATAAAGCAGGTGGAACAATTAATCAGGCATGGAGTGTGGCAGAAGTATTTAGGATAATACAATAATAAATATAAATTAACTAATTTACAATCGTAGTTTGACAACATCCATTTGTAAAGAAGTTTGAATTATTAGATACAATAAAAAAGGTAGCAAAGGAAAAGAAAAAATGAGGATATTAGGAATAGACCCAGGATTTGCAATAACTGGATATAGTATAATTGATTACATAGGAAATAAATTTTCATTAATAACATCAGGAGCTGTAACAACAGAAGCAGGAGTATCATTTCCATTAAGATTAGAAAAGATGTATAGAGATTTAGATGAAATAATAAAAACATATAAACCAGAAGCAATGTCAATAGAAGAATTGTTTTTTAACAATAATGCTAAAACAGCAATAAATGTAGCACAAGCAAGAGGGGTAATTCTAGTTGTAGCAAGAATGAATGGAATACCAACATATGAATATACGCCTTTACAAGTGAAACAAGCAGTTGTAGGATATGGAAGAGCAGATAAAATGCAAGTTCAACGAATGGTAAAGATGATTTTAAATACAGATAAATTGCCTAAATTAGATGACATTACAGATAGCATGGCTATTGGAATCTGCCATGCACATTCAGCTAAATTTGCAGAGAAGCTATAGGGGATAGACTAATAAATTTAAGAATTGACAAAATGAAACTGAAAAAATTATTAATTTAATAAATATGTAGAAACTAAAAGGATTGTTAAGTATAGAAATAAAATTTAGGTTAGGAAGAAATAATGATAAGCGTAGTAGATTTAGAAAAAAGATTAAGCGAACAAAAGTTATCAAGTATGTATTTATTCTGGGGAGAAGAAAAATATATACTTGATAATTGTGTAAAAAAAATAATGAAATTATTTGGTACAATAGTTAAAGGGATAAATTATATATCAATTGATGAAAGCAACATTCAAGAAATAATATCAGATATAGAAACACCAGCATTTGGATTTGATAAAAAGTTAATAGTGGCTAGAAATACAGGACTTTTTAAAAAGCAAGGGAAAAAGAAAAACATTGAATTAGAAAAATTAAAAGAAAAAATAGAAGCATATATTAGTAATAATATTAAGGAAATGAGTGAAAGTATAGTTTTAATTTTTATTGAGGAAGAGGCAGAAAAGTCCAAGTTACTAGATATTGTAGAGAAGAATGGAATAATTTGTAAATTTGATGAGCAAAAACCATTAGAATTGCAAAAAAGATTAAAATATATTTGTGATATGTATAGAGTAAATATTGATAATAGTACTTTGCAATATTTTATAGAATGTTGTGGAACTAATATGCAAATATTAATTAATGAAATTAGAAAGTTAATTGAATATGTTGGAACAAATGGGATAATTAAAAAAGAAGATATTGATAAACTTTCTATTAGACAAATAGAGAGTATTATATTTGACTTAACAGATAGTTTGGGACAAAAGAATGTTTCTAAAGCATTAGAAGTTTTACATAATTTGATTTATACAAAGGAGCCTATTCAGAAAATATTAATTACATTATATAATCATTTCAAAAAATTATATATAGTGAAATTATGTGTAAAATATAACAAAGATGTAATTTCAGCTTTGAAATTGAAACCAAATCAAACATTTTTAGTTAATAAATATAAAAATCAGTCAAAACTTTTTACAGAGGAGAATCTGGAAATCATTATTAATGAGTTGATTGATTTAGACTATAAATATAAAATAGGATTAATTGATATAGATATTGGTTTAGAAGCAATACTATGTGCATATATATAGATTATCCTTAAAATATATTAATTAATAAAATAAAAAGAATTAATTAATAAAATGAAAAAATACAGAATGTATCAATGTAAGTATAATAGTTGTACATAAAGCACTAAATTCTAAGAAGATATATGTAATTGTATATAACAAAATATACTGTTTTGCTAATGGGCGCAGAAATGCGCCCATTAGCAAACAAGGTGCTTTTTTGTTTTTTTATAATATCATTTCTTCTCTTTTTTATATTTCCCTTATATTTCAACTGTTCTACTAATGTGCGCGGAAATGCGCCCATTAGCAAACAAGGTGCAAAAAGAGAAATATAAAAAATATATAGGGGATAGTATATTTAAAATAAAAAATACTGTTTTACATGGAAGTGAGGAAAAGCACGGGTTATCAAATAAGCAAGTAAAAAAATAAACAGTATTGATTTTTATTGGTTAATATAGTAAAATAAATGAAAAATAAAGAGAAAAAATAGGAGGAGTATGAACAAGTCATACTAAAAATATGGAGATAGAAGAAATAAAAAAAATTATAGAGGCAATTCTATTTGCAGCAGGAAGAGTAGTTGCAGAGGAAGAATTGGTAATGATATTAGAAAAATCAAAAGAAGATATAAGAAGAATTGTACAGCATATGCAGGAAGAATATAAAAAAAGAGGAATAGACATCATAAAAGTAGGTAATGGTTACCAATTATGCACAAAAAAAGAATATTATGAATATGTGTATCCTGTAGTAGATAAAAGAAATAAACCAAAATTATCAGGAGCATCATTAGAAGTTTTAGCAATAATAGCATATAACGAAAATATAACGAGGGCAGATGTAGAAGCTATAAGAGGAGTAAGCAGTGATGCATCAATATATAAATTGATAGAATTTGGACTAATAGAAGAAGCAGGAAAATTAGATTTACCAGGAAAGCCAATGTCATATAAAGTAACAAATGAATTTTTAAGATTATTTGGTTATGAAAATTTAGATAGCTTACCAGATTTACCGAGATATAAGATGGATGAAAATAATCAAATTGTTATAGAGGAATTAGTAGAAAAAAACCAAAACAAAGATATTGAAAATGAACAAGTAGTTATAGAAGATATAGTAGAGGAGAAAGAGAAAAATGAGTGAAGACAAAAATTTTGTAAAAGAAATAACTAACATAGATGATGATTTCGCAAAATGGTATACAGATATAGTATTAAAATCAGATTTAGCAGATTATACAGATACAAAGGGATGTATATCAATAAAACCATATGGATATGCGATTTGGGAAAATATACAAAATTATATAGATAGAAAATTTAAAGAAATAGGAGTAAAAAATGTATATTTTCCATTATTAATACCAGAAAGTCTATTAGAAAAAGAAAAAGAACATGTAGAAGGATTTGCACCAGAAGTAGCATGGGTAACAGAAGCAGGAGGGCAGAAGCTAGAAGAAAGATATTGCATAAGACCAACATCAGAAACAATAATATCAACGTTATATTCAAAATGGTTAAAATCATGGAGAGATTTGCCATTTCTATATAATCAATGGTGCAGTGTATTAAGATGGGAAAAAGAAACAAGGCCATTTTTACGCTCAAGAGAGTTTTTATGGCAAGAAGGACATACTATACATGAAACAGAAGAAGAAGCAAAAGAATTAACTCTAAAAATATTAGAAATATATGCAGACGCAATAGAAAATTTATTAGCAATACCAGTAATAAAAGGAAGAAAAACAAAAAGCGAACAATTTGCAGGAGCAGATGCTACATACACAGTAGAGACAATGATGTATGATGGAAGAGCATTACAATCAGGAACATCACATTATTTCGGACAAAATTTCACAAAACCTTTTGAAATAAAATTTCAAAACAGAGAAGGAAAAGAAGAGTATGCATATCAAACATCTTGGGGAGTAAGTACAAGATTAATAGGTGGAATAATAATGGCACATGGAGATAACAGGGGATTAAAATTGCCACCAATGGTAGCACCAACACAAGTAGTAATAGTACCAATAGCAACGCATAAAGAAGGAGTAAAGGAAAAAGCGACAGAAATATATGAAAAATTAAAGAAAAGATATAGAATGGAAATAGACTTACGAGAACAATTTACACCAGGATATAAATTTAGTGACTGGGAAATGAGAGGTGTACCATTAAGAATAGAAATAGGTCCAAGAGATATTGAAAATGGAGTATGCGTATTAGTAAGAAGAGACACAGCAGAAAAGGAAACAGTAGAATTAAATAATCTAGAGGATGAAATAGAAAAAATACTAAATGATATTCAAAAAAATATGTATAATATATGTCAAAATAGAATGAAAGAGAAAACTACAACAGCAGTTACATTAGATGAATTTTTTGAAAATATGACAAAAAAACAAGGGTTCATTAAAGCGATGTGGTGTGGAGACGAAGCATGTGAAAGTAAAATTAAAGAATTAACAGGAGCTAAGTCAAGGTGCATACCTTATGTTCAAGAAAAAATTTCAGATAATTGCGTATGCTGTGGAAAACCAGCAGAAAAAATGGTTATATGGGCAAAGCAATATTAAAAAGCATACAATAAAGGCAGTTAACTACACTGCCTTTTATTATATAAATTTATCATAAAAAATTATAGAGTAATCATATTGTGAGTATAATCTAATTTAGCCCAAGAATCAAACTCATATCCTAAAGTATAAACATCAGTTGCCCAAATATCTTTGTCAAGTAGAGTTTGAAGTCCTTTATTTTTATTTGTATCTTCAAATTTTTTAACAGAAGTAATAACACTAAGCCTTGGATTAGCTTTAGAAATTTTAGAAATCAGTTTTTGACCATTTTCATTAAAACCAAGAACACGAACATAAGGTGTTATAGTTTTAGAAAGTTCCATATCTTCTTTAGTAATGCCAAGCATAGAATAAAGGAAAGTTCTTTGAAGCCTTGTTTTAGTATAACGTTTTGAATTTAATATATTTAATAATTCAACAACACTATTACAAGAACTTGCAGCTTGTCTAATAGAAAATTCTAATCCTTCAGAAACATCTGGTAAATTAGCAAGTTCACTAGTAGACATTTTTCTAAGAGAGTATAAAATTTCTTTATCATAGCAAGTTATATCTTTAATAATATGACCTCTTTTATATTCTTCAAAAAGAATAGAATAAGATGAAGCTGGTAAAAGTCTTTTGAATTCAAGAGAATCCATTTTATCAGATGCAATCATACTTCTAAGAGCAGAAGCACTTGCAATTTTTTTAGATACAGATAATTCATTATGCCCAGCACCCAATCTAGTAATACATACAGGTCTAATGTTACTTTTAGATTTTCTTAAAGCCTTCAAATATTCAATAGCTAAAATATTATTAGGCATACTTAATACATTAGCAAATCTACGAACATCATTAATATACATCATTAAAGCATTTTCTCTAGCTTTAGGAAAAGATAATCCTTTTGAAAGTTCGTGAGCTAAAAGATTTTTATATTCTTGAGGTTCTGCACATAATATTTCTGCAGCTTTATCTAAAGCATTAATATCTTCAGTTTCAGCACCAAAAGAAATTGCATCTACGATTTTTAAAGAATTTAAAATTTTTACAGCTCCTTCAGCGAAGTTTTCGGCACTAGATATTGCATAAATTGTTGGTAGTTCAATGACCAAATCCACTCCATTTTGTAAAGCCATTTCAGCTTTAGCCCATTTATTTACAATAGAAACATCTCCACGCTGTGAAAAGTTTCCTCCCATTATAGCGATTGTATAATCAGCATTAAAAGTTTTTTTAGATTGCATTAAGTGATATAAATGTCCATTGTGAAATGGATTATATTCTGCAACTATTCCAAGTACCTTACTCATAAAATTAATCATTCCTTCCTTAGTATATATATTAAAAAAATTTATTCAATTGATATTATATTTTTAACGTGTTATAATCTTATCATAAAAAAAAATAAAAAACAATATATTTATGCGAATAAAAAAATGAAGTGAGGAAAAATTATGGAAAAAGTCGTAATATATACTGATGGAGCTTGTTCTGGCAATCCAGGACCAGGAGGATGGGGAACAATATTAATGTATAAAGATGTAAAAAAGGAAATATCAGGAGGAGAAAAAAACACAACAAATAATATAATGGAATTAACAGCAGTAATTGAAGGATTAAAAAAATTAAAATTCCCATGTGAAGTAGAAATTTATAGTGACAGTGCATATGTAGTAAATGCATTTGAACAAAAATGGATATATGGATGGATTAAAAAGAATTGGAAAACGGCATCAGGAGATGGAGTTAAGAATAAAGAATTATGGCAAGAATTATATGATTTAACAAAAATACATGAAGTCAAATTTATCAAAGTAAAAGGGCATAGTGATAATGAATATAATAATAGATGTGATGAACTTGCAAGAGGAGAAATAGAGAAATAAAAATACAATTATATATGTCAAAATTAAAAAGGTGTAAGGCATATTTTCTTAATTTTATATTACAAAATGTAACATAAATATTACATTTTCGTTACATTTATACAAAAGTATTGAAAGAAAATAAGTAATTATATATAATAAAAGAAGGAGGATAGATTCATATGGAAACCTTTGCTACTTACATTTTAGATAAAGAAAAAAGTATAGAAGAAAAAATGGAAATAATGTGTTATCTAGAAAAAAGGCTAAGACCTGACCCAGAAAAACGCATATTTTTTGACAAATCTGTAATATTTAAAACAGCATTAGCGAAAATATTTATAGAAACTATGAATATAGATATAGATGAAAATATAGTACTAACTGCAATGCTATTATGTAATTGCAAAAAAGGTTCAGAACCACAAAATTTAGGAACAGTTAGGACATATGCAAAAACAGGAGCAGAATATTTAGAAAAATTAGGGTTTGACAAAAAATTTTGTAAGATATGTGAAGAATTAAATAGATATAGTGGAAGTAATCCAAGAGAAAAAGAAGGAGACTTACTAGAAATAATAGATCAATTTGGAGGAATGCTATTAGACAGAGAAGATAGACGAGGATATGCTCCATTAGATGCATTAATACAATTAGAAAGAGCAAATTTAAAAGAAGTAGATAATAGATACAAAAAAGTATTTAGAGAATTTGTAGAAAAAATGGAAGATGTAAATATAATAGTGCCAGAAAATAATATGGAAATAAATGGATTAAGAGCACTAGCAAGAAAAGTAAACAAATAATAGAAAATTTACCACTGTCGTGGGGAACTTTTTAAAGATATATAAAATCAAATAAACAATGGGGATGATAAAATGAATGATGTACGTTTAGAAAAAAATTTAGGATATTTAAAAGAAGTAACAACTACAGCAAAAGCGATAATAGAAGCTACAAAAGAAAAAGATATAAATATACAAGAAGATAAGAGAATGTTCTCAAAAGGGACTATAGAGAAATACACACAACAAACAAAAAATAAAGAAAATGAAGAAGAAGAAATGGAGATTGGATAATGTACGAGGTATTTGCAGATTTACATGTCCACATAGGGAGAACAGAAAGTGGAAAACCAGTCAAAATAACAGCAGCAAAAAGCCTAAACTTTGCAAACATAGCAAAAGAATGTGTAGAAAGAAAAGGAATAAATTTAGTAGGAGTAATAGACTGTGCATCACCATATGTAATAGAAGACATAGAGAACTTTTTAAAAACAGGAGAAGCGTATGAATTAGAAGATGGAGGAATAATATACAAAGATAAAGTATGTATATTATTAGGAAGTGAAGTAGAAACATCAGAAAAAGGTAGAAATGGCAAATGTGGAAGTGCACATAATATATGCTTCTTTCCACATTTAACAGATATAAAAGAATTTTCAAAAGAAATGAGTACACATATAAAAAATATAACTCTAAGTACACAGAGGTCAAATATTTCAGGATATGAGTTAATTGACATAGTAGAAAAATATAATGGAATATTAATACCAGCTCATTGTTTTACACCACATAAAAGCTATTATGGAAATTGTACAGATAGATTACAAAATATATTTAAAGAAAAATATGAAAGAATACCAGCAATTGAATTAGGTTTAAGTTCAGATACATATTTAGCAGACACAATATCAGAATTAGAAACAAAAACATTTCTAACAAATTCAGATGCACATTCATTACCTAAAATAGCTAGGGAATATAACAAAATATTAGTAGAAGATGTTAATTTTAAAGAATTTGTAAAAGCATTAAAAAATGAAGAAGGAAGAAAAGTAATAGCAAATTATGGACTAGATCCAAAGCTAGGGAAATATCATAGAAGTTATTGCGAAGACTGTGAAGAAACAATAGAAATAGAAGAAATTGCAACAAGTTGTCCAAAGTGTGGTGGAGGAAATATAACATTTGGAGTTTTTGATAGAATACAATTAATAAAAGATAAAGAAAAAACTAAAAGTCCAAAAAATAGACCAGAGTATATTTATCAAGTACCATTAAGTTTTATACCAGGAGTAGGTGGAAAAACGATAGAGAAACTATTAAAGACATTTAGTACAGAAATGAACATATTACATAAATTATCACAAGATGATATAGAAGCAGTAGTAGGAGAAAAAGTAGCACAAAATATAGAAAAGGCAAGAAGTGGTAAGATGATAGTACACTCAGGTGGTGGCGGTATATATGGGAAAATTGAATAAGAAATAAATACATAATAAAATAGTAATAAAAAACAACTTATCGAATACACATTATGTAGTTAACCAAAAAAGATAAGGAGTTTTTTTATATGAACTTAAAACAACAGAAGAATAAAAAACAACCAAGATTAAAAAGTAAGACAATACAAATATTAGAAGAATTTGTAAAAAACAATATAAAGGAATACATAATCATAATTATTATATTTCTAATAGGACTATTCTTAGGAGTAATGTTTATAAATAATGTAGGAGAATCCCAGAAACAAGAAATAACGGGATATGTAAATACATATTTAGAAGCATTTAAGCAAAAAGAGATAGATTATACAGAACAGTTAAAAAATAATATTAAAGAAAATATAGTACTGGTATTAACAATGTGGTTTGTAGGAAGTACAGTTATAGGGATACCAATTGTATTAGGAATAATAGGATTTAGAGGATTTTGTTTAGGATATGCAATAGCATCATTTACATATGTATTAGGAACAACCAAGGGAATAACATTTAGTATAATAGCATTGATAGTACAAAATATAATATTTATTCCAGCAATATTATCATTAGGAGTTAGTTGCTTAAAATTATATCAGTCAATATTAAAAGATAAAAGAAGAGAAAATGTAAAAGTAGAAATAATAAGGCACACAATATTTTCTATAATTATGTTAATATGTATAATTATATCAGGAATAGTAGAAGCAGAAATATCAACGAGATTGTTAAAGTCAATAATAAAATATATATAAAAATAAAAAAATAAAAAAATTATGTAAAATCTATTTACTTTTAGAAAATATTTTGATATAACTATAAGAAATTTATGTAAGTAATATAAATAATAGATGGGGGAAGAAAATGGAAAAACAATTAAAGCTATTTTTTGATTTTTTAGAAAAAGAAAAAAAGGCATCAATCAACACATTACAGTCATACAGAAGGGACATAAAACAATATGAAGCATATTTAGATACACAAGGGAAAACATATAATAAGGTTACTAATGAAGATATAAAAGAATATGTTAAGTATTTGCAAAAGATAGGGAAAAAACCATCTACAATATCAAGAAGTATCGCATCAATAAGAGCATTTTACCAATTTGAAGCTAAAAATAATAAGATGAAAGCAGATCCAACAGAAGGAGTGCAATCACCAAAAATAGAAAAAAGAGTTCCAAGTATATTAACATCAAACGAAATAGAATTATTATTAAATCAACCACAAGGAAAAGATTTAAAAAGTATAAGAGATAAAGCAATGTTAGAATTTGCATATGCTACAGGGATGAGAGTAACAGAAATAATATCGTTAAATATAGAAGATGTAAACCTGATAGAAGGATATGTAGTATGTGAAAATAATAACAAGAAAAGAGTAATACCAATAGGCAATTTGTCATTGGAAGCACTAAAAGATTACATAGAGAATGCAAGAGAAGTATTAATCAGAAATGATAAAAATAGAGCTTTATTTGTAAATATAAATGGAAAAAGATTAACAAGACAAGGATTCTGGAAAATAATAAAATACTATAAAGAGCAAGCACATATAACTAAAGATATAACACCACATGTATTAAGACATTCATTTGCAACACATTTATTACAAAATGGAGCAGACTTAAAATCAATACAAACGATGTTAGGGCATTCAGACATATTATCAACGCAAATATATATGCAATTCCAAGATGATAGTATAAAAGATATATACAAAAAAGCACATCCAAGAGCATAAATGATGATATATATTTTAGAATAAAAAATAATAATAAAAAGAATATTATGAACTAAATGCAAAGTTTAATGTCATAATATTTTTTTATATGCTAAAGAATCATCCACAAAAAAGTTAAACATCATCCGAAATGCAATTTACGAAAAAATACAAAATTTATGATAACAACTTGAAAATAATGAATGAGGTTGATATAATATAAAAGCAAGCCATAAACAGTAAATTCATAAAATACACAAAAGAAAGGCGGAGAGCATATTTGGCAAGACAAAAGTATAGAAAAAGAAAAATTATGAAACCTATCATAGCTTTAATAATATTAGTAGGATTAATAATATTATTAATAAGCATGAAGAAAATATTAATCAAAGTAAGCTATCCTGAAAAATATACAAATTATGTAGAAAAGTATGCAAAAGAATATGAAATAGAAAAAGAGTTGATATATGCAATAATAAAGGCAGAAAGCAACTTTAGAGAAGATGCTATATCAAGAAAGCAAGCAATAGGATTAATGCAAATATTAGAAAGTACAGCAAAAGACGTAGCTAAGGATATAGATTTAGAAATTAGTAGAGAGAAACTATTAGAACCAGAGATTAACATAAATCTAGGGACAAAATATATATCATCACTAATAGAAAAATACAATAATTTAGAATTAGCGCTTGCAGCATATAATGCAGGAATAGGGAATGTAGATAGGTGGATAGATGAAGGCATAATAAAAAAGGATGGAACAGATATAGAAAAAATACCATATAAAGAAACAAATAATTATGTAAGAAAAGTAATGAGAAATTATAAAGTATATAAAGTAGAAATATAAGAAGGAGAAAAGGATGTTGAAGATAATAATAAATTTAATATCAGTAGTAGTAATACTTATAGGAGTAATATTAATATATGATGCACGAATAATAACAAAAAGGATATTTGGGTTTGGAGACCAAAATGAAGCAACAAGCGGATTAAAGATATTAGGGTGGATTATTAGTATAATAGGAATTCTTATAATATTATTTATATGAAATATAGGATAATAAAAATAATACTAAAATATAAGGAAGGAATGTTAGCAAAATACTGACATATGCAAGAAAAATGAAACATGTAAAAGAAATATAAAAAGTAGTAATAATCTTAATAATATCAATTTTAATAATAATACAAATTTTACTAAATGTATTAACAAGTACAATGTTAAAAGAAGAATATATATTAAGAAAATTAGAAGAAAGTAACTATTATAAAAGAACATAGTTTGAATACTAAAGGAAAAATAGCGATATCTAATTTTAAAATTTAACATTTTTCTAAGAGGAGGGTGCACCTCTTTTTGGATAATTGATTATAATTGGGGTGTGGAAGATACTAATTAATAGTAGTGATAATTTTGAAATGCTTATATAGCTCAGTTGGCAGAGCGCAGCCTTGGTAAGGCTGAGGTCACCAGTTCAATTCTGGTTATAAGCTCCAATTTATAGCAACTTACGAACTATAAAGTTTGTAGGTTGTTTTTTCATATCTAAATTTACAATGTTCTCTTTCAGAGTATATAAAATACTTACTAATTCTATTTATATTGACATATTTGAATATGGTAAATATTGTAAAAACCACAAGATATATTAAGAGTTGAAAACTATTGTGAACCAATTATAGATATGGAAACATGGAATGCCACTAGAAAAGTTTTAGAGAGAAATAAACACTCAAATTACGGAGAGCATATTCATTTATTTACTGGCATTGTAAGATGTCCTAATTGTGGAAAAATGCTATCTTCTACAAACTCTTTTAAATATAGTGGTACACCAAAAGAAAAAGTTTATTATCATTTAACTTGCAAGAATCCAAATTGTAAATCAAAAGGATTACATTATAGTTCAGATAAAATAGAACAAAATAGAGTAGCATTATATTTGTTTAATAGTATAAATTATGAAATAAAAAATTATAAAACTCTTGACAATACAAAACAGATGTTTTAAGATATATACAATAAGAAAAGGACGTGAGATTATGGAAGAAAATCAATTAGCAATTCAAAATGAATTATCAAATGAAGATATAAGAAATTTAATATATACTATAAGAGGAAAACAAGTTATGTTGGATAGTGATGTAGCTATGCTATATCATTATGAAACTAAAAATGTAAATAAAGCTGTAAAAAGAAATATTGATAGATTTCCAGAAGACTTTTGTTTTCAGCTTACTAAGTCTGAAATGGATAAAATGTGGTTCCAAAATGGAACCACATCAAAAAGAGAAAATAATAAATATAGAAGTGAAAAATATCTGCCTTATGCATTTACAGAACAAGGAATAGCGATGCTATCAGGAGTATTAAAAAACGATATTGCAATAGATGTAAGCATAAATATTATGAGAGCATTTATAGAAATGAAAAAATTTATAAATTCTAATAAAAATTTATTTGAAAAAGTAATTAATATTGAAAATAAAATGGATAAAAAATTTATTGAGCAAGACAAGAAATTCGATATAATATTTGACCAGTTGCAACTCGAAGAAAACATAAAACAAAGAATATTTTTTGATGGGCAAATATATGATGCATATAGTATCATTGTAGACATTATAAAAAAAGCAAATAATAAAATTTTAATTATAGATAATTATTATGAAAATTAATATAATTATACGAATAATTACTTTTATGATAAACTTTTTATAATTATTAAATATTAGGAGCAACAAATGAAAGAATATTTTTATAAAAGAGAATATAAATATATGTATTTAGGTACTGTATCATATAGCTTTGCAAATGCTTTAATTGGAACATTTGGAACGGTTATGCTATATAAAAATGGAATACCAATATGGCTTATACTTTTAGTCTATGGGCTAAGATTTGGAATAACAGGATTTATAACACCACTATTCGTAACAATATCTTCAAAATTTGGAATAGCAAAGTGTATTTTGATATCTAACATTTTTAGTATTATTTGTGCTTATATGATGTTAGATGGAACAAATTTATATAGAAATATAGTTATATTTATATTAGCAATGGGATGTATGGGACTTTCTAATCCATCAACTGATACATTGTCTAGTAAATATGTAGATAAAGAGCATAGAGGAAGATATAATAGTTTTATAAATATAAGTAAAATATTAGGAACAGTATTAGCAGGTTGTTTAGTTGCATGGGGCATAATAACAGATAATAACTTTATATTATTTTCAATAATTTTTGTATTCTTTTTGTTACAATATATATTTATTAGAAAAATAGATTACAAGGTAGAAAATAAAACAAATGCATTTAAGTCAACAATGAAATATCTTTTTAAGAGTAAGAGCCAATATAAGATTATTTATGCTTTAACAACAAATCAAATAATAGAAAGACAATTTGCTCCACTATATTTGTATATAGTTTTAAAGGACTTTTCTGTATTTTCTTCTATAATTGTAGTATCACTGTTATTACAAATAATTACTATAACATTGATTGGGAAATATTCAGATAAAAATTTATCAAAATCCAATAATTTAGTTACAATTATTAAGACTATGATTACAGGAATATACTTATTTGCAAGAAATAAAGTCATAATATCATTAAATAATATGTTAAGTGATAATTTTACAAAAGTATATGAAACATCTATTCAAACATCAATACAGAATATTATAAAAGAATCAAAGGAAGATAATGACCTTTTGTCATCAGTAGGACAAATGAGTTTATGTTTTACAGAAGTAATCATATTTATAATACTTGCAATATTAAGTAATTTTATAGGAGAGAAAATATTTTATATAATATTTATGCTATCGATAATTTCAACAGTTGGAATTAACTTAAACATTAAAAAAGAGCAATTAAAAAAAGAAAAACGGGAGCCTAAATGATTTTGGAGAGTTCTAGCAACTCTCCTTTTCTATTACATTTTGAATGTTAATAGGTACGTCTTTTATCTTTTCTAATTCATCTAATATTTGCTGTAACTTTTGTTTTTCTTTTTCAACTTTATCTTGAAAAACATTATAAAGTTCCTTTCCAAGATTTACAGAAGAAGAGTCATATTTATTTCCATCTTTTCTTTATCATGATACATAGCAAAGTCATTAATCCAATAAGCTAATAAATTACTTTTTTTATATTCATTTAATTCTATATGTTTCAAAAAAGATAAATCTAGTCTATTCAATGAATTATCCTTATGTATAATAGAATTATTTTTTAATTCGATTTCATTTTCATTCACGGTATCATCTCCTAGTGTTTTTTATAGAAACAGTATATCAAACATTTGTTCAAGGTGCGATGTCTATTGAAAAATAATTTTATTATGTTATAATTTATATATTAGTTTATTAATCAAATTATTTTTTTGAGTTAAATGTGGGAGGAATACTATTAAAAACATACGTTTTTTCACAAATAACCTCATAAAAAATATATTAATATAAAAATAGAGAAAATGAAGAAGTATCAAGCAAAACAAGAAAAAGTGTGTCATAAGCAACGTCCCCACTGACACACATAAACAAAGAAAGGAAGAAATAAAGATGAAGATAGGAATAGTAGGACTACCAAATGTAGGGAAAAGTACGATGTTCAATAGTATAACAAAAGCAGGAGCAGAATGTGCAAATTATCCATTTTGCACAATAGAACCAAATATAGGGGTAGTAGCAGTGCCAGATGAAAGAGTAGACAAGTTGGCAGAAATATATAAACCACAAAAAATAACTAAAGCAATTGTAGAATTTGTAGATATAGCAGGTTTAGTAAAGGGCGCAAGTAAAGGTGAAGGACTAGGAAATAAATTTTTATCACATATAAGAGAAGTGGATAGTATAGTACAAGTAGTAAGATGCTTTGAAAATTCAAATATTGTACATGTAGATGGAAGTGTAAACCCAATTAGAGATATAGAAACAATAAATTATGAGTTGATTTTTGCTGATATAGAAACAGTAGATAAAAGAATAGATAAAGCAAAAAAAATGTTAAAAGCTGACAAAAAATACCAATCAGAAGTAGAACTATTAGAAAAGATAAAAATAGAATTAGAAAATGGAAATCCAGCTAGAAGTATGCAATTTACTGAAGAAGAAAAAGAGATAGTAAAAGAAGTATATTTATTAACTTCAAAACCAATACTATATATAGCAAATGTTTCAGAAGAAGATTTAGAAAAGCCAGAAAATAACAAATTTGTGCAAGAAGTAATTGAATATGCAAAAAAAGAAAATGCTGAAGTTATACCATTATGTGTAAAAGTTGAAGAAGAATTGTCTGGGTTAGATGATAATGATAAAAAAGAAATGCTAGAAGCATTAGGCATTGAAGAATCAGGTTTAGACAAGTTGATTAAAAAAAGTTATGATTTATTAGGACTAATGTCTTTTTTAACAGCAGGAGAACCAGAAGTTAGGGCGTGGACAATAAAAAAAGGAACAAAAGCACCTCAAGCAGCAGGTAAGATACATTCAGATATCGAAAGAGGTTTTATAAAAGCAGAAATAGTTTCATATGATGATTTAATAAAGGAAGGTAATATGGTAGCAGTAAAAGAGAAGGGATTATTAAGATCAGAAGGTAAAGAATATATAATGCAAGATGGAGATATTGTGCTATTTAAATTTAATGTATAGAAATGTATAATATGATTAAAATATAAAGATAATAAATATAGCATATTAATATGCTCATATGCTTTAAAAATGATAAAAACCGTCTTATCTACAAATGGGAGCAGAATTGGCTCATTTATTAGTAAACTAAAACAAAAAAGAAGAAAATAGTAAAAGAGAAAATAACAGATTATTTCGTAATAATAAAATAAATATAATCACGATAAATACTATAAAATTAGACATTAAAAAGATAAAAGGAAGCAAAAGTAAAAAAAACTAAAAAATACAAAAAAAATATTGAAAAAAACACTTGCAATTTATAATAAAGTATAGTATAAATATAATTAAGTATAAATTTATGTGTAAGGAGAGGAAAAAAATGAAAAAAACAATAAGTATTATAATGATAATATTAATGGTAATACTTGTATCAGGAAAATGTTTTGCAACAGATGGTGCATTAGATTTAACTAATACATTAGGAACACCAGACAGTACAAATGATAGTATTGTGGATTTAAATCCACCAGCAAATGATGAAAATACAGCACCAAATGTAACTGATGATCAAAATTTACCAAAAGCAGGTGTAGCTGATACTACAGCATTTATAGTAATCGGTGTAGCTTGTGTAGCAATTGGAATATATGCATTCAAAAAAATGAGATATTATACAGATGTTTAAAAAAATGCTTGCAATTTTAAAAAAAACAGTGTATAATCAAAAACGAAGAACATAGAGAAGCAGAAGAGTGGGAACAAATCCCACTCTTCACTTATTGATAAGGAGGGAAAGATGGCAAGCATAGAAAATAAAGTAGAAAACCTTATACAAGAAAAAGTAGAAGAAATAGGATATGATTTATACGATGTAGAATATGTAAAAGAAGGAAAAAATTACTTTTTAAGAGTATATATAGACAATGAAAAAGGAATAAGTTTAGAAGATTGTGAGAAAGTAAGCAATGAAATTAATCCATTATTAGATGAAGCAAATATAATAGCAGAACAATATTTTTTAGAAGTATCATCACCAGGGATTGAAAGAGTACTACGAAAAGACAAACATTTAGAAAAAAATATAGGAAAAGAAGTAGAAGTAAAATTATTTAAAAAAGACGAGAAAGGTAATAAAAGTTATACTGGAATATTAAATGATTTTAGTGAAGAAAAAGTAAAAATAGAAGAAACAGAAATATCACGAAAAGACATAGCACAAATAAAAACGATATATAATTGGTAAGAAAGGATGATAAAGATGAAAGCAATAGATAATAAGGAATTAATATTAGCACTAGATGAACTAGAAAAAGAAAAAGGAATAAAAAAGGAATATTTATTAGAATCAATTGAAACAGCATTAGTAACAGCATATAAAAGAAATTTTGATGCATTAGAAAATGTAAAAGTAGTTATGGATAAACAAACAGGTGCTACACATGTATATGCAATAAAAGAAGTTATGGAAAGAGCAAATGATGATGCATTAGAGATAAGTTTAGAAGCAGCGAAGAAAATTAACAAAGATTTAGAATTAGGGGATAATGTTGAAGTAGAAATAGTACCAAAGGATTTTGGTAGAATAGCAGCGCAAACTGCAAAACAAGTAATAGTACAAAAATTGAGAGAAGCAGAAAGAGACATATTATATACAGAATTTAATGACAGAAAAGGTGAAATAGTTTCAGGAATTATACAAAAAGCCGATAAAAATATAGTAGTATTAGATTTAGGAAGACTAGAAGGAATAATGCTACCAAAAGAACAAATACCAACAGAAAAATACAAAGTAAATGATAAAATAAAAGGATACGTATTAGATGTAGAAAGAGGAGAAAAGGGAGCACCTCAAGTAATAGTATCAAGAAGCCATCCAGATTTTGTAAGAAAATTATTAGAATTTGAAATACCAGAAATATATGAGGGATTAATAGAAATAAAAAATGTGTCAAGAGATGCTGGTTTTAGAAGTAAAGTTGCAGTATATTCACAAAATCCGGATATAGACCCAGTAGGTTCTTGTGTTGGACAAAGAGGAATAAGAATACAGAATATAATAAATGAATTAAATGGAGAAAAAATCGATGTTATAGAATGGAATAGTGATCCAGCAATATTTATATCAACAAGTTTGTTACCAGCAAAAATATTAGCAGTAGATATAAAAGAAGAAGAGAAATTTGCACAAGTTATAGTACCAGATGATCAACTATCTTTAGCAATAGGAAAATCAGGTCAAAATGTAAGATTAGCAGTCAAATTAACAGGATGGAAAATAGATATAAAAACAGAAACTCAATTTAGAGAAATTTTAAGTCAACAACAAGAAAATACAGATAATGAAGAATAATCAATGAAAGGATTAAAGAATGAAAAAAATACCACAAAGAAGTTGCGTAATATGTAGGCAAAAAAAGGATAAAAGTGAATTAATACGAATAGTAAAAAACAAAGAAAATATAGTTAGTATGGATAAAACAGGAAAAAAAGAAGGAAGAGGAGCATATATATGTAATAATATAGAATGTTTGGAAAAAGCAATAAAGACAAAAACGTTAAAAAAAATATTAGATATTGATATAGATGAAGAAATCTATGAAAATATAAGAGAAAGCATAAACAGGGGGTGAAATTATTGGAAAAAGTAAAAGTATATGATATTGCAAAAAAATTAAATGTAACAAGCAAAGATATTTTGCAAAAGGCAGAAGAATTAAGAATTGAAGCGAAAAGTCATTTAAGTAGTATAGATGAAAGTGATGCAAAAAGGATAGAAGAAAGTTTAAAAAAATCTTCAAATAATAAAAAAGACAATAAAGAATCAACACCAAAAAAGGAAAAAAATGAAACTCCAGTAATTATAAGAAGAGAAGTTATAATTTCGGAGGAAGAGAATAAAAAGAAAGAAGAAGAACAAAAAAGGCACACAGAAGAAAAAAGAAAAAATTCAGTAGGATTTGTGGAAAGAAAACAAAATGATTACAACATAGTTTATAGAAATAAACCATCAAAACCAATGACATTAAATGAGTTATTTGGAATAAATAAAGCAGAAGAAAAGAAAGAGGACATCAAAGAAGAAGAAAAAAAAGAAGAAAAGTTAGAACAAACACAAGAAAAGAAAGAAGAAAAAGAAGAAATAAAAATAAAAGAGGAAGTAAGTAAAGTAAGTATGCAAAACACAACAACAGAAATTAAGGAAAAACAAGAAAATAAAGAAAAGAATAATAAAGTAGAAAATCAATTACATAAAAAAGATAATCAAAATTATAGGAATAATAACCAAAATAAAAGCGGATATAATTACCAAAATAGAGAGAACCAAAACAATTATAAAAACAATTCAAATGGTCAAAATAATTATAGAAGCAATAATCAAAATAATTATAGAAATAATAATCAAAATGGACAAAATAATAACTATAGGAATAATAATCAGAACAATAGTTATAGAAACAACAATAATTATAGAAATAACAACCAAAATGGACAAAATAATTATAGAAATAATAATCAAAATAGGAACAATTTTGGAGGAAACAACAGATTTGGACAGAAACCGCTTGATGAAAAAGGAATAGAGAAAAACATCAAAAATATAATGGCAGATATGGGAGAAAAAGAAGTTGTAAGAGAATATAACAAATCAATAGATAAACAAAAAGAAAACAATAAATTTGAAGAAAATAAAACAACAAAGAAAAATACAAAGACAAGAAAAAATAATAATGGAGAAATAAATGAGCATAAGCTAAAAGGATTAAAAAGAACAGACCAATTATCAAACATGTTTGAAGATCAAGATGGAGGAATGCTAGAATATTATGATTTATCAACACAAAGAGGAAAAAAAGGTAAGAAGAAAAATAAATCAATAGAAGAAGAACCACGTAATAAACAAAAAATATTCCAATTAACAGAAATAACAATACCAGAGTCTATAACAGTAAAAGATTTAGCAACAGAATTAAAGAAGACAACATCAGACATAATAAAAAAACTATTAGGATATGGAATAATGGCGACAATTAATAATGAAGTAGACTTCGATACAGCATTTTTAATAGCGGAAGAATTTAATGTAAAAGCAATAAAAAAACAAACAGTAACAGAAGAAGATATATTATTTGATGATTCAGAAGACAAAGAAGAAGATTTAAAAACACGTCCACCAGTAGTAGTAGTAATGGGACACGTAGACCATGGAAAGACATCATTATTAGATGCAGTAAAGAAAACAAATATAATAAGTGGAGAAGCAGGAGGAATAACACAACACATAGGAGCATACAAAGTAAAAATAAATGATAGAGAAATAACATTCTTAGATACACCAGGACATGAAGCATTTACAGCAATGCGTGCAAGAGGAGCACAAATTACAGATATAGCGATATTAGTAGTAGCAGCAAATGATGGAGTAATGCCACAAACAGTAGAAGCAATAAATCATGCAAAATCAGCTGGAATACCAATAATAGTTGCAATAAATAAAATAGATTTACCAGATGCAAATATAGATAAAGTAAAACAAGAATTAATGACATATGAATTAGTACCAGAAGAATGGGGAGGAGACACAATATATGTTCCAATTTCTGCTAAGAATAATATAAATATAGACCAACTATTAGAAATGGTAATATTACAAGCAGATGTATTAGAATTAAAAGCGAATCCAAATAAACAATCAAAAGGTGTTGTAATAGAAGCAAGACTTGATAAAAACAAAGGGCCAATAGCATCAATGCTTGTACAAAGAGGAACATTAGATGTAGGAGATGAAATAGTTGTAGGTTCATCAATTGGAAGAATAAGAGTAATGACAGATGATAAAGGTAAAAAGGTAAAAAAAGCAGGACCATCTACACCAGTAGAAATATTAGGGTTAACTGAAGTACCACAAGCAGGAGATATTTTCTATGAAGTAAAAGATGAAAAGACAGCAAAACATTTAATAGAAAGAAGAAAACGTCAAGCAAGAGAAATTGCAATAAATGCAAATTCAAAAGTAACTTTAAATGATTTATTTAGTCAAATAGAAAAAGGAAATTTAAAAGTACTAAATCTAATAGTAAAAGCAGATGTACAAGGTTCAGTAGAAGCAATAAAGCAGTCACTTGAAAAATTATCTAATGAAGAAGTTAATGTAAAAGTAATACACTCAGCAGCAGGAGCAGTTACAGAATCAGATGTAACATTAGCTAAAGTATCAAAAGCAATAATAATAGCATTTAATGTAAGACCAGTTGCCACTGCAAAAGATATGGCAGATAAAGAAGAAGTTGAAATAAAACAATATTCTGTAATATATCAAGCAATAGATGATGTTGAAGCAG
Source organism: uncultured Clostridium sp. (assembly GCA_948473335.1). GTDB lineage: Bacteria > Bacillota > Clostridia > TANB77 > CAG-508 > CAG-269. The sequence continues at coordinate 36,311 of CAOKXF010000005.1, read as the reverse complement.
CTATGAAAGGAATGTTATCTCCAAAATATGAAGAAAAAGTAATAGGAACAGCAGAAGTAAGGCAAACATTCAAAATCTCAAACGTAGGAACAATTGCAGGTGCATATGTACTTACAGGAAAAGTAGAAAGAAATGCAGGAGTAAGAATTATACGTGATAATGTAGTAATACATGATGGGAAATTATCAACATTAAAGAGATTTAAAGATGAAGCAAAAGAAGTTACAAAAGGATTTGAATGCGGAATCCAAATTGAAAATTATAATGATATTAAAGAGGGAGATATTATCGAAGCATTTATAATGGAAGAAATTAAAAGATAAATATAATATAATAAAAAAAGATAATATGTTTCCTAAATAAGATAAGAAAATAAAATAAAGCAAGAAAAATCAAGCAAATAGGAGGCGATAAAATGCCAAATAGAAATAATAATAGACAAGGAAGAATAGATGAAGAATTCAAAAAGGAAATAAGTAGCATAATAAATTATGATTTAAAAGAGCCAACAGTAACAGGATTAATAAGTGTTACACGAGTAAAAGTAACTCCAGATTTAAAATATGCTAAGGTTTGGGTCAGTATTCTAAATGCTAAAAATACAGAAGATACTTTAAAAGGTCTATCAAAATCATCAGGTTTTATAAGATCAGAATTAGCCAAAAGAATAAATTTAAGGAATACGCCAGAATTAGCATTTGTGATAGATGATTCACTAGAATATGGTGCAAAAATAGAAAACATTTTAAAAAATATTATAAAATAAAGTATTGTATAGGAAAAGAATTATTTTTCCTATACAATTACAAATAAAAGGAGAAAATATGACTCTAGATAATATATTAGAAGAAATAAAAAAAGCTGATAAAATAGCAATATTAACACACGAAAACCCAGATGGCGATGCTTGTCGGAAGTAGCTTAGCTATGAAAATATTATTAAAACAACTAGGAAAAGAATCAGATGTAATAATGACAGAATGCCCAAGGACATATAATTTTTTACCAGAAGCGAATAGTATAAAAAAAGAAACAGAAGTAGAAGAATATGATTTAGCAATTTCAGTAGATGCATCAGATTTAAAAAGAGTTGTAGGAGGGAAAAGATATTTCGAAACAGCAAAAAAGAAAATAGTAATAGATCATCATGGAAGTAATGCAATGTTTGGAGATTATAACTATGTCAATCCAGTTTCACCAGCATGTTGTGAGATAATATTAGAAATGGCAAACTATTTTAATGTAGATATAAACATAGAATTAGGAACTTGTATAATAGCTGGTATAATAACAGATACAGGAGGATTTCAATATTCAGGAGTAAATGCAGAAACATTTGAATTTGCAGCAGAACTTCTAAGAAGAGGAGTAAATATTGCAGAGGTATATAAAAAAGTATTAAAAACAAGAACAAAGTCAAGCTTTGAGTTAGCGAGAATTGCAACAGAAAGAATGGAGTTCTTAGAAAATGGAAAAGTTACATTTACATATATAAACTGTGAAGATGAAAAAAAAGTTAGTGCTGAAGAAGGAGACCATGAAGGAATAGTTGAAGCAGGAAGAGATATTGAAGGAGTAGAAGTATCAATATTTATAAGAGAAAAGGAAGGAACAAATGGATATAAAATATCATTACGTTCAAACGAATACGTAAATGTAGCAGATGTAGCACTAATGCTTGGCGGTGGAGGACATATAAGAGCAGCAGGATGTTTTGCATTAGGGAATGTAGTAGAAGTCAAAGAAAAAATTATGACAGAGATAAGAAAGGTTTTATAATTTACTGCAATAGTAATAACTTAAAAAGACTACAGTTCATAAAGTACATATACTCAATCAATAGAAAAATAATAAAGTAAATAGTATTTAAGCAAATATAAGATAGGGAAAAAATGGATGGAATATTAATAATAAATAAAGAACAAGGGAAAACATCACATGATATTGTTTATAAAGTAAAAAAGATATTAAATGAAAAAGTAGGACATACAGGAACATTAGATCCAAATGCAACAGGAGTTTTACCATTGCTAATAGGGAAGGGAACACAATGTTCTCAATATTTAATAGAACATGATAAAACATATGAAGTAAAGTTAAAACTTGGAATAAAGACAGATACAGCAGATATAGAAGGAAATATCATAGAAGAAAAGAATATCATAGAAGAAAATTTAAAAGAAGAAAAAGTAAAAAATGTATTAAAAAGTTTTATAGGAGGACAAAAACAAATTCCTCCTATGTATTCTGCAATAAAAGTTAATGGAAGAAAATTATACGAATATGCTAGAAAAGGGCAGACCATAGAATTAAAACCAAGAAATATAATAATATATAAGTGTGAATTGATAAAAATTGATAAAAGTGAAAAAAAAATCGATTTTAAGGTACATTGTTCAAAAGGTACATATATTCGAAGTTTATGCGAAGACATAGCAAAAAAGCTAGGAACAGTCGGATACATGAAAAATCTAAACAGAGTAAAAGTAGGTACATTTTCAATAGATAATTCATTAACAATAGAGCAATTGGAGAAAAATTATCAAAATAAAGATTTTATTAATAAATATTTTATAACTATTGAACAATTATTTATGGAGAGACCATTTATAATAATGAATGAACATAAAATGAAGCATTTTTTAAATGGAGTAAAATTGACATATAAATTTACAGATGATATTTATAGAATATATAATGAACAGAAAAAATTTATAGGGATAGGAACAATAAAAAGTGAACTATTAAAAAGAGAAATAATTTTATAGATTTAGTATGAAAAAATAAAAGCATTTATTTTAGCATATACATTTTATGATGATGGAAAAGCTGAAATAGATGCTTTTTTTGCATGTTCTATGAAAAAATATGATATACAAAAAAATGTTCGAAAAATTTAAAAAAGGTATTGACAAAACAAAAATTTGGATATAAAATAGGAACAACAAAAGCGAACAATAATTTGCAAAAAATTAAACGGAGGTATTAGTTATGAGTATATTTAAAAGTAGAATGAAAGAAGTTAGTAAAGTTAAGGTAGAATATATCAAATTGGGATATTTGTTTATTTTAGGAGAAAAATTTGAATTAAAGGTAGGACATAAAAATGTTAAAACTGTAGATTTGAATTTTGAAAATGGGCAAGTAAAAATAGTGCTTCCAACAAAATATAAGAATAAAGATATGCATAAAATAGTAAATTTAGTTTTAAATAAAATGTATGTAGAAATAGCTCAAAAAGAAATAGAAGGAATAATGGAAAAAATAAGGATAAAATTAAAGTTTGCACCAGAAGATTATAAAATACAAATAATAAAAAAATCAATGGTCAAATGTACACAAGATAGAGAACTTATAATAAATCCATATATAGTAAAATATAATAAAGAAACAGTAGAATATATGATATTACATGAATATTGCCACTTAAAATACAAAACTCATTCAAAAGGGTTTTGGGAATTAATAAAAAAAGCTATGCCACAATATGCAAAATATGATTTAGTAGCATAGTAAAAAGTAGTTATTAACATTTGACATAAAAAAACCAAAAGCACTCATAGTTTCAAGCTATAGTGCTTTTAAAAATTATTAACTATTATAATAATCATAAGAACTTGAATACAAAAGAAGATAAAAAAACAATCAAGATATAAAATAATTTTAATAAATATACTAGAATTAATAAATATAATATGGTATTATATATATGCAATAACATTATAAAAATTTATATTGAGGTATCGCCAAGCTACTGAGGGTGTACGAAGCCAAAGGCGAGTTACAGCCTCAGTATGTGGTAGCATTGTAGAAAATTATATTGGGGTATCGCCAAGCTGCTGAGGGTGTACGAAGCCAAAGGCGAGTTACAGCCTCAGTATGTGGTAACATTGCAGAAAATTATATTGGGGTATCGCCAAGCGGTAAGGCATCGGACTCTGACTCCGACATTCCTGTGTTCGAATCACAGTACCCCAGCCACGTCGCAACTAGTTAGTTTGACTAGTTGTTTTGTTTTACGATAGTTTCAAGAAATAAAGACAACAAACAATTAAAAAAAGATTTTGATAATTAGAAAAAAGAAGCACAAGCCAAAATCAAGCCATTTAAACAATGCAATTAGAAGAAGAAAAACAATATAATTGGATGCTTGAAAATATAGAGTTAACTGATGAACAAGTTGAAAAATTACAAATAATTACACAATTTAATATAAGTGCAAGATATGATGATTACAAAGAAACTTTTAATCAAAATGTACAGATGATTATACATCTGAACAAATAAAAAATATTGAGGAGGTACGAACATGGTTGAAAAGTCTATTAACATAGGAATAATGGAATCAATACAAAAATACATTGAAAAAATAAGTGAACATTATAAAATTGAAGCAATCATTTTGTTTGGATTGTATGCAAAAGGAACAGAGAATGAGGATAGCGATATAGATATAGAAATGATTTCAAGTGATTTTAGTGATATTATTGAAGATGGAGCAAAATTAATAGGATTAACTTGGAAAATAGATACTAGAATAGAGCCGCACCCAATAACAACAGAAGATTTTGAAAAGATTTCAAATCCTTTTGTAAAGGAAATTGTAGATACTGGAATAAAAGTAGCATAAAGAAAAATCTCTTTAATGCTAAGGAGGAAACATGGAAAAGATTATTGTTTTAGGAACTGGTTGGGCAATGTCTGAAAAACTTTTTAATACAAGTTTTGTATTAGAAAATAATCAAAAAGAGAAATTGTTAGTTGATACAGGTGGTGGAAATGGAATACTATCTCAATTAGAAATTTCTTTAGAAGAGTATACAATTTTTTAGATAGTATTAAAAAAGAATATGCTGGAAAACGAATACTAATAGTAGAACATGGAGGGATTAGCATTCCAATTAGATGTTATTTTGAAGGAATACCTAATATGGAAACCTTATTACCATTATGTTTAGAAAACTGTGAAATTGAAAAATATGCTATAGAATAAATAGTGATACACAAAATTATTAAAAAGTTAAGCTCAAAAAAATTGAGTATAATATATTAAGAATTAAGAGAGAAAATAGACAGATTAGATTCCTCTTTAATTCAAAGAGTTCGATAAATGTTCTGTAGAGAAATAAAGAAAGACTAGAGTTCGAGCACTCTAGTCTTTTATGTACTAAAAACATCTTAAGAATAAGATATATTAAAATAGATACAAATAATTCAGAACAAAGACACGAAAAACTTTCAGATTCAAACAAGATATAGTATTTTATAAAAAATAGTGCTTATTAACTAATAGACGCATATATGCGCCTATTAGTTAATAAGCGAATTTTAAAAATAAATATAATAGTAGTGTGAAACAATAAGGATAATATTTTCTGAGTGACAAAAATACACAAAAAACTTATTCTTTCATTTTCTTTATAACTATCTTCTAAGAAAATTATTACTGTTATGGAGCATTTTTATAAGAATAGGGAAAACAATAATTAAATTTTAAAAGTAATTAGTAAAATAAATTAAAACTATTGACAAAAAATATACCTAGTAGTACAATGTATAAAAATACATAGCAATACTAGGTATATAAATAATAAAATATCATATATAGTGATGATAGTAAAATGATGAAGAAAAAGGAGGATAAAGGTGAAAATAAGTAGAGAACTATTAAAAGGAAGTACTAATATGTTAATATTAAGTTTACTAGAAAAAGAAAATATGTATGGATATCAAATGATAAAAGAATTGAGTAAAAAATCAAATAATGTATTTGAATTCCAAGAAGGAACACTATATCCAATATTACATCATCTAGAAGAAAAAAATTATATAATATCATATTGGGATGAAAAAGGAGCTAAAAAAAGAAAATATTATTCAATAACAAAAGAAGGAAAAAAACATTTAGAACAAAAAAAGGAAGAATGGAAAATATTTAGTGGAGGAATAAACCAAGTATTTGGAGGTGTTCTATTTGGATACTGAAATATTTTTAAAAAATGTATGTCAAGAAATAAAATATAATCCTGTGAAAGATAATATATCAAAAGAGCTAGAAGGACATATAGAAGAAATAAAAGAAGGATATATAAAGGATGGAATTGAAGAAAAAGAAGCAGAAGAAAAAGCAGTAAAACAAATGGGAGATGCACAAGAAATAGGAAAAAAATTAAATAAAATACATAGACCAAAAACAGACTGGAAACTCATAATTCTAATAACAATATTAACAATATTCGGAATAGCAATATCGATGTTAAAACAAACTAATATGGAAAAATATGAAATAAATAAAATGTTGATATATATAATTATTGGAATATTATTAGGCATAATAATATATTTTATAGATTATAGAAAAATAAAAAAATTTTCAAATTTAATATACATAATAGCAAGTGTAATATTAATATTATCAATGTCAGAAATAAAAAACACAATAAATGGAGTACCAGTTCTAAATATTATAGGAGCAATGTCACTCAGACCATGTACAATAGTAATACCAATGTATATTATAGCATTTGTAGGTTTTATAATGAATTATAATAACGAAAACAAAATAAGCTTAAATATTATAGAAAAAACGATAATAATACAAAAAGATTTATTAAAAATAGTGACACTAAGTATCATTTCATTAATATTAATAGGTAAAGTACCATCGACAGCAAATGCAATTATATTAGGAATAATATATTTAATAATTACAACTATACAAATATTAAGGAATAAAGAGAAGAGTAAGAATAGAATAAAGCTAATATATGGTATAGTAAGTGTATGTGTAATAATCGTAGCAATAATAAAAGTATTAAGTGAACCATATACAGTAGCGAGATGGAAAAATTATTTAAACCCAGAAGATGACCAAACTTGTGATGGATATGAAGGAATGCTACAAAGAGAAATATTAGAAAATGCCAATCTAATTGGTGAAGCTGATACAGAAATTATAAATGACAATAAAAACATAATTAACAGCAGAAATAATAATACATTTATATATTTGTTGGGAAAAGTAGGAATATTAATTTCATCTACATTAATAATAACAATAATATTAACATCAATTAGATTAATAAGAAACGCCAAAAATATAAAAGAGATATATGGAAAATATTTAATAATAGGACTAAGTTCACTTTATATAATACAATCAATAGTTAATATACTAACGAATTTGAACTTAGGGATAAAAACAGATATAGATTTACCATTTGTATCATATGGTGGACAGTATTTTATTATAAACCTAGTAAGTATGTCGATAATTTTATCAATATATAGAAGAAAAAATATAATTTTAGAAAATTAGTTTTAAAATAAAGCATAAAAACAGAGGAGAAGAGAAAATGAAAAAGTACATATTATTGATGATAGCAGGATTATTAATATTATTTAGTATATGTATAGATTTAGCACCAAATTTAATATTGCCAATAAAGGAAAAATTAATAATATATATAATAGCAATGCTTTTAGTTTATATAGATATGAAAATGAAAAATAAAAGAGAAGAAAATAAAATAGAAATAGAAAAAAATAGGAAAATAGGAATAACATTAATTTTTATAATATATTCAATATTACTAGTAACATTACTATTTTTTGATGGAAACTATAGAAGAATGGGATTTAAAGGACAAATAAAAATATTTTCAAAAGAACATTTTGAATTTTATAGTAATATAGTACCATTTGCAACTATAACAAGTTTTTTTACAAAATATATAGAAAATAATATTAATTTAAGTATAGTTGTAATAAATATATTAGGAAATATAATTGCATTTGCACCATTTGGAATATTTTTACCAATATTATATAAAGACAAAATAAATAATATAAAAAAATTCATATTAACAATGATTATTATTGTATTCATAGTGGAATGTATACAATTTATTACCAAAAGTGGTACATTTGATGTAGATGATATAATATTAAATGTATTAGGAGCAACAATTATGTATGGAATTACTAGAATAAAGAAGGTAAAGGAATTAATTGAAAAGATACTAATTTAAAAAAACAAAATAAGATAGTAATAATAAATAGTTTTAAAAAGATATAAGAACTTAATAAAAAACAGTAGGTGTATAAAGAGGATTAATATTTTTTAGCACCTACTGTTTAACCTGAAATTATATTATATAAATTTAGAAGCAAGATATAGAATTAGAAGGTGTAGAGGGTAAAAAATGTAAAATAAATATTTCATTTTTGGACCTTCTTTTTTATTATAAATGCTAATAAAGAAAAGAGAAAAACATGATGAAAGCATATATAAAATATATATAATTTTCAAATTATAAAATTTAAAGGCATAAAATCCATAATATAATATCATTAGTATTATACTGCTTAAAATCATTAAAAATTTCTTATTCTTAAAAATGTAAAAAACGAACATTAAAAATACACCATAAATACCATAATCAGTTTTTAATAATTCAGCAATAATACCAAAAAGCAGAACCAATAAAGTTCCCAACAATTTATTTGTAGATTTATCATAGAAGTAAATAGCAAGTAATCCTAAAATAAAAGTGAATAATACATTTAAAGAAAATATGTCATTTGAAAAAGTAGAGATGAAAAGCATAAAAGGAATTTGAGAAATACAAGCAAATAACAATAATTTCATAATATGATTTTTAAAATTTTTAGTATGAACATATCCTTCTGTAGCTTGAAAAGCAAATATGGGAAAAGATAATCTACCTATTAAATTAAAAAATGAAAGTTTATTTAAAATGGTAAGACCTATATGGTCAAAAGCCATCGAAATAATACCAATTATTTTTAATAAAAAACTTGTCAATTTAATCACCAAAGGTATTATCTAACAATTATATAAAAAATGCAATAGAAATAAAAATAAGAAAATAAAAAATAAGAGAACACATAAATTATATAGAATATATTGAAAACTTAACATAAATATGATATACTAAAATAGTAAAAAATGGCAAAGAGCCAATAGCAGAAAGAGAGGAAAGAGTATGAAGTTAGTATTGCTAGGATTCATGTTAATTGGAGCGATTATAGTAGGAGTATTTATAAAAACATTTACACATAATAGTGTAGAAATTTTTCGGGAGTACAAAAGGGAATTAGACATCAAAGAGAAGTATTTCCTAAAAATAGCATTAAAATTATCATTAGGAATAGATATTATTTATATCATAATAGAGATTCCACTTATAAGATTTTTATGGGATTTATTTAAGGCAACTTTTTAAAATTTCTATAATAGGCGCAACTATAGACAGGAGAAATAAAAATGGCAAAGGCATTAGAACAATTGATTTTGTGTTTTGTAGCAATTCTTCCACTGATAGGGATGGTAGGATTACTATATTTAGACCAAGATGAAAAAGACTACATAAAAGAAAAATGCAGAAAGATTGTAATACTTAGAGGAAAAACTAAAACAGAAAAAATAGCGATAATATTATTATTGATGATAATCGCAAGTTATATCATATTCTGCTTGTAAGTACTCATAAATTTTCAAATTGTACAAGTAATTAAGAATTAGAATGCTTGAAACAACTCATAAAATAGAGCATTAACGAAACCAAAAATTTTGTTAATGCTCTATTTTATTAATTAAGCTAAAATTTGGTTAAAATCTTTACTTTTGCTACATTCTGCTATATAATATATAAAATTGAAAAGAGAAAAAGGAGAAAATAAATATGCAAGAAAACAAAAATAATCAAGAACAAGAATTAGATTTAAATCAATTAATGAAGATAAGAAGAGAAAAATTGTCAGAATTACAAGAAAAAGGGGAAGACCCATATGAAATAACAAAATTTAATAGAACAAATACAGCAGGAGAAATAAAATCAGAATACGAAAAATTTGAACAAAAAGATGTAACAGTAGCTGGAAGAATAATAGCAAAAAGAATAATGGGAAAAGCATCATTTTGTACAATATTAGATTCAGATGAAAATATACAAAGTTATATAAGTATAAATGATTTAGGAGAAGAAAGTTATAAAAAATTCAAAACATTTGATATAGGAGACATAATAGGAATAACTGGATTTGTATTCAAAACAAAAACAGAAGAAATATCAGTACATGCAAAAGAAGTAGTACTATTATCAAAGTCATTAAGACCATTACCAGAGAAATTTCATGGACTAAAAGACCCAGACTTACGTTATAGACAAAGATATACAGACTTAATTGTAAATCCAGAAGTAAAAGAGAGTTTTGTAATAAGAAGTAAAATAATAAGAAATATAAGAAAAATACTAGAAGAAAATGGATACTTAGAAGTAGAAACTCCAGTATTAAATACAATATCAGGAGGAGCATCAGCAAGACCATTTATAACACATCATAACAGTTTAAACATAGACATGTACTTAAGAATAGCACTAGAATTAAATTTAAAAAGATTAATAGTAGGTGGATTTGATAAAGTATATGAAATAGGAAGAGTATTTAGAAATGAAGGAATGGACATAAGGCATAACCCAGAATTTACAGAACTTGAGTTATATGCAGCATATGAAGATTATAACGATATGATGAACATAACAGAAGAATTATTTTCTAGGACAGCACAAGAAGTGTTAGGAACAACAAAAGTAACATATCAAGGAAAAGAAATAAATCTAGCACCTGGTTGGAAAAGAATTACAATGATAGATAGTGTAAAAGAAGCAACAGGAATAGACTTCAACAAAATTGAAAGTGACGAAGAAGCAGTAAAAATAGCAGAAGAAAAGGGACTAAAATTTGCAGATGAAACAAAAAAGACACGTGGAGATGTAATATCAATGTTCTTTGATGAATATGTAGAAGAAACATTAATACAACCAACATTTATATATGATTATCCAGTAGAAATATCACCATTAGCTAAGAGAAAGCCAACAGACAAACGATTAACAGAGAGATTTGAAGTATTTATAGATGGAAGAGAATATGGAAATGCATTTTCTGAATTAAATGATCCAATAGACCAATATGAAAGATTTAAAAAACAGGTAGAAGCAAGAGAAGCTGGAGATGAAGAAGCGGGAATGATGGATGAAGATTATGTACAAGCACTAGAAATAGGATTACCACCAACAGGAGGATTAGGAATAGGAATAGATAGAATGATAATGTTATTTACCGATTCAGCATCAATAAGAGATGTTTTATTATTTCCAACAATGAAACCATTAAGTAATTCAAATGACAAAAAATCACAAAAAGTGGAAAATGAAGATAAAGTAACAGATAAAAGTAAGTATGAAATAAGAATAGATAGAGAAGAAGCAATAAATTTATTAAAAAAATATAATAAAGAGGAATTTCATATAAGACATGCAATTACAGTAGAACAAATTATGAGATATTTTGCAAGGAAATATAATGAAAATGAGGATTTCTGGGGATTAGCAGGTTTGTTACATGACATTGACTATGAAATGTATCCAGAAGAACATTGCCAGAAAGCACCTGAAATGTTAAAAGAAATTAATGCAAATGACGAATTGGTGCATGCAATATGCAGTCATGGATATGGAATATGCAGTGAAATAGAACCAGAACATAAAATGGAAAAAATACTATTTGCAGTTGATGAATTATCAGGATTAATCTGGGCAGTAGCAAAGATGAGACCATCAAATAGTACAAAAGATATGGAATTAAGTAGTTTGAGAAAAAAATACAAAGATAAAAAGTTTGCAGCAGGTTGTTCAAGAGATATAATTGTTAAGGGAGCCGAACAACTAGGATGGGAACTAGATGAATTATTGCAAAATACTCTTGATGCAATGAAAGAAGTAGAAGATGATATACAAAATAATATGTAAAAAAAGATAAAACCAGAAAAATTTATTTTGTATGAATAATCCTTTTACTATATAGACTAAAGACATACATAAAGATTTTTGATTTTCCTACACAAGAAAAAGCTAGGAGGTAAAGATGATTTTAGAAAATATTAAAAATATTGAAAAGATGCCACAATCAACATATGAAGAAATCATAGAAAAATATGTAGAAATGAATATTGCACACCCATTTAGAGAAGGAAATCGCAGGAGTACAAGGATTTGACTTGATTTGATTTTAAAAAAAGAGTTGAATGTAGTAGCTGACTGGAGAAAAATTGATAAAACAGACTATTTACTTGCAATGGAACGTAGTCCTATAAAAGATATAGAAATTAAAGAATTACTAAAACAAGGTTTGACGAATAAAATAAATGATAGAGAGATATATATGAAAGGCATAGATAACAGTTATTTATATGAAGGATATGTATCATTTGAAACAGATAGGTTATAGATTAAAAATTTATAAAATATTTTAATTATAGATAAATATATATCAAAATAAACAGGGGATAAAAATATGAAAGGAAGAGATGAATGTTTAATTTTGACAGAAGAATAATATATGTATTAATAGGGATTATGATATTATGGACAATATCAACATATGCAACAACAGAAGGAGCAATATTAGGATTATTGCTATCATTACCAGGAGTATTGTTAGCAATAACATTTCATGAATTTGCACATGCATATGCTGCAGACAAGCTAGGAGATGATACTCCAAGAATGCAAGGAAGATTAAGTTTAAACCCTATGGACCATATAGATCCATTAGGACTAGCAATGTTGATATTTGCACATATAGGATGGGGAAAACCAGTACAAGTAAATCCAAGAAATTATGATAGAAGAATGTCAATGGAAAAAGCAGATGCAATAGTGTCCTTAGCTGGACCATTAATGAATTTTATATTGGCGATAATATTTACACTAATATATTGTGCAATATTTAAATTTGCAAGTGGCGAATTTTTATTATCGACAGTAGGATCAGTAATAATGACATTAATATCATCAACAGTAATAACAAATATAGGATTAGGAGTATTTAATTTAATACCATTGCCACCATTAGATGGTTCAAAAATATTTTTACCAATACTTCCAACAAAAGCAAAATACTGGTTTCAAGATAATGAAAGAATATTTTATATGATATTTTTATTTATATGGATAACAGGAATTGCAAGTAATATAATTTCACCAATAATAACGAATTTAAGTACACAAATATTAAATTTAGGAAGACTTATATTTCATATATAGTGTCCTAAGCAATAGAAAAGCAGAACATAAATAAAAGATGTTTAAAAATAGATTCATAAAATTAGTAACAAAAAGAAAAGGAATGAAAAAATGAAAAAAATAATAACATTGGGTATAGAATCAAGCTGTGATGAGACATCAGTTGCAGTAATAAAAAATGGAAGAGAAATATTATCAAATGTAGTATATACACAAATAAAAATACATGAACAATATGGTGGGGTTGTACCAGAGATAGCATCAAGAAATCATATAGAAGCAATAACAAAGGTAACAGAAGAAGCACTAAAAGAAGCAAAAATGACGTTCAATGATATAGATGTAATAACACCAACATATGGACCAGGGCTAGTAGGAGCGCTATTAGTAGGATTATCATATGCAAAAGGTTTAAGTTATGCAATAAATAAACCATTAGTAGGAGTAAATCACATAGAAGGTCATATAGCAGCAAATTATATAACACATAAAGACTTAAAACCGCCATTTTTATGTATGATGACATCAGGAGGAAATACACAAATAATACATGTCAAGAATTATTGCGAATTCGAGGAAATAGGAAGAACAAGAGATGATGCAATTGGAGAAGCATTTGATAAAATAGCAAGAGTAATAGGTCTAGGATATCCTGGAGGACCTAAAATAGATAAATTAGCAAAAGGAGGCCAAGCAAATATAGAATTACCAAAAACACATATGGATAATTTAGATTTCAGTTTTAGTGGAATAAAAACAGCAATAATCAATTTATACCATAAGCAACCAGACATAAATAAAGCAGATTTATGTGCAAGTTTCGAAAAAGTAGTAACAGAAATGTTAGCAGAAAATGTAAAAAAAGCAATAGAGAAAACAGGTGTAAAAGTAGTGGCATTAGCAGGAGGAGTATCGGCAAATGAATATTTAAGAAAGAAGTTTTTAGAATTGGAGAAACAAGGTGTAAAAGTATATATGCCTGATTTAAAATTATGTACAGATAATGCAGCAATGATAGGATCAGCAGGATATTATAGATATATGAATGGAGACATTTCTGATTTGAAATTAAATGCAGTACCAAACTTAAAAATCGGAGAAAGATAACTCAAAACAATATAAATTTTTAGATTTATAATTGCTTTATACGCAATGAAAGGACGAAATTAAAGAATGTCAATATATGCAATAGCAGACCTACATTTATCATTTGAGCAAGATAAACCAATGGATATATTTGGAGAAAACTGGATAGGTCATGAAGAAAAAATAAGAATAAATTGGATGGATAGAGTCAACAGTAGTGATATAGTATTATTACCAGGGGACTTTTCATGGGCTACATACTTGAAAGATACAAAAAAAGATTTTGAGTTTTTAAATTCATTACCAGGGAAAAAATTGATGCTAAAAGGAAATCATGATTATTGGTGGGGAACTGTGACAAGTATGAGGAAGTTTTTGGAAGAAAACAATTTTGAAAATATAGATTTTATATATAATAATGCATTTGAATGTGAGGACTATATAATAGCAGGAACAAGGGGATGGAGTGCAATAGAAGAAGATGAAAATGAGAAAATATTAAATAGGGAACTTGCAAGATTAGAACTGTCATTAAAAGATGGAATTAACAAATATGGTAAAGAAAAAGAAATTATTGTATGTATGCATTATCCACCAATTACAAATATAAAAATTATAAAAAATGAGGAATTAGAATTTGTTAAAATTATGAAAAAGTATAATGTTAAAAAATGTTTATATGGACATTTACATAGTGAATCCATAAAAGATGCAGTTGAAGGAATTATTGATGATATTGAATATAAGCTGGTTAGTGCAGATGGTTTGAATTTTGAACTTTATAAATTGAACTAAAAAATATATAAGCGGAGAAAAAAATGGTAAATTTAGGAAAAGAAGTACAATACATAAAAACAGTAGGACCAAATAGAGCTAAGTTATTAAATAAATTAAATATATATACATTAGGAGACTTAATAACATATTTCCCAAGAGAATATGAGGACAGAAGTAAAGCTAAAAAAATATGTGAATGTACAGATGGAGAAGAGACATTAATAGAAGCGGTAGTAATAGCAAGAATGACTGAAATAAAAACAAGAAAAATGACAATATGTAAATTGATGATAAGAGATGAAACAGAAATATGTACAGCCATTTGGTATAACCAAACATATTTAAAAAACATATTTATACCTGGAAAAAAATACAAATTTTATGGGAAAATTTCAAATAAAAATGGAAGAATAGAGATAGCAAGTCCAACATTTGATGTTGAAGGTGAAACAAAAAATACAGGGAAAATAATACCAATATATCCATTAACTAAAAATTTATCTCAAAATACGTTAAGAAAAATAATAGAAGTTGGAATGAGTGAAGTATATGGAAAATTAAATGAGACATTACCAGATGAAATATTAAAAAGATATAAATTATTAAAATATAATGAAGCAATAAAAAAAATACATTTTCCAAATGAATTAAGTGAATTTAAGGAAGCAAGAAAGAGATTAGTATTTGAAGAATTATTAATAATGCAGTTAGCATTATTGTACTTAAAAAGCGGATACAAAAATGATAAAAAAGGTATACAATTTAATTCAGAAGTTAAAATGGAAGACATAATAGAATTATTACCATTTAAATTAACAAATGCACAATTGAGAGTTTTGAAAGAAATAAATAAAGACATGGAAAGTAAAAAAAATATGAACAGATTATTACAAGGAGATGTAGGGTCTGGGAAAACAGCAGTATCCATGATAACAGCATATAAAGCAGTAAAGTCAGGATATCAAGTTGCATTATTGGCCCCAACAGCAATATTAGCAACACAACATTTAGAAAGTTTTACTGAAATGTTTGAACAAGTAGGGATAAAATGTGGATTATTAGTATCAAGTTTAACAGCAAAGAAGAAAAAGGACATATTAGAAAAATTAGAAAATGGAGAAATTGATGTATTAATAGGAACACATGCAATGATAGAAGATAATGTGTTATTCAAAAATTTAGGATTAGTAATAACTGATGAACAGCACAGATTTGGAGTAAAGCAAAGAACAAAAATAGTTGAAAAAGGGCAGAATCCAGATGTGTTAGTAATGTCAGCAACACCAATACCACGAACACTAGGATTAATATTGTATGGAGACTTAGATATATCAATAATTGACGAATTGCCACCAAATAGAAAAAAAATAGAGACATTTGCAGTGCGAAAAAATATGGAAGAAAGAGTAAATGGGTTTATAAAAAAGCAAATAGAAGAAGGAAGACAAGCATATATAGTATGTCCATTAGTAGAGGAAAGTGAAGAAAATGATTTAAAAGCAGTAACAACATTAGTAGAAAAATACAAAAATGAAGTGTTTAGTGACTATAGAGTAGAGTGTGTATATGGGAAAATGAAGGCAAAAGAAAAAGATTCTATAATGCAAGAATTCAAAGATGGAAATATAGATATATTAATATCAACAACTGTAATAGAGGTAGGAGTAAATGTACCAAATGCAAGTATAATGGTAGTGGAAAATGCAGAAAGGTTTGGACTAGCACAATTGCATCAACTAAGAGGGAGAGTAGGAAGAGGAGAATATAAATCTTATTGTATATTAAAATATGAAGGTAAAGGCCAAAATACAATAGAAAGAATGAAAATAATGACGCAAACCAATGATGGATTTATAATTGCTGAAAAAGATTTACAACTTAGGGGCACAGGAGATTTTTTTGGAACTGAACAACATGGAATTCCTGAATTTAAAGTTGCGAATTTGTTTGAAGATTTACCAATATTGAAGCAAGTACAAGATTTGTCAATGGAAATTTTAGAGGAGGATGTAAAACTAGAGTTAGAGAAAAATAAACTGTTAAGTATAAGAGTTAAAAATAAATTTGGAAATAGAATAGATATTTAAAGCAAAAGATATAGGTTATCATCTATAGATTATAAGATGAAACTTATATCTTTTTTATAGTTTTAAAAAATATAAAGAAGAGAGAAGAATAATAATAGAAAAAAACACCTTGTTTGCTAATGGGCGCAGATATGCGCCCATTAGCAAAACAGTTGAAATAAGCGGAAAGTAAAAGAAAAGGAAGAGAAGGATGAAATGATGATATAAAAAATAAAAAACAAAAAAACAGCTTGTTTACTAATAGGCGCATATCCGCGCCCATTAGTAAACAAGCTGAAAATAGAGGAATATAGCAATTTCTATATGAGAAAGCACTAAAAAATATAACAACAAAATATTTATAAGAAATATCCATAAAATATTTAGAAAAAATATCCATAAAATATTGATAAAAAAAAACATAAATGATATACTTTATACGTAAAAATGACAAAAAATACAAAAAGAAAAAGGAGAAAATAAAAATGCAAGTGAAAAAAATATTGAAGTATATAATATTTGTAATAATATTTATAATAATCAATATAATATTAGAAAATAATGTAGAAGCAGTGAACCAATGGAAGAGTGAAGATATAAATGGGATAGATAATAATAGATATCCTGGAGTAAAACAAATGATACAAATGTTACAATATGAACATCCAAATTGGAAATTCAAAGTACTATATACAGGATTAACATTAGATGAAGTAATAGCAAATGAATATGTAGGGCATGGTACAGATTCGCCAAGAAGTTTAGTATCAGCAAGTTTACAAGGAGAATGGAAATGTGCAATATGTGGAGATACAAGATATGATAATGGAAGTTGGTGTTGTGCATCAGAGATTGCATTAAGATATATGATAGACCCAAGAAACTCAATAAACAGTTCAGATGTATTTCAATTTATGGAATTAACATATGTAGACTGTGATTATAATTCAATACAACAAATGGTTTCAGGAACATTTTTGGATAACTACGATTATATACAAGCAATATTAAGAGCTGCATGGAACAATAATCTAAGCGCATATTATTTAGCAGCATTAGCATTGCAAGAACAAGGACAATGGGGAGGAGGAACAGTTTCAGGAACATACCCAGGGTATGAAGGATATTACAATATATTCAATATAAATGCGACAGGTAAAGGTTCAGATGTAATAATACAAAATGGATTAAGCTATGCAAAAAACAAAGGATGGGACAGTCTTGTAAAATCAATTGAAGGTGGAGCAGAAAAAATAGCAGATGGATACATAAAAAAAGGTCAAAATACAATATACTTTAAGAAGTTTGATGTAGACAATTCAGATGGGAATTTATACTGGCATCAATACCAACAAAACATCTTAGCAGCACAAAATGAAGGAGTAAAAATAAGAAAAGCATTAGAAGAAACAGGAAAGATGGAAGCACAATATACTTTTGTAATACCATTATATGAAAACACACCACTTGAAATATGTAAGAAACCAAATACATCTTCAAGTTCAGGTACAATAACATCAGATTTAGTAAGAGTAAATGTAAATAGTACTATAAGTGTAAGGTCATCACCAAATGGACCAAAAATAAGTGGAGTTCTATTAAGAAAAGATGAAATAGTTACAAGATTACAAAAAGCAACAGAAAAGGTAGGAGGAACATATTGGGATTATATAATGAAAGCAGATGGAACAAAATGTTATGTAGCAAGAGAGACATATGATTATGATTCACCATATAAATTATATCTAATACCTTTATCAGAAGAACAACCACAACCACCAGAAGATGAAACAAATATAATAAAAAATGATAAAGTGAAAGTAAACTATACAAGTAAAAAAATCACAATAGTACCAGGAACAACGATACAGGATATAATAGCTTTAACTGGGGAAAATATAGTAGTAAAAAATGGATATGGTCAAATAGTAGAAGAAGGAATACCTTTAGGAACAGGATGTACTGTAAATGATACATATGTAATTGCAGTTTTAGGTGATGCAAATGGAGATGCAAAAATTAATTCAGGAGATTTATTTAATGTACAGAAATACTTATTAACACAATATGGATTAAGTGAACATGTAAGAATTGCGATGGATGCAAATGGAGATGGAAAAATAAATTCAGGAGATTTATTTGTTATACAAAAATATTTACTGGTAAATAGTGGATTTATAATAAAATAAATTTATACATAAGAAAGGAATAAAAATGAAAAAAAGATTATTAATAATAATATTTGGAATAATATTATCTATATTTATAGGTACAGCTAAAGTAGAAGCAGCAAATGCAAATATCACAGCAAGTAGAACAACAGTTGAAGTAGGAGAAAATGTAACAATAACAGTAAATTTTACAGCAGCAGCTTGGAATTTGAAAGTAAGTGGAGAAGGAGTATCAAATAAAGGATATGCAGCACAAACAGCGGACTTAAGCGAACAAACTACTAATGATACATTACAATTTGATACATCTAAAGTTGGAACATTTACAGTAAGACTAACAGGAGACATAACAGACAAAGATGGAAATGTAATTGAAGGCATAAATAAAACTGCAACAATAAAAGTAAAAGAAAAAACGGTAACACCACCAGCACCAGAACAACCAACAAATCCAGACCCAGTAACACCACAACAACCACAGAAATCAACAAATGCAAATTTAAAAACATTAGGAATAAACCCAAAAGATTATGATTTCAACAACTTCAAACAAAGTAGAACAAGCTATACAGCAACAGTACCAAACAATATAGAAGAAGTAGAAGTATGGTATGAGGTAGCAGATTCAAAATCAACAGTAAAAATAACAGGAGGAAATGGATTAAAAATAAATAATGGAAAAGTAAGTGGGTTAAAAGAAGGAAAAAATACAATAACAATAACAGTAACAGCAGAATCAGGAGCAACAAAAAAATACACAATATCAGTAACAAGACAAGCAGCAAATGAGCCAACAGAAGCTCCAACAGAACAGCCAACTGAAACACCAACAACAGAAGATCCACAAGAAAATCCAGATGAAACAACACAAGGAGACAATGAGACAGTAGAAAAAGGAGAAGGAATAAAAACATTAAGTATAGCAGGAATAACATTAAAGCCAGAATTTGATACAGATATATATGATTATGAAGCAGTATTGGAAGAAGATAAAGATACATTAGAAATAGAAACAGAAACTACATCAGAAGACTATAGAGTAGTAGTAGCAGGAAATGAAGAATTAAAGGATGGAGAAAATGTAATAACATTAATAGTATATGATGCACAAAATACAGTAGTAGCAACATATCAAATAACAGTAATAAAAAATACAGTAAATCAAAATGAAATAAATAGCATATTTGGACAAATAAAAAAGGAAGAAATGATAAAAAGAATAGCAATAATATCAGTAGTAGCATTAATAGTAATATTACTAGTAATATATATCATAATGAAAACAAAAATGAAGAAAACAAAAAACAAGGAAGATAAAAAAGAAAGTAAGAACAAAGAAGATATAGATGAAGAATTCTTCAGAAATATAAGAAAAGAAAAAGAGGAAATAGAACCAATAGAAGAAATAAAAAATAGTATATTAATAGAAGATGAAATAGAAACAAAAAGCAGAAGAAGTAAGAGAGAGTCAATAGAAGAAGATGAAGAACCAGAAGCTAGAAGTAGAACAAGAAGAACAACTAAAAAAGAGAAGGACTTTGAAAACGATATAAGAATAGAAGAGCTAGAGGATGTAAACCAAACAGAAAAGAAGAAAGGAAAACACTTTTAAATGGGAAAGATAGTACTATTAGATGAGTTAAGTATAAATAAAATAGCAGCAGGAGAAGTAATAGAGAGACCTGCATCTGTAATAAAGGAAATGGTAGAAAACTCAATAGATGCAGGAGCAACAAACATAACTGTTGAAATAAAAAATGGAGGAATAACATATATACGAGTAACAGATAATGGTAGAGGAATATCAGAAGACGATTTAGAAATGGCATTTGAAAGACATGCAACAAGCAAAATAAGAAATGCAAGTGAATTAACAGAAGTAAAATCCATGGGATTTAGAGGAGAAGCATTAGCAAGTATTGGAGCGATAGCAAATGTAGAATTAATATCAAAAACAGCAGACCAAGATAACGGATATAGGATAGTAGTAGAAGGAGGATATGTACTAGAAAAGCAAACAGCAGGATGTCCAAATGGAACTAATATAACAGTAAGAAATTTATTTTATAATACACCAGTACGATACAAATTCTTAAAAAAGGACTATACAGAATCAGGATATATAGAAGATGTAATAACAAGAATAGCACAAAGCTATCCAGAAATAGCAATACGATTAATAAATTCTGGAAAAACAGTAATACAGACAAATGGAAATGGAGACTTAAAAACAGTAATATATAGCATATATGGAAAAGATATAGCAGAAAAAATAATAAATGTAAATTATGAATATGAAGATATAAAAATAACAGGAATAGTAGGACAACCAGAAATAGCAAGATCAAATAGAAGTCAACAATTATTTTTCATAAATAGAAGATATGTAAAAGATAGAATATTACAGTCGGCAACAGAGCAAGCATTAAAAGGAATGATACCAATAGGAAAATTTCCATTCTTAAGTCTAAATATAGATATGAACCCAAATAAAGTAGATGTAAATGTACATCCAGCAAAATTAGAAGTAAGATTTGAAGAAGAAGACAAAATATTTAAAGCAGTGTATCATGCAATAAAAGACACAATGCTAAAAGGAAACTCAGAAAACATAGCAATATATAATAATAATAGTACGCAAGCAGCAGAAAAAGAAAAAACAAACGAAGAACAAGAAACACAAAAACATAGTATATCAGACACAATGAAAATGAAGAATCCATTATTATCAATATTACCAGCATTTGGAAAAAGAATGGAAAAGAAAACAAATACTGCCATGGAAATAGATGAAGAAACACAAAATGGAAATATAATAGAAGAAGTATATAGAATGCATCAGAGAGAATTGATGGGGCAATTTGATAATAATATAAATTCACAAAGTAACACACAAAAAGAAGATAATGAAAAAGAACAACAAGAAATAGGAAAAAAGGAAGATAGTATAAAGGAACAAGATAATATAACAGTAGAAGAAGCTAATATAGAAAAAACAGAAGAAACAAAGCAACAAAAAGAGGAAGACTCAGGATATAAACAGGAAATACCAGAAGTTGATATAGATGAATTAAAACAAAAGATAGAAGATTTAACACTAGGTACAGAAAACAAATCTAAAATAAAAGAACTAAAGCAAGATGAAGAAAACAAACAGCAAATAGAAAATTTAGAATCAGAAGAAGAAAAGAAATCAAAAATAGAACTATTAGAACAAAAATATGAAATAGAAGATTCAGAACAAAACGAAGAATCAAAATACAAAATAGAAGAGCCAGAGCAGGATGAAGAGCCAACATATAAAATAGAACAAGCAGATGGAACAGAAAGAATACAAGAAACAGCGGCAAGATATAATTTTGAAGAAATGTATATGAAAACATTTGGAAAAAAACCAACTACAGAAATAAGCAAAGTAGAAAATGTATCAGTATTTGAAAATATACCAGAATTAGAAAAGCCAATATATAAGATTATAGGAATTGTATTTAATACATATATAATTTTAGAAATGAATGAGGAAATGTATGTAATAGATCAACATGCAGCACATGAAAGAGTAATATATGAAAAAGTAAAGAAAAATTATTATACGAATAATCAAAGTGGAACACAAATGATGCTATTACCAGATATAATAACATTAACACACAAAGAAATGGAAATAGCACGAGAAAATATGCCAATATTTGAAAGAGCAGGATTTATATTAGAAGAATTTGGCGAAAATACAATAAAACTATCAGGAGTACCAGATATCTGTTTAGAATTAGAAACAAAAGAAATGTTTCTAGAGGCATTAGATGAAATAACATCATTAGGAAGAACAGCAAAACAAGAAATAGAAGAAAGATTTATAGCAACAGTAGCATGTAAAGCAGCAGTAAAAGCAAATATGGCATTAACAGAACAAGAAGTAAAAGAATTAATGGACAAGTTATTAGTATTACCAAATCCTTTTACGTGTCCACATGGAAGACCAACAGCAATAAAAATGACAAAATACGAAATAGAAAGAAAATTTGCAAGAAAATAAAAGACAAAAAATTGGAAGAAAACATAACATAGAAAATTACATAAAATAAATAGAAAGAATTTGTAAGAAAATAAAATAGAGAAAAATTGCAAGAACAAGTAGAAAGAAGAGAGGAAAATTATGCAAAAACCAAAAGTGATAATAATATGTGGACCAACAGCATCAGGAAAAACAGCATTATCAATAGAGCTTGCAAAAAAAATCGATGGAGAAATAATATCAGCAGATTCAATGCAAATATATAAAGACATGAATATAGGAACAGCAAAACCAGATGAAGAAGAAAAACAAGGAATAAAACATTATTTAATGGATTATGTATCTCCAGAGCAAAGATACAGTGTAGCGCAATTCAAAATAGATGCAATAAATACAATAGAAAAAATAATAGCAAAAGGAAAAACTCCAATAATAGTAGGAGGGACAGGACTTTATATAGATAGCTTGATATATGGAATAGAATATAACGAAATAGAAATAGACGAAGAATATAGAAAAGAGCTAGAAAAAATAATAGAAGAACAAGGATTAAAAATATTATATGAAAAAGCAAATGAAATAGACAGTGAAGCAATGAAAAAAATAAGTGTAAATGACAAAAAAAGAATAATGAGAGTATTAGAAATATATAAAGCAACAGGAAAAACGAAAACACAACAAGAGGAAGAGTCAAAAAAGAATGGAGTACAATACAATTATATAGTTTTTGTGTTAAATATGGATAGAGAAAAGTTATATGCAAAGATAAATAGACGAGTAGATATAATGATAGAAAAAGGATTAATAGAGGAAGTAAAAGAACTAGAAAAAAAGTACAAAAAATTTCCAACAGCAATGCAAGGATTAGGATATAAAGAAGTAGTAGACTATATAGAAGGAAAATATACAAAAGAAGAAATGATAGAAAAAATAAAAATGGAATCAAGAAGATATGCAAAGAGACAATTAACATGGTTTAGAAAAAATAAAGAAGCAATTTGGCTGAATGCATTAGAAACTAAGGAAAACAATATACAACAAATATTAGAACATATGCAATAATCACTATACAATATTGTTAGAATATGAATCTTAATCAATTACAATTAAGAAGAGGGAGGATATGTTAGAATAATTCTAGCATAAGTTATATAAATTGGAAAATGACAAAAGAATAAATAAGCGAAAAATATTTTTTGCAATAATAATTATCATAGCAATCATTTATATAGCATATATAGCATATTTGCTAATAGGGGATGAAACAGATACATGTTTAGTAAATCAAGGAACTGTATATAAAGAAGAAACAGTGGTAGGATATATATTAAGAAATGAAGTTGTAATAGAAAATCAAGAAATAATGGGTGAAATTATACCAATAATGGCAGAAGGAGAAAAAGTAGCAAAAGACAACTCAATATTTCAATATTATAATGGAAATCAACAAGAATTAAATCAAAAAATTAATGAAATAGACTTAAAATTGCAAGAAGCACTAAAAAGTGAAAAAATAGCAACAACATCAGAATTAAAGTTAATAGAAAATCAAATAGACAAAAAAATTGAAAAATTAAAAAAATTAAGTAATATTCAAGAGATTTCTGAATATAATAAAGATATAGACAAGCTATTGGATAGAAAAATAAATTTTATAGAAGGTTCTACACAAACAAGTACATATGTAAAAGAACTAATAAATGAAAGAAAAAAATACGAAAATCAATTAACACAAAATGCTATTTATGTAAAAGCACCAGTTAGTGGAATAGTATCATATAGAGTTGATGGACTAGAAGGAACATTAACTGTCAATAATATAGATAATATAAATTGGCAAATGCTAGAAGATATGAACTTGAAGACAGGACAAATTGTAGCAACGAGTACAAAAAAAGGAAAGATTATAGATAATTTTAAATATTATATAGCTACAAGTATGGATTCAGAGGAGACAAAAAATGCTAAAGTAGGTCAGAAAGTAAAATTGAGATTATCGACAAATGATGAAATAGATGCAAAGATATCAAACATAAAAGAAGAGGAAAACAAAAGATTAATAATATTTGAAATTAGTAAAATGACTGAAAACTTAATAGATTATAGAAAAATAACATTTGATGTAATCTGGTCAAGCAATTCAGGACTAAAAGTACCAAATCAAACAATAATACAAGATGAAAAAGGATTAAACTATGTAATAAGACAAAGATTAGGGACTTTAGCAAAAGTTTTAGTAAAAGTAGAAAAAACAAATGAAAATTATTCAATAATAACAACATATACAACAAGCGAATTAGCAGAATTAGGATATACAAAAGAAGAAATACTACAATATAAAAAAATCAAACTATATGATGAAATAATGTTATATCCAAATTTAGATTCAGTAAAATAATATTACAATAATATTACAACAATATTAATTTTATATTACAATAGCAAAAAGTATTGACAAAAATGTAAAAAAAAGGGATACTATATGCGAAGTATACAAAAAGATGAGAAATTTAGGAGGTTTTTTTATGTCAGGAGCAATAATGGATAAGGTATGGGGATTATTTGGAATGGATTCATCAGAACCTGAAGAGGATTATGAAGATGATAATGTATATGAATTAGATGAAGAAGAAAATGAAGAAGTAGAAGATAGAAAACTATTTGGAAAGAAAAATAAAATATTTGCAATGCCACAAAATCAAGCTATTAAAATGGTAATATCTCAACCAACAACATTTGAACAATCAGAAGAAATCTGTACATTTTTAAAAGAAAAAAAATCAGTAATAGTAAATTTAGAATATGTAAATAAAGATGTAGCAAGAAGAATTGTAGATTTTATAAGTGGTGGAGTATATGCATTAAATGGACATATACAAAAAATATCTAATTCAATATTTTTAATAGCACCAACAAACTATGAGATAACAAATGAAATGGCAAGAGAAGAGATAAAAAATAAATTATCTGTATCTTGGTTAAAAAATAATAACATGAACTAAAGGAAAATCCTTAAGAAAGGAAGAGAGAGATGATAACACCATTAGATATTGAAAATAAAAAATTTTCTAAGCAAGTAATGCATGGATATAATGTAGATGAAGTAGATGAATTTTTAGATGAAGTATTATTAGATTATGAAAAAAATTATAAAATGGCAACAGAATTATCTAAAAAAGTAGAGGAATTAACAAACAGCTTAGAACATTATAAAACAATAGAAAATACACTTCAAAATACATTAGTAATGGCACAAACTACAGCAGACGAAGTGAAAAGTGTAGCAAAACAGCAAGCAGATCAAATATTAATTGAAGCAAAAAGTAATGCACAAAAAGCACTTGATGAATTGAGTCAAGAAGTAAGAATGAAACAAATGGCTCTAGATGATGTAAAAAAACAATTTGATATATATAAAGCAAAAATGGAATCTCTACTTATATCTCAACTAGAATTATTAAAAGGTTGTAACGAAGATTAAAGAACAAAGGATAAATACGATTATAATGTGTTATTTCATAAAAAGGCAACTTTATAATTGATAACAAAAGACTATTATTAGTCTTTTTTATTATTGTATAGAAAAAACCTTTGATTTTACAAATGCACACCTTTAATATTGTTATATTCTAATTTTAATTACTATAATTTTACAAAAAGAATACAAAATAAAAAAATGTTACAGAAGTATTAAATGTTTATTACAATTCTGTAAATACTATTGACAATATACGAAAATAGAATAAAATGATAGTGTGAAAAAATAACAAAATAAGGAAGAAAATTTGTAATGAGGATAATAAGTGGAAAAGCAAGAGGAACAAAGTTAAACACATTAGAAGGAGAAAACACAAGACCAACATTAGACAGAGTAAAAGAATCAATATTCAACATAATACAAAATGACATAGAAGGAACAATATTTGTAGACTTATTTTCAGGAAGTGGAGCAATACGGATTAGAAGCATTAAGTAGAGGTGCAGAAAAAGCAATATTATGTGACAAATCAAAAGAAGCAATACAAATAATAAAAACAAATGTAGAAAAAACGCATTTTCAAGAAAAAACTGAAATATACAATACAGACTTTGAAAAATGCTTAAGTAATATAAAAGAAGAAGTAGATATAATATATATAGACCCACCATATGAAACAGATTACATCTTAAAATCTTTACAAATTTTAGAAAAATTAAAAATATTAAAAAAAGAGACAAAAATAATATTAGAAACAAATAATGAACAAAGAATAATAAATCAAATAGAAAAATTGAAATTTGAAATAATAGATAAAAGGAAATATGGAATAGCACATATAATATTTTTAAAAAAGGAATAAAAGTGATTCATATATATGCAGTAGAGATGTGAGCTAATAGCTTGCAAAGAAAGGAGGATATGTTAGTAAGTGGACTAACATAAGCAGATAATGGAAATATTTACGTTATTAGAAAATTTAGAGGAAATAATTGAAAAGAGTAAAAATATGCCTTTCACAAGTAAGGGGTTAGTAGATAGAGATGAATTACTCGATATAATAAAAGAAATAAGAATACAACTTCCAGATGAATTAAAACAAGCAAAATGGATAAAAGAAGAAAGACAAAGAATATTACTAGAGGCACAAAAAGAAGCAGATGGAATAGTAAAAGAGGCAGAAAATAGGATAATTGCAATGATAGATGAGCATGAAATAACAAGAAAAGCTTATAATCAAAAAAATGAAATAATAGAATCTGCAAATGAAATGTCACGAGAAATATCACAGGGAACTAAAGAATATGCTGATAATTTATTGTCTACAACAGAAACGGTATTAACAACAACATTAGAAACATTACAGAAAAACATGACAGAAGCATTAAATATGATGCAGATATCATTAGAAGATACCCTAAAGACAATACAAAACAGCAGAAAAGAATTAAATTAGGGGATGTTAAAATATGGCAAAGAAAAGGAAAAGTAGTAAAAAGAAAAGCAATAATAATAGATTAAATATAACAGTAGTGGGCACGATTATACTAAGTGTCCTTTTAGTAGTATTAACATATACACAGTCAGGATATGTAGGACAAGCATTAAGCAAATTCCTAGGAGGAATGATGGGATGGCTAAAATACATATTTCCATTAGGAACACTATTAGTAGGAATAAACATAGCATGCAAAGAAAATAAATATTTAACAACAAAACTATTTCAATACAGTATGTTACTATTTTTTGTAGCAGTAGTAGCAAGTATATTTGAAATATTAAATGGAAGAATAGATGTAAACAAAGACATATCAGAGGTAATGAAATTAGCATATAATAATGGAGCTTTAGAATCAACAGGAGGAGGAGCAATAGGAACACTAGCAGCAGTGCCACTAGTAAAATTATTAGGAAAAGTAGGATCTGTAATATTAAGTATAGGAATTGCAGTAATATTATTTGCAATAACATTTGGAATAGATATATCAAATATAATAAATAATATAGTTGATGCATTAATAGAAAAGAGAGAAGAGAAAATAGAAAGCAATAGAGCAAGAAGAGAAGAAAGAGAACAATTACGAGAAGAATATATTGAAGAAGTACCAGTAGAAAAAATAAAAAAGAATAAAAAGCAAAGAAGAGGAGTTATATCTAGTGACTTAGATATAATAGATGATGACCAAATACAAATAAACTTAAATGGAAGAGCAATAGAAGAAAACAATGTAAACGGTGCAAAATATGAGCATGATAAAGACGACTTAATACCACTTGGATTAGAAAAAGAAAATAAAAAACAAAAACCAAGTCTAAATAAAGAAATACAAGCAATACAACCTGATTATATAGAAAGTAACTTATTTAAGCAAGAAGAAGAAGTAAAAGAAGACAAAACAAAACAAGTATTACAATTAGAACATGCACTAGTTGTAGAAGATGAAAACTATGAATATCCGCCATTAGAGATTTTAAGTATAGGAGAAAAGAAAGCGTTAAAAGGTGGAGCAAGGGCATTAGCGGATATAGCAACGAAATTACAAAAAACACTATATAGTTTTGGAGTATCAGCTAAAGTAGAAAATGTTTCAGTAGGACCAGCAATAACAAGATATGAATTAAAACCAGCAGAGGGAGTACGTGTAAACAAAATAGCAAATTTAGCAGATGACATAGCATTAAATCTAGCAGCAGAAACAATAAGAATTGAAGCACCAATACCAGGAAAACAAGCAGTAGGAATAGAAGTACCGAATGCAGAAAAAGAAGTAGTGCATTTAAGAGAAGTATTAGAAAGTGATGAGTTCCAAGGAAATAAATCAAAATTAAGTGTAGCATTAGGAAAAGATGTAGGAGGAAAAGCGGTAGTAGCAGACATAGCAAAAATGCCACATGCATTAATAGCAGGTTCAACAGGATCAGGAAAAAGTGTATGTATAAATACAATAATAACAAGTATAATATATAATAGTAAACCAAGTGAAGTAAAATTGTTAATGATAGACCCAAAAATAGTAGAATTATCAGTATATAATGGGATACCACATCTATTAATACCAGTAGTAACAGATCCAAAAAAAGCAGCAGGAGCATTAGCATGGGCAGTACAAGAAATGGAAAATAGATATTCTGAATTTGCAGCAAAAGGAGTACGTGATTTAAAGGGATATAATGAAGCAATAGAAAAAACAAATAATGAAACTGAAGAACAAAAAGTTGGGAAATTACCACAAATAGTAATAATAATAGACGAGTTAGCAGATTTAATGATGGTAGCATCAAAAGATGTAGAAGATGCAATATGTAGATTAGCACAAAAGGCAAGAGCAGCAGGGATGCACCTAGTAATAGCAACACAAAGACCATCAGTAGATGTAATAACAGGAATAATAAAAGCAAATGTACCATCAAGAATAGCATTTGCAGTATCATCACAAATAGATTCAAGAACAATATTAGATGCAGTAGGAGCAGAAAAGTTATTAGGAAAAGGAGACATGCTATTCTATCCATCAGGAACACCAAAACCAACAAGAGTACAAGGAGCATTTGTGTCAGATGGCGAAGTAGAAAAAATTGTAGATTTTGTAAAATCAAATGGAGAAGCTACATATAGTCAAGATATAATAGAAACAATTGAAAATGGAAATAAGACAGATAAAGAAATAGCAGAAGAAAAGGATGAAGATGATGAAACAGATCCACTATTAATGGAAGCAATAGATGAAGTGGTACAGTCAGGACAAGCATCAACATCATACATACAGAGAAAATTTAAAGTAGGATATGCAAGAGCAGGAAGAATAATAGACCAGATGGAAGAAAGAGGAATTATATCTGGATACCAAGGAAGCAAACCTAGACAAGTATTAATGACATTAGAAAGACTACAAGAATTACGAATGGGACCAGCGCCAGCAGAAGTAACAGAAGGTGCGCTATCAGAAGTAGAAGAGTAATCTTTCAGAAATAAAAATATTGAACGACAAAAGAAAAATTAAAATAGATGGAAATAATTTATAAGGGACGTTAATGAAATTGAAGATTTCGACGTCCTAATACTTTAGTATAATAAAAAAATGACTATTTATAAAATCGAAGGTTTTGATGCACATATAATAGAATAGGAAAACTTTACATATTGTAAAATATTTCGAAAGGAGAAGAAAATTGCAAAAGAAAAAAGAAAATTTATTAGAAAAAATAGTAAAAAAAGACTATGATAATGAATTGGAAAGAGTATTGGAAACAAAAAGATTTGATGAAAGAGCAAAGAATCTTCTATTAGAAATATTGTATAAACTAGAAATATCATATAAAGATTACAAAAAAGTAAAAAGAGATGTAGAAAGTAAAGAAGAATATATAACGAAAATAATAAAATCAATAGAAAGAGACTGTGATGACATACAATTAGTTATACCAAGTACGCAAAATCCAAAAGAAGCAAAAAAGCAAATAATATTAATAGATAAAAAAAGCAAAAAAATCATATGTTTACCAATAGAAAGAAAATTATTGTATTGTATTGCAAAAATAAGTAAACAAAGTCAAATAATAAAAGAAGATGATCAGTTAATAAATGAGATAATAACAAATGCAATAAATGAGGGAAATAACATCAATATGGTAGAACCATTAAGAGATTTTAATGGATGGTCATGGTCAACGACAAAAGGTGAAATAGAAAATATACCATATAATTTAATATATCAAAATTTAAGAATATTAGTAGGAAATGAATTTTTAATAAAGTGGATATATAATAAAGAATATATATTAAATTATTATGAACTATTAAAAACAGAGCTAGAAGAAAAGTATTCAAGAGAAATAAAAGATGAGTTAATAAATAAATTTGAAGAATTGTGCATAATAGTAGAACGAGAATCTAGTCCACAAATGAAACAAAGAATTACTGAAAAAATGAAAGAAATAAAAATCAACTTAGAAAAGACAAAAGATAAAAGGAAATACATTGATGAAATCGTAGAAATAAGAAATAAAATTCAAAAAAAAATTAAAAACTTAGATATGATGATGGCAGATAAAACAAAAATAAAAGAAGAGTTTAGAAGACGAAATAAAGATCTTCCAATAAAAGAAAAAATTTTTAGTATAAAATCATTAATTAAAATATTAAATGATGAAAGAGAATTGTTGATGGAAGAATATGAAGGAAAGACGAATCTACTAAATCCATCAGTATTTATGGATAAAAAGGAAAAAGAGCAAAAGAAATATAAATTGTTAGAAAATAGAGATATAGAAGAAACATTGATACAATTTCAACAAACTTTTTTACAAGCATTCCAGAAAAATATAGAAAAAGCTGAAAAAAAGGAAGAAATTATAAACCTAATATATGAATTCAGATATTATCAGATGTTGCCATTTGACAAAAATACAAATATATATGAAAAAGACCAATTAAAAGATGAAATGCGAGAAATAGAAGAAAAGATATTAAAAAAGGCAATTAATAATAAAGTAATAAATGAAAACATAGAACAAAAAATTTTCCATTATATTTTTCTAACTAAAATAATAAACTTAGAAGAAATATATATACAAATAAAAAAAGAAGAAGACAAAATATTATTAGAACTATCAGAAAACAATAATGAACAATATGATGAAAGATTTGAAATAAAAAAGGAGGAAGTTGATGAAGATAACATTTTTAGGAGCTACAAGGACAGTAACAGGTTCAAACTTTTTAGTTGAAGCATCAGGTAAGAAATTTTTAGTAGATTGTGGAATGTATCAAGGGAAAGGAACAGTAGAAGAACAAAATTATCAAGGATTTGAATATAATCCAGGAGAAATAGACTTTATGATATTAACACATGCACACATTGACCATTCAGGAAGAATTCCCAAACTATATAAAGATGGATTTAAAGGACCAGTATATGCACAGAAAGCAACTTGTGATTTATGTGGCTTAATGTTGCCAGATAGTGGACATATACAAGAGATGGAATCAGTATGGAAAAATAAGAAAAGAGTAAGAAAAGGTGAAAAAGAACTAAATCCATTGTATACAGCACAAGAAGCAATAGATTCATTAGAAATATTGAGGCCTGTACATTATGATGAGATAATAGAGGTTGACGAAAATATTCATATAAGGTTTAATGATGCAGGACATATGTTAGGATCAAGTGTAGTAGAAATATGGGCAAAAGAGGATGGAAAAGAAACAAAAGCCGTATTTACAGGTGACTTAGGAAATAATGACATACCATTATTAGGAGAACCAACAATGATAGAGGATGCGGACTATTTAATAATGGAATCAACATATGGAAGTAGACTTCATAATAGAAATGACCAGAAAGCAGAAATGTTTCTAGATATAGTATCAGAGACAATAGACAATGGAGGAAAAGTAATAATACCATCATTTGCAGTAGGAAGAACACAAGAGATATTATATGAATTAAATAAAATAAAAGAAAATACAACAGATGAAAAATTTCTAAGAGAATATGAAACATTAATGAAAGTACCAGTATATGTAGATAGTCCATTAGCAATATCAGCAACACAAGTATTTAGCGAAAATATGGATTTGTTTGATGAAGAAACAAAACAACGTATAGAAAAAGGAGACGATCCTTTAGAATTTCCAGGTTTAAGATTTACACCAACAGCAGAAGAATCAAAAGCATTAAATGAAGACCCTAGTCCAGCAATAGTAATATCAGCTAGTGGAATGTGTGAAGTTGGAAGAATAAAGCACCACTTGAAACACAATTTATGGAATCCAAACAGTACAATATTATTTGTAGGATATCAAGGAGTAGGAACATTAGGATATAATATAGTAAATGGTGCAGAAACAGTAAAAATATTTGGAGAAGAAATTGCTGTAAATGCAAGAATTGAATATATTGAAGGATATTCAGGACATGCAGATCAAGAAGGACTAATGAATTTTATATATTCATTCAGAGAAAGACCAAAGCATATATTTTTAGTGCATGGAGAAAAGGAAGCCCAAGAGACTTTAAAAGAAAAGATACTAGAAGATATAGGAATAGATGTAACAATACCTGAATATGGAGAAACATATGAATTAAATGAAGAAATAGTCATGACAAATAAAATAGAAAGAAGAATATCAAGCACACTAAGAAGAGAAGTTATGGATAGATTAAATTTAATCAAGAGAGAAATGCTAGAAATGGAAGAATATGTAAAACAAGATGTTTTAGACATGAACTTAAAAGAGCAAGATATGTTTAGAATTAATGAGAAAATGAAGGAATTAGAAAAACAAATTTTAAATGTAGTAGAGGGATAATAGAAAAAACAAAATGGCAAAATTTGGATAAACTAATTTTTAAAATTAATTTATTCAAATTTTATGTCTATGAAAGGAATAAAAATGGAGAGGTATTTTAATGAAGCAATAATAGGTAATAAAAATATATTAGCAACATTTTCAGGGAAAGGAGAAATGCTACGACTATATTATCCAATGAGAGATAATAGGCAGTATCTAAATTATTTCCATACAGGAGTAAAAATAAATGATTCAGATATTATATATCTACATAATGATATAAATAATTTATATAAACAATATTATGATACAGATACAAATATATTAAATACAGAAATAACAAATACATATTTTAATTTAAAAATATTACAAACAGATTTTGCAATTTTAAAGGATGATGTAATTATACGAAAATATCTACTAATAAATGAAAGTAATATAGATTTAGATATAAATTTTCTGGTACATACAGAATTATTATCAGATGAAAATGAATTTGTTGGAGCGAAAAAGGTAGATGGTGGAATGATACAATATGCTCATAGTTTTTCAATATCAACATTTTCAAAAAAGGATTTATTAAGTCATCAAATAAATGATACAAATACAAATATACAGTCAGGAATTATTAAAGATAAAGACTACATAGGTATGTCAAAAGATTCTAGCATAAGTTTTGATATAGGAAAAATAAAGCCAAATGAGAAAAAGACAATAGAAATATGTGTAATGATAAATGATAATACAAAAACAATATGTGAAGTTGAGAACGAAATTGAAAGAATTAAGAAAGTAGATATACAAAAAGAATACACAAATGTAAAAGCATATTGGAGAAAATATGTTAAAGAACATAGTAGTTTAGACTTAGGAGAACCACAAAGTATATATGAAGAAAAGATGCATGACATATATAAAAGAAGTATACTGCTATTTCCATTATTAGTAAATCAAAATACAGGAGGAATAATAGCAGCACCAGAGGTAGATGAGGAAAGAACAAATTGTGGAAGATATTGTTATTGTTGGCCAAGAGATGCAGTATTTATAACTAGAGCGCTTGATGTATTAAAAATGACAAAAGAAGCACAAAAATTTTACGAGAAGTTTTGTAAAACAACACAAAGTAAGAATGGGATGTGGGAACAACGTTTTTATACAGACGGAAGATTAGCGCCTTGTTGGGGATACCAAATTGATGAGACTGCCAGTGTAGTATATGGTGTATATAATCATTATGAATATGTAAAAGATGAGAAATTTTTAAAAGATAATTTGCAAATGTGTGAGAGAGCAATTGATTTTCTAAAAAGATATATAAAAGATATATTAGAAGACAAGGAAGGGTATGAGCATAAATACCATGTAAGTTATGATTTATGGGAAATGAATGAGGGAATACATTTATACTCATTAGCAAGTATATATTCAGCATTTAGTGCTATTTTGAATATATATAAAATATTAGGTAGAGGAGTTTCAGACTTTGAAGGTGGAAACCGATTAAAAGATGAAAAAGTTGCAAAATCATCTTTAGAAATTGAAGAACTTCAAGGAAAAATTAAAAACTTTATAAATGAAAAAATGTATGATGAAGAAATTTGTTCATATGTAAGAAACTTGACAGATAAAAGAATGGATATAAGCCTATTAGGAGCAGTAGTACCATTTAAAGTATTTACACCAAAAGAGAAGAAAGTTTTAAATACTGTTGAAAAGATTAATTTAACATTACGAACATATACAGGAGGATATCAAAGATTTGAAAATGATCATTATATGGATGGAAATCCATGGGTAATATCTAATTTATGGATAGCATTGTATTATTTAGAAAAAGGTGAAAAGAAAAATGCAAAAGATGCATTAGATTTTGTTATAAATACATCAGCAAAACATGGATTTTTAAGTGAACAAATTGATAATTCTTCTCTTAAACCAAATTGGGTTATCGGTTTAGGATGGTCACATGCAATGTTTATATTAGTATTAGAAAAATTACTAAATTCGAGAAAAAAGTAGAATAGATTAATATTAAATTAATAAGGAAAGTTATAGAACTTAATTATATATGGACGAAAAGATATGTTTAAAAAGCAACATGTACAATACACAATAAACTATAGACTATACAAGCAAGAGAAAAGTATACAATGTAATGTATATTAATGAAAAGATACGTATTTGTTTTTATATTATCATCTCATCTCTATATTTATAAAATCCTTTTATTTCAAGTGTTTTAGTAATGGGCGCAGAAATGCGCCCATTAGCAAACAAGGTGCTTTTTTGTATTTTTTATATTACCATCT
>CAOKXF010000004.1 GCA_948473335.1 uncultured Clostridium sp. | reverse complement strand
GGATTTTTCCCATAAAAGCATTTGTGTATATACAAATGCCGTGCTTGTTAGGACAAAACTTTTTGATATATACCTTTATAAAATGAAAAAAATACTCAAATTTCATTTCTAAAATTCAAGCATTTCTTCCAAATTTCTAGTTAATTTTTTATTAAAACTTATTCTAAATTTTAAGCATATCCATACTTTCAAAATAAATATATGCTTCTTTAAAACCTAATTTAAAAGATTCTTTTAACTCAATAAAATCCATTTCTAATTGCAATTCTAAAATTTTTGAAACAACTTTTAGCTCTTCTTCTGTTAATTTAAAACAAGTTTTATCTTCTAAAAATGATACAACATTATGATATTTTTCCTTTAAATCACATACTTTTTTATTTAGTTTTTTATATTCTGGTTTATCTATTATTTTTAAGAATTTATGCTTATCAAAGTAGTCTGCAAAATCGTCAGAATATTCTTCAAAAAACCCTTTTTCTAATACTTCTTCCATCTCAAATTCTCCTATACATATATTAATTCTTTGAATATTATTTCTTCAGCTAAGTTCTTCAAATTATTCATAAGTCCTACCCATTTTAATTGATTCTCTTGCTTTAATTTTTCAGTTACATTTTCTCTTTTTATAAGTTGTTTCATTATAATATTGTATCTTTCTTGTGCTACTTTATCAATTTCTATTAAATGTTCTTGAAGTTTGTCTTCCATAAATAATATTGTATATTCTGCTTTCTTATACTGTTTTAAATACTTAAGTCTTAATCTTCCAAACTTTCCAATAGAAACATTTTTCATCTTGTTTTCTAATACTAAATTAGGTATATAATAATCTCCAACTTTTGAATATGTTATATCCATTTTTATCCCCTTTCTGTAAAATATTTGCGTTTATTTTATATAGATTTTTCAAGTTCTTCAAAGATGCAAATAATCACTTTTTTGCAAATTTATATCTTTGATTTCTTACTATCTTGATAAATTTCTTCGTTGTTTTTCTCTTTGATTATGTTCTTTTATACACATTAAAATAAAGTTTTCAATTTGACTTTGTGTAACTATATTGTGTGGTAGCATATTTTCTAATTTACTCATATTAATTTTAAATTTTTCTATCTGATTTGCTTTTTCTGCTCCCATTATTTCATCTATCTTATCTGCTGTTAATGTCATCTCTGCACTTTGCTTTTTCATACTAATTGCTTGTGCTAGTGATGGAGTTGCATCATATCTTTTCATTGAATTAAACAACATATATTGTTCATTTTCTTTTAAATATGATATTTCAACTGCTGGTCTAAATGCTATTTTCTTCTCATCTACCATATCTAAAATCTCTGGTATCAATTTAGTTAATCTTATATATCTTCTTACTTGTTCTCTGCTTTCATTATTTTCTTCTGCAATAATTTCTCTACTTGTTTTATTCTGTATATACTTCTGCTCCAATGGTGCTAAAGTTAAATCTGTTCGTTTTCCTTGTTTGTTTATGGCTTCCATTTTCATTTTATAAGCAAATGCTTTTTCACTTGGTAATATTTCTTCTCTTTGTAAATTGCTATCAACCATTAAAACTATTGCCTCCTCATCACTTAAATCTCGAACTATACAAGGTATTCCATCTAACTCAGCTAGTTCTGTTGCTCTTTTTCTTCTATGTCCTGAAACAATTTCATAATTACCTTCTTTTGTTTCTCTTACTATTATTGGATTTAATACTCCATTTTCATTTATGCTTTTCACAAGCTTGTCCATTTCTGCATCATCCTTTACTTTAAATGGATGATCCTTA
Source organism: uncultured Clostridium sp. (assembly GCA_948473335.1). GTDB lineage: Bacteria > Bacillota > Clostridia > TANB77 > CAG-508 > CAG-269. The sequence continues at coordinate 144,208 of CAOKXF010000004.1, read as the reverse complement.
AAATTTATTATTTTATTTATATTAACTTTTTGTACTCTTCCTATATAATCACCATGTGTTCTTTCAAAAAAATCATCTATTGTAGGAAGATTATATCTTTCTTTATTACTCATAATAATTCCACCTTTCTAATTTTCATAAAAACTATTCCAAAATTCTTCTGACATATTTTCATAATTTCTTTGTTCAAAATTTGCTTTTCTAACTTTATTTTCTTTTCCTTTGTGTTTTTCTCGTTCTTCAACTCTATCTATTACCCATCTTTTAATTGTGTCATAATCACTAGCATAGTCCACACCTTTTGAATTTTTATATAATGATAATTCACAAATACATTTATCTGCTTTAACTTGTCCATATTCTTTAATCAAACTTTCATATTCATAAACATACAAAAACACCTTATCTTGATACTCAATTTTCGATAAGGTGTGTGTCTTTATATTATTATTTATTATATTATTCTCTTTCGATTTTTGAAGAATACCCTCTTCTTTATTTATAGTATAAAGGTATTCTTTATAAAAATTATAGGGTATATCATTTATATAAATTCTTCTTTGAATAATTTCTTGTTTATCATTCCTGATAAGTTCTATTTGAATAAAATTTTTTCTTCGTAAATCTGTTATCCAACCTGATACTGTATTTGCTCCAACATTTAATTTATTTGCTAAATATTTATTGGTTGCAAAACAATATCCCTCTTTATTGCTAAGTGATGTTATTACTGCATATAGTATCTTTTGATTTGCTTTTAAATCTTTATTATATAGAATTGTTGATGGTATTATAGAATAATAGCCAATATTTTGTTTTTCTTCCACTTTTGCTCCTTTCTATGCAGTATAGAAAAGAAAAACAAGTCAATCTTTTACAATCAACTTGTTTCAGCTTGTCCATTTAATAAATCATCTTCGTTTTTCTTTTATTTAAAATTTTAAGATATTCATTTTTACTAATTTTATTTTCTTTTAATAATCTATTAAATGGTTTCATATCATCAATAAATTTTTGTATATCATCTAAATATTTCTGTTCATTATTATTAGCTTTTGCTCTATTCCATTTAGTTCGATAAGCTGTTTTATATTCTTTAAATTTTTCCAAATATTCACTTCTTTTACTTATCTTCTGAAGATAGTTTGCTGTAAGCTTTTCTTCAATTATTAAATTGTTTTGAAAACCTATGTTGCTTCTTCTACATATCCCCATAGTCCTGATGAAATCGCACTATTTCTTAATGCATTTCTTCTTGCTGGTGTAAATGTCTGTGCTACATCAAATGCTGTACCTGCATAATGTTGACTTTGTGAACCATGACCACCTTCATATGGTCTTTTAAATGCAAATCCTACTGGTATTGGTCCTCCCCATATATATCTTTGGCTATTCCATGCTTGCATTGTTCTTTTATCTGTCCATAATATGTTGCTTTTACTTGAACCTCTAAATTCCTTTACTTTTAATGTTCCATTCGCATTATATGGCATTGGCTCATTTTCTCCTCTGTAATATACTTCCATTCGGTTTGAGTCATTATTATAAACAATTATTTTTGCCACATTATTATCCTCCCTCTTATTTTTCTTTTTATATTATATGTTATCGTTTATTTTGTGTGATTTTAAACTAATACAAAAAAACAAATAAATTAAATAAAATCCAATTTATCTGTTTTTCCATAATTTAATTATTTTATTTATTACATTATACTATCTTTGTCTTAAATATTTTTTATTTTAATATTTATAGATTCTTTCTTTTTCCCTTTCAATACTTTTCCTAATATCATCAATTTCAAATTTATTAAAATATGTCGCCATTACATCTTCTTTCTTCAAAAAATTTTCAATTATATAAATATAATGTAATTTTAATAAATTAGTATAAAAATACCTATTTTTTGAATCTTCTATCTTCTCATAGTTATAAAATTTTTCAAATCTTTTACATTCATTAGCAGAAAAAACTTTTAATAATGTTAGGTTATTATAATATTTTACTTCTATTAAAATTTTCATTATTCCACTAATTTTATCAATAATCTCTGATACATATCCAGAGAATCTATCTTTATAGCTTTTTACTATATCATAATTTTCTTTTCCTATTAAATCATTTAAACTTTCTTCATCTTCACTTTCAATTTTTTCAAATAAATTATGCGTTTCTTGTGAATATATTTTCATAGATGAAATAATTTCATTTCCAGAATACTCACTAAAATCATGGAATAAAATCTTTGTAATAACATCATATTCATCTATATTCTCTCCAAAGCTATTCAGATAATCACACATTATATATGCCATTACTGAATTCACATATGTATGGAATAATACATTTTCTGGAACAATCAAATTGACCTGTGAAAATCTATATACATCTCGTAAATTAAAAATTACACTTATTAAATTATATATATTATTCCTTTTTAAAATTTTTAATATATTTTTCTTATTATCTATTTCTGTTAATATCTCATCAAATAATTTATTCATATCATTCAAATTACTTTTTTCTATTTTTAATTTCTTAACTTTCTCTATAATTTTTTCATATGCAAACTCATTACCATTTAAATATACTTGTATTAAAATAAATATTTCTGTTATTTGTTGTGAATATATAAATATTTCTGTTACTTTTGGATTTTTTATTTCTTCTATTTTTATTTTTAACTTTCTTAGTATTCTATTTAAATATTTTATTTTTTCTATGCATACATTTTCTTTCACTTTATCATATATTTTGATTTGTGTATTATCTTTTATATCAACTTCAAAATTGCCTGTACTATAATTAATTAAATTTTTAACAAATGCATTACCAATAACTTGGGTAATCTCCTTTTTACTTATTTTTTCTCTTTTAGCTAATTCCAAAAATATATATGCTGCTATCATTGTCATATCTGTTGTAGTATATTTATTATTTATTGTTTGAAACTTCTTTACATTATTTGAATCTATACAATACAAATATATTTTATACATATCTTCAATTATCTCTTGATAATTTTCTTCAAAATTATTATCAAATTTCAAAATCATCACTTCCTTTAGCATATACTATCATATATTGCTAAATAACTCAACAAATAATATTTATTTAACAAAATCTATACAAACTCTTCCAATTTAATGGTAGCAACAATACTTATAATTTTACTGATAATATAAAATTAAACATTTTATATTATTTCTTTAAATATTTTCCCCAATAAATAGCAAATACTGTAATTACACATATCGATAATATCGCTGCTATTATTACTTTGAAAATATATTGTTCTTCTATCTCATTTGTATTACTAACTTGCTGTGTTTCATAAATCTTTTCAAGTTGTTCCATATTTTCTTTCTCTTCTTTTTGAAAATCTTTTTCTTCTTTCTCATTTCTTTTATAGCAATTTATTTCGTATTTCCTTTCTGAAAAACCATTTTGGGCCGTTACAATAACATTTATTATATTAATTCCTTCTTTTAAGTTATCTTTTCCACTAATTTCTACATTTGCATTTTCATTTTGTGGTATTGCTAATATATTTAAATTAGTAATATTATTTGGTACATATATTTTATAATGTGTTATATTTGTGTCAAAAGGTGGATTTAAAAGAATACCCTCAATTGCCAGATTTTCTAAATTAGTATTTGCTAATTCTATATTATTTGTTTTTGTTACTTGTATTTTATATTCTCTACTTTGCGTTTTATCCTCTGAAATAACTTTTATTGTTATAACATTTAATCCTTCTTTTAAATTATTATTACCTATTATTTCAATATTTGAATTTCTATTTTCACTAATTGCTAAAATATCAATATAATCTACATCATTATTTACTGTTAAATAATAATCATAAATATTTTTGTCAAAATTAGGAATTATTCCTTCCTTATCTAGTCTTAATACTTCTAACATTGCATTATCTTTTCTCACATCTATATTTTGTTCATTTTGTGTATTCTCTTTTATTTCATACTGTTCTACTACATTTTCTCCTATTTGTATTTGAATATCTTTAAACTTAGTTTGTAACACTTCTCTTGCTTCATTATAAAATTCTCCTTCTATATTAAATGTTGCCATTCCATCTTCTTTTGCTCTAAATTTAAACTTAGCAAGCTCTCCTTGTTTTGGATTACTTCCTCCTGAAATATCATACCATACAAATACTATATGATTGTTATCTACTATATTTGTATTTTCTAAATCAGAAATATACTCTACCTTAGAATTATCAAAATAAAGATAAGTAGAAAAGGACACTGTCTTTATATTTTCTAAAAATACTGTAATTTCTATTTCTTCACCTTTTTTAAATGTGCTTTTATCACTTTGTAAATATACTGTTCCTTCTGTAATAGCATAAGTCGTACTATAAATGCTACAAATTATAAATAAATATATAATTACACAAATAATTTTTATTTTATCTTTCATATTGCTAACATTCCTTTCTTAAGAGTATCAGAATCTTTACTGTTCAATTGTCTGTAATTGTAAAATATGTCTTTGTATTATTAACAAGTCAACTGAAGTTGGTTTTATTCCTCTTTTACTTACATTAGCTGCTTTTTTATAAATTTCACCCATTTTCTCTATTTCTAGAATATGCCTTTGTATTACCAATAAATCTATACTTGTAATTTTTCCATCTCCATCTGCATCACCATATATAATAACTATATATTCTCTTATAATATAATTATTTTCCTTGATTCGTATTTTTGTTCCTGTCTTTACTATATCTGTTTCCTGTAGTATTTGATTATTTTTATCAACAATTTCTATTTCTAAATTTGTAGTAATTTTTCCTTTTATATCTGATACTTTATTTTCTTGGTAACTTATTCCACTGATTTCTAACCCATTTACCTTTAAAGGACTTTCAAAATTAATTTCTGAATCCTCAATTTTTCTTACTACAATTATTTTACATTCTGCTTTTATATTCTGATTTTCTTTTGAACTTACTATAATTGTAGTCTCCCCTTGTTGATGTGCAGTTACAACGCCATTTTCTTCAATACTTGCTATTTGAGGATTGATACTACTATATATGATTGTCTTTTCATTTGCATCTTCTGGTTCTATAGTTCCTGTAATTTGAAAAGTCTCTCCTATTTGAACATAAAGTTCCTCTTGATTAATTGTAATTCCTGTTACTTTACTATATACTATTATATCTATTTGATTTTGCACAGTGTTTTCTTGTGCCTTTACTATTATTGTTGTAGTTCCTGGACGCAAAGCATTTATTAGACCATTTTCATCAACAGTTGCAACTCTAGGATTACTAGAACTATATAAAATTTTATGGTTCTCTGCTTCTTTTGGTGATATTGTCACATTTAACTTTTTTCTCTCTCCTTTTTGAATTGTTGTATTATCTATTAATAAATCAATTTTTTCTATTTGTACTGGTGGTAATTCTGAGACATAAGTTTGATAAATATATCCTACTATCCCATTTTCTAATATTACTTTATCCCATCTCTCTCCTGCCTGAATTCCTCTTCCTATCCTTGTCATTTTATCTTGATTATATACAGTTGTAATTACCTCATACGAAGTACTTGGCCCTGTTCTTATATTAACATTTGTAGAATTGCAATACACTTTAGTATTATCTTGTATAAATTCATTTGAATTAATACTTGGACTTTGAGTAGGTATTGTTGGCATATTTTGATAAACAGGTATTATAAATGTCATTGCTGTATCTAATATTCCAGTTTTTTGATACCCATTGTATATGGATTTTGATTCACTGTATGGCGCTAATACATTTGTCATATATTGATGCCAGAATAATCCATTTCCTCTATCATCATTTACATCAAACTTCTGTAAATATATTGTATTTTGCCCTACATTAATATAACTTGAACCTATAAAAATTGCTCCCCCAGTAATTGCTCTTTCTTTTGTATTCCATGGTATTAGATATCTATCTTTAGTTTCCTGGCTTGCTCCCTTTCCATCTTTTGCATATTGAAGACCATTTTTTATTGCTCCCATTGGTTCTGCTGAACTTGTTGCTCCAATATTATAAAAATTATATAGACCCTTAAACCCATCAACTGTTCCACTAATTGAATTATGCGTTAAAAATGGTCCAACTTCTTGTTTTATTCGTGATGCTAAGTGATATGGACTTACTTTTGAAGTTTGTCCCGCTCTTAAAATTAAATCTGAATATCTTTCATTCATATGATATATATTTCCATTGCTATCTAAATATGAAACTTTTGTATTATAGAACTCTGTTCCATATAGTATCTTCTCAATTCCATCTAAATTATTTGTACTTGCATCATATGATAATCCTTCAAATTGAAATATTCTTACTTCATTTATAAAATTTCTTGGGTCCATACAATATTCTACAGCTTGTCTTGAACTATCAACCCATCCTTTATCTACTTCTACATTATATTGTCCAGGTGTTGTATTTTTCCAACTATCTGAATAATTTTTAGGTACTAAATTTTTTCCAAAAACATTTTCTTCATTTATTACATAATTCCAATCTAAATTAGTATATAATGCTATGAATTTCCAATTTGGATGTTTTTTTGATAATTCTCTTAAATATGGTTGATATTCACTTGGGAAACTCTCTATTCCTTCTAATTTATCTGATGCATCTACTATTTTAGAAATAAATACTATTGCAATTGTTATCAAAAATATAATCATAGCAAATATATATACTTTTTTATTATTGGATTTTTTCATACTTCCTCCTTGTAAAAATGTATTTTCTCACATTTTTATTTTTCCCTTGCTTTTACGATAATTCGTTTTTTAGTATCTGCTGTACATGTTATTAGTGTTACTTCTCTTGTATTGTTTGTATTCTGCGATAAACAACTTACATCTTCTGGATTTACTGTATATATGTCGTAAATTTCATATTTTATTTTTCCTATCACATTGTCTGATATGAAAAATGTATCTCCTATTACCAATTCATTCAATTTTTCAAACATATTCTTATTTTTATAATTGTGTCCTGCTATGCAAAAATTACCTATTTCATTCGCATTTACTCCCCAAAATTTCGTCACACAAATTTTTAGTGCTTTTATCGAATATTCTTGTAAAATATAAGTCTCTAGTTTTATTTTGGGTATCTCTATTTTTGCTGCAACTTTATATCCTTTATATTCTTCTTCAATTTCTTCTTTTGGGTATTGTCTTTCGATTTTATGTTGTTGCACTTTTGTTGTATTTTCTCCTTTATTATTATTTTGTATACTTAATTCTTCGATTTTATATTCTAAATTTGTCTTTGGTTGCTTTTTTATTCTTATATCCTTATATTCTTCAATACATAACCATATTAGAATTACTAAGAAAAAATATATAATAATATTTTGTATTATTTTATTTTTTTTCATTTTAATTTCTCCTTCGTATTTTCGTAGTTTTTATTTAAACTCATATGTATTAAAGTCGTTTTGTAATTTACAAAACAACTTTATTAATTATTTATTTTTGTTTTCTATTGTAATATGCATAACAACTAATTAATCCTACTAATACAATTATTATAGGTATATAAATATTCTCTCCTGTTTTTGGCAACTGATTTGGTGTCTCATTTTTTACTGGTTCTACTGGTTTTGCTGTTTGTGTATTGTCTAGTGTATTCCCTCCTGGAGTTGTTTGCGATTCTTCTTTTGCCTCAATTTGGAATGTTTCTTGAGCTATCACTTGATCTGAATTATCTCTATCTATTAATTTTAGTGTTATTCCATAGTTTCCTACTTCACTGAATATTCCTCTTACTTGCAATATTTGTGATACATCTTTTCCTCCTATTTTGAATCCTTGTGCATCTCCCCATCCACTTTGTATAATATCATGTTCTAATCTTGAATTATCTGTTGCCAATAATTTTACTGTTGCTCCAGCTGGTGTGGTTGCTTCTGCTATTAGTCTTGCATGTTCATAATAATGTCCCATTGGTGATGAATATGATAATGTCATTGCGTTTTCTTTTCCTTTTATAATGTTTCCTGTGTATTCTAATTTTAATGTATAATCTTTATATTCTGGTTCTACTGTTACATTTTTTACTATTGGTGTTGTAATATCATCAAAATTAACTGATGCATCTGCATTAGATAATCCCTCTGCTGTAACTGTGAATTCTGTTGGATTTGATGTTGTTATATCTGATTTTGCTCTAAATGTCACACTCATATTTGTTCTTGGATTTGTTCCTCCTGTTGTATCATGATATACTACTTTTACTTTATCTCCTGTGTCGTTTTCTGTTCCTCCTTCTACTCCTACATATTCAAAAATATTGTTATCATATGATACATCTATCGTATATGCACCTAAATTTTGTCCAAATTGTACTGTTACTGTTACTTCTTCTCCTGGTCTTACTGTTGTTTTACTTACTTCTACATTTATAGTGTCTAAAGCAGCTGCATGAGTTATTCCACTTAATAATAGTAATGTTAATATTGCTATTGCAATTGTTATTTTTAATATTTTTTTCATTTTCTTTTTTCCTCCTTTTTTGTTTTATATTTTTAGTATGCCATTTTTTTTCATTTTTAGTTTAGTAAAAATTTCTTTTTTTATCTTTCAAAATTTTCAAAAAAGTGACTTCATCACATGTGCACTTTTCTTCGCAAATATGCGCAAATTAAGGAATTTTAACCTTTTTGTATACGTAAAAATCAACGATTTTTCCTATACAATAAAAAATAAGAAAAATCGTTGATTTTTCTTATTTTTTATTTTGAATATTTTAATTATTTAATTTCTTTACATTTAACTACTACCCTAAACTTTGTATCATCTGTACATGTAATTACTGTTACTTCCCTTCTCCCTTGAGTTAATTGACTTGTACATCTTGTATCTGATGGTTCTACAGTATATACATCATATACCTCATATTCTACAGTAGTTCCTGTTAAATCTGTTATTTTTACTATATCACCACATACCATTGATGGTACTTTACTAAAAAATTTTGAATTTTTATAATTGTGCCCTACTACACATAAATTACCTACTTGATTTGCATCTGGTCCCCAGAATTTACATACTGATACTTTTAATAAAGCATCTGATGTTTCTGCTATTATTGGATATTTTACATTTATTTTTGGAATTTCTATTATTCCAATTATTGCATATTGTTTTCCATTTGTTGCTGTATATTTTCCTGAATTTATTATATTTTTATCTTTATCTCCTAATAATGTTGAATTTAAGTTCTCGTCATCATCTTCTGCACCTTCTGTTATTGAAACTATTAATGAATTTTGTGTTTCATTTATAATTGTATTATCATTACTCTCATCATCATCCACTTGAGAAAAATCTATGTTACTTAGTAAATCATCTGCTAGCATATTGTCTACATATCTATCGTATTCTGCATATATGTATAATAATGCTAATATTATTATTACTATTATGCACATTACAAATCCCATTCTATACATTTTCTTTTTTTTCTTTAGTTCTGGCGTAATATATACTTTCTGTGTAACTAATATTTGATTCATTCTTATCACCCTATTTTAATTTTCAGTAATATTAATTAAATCTATCAAACCTGTCTCATTATTATAACTTAATATTACTTTATATGTTTTTCCTACGTTTGCACCAATTTCTGGCATTGTTGTTGCTGTTGCTTTTAATTCTACAACTCCTGTTATTTCTATCTTTTTGCTCGCTTCTTTTTGTTCTTTATTATTATTTAAAACTTCTCTTATTAATGTATTTACATCTGACCCTGTTACATTTTCTCTTTCATATGTTTCAAATCTTGAGTTAAATGTTTTTATTTCTGCTTCCTTTAGTGACCCTGCTGTATCTGTTGGTATGTCTGGTTCACCTGGTACTTCTGGCATATTAATAAAATTTGTTCTGAAATTCGTTAACTTTTCTGAATATTTTTGTCTTGTTGCATTTATTACTTGTGCTAATATTGCACTACATCTTTGCGCATCTAAGTTGTTTAATGTTATATTGTTTACATTTTCTGTTAATATTATCATATCTTCTACTTGTTCAACAAAGTCTATATCACTTGTTATTATTGCCTTTATTTTATCTTCTCCCATTGTCGTTTGAGTACTAAATTCTAATTTCATATTTCTTTCATTATTTGTTGCTTTTATTTCAAATATTATATTTTGTTCCTCTTCTGATATAGTTTTTAACTCTATTGCTACATTATAATATTCACTTTTATACTTTGTAAAATCTACTTCTATTACATCTTCAATTTGATTTTCTAAAGAAACTGCTTTTATATTTACTCCTAATATTTCATCATTTTCTACTGTGTCTATTGTTATTGTATAAAATCCTTCTTCTAATTTTATTCTTATTGTTTTTCCATCTTTTTCATATAAACTAATTATTACATCGTCTTTATATTCTATGCTTTCAAGTTCTGCCAACTTATTATTTAATACATCTATATAGTTTTGTTTTAATGAATTACCTTCATTATTTGTATTTACTGTATCTATTTTTTCTAACTTACTTAATATTATTGTGTCATCCTTTAATTGTTCCATTGCCTTTTTTAAGATATTTTTATATTTATCTGGCTTTATTGTTAATATGTAAGAATTTGCTGTAACTGTATTTCCATTTACTGTTAACATTACATCTGTTTTCTTTGAAAAATCTGAATTTACTATATTAGAACTGATTACATTTGTATATGTTTCTTTCAACGTTTTTATTTCTTCATTTGTTAAACTTAGTGAGTTATCTGTATTTTTATATCTTAATAGCTCTAGTATAGCTTGTATATTACTTACTTCCATATTCAAACTATTTGCTAATTGTTCTAAATTTGTATCATCTATTGTTAAAAATTGTTTTACTACATCTGTTAGTCTTAGTGATATTGAATTTTCAGATGTCATATATTCTGTTTCTAGTATTTTCTCTTCTCCATTCATTAATTTTATATCATTATATATTTTTTTATTTGTTGCATCATTTTTTATATCCATTGATACTGATATTTTACTTAATGCTTCACTTTTCTCATCATTAAACGTTAATACTGTTTTTGACTCACTACTATTTTCTTTTATTTTTTTTGTTATTTCTTCTGCTTTTTCTTTATCAAATACATTTTCTATTTGTGTTGTTGTTTGTTCCATATATTTTGCAAATATTTCTTTATTTGATTTAAATATATCTGTTTTTAAATATAAATATGTTACTGTTCCTACTATCGCTAAAATTAAAACTACCAATGTTATTACAACTGTTAATATTACCTTACTTTTATTACTTTTCATTATTATTTTACCTCCAACTTTCTTTGTTTTACTACTTCATAAACTACAATTCCTGTAGATACGGCAGCATTTAGTGATTTTATTTTCCCTTGCATTGGGATTTTTACTAAAAAGTCACAATTTTTCTTTACTTTTTCACTAATTCCTTTTCCTTCATTTCCTATTACAATTCCTATTGGTCCTTTTAAATCTTGGTTATAATAATATTTATTTGTCTCTACATCAGTTCCACATATCCATAATCCTTCTCTTTTTAGTTCTTCTATTGTATCTGATATATTTGTAACTCTTGCTATCTTCATATGTTCTACAGCTCCTGCTGATGCTTTGTTTACTGTACTATTAACTGTTGCAGCTCTTCTCTTTGGTATTATTATTCCATGTACTCCTGCTGTTTCTGCTGTTCTTATTATTGAACCTAAATTGTGTGGATCTTCTATTCCATCTAGTATTATTATGAATGGATTTTCTTGCTGTTCTTTTGCCTTTTTAATTATGTCTTCTACTTCACAGTATTCATATGGCGGTACTATTGCTATTACTCCTTGACAATTTTCAGTTTGTGACATTTCTTCTAACTGTCTTCTATCTTTTTCTACAATTACTACTTTTTGTTCTTTTGCTATTGCTATTATTTTATTTATTGAACCGTGTTTTTCTCCTTTTGCTATGAATATTTTGTTGATATCCTTTTTGCTTTCTAGCAATTCTAATACTGAATTTCTTCCTTCAACCTGATCTTCAAATAGTTTTTCATTTTTTTCCTTTGTATTACTTATTTCTTTAGTTCTCATATTAACCTTTTCATTTCTGTAATTCTTTGTTTGTTTATTTCTTGCTCTTTCATTATCTCTTCTTGGCACATTATTCATTTTTTTTCTTGAGTTCATTTTCCTTTACTCTCTTCTCCTTTATTTATCATCTAATTTTAATACTGCTAGAAAAGCTTCTTGTGGCATTTCTACATTACCTATTTGTCTCATTTTCTTCTTACCTCTTTTTTGCTTTTCTAATAGCTTCTTCTTTCTTGTAATATCTCCTCCATAACATTTTGCTAATACATCTTTTCGCATTGCTGATATTGTTTCTCTTGCTATTACTGTTCCTCCTATTACTGCTTGTAATGGTATTGTAAATAAGTGCCTTGGTATTACTGTTTTTAGTTTTTCTACCATTTTTCTTCCTCTGTCATATGCTGTGTCTTTATGTACTATAAAGCTTAATGCATCTACTTTTTCTCCATTTACATGTATGTCTAACTTTACTAGTTTTGACTGTTTATATTCTTTGAATTCATAATCAAATGATGCATATCCTTTTGTCTTCGATTTTAAGTTGTCAAAAAAATCATATATTATTTCATTTAATGGCATATCATAGATTAAAGTTACTCTATTTTCATCTAGATATTTCATGTCTATATATATTCCTCTTCTATTTTGACATATTTCCATTATATTTCCTACATATTCTTTTGGCGTTAATATTTGTGCTGTTACTATTGGTTCTTCTATATATGCTATTTCTTGTTCTAGTGGTAACTCTGTTGGATTATATATTTCTATTTCTTCTCCACTTATTTTATGTACTTTATATATTACTGATGGAGATGTTGTAATTAATCCTAAATCGAATTCTCTCGCAAGTCTTTCCTCTATTATCTCTAAATGCAATAGTCCTAAAAATCCACATCTAAATCCAAATCCTAATGCTGCTGATGTTTCTACTTCATACTCTAATGCTGCATCATTTAATTTTAGTTTTTCTAATGCCTCTTTTAAATCTTCATACTCACTTCCATCTATTGGATATAGTCCACAATATACCATTGGTGTTACTTTCTTGTATCCTTTTAAAGCTTCTTCTGCTGGATTATTATTTTGTGTTATTGTATCGCCTACTTGTATATCTGATATTACCTTTATACTTGCTGCTATATATCCTACTTCTCCTGCTTTTAGTTCTTTTGCTTCTACATATTCTCCTGGCTCAAAATATCCTACTTCAGCTACTGTAAATATCTTGTTTGTTGCCATTAATCGTATCTCGTCTCCCGCTTTTACTTTTCCATCAAATACCCTTACATATGCTATTGCCCCTTTATAGTTATCATAAAATGAGTCAAATATTAAACATCTAGTTTTTGCGTTTTCATCTCCTTTTGGATTTGGTAAATCTGTTACTATTTTTTCTAAAACTTGTTCGACATTTAATCCTGATTTTGCTGATATACATGGAGCTCCATCTGCTGGTATTCCAATTATTTCTTCTATCTCTTTCTTTACCTCGTCTGGTCTTGCATTTGGTAGGTCTATTTTATTTATAACTGGTAATATTTCTAAATTATTGTCTATTGCTAAATATACATTTGCTAATGTTTGTGCCTCTACTCCTTGGCTTGCATCTACTACTAATATTGCTCCATCACATGCAGCTAAACTCCTTGATACTTCATAATTAAAATCTACATGACCTGGTGTATCTATTAGATTTAATATGTACTCTTGTCCATCTTTTGCTTTATACTTCATCCTTACAGATTGGGATTTTATAGTTATTCCTCTTTCTTTTTCAATTTCCATATTATCAAGTACTTGACTTTCCATTTCTCTTTTGGATAATACTCCTGTCATTTCTATTAGTCTATCTGCTAATGTTGATTTTCCGTGGTCAATATGCGCAATTATACTGAAGTTTCGTATATTTTCTTGCCTTCCGTTCATTTGTCCTCCACAATTTTATATTTCTTCTTTTACATTGTAACATATCTTATTTTAAATCTCAATAGAATTTTCTGTTATATTTATTATTTTTTTTGGTATTTTTTTCTATATATTATCTAGTCCTCCTTTTAAATCATATAAATTGTCATATCCCTTCATTCTCATGATTTTAGAAGCTTTCTTGCTTCTTGCTCCACTTGTACAATATATTACTATTTCTTGATGTTTATCTCTTATTATCTTTTCTATATTTTTTTCTATTTCAAATTCTGGTATTAATATTGCTCCTTCTAAATGTCCTTCTTGATATTCTTGTGCACTTCTTACGTCTAGTAATATTGCTCCAGTTTTTACTCTTTCTTTTAACTCTGTATATTCTATTTCCATTGCATTTCCTTCTCTATTATATCTTCTTATTCTAAATTTTCTAAACACTTTTTTCACTCCTCACATTTTATTATATTCACTTTTTGTCATTATGGTTCATTTTTATGTATTCTTTGTCGTTTTATGTCTCCTGTTTTTCTTTTTTTCTGTTACTTTTTTTATCCACATCAATTGTGGATAATGTGGATAACTTTGTGAATAACTCTTATTACTGCTCTTTTTTTATTTTTTATTCACAACCTATTGTTGATAATTATGGTTTACATTTTTATATTTTTTATTTCTTTAGTTTATGTGTACCTCTTTTTTTGTTGCCAGTCTTTATGAAACGCATGTAAATACGCATTTTTTATACAAAAGAGACCATCTATTTACTAAATGAAACTAGTAAATAGATGGTCTCCCTAAGGCTATCTTTTGACAGCAAATTCACAATCATATGAATCCAATCCATGCTGACATCCACAGTAAGGCACTCCTACCCTCGCATAATCTGGACATCCGAATTTTGCTGATGCCTCTCCACTCGCGATTAAAGAGCAGATATCAGGAGAAGGATATTTAAAGCACTTCGGATTATCCTCTGTCGGATAATGAATACCTACAAAGTTAGAACCTTCAGTTGCATTAGCCATAATGCGATACCTCCTTGGGTTTGATGATTATATTATATATCAAATCTACATAAAAATCAATCCTATATTATAAATCTAAAATATAAAAATATAGCAATCTCTAATATTAAAATAGCTGGCATTCCTAAAGTAAAAGCTAATTTCTGAGTCTTATGTCTAAAACTGTACATTCCTGCTATAGTTCCAATGCCACCACCTAATATGCATATTCCAAAAAGAGTTTTTTCCTGTGTTCTCCATTTTCCTTTTTTAGCTTTTCTTTTATCCAAATACATTGCTAAAAATCCTATTAAATTTATTATTAACAAATATATAACTATATTTCGAACTGTAAAAATCTTCTCCATTTTTTCTCCTTTACATATATTTTAAAGCTTGAAGTTTTATCCTCAAGCATTTTTCTATATAATAATATTCAGTTTACTTTGTTTGTGCAAAAACATACATCTTTACTACTTAAAAAACCATAATCAAGGTTTTTCCATAATTATCCTTGTTTTTCAGTCTCTGCAAAATCTGTATAAATTTTTGTAATCTTAATTTGTGATTTTCCTTGTTTTATGCTGTTATCTTGCTTTACAATCAAGTCTACATCATATAATTCTTTTAATTTAGTTATATTTTCACGTTTGTGACCAACAACATTATTTACATCTATTGAATTAATTGTTACTTCTACTTCTTTAACCTTAACATTGAGCTTTTTAATTTTGTTTACAATAGAATCGTACCATAAACCTGATTCCACCAATTGTCTAAATGCTGGGTGATATGGCCCTGATACCACTTGACTTTTTTCTTCTTTTGGATCAGATATTTCATCTGTATTTTGAAGTCCTATTCTTATTACATCTATACCCTTTTTGCTAAATATTGTATATAACTCTTTACATATGTCAACTGCTCTAACTGTAGATAATGGTTCATATCTTTTTTCATTATATTCCTGTTCTAATTTAGTATTTTTTATCACTAATACTGGATATATTCTTACCATTTTAGGTTTTAATTTTATTAATTGCTTTGCTGTATTTATTTCATCTATTTTTGTACTTTCTGGAAGTCCAACCATCATTTGGTGTCCAAGATTAAACCCATTCCATCTTATCATTTTTGATGCTTTTTTTACATCTTCAAATGTATGTCCTCTTCCACTTCTTTTAAGGATATAATCATTTGCTGATTGTACACCTAATTCTATTGTTTTTACTTTATATTTCTTTAGCCTTTTCAATATTTCTTTATCTATGTAATCTGGTCTAGTAGATATTCTTATGCTATCAACTTTTCCTTCTTTTATATATTCATTTGCTGTTTGTAAAAATTCTTCTTGTTTTTCTACTTCTATTCCTGTAAAACTTCCTCCAAAGAATGCTATTTCTATATTAGATTCTTTATCTTTTATTTTTTCCAAATAAAAATCTACTGTCTTTTTTATTTCTTCTTTGGTTATCATTTTAGTTTGACCACTTATAGATTTTTGATTACAAAATATACAATCATTTGGGCATCCTAAATGTGGTACAAATATTGGAATTATATATTGCTTTTTCAACTTCTTCACCTCTTCATATTATCTAGTGCTTGTTTCGCAGCTTGCATTTCTGCTTGTTTTTTTGTTCTTCCTTTTCCCCTTGCTAATGACTTTGAATTGCATCTTACCTCTGCTTCAAATTCTTTATCATGGTCTGGTCCCTTTTCTCCTACTATTACATAGTCTATTACTACTTCCCCTTTTATTTGCAACTTTTCCTGTAATACAGTCTTATAGTCCTTTTGTCCTACATTTTTAGATGCTATTTTTATTTCTTCTTTTAAATTTTCTATTATAAACTTTTTTGCTTCTTCCATTCCTCCATCTAAGTATATTGCAGCTATCACTGCTTCTACACTATCTGCTAATATTGCTGTTCTACTTCTTCCACCGCTTGCTATTTCTGATTTACCCAAATATAATTTTTCTCCAAAATTATGCTTTTGTGCTATTTTATATAAACTAGTTTCACAAACTACTGTTGCTCTTACTTTAGTCATTTCTCCTTCTTTCAATTTAGGGTAATTTTTGTATAAATACTCACTTGATACAAATTCCAATATGCTGTCTCCCAAATATTCAAGTTTTTCATTACTTTGAATGCTTTTTTCATATGCATATGATGTATGAGTTAGTGCTGTTTTTAGCAGTTCTTGGTTTTTAAATCTATATCCAATCTCTTTTTCTAATTCTTCCATTATAGCTTTCCTTCTTTATTATCCTAATTCACTTTTTATTTTTATAGCTTTCTTTCTTATTCTTTGTATCGCTGTATCTACTGATTTTACTTTGCTGTTCAGCTTTGTAGCAATATCAACATATGATTGTCCTTTTTTGTATTGTTCTAACACTTGCTTTTCAAAATCACTTAAACTCTCATTTATTTTTGTTTCTATATATTTATAATATTCCTTATTTGCTATTATGTCTGATGGATCTTCAACTGACTTCGTTTCTAATATTTCCATTATAGATACACTATTATCATCCTCTTCATAAGCTGATGCGTTTAATGAAACTGACGAATTTAGTGGTATATGCTTTTGTCTATTTGAATTTTTTACTGCTGTTATTAGCTGTCTTTCTATACACATATTGGCAAATGTTTTAAATGAATTTTGCTTGTCCAAATTATAAGATTTCACTGCTTTATATAGACCTATCATTCCTTCTTGAATCATGTCTTCTTTTTCTGCTCCTACCATAAAGAATTTATTGGCCTTCATATATACTATTTCATTATATCTCTTTATTAGACAATTTAAAGCATTTTGATCATTTGCTTCTATATTTTCTATTAATTTTTCGTCTGACATTTGTTGATAATTAGAAAACATTTCTTCGTTCATTATTTTATTGTCCTCCTGTTTTTTCAGTTATTCGTATTATATTCATAAAATTCTTCTATGTCAAGTGGCGTACGCAGTTTTTTATTTATTTTTCTGTTTTCTTTCAACTTTTTTATTTTTTCGACATATTATATTATTAGCAATGTTCATTGCAGAATTTAGAAAGGATAGATTTTATATGGATTTAGATTTTGAAAAACAAAAACCATGCCCTGTTGTTGAGGTTGATGGCGTTATTGAGAAGGGTAAACAATTTGATTTAGATATTAGTTTACCAGAAGATCATCGTGATGTTATTTATGGTGTTATAAGAAATTGCTTTAAAGAACCAGTTAGTGATGCTGTTGTTAAATTAATAGAAGTTGACTGTAGATTTGGTAAAGAAGAAAGAAGACCTGTTTCTCATACTTTCACAGATAAAAATGGTGAATTCGTTTTCGGACCTTTATGCCCTGGAAAAGAATATGCTATTCAAATTTGGGTTGATGATGTTAAACATGTTAAAGTTTGTGCTAAATGTTTCCATGAAGGTAAATGTTTAAAAGGTGAAAAATTAGATAAATGTGATTTTGATATGAAACCTTGTAAAGAAGATAAGAAACCTTGTTGTTGCGAAGAAAAGGAACATGAAGAAGAGTGCTAATTAATAAATTATAATATTTTTAGAAGCTATTTTTATAAGTAAACTTTCTTTTTGATTTTGCTTATTTAGTAACTTAAGGAGACGTTTTCAATGTCTCCTTTTATTAAATTTGTACAAAGAAATAGGCTTCTTTGCAGAAGCCTATTTCCCTGTACTCTACATGCATAACTTTCAAAAACAAATCATTTTTTTTATCTTTTTATTGTATAAATGTTCTGTTATTCCACACCATACTCCATCCCTTCTTTTCACTTCAAATTCGCTTGAAAAACTAAATATCCTATTTTTCTTATTAATCTGTCTATGGTAAAGCAAAAATCTATTAGAATCTTCAAAATCTTTATAATTCAATATTTTGTATCTTCCAATTTTTCTTGTTGCTTTAATGCGAATCTCAAATGAATCAAAAGAACGAAGATTGTCATTTAAAGGTGTTGTTGGTTCATAGTATAATATTGCTATGGTGTTGTATGTTGATAGTTTCCATCTCAATTGTATCATATTGGATTTATGCGTGTGTACATTGGTAGTCTCATCTATATCATTCTTTTTAGAATTTCTACTGTCTTTTTCAGTAATAGAATGTCCTCTTCTGAATGCTACCAAAGCAACATCTCTTCTATATATTTTTTGCCGTGAGAGATGTCTCCTTACAATTGCAATAATGCACGCAATTATTAAAACTGCTAAAACTACTTCAAATTGCTTGTTCATACTGTCTTCTCCTTTTTATTCAATTTTAGTAATTTTTTTAAGGCTATTGCCTCATTTATTGCATATTTTATCATATACTCTACATAATTTCAATTTAATTTCGACATTTTTCATCATATTTCTTTATTTTATATAAGACCCATTTTTCTTGCGAATTGTTTACCTTTTTTTGTCATTTTCTTTGTATTCATATTCATCATATCATTTTCTACACATAACATTAATATTCCCGCTGTAATTAAACTTCCCCATAATATTCCTTTTGCAAATTTCATATAAATCACCTCTCTTTTCTTTTATTCTAAGGAAAGTCATCAGGATAGTTAAGTTAGCTGTACAAACGTTAGTAAGTTACAGATAACTTATGCGTAACGAATTAAAGAAGGTGAATTTCCTTAGAAGATAATTATGGAAGAATTAGATTTTCTTATGTGGCTTTGCACTTAGAAAATTTTATTCTTGTTTTTTATAGTATCTCTTTCAGATTTAAATATATACTTCCTAAAATAGGAATAAATTTCAAAAACTGCTATAATTGCCAAAAAAATCCCAAAATATTTTCTTAAATCATTTACATTTGTATTGCTTGAAATTATTGCTCCTATAATAGCTCCTATAACACCACATATTATAATTATAATTGACGCTTTAAAATCCAACAATTTATGTCTCCAATTAGTAATTATTGCTACTATTGAAGTTGGAATAAAAAATATTAAATTAGTTGCTTGTGCTATATGTTGTTCAACTCCTAAAATAATGGTTAACAATAATATTAAAACAGTTCCTCCTCCCATTCCCGTTCCACTTACTATTCCAGATAATGCACCTATTAAAATTTCTTTCATTTAATTTTCCTTTCTGACAGTTTTGAAACTTCTTCTTAAAATATAAATTTAATTGACGTATAAAGTAAAAAACATATAAATGCAATTTTGAAATATTTTTCATCTAACCTTTTTAATAGCTTTGCTCCAATATATCCTCCTAATATTCCTCCAATTGCGCATAAGATTCCTACTTTCCAATTTATATAATTATTTTTATAATAGAATATGCCACTAACTACTACCATTGGTAATATGCATAATACAGATGTTGCTCTTGCCTTTTTATCTTCCATTTTTAATAAATGTATAAAAGCTGGTACTAATATCATCCCACCACCTGTTGCAAAAAATCCACTTACGAATCCAGCCATTATTCCTATAATTACTTTCTTCCACATAATATCTTATTATTTCCAATATTTTGTTAATTATGATTTTGTTTTTATTTTTTATTATATAAGAAAAACAGCTTGTTCACTAATAGGCGCATATCTGAGCCTATTAGTAAACAAGCAAAAATAAAAAAAGTAAACATAAAGGGACAGCTCAAAATAAAAGTTAATATTATAACTTTTCTGATAACACAAAAAAGTAAAAATAAAAGTTTTAGTATAATACTAAAACTCTATATTTTCATCCTTTATATAATATTTTGTTCCCAGCATCTTATCTGGTAAATATTGTTGTTCCACAATATGACCTGGAAAATCATGAGGATATAAATATCCCTTACTATATCCCAGTGATTCCATTCCTTCTACTGGTGCATTCCTTATATGCATTGGAATCTCTCCTGTTTCTTTATTAGTAACATCTTCAATTGCCCTATTTATACCTAAATATGAAGCATTTGATTTTTTTGATGTTGCAACATACACTGCTGCTTCTGCTAATATAATTCTTGCTTCAGGCATTCCTATCATGTGTACTGCTTGCATTGCAGATGTTGCCACCACTAGCGCATTGGGATTTGCCATTCCTACATCTTCTGATGCCGTAATCACTATTCTTCTTGCTAAAAATACTGGATCTTCTCCCCCATTTATTGCTCTAGCTAAATAGAATAGTGTTGCATCTGGGTCAGAACCTCTCATTGATTTTATAAATGCACTTATATTGTCATAATGTGTATCTCCATTCTTATCGAATATTGCCTTCCTTTGTTGTATACTATTTTGTATCACTTCATCTGTTATATTTATATTTCCATCTTTATCCATTTGTGTCGTTAATACTGCTACTTCTAATCCATTTAATGCAGTTCTAACATCTCCATTTGCAATATTAGCTAATTTCCTTAGAGTAGTATCTTCTATATTTATATTGTATTCTCCTAATCCATCTTTTCTTACTATAGCATTTTTTAGTATTTTAAACACATCTTCCTCTGTTAATGGATTTAATTTTATTACCATTGATCTTGATATTAGAGCTTTGTTTACTTCAAAATATGGATTTTCTGTTGTTGCGCCAATTAATATTATTGTTCCATTTTCTACATATGGTAATAGTGCATCTTGCTGCAATTTATTAAACCTATGAATTTCATCTATAAATAATACACTTTTGCCAACTGGATTCATCATGTAATTTCTTGTCTCTTCTACTACTCTCTTAATATCTCCAACACCCGATGTTACTGCATTTATTTTATAAAATTTATATTTTGTTGTTTCACTAATTACTTTAGCTAAAGAAGTCTTTCCACAACCTGGTGGTCCAAATAGTATCAGACTTGATAATCTATCTGCTTTTATTGTTCTATATAATAGCTTTCCTTCTCCTAATACATGCTCTTGCCCCACATATTCTTCTAGTGTTTTGGGGCGTATTCTAAATGCTAATGGCTCTTTACTATTCATACTTTTCATCCCTTTAAATTTTTTATTGTCCTAATACGGCTAGTCCCTTTCTTATTATATCTTCTGTTGTTATATTTTCTTTTCCTATTTTTTCTAATGCCTTTTCTATTTCTTTCTTGTTATATCCAAGTACTTGTAGTGCTGATATAGCTTCTTGTATATTATTATTTTGTTCTATCGCTTTTTCTATTTTTATATTAGTTGATACTCCTTCTGTTATTTTATCTTCTTGTTGTATTTTCTTTAATTTATCTTTCAACTCTAATATTATTCTTTCTGCTGACTTTTTCCCAATTCCTGGAACTTGTACTATTTTTGTTACATCTTCATTTATTACCGCTATTGCAAAATCCGTTACACTTATATTTGCCAATATTGCTAGTGCTACTTTTGCTCCCACTCCACTTACTGTTAATAATAACTCAAACATTTTTAGTTCTTCTTGAGTTATAAATCCAAATATACTTATATCATCTTCTCTTACTCTATAATATGTATGAACTTTTACTTGCTCACCTATCTCTCCTATATTTTGTATTGATATTCCTGACATGAATATTTTATATCCTAATCCTCCAACATCTATTACTATATATTCATCTGATTTTATTTCTATTTTTCCTTTTATATATGCTAGCATCTTTCATTTCATAGCTTTCTATCTTTTCTTTGTATAAAACTGTCATCTTCATTTATCCGTCTTTTGCTATGGTCTCCTTTCTTTAAAAACAATATAATATTCTCATATATGCGTTTACTTTTTACTACATTGAATATACTCTAAAAAAAAATGTTTGTCAAGAATCTTAAAAGGGCAAAATGCATCAGCATTTTCCCTTTCTTCCATGGCGTCTTCCCATAATATAATCTAACCCTTCTCCTGCTAGAGCTCCAAATGCTATTATTAATGAGATACCTTAAACTTTCTCTCTTCATTTATTTAACTTACTTTAATACTCAATTATCTCATTATACATGTCTATTGCAAAATTATCAGTCATTCCTGATATATAATAAACAATCGCTTGATAAAAATCTCTTGGATTATTCAAATCAAATAACACTCTATTTTTTAATCCCTTTCTATCTTCCTTATCTATATATTCATTTAACCATTCTTTAAAATTTGGCATAAGGGTACCATAATATTTTTCTAAAACTTCTATATTTTTCAATGTATTTTTTCCATCATATGTAGATTTTAGTATGTTATATATTTCATGTATAACAACTTCAAAAAATCTTTGTGAAGGATTTAATAATTTTGAATTATATATCTTTTTGTAATTGAATTTCTTTATAGTATCTAATAAATTCAATCCTTCTTTTGAAAAGCAAAGTCCTTTTTCTGGAGATGAATTTTCACATAAATCATATACTAAAGTATTAATTATTATGGTATTATTCAAGTCTTGTTCTTCATTATAATCTAGCATTTTATATAATTCTTTCAATTCTTCTTTTTCTATAATCTTGAGTTTAATTGCATCTTCTATATCTCTTCCTATATATGATATTTTATCAGATATCTTTACAACACATCCCTCCCAAGTATATGGTGAATACTTATTAGGAGTAGTATAATCATCTAAATCTATGTACTCTTTTCTAGGTTTTAACGTTTTCTCATCTATTTCTCCACAATGTGAAATTATTCCATCTCTTACTGCATATGTTAAATTCAAATTTTGTTTGTTGTTTTCATTATCTTCTAATAATTCTATATTTTCAACCATTTCAAGTCCATTCCTCTCGTGCCAAAACCTTTTTCCTATATCTCTCATTAATATTTCTGATAAAATCTTTTCTCCTCTATGTCCAAATGGTCCATGCCCTAAATCATGGGCATTTGCTATTACTTTTGTTAGTTCTGTATTTAATCCCATATATTTTGCCATTGTATAACTAACTGATTCTACATATTTTACATGCTCAAACCTTGTTGAAATATGGTCAATTGTTGGAGAATAAAATACTTGTGTCTTATGTTTTAATCTTCTATATGCCGTTGAAAATATCACTCTATTATAATCTCTTTCAAATTGTGAGCGCACATCATATTTTTTTTGATATAATGGTTCTCTTCTTAATATCATTTTTTCCCATTTTGGATTTACTTCATTCGCCGCTTCTTCTAAAAATAAATTATTCATTTTTACTATCATCCCTTTCTTGTCTCCACTATCACTATATTTGCTAAAAAAACAAATCTGTATAAAAATTTTCTCATTCTTTCTTCTTTATTTTATATTTATTGTTTTTAGAAAATATCATATTGTTTTTTCTTTGTCAATTTATTATAAAAAATACTAATGGAAATTTAATTTCTATAAACTATATATAGTATGCAGTAAATTCCGCTTCATCCTAGTCTTTATATAAAAAACAAGAATAAATCTTTACTAGTAATTATTTATCTATATATTGGGAAAAGGAAGGTTCAGCGTTTTTTGTGTCACTACCAACGTCCCTACTGACCCAACTTTACAAAAAAAGTAAAAAGATATATAATCCTAATAAATAAAACAAATAGGAAAGAAGTGAAATTATGAATTTAAATAAAATATTAAAAAACACAGAAATAAAAAATTATATCAATATACATAATATGAATGATATAGATATAGACATTACAAATATATCTTCAGACTCAAGAAATATTAAGCAAAATGGTCTATTCTTCGCAATAAATGGATATAACAAAAATGGAACAGAATTTATAAATTCAGCTATAGATAATGGTGCTACTGCTGTAGTAGTCGAAGAAAATGTTGATTTAGACAAAATAAATACTTCAAAAAAAGTTCCCATTATTTCAATTGCAAATATTAGAAATGCTCTAGCTGTTGCAAGCTGTAATCTGTATGATAATCCATCAAAGAAATTGAAGGTTATTGGTGTTACAGGTACAAAAGGAAAAACTACTTCAACTTTTATGATTAAATCAATTTTAGAAGCTCATGGATTAAAAGTTGGACTTATTGGAAGTATTGCTATTTATATTGGAGACAAGCAGTTAGAAGTAACTGACAGAACTACTCCAGAAAGTTACAAAATTCAAGAAACTTTAGCTAAAATGGTTGATGAAAATGTTGATGTTGCTATACTTGAAGTTTCTTCTCAAGCTATGAAATTGGATAGAGTTACTGGTTGTGATTTTGATATTGCTCTATTTACTAATTTGACAGAAGACCATATTAGCCCTCGTGAACATTCTGATATGAATGATTATTTTAATGCAAAACTTGAACTTATGAAACTTTCTCCAAACTTAGTTGTTAATCTTGATAATGATTATACATCAAGAATTCCTAAATTATTTCCAAATAAAAATGTTACTACATTTGGAATGTTATCTAAACACTATGACTTTTTTGCAAAAGATTTAAAACCTGAAAATTCATGCATTAATTTTACATTATCAGTAAATGGAAAGGATGAACCTGTTTGTGTTTCTATTCCTGGTGAATACATGGTCTACAATGCTCTTGGTGCTATTGCTGTTGCCAGTCATTTTAATATAAATGCTGATGAAATTAGATTTGCTTTAAAAACTGTTAGGGTTTTTGGCAGAAGTGAATTAGTCACTAATAGACTTGGTCTAACTATTATGATTGATTATGCTCACACACCTTCAAGTCTAGAGTCTATTTTAAAAACTGTTAAACCTTATACTAAAGGTAAAGTTATTTGCACTTGGGGTGTTGGTGGCGATAGAGATAAAACTAAACGTCCTATTATGGGCGAGATTTCTGGAAATTTAGCAGATTTCACAATTCTTACTTCTGATCAAGTTCGTACTGAAAATCCTATGTCTATTCTACAGGATATTGAAGTTGGTCTAAAGAAAAGTGGTGGTGAATATATTCTTATTTTGAATAGAACTGAAGCTATTAGATATGCTCTTTCTATTGCTACCAAAGATGATATTATTGTTTTGCCTGGTCTTGGAAATGACTTATATATTGAATATATGGGTGTTAAATATCCTTATGATGAAAGAATTATTATTCATGATATCATTGAAGAAATGTTGGATGATAATTATGATTATGATAAAGTTAAAAATTTTAACAATGAGACTTTCAATATCCCAAATTGTAAAATCTAGTCTAATATACATCTAATGCACTTTGATATACTATAAGATAAAAATCTAAGTAACATTTATATTACTTAGATTTTTATTTTTCCATCAAATACTTTTGTAGTAATTCCTGTCATATATATTTCTTGTGTTTCTTCATCTATCTCTATTTTTAATTCGCCTCCTTTTAGATATACTGCAACTTTTTCTTTTGTAATTCCTAACTTATTACAAACAGCTACTGATGCGCATGCTCCTGTACCACAAGCATATGTCTCTCCTACTCCTCTTTCCCAGACTCTCATTTTTATACTTGAACTTCCTAAAACTTGTATGAATTCTACATTTGTTTTTTCTGGAAAATGTTCATCTTCTTCAATTAAACTTCCAAAACTTTTTATTGGTACTTTTTCTACATCTTCACAAAATATTACTGTATGTGGATTTCCCATTGATATACAATAAGCTTCTAATTCTTTCTCTAATACTTTTAACTGTATTTTTACTAACTCATTTTTTCCTTCTTTTACTATCTCATTTTTTGTCTCTAGTTCTAATATATTTTTTGAATCCTCTATTTCATCTTTTTTTAATATTTGTATTACTGGAATTTTATCTATTTCTAATATAGCTCTTCCCATATTTATTGTTATTTCCATAATTTCACTATTTATTTTAGATTTTCTTATATATGCATCTTTTATGCCTGATAAGGTTTCTATTTTTATTTCTTGCTTTCCTGTTAAATTTTCTTCATATACATATTTTGCAAAACACCTAATTCCATTTCCACACATCTCTGCTTCTGAACCATCTGAATTATATATATTCATTTTAAAATCTGCTATATTACTTTTACTTACTAATATAATTCCATCTGCTCCTACTCCAAAATTTCTATTACACAAATACCTTGCTATTTTTGATATATCATCTTTATTTTCTTCTATTCTCCCTATATCATTTTTACTATTCTTATTATCCATACAATTGATAATTAAATAATCATTCCCTAACCCATGCATTTTTGTAAAATTAATTTCATTTTGTTCTTCTTTATTATTAAATAATATCATTTAATTTTCCTCCTATTAAATGATATTTATATACATCAATAAAAGTGTATAATTCTTATGAATATATACACTTTTATAATTCAACTTTTTTCTTTATTCAACAATTTTTATATGTACATCTTTCAATTGTTGCTCTGTTACTTTAGATGGTGCATTCATTAATAAATCTCTTGCTTTTTTATTTTTTGGAAATGCTATTACTTCTCTTATATTTTGTGAATCTGCTATTAACATTACCATTCTATCTACTCCTGGCGCTGCTCCAGCATGTGGAGGTGTTCCATATTGGAATGCATTATATAATGCTCCGAATCTTGTTTTTACATCTTCTTCACTATATCCTGCTATTTCAAATGCTTTTACCATAATTTCTGGATTATGATTTCTTACTGCTCCTGATGCCATTTCATACCCATTACATACTAAATCATATTGGTACGCTAACACATCTAATGGATTTTTTGTTGTTAATGCTTCTAATCCTCCTTGTGGCATTGAAAATGGATTATGGCAAAAATCTATTTTCGGATTTCCATTTTCATCTTCTGCCATCTCATACATTGGAAAATCTACTATAAAACAGAATTTATATACATTTTTTTCTATTATATCTAATCTTTTTCCTAATTCTATCCTTACTAAACCTGCAATTTTTTGTGTAGTTTCTAATTGTTCGTCTGCTATAAAGAATATTGAACTTCCTTTTTCTAAATTATATCCTTTTTCTAATTCTTCTTTTATTTCTTCTGTTATGAATTTTGCTATTCCTCCTGTAATCTCTCCTGTCTGTTCCAACTTCGTCCATGCTAGACCTTTTGCACCACATTCCTGTATAGCAAACTCTGCCATATTATCAAAGAATTTTCTACCTTGTTCTGCTCCATTTGGAACTATTATTGCTTTTATTATTTTTCCTTTAAATGCATTAAATTCTGTATTTTTAAATAATCTTGTTATATCTTGGATTTTTAGTGGATTTCTTAAGTCTGGCTTATCTATTCCATATATCTCCATTGCTTCTTTGTATGGTATTTTTAAAAATGGTCCTTTATCTACTTTCCAATCTGTAAATTTTTCAAATACATTTGGTACTACTGTTTCTATTACTTGGAATACATCTTCTTGGGTTGCAAAACTCATTTCAAAATCTAATTGATAGAATTCTCCTGGCGCTCTATCTGCTCTTGGATCTTCATCTCTAAAACATGGTGCTATTTGAAAATATTTATTAAATCCTGATACCATTAATAATTGTTTGAATTGTTGTGGTGCTTGTGGTAATGCATAGAATTCTCCTGCATGTATTCTACTTGGTACTAAATAATCTCTCGCTCCTTCTGGCGATGAATTTGCTAATATTGGAGTTTGTATTTCTGTAAATCCTAATTCATCCATATTGTCTCTTAGTGCTTTTAATATTTTTGAACGTAACAATATGTTATTATGTAACCTTTCATTTCTTAAATCTAAAAATCTATATTCTAGTCTTAAGTCTTCTCTTACATCTTGTTCTGTATTTATCTCAAATGGTAATACTGTTTTACATTTTCCCAATACTTCTATTTTATCTGCTACTACTTCTATCTCTCCTGTAGGCATTTTAGGATTTTTATTTGTTCTTTCTACTACTTTTCCTTTTATTCCTATACATGCTTCTGTTGTTAAGTCTTTTGCTTGATTTTGTAATTCTTCATCATTTATTACTATTTGTGTTACTCCAAATTCGTCTCTTAAGTCTAGGAATATCATTCCTCCTAAATTTCTGATTTTTTGTATCCATCCTGATAATTCTACTTCTTTTCCTATATCTTTTTGTTTTAATTCTCCTAAATTGTGTGTCCTATACATTTTGTTTCCTCCAATTTTTATTAAATTATACTATCTAATATAGCATATTTATGGAGTTTTTACAATATTTATCTATTCGAATATTATAATTTATTTAATATTTTAGTTCAATGTTGAAAGACGGAAGATTCTTCCGCCTTTCAATATATAAAGCTAAGTTCACAAATATGTGCCTACAAATGCTTCTGCATCATGCAAATTGCAACAGTTGTTGCAGTCAAAACAACCTACACTATTTTTGCACAAAATGCACTCGTTACAATTTGTACATTTGCGACACTTCTTGCACATAAAGCAGTTCATACACTTAACACATTTATTGCATTCTTCGCATTCATTGCACAAAATAGCAAATGTACAATTAACGCAATTCTTGCATCCTATGCATAGTATACACCGCTTGTTGTTATTTGCCAAATTCCAAAAAAAATTGAAAATGGCAATCACTATTGGTACTACCAGAACAATTATAATAATTAAATCTTTCATTGAACTGGATTCCTCCTTATGCTTATTTTATATAATTTTATTTTACCATATTTTTAAATGTAATTCAATATAATATTAGTCGCATTATGGTTAAATTTGTTACATTTAGGTATATTATAACTCTAAAATATTCTAATCACATCTTTATATGTTACATAAAGTGATAGAGCTATTAATAAAGAAAATCCAACCATTTGTATCATTGCTTCTGTTTCTACTTTTAGAGGTTTTCTTCTTATTGCTTCGATAATCAAGAATACTATCTTTCCACCATCTAATGCTGGTATTGGAAGTAAATTTGTTATTCCTAATGATATAGATATTACTGCCATTATATAAATATAATTTGAAAAATTAGTTGTTTGTACTACTATTTCTGATATACCTACTGGTCCTGTCATTTCATTTAATGAGATTCCTTGTGTAAATATTGATTTTATACCATTTCCTAATTCTGCTATGAATTGTCCTGTGCCTTGAGCTCCATAATATAATCTATTCCATAAAGTATCTTTCGCAGGATCAGCAAATTGAATTCCAATAGTTGTCATTAAAATAAAATATACAAATATTCCAAATAATATGTTTACTATTGCCCCTGCTGCAACTATTGCAATTCTTTTTAGAATACTTGCTTTAGTAAATGATCCCTCCTCTTCAGATGTTTCTGTTTCTCCTTCCATACTGACAAATCCACCTAATGGTATAATCCTTAAAGCATATTTCGTTTCTTTTATTTGCTTCTGCCATATAGTCTTACCAAATCCTATAGCAAATTCATTTACTTTGACTTTGCATAATTTTGCTACAAGAAAGTGCCCTCCTTCATGTATAAATACTAGCAAACCTAATAAAAATATAATTTTTATTGCATTAAAAATAAATGAAATCAATTTTTTCCTCCTATTATATTAAAATCTTATAGCTTATATTTGTCTCAAAACTTACAATAGTCCTAATAATATATATGCAAATGGTCCTATAAATAGTAAACTATCTATTCTATCCATCATTCCCCCATGACCAGGTATTATATTACTATAATCTTTTACTCCAACATATCTTTTAATTGCTGATGCTGCAAAATCTCCTAATTGCCCTAATATACTTAAAATCAATCCAATTATTGCAGTTAACCAATATGAATAATTTAAATCAGTATATTTATTTATTAAATATGTATATACCACTGTTAATATTATTGCTCCAACTGTACCTGCTATACATCCTTCAATAGATTTTTTAGGACTGACATCACTAAATTTGTGTTTTCCAAAATACTTACCTATTAAATATGCAAATACATCTGTTCCCCATCCAGCTAATATTAAATACCATATTAATAGTACCCCATTCTCCATTCCTCTTATTAATGACATACTAAGTACACAAAATACAATGTAACATATTCCTATAAAAGTATATGTTATATCATTAAAATTAGTTTTCATATTTGTTACTATAACTTGAAAAAATAGCAATGCAATTAATACTGGAATTGATAAAAATTGTACTAATCCTACATATTCAGTTGGTATAATATGCATAATTGCAATTATCACACAAGATAAATATGAAATCCATTTTACTGGATTAGATTTTTTTGATACTGCATTCAAGTATTCTCTCATTGCTTGAATTCCAACTATTGCTAATGCTATATCTATTACATAATTATTTCCAAATATCATTAGTACTGCTACAATAGGAAATCCTATTGCTGCTGATAAAATTCTACTTATATCTACGGTTTTCTTCTTTTTTTCTTCTTCCATTTTTTTCTCCTTTAGTTGTTTTCTTAATTTTAAGAAATTGCAATATCATTTGCAATTATATATCCATTAGTTCAAATTAATTTGCTCCAAATTTTCTATTTCTTTTTTTATATTCTTTTATCGCTATATCTAAATCTTCCTCTGTAAAATCTGGCCAATTTTTTTCTATAAAATATAATTCTGAATATATTGACTGCCACATTAAAAAACCACTTAGTCTCATCTCTCCACTAGTTCTTATTATTAAATCAGGATTAGGATAATTTGCTGTATATAGATGTTCTTCTATAACCTTTTCTCCTATTTCTGATATATCTATTTCCCCATCTTTTACTTTCTCTGCTATCTTTTGAGTTACTTTTATAATTTCATCTCTTCCACCATAATTTAATGCTATAGTAAACGTTACTCCTGTATTATTTTTAGTTCTTTCAATACATTTACTTATGCTCTTTTTCATTCCTTCTGACAATACTGCTATATCGCCTATAACTCTTACTTTTATATTTTCTGTATCTGCCCTCTTTGAATAATCATCTAGGTAATTTTGTAATAACATCATTAATCCATTAACTTCTTCTTCTGTTCTTTTCCAGTTTTCTGTCGAAAATGCAAATACAGTTATATATTTTAAGCCTATTTTATTTGCATATCTTATTATATTTTCTAATGTCTTTGCTCCTTGCTTGTGTCCAAGACCTGCTGGCATCCCCTTTGATTTAGCCCATCTCCTGTTACCATCCATTATTATTCCTATGTGTTCTGGCATTTTGTTTTGTTGTTCCTGCAAATTTATCCCTCCTATTTATTTCTTATCTTAATATATATTGCAAGTTCTTTTAAAAATTCTCCTTTTTCTTCATATGTTTCTGCTATTTCTACTGCCTCTTTTGTCAATTCTTCTAACATCTTTTTTGCCTTTTCTAAACCATATTTTGTAACATATGTACATTTCCCTCTTTCTGCATCATTTCCAACTTGTTTGCCTAATATATTCTCATCACCTACAGCAGATAAAATATCATCTTTAATTTGAAATGTTAATCCTATTATTTCTGCATATTTTGTAATTTTTTCTAATTCTGCCTCATTTGCATTTGCTAATATTGCTGCTGATCTTGCTGATGCTATAAACAATGCTCCTGTCTTATTTTTATGCATATACTCTAAGTAGTCTGATGATATTGCTTTTCCCTCATATTCTGTATCTACATATTCTCCAGCTATCATTCTTTGTGTTGCTGTTATAATTTCATTAATTGCTTTAATTTTATTTTTTTGTTCTTCCATATTATTAGTATCTATTAAATCTCTTGTCATTGTTCCATATGCTAAATTTAATAATCCATCACCTGCTAATATTGCAGTAGCTTCATTATATTTTTTATGATTTGTTAGTTTTCCATGTCTAAAATCATCATCATCTATTCCTGGTAAATCATCATGGATTAAAGAAAAATTATGTATCATTTCCATAGCACATGCATAAGACATAACTTTTTCAATTTCTTCTCTAAATAATTGATATACTTTTAACATTAGTATTGGTCTTATTCGCTTTCCTCCTGCCATTAGACTATATTCCATTGCTTCATTTAATATTTGCTCTGGACATTTTTCTTTTGTCAAATATTTTGCTAATTCTGTATCTATGATTTCTCTATATTTCGATAATTCTTCTTTTAACTCCATCTTATTCTTATTTTCCTTTCTGATAATTAAGTCTAGCGAATTTTACTAATTTAAATTAATATTTCTATATATTCATTATATCTAATTCTTTATTTGCTAATATTTTATCTATTTCTTCTACTTTACTATCTGTCATTTTCTGTATTTCTGCTTCTGCTACTTTTAATTCATCTTCTGTTATTTCACTTGATTTTTGCTTTGTTTTGAATTCATCTAAACCGTCTCTTCTTACTCCTCTTATTGATACCTTTGCTTCTTCTGCTATTTTTCTTATTTCTTTTACTAATTCTTTTCTTCTCTCTTCTGTTAATTCTGGAAAATTTAATCTTATTACCTTTCCATCATTATTTGGATTAATTCCTATATCTGATGTTAAAATTGCTTTTTCTATTTCTTTTAAACATGTTAAATCCCATGGTTGTATTACTATTAATCTTGCTTCTGGTACTGACACTGCTGCCACTTGATTTATTGGCGTTGGCGTTCCATAATATTCAATTTTTATTTTATTTAGTATTGCAGGATTTGCTCTTCCTGCTCTTATTTCTGCTAATTTTTCTGTATACACTCCTATAGTTTTTTCCATTCTCTCTTTTATACTTGTATAATCCATTTTCTTTCTCTCCTCTTTTTATTTATTAATTTTTATTCTTGATTATTCTAATTTATTTATGTTTTATTTTAATTTAAAACTGATATTTTGTATTTTTATTATTTATTAAATTTTAAGTTTCTATCTTTTATTTTTTTATATACTAAATCATTTCGCTATATCTTATTTTACTATTGTACCAATTCTTTCCCCTTTTATTGCTCTTACTATGTTCTCTGGATCTGCAATTCCAAATACTAATAAAGGCATATTATTGTCTCTACACATTGCAGTTGCTGTTGAGTCCATTACTTTTAAGTCCTTTTCTAATACTTCTAAATAAGATATCTCATCATATTTCGTCGCTGTGGTATCTATTTTTGGATCTGCAGAATATACAGCATCTATTGATTTTCCTAGTAATATTATATCTGCCTTTATTTCGATTGCTCTTAATACAGCTGCCGTATCTGTTGTAAAATATGGATGACCTGTTCCTCCTGCAAATATTACTACTCTTCCACGCTTTAAATGTTTTTCTGCTTTTCTTAATATAAATGGTTCTGCTATCTCTCTCATTTCAATAGATGTTTGGACTCTTGAATAAACTCCTCTTGCCTCTAATGCATCTTGTAAAGCTAATCCATTCATAGAAGTTGCTAATATTCCCATATAATCTGCTGTTGTTCTTTCCATTTGGTGTCCTTGTCTTCCTCTCCAGAAGTTTCCTCCTCCTACTACAATAGCTACTTCTACTCCCATTTCTACAATTTCTTTTATTTTATCACATATTTTTCCAACTGTTTCTACATCAACACCTGTCTTTTGTTCTCCTGCTAGTGCTTCTCCGCTTAGCTTTAGTAGTACTCTTTTATATTTTTCCTCACTCACTTTTGTTTCCCCCTTATTTTTATTTTTGTTTTTGTTTATTCTATCATATATATAAAAAAAAATCACTATTTTTATAAAAAAGAATATTAAAAGGACGTGAATTATGATATTTGTATCACATTTCACGCCCATATAACATATATCTTTATACGTTTTCTTTTATGTAATCAACTACATCTCCTACAGTTACAACTTTTTCTGCATCAGCATCTGGAATTTCTATATCAAATTCTTCCTCTAATGCCATTATTAATTCTACTATATCTAATGAATCTGCTCCTAAATCATCTATAAATGATGCTTCCATAGTTACTGTTGCTTCTGTTACTCCTAGTTGTTCTACTATTATAGCTTTTACCTTTTCAAATACTTCTTCTGAACTCATTGTTATAAGTTCACCCCCTCTCGTATCTGTTAATTTATATTTTTAACAATTTTTCTTTTTATCTTTAACATTTATATTATATGTTTTTATATTTGTCAAGTAATCTTTTAAAATATTTATTTTTTTATACTGAGTATTCAAAATCTTATTTTTTATTGGTTGTCTTCTTTATCTTTCCCTGTCTTTTTCAAATTCTTCAATCATTTTATCTACTGCTTTATTCTCTACAAATTTTTCTGCTTGTTTTACAGTATATTCAAATAATGTCTCATCACTACTTCCATGTGCCTTTACTACTGGCTTATTTACCCCTAAAAACAATGCTCCACCATATGATTTATAATCCATTGCTCTTTTTAAATTTTTTATTGCTGGCAATGATGGTAATGCACATATTTTTGTTAATACGTTTTTTGCAAAACTTTCTGTTAATGTTCTTTTTACAAATTTTCCTAATCCTTCTGCTGTTTTTAAAAATACATTTCCTGTAAATCCATCTGTTACTATTGCATCAATTTTTCCTGAAAACGCATCTCTTCCTTCTACATTTCCTACAAAGTTTATTCCTAATTCTGGTGATTTTTCTTTTAATAATTTATATGATTCTTTTGTCAATTCATTACCTTTCGTTTCTTCTGTTCCTATATTTAATAATCCTATTGCTGGTTTTTCTATCCCAAACGTGTTTCTTAAATATATTGTTGACATTTGAGCAAATTGTAGTAAATTTATCGGTTTACAATTTGTATTTGATCCTGAGTCTATTAATAATAACTGACTTTTATATGCTGGTAGTATTCCTGCTAATGCTGGTCTATCTATTCCTTTTATTCTTCCTACTAATAATGTTGCTCCTGCTAATAGTGCTCCCGAATTTCCTGCTGATATAAATACATCTCCTTCTCCGTTCTTTAGCATTTTAAATCCTACTACCATTGAAGAATCTTTTTTGTGTTTTATTGCATCCGTTGGACCATCTTCCATCTCTATAGTTTCTGTTGCATTTTTTATTTTTAATCTTTCTGATATCTCTTCCATCTCTTTTTTATAGAATTCTTTTATTTTTTTTCTTATTATCTCTTCTTTTCCTATTAGTATTATTTCTGCTTTTATTTGATTTATTGCTGCTACTGCTCCTTTTATATTTGCATCTGGGGCATTATCTCCTCCCATTGCATCTAATAATATTCTCAATTTTACTTCCTCCTGTTTTATATTGTATTTTTAATAGATTTATTTTATTATTCTTTTTTGAAAAAAGCAATACTTTTATACAATAATAATATTATTTTAGATACCATACATTATTAAGAAAGGTGTGCATTTGCTACACAGATTAATGAAACCTAACCTTGTTGTATACGTAAAAATCTTCGATTTCTCCTATACAATAAAAAACCGTAATCAAGATTTCGTAAGCAGTGCAAACTGCTACGAAATCTAAATTCCGCCATAATTATCCTCTACCGAAAGCCATCATACTATGATGACTTTCCTAGAGTATAAAAAACCGTAAGGGATGAAGAGTTGTTTCCAACTCCTCATCCCTTACATCGCCCAAAGCTTACTTTTGATTGGATTCATAGTTCTTAATAAACTCGTCATGCAAACCACAATATTCAGACAAGACATTATTTTTTTCAAATTCGTCTATAATATCCAAATATGACATTCCTGACCTATTGATAAGTTCTAACATACCAGAGATGTTTTCTTCTTTGACAACCCTTAATAGTTCTTTATAATCCATAAGCTCTCCTTTTCTAGTACTGAGTAATTTTACTCGTTTATAGTTGCTTTTTACTAAAGAAAGATTTTTACCATTACGCCTTCTGGCAATTTCTCTTCATCGTATTCTGCATTTGCTCATACTCATTAGGATAATTTTCAAACTCTTTTTTGATTTTGTCACTAGAAATACCTGTCCTCCTTTCGAGCTCTGCCATACTTGTTATTCCTTTTGTCTGTACGTAGCTCTTGAATTGCCTGAAATCCATTCCCATTTTGTTCTCCTTCTTTATTCTTTTTCTAGAGTGAATTCACTCATTTATAGTTACTGCTATAAAGCGCTTTTATTATAACATACATTTGCTACATTTTCAATAACTTATGTAACCTTTATGTGTTAAAAAGAAATAATAAAAAGTTATTTGGTAAAAAATAAGAAAAGGGATTCTATTCGTATCCTTTTTCTTACTTTGATATTATTATAATTCTATTCAATTATGCTATTATATCAGCTACAACTCCTGAACCTACTGTTCTTCCACCTTCACGTATAGCAAATCTTAATCCTTTTTCTATAGCTATTGGTGTTATTAATTCAATTGTCATAGAAATATTATCTCCTGGCATAACCATTTCTGTTCCAGCAGGTAATTCAATTATACCTGTTACGTCTGTTGTTCTGAAATAGAATTGTGGTCTGTATCCATTGAAGAATGGTGTATGTCTTCCACCTTCTTCTTTAGTTAATACATATACTTCTGATGTGAATTTTGTATGTGGATTTATTGTTCCTGGTTTGCAAAGTACTTGACCTCTTTCGATTTCATCTCTTTGTACACCTCTTAAAAGTACACCTATGTTGTCTCCAGCTTCAGCTTGGTCTAGTAATTTTCTGAACATTTCTACACCTGTGATAACTGTTTTTGGTCTTTCTGTTGATAAACCTATTATTTCAACTTCATCACTTACTTTTACTATTCCTCTTTCTACTCTACCTGTAGCAACTGTTCCACGTCCTGTAATTGTGAATACATCTTCTACTGGCATTAAGAATGGTTGGTCAACTGGTCTTTCTGGTGTTGGGATATAGCTGTCTACAGCTGCCATTAATTCTTTCATTGGAGCATATTCTGGTGCATTTGGATCTGTTGATGAACATTCTAATACTTTTAATGATGATCCTTTTATGATTGGAATGTCATCTCCTGGGAAATCATAGCTTGATAATAAGTCTCTAACTTCCATTTCAACTAATTCTAATAATTCTGGATCGTCTACCATATCACATTTGTTTAAATATACTACTATAAATTTAACTCCTACTTGTCTTGCTAATAGGATATGTTCTCTTGTTTGTGGCATTGGTCCATCAGCTGCTGATACTACTAATATAGCACCATCCATTTGTGCAGCACCTGTAATCATGTTTTTTACATAGTCTGCGTGACCTGGACAGTCTACGTGTGCGTAGTGTCTGTTTTCTGTTTCATATTCTACGTGAGCTGTGTTAATTGTGATTCCTCTTGCTTTTTCTTCTGGTGCTCCGTCAATTTGATCATAAGCTGTGAATTGTGCTTTTCCTAATAATCCTAAATATTTTGTTATTGCTGCTGTTGTTGTTGTTTTACCATGGTCAACATGTCCGATTGTTCCAATGTTAACGTGTGGTTTTGTTCTTTCAAATTTTGCTTTTGCCATTTGAAAATTCCTCCTTAATATTTATTTTTTATTTTATTTTTAAATTTAATAACTTGGTTATAAATTTTACATTTGCATTTTATACTATTTTTAGCTAAAATGCAAGTGTTTTTATAAACTTTGTTTCATTCTATTATTTTGAACTCTTTTTTAGTTATTTATCATCTAGTCTTAACAGACTTAGATTATTCTTCTTTCTTAGCTCTTGTTGCTATTATTGTTTCAAGTACTGATTTTGGAACTTCTTCATAGTGTGATGGTTCCATAGAATATGTTCCTCTTCCTTGTGTTTTTGAACGTAAGTCTGTTGCATATCCAAACATCTCTGATAATGGTATAAATGCATGTATTTCTTGCATTCCATCGTTTGCATCCATTCCTTCCATTCTTCCACGTCTTGAGTTTACATCTCCTATAACATCTCCCATGTATTCTTCAGGTACTACTATTTCAACTTTCATTATTGGTTCTAGTATAACTGCTTTTCCTTGTTTACATCCTTCTTTGAATGCCATTGATGCAGCTATTTTGAATGCCATTTCTGATGAGTCTACTTCGTGATATGATCCATCCACTAATGATACTTTGAAATCTATTACTGGATATCCAGCTAAAATACCACTTTCAGCAGCTTCTCTCATTCCTTGTTCAATTGGTTTAATATATTCTTTTGGAACAGCTCCACCAACTATTTTACTTTCGAATTCGATTCCTTTTCCTGCCTCTAATGGTTCCATTTCAAACCATACATCTCCGTATTGTCCTTTACCTCCTGATTGACGTATGAATTTTCCTTGTACTCTTACTTTATTTCTTATTGTTTCTTTATATGCTACTTGTGGTTTTCCTACATTACACTCTACTTTGAATTCTCTTTTTAATCTATCTACAATTATGTCTAGGTGTAATTCTCCCATTCCTGCTATTATAGTTTGACCTGTCTCATGATTTGTGTATGCTTTAAATGTTGGGTCTTCTTCTGCTAATTTTGATAATGCTATACCCATTTTTTCTTGTGCTGCTTTATCCTTTGGTTCTATAGCAATATCAATAACTGGCTCAGGGAATTCCATTTTTTCAAGTATCACAGGATTATTTACATCACATAATGTATCTCCTGTTGTTACTTCTTTTAATCCTACTGCTGCTGCTATATCTCCAGAATATACTTTTTCTATATCTTCTCTATGATTAGCATGCATTTGTACAATTCTTCCTATTCTTTCTTTCTTTCCTTTTGTTGCATTTAATACTGTTGAACCTGTTTCTATTGTTCCTGAATATACTCTGAAGAAACATAGCTTTCCAACAAATGGGTCTGTTGCTATTTTGAATGCTAATGCTGCAAATGGTTCATTATCTCCTGTTTTGCTTTCTGTTTCTTCTCCTTCTACTGTTGTTCCTTTTACATGTGGTATATCTAATGGTGATGGCATATAGTCTATTATTGCATTTAATAATTCTTGTACACCTTTATTTTTGTATGAAGAACCACAGCATACTGGAACTACTGTATTTGCTATTGTTCCTTTTCTTAATCCTGCTTTTATTTCTGCTTCTGTTAATTCTTCACCTTCTAAATATTTCATCATTAATTCTTCATCTTGCTCTGCAGCAGCTTCTATCATTGCTATTCTATATGTTTTTGCATCTTCTAACATATCTGCTGGTATTTCTTGTTCTTCTATTTCTTTTCCTAAATCGTCTTTGTGTATATATGCTTTCATTTTTATTAAATCTACTATACCTTGGAAGTTATCTTCTGCTCCTATTGGTAATTGGATTGGTACCGGATTTGCACGTAATCTGTTTTTTAATTGTTCTATGCATAGTAAGAAGTTTGCTCCTACTATATCCATTTTATTTACATATACCATTCTTGGTACATGGTATTTATCTGCTTGTCTCCAAACAGTTTCTGTTTGTGGTTGTACTCCACCTTTTGCTGCTAATACTGTTACTGATCCATCTAATACTCTTAGTGATCTTTGTACTTCTACTGTGAAATCTACGTGTCCTGGTGTGTCTATTATATTTATTCTATTATCTTTCCAAAAACATGTTGTTGCTGCTGATGTTATTGTTATTCCTCTTTCTTGTTCTTGTTCCATCCAGTCCATTGTTGCAGCTCCTTCATGTACTTCTCCTATTTTATGACTTTTTCCTGTATAAAATAGTATTCTTTCTGTCGTTGTAGTTTTTCCTGCATCTATATGGGCCATTATTCCTATATTTCTTGTTCTTTCTAATGGACATTGTCTTTCTGCCATTTTTAAATTTTCCCCCTTTCAAGGATACTTACTTTCAATTTTACCTTTTGTAATTTTACTAACTGTGCGAAGAATGAGCTACAGTTAGTTAATACGATAACATTTTATATTATTTTAATATTACCATTTGTAGTTTTACTAACTGTGCGAACTTGTAAGTTACAGTTAGTCAATATGGTAACATTTTACATCATTTTAATATTACCATTTATAATGTGCAAATGCTTTATTAGCTTCTGCCATTCTATGTGTATCTTCTTTCTTCTTAAATGCTCCACCATTTCCAGCTACTGCATCTAGTATTTCTCCTGCTAATTTTTCAGCCATTGTTTTTTCATGTCTGTTTCTAGCATATGTTACTAACCATCTCAATCCTAATGTTTGTCTTCTTTCTGGTCTTATTTCTAATGGCACTTGGTATGTTGCTCCACCTACTCTTCTTGCTTTTACTTCAAGAACTGGCATAATATTTTCTAATGCTGTTTCAAAAACTTCTAATGGATTTTTTCCTTCTTTTTCTTTTATTATGTCAAAAGCATCATATACTATACTTTGAGCAACTGTTTTTTTACCATCTAACATTATATTGTTTATTAGCTTTGTTACTACTTTGCTATTATATATTGGATCTGGTAATACATCTCTTTTTGCTATAAATCCTCTTCTTGGCACTTTTCTTCACTCCTTTCAATTTTGCTATTTTTGATAGCATAATGCATTTTTAGTTGCATTTTTAGAATACCATAAGTATTCAAAGTTACTCGGGTGCTTCCTCCCGTAAGTGCTCCTATAATCTATATCTAAATTTAAGTACCTTAAGTTTAGTAAGAATTAAAGTGCACTGTTTCTACTTTTTATTTTTTAGGTTTTTTTGCTCCGTATTTAGAACGTGCTTGCATTCTATCTTTTACCCCTGCTGTATCTAATGTTCCTCTTATGATGTGATATCTTACACCTGGAAGGTCTTTTACTCTTCCTCCTCTTATTAGTACAACACTGTGCTCTTGTAAGTTATGTCCTATTCCTGGTATATATGATGTTACTTCATATCCATTTGATAGTCTTACTCTGGCTACTTTTCTTAATGCTGAGTTTGGTTTCTTTGGTGTAACTGTTTTTACAACTGTACATACTCCTCTTTTTTGTGGTGCTCTGTTGTTTGTTAATCTTTTATTTCTTGAATTGTATCCATGTTGTAATGCTGGTGCAGTTGATTTTGTTACTCCTGTTTGTCTTCCTTTTCTTACTAATTGATTGATTGTTGGCACTTAAAATTCACCTCCTATTTTTTCTTTTTGGCTTTTGGGCAAAATTTGTCCTTTTTTGTTTTTGTTTGCAAAAAATATACCCTTACGGCTATACATTTTTGCTAAGTTTTGCCATAACGGTATTATTATACTATTTTCCTTACGGATTGTCAACAAATTAAATTTATTTTCTATATATTTTGTGATAGCAAATTTTAAAAATTGAGTTAAACGTGAATTTTAAAAAATCGTTTGACATATAATATAATTGATGTTATAATAACATTAGCTAGTAAATTCGTTTGAAGACACGGAATTGCACGAGATATATTTCGCAGATATATCTCTTTTTTTATTTTTAAATATAAAAGAAAAAGCAGGGTCGCAGTCCCTGCCACAAAGATTATTCTTTGTTTTTATCTTGGCTTTCATCATTGCTATTATTAATAGTAATAATACGATTAATCGCCAGATTAATTCATATGAAGACACTACGTTGCACCTCCTTCCTCAAAGATTTCCTTTGAATAGGATTTTTCCATTATAATAGAAAATCTACTAAAATACAACAGACTTTAACATATTTTCCAAAATTTAACGTATTTGTATCTTATCAAATTATATATTCTTTTATTTTGTCCATTAAAGCTTTTATACTATGCTAAGAGGACTATCCAAAACTAGTCCCCTGTGATACAATATTTAAGAAAACATATTGTACCATGTTGTGAGTATACGCAAAAATGCCAGGATACACAATAAATACTCCTACGATGACACCGATAATAAAAAGTACGATACCCAATATTGCATATTTCTTTCTCATTTAAGTCTCCTTTCTTTGAATTGTTATTTATGAGAAATACTTTACTAAATGCATTTAGTATTTATCTATTTTTATCATACTACATTTAAGGCAAATACACAATATATTTTTGTCTATTATTGTATTTACTTAATCACTTTATTAAATTTATTTCTTTAGAATATAGTATTTTTTTTTTTTTTATGCTATACTCAAATTATTAAAGGAGGATATATTATGTCTGAACAAATTTATACAGTAGAAGAATTAAAATCTATATTATATGATATATTTAAAAATTTTGCAGTTAAAAAGGCAATATTATTTGGTTCATATGCCAAAAATAATCCTACTAAGAAAAGCGATATTGATTTAGTAATAGATAGTGAAGGTCAATTATTAAACATTTATTTTTATGGATTATTAGAAGAATTAGTACAGAAACTACAAAAAAATGTTGATTTAATTGAAATATCAGAAATTCAAAAAAATAGTAAATTATATAATGATATACAAAATGAAGGAGTTGTCGTATATGAAAAGTAAAGATAGAATTATTATTCAAAAAATAATTGTATATATTGATGATGTAGAACAATATATTTATGGAATACAAGCAAAAGACTTTTTAGATGATAAAAAGACAATAACTGCTTGTGCGTTCACAGTCTCTCAAATAGGAGAATTAGTAAAAGAAATTAGTGATGAAACTGTAAGTAAATATAATTTTATTCCTTGGAGTAGTATTAGAGGTATGAGAAATAAAATTGTTCATGATTACGAAAATGTAGATTTATCTGTATTATGGGGAACTATTAAAGAAAGTTTACCTGAGTTAAAAAATAAATTGAAAGATATATTATTAAATGAACAAAATAATTTATTTTAATATAAAAAGGCATATTATATAAAATGCCTTTTTATTATTTCATTTTCTATCTAAATTCTCTATTTATACTAGAATCTACATACTTTGGATTTATTTGAAGGATTGCCTTATCTTCAATATTAATATCTTTATCTGTTATATCACAAATTATATGATGTGTTCCGACTCTCCCTAATACTTTACAACTTTCATTGCCTATTTTTATTGATATTTTTTGTTTTTTAAATAAATCTTTTAATGCTCTAGAAATATTTCTAAGCTTGTCTATTATTCTAAACATATCTTTTCCTGTTGCTATATTAAATCCATCATCGTATCCACAAGGTATTATTGCAACCTTTGTTTTTCTTTTTGTCTTATACGCCTTTGAATAACTTACATAACTCCCCTTTTTTATTTCTTTTATTTCTGTTACTTTTGTTTCTAAATACCCTATTGATTTTAATTCGATGTCACTTTTGCATGATAATCTTCCTAAAAATGCTGATCCTATTCTTACAGCATCTAAATACATATTAGGATATTTTATAAATGCTGATGAGTTACATATATGTAGCATTCCTGTTTCTATATTATTTTGTTTTAATATTGTCACTGTTTCATTAAATCTTTTAAATTGTTCTTCTGTATATTTTTTATCATAATAACTATTTGAAAAGTGTGAATATGTTCCCTCTATTTTGATTCGATTTATTTTTTGTAAATTCTCTATTAATATTTCTGGTTGATTATATATAAATCCATATCTTCCCATTCCTGTATCTATTTTTAGATGTGCTCTTATTTCTATGTCCTTTTCTTCTGCAATTTTCTCTATTATCTCTATATCTTCTTTACTTCCTATTGTTAATATTATATCATTATCTATTAACTTTTCTATCTCTTCTTTTATTGCTATTCCTGATAGCATTATAATATCATTTTCTATTCCTGCTTCTCTTAATTGTATTGCCTCTTCTACACTTGATACTGCAAATATTTCTATTCCATTTTCTATTAATACTTTTGTATATTCTATTGCTCCTAATCCATATCCATTACATTTTACTACTGCTATAATTTTTACTTTCTCATCCTTCATTTCCGACATTTTTTTTATTTTCTGAATATTTTCTTCTAATTTTTTTCTTTCTATTATTATTTTTTTCAACTTTATAATTATGCTATCTATAATATATAGCATGTCCTCCTTCATTTTATATTCTATCAAATATATCATATTATAAACACCCATAGTTATTTTATTTGAAACTATAGGTATTTTCATCATTTATTATTATTTTTTCAATATCTTCATCTTTAACTGTCTCAAAGTTCTAAAAGTCTTTTCAGAAA
Source organism: uncultured Clostridium sp. (assembly GCA_948473335.1). Taxonomy (GTDB): domain Bacteria; phylum Bacillota; class Clostridia; order TANB77; family CAG-508; genus CAG-269. The sequence goes on along the minus strand of CAOKXF010000004.1, from coordinate 99,400 downwards.
ATTTATATAATTTATAAGTTAATGGTTTAAATGGAATATAAACTTCTCCTAAAAACTCAGTAAAAGTAGCACCGAAACCTTGCTTAAATCTATACAAACCATATTGAGGATGGTTCTCATCTAAAACTCCAGAAACACCTCTAAAGTCATACACATCATCTTTTCTCTCTAATGCCATTTTAATCATTTCCCATTGTAGCAAATAATTTGGCATCAAATTTCTATGTTCATTACTGCTTGCACCATATAGATACCATGTCTTGTTACCATAGAATATAGGAATAACACCTGATATTGGCTTTCCTTCATAATATGCCATAAGTAATTTCATATGCTTAGGAGCTAAACAGTCATACATTTTTTCAAAATAAGCTAATGACCTTACAATAAATCCATCTCTTGCCCCTGTTTCTACCATTATTTTATGAAAATCTTTTAAATCTTCTTTTGTACCTTCTTTTATTTCTACACCTTTTTTAGTAGCTAAACGTATATTATATCTCCACTTTTGCTTAAAATTTGCAAAAACTTCTTCTTCTGTCTTTCCTTTTATATCTAATCGAAAAACATATCTTGGTTGAATTTCATCCTTAAAGTCTTTTGCATCGTCTTTTATTTTATAACCTAATTCAGTTATAATATTTCTAAATTCTTTGTCATCGCTAACTATATCTGGCTCTATTCTTAAAACTATTGCGTTGTATTTTTTAGCTAGTTCCCTTGTTCCATCTGTTAATTGTTTTAATACTTCTTTATTGTGTATATCACATACTGGACCTCTTGAAGAATACATTATATTTCCAAATATAGGAATTTTTCTAATTAATACACACAATGATCCTATTATATTTCCACTTTCATCTTCTGCTAATATTATTTCTGGTTTCCAGTTTGGTTTCTTTACCTCTGCCCATTCTGTTGATTGTTGAAAATTACATCTTTCATGTTTTTCTAAAAACTCTTTATATTCATTTCTTGTTTTTTCGTCAGTTACATACCTCATTGTTATTCTTTCCTTGTATGCTATATTTAGGTTTTTAATTGGACTTACCTATAAACCATTTGTTTTTTATAGTTTTAGCGTCCACCGCCTCCACCACCGGCCTCCGGCCACCTCCGCCTCCGCCAGAAAATCCTCCGCCGCCTCCTGTTGCAGACGAATAAGTTGTAGACATTGATGTACTTATAGCACTTGAAAATGTTCTATTAAAGTCTGTATTCATTACAATAAATAATGTTGTACTATTTATTGTTGATACATTTTCAAAGTCTGGATACACAAGTTTTAATTGTTTTATTACTTCATTTGCTATTCCAAATGCTGTTGCAAATACTAAATATTTCTCCCAAATCGTAATAGCTGGGACTTCTTTTTCATCTAATAATGAATAATCTTTCATGTATTTTTTTAGTCCTTTCCATTCTTCAATTTCGTTTACTCCTTTTTGTGTAAAAACATTTATCTTTTTTGCTACTATTATTGATTTTATTAGTCCTATTATTATCATTAATATTGTACTTGCAATACATATTTTTATTATTATATTTGCTTCATCTATTAATACAAAAATTGATGATATTATTGACCATACTAACACTATGAAATATACAATTTGTCCAGATGTATATTTTGAATATTCATCTTTTGCTTTTTCATCTATGAGTTCATTTTCTTTTAGTCCATTTGATATTTTTTTATTTATATTCTCTACTAATTTTTCTATTTTACTTGGATATTTCTCAATTGCTTTTTGTAGTTCTTTTACAGTTATTCCATTTTCTATATTTTTTATATTTTTTAAAAATTCATATATACTTTTTTCTTCTCTTATTTCTTCATTTTCATTAATTTGCTTATTTGTTAATTTTATTATAATTTCTTTTTTCTTTTGTTCATTAATTTCAAATTCCAAATATCCCTTTAAACTTAAATCTAATAATCCTGCTGAGAATATTCTTCCTATATTTACTGATGTAATATCTGATATTGATTCATTTATTAATCTATATGCTTCTCCTGGAGTTGCATTTTTTCTTGGAATGTCTCTATAATATTCTATATTATTTTCTGGTACATATTTTTGAGTTAACTCTTTTTGTTTTTTGTTATATTTTTTTATCTTCATTATTATAACAATATCTATAATTAGTGAAACTATTGATACTACTGATGTTATTAATACTTTTTTTCTTAACCTTTTTGAATTTGCCTCTTCTACCCATCGTGTCTCTTCATCTATTATCTCGCGTAAAATTTCTTTATCTTTATACTTTGTTGTAGATGTTATCATTTCTGTTGGAATTAATGCTCTTACTTCCAACATATTTCCACTATTATATCCATTTAGTTGAAATTCTATTGTGTTTGTTGAAGTTACATATATTTCTCCATTTAATTCTTCTGTATGTCCCCATACTTTTATTTTTTCTTTATTTTCGGCTTCTTGTGGTAATGTTATTTTTCCTACTACTTCTTTCGCTGGCACTTCAAATCCATTTCCTATAAATTGCCAATATAATTCAGCATAATCATTGTATTTTGTTAATGCATCTTTTACTGTATATTCTATCTTATATACTCGTGTAGCACTACTATTTTCTAGTCCTACTCCCCATCCTATTTCAAAATTACCTTCTTTATTCATTGCTCCATAATAATGATTTTTAGTCACATGATATTGCCAAAATCTGTCTTTTGTATATAACTGATTTTTTCCACTTGTTATATCTGTTACTTTTACATTTTCTATCCCAGAAAATTTACTACTATCTCTTTTGAAATATTTATATAACGTATTTGTGTCTTCTATCCTTATATTCCAAAGTTCAGTAACTTCCATATCTCCATTTTCTTTTATATTTGCTTCAAACTTTAAGACATTTAATTTTAATTCTGCACTTACAGTTTTTGTTATTCCTATTATAATTATTGTTATTATCATCATTAAGCAAATTTTTGCTTTTTTCATATAGTCCCCCTTTTCTTTTAATCATTATATATTATCTTATTTTGCATTTCAATAATTAGTTTTATTTTTTAAAAATATGTATTGTAGTTTAGTCAATCATATGTCACACTTTATTGAAAATACTAATGCTGAAATACATAATATGCTATTTTTGAACTTTAACTATAAATATACTCTTCCCCCAAATATTTATTAATTGCCTCAGCAAAACCTCCTTCTTCAACTGAAGATGTAGTTACATATGATGCGATTTCTTTCAATTGTTCTGATGCATTTGCTACTGCTACACCAATACCAGCATTTTTTAACATTTCTGTATCATTTATATTATCTCCAACTGCCATTACCTCTTCTTGTGATAAATTTAAATATTCTCTTAATAAATTCAGTGCATTACCTTTACTCGTGTTTGAAGATGTAATATCTAAATATTCATATTCCTTGTTAATAATAGTATCTTTATATTTTCCATATTTTTTAATTAAAGTTATATTAACATCTAATTTTTTACTAATTTCGTTTTTTATATCTGTTAATTCTTTATCACTTGAAATAATAAATCTTAAAATCTTTTCATTGGATTTCTTTGCAAATTCATAGATATTATTTACTATATGAACAGCTAAATTTTGATTTGATTCTTTATTTAATATATAATTTCTTAAATCCATGTACATCAATTTTTCACTTACTATTGATGTGTTTGTATAAAAATGTATATGCAAATCATATTCCTTAGCTAACTTAATACAAGTTAATACTACATTTTTATCTAATGATGAACAATAAATCTCTTTACCTGTTTTAAAGTCAATAATTTGTATTCCATTCCCAAAAATTCCATATGTTGCATTAAAATTTTCACATATATTTTTTACAGACGAATATATTTTACCTGTTGAAATAGCAAATCCTACATCTTTACTTTGTATCTGTTTTATCGCTTCTGTATTTTGAATTGCTATTTTATTATATGAATCTATAATAGTTCCATCTAAATCGCTTGCTACTAATTTGATAGACATTTTTATCACCACTTTTATTAATTTTTTTATATGATATACCAAAATAAAAATAAAATCAAATTGAATATTTCAAACTTCGTTAAATCATTGACAAACTTCTCTGTAGGCGATATAATTTGCAACAAGAAACATATTTATATCTTTTAGGAAAGGAAACTAAAAATAATGAAAATAACAGACTTATCTGAAAAAGAATTAACTGAATTAAATGAATTTTTAGAAACTCATCCAAAATCACATTTTATGCAGTCACTAGAATGGGCAAAAGTAAAAACAGACTGGAAAAATGAAATATTAATAGTAAGAAATCAGAAATCAAATAAAATAACAGGAGTAATGAGTGTATTAATTAGAAAAATACCTGGTATACATCAAAACATGATGTATGCACCACGTGGGTTTGTTTGTAATCCACATGATAAAGACACTTTACAAAATCTTACAAAACAAGTAAAAGAACTAGCAAAAAAATACAAAGCATTTATTTTTAAGATGGACCCTGATATTTCAAATGCAGATGCTGAATTCAAAATTCTTATGAAATCTTTGGGATATAAATTTACTAAAGATACCAAAAAAGCATCACGTGGATTACAACCAAGAATAATTGAAAGAATTAATTTAACTAATAAAACAGAAGAAGAATTGTTAAAATCTTTTAGTGAAAAACATAGATATAATGTGCGTTTGTCAACTCGAAAGGGTGTTACTCTAAGAGACGGTACTAAAGAGGATTTACCTATTTTTTACGATATAATGAAAACGACTGAAGCTAGAGATAATTTTTATGTACGCCCTTTATCGTACTTTGAAAAAATGTGGGACGCTATGGGTAAAGACCATATAAGATTAATCTTTGCAGAATATGAAGGACAAGCTATATCTGCTGTACTTCCTATAAAATATGGTAATAAAGTATGGTATTTATATGGCGGAAGCTCAAATAATCATAGAAATTTAATGCCTAATTACTTATTACAATTTGAAATGATGAAATGGGGATTAAATACAAATTGTGATATTTATGATTTTAGAGGAGTTTCAGGTGTACATGGTCCTAACCACCCTCAATATGGTATTTACGTTTTCAAGAAAGGATTTAATGGAGATATTATAGAGCTTGTAGATGGTTTAACTATTGTTTTTAATCCTTTTGTAAATTTTGCATTTAATGTCTGTGAATCAATATATAAATCAATAACTAAAATTAAGTTCAAAAGAAATATATCAAAGGAGAAATAATGTTTAAAAAGAACAAATCAAATGAAAAAATAAATATAAAAAAGAATTCCTTTATGGGAAATGTATTAGTAATAATGCTTTCTCAAGTTCTAATTAGAGTTTTAGGTTTAGTTTACAGAATTTATCTTACAAATCGTGAAGGTTTTGGAGATACTGGAAATGCGTTATATAGTGCGGGATATCAAATCTATTCATTGCTTTTATTGCTTTCATCAATAGGTATTCCTAGTGCTGTTGCAAAATTAGTTTCAGAAAAAGTAACTTTAGGAAATTATAAAGGTGCTAGTAAGACTTTTAAAGTTGCTCTTACTGTAGTTAGCTGTGCTGGATTAATAGGAAGTTTATTGTTATTTTTAGGCGCTGGTTTTATTTCTGACATAGTTCTTAAAATTCCAGATTCTAAAATGACAATTATGGCTATTGCACCATCTGTATTTTTTGTTGCCATATCATCTGTAATCAGAGGTTATTTTAATGGAAGAAATACAATGAAACCTACTGCGAACTCACAGTCTCTAGAACAAATTATTAAAACAATATTTACTATCGTTTTTGTAGAAATTGCAGCAGCTATTACTTCTACAAATACTGTTTCCATGGCTGTAGCTGCTAATTTAGCTACTACCTTCTCTGTAATTTCTAGTTTTGTATATATTTTCTTATACTTTAGACACAGAGCTAAATTCATTAATCAAGAAATGAGAAGTCAAGTTGAATATAAACCTGAACGTAGGAAAAAAATATTGAAAAGAGTTTTATCAGTAGCAATACCAATGTCATTAACCTCAATTATTATTTCTATTAATAAAACAATAGATGCTATAACAGTACCTAGGTCCTTAATGACATTTTTATCTTATACTGACGCTATGCGTATATATGGAGTCTTAAGTGGTAAAGTTGATACAATAGGTGGTCTTCCTTTATCTTTTAATACTGCATTTTCTGTAGCATTAGTTCCAGAACTTGCTGCATTAAAGGCTGTAAATGATAAAGTTGGTATAGCAAAAAAAATCACCTTATCTATGTTACTTACTATATTAATAGCTTTTCCTTGTACTGTTGGTCTTTGTATTTTTGCCCAACCAATATTGGATTTAATTTTCCCAAATGCTAATTTTGGTGCTTATATACTAGCTGGATATGCTTTTACTATTGTCTTTACAATGCTTGGGCAAAATATGAATTCTGCTTTACAAGGATTAGATAAATTGAAAACTCCTGTAATTGCTCTTGCTATTGGTTCATTTGTAAAATTTTTAGCTAATATAATATTAGTTCGTATTGAAGGAATTGGTATTTATGGAGCTATCGTAGGTTCTATTCTATGCTATTCTTTCGTACTTGGTATTGAATTAATTACTTTGAAGCGTATGATTAATATCAAATATAATATTGTTAAACTTGTCATAAAACCTCTTATAGCTTCTAGTATTATGGGCGGAATTTCATACTTATCTTATATTGGATTGTTACATATTTTTGCACCTAAACTTGCTACTATTATTGCTTTATTTATTGCAGTTGTAGTTTATGCAATATGTGTTGTGTACTTAAATATTCTTAGTAAAGAAGATTACCTTGATATTCCTAAAGGTTCTAAAATTTATAGTATCGTTAGTAAATTACCTTTTAAACATACTTAAATATTAAATTTAGCTTATTAACAAATAGGCGCATATCTGCGCCTATTTGTTAATAAGCAGTTTTTTATTTTATTATACCTCTCCTTCTCTCTTCTCATCTATTATTTATAACTGTTTTTAATTATCTTATATAAAAATTATTAACTTTTCTTTTTCTACATAAATATAATATATTAGACAATTTTTTATTATAACATTTTATATACATTAAAATAGTTTATAACAGCTACTATTAATTTAGTTAATATGTTAATATATTAAAGATACTCATTCATTTATAGTGATAGGATGTGAAAAATATGAATTTAAATGATTTGAAACTAAATAAAAGTGCTAAAATTAAATCTTTAAATTGTACTGGTAGTATTCGTAGAAGATTACTTGATTTAGGTTTAATCCCACGGCACAATAATTACTCCAATTTTAATTAGTCCCTCTGGTGACCCTAGAGCTTATGATGTTCGTTCTAGCATCATTGCAATAAGAAAAGAAGACTGTTCACAAATAGATATTTCTATTTAAGAATATCTTCTTTTCTATTTTAATCTTTTGCAATGGTAAATATTCCTATTTCCTTCAAATTTGCTTGTTTCAAAACTCTAGCACATTCATTTACTGTACTTCCTGTTGTATATATGTCATCAATTAATAATACTTTTTTATTCTTAATCTTATTTTCATTTTTCAATGAATATACTCCCTTTGCATTTTCTTGTCTTTGTTCTTTATTTAATGTACTTTGTGCTACTGTATTTTTAGTTTTGATTAAAATATTTTTTGCATACTTTTTATCTAATTTTCTGCAAATATCTTGAGCAATTAATTCACTTTGATTATAACCTCTCTCCTTTTTTCTCTTTTTACTTACTGGAACTGAGATTACTATATCATATTTTTTTAATGCCTCACTAAATGCTTGATTAGAAAACATTATTTCTGAAAACATTTTATAATTATATGATTTTTCTTGAAACTTATATTTTATTAATTCCTCTCTGACTATTCCATCATATTTAAAAAAATAAATATGCTCATCAAAATTCTTTGCGTTATTATTTTTATAGTTATCTATTTTAAAATTATAATATTTTTTGAATTGTAGTTTACATTTATTACATATCCAGTTTTCATTTATCTTGCCACATATCCCACATACTGGTGGAAATATTATATCTAATATTTTTTGTATTATCTTGTGTCTACCTCCTACTACGAACTCTAAGTTCTTCCATAATTATTTAATTTGTTCTAATTTATATTTTAATCCTGTATTTCTTTTTTTGCTATCTATATTCTGTATCATATATTCTATTATCTGTGAATTACTTATTATTATTAACATTTTCTTTGCTCTTGTTATTCCTGTATAAAGCAAATTTCTTGTTAACAGCATTGGTGCTGTTGGTGGAATTACCATTATTACTACATCAAATTCACTTCCTTGTGCTTTATGTATAGTTATGCTATAGCTATGCTCTATTTGATCTAATTCTGAATATTCATACCAACATTCTTTTTCATCATCAAATTTTATTTGTAATGTTTTTTCTTTTTCATTTATCTTTGTTATTTTTCCTATTTCTCCATTGAACACTCCATTACCAGTTTCATACTCTTCATTCCCATTTTGTAAATTAGTCACTTTTTTCTCCCAATATATATCATAATTATTTTTTATTTGCATTACTCTATCGCCTTCTCTATATATTGTGCCTGTATTACTTTTTTCTGATACTCCGCTCTCTATGCGGATTTAATATTTCTTGCAATACTTTGTTTAGCTCTTTTGTTCCAAGTAATCCTTTCTTAGTAGGTGTTAATATCTGTATATTCTGGAAAAAATCATAATCTCCAAATTTCTTCAACCTTCCATTTGATAATGATATTACTTCTTCTAACATCTTTTCTTGTGCATTTTGTCTAATAAAGAAAAAATCTTCTTTTGAATTTTCTGTTTCTTCTTCTTTGCTTAAAAAAGTTTCTCCATTATTCACTCTATGTGCATTTACTATTATCTTACTTTGTGCTGCTTGTCTAAATATTTTATCTAAATGTATTGTCTCAATTTTTCCTGATTCTATTATATCTTTTAACACATTTCCTGGTCCTACTGATGATAATTGGTCGCTATCTCCAACTAATACTAATTTTGTTCCCATATATATGCTTTTTAATAAGTAATTCATCAGAAATATATCTACCATTGACATCTCATCTACTATTATTATATCAGCATCTATTGGTGCACATTGATAATCTGCGTCTTTCTTATATATTCCATCTTCATTTATTTTTCCTATTTCTAATACTCTATGTAATGTACTTGCTTCTTCTCCTGTTGTTTCTGTCATTCTTTTTGCTGCTCTTCCTGTTGGGGCACATAATACAACCTTATCTTTCTTTTCTTTGTATATTTCTAATATTGTTCTTATTATAGTCGTTTTTCCTGTTCCTGGTCCTCCAGTTATTATTGATACATTATTATTACTTATTATCTCTACTGCTTCTTTTTGTTTGTCTGATAACTCTATATTTTCTCTTTTTTCTATATTCTTTATTTCTGATTTTACATTATGTATCTTTTTTGTATTTTTTGCTAATTGTAATTTTACTAAGTTTTCTGCAATATTTTTTTCTGCTTTATAAAATGCTATTAAATATATCCATTCTTCTTCATTTTCTCGTTTCTCCACTACTATTTCATCTGCTACTTTTAATGCTATTATTGCATTTTCTATTTCTTCTTCTTTTACTCCTATTAGCTGTTGTACAAATTCTATTAGATTTTCTTTTACTGCGCAACAATGTCCATTGTATGTTGTTCTTATTAATGCATGTTTTATTGCACTTTTTATTCTCTTTTCATTATTTGCTTCTATTCCTAAGTCTAAAGCCATTTTATCTATTTGCCTAAAGTCTACTCCTTTTGCTATATCTATTAATAAATATGGATTTGCTTCTATCTCTTCTATTGCACTTACTCCTAATAATTTAAATACCTTTTGGGCATGCTCTGCTCCTATTCCGAACTTTGATAAAAATCCTACTATTTGCCATATTTCCCAATTTTCTATAAATGATGTTGATATATCTTGTGCTTTTTCGCTTGTTATTCCTGCTATTTGTGATAATTTTTCTGGTTCATATTTCAGTATGTGTGTTGTTTCTTGTCCAAATTTTTTTACTATTTTTCTTGCTGTTGCTTTCCCTACTCCTTTTATGTTTCCATTTCCTAGATACATTTCTAATGCTTCTAATGTTCTTGGCATTAATTTTTCAAATATATCTACTTTGAATTGTTCTCCATATTCTTTATGTTCTATGTATTTTCCGATTAATTTTAGTGTATCCCCTTCACTTATAAATGGTAAGTATCCTACTATTATTGTGTCTCCATATTCCATTTCAAATTCAGCTACTACATAACTGTTTATTTCATTTTGATATATTATATTAGTTACTATTCCTTCTATCTCCAATACTCTGCCTCTCTTCTATATCTTTCTTTATTTTTACTATTTTATTATAACATTTTTATACAGTCAAGCAAAAATAAAAAGAAATACTTTATAAAGCAATAAAAAGATGAGGAAGTAATGAAATGAAATAAAACATATCTGCTAATAGGCGCATATCTGCGCCCATTTGTTAATAAGCATTTTATACAAATAAGTAATATATATGCTTTTAAAATTAGCAAAATATTTAATTTTTCGGAACATATTATTGTGCTTTTCTTTTGAAAAAATTTAATATAATTAAAATTCACAGCAAGTAAATTACATTATGACATTAATATCATATATACCGCCAGAAGAAACAAGTCGAAGTTCTTTAGAAGGAATTTCATCACCATTTAATAAAAATTTCTCCACACCAGTATTTTTCATATTATCATTAAGAACTTTTATTTTATACAAGCTATCACCAAACCTAAACCTAATTGAATATTCTTTCCATTCCTTAGGAATACAAGGATTTATTGTCAGTATACCTTTTTTGATTTTTAAACCTAATATATACTCAACTCCTACAAGGTAATACCAACTAGAAGAACCTGTATACCAAGTCCATCCCCCTCTACCAGCTAAGTTCTTTGCACCATATATATCTGCTGCAATAACATACGGTTCTACTTTGTATTTATTTGAAGCATCCCTTGTTCGTGTATGCTCAATTGGACTAATCATTCTATATAAATCTAATGCCTTATCACCAAATCCCAGTAAAGTTTCAGCAATTATTGTCCATACTGCTGCATGTGTATATTGTCCTCCATTTTCTCTCACTCCAGGAAGATATGCTTTTATATATCCTGGTTCCAGTTTGCTTTTCTCAAAAGGAGGATCTAATAACTTAATTATACCATTTTCTCTATCTATTAAGTAATTTTCTAAACTTTCCATTGATATATACTTTTTGTCATTATCTCCACCGTTTGAAATAACTGACCAACTCTGTGCTATACTATCTATTTTACACTCTTCATTTTCAATTGTACCTAAAACTGAACCATCATCACAGAATGCCCTTTTAAACCATCTTCCATCCCAAGCATAAGAATTCAATGCTTTTTTTAACTCAATTTTTATTTTACTTAGTCTTTCTATTAATGAAACTACTTCTGTTAAACTTTCCTTAGTAGGATTATTAGAAATATCCAAATTTAGGTTTTCTCTCTTTTCTTTATCCTCCTGATTTTGCTTCGTTGTCTCCTCAAAACTCTGATTTATTTTTATCCATTCTTCACATATTGGAATAAAATTGTCAAAAATATAATATTGAAAAAAACCTAACCAAACACTTTCTCCTATCCCTTTATTACCAACTTCACTAAATCCATCATTCCAGTCACCTGTGCCAATTTTAGGAAGATTATGCTCTCCAAAATTCAAACTCTTATTTATTGCTTTCATACAATGTTCAAGAATACTTCCCGTTTCTACTGTATTTTCATACTTATCATATTTTTCTTCTTCATGTTCTTTTAATATTTCTCCTTTTAGATATGGTGTCTGAATATCTAATATTTTATAATCTCCTGTAAAATTTATATATTCTATTACTAAAAAAACTAACCACAACAAATCATCAGAAAATCTTGTTCGAATTCCTCTCTGTGTTTCATCATGCCACCAATGTTCAACATCTCCTTCTAGGAACTGATGACTACTGTGTTTTATTATTTGTTTTTTCATTAAATTTATATCTAAAAATTTCGCTCCTAATGTATCTTGCAGTTGATCTCTAAAACCATATGCGCCTCCTGATTGATAAAATCCTGTTTTTCCCATTAATCTAGAGCTTATCGTTTGATACATAATCCAACCATTTAACATTATATTCATTGATTCCAATGGTGTCTCTACATAAACTTTCCCTAACAATTCAGACCAATATTTTTTAACCTTTTCAAGCTCCATTTTACAATTTTGAATCTTACTATATTTGTATGATATTTCCTTATATTCATTATTTTCTATCATTTCATTTGTTCCAATTTGATTATTATCTTGATTCAATTCATTTAACTCATTTTCTACAACTGCTCCTAATGTTAGCGAAATCTCCTTTGTCTCAAAACTTTCTAAATCTACATCAAATTCTATTGCTATGCAACTATCATATCCCAAACCACTTGATTCATCTAATTTTTCTAAATGAATTCCTACTGGATTAGCCAGTCCATTTCCACCTAAAAAAGCCTTTTTATTTCCTGTAAAACTGTGTATTTTCTCGCTACTTGACACATAAATTAATTGATTATTGGTTTCTGAATCATATAAATTTCTTGCTATTACTACATTATTATTCTTTTCTAATTCAACATTTATAAATCCATTACTTTTTATTTCATCTTCTCCTATTACTGGTTTTATATAGTATACTAATTTCATTTTCTTTTTTATTGGTTCTGTGTTTTTTAAAGTTATTATATTTACTTTACAGTTATCTTCTTTTGGTATAAAAATTTCAGTTTCCTGAATAACATTAATACTTTGATGAATATATTTGCTATATCCAAAACCATATATAACATTATAATCATTATCATCTGGCATTGGATTAGCTCCTAATGACCATACTAAATTTTTCTCTTTATCTTTTAAATATATAACTTCTGAAGGTACATCCATAGTTGATGAATTGTTCCAAGCTGTAATTCTATTTAGTCTACTATTTTTGTACCATGTATATCCTCCCATGTTCTCTGTTACAATTGTTCCAAAGTTTTCATTTGCTAACACATTACACCATACTGCTGGTAACCTATTATCTTTGTTGAGTTTTATAATATATTCTTTTCCATCTTGTGAAAATCCACCATATTCATTATAATATTTTAAATCTTTACTTTCCAAGTTCATCATCCTCCATATCATTTATAACTGTTTTTAAATTTCCCAAGTGACTATCTATGATTATACTTGAAACAAATTTTATTAAATTTACATCTTTTATATCCATTTTACTTTTCTCTAATAAAAATATTCCACTTCTTATATTTTTCAAATAAGTCATATTGCTATTAGCAATTTCCTTTTCTATTTCATCTCTAACATAGCTCTCATAACTATACTTTTCTTCATTTAAAATAACCATCTCTACAAATATATTTTTTGTTCTAAAAAATTCATAAGCCTTTAATACCTGTTTAATTACATATACATCATTAATATTTCTAATCTGTACTAATATAATTGGCATATCTCCTGAAATTCCATATTTCCATAATTCACATTGACTATACTTTTCTTTAGGTACATTTTTTAGCCATTTCGATTTTAATGGATTATCAAATAAAATATATGAAAGCATTTTTTGATATAATTCAATTTCTTTTCCTTTTACATTTAGATATCTACTTTCTGCTTCGCATCTTGCCTTAGAAATTTCAAATGTTCTTTCTATATTACTAATCTGATATTTTTCTAAATTCTGTACACATTGTTCCCTATCATTTTCTACTGATATAATTAAATCAACAAATACTGTTTCTTCTGGTAAAACCTTCACTATATTCTTCATAGCTACGATTGGTTCTGTCACTAGTCCTACATTTTTTGAGAATGGTAATGACTGTTTTATCATCTTTGGAACTTCTAAATTTCCTCTACCTATAAACTTTTCTTTATCAATTTCATATTCGGTTTCCCCAATTTGTTCAGCATTTGTGGATAATTTAGTCGCTAAATAAACTTCTCTGTCATTTGTTCCTCTCTTTTTTCTTTTAACAATTAATGCTCCGCTTTTTTCGTCATACTCATATACTAAAAACAGATTATTAAATGCTTGATGCGCATAATCTTGTTCCTTTTTTGATAATATTGGTTCAAAATAGCTTACTACTTCCAATGTTTGCTCTGTATTTGTATTATTTGTAATTTCTAATCTTCTTATTTCAACTGGGTCATCTGAACTTACTGTTACATTCATTGTTGTCTTTATTCCATCTACTATCATTTTTTGTTTTATTCTATCTGGCATAAAACTTATACTATAATTTTCATTTTTCACAGTATCATTTGAATTCATATAATTTGTTGACCATATTTTATTTGTTTGAATATTTTTTACATATAAAAATATTCCCTGATTTTCTTCTGACGTTTTTTTGTATCTATTTATATAGATATCTCCAAATTTACTAAATCCATTTCCTTTTTGATTTATTCCTATAGTATAGTTAGTATTAGATATTACATTTCCTCTAATTACTCTCTCATCAATTTTGTTAAACATTTGCTCTGAATATCCTTCATAATCTTTATATTTTATTTTTTCGATTTTTTCTTTTGTCTCCTTTGTAATTATAAATGTTTCAGGCATTCTTTCTTGCAATAGTATCTGTGTTCCCTCTATTTCTGGATTATACATAAATCTTTTTTGAAATATATTATCATTTAATAAATTATTGATGGATAATAATATAAGTGCTTGATGATGTGCCATATATGTCCTTACAACTGATGATGTCTCTCCTTTTCCTAATCGTTCTGGTGTATAATCTATTGCTTCGTAAAATCCATATTTATTAAGCATGCCTTGATTTTCTAATTCTTTTAGATTTTTTATAACATCTTTTGGCACATAGTTTATAGCTAATATGCTTCCATAGCTTGAAACTACCATCTCATCTGCTAATCCTCTTTTTAGCCCTAGCCATGGTATTCCAAATGCTTTATACTGATAATTTGACTGTAAATCTTTTAGATTAAATGCCGCTTCTGATATTCCCCACGATATTCCCAATTTTTTTGCATATTCCTTTTGACTCATTATCATAAATTTACATGATTCATCCATTAGACTTCCTTTATATACTGGTATATTTATATTTGGCATTAAATACTCAAATGCTGTTCCTGACCAAGATATAAGTCCTTTGTATTCATTTAAATTTGTAAGAGTTCTACTTAAATTATGCCAATGTTTTACTGGTACATCCTTTTTTGCTATTGCAACAATACTTGCTTGTCTTGCTTCTGAAGCTAATAAATCATAATATGAATCTGTTAATTTATTTTCTTCTACATTAAATCCTATTGAAAATAATCTTTGTTCTTGACTATATAATACTGAGAAATCTGTATTTTTTATTAGCATAGTTAATTGTTTTTCCATCTTACATAGTTTTTCTATATGATTTAATTTCTCTATTCTTTTTCTTCCTTTATATTTTTTTACCTTTTCTGCCTTTTTATTCTTACTTTTCTTTTTATTATTTTTTACTATTATTTTTAATTGTAAATTCTTATATTTTTCTAATAAATCACTTATAAATCCTCTCGTTACATATAAATATCCTACAAAGTTACCACTATCTACAGTCGATACATATCTTGGCACTAAACTTTGCATCGTTTTTGTATTATACCAATTATATAAATGACCATTCCATTTTGGTAAACTTTCTACAATATCTATTATTTTCTCTAACAAATTTATTGCTCTATCTTTTGAAATAAACTGCATATCATAACTTGATATTATAGCAAGTAAAGATAATCCAATGTTTGTTGATGATGTTCTTTGTACTACTTGTGGAATTCTTCCTTCTTGATAATTATCTATTATCAAATAATTATTTTCTTTTGTAATATAATTTTCAAAAAAGTTCCAGGTTCTTTTTGCCACATCTATAATATAATTCTTTTCTTGATTTGTAATTTCATTAACTTTTTTATTCTCTTTTGGAGTTTTACTTATATGACACATTATTCCAGGAGTTATAATCCATAATATCCCTATCATTATTTCAAATATATTTCTGTCTTTTATCGCTAAAATTATAATCAATACTCCTAATACTATATTAGATAACATTATCTTATAATATGACAATAAATCTGTTTTTGAAGTTTTTTCAGCTTCTTCTGATGTAGTCCATTCTAGTAGATTCTTGTGCGATATTATTAATCTATATAAGGTCTTTGATATTGCTACAAGTGACATATATGCTTTATAAGGCAATGTTCCTATTGTTAATGCTATCCTATATATTGCCCCTTGTATTGTTCCTACTTTGTGTATAAATGTCTTTTGATATTTTTCTCCTTCTTTTCTGAATATTACATAATTAATTATTTCCAATATATATGGTATAACAATTGCAAGAAGTGATATAGCTATTAAGATTTTGTTTTTTATAAAATATGCCATACAAACTATAGTTGCAATTTCTAATAAACTTCTTCGTAAATTATCAAATATTTTATACTTTGATATTACATTTAACTGTTTATTTTTCAACCATTTTATAATTTGCCAGTCTCCTCTTGTCCATCTTGCTAGTCTATTTATATGACTCATATATTTACTTGGATAATCATCAATTAACATAATATCTGAAACTAGTCCACACCTTAAATAACATCCTTCCAACAAGTCATGACTTAATACTGTATTTTCAGGTATAGAACCTTTCATAACTGTATTAAACACATTTAAGTCATATATTCCCTTTCCTGTAAATATTCCTTCTCCAAAATTATCTTGATACACATCTGATATAGCATTTGAATATAAATCTGTTCCTCCCTGTCCTGCAAATATTTTTGTAAATAAGTTCTTATAACTTACATCTAATTTTACGCCTATCCTTGGTTGCATGATTCCATATCCTTCTATAACAATATTTTTGTTTTCATCTATTATTGGTTTGTTTAATATATGTGCCATCGCTCCTATCAATTCTGCTGCTGTCTCTATAGGTAAATCTGTATCTGAGTCCAATGTTATTACATATTTTATATGTGGCATATTTTGTTTGGGTATTGTATTTATTCTAAAATTTCCTTGTTCTTGTCCTAATAAAAATTGATTAAATTGGTTTAAATAACCCCTTTTTCTTTCCCAACCTAAATATGAATTTTCTTGTTTATTCCATTGTCTTTTTCTATATATAAAATTAAATTTTGGATATTCCTTTGAATATTTTTTATTTAATTTTTCTATTTCCTTTATTCCTGTTTCTATTACTTCTCCATCGAAACTCTCTTCTTCTCTCTTACTTTCTGAGCAATCTCCTAATATTGCAAAATATAAGTTTTCACTTTTGTTAGCTAAATAAAATACTTCTAATTTTCTTGCTAATTCTCTTACTTTTTCTCTTGTCTTTACTATTGTTGGTATTACCACAAAAGTTGCATTTTCTTTATCTATTCCATTTGTAAAATCCATTTTGGGTATTATCTTTGGTTTTATTATTTTACCTAATATATATTGCATTATTTGTATTATAATCTCTGATATTGGTATTATTAATAATATTGACCCTATTATTCCATAAATTATATTTTCACTTTTATTTAATGTTAAACCTAATATTATTGATATTGATATACTGAAAAATATTGTTGTTAAAATATATATCTTCATTTTATTTTCCTTTTGTATATCTTTGTATTTATATCCTAATTTTTTATATAAATCTTTTATTCCCTTATCTATTAGATAATAACCTACATGACTTTTTCTGCTTCCTTCTTCATAATCATTAGCTAATTCCAATAGTTTTTGTGTTATATAAATTTCTGATATTTTTGTTTCATATCCTATTTCTTTTATTTGATTTCTATAATATTCCTTTGTTTTGTAATCCATTTTTTCATATACACCTGCTGGATCTTGTCTTAGTAATTCTTCTATTCCATTTACTTTCTCAAATATTTCTGAGAAATTCATTCTTTGTATTGCTTTTAAACTTAATATTCCATTTCCAATTGATACTTTCCTTACTGCTATATCTATATGTTCTCTTTTTATTGCTTCTTGTACTGTTATTCCTGTTCTACTTATTATTTCTTCTAATGTTTTTTGATAACTATATGCTTTTTTTCCATACTTTTTTAGAGTATATGACATATATTCTATATATGCATATCTTGAATTATCTATCTCATTTAATTTTATTTTTTTATTTACTTCTTTTTTTATTATATTACTCTCTTTTGTATTAACTTGCTCCTTTTCTAATGTTTTTTCTATTATATTTTTCGCTTTTATTTTTTGTATTTGTGAACTATATATTTTTTCGCATATTTCTCTGATATTTTCTATTATTGCTATTTGCAAGAATATTCCTATATTCCATACTTCTTCCATACTTAAATATTTTGCTTTTTGATATGCTACTAGATATTCTTCTAGTTCTTCTCTATTTATTTTGTTATCTGTATATGCTACTATTTCTGATGCTAATACATATATTCTTGCATATCCTTCATATTTTCCACTTTTTATGCCTACAAAGTTTTGGTACTTTTTTTGTGTTAGTTCTTTTTTTATTACCTTTACTATTTCTTCTATTATATAAAAATTATCTAGTAACCACTCTCCCGCTGGATGTATTGTTATTTCTTGTTTTAAATTATCGTTTAACATTTTATATACAGTTTTTATCACTTCATAGTTTTCTATCATTCTTGGTATTGGATATGTTGACTTGTCTGTTTTTGATTTCAAATTATGTGTAACTGCTATATTTTCTAATTGTTTTTTTAATTGATTCTTGTCTACTGCTATTCCATTTATTTGTAATACTTTTTTCGTTTCCAAAACTATCCCTCTCTTCGCATTTTTTGTTATTGTTTGCATTTATTGGGATTTTTATTCTTGTTTTTTATATTCTTAGGAAAGTCTCAATGTTACCATCTATAAAATTTTATTCTTACTTTTTACATATAATAAATTAACTAATTTATTATGGTCAATAGTTATTAACCATTTATAAATTAGTTAATTTTAATTTTCAAAAATTTTATTAATATAACATTTATATTTCAAAGAAAAACTCTACTCCATTTTCTTTGTTAATAACTCCAAAATTATTACCATAATTATTCATAATAGCTTTAACAAGTGATAATCCTATTCCTGTTCCTCCATCATTTCTATTTCGTGACTCATCAGCTTTATAAAATCTATTCCATATTTTTTCTAAATCCTCTTCATCAATATTTTTTCCTGTATTAAATACACTTACTCTGACTTTATTTGTATCTGATATAATCTCATTTTTAATTTCTATAATTTTTTCTCCATTTACTTCTTCAACATGTTTAATAGCATTAGTAATATAATTTGTAATTACTTGATCAATATAAAAGTCATCTGCTACTACATTTATTGGCTCTATACTGTCAAATTTAATTTCTACACTTTTTTCTTCTAACATTACTTTTGATTTTCTTACAATCTCTTTTTCTAATTCTATAATATCAAAATTTTTATTGTCAAACTCTCTCATCTCGTATTCAAGTTTCATTAACTCTAATAATTGTTTTACAAGTTTATCCATTTTATTCGCTTCATCTAAGATTACTTCTGCATAAAATCTTCTGCTTTCTTCATCTGTATTTACATTTTCTAAAAGTCCTTCACTGTATCCTTGAACAAGTGCTATAGGAGTTTTTAATTCATGTGACACGTCTGAAATAAAACTATTTTTCATTTCATTTAATTTAGATTTTTGTTCAATATCTTTTTCTAATTCTCTGTTTGTTGCTCTCAATTGCTTAATTGTTGTCTCAAGTTTTTGTGATAGTATATTTATACTTTGGCCTAAAGTATCTATCTCATTTTCATCATTTGTGCTCTGATATTTTTGACTAAAGTCCAAATTTGACATCTTTTTTGCTATATTGTTTAATTCTAGTATTGGTTTTGTAAATTTTCTTGATACATATGATACTACAACTCCTCCTAGTATTATTACAAATACTGCAATTAAATATAAAAATTTATTAGATATTCTTACACTTTCTTGTATTGACGTTATAGGTATTCTTATAAATAACATATATCCATTATTTAATGTTCCTGATAACATCAAATAATTTATATTATTTCCTGTATCTTTAACTCTTCTTATATCAAAATTATTATTTTCTTCTAATATTACTGTATTTTTATCTGAAACCTTTCCTACCAGTCTATTGAAGTCTTTTATTACACCAAGATAATCTTTATTTGTATTATATATAGTTGTTATTCCATCTCCTGTTTTTATTAAAATTTCAAAATTATTATTTATTGAAATCTTTTCTAATTCTCCTTTAAATTCTTCTATACTACACTCATCATCATCAAAATATATATTAATTTTATCATATACAAGTTTCAAAGTATTTGATTTACTATATAAATAAAATGTTTCTAATATAAAATTATTTACTATAATTAGAAACGTAATTATTATAATTACCACTACGCATAATGATAAAAATAATCTTATTCGTATTGAATTTAGTTTTTCCTTTAATTTCTCCATCTTATTTTATTTCAAATTTATATCCAACGCCTCTCATAGTTTGAATATATTTACCTTTCTTTCCTAGTTTATGCCTTATCTTTTTTATATGACTGTCAATTGTTCTAGAATCTCCATAATAATCATAATTCCATACATTGTTCAAAATCTTATCTCTTGAAAGTGCTATATTTTCATTATCTAGCAAATATTTTAATAATTCAAATTCTCTTAGACTTAATTCTGTGTCTTTTCCATCTACTTTTACCGTTCTTCCTTGTTCATCTAATACGATTCCACCATAGTCCTTTAATTCATTAGATTCCCCATATGCTCTTTTTAATATTGCTTCTACCCTTGCTACAAGTATTTTAGGACTGAATGGCTTTGTTATATATTCATCTACACCAAGTTCAAATCCAAATAACTCATCTTGTTCTTCTCCTCTTGCTGTGAGCATTATTACAGGTATACTAGATACCTGTCTTATTTTTCTTAATACAGACCATCCATCTAATTTAGGCATCATTACATCTAATAATATTAAATTTATTTTATTTTTGTTGTCTTCAAATATTTCTATTGCTTTTTCTCCATCTTCTGCTTCTAAAATATTGTGTCCTTTTTGTACTAAAAAATCTTTAATTAGTTTTCTCATTCTTGTTTCATCATCTACTATTAAAATACTTGTTTCTAACATATTTTCTCCTCTTTCTTTTTAAGACTTATAAGTTAAAAAGTTTGGTTTATAATCCATATTTTTAATATGTATATTTTATATTTTTTTTATGTCTGTTTTGTGAATATTAATTATTTTTTGCGTAAATTATTATATTTAATTATTTTATTTATTTATTAATTATTGTTATTTTTAATATGTATTGTTTGTGTATTATAAGCTAATTCTACACCATTATCTTCTAATATTTGCATTATACTAAAATTTAATTCTTGTTGTTTTTCTAAAAATTTCATATAATCTACTATATCTAAATACGCTATTACAATTATTTCTGTTCCATTGTCTGTAATGTTTTGAAATTTTACATTTATTGAATCAGATATAACTTTTTCATGTACACTTAACATGTCTTCTATATCTTGTATAACTTTTTGTATTTGCATTAATGGTGTTCCTAATTCAATTATTAAATCTGTTTTATATCTTCTTTTTTGCATTTCGCTACAATTTGTTATTATTGCACTTGATATTTCTGAATTTGGTATATGTAAAACTGTGTTCTCAACTGTTCGCACTTTTGTGCTTCTAAATGTTATATCTTCTACTGTACCATCATATTCTGGTAATTTTATATAATCTCCTACTTTAAATGGCTTGTCTAAAAATATAACTATTCCCCCAAATAAATTTTTAGCAGTATCTTGTGCCGCTAATGTTAATATTACTCCACTTAATCCTAATCCTGTTATTAATCCACTTAAATCATAGTTCATTTCTTGTATTATTATTACTGTTGCACCTATATACACTAATATCTTTAAAATTTTCAATATTACTATACTAGTTGTAGTATTTATTCCATCTTGCGTCATCTTTTTTTGCCACTTGATTATGAAACTATTTGGAGATGATAAACCATTTATTAATCCTTTTGATATTAATACTATTATTGTTATTTTAAATATTTTTGTGATAATATTCATTGCTTTTTCATTTATCTGTAATGGTTCTTTTACAAATAATATTGCCAAATATATTCCTAATACTATTATAAATGTTTTTAATGGTCTATAATATGGATTTTTTCTTATATCTATCTTCTTTTTTAAATTAAACATCTTGATTATTATATATGCTATTATTGATGCTAAAATTCTAAATATTATTACTATTATTATTGCAGTTCCTAAAACTAATAATTTATTGCTTATTATTTTGTTAATTATTTCTTCCATTATTTTTTCCTTTTCTTTTACTTTTTAAGAAAAAGAGCAATATATTTGCTCTCTTTAGTATATATATTTATTTTGCTCCTATCCCATATAGTCTCTTAACTTTCTGCTTCTACTTGGATGTCTTAACTTTCTTAGTGCTTTTGCTTCTATTTGACGAATTCTTTCTCTTGTTACGTCAAATTCTCTTCCTACTTCTTCTAATGTCCTTGCTTTTCCATCTTCTAATCCGAATCTTAATTTCAATACTTTTGCCTCTCTTGGAGTTAAAGTTTGCATTATTTCCTCTAATTGTTCTCTTAATAGTGTAAATGAAGCTGCATCATGTGGTGCTGGTGAATCGTCATCTTGTATGAAATCTCCTAAATGACTATCTTCTTCTTCTCCTATTGGTGTTTCTAATGATACTGGGTCTTGTGCTATTTTTTGTATTTCTGCTACTCTTTCTATTGGTATCTCCATCTCTTTTGCTATTTCTTCTTGAGTTGGCTCTCTTCCTAATTGTTGTAATAGATGTCTTGATGTTCTGATTAGTTTATTTATTGTTTCTACCATATGAACTGGTATTCTTATTGTTCTTGCTTGATCTGCTATTGCTCTTGTTATTGCTTGTCTTATCCACCAAGTTGCGTACGTACTAAATTTGAATCCTTTTGTATAATCGAACTTTTCTACTGCTTTTATTAATCCCATGTTTCCTTCTTGTATTAAGTCTAAGAATAACATGCCTCTTCCTATATATTTTTTTGCTATACTTACTACTAATCTTAAATTTGATTCTGATAGTTTTTGTCTTGCCTCTTCATCATCTTCTAATATTCTTTTTGCTAGTTCTAATTCTTCTTCATAAGATAATAATGGTATTTTTCCTATTTCTCTTAGATACATTCTTACTGGGTCATCTATACTTACTCCTTCAAAGTTTGTATCTGTTATTTCATCTAATTTTAAATCTTCTACTTCTTGTAGGTCTTCTATATCTGGCTCTTCGTCAAAGTCTTCTTTTATTAAGTCTGTCATTCCCATTTTTTCAAACGCATCAAATACATCTTCTATTTGCTCAGGGTCTGTATTTTCTAATTCTTTTGCTAATTCTTCGTATGTTATCTTTCCTTTTCCTTTTGCTTTTTCTATTATTTTGTTTACTTTTATATTTGTTTCTTCTCCGTTATTTTGTTCCTCATTATTATCTTTAATTGAATCCTCATTTTTATCTTGATTCTCATCATTATTTTTTATTGTTTCTTCTTCTATGTTTTCTTTTTTGTTAGCACATTTTTTACTTTTTATTTCCTTTTCTTCTTTTATTATTTCTTCACTAACTTCTTCTATTTTTGTTTTTCTTTTAATAGTCTTTACTTTTTCTTCTTGAATGTCTTCTATATTTTTAATCTCTTTTTCTTCTTTTTTTCTTGCCATATTATTTTCCTTTCTAAAGTTAAATTTTTTTATTATAACTTTAATGTATTTTTATCATTATGGTTTTTTCATTTCTATTACAACATTGTTTAGCTCTTTTTCTAGTTTTTTTTCTTCTTCTTCTTCTAATTCTTGACTTAATAAATTTAGTATTTCTAATTTTCTTAATTCTAGTCTTTCCGTTTTATATGTTTTTATGATATCTTTTATTCCTTTTGTTTTGTCTTCTATTCCAAAATCATATGCCATTATTGCTGTTATTTGATTTTGTAATTCTTCGTCTAATGAATCTATTATGCTGTTTATATTAAAATTACCTTTCTCATATTCTGTATAAACTTTTTGTACTATTTCTTTGTTTAATGGATATTTAAAATCCTCTACTTTTATATTTTCTTTTATTGTTTCATACATGCTATTTTCATTTTCTAATAACAATGATATTATTGTATTTTCTCTTTTCTTTATTTCTTCTGTTACATCTGCTTCTTGTTCTATTTGATTTTCTATTTTCTTTATCGTTGGTTTTGGTTTGTTTAAATTTTTTTCTACTTTGGTATTTGCGTACATTATTTTATTTATTTCTGCATATATAGCTTCTTGAGTTATTTTATATTCTTTTGATATTTTTGCTATATATACTTCTCTTTCAATACTATTGTCCACTTTTGCCAATATTTTCGCTATTTCATTTAAAAATTTTATTCTATCTACTGTATTTTCTAAATCTATGTCCTTTTTTAATATTTTTACCTTATATTCTACCAATGATATTGCTTCATCTATTAATTTTTGAAATTTTGCTGTTCCATATTTTAATATATATTCATCTGGATCTTTTGCTCCATCCATTTGTAATATTCTCATATCGCATCCCATGTTTTGTAATATTCCTATTGACCTTTCTATTGCATTTTGTCCTGCTGAATCTGAGTCAAATCCTAATATTATCTGTTCTGAACTTCTCCTTAATAACCATCCTTGTTGTTCTGTTAATGCCGTTCCTAATGCTCCTACTACATTTGTTACTCCTCTTTGATGTAATGATATTACATCCATATATCCTTCTACTATTAATAGTTTTTTTATATCTCCTTTTTTTGCTACATTTAGTCCAAATAAATGTCTTCCTTTGCTATATACAATATTTTCTGGTGAGTTTATATATTTGGGTTGTTTATCGTCTTTTATTAATATTCTTCCTCCAAATGCTATTACTCTTCCTCTTACATCACATATTGGTATTATTAGTCTTTCTCTATAAAAATCATAATATGTTCCTTTTTCATTTTTTCTTACTAATCCTGATTCAAGTATTTCTCTTTCTTTGAAATTTTGTTTTTTCAATTCTTGATATAATTCATCAAATTTTCCTGAATATCCTAATCTATAATTTTTTAATGCATCATTATTTAATTTTCTTTGTCTTATATAGTCTTGTGCTATTTTTGATTGTGGTCTATATAAATTCTGATGGTAATATTCTGCTGCATATTCATTTATTTTTAATACTTTTTCTTTTAGTTCTTCTTTTTCATTGTCTATCGAATTTTCTAATTTAGGTAATTGTATATTTGCTCTTTCTGCTAATTGTTCTATTGCTTCTTTAAATCCTATTCCTTCAATTTTCATTAAAAATGAATATACATTTCCTCCTGCATTGCATCCAAAACAATGAAATATTTGTCTATCTGGTGATACTGAAAATGATGGCGATTTCTCGTTATGAAATGGGCATATTCCAAAGTAATTTCTGCCTTTTCTTTTTAACGCTACATATTGTGATATAATATTTACTATGTCGCTACTTTGTCTTATGTTTTCTATTATTTCATCACTATATCGTATCATTTTCGCCTTCCTTTCTTTTTAATATACATAACTATATTATTCGACGGATTTTACATAATTCCCCCCTATTTTTTAAATTTGATTTATTCAATATAAAGTTTTACTCCCTTAGCAATATATCTTGCTAAGGGAGTAGGAGATTTTCTTTTCGTTACTTACATTAATTCGTTACTACATTTTAGAAATACGGTTTTAGGCTTTAGCTACCTTTTTTACTGCTTCTGCCAGCTCAGCTATGAAGTTGCTGTTTGTGGGTCTTCTTTTCATATCTCCTTCGCCATACAGCTTCTTGATGCCCTCGGAGTTCCTATCCCACGCGATTTCTATGGCATTTCTGATGGCCCGTTCTACCTTAGCGTCTGTTGTCCTGTAGATTTTAGCAACATCAGGATATATGCATTTTGTAACGCTGGTAACTGCCTCCGCATTATGCATTGCAATCAAAATCGCTGACCGCAGATATAAGTACCCCTTTAGATGTCCAGGTACTCCTACCTCCAATATGGCATCCCTCACCATTGATTCCTCTTTTGCTGTAAATTCGTACTTCATTCTTCTCTCCTCTTCTTTGTGTATTTGTACAATTTATGTACATTAAGTAAATTGTACCATAATTTTTCTTCAAAGTCAATTCTATGTAAATTTATATATGTATTATAGATTATAGAAGTTCATTTTTACTTATAATTAATATTTTTTGTATGCAACTATTATATATTCTCTTAATCATTCATTAGTAATAGGCACATTTCTGTGCCTATTATTAAACTAGTACTTTTTGTATACAACTACTATGTTAATTTATTTCATTTCCATAATAACTATCTATTAAAATTTGCTTTATCTCTTCTACTAATGGAACTCTAGGATTAGCAGTTGTACATTGATCTTCAAATGCTCTATCAGCTATCAAATCTACTTTTGCTAAAAACTCTTTTTCATCTAATCCTGCTTCTTGTAAACTTTTTGGTATATTTATGCTATCTCGTAAATCCTTTATTGCTTGTATTAATGAACTTACTCCTTCTTCCACTGTGTCTGCCTTTAGTCCTGACTGTTTAGCAATTTCAGCATATTTTTGGTCTGCTATAAAATGTTCGTATTTTGGCCATGATACAAACTTTGTTGGTTTACTTGCATTATATCTTATAACATATGGTAATATTATTGCATTTGCTCTACCATGAGGTACATGGAATTCTGCTCCTATCTTGTGAGCAATAGAATGGTTCAGTCCTAAAAATGCATTTGTAAATGCCATTCCTGCAATTGTACTTGCATTGTGCATTTTCTCTCTTGCTAATTTATTATCTCCATGTTCATATGCTTCTTTTAAATATTTTAATACTAACTCTACTGCTTTTTCTGCTAATCCATCTGTATAGTCTGATGCC
This sequence comes from uncultured Clostridium sp., assembly GCA_948473335.1. Lineage (GTDB taxonomy): Bacteria > Bacillota > Clostridia > TANB77 > CAG-508 > CAG-269. Next base: position 72,187 of record CAOKXF010000004.1, on the reverse strand, counting down.
ATTACTGATACATATGCTTCTAACGCATGTGTCAATACATCCATCCCTGTGTCTGCTGTTATGCTTTTTGGCAATGTCATTACTAAATCTGGATCTACGATTGCTACATCTGGTGTTAATTCATAATCTGCTAATGGATATTTCTTATTCTTCTCTTTATCTGTTATTACTGCAAATGATGTTACTTCAGAACCTGTACCTGATGTTGTTGGTATTGCTACCATTTTTGCCTTTTGCCCTAGTTTTGGAAATTTGTAAGTACGTTTACGAATATCCATAAATTTTAATTTTAATCCTTCTACATCTGCATCTGGATGTTCATAAAATAACCACATTCCTTTTGCTGCATCTATTGCACTTCCTCCACCTACTGCTATTATTACATCTGGTTGGAAACTTTCCATTGCAGCAACTCCTCTTTTAATTGTATCAAATGATGGGTCTGGTTCTACCCCTGAAAATATTTCTGAATGTACATATTGTTGTCTATTCCTTAAATGATATAATACTTTATCTATATATCCTAATTTTACCATTGATTCATCTGTTACTATAAATGCTTTTTGTATTTCTGGCATCTTTTCTAAATAAGCTATTGAACCTGCTTCAAAATATATTTTTTCTGGTACTTTAAACCATTGCATATTTACTCTCCTTTTTGCTACTCTTTTTACATTTAATAAATTTACACTTGATACGTTTGCTGTTGTTGAATTTCCACCAAATGATCCACATCCTAGTGTTAATGATGGCATATTTGTATTATATATATCTCCAATTGCTCCATGTGTTGATGGTGAATTTACAATTATTCTTCCTGCCTTCATTGTTTCTGAAAATTCAAGTGTTGTCTCTTGATTCTCTGAATGTATTACTGCAGAATGTCCTAATCCACCAAATTCAAGTAATCTTTCTGCTTTATCTATTCCTTCTTCTTTATTTTCTACAACGTAATATGTTAATACTGGACTTAACTTTTCCTTTGAGAATGGATATTCTTCCCCTATTCCTTCTTCTGGAACTACCAATATTTTTGTATCTTCTGGTACATCAAATCCTGAATCTTTTGCAATTTTAAATGCACTTTGTCCTGGTACATGTGATTTTAATTTATTTCCTTCTTGTTCAAACATACCATATTTTAGTTTTTCTTTTTCTTCTTCACTTACAAAATATGCTCCTGCTTTTTTCATTAGTTTTTCAAATTCTTCATGTATCTCTCTATCTACTAATACTGCTTGTTCTGATGCACATATCATACCATTATCAAATGCTTTTGATAATACTAAATCATTTACAGATGTCTCCAATTTAGCTGTTTTATCTATATAACAAGGAACATTTCCTGGTCCTACTCCTAATGCTGGTTTTCCACATGAATATGCTGCTTTTACCATTCCTGTTCCTCCAGTTGCTAATATCAAATTTACTTCTGGATGGTTCATTAATAGTCTTGTCGCTGTTATTGATGGTTCTTCTATCCATAATATGCAATTTTCTGGTGCTCCAGCTTTTACTGCTGCTTCTCTCATTATTTCTGCTGCTCTTTTTGAACTATTTTGTGCTGATGGGTGAAAACCAAATATTATTACATTTCTTGTTTTTGCAGATATTATTGATTTAAACATTGTTGTTGATGTAGGATTCGTTACTGGAGTTACTCCTGCTATTATTCCTATTGGTTCTGCTATTTCAACATAATCATCTTCATCATTTTCATTTATGACTCCTACTGTTTTTTCATATTTTATACTATGATATACATATTCTGTTGCAAACATATTCTTTGTTATCTTATCTTCATAAACTCCTCTTTTTGTTTCCTCCACTGCCATTTTAGCTAATTCCATGTGGTGTTCTAATCCTGCCATAGACATTGCTTTTGTAATGTTGTTTACTGTTTCTTGATCTACTTTTAAGTATTCTCTTGATGCTTGCTTAGCTTTTTCTACTAGTTCGTCTATCATAGCTTCTATTCTTTTCTCTTCCTCTTGTTCTTCCATATGTCTTTTGCCGAGTTTTTTATTTGAAATCTCGACTACCTCCTCTCTTTTTTTCTTAAATTTAATATATATTATGCTTTTGAAAATGTCAACAATTTTACTAAATTTTTATTGTATATAAAATGCAACATGTCATAAATCTATTTTCCTTAAATTTCTACTAGTATTAAGTCATCACCTATGCATTTTATATTTTGCCATGGTATTACAATATCATTACTTTGTGAAAAAATATTTAATAATTTATTATTTCCTCCTGGTACTATTATAGATGTTATAATTCCTGATTCTAAATCTGCACATACATCTTGTACATATCCTAGCCTTCTTCCATCTTTTATATTTACTACTTCTTTATGTCTAAAGTCTAATCCTTTATCTCCCATCTTCTCCTCCTTTACCATTTCTAGGTTTATTACTTCTTATTTTATTCACTAAGTCATTAAATATTGCTTTTTATTTATATAAAAGTTAATAATGGATTACTTCTTTATATTCTTACTAAGTTACATATTATAGTAATGAATTCTCTTAGCAAAGTTATCTAAAAACTTGGTTTCATGTCTGTCTCTTTCTTTATACTATTTATAAGTCTTTTTAATATGGTCTAATGCACTTTTTTCTAGTCTAGAAACTTGAGCTTGTGAAATTCCAATTTCATCAGCAACTTCCATTTGTGTTCTTCCATCAAAATATCTTCTTACAATAATATTTCTTTCTTTATCATTTAGTTTTGACATGGCTTGCATCATTGTCATATTTTCTACCCATAGTTCATCTGTGTTTTTTGTGTCTTTTACTTGATCCATTACAAATATGCTTTCTGAACCATCATTATATACTGGTTCTTGTAAAGATACTGGATCTTGAATTGCATCAAAACTATATGCTATCTCTTCTTTTTCTACTCCTAATTCTTTCGCTATTTCTTGTATTGTTGGTTCTCTATTGTTTTCTTTTAAAAATCTTTCTTTATATTGTAATGATTTATATGCTAAATCTCTTACTGATCTACTGACCCTTATGCTGTTATTGTCTCTTAAATATCTTCGTACTTCTCCTATAATCATTGGTACTGCATATGTTGAAAATTGTACGTTTTGTGATAAGTCGAAATTGTCTATTGCTTTTATTAGTCCTATGCATCCTATTTGGAATACATCGTCTGCATTTTCTCCTCTATTATTAAATCTTTGTATTACACTTAAGACTAGTCTTAAATTTCCATTTATAAATTGTTTTCTTGCTTCTTCGTCTCCATTTTTTATTTTTTTTAATAATTCATTTTTTTCTTCATTTGATAGTATTGGTAATTTGCTTGTGTTTACTCCACATATCTCTACCTTATTTATCAAATAAAAAACCTCCTTAACAAATTCTATGTGACTGTGTCACATGAATTTGTAACACTCGCCATAATTCTCTCGTAAGGAAATTTTTTCTTTATCGCTCAAAATTTCTAACGATAGAAAAAACCTCCTTAACAAATTCTATATGACTGTGTCACATGAATTGTAACACTCGCCATAATTCTCTCGTAAGGAAATTTTTTCTCTATCGCTCAAAATTTCTAACGATAGAAAAAACCTCCTTCAGATTTACTTTATCTTAGTATTTCCAAATTTGGTTTTTTTATGCTTTTCTTTATATTTAAGATTTCTCTCATTATATTTATTTTTTTATTTTTATATTATATATCCCTAAAATCCTATCTTTCTTTTATTAGCATCACTAGCTAACATATCATCTTTTATATCATCTTCATCTATTATAAATAATTCCTTTTCTGTCTTTCTGTCAATATTTTTGGCATGATTTATTAAAACTTTTTGGAATAAACTATTTATATATCTAGCATTACCGAAATTCCCTATTTTACTAGAATCTTTTATTAAATCTTCTACCTTTGCTTTTGCTTCACTTGTTATTTTTAAATTATTTTTCTCTAACAGATTTAAGAATATTTGCATTAATTCATCTAAAGAATAATCAGCAAAGTTAATTTTATATCCTATTCTTGATGATAATCCCACATTCGCTCTTACAAACTTGTCCATTTCTTCCTTATATCCTGCAAAAATAATAACTAATTTATCTCTATAATCTTCCATTGCTTTTAAAATAGTAGATATACTTTCCTCTCCATATTTCATGCCTTCTCCATTCAGTGCATATGCCTCATCTATAAATAGCACTCCTCCTAATGCTGATTTTATTACGTTAAATGTCTTTCCAGCTGTTTGTCCTATATATTCTGCAATTAAATCTTTTGATGATACTTCCACTAATTTATTTTGTTTTACATATCCAATATTATATAAAATATCACTTATTAATCTTGCAACTGTCGTTTTTCCTGTTCCAGGGTTTCCAGTAAATATCATATGCAAATTAAATTTTGAAATATCAATATTAGCCTTTTGGTTAAATTTTAATAAATATACTAAATCATTTATTTGTCCTTTAATTTCTTTCAAACCTACTAATTGATTTAATTCATTCATAATCTCTGGCAAGTTTCTAGTATTATAAACATCTGGAATATCACTAATATCTAAAATTTTCTTTCCTTTAATACTAAATTCATTATTATTTTTTAATATTATTGCCTGATACAACTTATTTACATATTCCATATTTTGATTTTCACTTTGATTGTATGTACTCTTTATATACTTAAAAATCTTATCTTTAACCTCTTCTGTCAATTCCTCTGTTTGTTCCAATTTCTTGATTAATATTTCGTATACTTTTTCAATGTCTAATTCGTCTATCTCCAGCTCTAAGTTGATTAATAATTTACCTAATTTAGGATGTTCCGATAAAATATTTTTTATTGTTTCTTTATTTCCATAAATCATTGTACAAACATTATTATTATTTTTTTCCATCTCATCTGTCAAAATATTAAGTATCAAATTCTGATTTAATTTTTCTGTATACAAAATATTCTCAAAATTATGCAACATTAAAACTCCATTTTTTCTTTCCAAAATATTATTTGAATTTTTGTAATAATATAATTTATTTATAGAATATTTGTCTAGTATTATATTGTTCATAAACTCATCATAATAACTCATTGATTCACTCAAATATCCAAAATACCACATAAATTCGCCAATTAATGATTTAATAATTTCTACTCCCTCTTTATCATTAGAATAAATTGCTATATTTATTGGTATATATGGAGTTCCTGGAGTAAAATTATAATTTAATATATAATTAAAAATCCCCAATATTTTATCTTTACTTTCTCTTGCATATGGTAATTCTTCAACTTTTGCAAAATATCTATAAATATAATATCTTGACCTTACACTTATTTTCTCTATAATCCTATATGCATCTAGCAATGCTCTTAGTCCAGTAATAATATCAATTTTCTCTACTTCTATAAGATATTTATAGTAAGCAGATATTACATATATATTCTCATTATATTTTCTTCCTTTTTTATTAAAAATCTTCTTCTTATCATTTATATTTATTTCTAATTCATTTATTTTGCCTTTGCCCTTATAATAACTTAATATTAAATTTATATAATACGCCTCTCCTTGCTTATCTGTTATATCTAAATATTCAAATTTAGCTACACCTGTTTCCTCCTCATAATCTGTCATCTTAATAAAATCATTTTCAAGTATTGCTTGTATTTTCATCAAATCTATTAATTCAACATTATTGAAAAATCTTTCTTCCACTCTTTTTTCAAAATCTACACTTTTTCTCTTTAAAATATAATCTATAACATCTAATGGTTTTACTTTTTGCTTTGTTTCAGGACTTTCATTTATTTTAATAATTTCATATAGAAAATTAGCGATAGATGATTTAATACAATACTTACATCTACATTCACTACATATCTTATTTTCTGAACCTTCTTTAATTACACTTATATTAGTAGATGTCTTCAAGTCTATCTCATATTTACAATTTAGCATAAAAGTAATATAATCATATTTTTCGTTTAAACATGTTTTTATTGCTCTAAATTTTATTTCTCTGTTTTTCTTCTGTTCTTCTGTTCTATTTAGTATTTTTGCTAAATTGAAATTTATATACATTCTCATTATTAATAGTTCTTCTTTTGGGTATTTAATATATCTTTTCAATATATCATTGTTTCTAATTAATTCTTCTAATTCTTCCATTTTTATTAATTCCTTTTTTCTTTTTTATTTATTTTATCATTCTCATTTTTTTGTGTCAATGGGAAAGTTGGGTCAGAGGGACGTTCCTTGTGACACAACAATTACATATATATTTTATAGCATATTTCATATAATCTTAGATGCACAAGGATATTAGGATTATTTGTGTCACAAGGAACGTCCCTCTGACCCAACTAATTCAAAAAAAATTTATATGCTTGATACATATAAATTTTAATTTCCATTATTATTTTTTTATATTACTAAACAGCTTCTTGATTTTCTACAGGTTCTTTGTTATCTTCCCCTTGATCAACCATTTCTAAACTACAAATTGAAACTTCATATGCTATTCTTTCTTCTACACTTCCATCTTCATGTTTCTTTTCATATGTTCTTGATTGTACTCTTCCTATTATTTTTACTTGTGCTCCTACTTCTAGCACTTGACAGAATCTTGCATTTCTTCCCCAAGCTATCGTTGGAATATAATCTGATTTATTGTATGCTCTGTTTACAGCTAATAATAAATCTGCTATTTCTCTTCCAAATGGTGTTTGTCTATAAATTGGCTTTTTACAAACATATCCTATTAATACTACTTCATTTGTTGTTGCTTCTTTTTTTACTATTTCGTTTTCTTCTTGCTCTTGTTCATCTTCTTTTACTTCTTCAATATCTTTTGCAAATACTGTTAATACTAATCTATTTTTTTCATTCTCATAACTATTGTATGATCTGAATTGTCCTTTTATAAGTAATTTGTTTTCTTCCTTTAACATCTCATCAGTTATTATTCTTTCTGATACTGTTATTGGTATTATGTCCGCATTTCCACTTAAACGTGGTATTGATAAATTAAAAGTATAAAACCTTTCTCCATAAATCTCATGACTGAACTTTTTTTCTCCAGTTACTTTCCCAACTAATGTTAAATAGTTGTTTTCTAAATAATTTGTATCCAATTTTATTTCCTCCCTATCTTTTTATCTTTTCTGTGTATCTTTTTTTGTTTTTCCTTTTTTAAATTTTCTACTTTCTTATTATAACTCATTTTCCTGGTTTTGTCTACATAAAATGTTAATTTTTTTTAAAAAAGTCAAAATTTTCTAATAAATTTACACTTATTTTGTCATTATATAGTGTAATTATTGAATATATTGCTAAAATTTCATTTATATTTTTACTATTTTTAACTTTTATTTTTATTTCTTTTGGTTCTATTATATTGTTTTGTATATTTTTTATTTCTCTTTGAATACATACTATTATACTATCTTCTTTTATACTTGAGGCAGTTATGGTTGATTTTTGTTTTAACCCATATGTGATTGTTTTAGTTTTTATATTTTCTAATATTTCACTTTTAATTTCTAAATCTGAATTTATTATTAGATATTCTGATTTACTTATCACTTTTCTTATATTTTCTATTTCATTATATAATTTTTCCACTGAGTCCATTATTATTATTGTTTCAAATTTTATGTTTAATATGTTTTCTATGCTTTTGCTATTTATTGCTATTATTTGTAATTGTCTATCTTTATCTTGTTTTAATATTATTTTTTTTATTTCATTGACTTGTTTCTCACTTGCAATTATTCCTATAAATGACATTTTATTTACCACCTTTATTTTGAACTTATCTAGTTCTTTTGTTTCAGTCTTTTTTATTTTTTCCTCTAGTGGTAATTTTATTCATTTTGCTCTTTATTTATTTTCTCTGTTGTGTTCCATTATTATTTATTATATAGTTTTCTTTATAAATTATGTCTGATACTTTTACTACTTCATATCCTTTTTCTTTGATATTTTTTATTAACATTTCAATGCTATCTGCTGTATGTTTTGTTCCATTATGGCTTAATATAATATCTCCATTTTGCAATTTATTTTCAATTCTTTTCCACATTTCTTTTCCTGTTAGTCCTTCATAATCTAGAGTATCTAAGCTCCATTGTATACAATAGTACCCTGCCTTTTCTGCTGCTTCTATTACTGTATCATTATATTCTCCATATGGTGCTCTATATAATTTTATCTCTTCTCCTGTTATTTTTTTAATTCTTTCTACTGAATCTAATATTTGTTTCTGATTTTTTTCGTAACTTAAATTATTAACATGTGGGTGTGTATCACTGTGGCTTCCTATCTCATGACCTTCTTCATATATTTTTTTTACCGCCTCTGGATTTTTATCTGCCCATTCCCCTACTATAAAAAATGTTATTTTCACATTTTGTCTTTTTAATGCTTCTAATATTGTATCGATATCGTCTGCGCTCCAAGCACAATTAATCGTGAATGCAATTTTCTTTTCTTTAGTTTCTACATTATATATAGGTAACTTTCTTTTTTGATTATTTGCTACTTCCTGACTACTTTCTATCTCTTGTTTTTTTGAATGTTCTCCAACATATAATATATTGGCTATTCCAAATAGCATTACTACTGTTACTATTGATATTACATAGGTGTATATTTTCTCCTTATTTAGTACTATAAACATAATAAACCTCCAAATATAAGCTATTTCATTTTATGCTTATACTTAAAGGTTTATTCTTGCTTTTTATATTATATTATTCATATTATATAGTCCGCTTGTTTTAGTAACTAAGAACTTAGCTGCCTTAATTGCTCCTTCTGCATATACTGTACTTGAATATGATGTATGTTTTATTTCAAATGTTTCATTTTCTCCTAAAAATTGAACTGTATGCTCTCCTACAATATTTCCTCCTCTTATTGAACTAAAGCCTATCTCATTTTTTTGTCTTCTTTGTTTTTTGTTATGCCTATCAAATTCATATATCATGCTATCATCTAATGATTCATTTATTGCATTTGCTAGCATTAATGCTGTTCCACTTGGACTATCTATTTTTCTGTTATGATGTGTCTCTATGATTTCTATATCTGTTCCTTTTAATTTTTTTGCAACTTCTGATACTATTTTGCACATTAAATTTATATCAACTGACATATTTGATGATCTAAATATAGCTACTTCTTTAGATATTTCTTTTATTTTGTTTTCTTCTTCCTGTGTAAAACCTGTTGTTGCTATTACTACTGGCACTTTGTTTTGCTTAGCATATTCTAATATTTTAAATGTTGCTTCTGGTATTGAAAAATCGATTATTACATCTGGCTTATCTTTCATTTCTTGTATTTCTGTTACTACTTCTATTTCATCTTCTTTTCTTATTTTGTCTATACCACCTATCAACTCTATATCATTGTCATGTTTAGCAACATTTGCTACTGTTTGTCCCATCCTTCCATAATATCCATTTATAAGTAATTTTAACATATCATCTCTCCTTTATTATGTTTATAATCTTTTCTGTTACTTCATCTATTGTCATATTTGTGGAATCTATATATATTGCATCTTCTGCTTGCTTTAATGGTGCTACTTTACTTGTCTTATCGTTATTATCTCTAAATTTGATATTTTCTAATATATCTTTATATGGTATATCTATTCCTTTTTCTTCATTTTGTTTCATTCTCCTATGTGCCCTTTCTTCTGGTGTAGCATCAAGATATATTTTTATTTGTGCATTTGGAAATACATTTGTTCCTATATCTCTTCCTTCCATAATCACGTTTTTTCCTTTTGCTATCTTCCTTGATAAATCAGTTATATTTTCCCTTATTTCTATAACATGTGACACTTGTGAAACTAATTCATTTACCGCTTTTTCCCTTATTTTTAATGATACATCTTCCCCGTTTAAATATACTTTATCTAAATTGTCTTCTTTTTTCAATTCTATGCCAACATTTTTTAACATTTCTTGAATCTTCTCTATATCATTTAAATTTATATTATTTCTTATCATATACAGTGTTATGCATCTATATAATGCACCTGTATCAATATATACTAATCCTAATCTCTCAGCAACTGCTTTTGTTATCGTTCCTTTTCCGCTTCCTGCTGGTCCGTCAACTGCAACTACCATTTCCATATTAAAATCCTCTTTCTTTTTTATTTTTCGATTTACTTTTCAGACTTTTTTGTTACTATAAATCCTGTTGCTATATATCTTGTTCTATGTGCTCCTGTGCTATCTATAGGATCATTTATTATTTTATCTCCTACAACCATTACACTCGATGTCCCTCCATCTAAATTTACTGCATTATATGCTCCATATCTTTGCATTATTTCTATCAAGTCATTCATATCTGCTCCTGGTTTTGTTGCTCTTCTTCCATCTAATACAAGCATTAGAACTACTCCATCTTTTCTTTGTCCTATTGCTGTTCTTGGTGCAGTTCCCCATCCACCATTTCCTAATATCTTAGATGTCTCTCCATTCATTATTAAATATGGCCCCCATGTTACTGCATCTCTTATCTTCATTTCTTTTGCTTGACTTAAATTCATTTTTCCCAATATTAACCTATTCTTATTATCAAATCCTATTAGTCCTCCTACACCTTTGTAATTATTTGTAGTTATTACTTTTCCACCTGATATTGTTATTCCATGTGGCATAGAACCATTTCCGTTATGTCCTTCATCTAGAAATCCTCCACCATTTATTCCTAATATTGCATCATTTTCTTTTACCATTGTTGTTAAATATTGACCTGATTCTCCTACTTTTCTTGATGCTACTGCTTTTACTCTTGATGGGTCATATATTACTGCTAAATACCCACTATACTTTTTTCCTTGTATGTTTATTATTCTATAGTCTTCATTATCTTCATATATGTCATATTCTTCTGGGTCTATTCCTTTTGCTAATATTTGTCTTTCATATTTGTTTTCATAAATCACATCATCATCTTCCACTGGTTTTATTAATGTTGTATCTGTTATCCCTTCTACTTCTTCTACTCTATTTTTTGCCAAAACTTCATCTATTGTATCTTGACTAAAAAACCATGTCGCTAAATATTGATGTCTCATTGTTGTCATTGCTGTAGTTATCCACCAGTCTCTAAATCCTTTATATGGTCCATAAAATAGAAATGCTACTGTACTTATGCCTATTATTGCTAATATTGTTATTGCTATTAAGAATTTTTTCCATATTTTCATATGTTTTTTTTGTTTTCTTTTATCTTCCTTTTGTTTACTGTTTTCTTCTTCTTTTTTATTTGCCAACTTTTCTGCTTCAATTTTTTGCTCATTCATTGCTATTTCTATTCGTTTTCTTATCTCTTCTTCTTTTATTTTTCTTGTTATCTCTGCATCGTTTTTTTCTTCTTGCTTATTTTCGATATTATTAATTTCTTTTTTATCTATTTTCTCGTGTATTTCTGTATTACTTTCTTCAATTTTATTTTTGGTCTTAGCATTTTGTATTGTTTTTTTATTGGTTGTTGTTTTTTTCTTTGACGTGCTATTTATATTTTTTGCATTTGCTGTCGTCTTTTTTGTTATTTTAGTTTTTGTATTTTCATTTTGTTCTGTTATTCCTTTGTTTTTTGTTTCTTTTTCTTCTTTTTTTTCTACACTTTTATCTGCCATTTTTCTTCCTTTCTTACTTTTTTCTTTAGTTTTTTTATTTTACTACTTTTCAATTTAACTGTCAATTTTCTATAATTGTTTTTTAATTCGTTTTATATTATAAATTTTATGTTTTTTGTTATACTAATATTAGTTTTCTTTGTTTTATACATTTTTTCATATTTTTGTAAAAATCTATTGACAAATTGGTGTTTTTTAGAGTAAAATAATAAAGTGCTTACAATTATCTGACTTATAATGGTGGATGTAGCGTAGTTGGTTAACGCGCCAGTTTGTGGCACTGGAGACCGTGGGTTCGAGTCCCATCCTCCACCCCATATAGCACTTTCATATTGATTTGAAAATAATATTATTTTATTTGTAAATTCAATATTGTCGTGTATTTATTTTATAGATAATTTACATTGGGCTGTAGCCAAGCGGTAAGGCACTAGACTTTGACTCTAGCATGCGTGTGTTCGAATCCCACCAGCCCAGCCAAGGAACTCCATCAAAATGCTGAACTTTCAACGTTTTTATGGAGTTTTTTATATAACTTTTATTACTAATTTTAATTAAAATAGGAGAGAAAATGTTAGTTAGTAATTTTATTGTTAATATAGTAGTTGTATTTTTTATTTTTAGCTTAATATTATTAATCTATTCTATAAAGAATAAAAATAAAAATATTTGTAAAGGTATTATTGTTATTGATATTGTATATATAATATATTTGTTCTTAGATTTGGTTATAATTACTGATATATTAGAAATATATTTTCAACTGGGGATTATAGTTATTGGAGGGATAGGCTTACTTACGGGATTATTATTGATAATATCCGCTATTATATGTTTTATAAAAATGAAAAAAATTACAATAAGAATTAAATCCAAGAAAGTAATAATGACAACGATACTACTGGTGATATTACCAATAATTGCTTTTTTATCTGTGTTTTTTAGAGAAAAATATTTAATTGACAATAGTAATTTAATATTAGAATATTATTCTAGAGGAAATGGTGAGTTTGATGGTCAAAATTTTGCTTATGCTATAAGTGATAATTTTTGTAAGCAAATTAGTATAGGAACACAGATAAATGGATACAATATGAAAAAATTTTTACCAAAATCAGCCTTTGAAATAAATGTAAGTGATATGCAAAATATAGAATATGAGATAACAATAGATAGTACAAGAATTTTAATTTATAAAAATGGAAAATGTATTCATGAGAGAAATCATAATGGGAATTATTTTAACATTGAATTAAAAAGAGCTTTTAATATAAAAAAGTAATCTAATATATAGTTGAAATAAATTTATTGAAATACTACTTTTAAACAGTTTTTATCAAAATGTGTTCCAAAAATCTGTCCCACTAAGTTTACAAGTCGATTTTTTCGCAGAAATAGAGAGGTTGAAAGGGGTTACATTTTTGACAGCCCAGCCAAATAAACTAGCAACTTTCAAGAAATTGATAGTTGCTAGTTTTTATATTTTTTCAGATTATTTGTCTAAAACTTGTACATTTTATACATAAAATTTAGTGCAATATAAAGTTGTAGTTTTTATTCTCGATATTAAAATTTTTAATTTATAGAAACCGCTTCATTCATGTACTTTTGTTGTATTTCTTCTATTTTATCATATTCATTTTCTAAAATATCTATAAATACTTCAACTAAATCTGGATCAAATTGTATACCTTTATATTTTATAAATTCCTCCTTAACTACTTCTATTGGTAATTCATTTCTATATGTTCTCTTAGAAGTCATAGCATCAAATGTATCGGCAATTGCCGCTATTCTAGCTAAATATGGAATATTTTCTCCTTTTAGTCTTGATGGATATCCATTTCCATCAAATTTCTCATGATGATGTTTTACAATTGGTATTATATCTTGAAATATTGTTGCTGGTGCTAATATATGTGCTCCGATTGATGGATGATTTTTTATTTCTGAATATTCATCATCTGTAAGTTTTCCTGGTTTTTTTAGAATATTATCTGGTACTCCTATCTTTCCAATGTCATGGAAAAGTCCCCCTATTTTTAATGTTCTAATTTCTGTTTCTGATAACTCTAATTTTTTTCCTATTAAAACTGAATATTCTGATACTCTATCAGAATGTCCTCTAGTATATGGATCTTTCGCTTCTACTGTATATCTTAAAGTTTGAATGCTTTCTAGATATGCATTTTCAAGTTTATCATATGCTAAAGATAATTCTTCGTTTATCTTTTTTATTTCTCTCATTTGGTCTATTGATTTTAGCCCTGATTCTATTAATAATAGCAATTGGTCAAATTTATCACTTTTTTCACAGTATCCTTGTATATCTAATCTTTTTATTGTTTCTAATGGTGGTGCTAAATCTTTATGTCCTGTTAATAGTAATATGTATAATTCTTTATTAAATTTTCTTATTTCTTCTACTACTTTATCTCCATGTAATGGTGTCATTATAAAATCTAATAACATTAAATCGTAATGTTCCTTTTTTACCATTTCAATTGCTTCTACTGGATTTGTTACCCCCACCAAATTGTATCCTAATTTTTTTAAATATACGGATAATGAATCTATTATTCCCTCTTCGTCATCTACTGCAATTATTCTGTATCCTTGCCTTGAATTACTCTCTTGATTTTGCATTCCAATTCTCATTTTTATCACCCCATATTTCTGTATTAAAGTCATTATATATGATTTTCATAAAATTGCAATACAAAATTACAAATTTTTACACTTTTCTTATTTATTTAAGTTATTGATATATCTTTATTCTATTGTATTTAAATTGTATATTATTTATAAATAACTCAATACTAAATAGATGACTTTTATTTTAACTTTTATCTATATTTTTCTTTCATTTTGCCTCTAATTCAATGGTATTTAACTTTTTTTCAAAAATCAATTGACATATCTTCCTTTATGTGCTAATATATTAGTTGTTCATGAAATGGGTCAGTAGCTCAGTTGGATAGAGCACAGGCCTTCTAAGCCTGGGGTCGGGGGTTCGAATCCCTCCTGGCTCACCAAAACGTTCCAAAAACCAAAATGTATTTCTTTGTAGGAGGCTTTGCAGTAATCCTACCACTGAAATTGGATAAAATGAAAACTCACTGATTTTACAAGTGAGTTTTTTCTATTTACTTGATTATTAAGTTTAATAATTAAATTAAAAAGTTGCTTAAATATATAATTCTCACACGGTATAACTGAGGGATAATTATTTGAAAAAAGTTTTAGCGACAATATTATATATCCAAATCATTCAATTTTTGTTGAAGTTCTTCCCATTCTTGCATATAAGATTCAATTTCAAAATTAATAATATTAATATTATCTTGAATTTCTTTTACTTTTATATAATCTGTATATATTTCTTCTTTGGTTAGTTCGTTCTGTAAATCCTTTATTATTTTCTCTTTTTGTGAAATCAAATCTTCAACTTTGGCAGTTCTTTTTTCCAATTTACTTTTTTCTTTTAGTGGAGAATGATTAAGCTGTTTCTTTGCAACTTCTATTTTTTCTAATTTTATTGGATGTAGCTCTTCTTCTAAATTCCTTTTCCTCAAATATTCTTCATAATTGCAATTATAAAACTTTGATTTTCCATTTTCTATTACAAAAATTGAATCTGCTATCTTATTTACAAAATATCTATCATGAGAAACAAAAATCAATGTTCCTTCATATTCTTTTAATAAGTTTTCTAGTGTTTCTTTTCCTATTATATCCATATGATTCGTAGGTTCGTCTAATATTAATAAGTTAGGTCCACTTTTCAAAATTTTACATAGCTGTAATCTAACCTTTTCTCCACCTGATAACATATTAACCTGTTTAAACACATCTTCACCTACAAACATAAATGAAGCTAAGTTATTTCTTGCTTCTGTAACTGTTAATTGAGGAAATTCATCTTTAAATTCATCAAATACTGTTTTATCTAAATTTAACTGTGCTATTTGTTGATCAAAATATCCAATTTTCACATTATGTCCAAATTCAATTTCTCCTCCAATTTGTTTTATTTTTCCTACAATTGTTTTTAATAAAGTAGATTTTCCTGTTCCATTACTTCCAATAATTGCTAACTTTTGCCCTTTATATATCTTTAATGTTATATCTTCTATAATCTTATCACTATATCCTATTTCTAATCTTTCAATTGTAACTACATTTGTTCCACTTTCTTTTTCTAACTTAAACCCTGTTTTAAAAGTCTTTGTATCATATTTATTTGGTTCTTCTACTTTTACCATTCTCTCTACTTGCTTTAATTTTGATAACGCCATTTTAGCTTTAGTTGGTTTATACCTAAATCTATCTGCAATATCTGTAAGTCTTTTTATTTCCTTTTGTTGATATTCATAATCTTTTAATTGCTTTTCATAATTTACTCTTTTTTGTTTTTCGAAAAAATCATAATTTCCTGTATATTCTGTTATTGCTCCATATTCTATTTCATACACTTTATTTACTATTTTATTTAAAAACATTCTATCATGAGATACTATTACTACTGCTTTAGAATAATTCTTTAAATATCCCTCAAGCCATTCTATTGTTGTTATATCTAAATGATTTGTTGGTTCATCTAATAGTAATATATCTGGTTTGCTTAATAATAATTTTATAAATGCAATCTTAGTTCTCTGTCCTCCTGAAAATTCACTTAATTTCTTACTTTTGTCTTCTTTGGAAAATCCAAATTTATTTATTGCTGTTTCATATTCTTTCTTATATGTATATCCATCTAGTAACTCATATCTTTCCTGTAATCGTAAATATTCTTGTGCCATTTGTTCACTTTTATCTGTCTGCATTTTTACTACTAATTCCGCAATTTTATTTTCTAAATCTGTTATTGTTTTATATACTTTTAATATTTCTTCTAACATTGTCAATGAATCATCTTCAAAGTCTATTTGTTTTAAATATCCTATTTGTGGATTTCCTTCTTTATATATGTTGAATTTCTCTGTTCCTATTCCTTCTGACAACATATCATTATTTATTATTGATTTTAATAATGTTGATTTTCCGCTTCCATTTCTTCCTACTATTGCAATTTTTTGCGTTCCTTTTATTTCAAAATTTATTTCTTCTAATATTGTGTCTGCTCCATACGTTATTGCACCATTTGTAATTCTATAATTCATTGTCATCTATCCTAATCATTTTTATTTTAGCTTATTCACCAATTAGCAAGTACATGCCTATTAGTAAATAAGTTGTTTATTTTGTATTATATAACTCTTTTTCTTTCTACAATATTTTGTTTAATCATCAAAACAAGTGTTTTTATCCTAGTAATTCTTTTACAACTTCATTAATGCTCTTTCCGTCTGCTGCTGTTCCTATTTCTTGTTTAGCTTCCTTCATAACTATCCCCATATCTTTTATTGATGTTGCACCTACTCTCGCTATTACTTGTGCTATTTTTTCGTTTAATTCTTCTTTTGATAATTGCTTTGGTAAATACTCTTGTAATACTGATATTTCCTCATTTGTTTGTTTTATTAAGTCTTGTCTTTGAGCTTTTTCAAAATCTACTAATGCATCTTTTTTTATTTTTACCTCTTTAGCTATTATTTCTAATATTTTTTCATCTTGTACTTCTATTCCTTTGTCTTTCTCTATTTGTAAAATTGCCGCTCTTATCATTTGTACAGTGTTTTTTCTTACTTCATTTTTTTCTCTCATTGATTTCTTTAAATCTTCCATTAATTTTTCTTTTAACATTTCCATCTTCCTTTCTTTTAATATATAACTCTCATGTTTTAAAATTGTCCATATATACTATTGTTATATAACTTGTTTTAATTTTTTATATCTATTTTATTAAATTTTATAGATTTATATTTGACAATTTAGTACTTTACTACCAATTTATCAAATTTTGTATTTATGTATTTTTCTAACTTTTGCATAAATTCTTCAGATTTAATTTCTTTTTTTGCTACCATCTCCAATCCCTTTTCCCAGCTAGCAGTAAGTTTTGGATTTAACATATCTGGCATAGAATAATTAACTATATCATATATAGCTTCTCCTTTTTGTGTTGGTGTAATTATTTGTGTTTTACCATTTACATCTATATATTTTATTTTTTCTAATTTTTTCATTATTTCTGCTCTTGTAGCACTCGTTCCTATTCCTGCTCCTTTAATTTGTTCTCTTAATTCTTCATCTTCTATTAGCTTTCCTGCGTTTTCCATTGCTAAAATCATAGCACCTGAATTATATCTTGATGGTGGAGATGTTTCTGCATCTTTTATTTCAAAGTTTTGTACTTGCACTTCTTCGCCTTTTTTCAACTTTTTTAAAATTTCTAAATTACTATTTTCCTCATTATTGTCTTCTTTGTCTTTTTCATCGACAGAATTTTCGCTTTTATCCACTGAGTTTTCCACATTTTGTTGATTTGTTGTGGATTGTTTGTTCGCTTTTTGTCGTAATATCTCTAAATATCCATTTTTTACACATATTTTGCCTCCTGCTGTAAATGTTTCCCCTTCTATATCGACAGTTATTGACATTTTTTCATATTCTGCTGGTGGGTAAAATATCGCTAAAAATCTTTTTACTATTAATCTATATATACTTTTCTGTAAATTAGGTAATTTATCAAAATTTTCATATCCTTGCCCTGTTGGGATTATGGCATAGTGGTCTGTTATCTTGCTGTCATTCACATATTTAGTCTTTACTAAATTTGTTGGATACTTTTCTTCTATCATCTTTTTTACATATCCTTGAATTTCTTCATCTTTAAATCCTTTTGCTATACCATTTAAGTTCTTTGATATTTCTTTAGCTACTGCTGTTGACAATACTCTTGCATCTGTTCTTGGATATGTTACTAATTTTTTTTCATATAAATTTTGTATTATTTCTAGTGTCTCATCTGGTTTTATCTTAAATCTTTTTGTACACTCATTTTGTATTTCTGCTAAGTTAAATAGTAATGGTGGATTTTCTTTTTGTTTCGATTTCTTTAGCTCAGATATTATCGCTTTCTTTCCTCCTAATGATTTTATAAAGTCTTTTGCATCTTGTTCTTTTTTAAATCCATTATCATTATATAATTTTGTGCTTTCAAACATTGAAGATTTTTCATTTACTTTCCATTCTGCTTGGAAAGTACTATTTTCTTCTCCAAATATTCCTTCTATCTTATAATATTTTGTTTTTACAAAATTTCTTATTTCTCTTTCTCTTGACACTATCATCCCTAATACACATGTCATTACTCTCCCTACTGATATTGATGCTCTTTCTTCATTTATTTGATTTGCTAATCTTCTTCCATATATTATTGATAATAATCTTGAAAAATTTATTCCTATTAAATAATCTTCTTTTGCTCGTAAATATGCTGAATCTGATAAGCTGTCATATTCTTTCCAATCTTTTGCTTCTTTGATTCCTCTTTGAATTTCTTCTTCAGTTTGTGAATCTATCCATACACGTTTTCTTTGTTTCTCCTTTACACCTATCATTTGGTCTACTAGTCTATATATATATTCTCCTTCTCTCCCTGAGTCAGTGCTTATATATATTGTATCTACATCATCTCTGGTTAATAACATCTTTATTGTCTCAAACTGATTTTGTACTGCTGGAATTACTTCATATTTATATTCTTGTGGCATAAATGGCAAAGTGTCTAGTCTCCAAAATTTTAGATTTTCATCATATTTTTCTGGATAGCTCATTGTTACTAAATGACCTACACACCACGTTATTATCCATTCATCTGATTCTATATATCCGTTTTTTCTATTGGTATTTATTTTCAACACTTTGGCGAATTCCATTGCTACTGACGGTTTTTCTGTTATTAGTACTTTTTTCATTAATAGTTCATCCTTTATTTATTTTTTCTAATACATATTCATTTGCAAATTTTCGTATCTTCTCAACTGCTTCTTTTGTTTTTTCTTTCTTAAAGTCAAATCTATCTACTATTCGATTTATATATTTTTGTTCTTTTATTATCTCAAAACTAGTTCTATAATTTATATCAAAAATAAATGCTATAATTGTTATCATTTTATCAATATAATCATCACTTTTTATCACATTTCTATTTATTGTTCTTCTTTTATAGAATTCACTTTGTATGTCATCTGAAATATCTGAACTTTCCATCTCTTTTTGTTCATCTATCCAAAACATTTCAATTGCTTCATAAAATATATCTAATTTGTCTGCATCTCTTATTATTTTACAGAACTTCTCTTGTGTCTCATTTAATTGCTTTTCTACTTCAAATTTATTATGATTTTTTATCGCTTTTTTTATTATAGTATCAAACTTATCTGTTTGAATAAAAGTTCTTATAAAATCTTTTTCCTCTAATAAGTTAACTGCCATGTCTCCATGGTCGAAACTGATTTTGTCTTTAAACGTTTTATATTCTGTATATTGTTTAAATCTTGCTATATCATGCAATAATCCTATCATTTTTGCTATTTGTACTTCTTCTTCTGAAAATCCTTCTCCTATTGCTATTTCTTCACTTATTTTCATTACTCTTAATGAATGTTGTTGCTTTCTTTTTATATTTGGATTTTCTAAATCATAGTCTTCAGTAAATTTTAAAAATTCTTTTTCTGCTTTTTCAATATCAATATTCATTTTCTTTTCCTTTCTGATTTATATATTAGTCATGTTTATATTACTTTGAAAATTACTTTTTTCTTATTACTGTTCTAAATATTCTTTTGCTTTTTCTCTTCCCTTTTCGATTCTTTTTTTCGTCTCTGTATTTTTATATCTTATTATTTCTGTTATTCTATCCATATAATTATTCTCTATTATATATTGTTTTGATTCTTTAAAATTTAAATCATATGAATATGCAAACCATGAAAACATTATATCCATATTTGTTTTTATTTTTGAATAATCTATCTTTTCTTTATTCATAAATTGATTATATATTTCATCTGTTACTTGTTCATTTTCTATGTCTTCTGTTTTGATTGTCATCGAATCTTCTGGTTTTACTTCTAATATAACTCTAAAGATGTCTAACTTATCACTATCTCTTATTATTTCTGCTTGTAGTTTTGTTTTTTCATCTAATCCATTTTCAATATCTGGTTTATTATGATTTAAAATTGCCGTTTTAATTATCTGATCATATTTATCTGTTTCTATAAAATTACGTATGTTATTTTCTTCAAATAATACTTCTACGCCTTGTATTGCATGATTAACACTCATTTTGTCTACAAATGTATTATATTTTCTTAATTGTTCAAATCTGCCTATATCATGCAATAATGCTATTAATTGTGCTAATCTCTGCTCTTCTTCTGATAATTTTAATCTCTTTGCAATTCTTTCACTATTTTCTACTACTTTATATGTATGCTTTATCTTTAACTGTACTTTGCTATCTTCTATATTATAATTTTTTACATATTCATTAAATGCTTTTTTTGCTTTTAATATATCTATTTCCATATTTTTTTCTCCTTGTCTTTGTCATTCTTTTGATTTCTTATGTATTGAAAAAGTATGTTGCCTCTAAATCTGCTTCATGTACTAATAACACTAGTGGATATTTTTTCATTGCTAATCCTAATGATGCATATACTTCTTTGGGTTCTGAAAATCCCATATGCCATCTTATTGCATATTTTTCTTCTCCTGTTAATTTTATATATTCTGTTATCATCATTACTGATTTTTCTCCATGCCCATATGGTATTGTGTCTTCTATTGTATAATATGGTACTTTTTCCCATACTCCTAATGCATTTTTAGTATTTCTATAATCTATTTTGTAAAAATTCGTTTTGCATATGTCATGTAATAGTGCTACTATTTTTATTGTATCTTCTGATACATTTATGTCTATTCCTGGATTTTTTAGTTTTTCACATAATATATCATATACTTTTAAGCTATGTTCTAATAGTCCTCCTTCATAATCCCCATGAAACTTTGTGCTTGCTGGTGCTGTGAAGAAGTCTGAGTTTTCTAAATATTTTATTAGTTCTTCCATTCCTTCTCTTTTTACTGTTTTTAATAATTCTAGATATCTTTCTTTCATCTATTTCTTCCTTCCTTTTTTCTATTTCTCATATCTATTAATACTATCATATTATTACTTACTTTATTGTATAGTTTATAACATTTTTTCTTGATTGTCTAGAAAAATACAAAAAGATCGTATATTTTTCTTATACAATCTTCCTCTATATTATTTTTATATGTATCTTCTCTACATATTTTTAGAATTTTCTTTTTCTTGCCGCCTCTGACTTCTTTTTTCTTTTTACACTTGGCTTCTCATAATGTTCTCTTTTGCGTACTTCTTGTAGTACCCCATTTCTTGCACATTGCCTCTTAAATCTTTTTAATGCATCTTCTATATTTCCATTATTAACTTTTATTTCTGACATTAAATCCCCTCCTTCCGGCTTTCAAGCACTTATTTGGGAGTTTTTCCTTTGATAAAATTTTGCTTTCCTTTTTGCATTTTTTATCGTAACTCTTTTCATAGGTTATATTATAACTAATTTACTCTTTCTTGTCAATATGTTTATTTAATTTTGTTTTGTATGACTGTATTAGTGTCAATTTTTGCTATATACCCAAAGACGGAACGCTTTTGATTCGCGTTCCGTCTTCTTCGGAAAATTTTTACATTATTGTATTAAGGTATTTTTCTATCATTTCAACATAGTTCCTATCATAATCCTCCTGTGTATAAGTTCCATCCTGAACCTCTTTTTCTGTTATAACAGGCATTACTATGTCTCCATTTTTTTTCATTTCTTCCTGTAAATGTAATGGAACAACATAACGAGCATCCCAAGCATATAAAACATCTTGGACTTGCTTGTAGGATAGCTGTTTAGCTGTAATCTGTTTTCGAATCATCTGTTCCATGATTCCAGCTCCTGATGTTCCCATGTGTAATCCTAACCGCCTTAATATTTCTAACATTTTTTCTCCTTTTTTGAACTAAAGCAATTAAGCTCGTTTTTAGTTGCATTGCCTTTTGGCATTATATATATTATACTACACTTTACATAACTTTTCAATTTAATTTTTCTTTATCTTTAATAAGTCATCATTATAATTCGTCATAATTCTACATATCTTATATTTATTTTTTGTTTACTAGTCTCTGTTTTTTCTCCTCTACCAATTTTTCATGATAAAAATAATTTTTATATTTTACATTATTTTCTTTACAGTATTTTTCTATTTCATTTGACAATTCTATCCAATATTGTTTATTTCCTTTTATATATATCTCTGTGTATTTATCTATGATATCTGAATATTTCTCTTGCATATATGCCAATATTTTTGTTTTATATTCTCCTCTTAAATTCAAGTTTTCAAACCAATATTCATCAATATATTCTTTACTAAGTTCTACTATTTTTTTATAATCTGTTATATATGGAAATATTGGTGATATGAATAAAATCGTATATATACCATTTTCATGTAACTCTTTTAATGTATCAAGTCTTTCTTGTATTGTACTCGCTTTATCCATGTCTTTTCTGAAGCTTTCGTTTAAGGTATTTATTGACATTGATACTGTTATATTTTCTATCTGTTTTAATAAATCTATGTCTCGTAAAACTAGTTTTGATTTTGTTGATATATTTATCTTAGCTTTAGCTTTTATAAGCTGTTCTAAAATTTTTCTTGTTAATTGATATTTTTCCTCAAATTGATTATAACAGTCAGTTACAGATGACATAAAAACAGTCTTTCCTTTCAACTTTTTTAAATCTATTTCTTTATCACATCTTTTTATGTCTATAAATGTTCCCCATTCTTCTTTATGTCCTGTAAATCTTTTCATAAAACTAGCATAGCAATATTTACATGCATGTGTACACCCTACATATGGATTTATTACATAATCACTTGCTGGTAAGTTTGATTTAGTTAAATAATCTTTTACTTTTATTTCCTTTATATTCATTTTTTAACTCCTTATAAATGTTTTAAAAATTATTGTTTAATATTGTCTTAGAATAATGATTAAGGTTCTATTATGGAGTATATTTAACCTAAACTCATTTAGAATAAATACTAGATGTAGAAACTCCACCATCTACTGCATAAATTCCCCCTGTTACATATGAGGCGTCCTCACTGCATAAAAAGGCAACTACATTTGCCACTTCATTTGGCATCCCAATTCGTTTTATTGGAATTCTATTTTCACATTTTATTTTTTGTTCTTCACTTTTAAAGCTTGTTTCCAATAATTCTGTTAAAATTGGACCAGGTAAAACACAATTTACTCTAACTCCTAAATTTGCATATTCTTGTGCTAAACATTTAGTAAACATTACAATTCCAGCCTTTGTTGTACAATATAAAGGTGATGTTAATTCTGGAACTAATCCCAAGCAAGATGCAATATTCACAATACAGCCTTTATTTTCCTTTAACTTGTCAATTAAATTCCTTGTGACTTTGAAGGTTCCCTTTATATTTACATCTACCATATTGTCTATATCTTCATCCGTTGTTTGTTCAATATATTTCTCAAAATATATTCCTGCATTATTAACTAATATATCTACTTTATCTATTAAATTAACAGCTTTTTTTATTTCTTCATCTTTTCTTATATTTACTTTATAATACTCAAATGCAGATTTTGGTTCTTTTATATCAAATATAATTACTTTAGCTCCTAATTCTTTTAATTTATTTGCAATAGCTTCACCAATGCCATTACTTCCACCTGTTACAATTGCTACTTTATTTTTTAAATTCATGATATTCTAACTCCCTTATAAATGAATAAATTTTATTTGACTTTTATAAAAAATCTGTGTATAATATAGATAGAAAATGAGTAGCCACAGACAATGTGTGTTACCTATATGAATAGATTACACCGCAAAGCTCGGCAAAAGCGTATGTGGTGTATTTTTTATATTTGTTTGTCAGTCCACATTATGTATATAATACACAACAAGGCGACATTTATGGTTATTGATAACATTAATCCTATTATTAGGAATAGTAAAAATTCTACCATAAGCACTCACCTCCTCGCTCTCAACATAAGTTGAGGTTTAGAGGTAACACACACATCTGCTTTTATCTCATTTCTATCTTTAACTACTATACTATACTATATATTGTACAATAACACAAGCGAACAAAACAAAATTTTGCATATTTTTATCACTAATTAAAGTAATAAATTTAATTTACGAAGTATGCTACCAAAAAATCTAAATAAAGAGTAATAAACGACTAATGGTAAGGTAACTGTATAAAACTTATTATTTAGTAGTTTGTAATATATACCATAAAAATTTGCTTACAACAATTGTACAGCAAATTTTATACTAAAATGTGATAATCCATTATAGGTATCTATCCTATAAAACGAAAAATACTCCCTTACAAAGAGAGTATTTCTGCATTTTGTGCCATTATATGATACTTTGTGATACTCTGTACCATTTGCTTAAAATGCTAATTTCTTGTAGGCGTTGCTCAGTTTGGCACTTGTGAAAATACTAGTAATATCAGTATTTACAAGACTTTAAAAATAAAATTTAATGTAACTATGAAAACTTATCATCTATTTCTTATAAGTTTTGATTAATATTCAAGACTATTTATATCAAGAAGAAAATCAAAAATGCTCATTGTTATAATTCCGTTCTCATCTCTATTTCGTTTTATATAATCTTTAACTATTATAAATTTTTTAAAAGAATCATTTATTTTTAATAGTGGTCGTTCTTCTTGTTCTATTTTTTCAGTTGTTGGCATATTAAATGCAGATTGAATATAATATTTATTATTTCCCTTATTTGCAATGAAGTCAATTTCTAGCTGTTTATATATATTTTCATTTTCTTTAGTCGTTTTTAGTTCTATTACCCCTACATCTACATTAAATCCACGTCTTTTAAGTTCTAAATATATTATGTTTTCCATTATATGTGTTTCCTCTTGTTGCCTAAAGTTAATAAATGAGTTACGTATTCCTATATCACTAAAATAAAATTTGTATGGTGTGCTTAAATATTTCTTTCCTTTAACATCATATCTATTAATTTTTTCAATGATAAAAGCTTCTTCTAAATATTTTAAATATGAGCTTATTGTTTTAGGGTCAATATTTATATTTGCTGTACTTTTAAAAGTATCAGAGATTTTTTTGGAATTTGATAAAGAGCCTATACTAGAAGATATTACTTCAACTAAATTAATTAGCTTATTATCATTTTTTACATTATTTCTTTCAATAACGTCATTAATATATACATTTCTTTGTTGCTCTTTTAAATAGTTCATCTTTCTCTCATCATTTTTCATAGGTACAACTAAAGGTAATCCTCCATAAGTACAATATTCAGCCCAGCCTTCTAATTTATCTCCATTATATACTGACATAAATTCTGAATAACTTAATGGATATATTCTTATTTCTTCGCCACGACCTCTAAATTCTGTAACTATATCAGTTGAAAGAAACTTTGAATTACTACCAGTAACGTATATATCTATATTTTCAATTCTTAGCAATCCATTAAGCACACTTTCAAAATTGTTTACTAGTTGTATTTCATCAAGTATAATATAATAAGTTTCTTTATCTATAATTTTTTCTTTTATATATTTACTTAAATTTTGGGGCTCTAATAAATTTTCATTGTCAGAGTCATCTAAGGCAACCTTTATAATATGATTAATATCAATTCCTTCATTTATTAAATAATTATAAAAGATATTTTTGATGCAATTATATGTGGAGATATGGTAGAAAAAGGAAAACCAGCACCAGATATTTATCTTAAAGTTTGTGAGAAAATTCTAGTAAATCCAGAAAATGCAATTGTTTGTTAAGATGCACCAAATGGAATTTTAGCAGCATATTCTGCAGAAGCTAAACCAATTATGATTATTGACTTAATAGAGCCAACAGATGATGTAAAGAAATTATTATTTATTAATCCTTTAAATTCATTAAATCAAGTAAAAGATATTATTGATAATTAATACATAGTATATAACTAATTTGTATTACAATACGAAATAGAAAAGTTAAAATTCTTAATGTAACAAAAGCGATTTGTTAATATCAAATTAATGTAACTGCAAGAAATTTATATAAAATCATAATAAGATGTAAAGAAATATAAAAATGAAATTTCGACAAAATACATACAGCTCTAACAAAAGAAAAAATGACGAAACTTTAACTAAATGTTAAAATTTTGTCATTTTTTGTCGTTTTGGAGGCGAGTATCGGAATCGAACCGATGATCAGAGTTTTGCAGACTCGTGCCTTACCGCTTGGCTAACTCGCCAAATATTTTTAATATATAGTCACGAATAAAAATGCTTACCTACGACTCGCTTCGCTCCCTGCATACTGACGTTGTAATTCACTTCGTTCACACAACCTCAGCAGCTTGGCTAACTTGCCGATTATTTTTAATATTGTGTATGTGTCATTAATATGGAGCAGGTAACGAGAATCGAACTCGTAACTAAACCTTGGCAAGGTTTTATTTTACCGCTAAACTATACCTGCAATTTTATAAAATTTTCAAAGATTGACATTCGCCTTGGCAAAGCGGATATTCCTTTAATACTTAGGTTTTTCTAGCGTCAATAAATGCTATTTAATACACTCCAAAACATACTTTATATATAATAGCATAAAAATAAATAAATTGCAATTAGTTTTTATAAAATATTAACTTCTTTAGAAAATTTTTAGAAAAGCATTAATTTTTGATTGCAACAGATTATCTATCTTTCTACTAATATTATTCCAATTATTAAAAAATAGTACCTAAAATTAACAATATTTTAAGAATTTTTATAACAGATTATAATTTAGCTGCTTTATTCAAAAGAAAAAGTTCAGTAACTGTTTTCATTACTGAACTTTGTTTTAATAACTTCAGAGTAATTTCCCAGTATAACTGGGGGATAATTATTATTTTATTTCATAAGTACCAGCCTTATCAAATATTATTTCTCCCTCAAATAATGTTGTTTCTACTATCATTGTTGAAGTATTGTTCATCGTTATTAATACTTTTCTTTTTTCATTTCTATTCTTATGAGTACCTAAAGCATCTTTTCCTTCTTCTAGTTTTCTTTTTACTGTAACAGTATTTGGAATACTTTTTCCACCGTCATAATATTCAAATATTTCACCTGGTTCTCCAGTATCTTCAATATTTACCTTTATGAAGATTGTAGGATATTTTTCTTTTATTTCTTTTGCTAGCTCATTTTTATTGATTAGTTGCTCTAAATTTATATTCAAAATTATTTCTATCTTTTCATCTTCTACTTTATTTGAAGTGTTGCTTGAAGTTGTATTTGTATTTTTACTACTACTGGTACTATTATTATTGTTTTGATTTTTATTAGAATTATTTGTTTCACTATTATTAATATTTCCATTACCTCTTATTGCTAACCATTCTCTTTCAGTTATAAAAGTTAATAATGTATCACTATTAAAATTATCTGTACTATTATAAAATGCTATCATTTCTTGCATTTGGTCATCAGTAGGCTCAAATTCTATGTTATAAGAATCATATAAAACCGAAAGCATGCTGTGTATTTCACTAACTGCATCAACATTACCTTTTTGTTTACTTAAATATGCTTTATATTGTTCTTCATTAAATGGAAAAATATTAATAATAATAGTTTCCATATCGCTATTAATATCAAAAGCAAAAGTTATATTTCCATTACTAACATAATTATTTTCAGATAAGCTCATATCATAATATATGTTTTTTGCTTTTTCATAGCTAATTGAATTGTCAACAGACATAAACGCATAAAAAATATTATCTTCTGCTAATTTTGAAATATTTTTAAAATGTTCATCTATTGCATTTATTGCACTAATTTGAATTAAATTTATATAGTTACTTTCTTTACTTTCTGGTTGTACTGATATTGTAAAATATTTTATTAGTTCGTTTTGTTCATTATAAGTAACTTGATTAAGTTCATAATTTTGAACTCCTACTGTTTTTACAAATTTAGTATCAATTTGTTTATTCTCTAACAAATTTTGATATTCACTAAAATTATTTTGTAAAGTATATAAATATATTTTTTCGAATTGTTGAACATCAAAAGTAAATCTCATTCCTAAATTATTATTTGACTCTTCTGTAAGTGTAGTTGGTTGTATAATTGTATTTTCATTAATTGTTGATAAATTATCTTGTTTAGTATTATTTAAAAATAACACTATAGCAACTAATATTCCTATAAAACAAATGATACTAACAATAATGACAATAACTTTTTTATTGATTTTTGAATTATTCTCGCCCATTTTACTCCCCCTTTTTTTGTAGTTTTGCTTTTTCTGATATTATATAAAAAATTATGTTTTTTTTCAATATTTTTGGTTTAATATAAACAGAAATTTAGTCATGTTTGAATTAAATTCAGCCATGACAAATTTCTGTGCTTTTTTTGTAAAAAGTATTGACAAATCATAGTGTACATATTATAATTATCAATGTCGTAAGACAATTGCCAGTTTAAAAATGCAGATGTGGCGGAACTGGCAGACGCACAGGACTTAAAATCCTGCGGGCTAATCACCCGTGCCGGTTCGATTCCGGCCATCTGCACCAAACTAAAGATTTATCGAGATTTTTAAAATTTCTGATAAGTCTTTTTTTATTACAATATTATATATGAAATTTACGACATAAAATGTAAATCCACTTATAATAAAAACATAGAATGGAGGTTAATGTAATGATTAACAGACACAATAATTCAATTACTAAAGAAGATGCATATAAAAATTTAGATTTAGTAAACTCTCAAATTAAAAATACTGATTATAAAATATCTTTTTTACTTATACTAATAAGTATATTTATAGCATTATTATTTTATAGCGGAACACCAGATATTTTTAACGCTATTCCTATAATGAACTTTAAAAATATTACAAGTTCTCCAATAAAAGATATTATAAATTTAAATTTTGGACAAATCCTTCCAATGCTAGTTGTAATAATTTTATATATATTAGTTATATCATGCTTTGTGTTACTATTAGTAGCTTTAAAAGGTAAAACTACTCGTAAAATTTGCAAAGAGTACAAATTAAAAGCTGATTCTCTAATTTCTTTTGAAAATATTTCAAACATAAATTATGTCATATATAAAAAGAAATGTAAAACTCTAAATAACTATGAATTAATTAATGATATAAATTCACAAATATATATAAATTCTATAATATGTAACTATAAGAATAAATTATATTTTTATAGTATTAAACTTTTAATTATTTCATTTGTTATCTTTTTTATATGTAAAGTCTTTACTATTTTATAAACTAAAATATTATTTACAAGTAACTACTATGCATTATGTTAAAATTTAAATAATTCACAAATGTATGTAGAAATACACATATTTACAATTAAAAGTGGCTAACTATACAATTTCTTTATAGTTAAACCACTTTTTTCTACTTTTATTTCCAATAATAATTTCCATTATTATCCTTATAGCAATCTAATTTTAAATATTCCTTTGATTTATTTATATAGAATCTCTCTATAAAAACTTTATCACTCTCTATTATATCACTAGACTTTATAATTTCTTCTATTGAAAACCATCTATATCTAAATTCTGGGTTCTTAATAACTCCATTTTCGTCTAATGTTAAAGAACATACATATATTATACTAGTAGAATTTTTATCATGCATTATCTCTGTCGCTAAACCTATTACTTCTTTAAAACTTGATTTCGTTCCTATTTCTTCTAACATTTCTCTTTCTACTGCTTTGTCAATATGTTCACATTCTTCTACTTTTCCTCCTGGAATTCCCCATAGACCAATAAAGTCTCCTCTTTCACGTTGTATTAATAATATTTTTCCTTCTTTCTCTACTATTCCTACTACAACATTTACCATATATTTCTTCCTTTTAATCTTTATTATTTATATGTATTATAATGCCTACTTTGTCTAGATTTAGCTTTAATAATTATAATAGTTATAAGTAAAATAACTCCAATCGCAATAACAGAAAATATTATGATATTACTTACCATCTTACCTGTTTTAGGTAAATCACCTTGAGCAATATTATCTGTTTCAGTTTTAGTACTTGTTTCGTTATTATCAATTTTGTTTTCATTATCATTTCCTTGGTTAACATCTTCATTTAAGTTGCCACTATCTTGAGAGCTATCATTTACATCTTGGCCATTATTGCCATTTTGGTTTCCATTTCCACCTTGATTATTATTTCCTCCTTGGTTACTTCCTCCTGAAGTATTACCACCTTGATTATTCCCCCCTTGGTTCTCATTTCCTCCTTGAGTATTATCTCCATCTGGGTTTCCTTCTGATACTCTAGGTGCAATTTGTAATTGTACCATTGTAGATATATCATTTGTTATTACTCCTGCTTCATGTCCTATAGAAGCAATTCTTGTTAAATCTTTATGAGCTCTAATGACAACATTCATAGAATCTTTATTTTCTGTTTCTATACTTATAGTACCTATATTTATTTTTCTCTGATTTCCATCATTATTTCCTAATTCATTTTTACTTACTACATATATATTTATTTTATTATTGCTATATGTTAATTCTTTAAGTTCTGCATTATTTGAGATATCACTATTCCAGTCAATCTTTACACTTTTTATATCTTGCATATTTACTGTTTCAACAAGTAACGATATATTAAATGAAGCAATACTTTGATTTTGTGAAGTTTCTAAAGAAACTTGTATTTTATTATCTACATTTACATCTTTCTCTAAAATTACATTTGCTTCAACATTCCCTACTGCATATGTTGGTATTGTAAATACTATCACTAAAAACATACTAAATATAATTCCAATTATTGTTGTTAATATTCTATTTTTCATAATTTCTTGTATGATATATTTAATTACTTAAATATATCATACACTCCTTTCTACAATTATCTCAAACGCTTTTTAATTTCCTCTGTTAATTTCTATCATTGGTAATGTCTCTGGTACTTCTCTTTCTAGTGAATCACTGACTAATCTTTCTCCTTCTAAAGTTAATGCATTATCTACTCTATATAGTTCTGCTTTTACTTTAGTTGGAAGTCCATTTAGTTGTTCTATATCTTCTGGTTCTATATAATAAATCCATGTACCTTCTGTTATATTTCCTAATTGTCCTTCTTGTGGTTCTTGAGCAAATATTACTTGTGAACCTGATATAAGCTCACCTTTTTCATCATATAGTTTTACAACATTATATGCTGGGTGTCCACTATACTCTCCTGTGACAACAAATGAACCTGCTGGTATTTTTGTTCCCTTTTCTGCATCTAATATATAATCTTCTTTTAATATTCCTATACCATTTCCTTTTAGTATTTCTATATTATCTCCTGGTTTTCCAATAATATCTAATTCTGAAAGTGTAATTGTCATATCTTTATTAGTAGTATTCTTTAATATTAGTTTTACATATGATGTGTCAAATACTTGTACTCTTGGGTCTTTATCTGTCTCAAATTTATCAAAATATACTGTTGCTAATCTTCCATTAAATTGAAGTGTTCCCATTTTTACTGTCTCCCATTTTTGCTTATCTGAACTTATTTGTAATTCATAATCTGGTAATGTATCACCTTCATTTGCTTTTGTTACTTTAAATCCTATAATTGATAATACTTCATTTAATTCTACCACTATCTCTGCATTTTGTGTTGATATTACTGTTCCTGTATATGCATCTGTTGTATCTTTATTTATTAATTTATTTACTGCTTGAACACTTGGCATTCCTGAACAATTTTGATCTTCATCTTCTTTTGTGTCTTCCGTTGATGTCATATTTGTAATTATTGTAAATCCATCTTTTGCTATACTTCCATCATGTCTTACTTTTATTGGATTTAACTCTACTTTTTGTGTTGCGTTTAACCATTTATCTACTGCTACAACTTCATATTTATATACTCTATTATTTACATTGATTGTGTCTATAAATTCTGTTTCATCTGCTGTAACAAAACCTATTGATTTTCCATTTCTATAAATCTCATATCCTAAAAGTTGTTCTTGACTTGCATTTTCTAGTCCTAATTTTAATCTAATTTGTGTATCATTTATTGTGTCATCTATTATTTGGTTTTCTATTTTAACTGTTGGTCTTGCATCTGATGTAAATCCTTCTTTTTTTTCTAATTGATATGCTCTTGCTTCATCATTTACAAATTTTATTCTTCTTGTCTCTTTTTCAAATTGTTCTGCATATTGTCTTGTTGTTTCATCTGGAATCAATCCCCAATCTTCAAAAAATTCTAGTATGTTTCTCTCAGAAGCAGCTACTGCTAATCTCATTAATTTATTGTCTGTATCTGCTCCATTTAAAGTTAATGCTACTCCATTTTCACTTGCTTTTGGCGCCTTTGACACATCTCTTGCATAGCTATCAACCCTTGCAAAGAATAAGTTATTTAATTGTTCTTCGTAATTATCATATGTTTTATAGTTATATCCTCCTAAATCATATGCTAAATGTAATTGCCAATACATTGCAAGTTGTGTAAATACATTTGATGCTTTTCCTGTTGTTCCTGATGTTACTTTATCATATACATTTCTATATTTAAAACGTACTGAATCATTTGTGTCTTTTGCCTGTGCTAATACAGAGAAATAATTATTTGTTATTTCTGCTACTGCATATGCACCTTCATTTATAATATGTCCTATTTCATGTGCAATTCCCCATCCAAAGTAGTTTCCACTTATATATTTTCCATTTTCATCTGATTGAATTGGTACACTTGTTGCTAATCCTCCTATTGATCCCCATTCTATTCCAACATGTAATCCTCCTGCATACATAAATGCTCCTGCAAACATCCTTTGATAACGAATGTTTAGTCTGCTTGATGGATATTGGTTCTTTGCTCCCGCTTCTGGATCTGTACTTAATCCTTTATGTTGATAGAATAAGTCTATCATATCTTCCATTGCAACTAATGAATTATATAATTGTTCTGTTTTTGCTTCTATTGTGTCTCCTCTTAATGCACTATATATTTGTTCTGATGATACTGAATACATCATCGTTTTTAATACTATTTCTGTTGCTCCTAATATGCAATTCTGTCTTTGATAATCGTAATTAATGCTATTTACTTCGTTTCCTTTATGGATTTCATTATGTTTTGCTTCTAATTGTGGTACAACTGTTTCCAATTTTTCAACATATTCTCTTACTGTTGCTTTTCGCTCTTCTTCAGTTGTTACTTTTGTTAAGTCTAATACTGGTATTTCCTGTCCTCCACTTACTCTTACTCCATAAACATCAGCAGCATTGTTTCCTGTATAATTTATATATAGTGATCCTCCACTTTCACAGTCTAGTGTTCCTATTTTTGGTACCTCTATTTCATTTCTTCCAACTACTAATGTTTTTACCGCACTATGCCATTTTCCTGATTCTGCATGATATTGTGTTGCTATAACTTGTAAGTTCGTATTGTCTCCTACTTTTAATTTTGGATTTCCTACATATATTACAATCTTCTCTCCACTATATCCTACAACTCCTAATGGTTGCCATGCATTTAATCCTCCTCTAAATCCTATATGTGAGTCCTTTGCTGATGTCACTGTTGTATCAATTTTTATTGCTGCTTTTAATTGTTTATTATTTAGTATTTCTCTTGCTGTATCTAATTCTTTTTGTAACATTTCTCTCTTTGGATGATATTCTCCACTTGCTTCTTCTTTTGTGTTTAATTTCATTTCTATGTCCGCTATTGTTTGTTCTGTTACATCATCTCTTAATGTTACACATAATTGGTCTGTATATAAACTTGCTATTTCATCTTTTATTCCATCATATTCATAGAATTTCATTTCTGCTATTGATATTAAATTTCCTGAACTTGGTAAATATAGTGCAAAATTTGTTTGAATTTTCTTTGCCATTATTGGTGTATTATATTCAAATTCATAATATATTTTTCCATTGCTACTAGTTTTCTTTGCGTATTGTCCATTTATAATACTACTATTCCCATTTTCGTCCCAATATTGTGTATTTCCATAGAAATAGTCTGCTCCTTGTGCTTCTGATGGTACCACAACTACTTTTTCTATTTTATATACTTTATCAAATTCAACTATTGGTGAACGCTTTCCTATATTATATCCTCCTGCATCCCAGCTATTTATTGTCCAAGCAGTCGTATAATCACTATCTACAACCGCAAATTCATTTTCAGGTTGATTTCCTCCTTGATTGCTTACACTTACTATATGTGCTGTTTTCTTTTCTCCTTCTATTGGTCTATTAATCAATTTATAGTTAGTAGTAATTGGTGGATTTACATCTGTAGTTTCAGCTACACTTACAAGTGATGGTCTTCCTTCACCTATTCTATTGTTTCCTGTAACATATACTTGATATCTTGTTCTGTCTTTTAATCCTGTTATTATATAACTATTTGTTTCTATATTTCTTGCTACTTGTATATATTCTCCAATTCCATATTCTCTATAATATATATTATAAGAATCTGTACTATCCATATTCTTCCAACTTGCTTTTAAAGTTCTATATGCTCCTATTACACTTAAATTATCAGGCGCATCTGGTACTTTATTTGGTTGTGGTGTTACTGTTCTTTCTTCTGTGTAACCACTCCTCCAGTCTCCATTTATAGACTGTACTTTAACTGTATATGTTGTACCATTTTTTACTTTTCCACCTGCAAAATTTGAAACTATCATGCTATTTGCTGACGTCTTCACTGTTTCAGTCTTTCCATTTGCTGTAATCAATACCTCATATCCTGTTACATTTGTCATCTTTTTCCATGTAAGGATAAATTTTTCACTATCTGGTGTTGCTACAAAATTCTCTGGAATATCCATCTCTGGTTCTGGTATTCTAGTTTCCATATTATTTAGAAACTCTACTTTAGCTATTTCAGCTAATTTATTACTTGAAGTTTTTGTTACTCTTATTGTAACTTTTTTGATAGCTATTTGCCCACCTAAATCTATTACTATACTTCCATCTTTTTGCACTGTAGCAGTTGCTGCTGCTCTTATTCCATATGTTGTTACTCTATTTGACAATTCTACTGGTGCCAAACTAGCTAATTTTATTGGTTCACTTTCATATATATCTGCTAGATTTATCATTGCGTTTAGTAAATATATTCTTGCTAAATTAATTGTTGCATTTTCTGCGCGAACTTTGGCAATTCTACTTGAACCTATTTGCACTGTTGTTGTTTCTTCTATACCTTGTTCATTAATATATGTGATTTCTGCTTCTCCCTGTTGTATTGTATTGTCTGATTCAGTTGGTGGTGTTATTACAACTGCTTCTGTCTTTTTATCATTATTTTCTATATTTAATTCTATCTCTAAAGCATTATTTTCTGTAATATCTTGACCATTCTTTGGTTTTAACTGTACAAAGTTACTATTGTTTTCGAATATAGATGATACTTGCCCTGCTGATATTATAGTTCCTTTCAAGTCTACATTTTCTTCTGTCAATTTTAACATATTTATTGGTGTAGCTTCTATATTCCTATTTTTGTTAAATACAATATAAGATAAGTCAATTATATCGATTTTTTGGTCTTTATTTAAATCATATCTTTCTTCATAGACTCCTGACTCTATCTTTTCTATCATAAGCTTTTCATCTGTTTCATTTATAAGTCCATCTCCTGTGATGTCTCCTAATCCAACTACTCCATATTTAATTTGTCCATTAACTAATACATCATTTATATTATGTCCATTGCTTAGAACAACTTTTGCTACTTCGTTGTTTATCTCTAATTTTTGTGTGTATGTTATATAGTTTGTTCCTTCTACTTTTAATGTATAAGTTCCTAATTCCAAGTTATCAAAATAATAGTATTGCTTATTTTCTTGTCTTACTCCTTGACTAGTTATTACATTTCCTTCTTTTTGTAATTGTACATTGAAGTTTCCTTCTGTTGGTAATCTTAAAATAATTTCTAAATCAAGTCTTCCTAGTGTATCTTGACTTGTTCTTTCATTGTTAATACTATTTATCTGATTTTCTATATTGTTTATATTTCCATCTATGATGTCATCAGCTTGATATGTTGACATATTCATTATATCTTCCGCTTGATATCCATTTGTTGTTTCAGTAATAGCATCTAATTGAGTATTTAGATTTTCTGTAGGTTCAATTGTTTCCATGTTATCATTATTAATATCATTTTGAAGATTATTTTTTTCGTTTTCTATATTTTCAGTTGTTTCAGAATTTGTACTCTCAGTTTCTTCTGTTCCAATATCTTCTGCTTCACTATTTTCTGTTTCAGAATCTTCTGTTTTTGTATTTCCTGCTGATTTATCTATGCCAGCTTCATCTTCTTTGTTTTCTATCTGAGAACTTTGTTCTGCGTTTTGTACTAAATCTTCATCTTGATTACTATTCATGTTGGTATCTTCGTATTGCTTTGTACCTACTTTTTCTTCTGTTGTTAGATTTTCTGCTGTCATTTGACTACTATCTTTAATATTTTGCATTCCTTCACTAACTGCATATACACATTGAGTTATTGGAGTTGCAATTAAGTTAATTAATATCATTAATGCTATAGCAATCTTTAATGTTCTTTTCATACTACACTTCCTTTCTTCATTTTTTATCTTTATTATTTTATGCTATTTCCTATTTTTTTTCAACCGTTTTTTTAAATTTCCGTAAGAAAAAAAGCAGATTATTATCTGCTTTTATATATACTTGTATATCTTACTCTTATCTAAAATCCTTCTCTTTCTAGCGTTCCACTCATTTTTTGTATCATTGCAATTATATTTTTGTTGTATACTCTATAGGTTGAAAGTATTATTCCCCTAGTGACTTATCAGTTTTTGTGTCACAAGGAACGTCCCCACTGACACACTCACAAACTATTCGCTCCAAAATGCCTTGTATGTCTTGAAAGCAGAGTAAATATCATATTTGCTAGTAACTTCATAAGGTGCATGCATTGATAATACTGGAACTCCACAATCTATTACGTCTACTCCTTTATCTGCTAAT
Source organism: uncultured Clostridium sp. (assembly GCA_948473335.1). Lineage (GTDB taxonomy): Bacteria > Bacillota > Clostridia > TANB77 > CAG-508 > CAG-269. Next base: position 34,387 of record CAOKXF010000004.1, on the reverse strand, counting down.
ATATATGCGATAGTTCCTCCACCACCTACATCAACTTTTCCTAATTCTGATATTTGATATCTGATATCATTTTTTTCTAGTAAATTTCTTACCCATGCTACATATTCCGCATTTGCATCAGATGCTCCTGATTTTCCTCTTGCTCCTGTATATTTATTTAATCCTACTCCCCTTCCTAAAAACGCTGAATTGTTCTTTTCTGATACTGATGCATATATTGGATCATATCCTGCATCTACATCTGATGATAACATCTTTGAGTAACAAAATACTTTGTCTAATAAGTTTGGTCTATTTTCTCCTGTCTTATTTAATAATTCTGATATGAAATAGTCAAACATATGTGATTCCATTCCTGTATTTCCCATACTTCCTATTTCCTCTTTGTCTGATAATATACATACTGCTGTATTTTTTACATTTTCTAAATGCATCATTGCTATTAATGATGTATATGCACATACTCTATCATCTTGACCATAACTTGCTACCATACTTTCGTCAAATCCTAATGAACGTGCTTTAAATGCTGGTACTAATTCTATTTCGCTACTTAAAAAGTCTTTTTCTGTCATTCCATATTTTTGGTTTAGTATATTCATTATATTTAGTTTTATTTTTTCTGTTTCTTTTTCATCATTATATGGTATACTTCCTATTAATAAATTTAAGTCTTCTCCTGATATTCCATTTTTTAGCTTCTTTTCCATTTGGTCCATTGCTAAATGTGGTAATAAATCTGTTATTGTAAATATTGGGTCATTGTCGTCTTCTCCTATATTTACTTCCATCTTTTCTCCATTTGCTTTTACTATTACTCCATGAATACTTAATGGGATTGTTGTCCATTGGTATTTTTTTATTCCTCCATAATAATGTGTTTTAAAATATGCAAATCCTGAATCTTCATACAATGGGTTTGGTTTTAAGTCTAGTCTTGGTGAGTCTACATGTGATCCTATTATATGCATTCCTTCTTCTATTTTCTTTTCTCCTATTATTGCTAAATACATACTTTTGTCTCTGTTTATAAAATATACTTTGTCTCCTGTATTTAGACTTTCATATGTTGCTATATCTCTAAATCCGTTCTCTTCTACTATCTTTCTTGCTGTTTTTATTGCTTCTCTTTCTGTTTTTGATTTGTTTAGGAAATTAATATATCCATTTGAAAATGTGAATATTGCTTCTTTTTCTCTTGTGTCTATTTTTTCCCATCCATTTTCTTTTTTATTGAATAATTTGTCACTTAATTTTTCTTCCATTTTTTAACTTTCCTTTCTTTTATATTTTTCTTATAATATTTTATGCTAGTATAACATTATATTTTTTATTTTTCTATATTTTTTGCAAATTTATTCAAAAATCGGGAATACTAGATTTAATATATTTAATTTTTCATTTTTATTTTTAATAATAATTCTTAAATGTTTTATGGTAAGACTTGATTTCATATTAATATCAAATCTCTTTGCCTATCATTATATTATATGTAATTTATGGAGGTTTTTTTATGAGTTCTATTTGGATAGATTCTACAAAAGATAAAGGGTCTTTTTCACAATTAAAAGAAGACATTTCTACTGATATTTGTATCATTGGCGCTGGACTTTTTGGTTTAAGCGCTGGATATTATTTAACTAAAGCTGGTAAAAAAGTTACTATTCTTGAAAGGGAATCTTGTATTGGTCTTAAAACTAGTGGTAATACTACAGGCAAAATTACAAGTCAGCATGGCTTATTTTATAATCATCTTATTAAAGACTTTGATGAAAAATTTGCTAAAAAGTATTTGAATGCTAATGAACAAGCTATTATGAATATTAAGAATATTATTGATACTAATAATATCGATTGTGATTTTGAGTGGCAAGATAATTATGTCTATACAACTAATTTAGATGAAGTCCCTCAAATTGAAAGTGAGGTCTATGCTGTTAAGAAATTAGGATTTAATGCAGAATTTTTGACTGAGACTAATCTTCCTTTTAAAGTTTCTGCTGCTGTTAAGTTCCCTCATCAAGCTCAATTTAATTGTAGCAAATATATGTTAGGTCTTTCTTCTTTTATTACTAATTCTGGTAATTGTATCTTCACCAATACTAATGTTGAAGATATCGCCAAAGATGGGAAAAGTAATGGTTATATCATTGTTACTTCCTCTGCAAATGTTAAAGCTAATAAAGTAATAATTGCTACTCATTATCCATTCTTGAGTGTTCCTGGTTTTTATTTTACTAAAATGTACCAATCTACTTCTTATGGTATTGCTGTTGACACTCATTCTAAACTGTTTGATGGGATGTATATAAATGTTACTCCTCCTATTTTTTCTTTTAGAACTGCTAACTATAATGATAAAAAAATTCTTGTCGTTGTTGGTGGTGATCATAAGACTGGTGAAGCAATTGAAAATGACTCTCATTATTCTGAGTTAGAAAAAGAAGTTTTTAAATTGTATCCTTCTTCTGAAGTATTGTTTAGGTGGAATACTGAAGATTGCATTAGTCTTGATAAAATCCCTTATATTGGCGAGTTCTCTAATATTATGCCTCGTGTATATATTGGAACAGGTTTCAAAAAGTGGGGAATTACAAGTTCTAATATTGCTGCTAATATTATTGTGGATAAAATTTTAAACAAATCTAATAAATATGCTGATATTTTTAATAGTAAACGTTTTGATTTCTTCAAAAATAGATGGGAAACTAAAAATATGATTAAGCAAACTGCTAATTCTTTAGTTTTTGAAAAATTTAGAGTTCCTCATGAAGCTATCTCTAATATTGCTTATGATAATGGTGCCATTGTTAATTTGAATGGTGTTAATATTGGAATTTATAAAGATACTAATGGTAACATTTTTGCTTTGAAACCTAATTGTTCTCATTTAGGATGTCTTCTTACTTGGAATAATTTAGATAAGACTTGGGATTGTCCTTGCCATGGTTCTCGTTTTGATTACATGGGACATAATATTTACAATCCAGCTAATAAAAGTTTGGAACTTATTGACCTTAATGATTTATCTTAAAAAAAACATAATTATCCTCTACAAAAAGTCATCATACTATGATGACTTTTTTAGAGGATAAAAAACAAGAATAAAATCTCCTAAGTTACTTTGTCTTTTAGAAGATTTTATTCTTAATTTTTATATTAACTCTCTTAAATAATTAATTATATTTAATACTAATTATGCTTTATTACTTGAACCAAAAACATTCTCTATTTTATTTTTTACTGTTTCTTTTATTAAATCTCTTGCTGGTGTTAAATATTTTCTTGGATCAAATGCACTTGGATCTTCTGTAAATACTTTTCTTATTCCTGCTGTCATTGCTAATCTTAGGTCTGTATCAACATTTACTTTTGATACTCCTGATATACTTGCTTCTTTTAGCATTTCATCTGGAACTCCTTTAGCTCCTGGTATATTTCCTCCATATTGATTGCACATTTCTACTAATTCTGGTATTACTGTTGATGCTCCATGTAATACAATTGGTGTATTTGGTATTTTATTTTTTATTTCTTTTAATATGTCAAATCTTAATTTTGCTTCTCCTTTAAATTTGTATGCTCCATGACTTGTTCCTATTGCTATTGCTAATGAATCACATCCTGTTCTTTCTACAAATTCTTGTGCTTGTGCTGGATCTGTATACATTGCATCTGCTGATGATACATTTACATCATCTTCTATTCCTGCTAATTTCCCTAGCTCTGCTTCTACCACTACTCCCTTTGAATGTGCATATTCTACAACTTTTTTTGTTATTGCCACATTTTCCTCAAAATCATATTTTGAACCATCTATCATTACTGATGTAAATCCTGCGTCTATACACATTTTACATGTTTCAAAATCTGGTCCATGGTCTAAATGTATTGCCACTGGTACATTTGGATGTTCTTCTATTGCTGCTTGTACCATTTTCATTAAATAGTTTATTCTTGCATATTTTATTGCACTTGATGATGCTTGTAATATTACTGGTGAATTTGCTTCTGCTGCCGCATCTACTATTGCTTGTATTATTTCCATATTGTTTACATTGAATGCTCCTATTGCATATCCTTCTTTCATTGATTTTTCAAACATTTCTTTTGTCGTTACTAATGACATCTAAATCACTCCTCTTTTTTATTGTTTTATATTGCTATTTTATTGCTATTTTCTTCTTATGTCAATAGGTATTTTTTCTTAAAGAAAAAGTATGAAAATCTATAATTTATTTTGTGTATTTATATTAAACAATATTTAGTTATTGATACTTTTATAACTTGAACATTGAGATTCATCAGTTTTTCCTGTACTACAATTTGTTATTGGTGTTACTATTATAGCTTCTAAGTCGCATTCCTTATGTTCATTATCGTTATATTTACATGATTTAACTGTACAATTTATTTTTTGCTTCTTTTCCATTTTATTTCCTCCTTTTTTCTTTAGTATTTACATTTCCATCTCTTTTTATGTATTTTATTTAATCTATAAGAAATATGTACGCTAACTAAATTAAATATTTTAATCTACACTTAGTAAAAAGTCTTTATTTTTTATAAAGACTTTTTAACATTCCTTTTTTTCTTCTATTTTATTATCTTCACCACATATCTTTTTATTGCATTCTTCACTTGATTCTTTAAAACTTAAATACCAATTTATTCCATTTCTATTTTGATTTATGTATTCTACTCTTTCTTGCAATTCAGGATATGTCATTGGAGCTGGCATTATTAATGGTTGATTTGGTATCCAATTTGCTGGTGTTGATGCTTTATTGCAATCTGCAATTTGTAATGCCTGAATTATTCTTATTATTTCTGGTATAAATCTTCCTATATTTAATGGATATACTAATATCGTTCTTACTACTCCTTTTTCATCTATTATAAATACATTCCTTACTGTTTCTGTGGTACTTACATCATTTGATATCATACCATATTTTCTTGCTATTGCTCCGCTTCGGTCTGCAATTATTGGAAATGGTACTTTTACTCCTGTCCTTTGGTATATATCGTATATCCATGCTAAATGTGATGTGTTGCTTTTTTTACCAACTTAAATTTATAAAAGAATGATATATTGCTAATTATTTTATAAACTATGCACTTTCGATAAAATTCATATTACTCAATTGTTCTTTAACAATGTTTAATTCTGAAAAATTAAAGTATATGTATATGTTTTTAAACTCATCTAATTCTATTCTATCTATTAATTCAAATAGTATCCTTTTACTTGGATTTTCAAATTTCAAAAATTCTTCAATTACTTTGTCAGCTTTTTCTTTATTTTGGTTTATTTGAATATTATTTTGTAATATTTTTATTTTGTCTTGTATGTTGAGTTTATCTTTTATTAACTTTTCTTTCTGCTCGATAAAATTTCTTGAATATCTAAAGTAATCATCGTTTGTAATAATTCCATTTAAGTTATCCATATACATTTTATCTAATTTTTTTGACACATCTTCTATGTTGTTTTTTATATTTAATAATTTTTCTTCTTCCACTTTAATAAGTGAAGAATAACTATCTTTATTTTTTTCATATATTAATTTTAAAGCATTTTTATCACAAAATGTATTAACTATATCTTTTATATTATGAAGCACTTTATTTTCGAATTTATTATAATTATAGTTACAAGTTATACATTTCTTGTCTTTTCCTCTTGCTAAACTACAATCTATATAGCCAATTTTTTTAACTTTCCCACGATAACAAATTCTAAGCTGTCTACCACAATTATGGCAAAAGATTAATCCTTTTAATAATTCATTATGTTTTGGTGTTGATAGACTTTTTTTACTTTTTAAAATTTCTTGTGCTTTTATAAATGTATCTCTTTTAATGATAGGCTCATGTGTATTTTCTACTCTTATATATTCACTTTCATTTTTAGGTTTTCGTTTTTTTATTTTATAGGAAACAGAAACACATTTATTTTGAACAGTATTTCCAATATATACTTCATTTACAAGCATTGCTCTTATAGATTTAGGATTCCATGTTGTTCTTTGATGTTTTAAACCTAGATATTTACTGGGGGAATCAATTCCTTCTTCATCTAAAATATTTGATATTTTTTGTAATCCGTTTCCTTTTAAATATAGCTCGAATATTTTTTCTACTACATAAGATACATTTTTGTCTATCTCTAGCTTGTTTTTATATATTGCACTTTTTTTATACCCATAGGGGGCGATACTTCCTAAATATTCTCCTTTTAATTCCTTTTCTCGTAAAACTCCTTTAATTTTTTTGGAAATATCTTTTGCATACATATCATTTATAATTGCTTTAAAAGGTGTTACATCATTGTTTGTACTATCTAAAAATGTATCTATTCCATCTAATACCGAAACATATCTTACATTTTTTTCTGGAAAGTAATTTTCTATATAGTAACCTGTTTTTATATAATCCCTTCCAAGTCTTGATAAGTCTTTTGTAATAATCATATTAATTTTTTTGTTTTCTATATCTTGTATCATTCGATTAAAATCTGGTCTATCAAAAGTTGTTCCGTGAAATTCCATCATCTTTATATTCATCTATAAAAATAAGCTGATTTTCTTTTATATACCTTTGCAAAATATCTCTTTGATTTGAAATACTATCACTTTCTAATTTGTCTCCATCTTCACGAGATAAACGTATATATATTCCTACTTTAAATGCTTTATTTATGGCGTTTTGATTGCTAAAACTCATTTGCACCTCCATTATTCTAGCAATCACCTGCTAGAAAGATTATATAGCTATTTATTCAAATATTCAATGCTCTTTATCACTTTTAGTTGTATCTTTAATGTATGAAATAAAACTCTTTTGTATTTGTATATTTATATCTTCTTTGTTATTGTTAAATATATAAATAACTTGTTCTTTTTTCTCTTTATCATTTTCATTCATTGTTTATTCACCTTCGTAAATTTTATTAAAACTAAATTTGAAAAATGACTAATCTTTAGCTTTAATTTACGAATAAATTAACATATGATTTTTGTATTGGATTAAAATGGGTATATAAAAAGAAAAAAGGGTACAAAAAAAGAAGACATTATATCTTCTTTTTAATTTGGAATTTATCTTTCCAATTCATCTATTCTTTTATCCATATCTTCCATTGTTTTAATTGGTAATCCATCAACTTTTGCTCCTTTAGGCCAAGTAATCTTCTTTCCTGTTTTTTGCTCTATATACGCATCTATTTCTTCATCTTCCATTTGTATTAATTTTTCATATGGTATACCTATTCTTTTTGAAAGTAGTTCTTTAGTTTTATTTGATAATTGATAACTCATTTTACATTCCTCCTAAATGTTATTTTATCAAAAAATGTTTATAAATACAATAGCAAATTTTTTGCATAAAATTTGCTCCGAATATTTAGAATCATTTTTAATGCCCAATATTCGCCAGCTTGGTGTTTTGACACCGTTTTTGCTGTTTAGGAAAATTTCCTAAAACCTTTTTGCTCTCCGAGAGATATAATTTTTAGTATAGATTTTTGAAAAAACAGAGCTAAATTTGCTCTGTTTTAGGTCTAAATTTTATATATAATTTCAATAATTTTTATTTCATCAATTTCTTTATTTCTTTATCAATAAATTCTTTTATTAGAGGTATATCGTTTATTGCTGTATCAAAAATAATACTATAATCCATATCATAATATCCATGTGCAAAACGATTTCTCATTCCTCTTATTTCATTCCAATTTATATCATTTTGTGTTGCTACAATATAATCTTCTGTTAAATGATTAACAAGTTCTCCTATTTGAAATATAGGCATAGAAATTGCATTTCTAAAAACAACGTTAGTATTAAAATCTTCTATATTTTTCCCAAACATATCAAATGTTTTTTCTATTTGTTCGCAGTATTCTTTCATATGTAATAATACTGTTAAATTTCTATTTAAATTACTCATATATATCCAATCTCTCTTTCTTTACTTCGTTATAAAATATATTTTTAGCAAGTTTTATTGTTTCGCTATCATAATTTATATCATCTGTATATGTTTCTTCTATAACAATATCAATTTGCTTTTTTAAAATTTGTTCTATTTCATAAGCAAGTGCAGATAATTGCAAAAGTGTTTTTAATTTTCCTTTTCTTATCATAATGTCAACATCAGATTGCTGATTTGCTTCACCTCTTGCATATGAACCAAATATATATGCTTTTTCAATTCCATATTTTCTTAATATATCACATATAAGTTCTTTTATTTCTTCAATTGTATATACTGTTTCACTCATTTTTTAATCTCCAATTTATATTAAAATGACCTCGGACCCGTAGGTTACCCGAGGTACGATCTACTCCGAGTCTAGTCCCGTAGGTTACTAAACTACTAATCAATATATACTATAACATTTAGAACTTGATTTTGTCAAGTTGCTAAAATGCTATTTTATTTTCAATTTATAAAATTTATACTACACATATTAAGTAAATATATTTAAAATTGTAGATTATCTTTCAAAAATATCTGAGTTTTTTTCAAAATCTCTTATCATTTCATCTCTAAAAATATAATATACTTCTGGTGATATTGTTTTAAAACTTTTCAAATATTTCTCAATATCACTTTCTAATGTTTTATTTGAGATTCTTGTAATTGGTTCTATATGTCTTAATTTATAATAGCCTTCTTTATTGAAAATTGCATTTAAAGTTCCATCAATTACAACTCTTTCATCTTTAAGTATTGTTTCAACAAAACTATGAAGAAATTTTGATTTATCAGTATAACCATAACAATAACCTGTCACTATATCGTTTGGAATGCCTAAATGTAAAGATATATGATATGCTTTTTCAAAACAAGTTCCTGCCCTTCTGTCATCTTCTAAATCAGGTAATATTTCCACTGCTTTGGGTAATAATTTTGAAAGTTGCATAGCTCTAATTTCATAGTCTTTTTTTGAAATAACTATTTGTGAAATTTTAAACTTATCATTTTCTTCTATTTTTGTTTCAACAACATCTTCTTGACTAGATATTCGCTCAATTAATTTTCTTTTTTCTTCATCAGTTGTTGATACTTTAGTTAACTCATTTATAGTATATAAAATAGTATATCCATCATAATCTAGCCATTCACAATTAATTGATTTTAAATACTCAATACCTTTTCTAAAACTTTGTTCATTACAAATTTTTGCAAATGTTTCATCTATTTGTTGAGATGTATTAAATTCTTTTTCAAATAATTCTTTATAACTTTTCATTTCATTCTCCATATAAATTATTACTTTCTTTATTCATATTAACATATTTTATAATTTTTGTACATATCCAATTTTAGCAGGTGATTGCTTTTTTTATTTTGTTGGTAACTTTCACTATGCAAGATGTGAAGCATTGCTGTCTATACTCAGTCCAAGCAATTCCGTATTTAATCTTTGAAAATAAGGATAAGCATTCGAAAAAGCTATAAATTCTGTAGTACACACGGGGGTAAAATCTTACAATGTGGGGAAGATTTTATATTAGTTTTTCAATATCTACTTTTAAATCAAATTTTACAGTTTTATCACTATAAATCCATATTTTATCTATTATATTTTCTAAAACATATCTGTTTGGTATTTCTTTTGAAATAATTTCATCGAAATAATCTAGTGCAGTTTTTAATTTTCTAATTTTTTCTTTTGAAATTTCTTTTTCTTCTTTTTCTAGTATAAGTTCTAATTTTTCTATTTTATTTGTTTTATCTTGTTCTAGTTCTTTGTATGTGTTTTCTATCATTTGTTGTTGATATTCATTAGTATTTGTTGTTAAATCTCTTATTTTTTGATTTAACAATACTTTATATTCTGCCTTTAAAGTTTCAAGTTCATATTTAATCTTTTCTTTATTAGTTTGCATATTAGTATTTTTCGTTTCAATTTCTATTTTAGTTATTTCATCAATATATTTTTGCCTTGTAAATCTTAGAAACTCCTTTAAATGAATAATAATATCATTTTCTTTTATTTCATGACATTTACATCTTGTTTTCCCATAAGTTCTATACTGGGAACATTCATAGCCTTTTTGCTTTTGCTTTCTATTCATAGTTATACCGACTTACTCCAAATCCACAATCACCACATTTGACTAATCCTGAAAAAGTATAAGTTCTTTTTCTTGTTCCGACAAGTAGTTTTAGAATTTGATTTTCGTTTTCGAATTTCTTGTGCTAATTCAAAAGTCTCTTTTGAAATGATTGATTCATGATGATTCTCAAATACAAAATGTTCTTCTTTTGGAAGTTTAATTGCTCTACCTCTTATAGAAACAGTTTTCTTTTTATGTGTTCTAAGTGTTCCTGTATATACATCATTATTTAAAATATTACTTATCATATATGTAGACCATAATTTTTGAACAGGATGTTTGTATATTCTTCCTCGTTCTAAATGCTTTTGACTATAATACACGGATGGTGTAGGATAACTATATCGGCTATTTAAAATATCACAAATTTTCTTTCTACCTAGTCCATCTTCAACATATAATTTATATATTAATTCTATAACTGGTCTTATTTCTTCATCTACATTTAACTTTGTAACATCTTCTTTATCTTTTATATAACCATAATAATTTCCCATTACTAATCTTCCCGACTTTTGTTTAGAATACATATGGTCTCTTGTTTTTCTTGAACAGTCTTTTACATATCTTTCATTAAACCATGTTGTAATTCCAATCGTATCATCTCTATCATTTAAAACGTCATAAGTTCCTCCCATTTCCGATACTAATATTAAATTTTTCTGCATATTTTTAAATTCATCTATTAAAACTAAAACTCTTCCATTATTTCTACCAATTCTCGATAAATCCTTTGCTATTACTACATCTATTTTTCCTCCTTTTACCATTTCAATCATTTTTGAAAATTCAGGTCTATTAAAGGTATATCCCGAAACATTGTCATCTATGTAGAAATCATCATCTGATATAATCCAATTACGACTACTTGCATAATCTTTAATAATTCTTTTTTGTTCTTCAATACTTGCGTAATTTTCCTTATCCTCATCTCTAGACAATCTACAATATCCTACAACTGTCATTTTTCCTCCTTTTGCCCGATATTGCTTATGCTATCTATGTTAACATAGGTCATTACCTAGTTCAACCTGTTTGCAATTATTTTTTTAAGAATCTCGGGATAATTCTCTTTTCCAGTTGTAAAAATAGCTAAACTATACTTTTCTTTTTTATACTTGTCTATTATTTCTTTTATTTCTTGTTTTTTTAATTCATCTTCTGTTAAATAAATTTGTATATATTTTGTATTGCATATTTCATTAGAAGTAATTTGCATATATTTTAACTCCTTCGCCATCATTCTCTATAAATATTATGTGAAAAGAGATTGTCCTATATCTGTTTTATCTAAATTACTTTTAGATTGATAAATTACTTTATCTCTTTCTAAATAAGAACACATAAAATTTGCCAAATGGTACATTTTTCTTACAAAATTTGCAAAATCCCATAAAGTATAGTATAATATAGTTATGTTTACTATCGTTAAATAAGCTAACAATTCTGTAATAAAAAGGAGATGTTGCAAATGAAAAACGAAAGTGAAATTAACTATGATTTGATAAATGATTTATACTTATCTTGGCTTAATGAACAAGACCCATTTATGCAAAGAAAGAAAAAAGATGATATAAAAAATAGAGTTTCACCATATGAATTTTTAATGTATAGTAGTAGGTATACTTCGCCATTTACCGCTTTTAGAGAAATTTTTTCTTTAACTGATTTATTTGATACACTTGATAAAGCAGAAAAATGTGGTAAAGATATAACTCACTTTATTAATCAAACATTAGTAATAAAGGATATAGAAGATATCCAAGAATTAAATAGATTTACTAAAAAAGATGTTTCTTCAGATATCGGAAATCTTAATCTTAGATTTCAACAAAGTAATATCTTTCAATATGGAGATATAAAAAATATTAGTAAAAAATTTCCTTATTCATGTGTTAATTATTTTGATTTAGAACTGGTAGAAGAAATGCTAAAAAACAACCCAAGAGATTATAAAGGAATACCAATTATTATTACTATTGATAATATTGGAGAACTTCCGCTAGACAAATTGAGTCAAATTGAAGAATCTTTTGATGTTGCAGGTATAAGAATAATAGAAAAAACAAGAGAAAGCCGTACTCATCAAGGCGAGCAAAGACCTCTTAATTTAAGAACTTATAAGCAAATAAGAACTCTTGTAAACAATGAGATAATTAGTAACCTTTATATCAATGAAGATGCTAATAAAGTATCTATAGACCTTCAACTTGCTACACAAATAATTGATAAAATTGTTAGTATGGTAGATTATGATTTTGAAGCTGCTAAGCCTGAAAAGCTAAGTTTTTCAGATGAAGTTGTTAATGCAAGTGGATTAATAGGCTTATTAACAGGAAAGTCAATATGCAAAGGATATGCTGAAATATTTAGAAATGTTTTTAGTTGCGTTGGTGGAGAAAGTAAAGTTATAGATGGATATTATGCAGGTGGTTTACATTCTTGGAATCAAATTAAACTTGGTGATATTTGGTTCAATACAGACATTACTACTGCTAGAAATACAATACGCGAAGGAAATCCTTCAGGAAATTTATTTATGTCAGATCAAGCTTTTTTTGGAGATAGAAGAAAGGTAACACTTGAAAAAGGAGTAGAGCTAAAAGGAAAAAGTATGGAATCAACAGTAATAATTGGTGGACATTCTAACCCTTATGGTTTAAATAATAAGAAATGTGACACATATATTACTCCTGCTGTAACATCAAACTTAATTCAAAATTCTAGATTATATGATGAAAATTATAGAAAAGAATGTAATTCTAAAGATTATAAAGGTGTTGTACCATATGTTGGAAGTAATATCGAAAAAACACGTTCTAACTCTAGGAATATTGAGACATCTCCTAATCGTTAATAAAACCTAAATTGGTTAGTATAAAAAGTAGGCAATTTGAAAGTCGTCTACTTTTTATTTTTCACATATCTTATTTTTTCATTTATTTATAATAAACAAATTTGATTAAATTCAATTTTGCAGGATCAAGGCGATATCTCTTTTCTAGCGAACTGCCTAAAAGTGTGACTTTTAGCGATATTCTCTTTAAGTTTTTAGATATCCATTATATATCTCATATTTTACAATGAAAGATATGGCAATCTTTTTTAGACTGCCATATCTACTATTTTAACTTCTAAAAATCTTCATTCATTAAAAAGTCAAAAATATTTATATGCTTTATTCCATTTCTTGAATAATTTTCTTCATCAAGTGAAATTACATATTTTGAATACGCATCATTAATTCCATCATATGCTCTAAATTCTCTTATAGCTGTTTCTTCTGAAGATAATGTGTAACAAACTTGTATATATTTTAAAATATTATTTTTAGTTGCAACAAAGTCTACTTCACCTTTTTTTGTTTTACCAATATATACTTCATAACCTTTGACAAGTAAATCGTTATATACCACATTTTCTAATGCATTTGAATAATTAAGTTCTTTATTATTTGTCTTTATTTTTTTTACTCCTAAATCAGAAGCATAGTATTTATTTAGTGTTTTTAAAACACTCTTTCCTTGGATATCATATCTATAAACTTTATTCATTATAAAAGTTGAACAAAGTGCTTCTAAGTAATTATATAATGTATCTGTTGATATCTCATGATGTTCCGTTTTTAAATAGTTTAAAACATTATTAGCTGAAAATTCTTTTCCTTCTGTTTCTAAAACATATTGCAGTATTTTATTAAAAGAAGTAATATCTTTTATATTTAGCCTTTCAACTACATCCTTTAGAAGTATTGAATCATAAACATCTGAAATATAATTAAGCTTTGCTCTTTCATTTTTAAAAGAAAATCTTTGTGGGAGAGAACCCCATTCAAAAATATCAAGTAATAAATCTTTATATTTTTCTTTTGTTGTATTTGTAATTTCTACTATTTCTTTAAATGATAAAGGGAGAACTCTAAAACTAACATATCTGCCAGATAAATCTGTAGACAACTCTAAGAACGTCATCTTACTATTTGAGCCGGTTATAAATATACTAAACTGATTTGTAATTCTTAAAGAATTGATTCCTTTTTCAAAATCTTCAACCTTCTGTATTTCGTCTAAAAACACATAATACTTATTTTTGTTCTTAGCAAGACCTTTTATATAATCATTTAAATCTTTAGCAGTTTTTATAAAACTATAATCTAAAGATTCAAAATTTATATAAATTATTTGTTCATCTTTTATTCCTTTTTCTTTTAATTCATCCATTATTTGAGTTAGAATAACAGATTTTCCACTTCTTCTTAATCCATATATTATCTTTATTAACGATACTTCTTCATAAAAATCTCTTATTTGAGCTAAATATTTTTCTCTTATTAACATATTTTTCACCTCTAAAAGCATTTTAACATATAATTTTATATCTGTAAAGTTATTTTGATGTATCGAAATAACTTTTATTTTTATAAAGTTATTTCGACATACTGGAATAACTTTATAAAAGCATGGATTAGTAACTACAAGGCTTTTCACATTTTCCTAATGACTTTTTTGCATTATTTTACAATTTTACAAAGAACTTTTTAAAAGTTATCACACTTTTAAAATGAGTTTTTCTATATTTGTTTTTAATTTAAATATTCTCTGTTTGGCTCAACATATAGTGCCAATAATTCGCAATCTTAAACTTATAAAGTATATTCTTTTTCTTTGCTAGTCTACTAATTACTCGTGATATAAGAATACTAACTACTTTATTTCCTTCTATTTCAACAATTATACCATATACATCTTTAAAAACTACTACTTGATTATAATTTTTTGCCTTATCAATAATCAAATTTGTAAGAATAGACGGGGTAAAGTCCTCATCTTTGGGATTTATATTATATTTTCAATATTTCCTATACTATATAATGGGATATTAATAAGCCAATCTTCTTTTCTATAATCAGACATTGATGTTCTAACATTTACTTTTGTATTATATTTTTCTACAAATGATTTTAAGCTTTTTGCTTTTAAATTTTCTTCTGACTTAACTTCTATCGGCACATTATTTTTCCCTATTTGGACTATAAAATCTACTTCTGCTTTTCCTGTATCTGACGTCCAATAAAAAACGTCTAACTTTGTACATTGCTTTAATTGGCATAGAACATATTGTTCTGTTAAGCTTCCTTTGAATTCTTCAAATATTGCATTTCCTTCAAGTAAGGTTTTAGCGTCAACTCCTGACATAGCAGATAATAGCCCCACATCTAATAAATATAATTTAAAGGCATTGAAATCTTGATATGCTGACAATGGAACTTTACTAGTATTTACTCTATTTATCTGATATACAAGACCACAATCTATAAGCCACGATAAAGCAATTTCATATTCTCTTGCTCTAGCACCTTCTCGTACTAGCCCATATATAAACTTTTTATTTTCTTTGGCAAGCTGCGTTGGAATATTATTCCATAATTGTCTAATTCTTGGTACAATATTACTTGGAGCATGTTTTGAAAAATCTCTTTCATAAGCATCTAATAGATTTTCTTGTATTTCTCGTATTTCTAATAAATTATCATTTTGTATGTATGAATTTACAACTTCTGGCATTCCACCTATATAATAATAAAGTTTAAGATATTCTCTTATTTTACTTGAAAAAACATCAAGTAAACCTACATCATTTTTCTTTATTAACTCTAAAAAATCTTTTTTACCTATTGCTTCCATAAATTCAAAAAAGCTTAAAGGATATAAATCTAAAAAGTTTACTTTTCCAACAGGAAATGAATTACCTTGATGAATGGCAACTCCTAGTAAAGAACCAGCAGATATTATATGATATTCATTTGCATTTTCACAAAAATACTTCAATGCTTTTAAAGCTCTTGGATTTTCTTGAATTTCATCTAAAATAATCAAAGTATTTTGTGGCTCAATATTTACACCTGATTCTAATTTTAAACCTTGTAATATTTTATCTAAATCAAAATCTTCATCAAAAAGTTTTTCCATACGAGTGTTATAATCGAAATTTATATAAGCACACTTTTCATAACAAGTTCTTCCGAATTCTTTCATAAGCCATGTTTTTCCAACTTGCCTAGCACCTCTAATTATTAATGGTTTTCTATTATTAGATATTTTCCACTTTTTTAAATCTTCTATTCTTTCTCTATACAAATAAATCACCTTCTTTTTTAATTATCTATATATAAGTATATCACTTTTTTACACAAAATTCAAATTATTTTTGTACTTTTATTCACATTTTAGGAACGTTTTTTGCAATAATATTCACATTTATAGAACAATATATCGTCCTATATCTCTTTTGTCTCAACACAAAAAATTTTGCAGGATTAAGGCGATATCTCTTTTCTAGCAGACTGCCTAAAAGTGTGACTTTTAGCGATATACTATTTAAATTTTTAGATATCTATTGTATATCTCATATTTTGCAAAAAGAAAACAAATATAATGCAAAATTTGATAAACTTATCAACATTAAAAACAATAGGCAATATCAGGCATTCTCATATTTTTTAACATTCCCCAAATTGTAAGAATAGACGGGGGTAAAGTCACCTGGATGTGAAAACAATACCAACCATTTATCTTTATAATCGCTTAGTTTAGTTGGTCCCATAGTAGTAATTGCATCAAACTCTGGTGCCATTTGTCCTATCTTTACATTTCCATTCATCATTAATTCATAATCCATAAAAATAAACTCCTTTCATATTTGTATATAATATGATAGAGTTTATTTTTATGTGTAATATAATTTATTTATTCTCCTCATTAAAATACTCATTAATTTTATCAATCAATTGTGTTCTAACTTCCTCAATAGATAAACCTTCAATTTGGGCACCTGCCAAATTTATATGACCTCCCCCTCCTAATTTCTCTAAAATCAACTGAACATTTATATCTCCTATTGAGCGTCCACTTATCATAACTTTTTCTCCTGCTAAACCTAAAACAAATGATGCCGTAATATTACCTATTGTAAGTAATTCATCTGCTGCTTTTGCACACATCAAATTAACTTCTTTATCCTGTTCTTTATACACAGATATTGCAATTGTATTTTTAATTATTTCTGCATTTTTTACAATATCTGCAATCTTATTATAACCTTCTAAATCGCTTTGGAACCATTTCTTGATTTTTATTATATCTACTCCATATTTTCTTAAATATGCAGCTGCCTCAAATGTTCGTACTCCTGTTTTAAAAGTAAAATTCTTCGTATCTACCATGATGCCTGCATATAATCCTTCTGCCTCTAGCATTTTCAATTCTATTCCGCCTTCTACATATTGTATTAATTCTGTTACCAATTCTGCTGCTGATGAAGCATATACTTCTTGGAATGTTAATATTGCATTATCAACATAGTCTGTACTTCTCCTATGATGATCTATAACTACTATTCTACTTGTCTTATTCAATAATTCTGGTTCTTCTACATAATTTTTTTTATGTGTATCTACTAATACTATCAATGTATTTTCTGTAGTAACAACTTGTCCTTCTTCTTTGCTAATTACTACATTAGCATATTCATCTTCTTTTGACAATTCTTCTATAAAAGTTTTTATTGCTGGTGCCTCTTTATCTGTTACTATATTTGCCCTTTTGTTTAGTTCTCTTGCTATTCTGTATACTCCTAATGCTGAACCTACAGCATCTATATCTGGATTTGCATGACCCATTATTACTATATTTTCCGCTTCTCTCATCAGTTTTTCTAATGCATGTGCTACTACTCTTGCCTTTACCTTTGTTCTTTTTTCTACTTCCTCTACTCTTCCTCCGAAAAATTGATATCTTCCATTTTGTCTAATTGCTGCTTGGTCTCCACCTCTTCCTAATATTACGTCCATAGTCTCTACTGCATTTTTATATTTTTCTCTATTTGTTGTTCCTTCATCTGATATTGCAATACTTAAAGTTAGTTGTATTTTTTCTTTATTTCCTAATTCTTTTATTGTGTCTAATATACTAAATTTGTTTTCTTTAAGCCTTTCCAAATATCTTTTTTCAAATAAACATATATATGTGTCTCTTTCTTGTTTTATAGTTATTCCATTTGTTTCGCCTATCCATTCATATATATTTTTTTCTATCTGTGCTATTACTTCTGGTCTTTTCTCTGTTACTATTCTTTGCATTGTTTCATCATAATTATCTACTGATATTATTCCTACACATGGTTTTGAATTGTTACATTCATTTTGTAATTTTATATTTTCTGTTTGATCCATAAAATATATTATTAACATATATTCGCTTTTTTTCTTCTTTAAGTTATTTTTTGATTTTACAAATTCTCCTAATATTTTATATGTTTTCGTTCCAATTTTTATTTCTTTTTTAATTGTTTTACTTTTTTGTTCTTCCTTATTTTCTTCTATTTCTTTTCTTGTTTCTATTATCAAATCATTTATATAATTGTTTATATCTATATTTGCAAATTCTGTTACAAATTTGGAGCTTCTCCATATTATATTTCCATCTGTTTCTAATATTATTAATGGTAATGGTGAATTTATTAATGTACTTTTCGCTGCTGAGTCTACTGTTAACGTTAAATCCTGTAGCTTTTCTGATATTTCATTTTTTCTCTTGTTGTTTGCGAAATATGTATATGCTATAATAATTACATACACTATTATTGATGGTATTATAAAATTCATATTGTTTATACATAATATCACTAATAAAATCAATATTATCACTAGATATATCTTTGTCCTAGATACCAATGTTTCAAACATCTTTTTACTACTCGACATACTATTCTCCTTTATACTCTTTATCTATTTTAATGTTTTTTCTATGTTTTGTCAAGTTTTGCAGTCTTTTTCATGATAATGAAACAAAAACTTTTAATCATTTCAAATATTTCTTTTTAGTTGCTAATACTCATAAATTATGCAATTATATAGTCTTTTAAACATGTTATAACTTACTACATATTTTATTTATCATACAGTTAAACTATTATAATATGCATTATATAACTTACTGTAATATCCATCTGCTTTATTCACTAATTCATTGTGATTTCCTTGTTCTATGATTTCTCCATTACTAAGTACTATAATTTTATCGACTCCAACTATTGTAGATAGTCTATGTGCTATAAAAATGGATGTTTTTTCCTTAGAAATTTTTTCAATTGAGTTTTGAATTGATTCTTCTGTCTTTGTATCTATATTTGCAGTTGCTTCATCCAATATAAAAATTGCAGGATTATGTGCAAAGATTCTCGCAAATGCCAACAATTGTTTTTGCCCTGCAGAAAATGAACTTCCTCTCTCTCTTGCCACTTCTTCTAATCTGTGTGGTAATGAATCTATAAATTCTTCTGCTGATGCTAATCTTATAATCTCTTCTATTTCTTCATCTGGTAATTTTTCATTTAATTCAATATTTTCTCTAATACTTTTTGCGAATATAAAAGGATCTTGTAAAATAATTCCTATATTTTTTCTTAAATTACGTAAATTAATATCTTTTATATTAATTCCATCTAATAAAATTTCTCCTTTTTGTATTTCATAAAAACGGTTAATCAAATTTATTATTGTAGTCTTTCCAGACCCTGTTCTTCCTACTAATGCAACACTTTGTCCTGGTTCAATTGTAAAACTCACATCTTTTAGTATCCAATTTTCTTCTTCATATGCGAACCATACATTTTTGAACTCTATCTTCCCTTTTACTTCTTTTAATTCTATTCCTTTTTCGAATTCTTCTATATATTCTTTATGTTCCAAAATATCATATATCTTATTAATTGATACTGTAGCTTCTTGTATTGTTTCAAAATTTTCTACAATACGATTTATTGGTTCAAATATCTGTTTTATATATGTCACAAACATATATATTACTCCCACTGCTAAATTTATCCCTAAAAATTGATTTACTACAGTCCATACTATGATTGCAACTCCTAAGTTTTCAAAAAGGTGCATCAAAGCGACTAACATTCCCTCAGTAAAAGCTGTTGGTATTCTTGATTTCCAAAATTCATTACATAAATTACTACATTCTTTTTCTTTTTCATATTGCCTATTAAATATTTTTATTAATTTAACTCCATATATTGATTCAGCTAAAAATATATTTAATTTTGTTTTTACATGTTTTGAATACTCCCTTACATTTTTACTTATCTTTGTAATAATGACAGAAGTTACTATTACTAATGGTATTATTAAAAAGCATATAAGCGATAATTTATAGTTTAAACTTAACATCATTACTGCTAATGCCATTATCATTACAATATCTTTTACAATTGTTGTTATTACATCTTTAAATACTGTTGTAATATCTTCTACATCACTTGTTATTCTTACAAATAATGTTCCTGACGGTGTTTTATCATGGAATGGTATATTTGCATATTGTATATATTTATATAATTTATTTCTTAGTGTATAAACTACATTTTCTCCCATCATACTTGTTGCTGTTGTTATTACAAAATCTAATATGTTTCCGATTACAACTATTGCAATATATATTCCTCCAATAATTCCTATTGACATTATACCTTTTGACCATATATTGCTGCTCAAATAATCATCTATTACCAATTTCATTAAATATGGTTTTATTACTTCTCCTATATTTATTAGAATTGCTAACATTGATATTATTACAATTGATTTTGTTTGTGGTTTTAACATTTTTGCAATTCTTTTTAAGGTTTGATTTTTCATTTGTCTCCCTCTCTTACTTTTTTATTTATGTTAAAATACTTGGTTCTGTTTTTGTTGACTGTTGTTCATAAAATTCATTATATATTCCCTTTTTATCGATTAATTCATTATGTGTTCCTCTTTCAATAATTCTTCCATTATCTAATACAATAATTGTATCACTATGCTTTACATCTGACACTTTATTTGAAATAATTATACATGTTTTTTGTTTCGATAATTCTTTGATATTATCAATTAATTTTTCTGATGTTTTATTGTCTAATGCAGAAAATGTATCATCAAATATCAATATTGTGCTGTTTTTTAAAAATGCTCTAGAGATTGCCATTCTTTGTTTTTGTCCTCCTGACAAATCTCCTCCTCTTTCTCCTACTACAGTATCTAGTCCATTTGTCATTTGTTCTATATCTTCATATATTATTGCTTTTTTTGTGCTTTCTTTTATATCATCTTCTTTATATTCTTCTCTAAATAAACTAATATTGTCTTTCAACGTTGTTGAAAATAGAAAATTATCTTGCGTTATATAACATATATTGCTTCTTAGAACTTCTATTGGTATATCATTTATATCTTTTCCATCTATCACTATCTTCCCATTTGGAATGCTGTATAAACGTGTTATCAAATTCATTAATGTTGTTTTTCCACTTCCTATGGTTCCTATAATTCCTAAAGATTTTCCCTTTCCTACTTGTATATTAATATCTTCTAATGCCTTCTCCAAAACTCCTGGGTAATGGAAACTTAAATCTTTTATTTCTATGTTTCCTTCTAATCTCTCTGTTTTTATATTGCTCTTTGTGTTTATTTTTTCTACATCTAGTGCGAATACTTTGTCTAATCTTTCATATGAAATCTGTGCTCTTTTAAATCTTGATATAAGTGTTGGTAGCCAATTTACAGGTCCAACAAATAGTCCTATATAGCCATTAAATGCTACTAACTCTCCAATAGTAATTTTTCCATCTAATACTAGTCTTGAACCATATAATAATGATATTGAATAGCATATTCCAAAACATATTTTTGTACAGGTAGATAATAAATTTGAATATATGTCTACTGTATTATTATTTTGACGTACTAATTTATTTTTTCTTATGAATTCTTTTAATTGACTTCCTTCACATGAGTATGCTTTTGTTGTTCGTATACTGTCTGTACTTTCTTGTATGTATTCTGACATTTCTGTAAACTTGTTTTGTGCATTTTTAAAACTTATCTCTACATATTTCTTTATTTTTATTACTATTATTGTTGCTAATATAATTGGTAACATTACTGCTATTGTTAAATATATGTTTACGCCTTTTGCCATTTGGTATATTGCTAATATAAATGTAAATACTATTCTTATTCCATGACTTATTATTCGATATACTGTACTTCTTATCTCATTTGTGTCTTTTACAAAATATGACATTATCTCACCATTTTTTATATCTTGTATATTTTGCAACTTTAGTTTTAGAAACCTTTGAAATAGTTTTATTTTTATATCTCTTTCTACTCCTCTTGATATATAAGTTTCTAAATATTTCCAGCACATTCTAACCACTAACAAAACAATACATGATCCTAATAGATAATATGTATTGTTTAATATAGCTTGTCTATTTAATTCTACGTCATATAATAAATCTATAATGTTTCCTATTATTTTTGCTGGTATAGTTAATAGATAAATATTGATTCCTATTAATATTATATGTATTGGTATTTGCCATTTATATCCCTTTAACGCCTCTATTATTACCTTTTTCATTTCTTCTCCTCTTCCTATGTATTTTATATACTATTATTTATTTCCTTTGCTAATCTATAATTAATATTATTTATTTTCTTGTTAGTCTATAATTAATATTATTTATTTTCTTGTTAGTCTATAATCGATATTATTTTATTTATTTTTCTTTGCTCATTTATAATTTATATTCTACATTCTACTGTTTGTTTTCTTTTTGCTCTATAAAATTATATATTTTATCATCATTAAATCCTATAAATCTTTTATTTTGTATTTGTGAATTTCCCTTGTATGTATTTAATATATTTATTATCTCTGCTTGTTCATTAATATTAAAATCTTCAAATTCAAATTTCATTTTACTTTTTCTCCTTATTTTATTGATAGATTTATTATACTAGAATATTTCTAATTTTACAAGTTTGTTACTTAAATTTAATCTTGATATATCTTGTATCGTTATATAAACTCTCTTTTTTATCTAGACTTCTTTGTTTCTCTTTTATTTCAACTGTTTTACTAATGGGCGCGGATATGCGCCCATTAGCAAACAAGGTGTTCTTTTTTTATTTTTTGTTTTATACATATATTGCTCTCCTTCTCTTTACTTCCTTTTTTATATTTTCCTTTTATTTCAGCTGTTTTACTAATAGGCGCGGATATGCGCCCATTAGCAAACAAGGTGTTTTTTTATTTTTTTGTTTTATACATACATTACTCTTCTTCTCTTTACTTCCTTTTTATATTTTCCTTTTTTCAACTGTTTTACTAATAGTAGCAGTATTCAATATATTTTAATTATTTTATACCATTGACTATTTTTTAGACATTTTGATATAATACAAAAAACAAGTAAACAAATAATTCAAATTGCCATCCTATAAAAATTAACAATATAAAATTAAATATTATCACATTACTTGAAAATTTAGAAAAGAGGTTAAATAAAAATGGACAAACTAATCAATCAAATCGCTGAAGAATTAAGTATAAAATATTCACAAGCAGAAAATACAATCAAGCTAATAGACGAAGGAAACACTATTCCATTCATTGCACGTTACAGAAAAGAGGTCACAGGAGGACTAAGTGATGAAATATTAAGAAATTTCAATGACCGCTTAATGTATTTAAGAAACCTAGAAGAAAGAAAAGCAGAAGTAGTAAAATCAATTGATGAACAGGGAAAATTAACTGATGAACTACTACAAGAAATTGCAATTTGCAAAACTTTAGCAGAAGTTGAAGATGTATACAGACCTTACAAGCAAAAGAAAAAAACGAGAGCTACTGTTGCAAAAGCAAAAGGTTTAGAACCATTAGCTAACATTATATTAGAGCAAACAGAAACAGAAGATATTAACAAAATTGCTGAGCAATTTATATCAGAAGAAAAGGAAGTTTCTTCTGTTGATGAAGCCATATCAGGAGCATTAGATATTATAGCAGAACAAATTTCTGATGAACCTAAGTTCAGAAAATATATTAAAAAAATATGCTATCGTTATGGCACCTTAGTTACATCTGCAACAAAACCTGATGAAAAATCTAACTATGAAATGTATTATGATTATAAAGAAGTAGTAAACAAAATTCCAAGTCATAGAATTCTAGCAATAAATCGTGGAGAAACTGAAGAATTTTTAAAAGTAAAAATAGAAAAAGATGAAAATAAAATTCTATTCTATATTGAACGTGATATTATAAAAGGAAATACTCAATTTACCGAAATGCTAAAAGCTACTATCTTAGATAGTTTTAAAAGATTAATAGAACCTTCTATTGATAGAGAAATACGTTCAGATTTAACTGAAAAAGCAGAAGAACAAGCAATCAAAGTTTTTGGTCAAAATGCAAAACAACTTTTATTAGGTGCACCAATAAAAGGTAAAACTGTAATGGGATTTGACCCAGCATACAGAACTGGATGTAAAATTGCTATTATTGATGATACTGGAAAAGTATTAGACACTGAAACAGTATATCCTACTGCTCCTCAAAATGACATAGATGGAAGCAAATCAAAACTACTTGCATTAATAGAAAAAGACAAAATAGATATGATAGCTATTGGTAATGGAACTGCTTCAAGAGAATCTGAAATGTTTGTAGCTGATATGCTAAAAGACACAAAACGTGATGTTCATTATGTTATAGTCAGTGAAGCTGGTGCATCTGTATATTCTGCTTCAAAACTTGCAACAGAAGAATATCCTGATATAAATGTTTCAATAAGAGGTGCTATTTCAATAGCAAGGCGTTTACAAGACCCCCTTGCAGAACTAGTAAAAATAGATCCTAAGGCAATTGGGGTTGGTCAATATCAACATGATGTTAATCAAAAAAGATTAGCTGAAAGTCTAACAGGTGTTGTTGAAGATAGTGTAAATAAAGTTGGTGTAGATGTTAATACTGCTACTCCTTCCCTACTTTCATATGTATCTGGTATAAACAATACCATTGCTAAAAATATTGTTAAATATAGAGACGAAAATGGCAAATTTAAGAATAGAAAAGATTTATTAAAAGTTACAAAATTAGGAAAAGTCGCTTTTGAGCAATGTGCTGGATTTGTTAGAATATTTGATGGAGATAATCCTTTAGACATAACAGCTGTACATCCAGAAAGCTATTCTCAAACTGAAAAACTTTTGTCTTTACTAGGTTTTTCAGCAAACGATTTAACTGATAAACAAAAATTATCAGATTTACGTAAAAAGCTAGAATCTATTAATGTAGCTCAAACTGCTACTGAATTAGAAATTGGTGAAATGACTCTTCAAGATATCATATCAGAGCTTTCTAAACCAGGTCGTGACCCTCGTGAAGATATGCCTAAACCTGTTTTTAGAAATGATGTTTTGAAATTCGAAGATTTGCAAGAAGGTATGATTTTGACTGGTACTGTTAGAAATGTTATTGATTTTGGTGCTTTTGTTGATATTGGTGTTAAGCACGATGGATTAGTCCACATTTCTGAAATGAGTGATTCTTTTATTAAATCTCCTTCTCAAGTAGTTTCTGTTGGAGATATTGTAAAAGTTAAAGTTATTAAAATTGATTTCGAGAGGCAAAAAGTTGGTCTAAGCATGAAAGTTTAAAAATTCATGAAAGTTAATAAGAAACCAATCCTTGTTGTATACGTAAAATCTCTGATTTTTCTATGTGATAAAAAAGTGTATGTTATTTAGTTACAATAATATACACTTTTATTATATTTATTTTTTCACTGTTGACAATACCATTTTATTTTCAACAAACACATTATCTAAAATCTGCTCACCATACTCAATATTAATACTTCCTATTTCCTCAATATAGTCAAAACTATTAATTCCTTTAAATGAATCTGCTAAAAACATTCTAGCAATATCTGCAACATCGTTATATTCTTTAACATACCCACCATAAATCATCTTTTTTGTTCTTTCAAAATCATCTTTATCAATACCATTTTGTTTAATTTCTTCTATTTTAGATTTGAACTTGTCAAATAGTTCTTCTGGCGCTGTAGCTTGTCCTGTTATAAGTATGTGTGCATAGTCAGTAGTAAATTCATATTCTAATGATGGTTGTGCAAATATCACTCCATCATTATACAATTCTTTATATAATTCTGAGCTTCTTCCTAATATTATATTTAATAATATTTCTATTGTTATATGCTTTCTCACTCTTTCTTTTTCGTCAGTTGGTTTATCCTTTATTCCGATTGTAAATAGTGGCATACTAACTTCCATATTCTGGTTTATTGTAGGTTCCACTATTTCATCACTTTCTGTTGGATAAATTCTTTTTATTTCTCCTTCTCCATTTTTATTTATTAATCTATTTTTAATTTCTTTTAATATTTCATCTGGTTCAAAATCTCCACATACTACTAAAACCATATTAGATGGATTATAAAATGTATTATAACAATTATATAATACTTCTTTATTTATGTGACTTATTGTTTCTATTGTTCCCGTTATATCCAATTTCACTGGATGTTCATGATACATTGCTTCTAATGTATTTAAATATACTTTCCATTCTGGATAGTCATCATACATCATTATTTCTTGACCGATTATTCCTTTTTCTTTTTCCACATTCTCATCTGTAAAATATGGATGTTGCACATAATCCATTAATTCATCTAGTGCTTCATAAAATTTATCTGTACATTCAAATAAATATGCTGTATGGTCATTTGTAGTATATGCATTTGCTTCTACTCCCAATGCTGTTAACACGTCCAAACTATTTTTTCCATTCTCCTGTTCAAACATTTTATGTTCTAGAAAATGTGCTACTCCTTTTGGTACTTCTATATCTTCTTTATGTCCAGGTATTACAAATTTGCTATCATTCGAACCATAATGTGTACCCCATATTACATATTTTTTCTGTGTTTCTTTTTTGGGAATTATCATAACAGTCATTCCATTTTCTAGTTTCTCTGTGTATAATTTTTCTTTTATCTTTAAATTTTCTATCACTTGCATGTTTTATACATTTCCTTTCTCTTCCAATACTCTTCAATAATTTTAAATGATACTATCTATTAATCCTTTAAAAAATATATTGTATTTATCTCAATTTTATTTGCAATATCAATTACATTTTGTCTTGTTACTTTTTGAATTGTTTCAATATATCTTTTTATTTCCATTTCATCCCCTGATAATTCTTGTCCAAAATAATATGTGATTTCAGTATCTTGCTCATCTTCTATTCCTTGTATTACTGATATTATACCTTTTTTACTATTTTCTAAGTCTTCTTCAGTAAAATCTCCTGTTTTTATATTTTCTAATTGCTGTCTTATTATTTCTAGTGCCTTTTCATAATTTTTTATTTCAATCCCACAATTAATCATTATATTTCCTTTATGTCTTATAAAACTTGAACTAGCTGTATATGCCAAACTCGCTTTTTCTCTCACTTCTTGAAATAGCTTTGATGTTGCAGAACCTCCAAGTATACCATTATATACACTTGTAATATATTTTTCTTCTTCTGTATTTAAGTGTACATCTAGTCCTAGTATTAACTTACCTTGTGTTACTTCCATTGAATCTGTTACTATTTTCTCTTTTTCTACTTGCTTTTCTTTTATTTCCGTCTTTATATAGTTTGCTTCTCTTTCCCTTAATTTTTTTATATTTTCATTTTCTTCTATATCTTTTTGTATTTTGATATCTTCATTTTCATCTACTGGTCCTGATATAAAGATATCAATTTTGCAATTGTTGATTAGTTGTTGATAATGTTGATATAACTTTTGTGCATTTATTTTATCTAAATCTTCTATATACCCATATTTATATAATCCATATGGTTCTCCATTATACATTTCTTCTATACATCTATCCATTGCATATCTCTCCTTGTTGTCTATTTTTCCTTCTATTCTTCTTTTTACATTTTCTTTTTCTTGTTCTACATATTCTTTTTTAAATGCACCTTCTTCTATTAAAGGATTAAATACTATTTCTAATAACTTTTCGCAACTACTTTTCAACATTTTTTCATTATTCTGTGGAAGATATTTATCATTTATGGATTCTAAATAAAATCTTATTATGTGATTATCTCCTGTTTTGTCTATCCCACAATCAAATGCAGCTCCATACATATTTTCTAGTTCTTTACTTATTTCTTCTTGTGTTTGCATATGTTTACTTCCTCTTCTTAATACTGATGATATAACTGCATTGTATGTTACTTCTTCTCTTGTTATTGGTGTACTTAAAAATACTGCGACTAAGTTTGTTTTAAATCTAGCTGTATTTATTATATGAATATTAATTCCTTTTTTTATCTCCTTTTTTGTGTATTTCATTTTTTCTTCCTCCTCATTTCTATTAGTATAATATATTTTTCTTTTTATATACAAGTGTTTTTTGTAATTTTTTGTATCATTTTATTTATACTATTTACAATTTAAGTATATACATTCTTTCCATTACAAAAATATTGACTTTTTGCATATTCCAAAGTATAATTTTATCATACATTAAGAATGAAATTATCCACTATAGTGGATAATTTGCTTAAAGATATAGAAAGGAATGAACAAAATGGCATATAATTTTACAGAAATAGAAAAAAAATGGCAAGACAAGTGGTATACTGAAGGAACATTTAATGCAACAATAGACTATTCAAAAGAAAAATGGTATGGATTAATAGAATTTCCCTATCCATCAGGCCAAGGATTGCATGTAGGACATCCAAGAAGTTACACAGCGTTAGATGTAATAGCAAGAAAGAAAAGAATGCAAGGATTAAACGTACTATATCCAATTGGGTTTGATGCCTTTGGACTACCCGCAGAAAATTACGCTATAAAAACACATATACATCCAAAAATAACAACAGAAAAAAATGTAAACCATTTTAGAGAACAACTAAAATCAATAGGATTTTCATTTGATTGGTCAAGAGAAGTAAACACAACTGATCCAGAATATTATAAATGGACACAATGGATATTTTTACAATTATATAAAAAAGGACTAGCATACAAAGCAACAATGCCAATCAACTTCTGTACAGGATGTAAAGTAGGTTTGGCAAATGAAGAAGTGGTAAATGGTGTTTGTGAAAGATGTGGAAGTCCTGTTGTTCAAAAAGAAAAAAGTCAATGGATGCTAAAAATAACAGAATATGCTCAAAGATTAATAGATGACTTAAATGATGTTAATTTCTTAGATAAAATAAAAACACAACAAATAAATTGGATTGGAAGAAGCGAAGGTGCAGAAGTAAATTTCAAAATTAGTGGTACAGATGAAAACTTATTAATATACACAACTAGACCAGATACAATATTTGGAGCAACTTATATGGTAATAGCACCTGAACATGATTTAATAGAAAAATGCAAAAATCAAATTACTAATCTAAAAGAAATTGAAGACTATAAATATAAAGCAAGTCTAAAATCAGATTTTGAACGTTCAGAATTAAATAAAGAAAAAACAGGTGTTGAAATAGCAGGCATCAAAGCTATAAATCCTGTAACAAATGAAGAAATTCCAATATGGATTTCTGATTATGTATTAATAACATATGGTACAGGTGCTATAATGGCAGTTCCAGCACATGATGAAAGAGACCATGAATTTGCCACAAAATTTAGTTTACCAATTAAACAAGTTATAGAAGCTGAGGAAGAATGGGACATCCAAAAAGAAGCATATTCAAATAAGGAAACAGGAAAATTAATTAACTCAGGATTTATAACAGGTTTAGACGTTCCAGATGCCATTAAAAAAATGAATGATTACTTAGAATCTAATAAACTTGGTAAAAAGAAAGTAAATTATAAGTTACGTGACTGGGTATTCTCACGTCAAAGATATTGGGGAGAACCAATACCAATGGTTTATTGTGAAGAATGTGGTTGGGTACCTATTCCTGAAAGTGAATTACCTCTAGTATTACCAGATATAGAAAACTATGAACCAAGTGAAAATGGAGAATCTCCACTAGCTAAACATACAGAATGGATTAATACTACTTGCCCTCACTGTGGTAAACCAGCAAAAAGAGAAACTGATACAATGCCTCAATGGGCTGGTTCATCTTGGTACTTTTTAAGATATATGGACCCTCATAATGACAAAGAATTTGCATCTAAAGAAGCATTAGAATATTGGGGACCAGTTGATTGGTATAATGGTGGTATGGAACATACAACTTTACACTTACTATATTCAAGATTTTGGCACAAATTTTTATATGATATTGGAGCAGTTCCAACAAAAGAACCTTACAGTAAACGTACATCACATGGAATGATTTTAGGTTCAAATGGTGAAAAAATGTCTAAATCAAAAGGTAATGTTGTTAATCCAGATGACATAGTTAAAGAATTTGGAGCAGACACATTAAGACTTTATGAAATGTTTATGGGACCATTTGATCAAACAGCTCCTTGGTCTATGGAAAGTATTAGAGGATGTCATAAATTTTTAGATAAAATTTGGAGATTATATACTGAATCTGGAAAGATAAAGAATGAAGAAAATAAAAATCTTGAAAGACTTTATCATTATACAGTTAAGAAGATATCTGATGACTATGATACAATGAATTTCAATACAGCTATTTCACAACTAATGATTTTCATCAATGCTGTAAGTAAAGAAGACATCTTCCCTATTGAATATGCTGAAGGATTTATCAAATTATTAAATCCTGTCGCTCCTCACATTACAGAAGAGTTATGGCATACTGTATTAGAGCATAAAAATACAATTACATATGAAACTTGGCCTAATTATGATGAAAATAAGATAGTTAATGATGTTATCGAAATTCCAATTCAAGTAAATGGAAAATTAAGAGCTACAATTAACATTAATCTAGATGAAGATGAAAACATTGTTAAGGATAAAGTTCATAATACTATTTCTAATTTACTAGATGGTAAATCTATAGTAAAAGAAATCTATGTAAAAAACAAAATCTATAATGTCGTTATAAAATAGACTAGTTGCAAGTGAAATGTTTTATCTTCTAGCATCAAGAAACAATTAATGCATTAGCACTTAGAAAGACATGTCGCAAGCAAAATATTCTATTTTACAACTAAATGAATAAAATTAAGGAGTATTATAATATTTAGAAAACACATCTAAAATTATGTACTTCTTATTTGTTTTGTTCCTAATTTGTAACAAAAATGTAATATTTATGATATTGTTTTTGCACGAAATATGTTGTATTATATAATTACAAAATAAAGGAGAATTTTATGAGTGTTGAATCAGATTTAAAAAAAGATGGAATAAAAGTAATAAGTAAATTGGATCCAATAGTTATCAATACAATAGCTAGAAATATTGCTCAAAAATTAGTAGCAACATTTCCTGACATGCATTTTGATGAAACAAATTTATTTGTAAAATTATCTCGAATCGAAATGTATACAGCTGTTATGCCTAATGGGATGGCAGAAGCTAACTATTTTTACAAAAACTCATCAATATATTTTAATAACCAAATTGATATTGAAGATTTAGAAGACTTTGCAATACATGAATGTATACATCATCTTCAAGAAATAAAAGACAAAAATGATAAATTATTACGTATGGGGTTATGTACTTTTACACATTTAAAACCATTTGGAATGGGATTAAATGAAGCTGCTGTACAATTAATAACTTCTAGAGTTATTGGTATCATACCTGATTATGTTAAATATTATGGAATTGATATGAAAACTTCTAGTCCTTGTTATTACCCTATTGAATGTAACCTATTAGAACAAATTATTTACCTATTTGGCGAAGAAGCTGTTTTTGATAGTACATTCAAAAATACTGACAGTTTCAAAAACTTATTTGAAAATACATTTACAAAACGTGGATATGAAGCAATAGTTAATGCTTTTGATTATATCTTAGATTGTGAAGAAAAAATAATTGTTCAAAATAACTTACTTCAAGAGTTTGACGAACATAATAAAAAAGTAGATAAAATTACTAAACAAATTAACATTTTAAAACATCAAATAGCTACTACTTATATGCGTGCTCAAAACTTAATTTTCACAACATATTTTGATAATAAGTTTAGTGAAATTACAAACCTAGAGGAATTGGAATGTTTCAGGAGAAAGTTAGATGATTACAGACATTACATAGGTAGAGCAAATGGATATTATTTCTTTGATAATTATTATACTGAAATAATGTGTGCTTTAGAACATAAATGTAATATTTTAGAAAATGGTGGTACTGAAACTGCAGTTGCAACACCTCATGTTAGCAAAATCGTTGCTTTCTTTACTAAAATCAAAGAATTTTTTTCTAGAGAACGTAATTTTTCTTAGAAATTACTATTTGAATTTACTTTATTAAACATATTTTAAAATGAGAGTTTTACTTCATACCAAACATATTAGATGTACTGATATTGGGCATCTTGGAGTAAAACTTCTTTTTTTATGCTTTTTATATTGTTTAGTTTTCTTAGGAAATATGATATGTTTATTTTTTCATTTAAAAAAACACCTCGTTTGCTAATGGGCACATATCCGCGCCCATTAGTAAACAAAGTATATTTTCTAAAAAATCTAACTGCCACCATAGTTATCCACTGTGGAAAGTTCTCACACTATGATGATTTCCCTAGAATATTAGAAATATTACATATAATTTCATGTGCTACATCTCTTCCTGATTTTGCTGCCCATGCAACTGTACTTTTTGTGCCTGCTATATCTCCTCCTGCATATATCTTACTATTTGAAGTTTGTCCTTTTTCATTAACTGCTATATTTCCCCATTTATTTAACTCTAATCCTAAATCTTTTACAAAATCTGCTGGTTTAGAGCCTAATGCCATAATTATATAATCTATATCTATTATATAATTAGTACCATCTATATCCACTGGAGATAATCTTGTCTCTCCATCTTTTTGCACTAATTCTGTTTTAATTAGTTCCACTTTTTCTACCTTTTCTTCACCTATTATCTTAACTATATTATTTTGAAACAGAAATTGTATATCTTCTTCTTTGGCCTCTTTAATTTCTTTTTCTTCTGCTGGCATTTGCTCTTCTGCCCTTCTATATATTACTTTTACCTCTTTTGCTCCTAGTCTTTTAACTGTTCTAGCACAGTCCATAGCAACATTGCCCCCTCCTACAACTGCAACTATCTTTCCAGTATAGTCGGGATGTTGATTATATTCTAGTAACTCATTTCCACCATATACTCCATCTAAATTTTCCCCCTCAACTACCATTTTTACTGATTTGTTTGCTCCAAATGATAGAAATATTGCATCATATTCCTTTTCTAATTGTTGTATTTTCAAATTTTTACCTAATTCTTTGTTATATTCTACTTTCACTCCTAAATCTAATATCTTTTTTATTGTATTTCTTACTACATCTTTTGGTAATCTAAATTCTGGAATCCCATATGCAAGTAATCCTCCTAAAAAGTCATATCTTTCAAATATTGTTACTTGTATTCCTTCTTTTGCTAGGAATGCTGCACATGTTAAACCTGCTGGTCCCCCTCCTATTATAGCTACTTTTCTATCAAGTTTTTTAACTTCGCTTTTATTAAACAATTTATAATCATTTTCTATTGATTTGTCACCTATAAAGGCTTCTAATTCTCCTATACTTACAGGTTCACCTTTTATTCCTCTTACACAACTTCCTTGACATTGCTTTTTATGTGGACAAATTCTTCCACATATTGCCTGTAATACTGTAGTTTCACTTAACGTTTTATATGCTTCTTCATATTTTTCTTCTTTTATTAATTTTATAAATTCTGGTATATTATTGCCTAAAGGACATCCTTTTTGTGAGCATGGTTTCATTGTACAATTTAGACAGTAACTTGCTTTTTCTATTATCTCTTCTTTATTTTCTATATCTGTCATTATGATTTTTCCCCCTTATTGGATACTGTTATTTTTAATTTTTTTACATATTCATTTCTATTTATTATTTATCTTTTTTAATATACAATATTTTTTTCTGAAATACAAGTTTACTGACTTAGATGTATAATTATTCAACAGAAAATATCACATATTTTCTTCATTTACTATATTAAAACAATGTTTTTTTAATATTGCATTTCTTATTATACTTTCTAATGATATTAGTATATCTTTATTTGAATAATATGAAATAAGATGTGTAAAATATATCACAAATTTAACACATCTTATTTTACTCTTAATAGACTTTCAAATATACTCTATTTTAATGCTTCTTATCAAGTTTTATACCTTTAATTCCTATTGTAACTATTATTCCTGTTATTG
>CAOKXF010000003.1 GCA_948473335.1 uncultured Clostridium sp. | reverse complement strand
TTGTTGCATATTGTTTTAATTCTTCTGGTACTTCTATTCCTGTATTTGTCATTTTAGTTGTAAATGTTGATTCTAATTCTTTTCCTGTTATTACATATGTATTTCCTTCAAATGGTATTTTTCCTAATATTTCTATTTCACTTATTGTACTTGCATAGTTATTTTTTAGTTGTATTCCTATTTCTGCTGTTGCTTCTTCTTTTTCTTCTTGGTCTACTACTGCATATGTTGGTTTTATATCTGCTATTTGTGGTGATATTACTGTGCTTCCTTTATTATCATAGTTTGCTGCTGTTTGGTTTGTTAATAGAGAATTTGGTGATACCATACTTATACTTGTTGTTCTGTAATTTACTTGTTCTGTTATATTTAAGTTGTTGTTCACATCATGTATGTCTGTTCCTTTATAGTAATAATCTGTTCCATTTTCATTTGTTGCATATAGCTCTATGCTTCTTGTTGTCGTTGACTTTCTTGGGTCTGGTGATAAATCTGCATCTACAGTTATTGTATAACTTTGTGGTGTTATGTTATTTGTTATTATTTTTATGAATATTTGTCCATTTTCTTCTATTACTTCATAGTTTTCTATTTTTACATTTGTATTATTTATTGTTATATTGTTTACTTGTACATCTATTAATTCTGTTGGGAATTTTATTAAAAATGTTCCATCTTTCCAATTTACTAAATTATTACTTTCTGATGTTTGTGTTTGTATTGTTAATTTTACATTTTTCTCTGTAAATTGTGTTGATATTGTATTTTTATCTATTCCTATTGTTGCTATTGACATTGGTGCTTCATATATTGCTTGATGTGTTACTGTGTTTGTATATGTTTCTCCTAATTTTCCTGTTAATGTTGATTTTATATATTTTAATTCATCAAATTGTTCTCTTTCATATTTTGTTGTAATAGCTTCATCATCTATTTCCTTAATGTTATATACATAAAGTGATGCTTCATTTTTAACAGCTTTACTTGTTTCTATTCTTATATGTTTTACTGGTATTTCATATTTATATGGATTACTTGATGTATATTTATTCCAATTGTCTTTTGTAAATGTTACTATTAAATTTCCTGTTTCTTCATCATATATTCTTATTTCTCCTTCTTCTCCTAATACTGTATCTGCTCCACTGAAATATATTCCTACATTTGATACTATATCATCTGTACTTTCTGTTGTTGTGTCTGATTTTATAAATTGATCTGTTACTTGCTCTTGTCCTTCTCTTGTTTCTCTTAATGTTAATCCTTCTAACTCTGCTTTTGTTCCTATATATGCCCTCCACATTACTGTATATCTATCATCTTTTTCTTGTTCACTTTGTCCATTATATATTTTTAATGGTTTTTGTTTTGATACTATGTATCTACTTGCTCCACTTGTTGGCTCATATACACGTTTTCCTACTGTTATTTCAAAATATGATGATTTTATTACTTCTATTGGTACATATTTTTCATATGTCGCTGTTATCGTAGCTTTTGCCACATTTGATTTATATGGATTTCTAAATTCTGTATTTGGATTATTATATCCTTCATAATATGTATTTACTGGTATTTTTATTTGCACTCTTTCTGTTCCTAATGTCTGATATGCTTCTAATGGATATGTTACTTTTATACTATAACTATTTGTATTCGATAAGCTACTTGTTATTATTCCATCTTCTCCTACTGTTGATGTTTTCTCTATTGTGAACTTTCTAGTTGTAGCATCATAATTGAATATTGCATTTGTTCCTGTATATACTACATTTATTGGCACATATCCATTTAACTCTGGTATTTCTCCTTCTGTATGATTTGTTTTTAATATTAATTTTTTATCTGTTTCTTCTGTATATATCGTGAAGTCTAAGTTTATTGTTTCTTCTTCTTCGTTTATTTTACTATCTATATATTGGTTTTGTGAAGTTTTATATATACTTGCTCTTGTTGTTCCATACCAGTCCATTGTAAATGGTACTTCTTTTCTTATTTCTATTTCTGTTCCATCTTCTCCTACATATGTTCCTGTTAATATTATTTTATTATCTTCTCTTGAATAATTATTTATATTACTTGCTATTGCATCATTTATTGTTGATGAATATGAATAATCTCCACTTCTTACAATTCCTGTTAATAACTTTTGGGTTCCATTTGTTAAATTATTAAATCTTATCTCTTTTATATTATTTCCTATATAGCTATTTGCTAATTGTTCATCTTTTGGAAGTGCTGTTTGTAAGTAAAAATTCTTTCCATCTATTGTTATTTTGGCATCTTTTAAATACCCTGCTGTTTGGACATTTATTTCCATATACAAGGTATCTTCTTTTCCTATCTCTTTACATGTTCCTCTTACTCCTGTTGCATATCCATTTCCTTCTAAATCACGTAAAAAGAATGCATCGAATTTTACATTTTCTGTTCCTTCGACTGCTTCTTCTCCTTCTTCTACTCGATTATATGTTTTCGCTCTTGCTAATTCTGATGATAGTCCTACATTCTCTCTATTTCTTTTTGCTATTTGGTCTATTACTATTGCTACCACTAATGCGACTATCATTAGCATTACTGCTACTCCCATTATTATTTTACTTCTTTTGTTTCTTGCCATTTTTATTTCCTCCATTTTTCCAGTATAGTATATGTATACTAGCTATACATAATTATTTTAGTATATTTTCTTACTATAGTAAATGGCAAGGTTTTGTAGCTTTTTTGCTTTTTTCTGTTATCACTTACGGATATTCATTTTATGTCTATTATTTCACTTCTTTGTCTTTTTTATTACATTTATTTTTCAAGTCTTTTTATAGTTATAGTTTATTCAATCTTTTAGACTTAGTTTATTTACTATTTTTAGCTTTTACGTTTCTACTTCCCTATGTTTTGTCTTATTTTGTAATAATCCTATTCTCCAACCAATCAAAAAATTTGCTTATACCTATTTTGTAAGTATAAGCAAATTTTTTGAATATTTATAAAATAAATCTACACTGTTTTCAACTATTTTTCTAAAAATATAAAGTCATTAAATTATTTCAAATTATTAAGTTAGAAAATTATATTCAATAAAATATTGTGTGAATACATAAATTTAGTAATAAAAGAACCATCAATTGCATTAGAAATACCTATATTAGCAGACATTGAAACTATAAAGAAAGCTATTGCAAGTAGAGCATAAACAATTACTAATCCTCTAATTACTCCATAAAGTACTCCTCCTAATTTATTAAATTGTTTTATAATTGGTAAATTAGTTATTGCTTCTGAAACTAATGTTAATAATATCAATAACAATCTTGTAGCTATAAATAATCCTATCATTGTACCTATGCTTATTACTCTTTCTGCTATAACTGGTGCTACATTTTCTACTACGTTATTTTGACCCTCTGCCACAGCATTATCAATATATTTTTGTGTATTTTCTAATATATTTCCTTCTTGATTTTCATCTTCTATTTCTTTTGTTGCATTTTCTATTATGATTTGTTCTATTTTTTCATCCCAGTCTGTATTTTTTATAATTGCACTTGATATTGGTTTATAAAATACTAAAGTAACTACTACTGCAATTATTAATGCAAATAAGCTTACTGCTACTTTTACTAATCCCTTTCTATATCCAAAATATATACTAGCTACTAAAACTCCTATTAATATTATATCTAAAATTATTCCCATAAATAATTCCTCTCTTTCTTTAAATATCAATAATTTCGACTTTATCTCTATGAACTATTCCTACTATTTTATTTGAAATAATTACATTGTTTATTTCTTGATTTGCTATATATTTCTTAATTAGCCATCCATTTCTATTTATTATGTGTAACTCTGTTCCGAGATTGAGTCCTATTACATTTTCAAAGGTATATATGTTCTTTGCTACTTTCTCTACAGAATATTTCTTATCCTTTTGATTAGTTATATTTCTTATATATACAACCGATTTATATTCATAATCTCCTAATGTATTTTCTTCTATTCCCACTATTGAATCATTTAATTCTATTGATGAAAATGTTATATTTTTTTGCTGTAAATTTGCCATTGTTCTATTTTCTTTATTTTCAATAATATCTATTGTATCTTTATACATGCACACTAATCTTTCTTTATTTTGATATTCTATATTTAAAATCAATTTATTTATATCTGCATTATATGTATATTCTATAGAATTATTTGGATCTTTTTTTGCCATTTCTATAGATATTATTTTTATTTTTGACTGTATCAGTACTCCTGATGTATCTACTTCTGCTATTGCTAAGTGCTGGTTATTTTTTGAAATACTTATATCTGCTATTTTATTTGTTGCTAAATATGTTCTTAATACTTGTTTACCTGATGAATCATATAATGTTACTATATTTTTGTAGCTCATATCTGATGTTACTATTCCTACATAACCATTTTCATTGATTTCTATTTGTAATATCTCTCCTTCTGTTTCTGTTTCCCATATTATCCTTCTGTCTGATATTACATATATTTTCTTTCCATTTGCTTCTGCTATTATAAAATATCTCCCAGCCACATCAGCTATTGCATTGCTTATTTCTACTGAAATCTCCCCTACATTTGTAGCTAGACTGTTATAGAAATTTAATTTTTTCTCTTGTAATGTTACTAAATATTTATCAACTGCAAATATTTGTATATTTTCTTGATTTATTTCAATGTTTACTGTGTTTCCCTGTTGCACTTCTTTATGTAATATCTCCATATCTGCCCATTTTCTAAATTTTTCATTTTCTGTATATAAACATATCATTGTTATGGCAAATATTATTATCAAGATAACCAGAATTATCATTATTATTTTTTTTACATTAAGTTTCTTATGTTGTGGCTCCTTTAAGAAATCTTCCATTAATACTTCCTCTCTATCTTATTTTTCCTTTGTATTAAAGTTATATCAGTTTTTTCTTTTTTTTTCAATATTTATTTACTTTTTTCTTGAATATTGTGTTAATTTGTAATAATCCTAAAACTCCAAATATCGGATATAATAAATTTATTAGATTTGAAAAACCAATTTTTGAAAAAAATATACTAGTTATACACATTATTGCTGCAACCTGTGTATAACCTTTCTTATCTCGCCTTTTATTTTCTAAATAACTTATTCCTAATGATATTGCTGTAGTAAATATTGATATTAATATAATTATTGCATATATACTTTTTAGATTTCTAAAATTGTTTGCTATGACATATACTACAGGCATTTCAATACTTTTTATATCTATTTTTATATTAGTTAATAAGAAAAATATTATCGTTGTTAATAGCAATACTATTACTCCTGATATTATTGATATAAACTTTATTTCTTTATTTTTATTTATCTGTTTTCCCATAGTTATTAATACTGGTATCAATAGTATAGAATTATAGCTTGCATACATTATAGCATTTACTGGCCCTGCAACTATTTTTTCTATTAGAATATCATTATTAATCTTCTCGATTTGCACATTTGTAATATTTAATATTCCTATTAATATTATAAATGCTATTAAACATGGTACTATGTATTTACTTATTTTTATAAGTCCTTCTACATTTGTTATAAATACTATAAAACATAATCCTGCTAAAATTGTACTTCCTATTATACTATTTATTCTGTATTCTTGTTCAAAATACGCTCCAAAACCTGCCATCATGATGAAAAATGTTATTAATATTAATATTTCTATTGTTTTATTTATTACATCTATTTTTACTTTTTTATCTGAATCCATTATTATATCTAAAAACTCTC
The DNA here is from genome assembly GCA_948473335.1 of uncultured Clostridium sp. GTDB lineage: Bacteria > Bacillota > Clostridia > TANB77 > CAG-508 > CAG-269. The sequence goes on along the minus strand of CAOKXF010000003.1, from coordinate 142,444 downwards.
TATAATTTTGTACTTGATTTTGCTTAATTATTGTTAATACTTTATATATTATATAACTTATTAATATTGTTGATATTAATATTCCAAACAATCCACTTATCCCATTTCTGTAGAAAAATGTATATATCTCTTGTCCTGATGCAAATCCTGCTCCTATTAATGCTCCTATGATTACCATTGTAACTATTATTATGTTCTTCATAAACTCCTCCTTTTCAAGTTTATGATGGTTTGTTTCTTTTATTCATTAAAAAAACTAGAGGTGCATCCTTTTAGCACTTCTAGTCTTTGTTGTGTAATCATATCATTTTACTTGATTTTTGTTATTACAATTTCTGTTTCAACTTCATCTTCTATGAATATTAGTATACTTATTTGATTTCGGTTAATTTTTATATCTTTTATTCTTCTTAAATCAATTACTATGAAGTTATCTGTTTGTTTGTCTTTTACAGTTATTATCTCATATTTTATTACATATTCTAGTTCATTTATTACAGTTTGACATGATATATATCCACTACTTTTTATATTTACAGTTTTCCCTTGTAGAGAATTTAAAAATTGTATTATGTCCTTATCTCTCATACACTCTCCTTATATTACCGTACTTATAAGTATACTATATTTTATTTATACTATATATCATTTCTACTGTCAAGATTATAAATTTCTTTTGTCAAAATAATCACTAATTTCTTCCATACCATCAAATTTCATTTGTCTAAGAGCTTCATATGCTAATATTGCAACTGAATTTGACAAATTAAGAGATCTCAAATCTTTTTTCATTGGTATTCTTATAGTATTATTAATATATTTTTTCAATATCTCTTCTGGTAATCCCTTTGTTTCTTTACCAAATAGTAAGAATACTTTATCAAATTCATTATAATTTACATTTGAATATACCTGCTTTCCTTTTGTTGTAACAAAAAACATATTATTTTTCTCTGGCTGATATTTATCCAAGAACCTATCAAACGAAATATGCTCTTCTATATCTAACTTATCCCAATAGTCCAATCCTGATCTTTTAACTTGCTTTTCTGATATACTGAAACCTAATGGATGAACTAAATGTAATTTAGCACCTATAGCAGCACAAGTCCTTGCGATATTTCCTGTATTTTGTGGTATTTCTGGTTCAACTAATACAATATTTATTTCCATATTATTTTTCTTCACTCCTTATATCTCTCTTACAAATTATAACTATATTTTTAATTACATATTTATTTTTTGCCTAACATATTCATATAATATAATACCTGTAGCAACTGAAACATTTAGACTTTCCGTTTTACCTAACATAGGAATTTTTACTTTTTCATCTGCCATATCTTGTATCTCTTTTCTAACTCCATTAGCTTCGTTTCCCATTACAATTATTTTTCTGTTATAATCTATATCATATATATTATTTTCTGTTTGTAATGATGAAACAATTAATCTATATTTGTTTTGCCTTACCTCTTCAATGGTTTCTTTAATGTTTTCCTTTTCAATCACATTCACTCTAAAAATTGCTCCCATTGTAGAACGTACTACTTTAGGATTATATACGTCTGCCGTCCCTTTTGATACAACTAATTGTTTTAATCCTATACTGTCTACTGTTCTTAAAATAGTGCCTAAATTACCTGGATCTTGTATATCGTCTAATACTACTATTATATCTTCATCATATTTGATTACTGTATTACTATTCTTTTTTACTACTGCTATTATTCCTTGTGGATTAATTACTTGTGTTAATCCTTTGAATATTGTTTCTGTTGCATATATACATTCACATTGACAACTACATTTTTCTTGATATTTTTCTATTTTTGTTATTATCTTTTTTAACATTTCATTAGTTGCTAAATTCTGTTCAGATATTATTATTTTTTCTATTTCTGCTTTTTCTTGAATTGCTTCTTCTACTATTTTTATTCCTTCTATTATATATTTTTGTTCTTCATCTCGGTATTTCTTTTCACTTAATTTTTTTATGTATTTTATTGTTTCATTTTCTTTGCTAGTTATTAATTTATTCATATTTTTCTCCTTTTTGGGTCAGTAGGGACGTTCCTTCTGACACACTTTTTCACTTAATTATTGAAATACATGGTCTTTAACCGCTTTTCGTCTTTACTTATTTTTGTATAGATTTTTAATTATTTCTATTATACCACTTTTTTTCTTTTTATTCACTTAAAAATCAAATATCTTCTATATTATAAAAATAGACTACTGTTTTACAACAATAATCCATAATTTCATTATATTCAAATATAAAACTTCTTGCTTTTCTATTTATCAAATCCTACAAAAAGTTGCACAAAAACCTTTCCATAAATTGGACTATCTATAACACAAATACCAGAATATTCAAATTTATCTTCTAATATATTTTCTCTATGTGAAATAGAATTTATCCATGCCTCAACAGCTCTTTTAGGAGATATATTTCCTGCCAAGTTTTCTCCAGCTATTACATATTCTATATTATTAGACTCTAACATTTCAAATGGAGTTCCTAAATTTGAAGATGTATGTGCAAAATATTCATTATTTACTATATCATATGCTTTCAATTTAGCTACATCCTGTAATTTAGAAAATGTTTTTAATTCATTCAATCCATTTTGTTTTCTATATTCATTTATTAAATTTAATGTTTCTTGTTCATCTTGAGTTAAATTCACTTCTTGATTTATCATTTGCTGTATTCTTACTCTTTTTTCATCTTCCTGTTTTATACTTTCATGATATGTTGCAAATGATATTGTCTCAATTAAAATAAACATCACAAAAATAAATAAAGTAACAATATTTCTTCTTGATACTTTCATTTTTTACACGTCCTTAACCAAATATCTCGGAAATTTTTTTCTTAAGTTTGTGTTTTATTTATTTTTTCTCTTGTGACTATTTTTATTCTCTTTTGAAAACATTTATATTATATATCATTTTTTGATTTATGTCAATCTTTTATGTATAATTTGTTGCTCGTGTAAATTTTTTCCTTACAAAGTATTAGCACGGCATACCCTAATGGGAAATACCGCACTAATACAATTTTAGGACAATTTATCCATTTTAGGAAGAAGATAAGTATACACAATAAGTATCTAAAGTACTAATATCTATTTTCTAAACTACTTTGATGCAAATCCATTTTTTAATCCCTCAAGAATGTTTTTATTTTCGGTATTTATTAAATCCCTTTTTTCTTCATCGTTCCATTCTCTTGTACCCTGTTGATAAAACAAATTTTGATATTCACAGTAGTTTAAGTTCCTTATAGCAGTAGTCTCTACATCTGCAATATAAGATAGAGCTTCACAGCAAATGTCATCTCTCATTAATAATCCTATCTGAGCTGTTTCATTGCCAATTTTTGCAATTGTTATCTCCTGTTCTGGTGTTAAATTTGCATCTTTTACTTTAGCTTTAATTGTTGCCACTAATTCATAATAATGTGGATTTTTCCATCTAGGATTTTCCAACATTAGAATTAATAGTTTAGGAGATAAGTCTTCAGATGAGAGTAATGCATTTTGCACTGTTTCATTGCCTTTTAATAAGGCAAGCCGTTTTTTGAATTCCTCTTGTTCTTTCTTATCTTCGGAATACTCTTTAATTAAATCGTATACCTCCTGATAGGTTGTGCACTCTTCTGCAAGTCTTAAATAAATTTCATCGTGAGTTTCTACCTGCCGATTACTTTTACCACAACCTCCTAATTCTAAAGTAATACAAATTGCTAATAATACATAAAGCACTCTTTTCATATTATGTCCCTCCATTTTAACATATTACTTGTTATCTTGTTACATATTGTTTCATGTTTACATATTAGCGCTTTTCCCTCATATTGCCTACCTCCTTTGAAGTTTATTATTTATGTAAAACTATTAGAATTAAAACTTCTCTTCACTAATAGTGAATTTTAAAAGCCTTCCTATAAATCAAATTTCTCGTATATTATAACAAGAATGGAATATTTTGTCAATTTTATAGCAGACGTTGTAGAATGTTTGTTCTGAATCGCCTGCTATACTTTTTTATTCCAATTTAAATACAATTCTTGCATCTTCTATTTATTTCTCTAATTCTTTTATTATATATCATTATATTCCACAACTCTATTTTCTTTAAAAGACTCTTTTACATCAATAATTCTCTGATTGCTAGATCCTCTAAATTTTAGTTTTAAATCCTTTTTATCCTCTTCAAATTTTCCATCAACAACTACATCAATATATGACATTAAGTCCTTTGTATTTTGATTTATTCTACACATATTATCCATAACATCTCTGTCAAAAGTAAATCCTGTATAGCACCAAATATCTTTTTCTGGATGTAATTCTTTAGCTTTCTTAACTAAAGGCAATAATCCTTCTTGATTTGTAAATTCCAATGGTTCTCCTCCAAGCAGTGATATACCTTTTATATAAGGTTTATCTAATTCGTTCATAACCTTATTAATACATTCTTGATTAAACTCTTTTCCATAATTAAAATCCCACGCTTCACTATTAAAACATCCCTTACAATGATGATTACATCCACTTACGAAAACTGAAACCCTTACTCCTTTTCCATTTGCTACATCTGCTGTTTTTATATCTGCATAGTGCATTTTTAACATCCCCTTTTTCTGTTTATATTAACGTTATTGTATATCAAAAAAAATAAAATAGCAATTAATTTTGCTATTTTATTTTCATATATTTTTGCTTTATAATTATCGTTTTTGTTAAAATTTTATGCAAAAATCTTGTCAAATTCTTCTCCATCAATTTTTTCTCTTTCTAATAGAATTTGAGCAACTATGTGCAATTTTTCAACATTGTCAGATAATATTTGTTTTGCTTTTGCATATGCTTTATCTATAATAGTTTTAATTTCTTCATCAATTACTCCTGCTGTTTCTTCAGAATAATTTCTAGACTGTGCGAAATCTCTTCCCAGGAATACTTCTTCCTGACCTGAACCGAACATTATTGAACCTATTCTATCACTCATTCCATATTTTGTAACCATTTCTCTTGCTATTTTTGAAGCTCTTTCTATATCATTGCTTGCACCTGTTGAAATATCATTTAATATTAATGCTTCTGCTACTCTACCACCTAATAATGATATAATTGTTTCTTCCATTTCTGTTTTTGACATAAATGATTTATCTTCAGTTGGTCTATACATTGTATATCCTCCTGCCATTCCACGTGGTACAATTGATATCTGATGTACAGGGTCTTGTGTCTCTAAAAATCTACTTACAACTGCATGACCTGCTTCATGGTATGCCACTAGTTTATTTTCTTTTTCACTTCTTACTCTTGTTTTCTTTTCTGGTCCCATAGTTACTTTTACCATTGCATCTTCAATTTCTTTCATGCCTATTTCATTCATATCTCTTCTTGCTGCTAATAATGCTGCTTCATTTAATACATTCTCTAAATCTGCTCCTGAAAATCCTGATGTGTTTTTTGCAATTGTTTTTAAATCTACATCTTCTGATAATCTTTTCTTTCTTGAATGTACTTCCAATATTTGCTCTCTTGCTTTTACATCTGGTGCTGATACTACTATTTGTCTATCAAATCTTCCTGGTCTCAATAATGCTTTGTCTAATACATCTGGTCTATTTGTTGCTGCTAATACTATTACACCTTCATTTTCTGAGAATCCATCCATTTCAACTAATAATTGATTTAATGTTTGTTCTCTTTCATCATGTCCTCCTCCTAAACCAGCTCCTCTTTGACGTCCTACTGCATCGATTTCATCTATAAATACTATACATGGTGCATTTTTCTTAGCTTGCTCAAATAGGTCTCTTACTCTTGATGCTCCAACACCTACAAACATTTCTACAAAGTCTGATCCACTTATTATAAAGAATGGTACTCCCGCTTCTCCTGCTACTGCTTTTGCTAATAATGTTTTTCCTGTTCCAGGATGACCTACTAATAATACTCCTTTTGGTATTCTTGCTCCCATATCTGTAAATTTTTTAGGATTCTTCAAAAATTCTACTATTTCTTGTAATTCCTCTTTCTCTTCATCTACTCCTGCTACATCTTCAAATGTTATTCTGTGTTTATCCATTATATTCATCATTCTGGCTTTGCTTTTTCCAAAACTCATTGTTTTGTTTCCACCATTTGCATTGTTTCCACTCATCATTATAAACCAGAATATTAAGAAGATTATTAATAGTCCAAATGGTGTTATTAAACTAAATATTGTTATCCAAATTGATTCTGATTCTTCTTCTAATATTATAGCACCACTTCTTAATTGGTCTTCTGTATAATTTATGAAGCTTTCTATACTTGGTATATTTACTTCTTTCTTATTTTTTTCGCCTTGCAACTTTACTCGTGCTTGACTTCCGTCTGATGATATTTTTATTTCTTCTACTTGACCTGCCTCTATTGCTGTTATTAATTCAGAATATGTCATTTTTAATTTATCATTCTCTAATATTGTTGTTATAAGCACTATAGCTATGATTCCTATTATAAGCCACATAGCTAATGACTTTATTCCCTTTTTCAATTTACTTCCTCCTTTTAGTTGTTTGTAATTCATATGACTTTTATAACATAGATTTTTTTGTTTTGCAACACTTTTTTTATGACTTTTTTGTTACAAATAGGCACTCTACAGACTTTTTATTACGGAAACTTTGGTTTTATTTTAAAAAATTTTTCATAAAATAAATGTTTTTGTCCTTTATTAAAATCTTTAGTCCTTTATTTGGTGTCAAGTACTTATTTCCGATATTGTTTTGACATAATTTTATTATATCTTCAATATGTATTTTTTCTATACCAATGCAAGTACCCCTAAGTCTTGTTACAGTATATAGTATTATTCTATTTTTTATAACTCTTTCTAAATTATTAAAATCTTTTAGTTTCAATATTATCTGATTTTCTTTTTCTTCAATAAGAATTTGTTTATATGCCTGCTCTGTTTGTTTTATTAAATATTGATTTTCCTCTGTTATTATTTCAGACAGTCTTGTTATAGTTTCTACAATATTTGGATTAAACTCTTCTTTTATATATGGAATTACTATGTTTCTTATTTTATTTCTAGTATATTTATTTTCAAAATTGCTCTTATCTATTCTAGGTTCTAATCCATTTTTATCACAATATTCCTCTATTTCTGTTCTTTCTATATCTATAATTGGTCTTATAATTTTGCCATCTTTTATTGGTTCTATCCCTTGTAATCCTGATATTCCACTTCCCCTTAATAAATGCATTATAATTGTTTCTACTTTATCATTTTTATTATGCGCTATTGCTATTTTATTTGAACCTGTTTTTTCCAATACCTCTTCAAAAAAAACATATCTTACTTTTCTTCCAGCTTCTTCTATACCTATTTTATTATTATTAGCATATTTTTCTACATCTATTCTTTTACTATAAAAATCAATATTAATATTATTACAAAGTTCCTTTACAAATTCTTCTTCTTCATATGCTTCTGCTCTTATCATATGGTTTATATGTGCCACTACTATATTAAATTTTAAAACTTCTCTTAGATTATTTAAAATGTGTAGCATAAAAAGAGAATCTGGTCCACCAGATACTCCTAAAACTATTTTGTCATTTGCATTTATTAAATTGTATTTATGTATTGTTTTTAATACTTCTTCCTCTATTCTGTTCATATATTATTGACCTTTCTTTTAGAAAAAATTTCAATTATTATTACCAAATATATTTTTCTATTCGTATTCTTCTCTCATTGTTTCTAAATTCAAGAATTTTGTATAATTTCCCATCCATAATAATTCTACTGTTCCTGTAGAACCTCCTCTTTGTTTTGCTATTATTACTTCTGCTATACCCTTTTTACTACTTTCTTTATCATATACCTCATCTCTATACAAAAACATTACTATGTCTGCATCTTGCTCAATTGAACCTGATTCACGTAAATCTGATAGCATAGGTCTATGATCAGTTCTTTGTTCTACTGCTCTTGACAATTGTGATAATGCAATGACTGGTACATCTAATTCTTTTGCTAATATCTTCAATGACCTACTTATTTCTGCTATTTCTTGTTCTCTGCTGCCTGCTCTTTTATTACTACCTGTAATCAATTGCAGATAATCTATTATTATTAACCCTATATTTTTTTCTATTTTTAATTTTCTACATTTTGTTCTTATTTCATTTACTGTAATTCCTGGTGTATCGTCTATAACTATTTCACTTTCAGATAATGGTCCTATTGCACTTGCTAATTTTGCCCAGTCTTCATCTTCTAGTTTACCTGTTCTTACTTTATTACTATCTACCATTGCTTCACTACATAATATTCTATTTACTAATTGGTCTTTTGACATCTCTAAGCTAAATATTGCTACTGGCGTATTCCCTCTAAGTGCTGCATTTGTTGCTAAATTTAGTGCAAATGCTGTCTTTCCCATTGCTGGTCTTGCTGCTACTAATATTAATTCTGAACCATGTAAGCCCGCTGTTTTATAGTCTAAATCTATAAATCCTGTTGGTACTCCTGTTACATGTTGCTTTCTGTTATATAATTCTTCTAATTTTGTAAAACTTTCTACTAGTACATCTTTTATTTGTGCATATCCTTTTTGATTTTTATCTTGCATTATATCAAATATTTTTTTCTCTGCACTATCCATTATATCTTCTACGTCTGCATCTTCACTATAACCTAAGTCTATCAATTCGTTTGCTGTTTTTATAAGTCTTCTTAAGCTTGATTTCTCTTCTACTATGTTTATATATTTCTGCACATTAGCACTTGTTGGCGATTTTTCTGGTAAATTTGCTAGGTATTCTATTCCACCTACTTGTTCTAATTTATTCATTGACTGCAATTCATTCTTTAGTGTTATTATATCTATTGGTTCTGCCTTGTTAAATAAGTTCTGCATTGCCTCATACACTAATTTGTCATCTTCTCTATAAAAGCTTTCTGGTTTTAATGCCTCCATTGCTGCTATTACTGCATCTTTATCAGTTAGCATACTTCCTAATACTGCTTGCTCTGCTTCTATATCATGTGGTGGTATTTTTCCTAGTTCCATTAATCATTTCCTCCTTTAGCTTATTACTTCTATCTTTATTTTTCCTGTTACTCCTTCATATAACTTTACACTTACTGTTGTTACTCCTACTGTCTTTATTGCTTCTTTTAAATCTATCTTCTTTTTATCTATTTTTATTTTATATTGATTTTCTAAATTTTCTGTTATTTCTTTTGCTGATACACTTCCAAATATTTTTCCATTTTCTCCTGCTTGTACCTTTATTTGTAGTGTTATTGTTTCTAACATTTTTGCTATCTCTTTTGCTTGTTCTCTTTCTACACCTTTTTGATATTGTTTTGCTTCGTTTTGTGAATTTAGTTTATTCATATTTTCTGCATTTACTTCTATTGCTAAATTTTTTGGAAATAAAAAATTTCTTGCATACCCATCTGATGCATTTATTACTTCGTTTTTTCTTCCTACTCCTTTTATATCTTGTTTTAATATTACTTTCATATTTATTTATGTTAGTTTTCTCTTGAACTAACATTTCCTCCTTTCACATTTTGTAAAGTCCTTTATTTTTCAATTATTTTCTAGTATATCATAATTTTAACGAAATTACTATATTAATATTAATTATTTTCCTTAATATTGTGCCTAACTTTTATATAATCTAAAAGAGTAATTAGTTATATTTTAATACAACTTAATTACTCTTTTGTAATTTAATTTCTTACACTTACGGTTTTATAATATTGTGCTATTAATTCGTCTAATTCTACACTTAATTTGTATATTAGACTGTAATCTTCACCAGATATCACACTTTGATTTAATTTATCTCTTAATTTACATATTTCTTCATTTAACATTCTTCATTTCTCCTTTTTTTCTTGTTTTTCTTATGTATATCTTAAAACTACCATATTTTTACAGCAAAGTCAATTATTCTATTATAGTTTTTATAAGTTTCACTCTACCTTTTTTTCTATTTATTTATATTTTTCGACATAATTTTACAGCATATGTTTCATCATGTGTTTTTTCGTCATTCTACAATTACAACTTTTGATTTTTTATGTAAATTATGTTATAATTATATTAACTATTGTAGTTTTTTTACATCGTGCATTGCACGAAGAAAGGGAAAACTGTATGATAACAATTGTAGATGTAAGACCTTTAGTATCTGAAACTGCTGACACAGAATGTGCACTGCGTATCGCTCCAAAGCATCGGTGGGATGAAACTCTTAATAAGTGTCTATGTAAATGCTTTGGCCTTATGCATATGATACTTAATTCCACCAGTAAAGCTGCCAGTAAGATTCTGTGCAAGAACAATTTGTGCAAACTCTTTCGATTCTTGTGCAGACTAGGTAGTAATGTTTTGAAGACTGTTTTTACCATTCTGATTATGACCATTGCAATGGTCGTGTTAGCATACTACGTGCCACAGCTCCGGGAAGACTTCTCTCCTATGTATCAAACTATCGACACGCTGGTTTCGATTTTAAACCATTTCTTCTCTTTCTTAAATCAGCACATTTCGTAAAATGGAAATCCTCTGATGGCTAATTATGCATCAGAGGATTTCCTCTTATTTTATACTTCATCTTCAATTAATAATTTTGCGTAATATTTTGGATTAAATTCCTCATCATACTCTATTTCGTCAAATATCTCTGGCATTTCTTCTTTAAAATATTTTAGTAATGGTATTAATACTTGTCTTATTGATGGATGTACATGATTTGTTGTTCTTAGACTAAGTATATGTTTCCATTCTCTTATATTAGCTGTCATTGTATACTCAGCTGCTGTTGAATGTGGTAGTAATTCTCTACACATATCTACTGTCGCTCCTAATTTTCTCATCTTTATATATCCCTTTTCTATGTTCTCCATTGTCTCTTTCCATATATTATACATTTCTTCATTTTCTATATATATTGGATTCATAAACTTTATTTCATTACCATATTTATCTTTATCATAACTGCAATATCGTGTAGATTCTATAGAAAAACTCCCAAATCTATGTCTTGTTAAGTCCTTATAAGATCCAATATCACTATATATTCTAACAGTAACTTTTTCATGTTCTAAAACAGACTCGTGTCCTTTGGTGATACAGTTTTTTAATAAATTTTTATAACTATCCTCTGAAATATTTCCCTCTGAACGATAACATGTTCTACATGCTCTTTCTATTTTTTTCATTATTTTTTTTCCGTCAATTCTTTCTACTTTTATCCATGGCTCTACTATTTTCATTATAAATTCTCCTCCTATTATTAATGTTATTATTGGGATAGTTGACTTTCAAGTTCTCCTTGTGTCACAATGTACGTCCCCAATGACACAATGACATTATATCATTATTTTTAAAATTTACAACATATTTCCTAATTTCTTGTTTTTTATCAATTTTTATTCCTTTATCAACTTTTCAAGTGAATTTGCATTTAATATAGTATTTGAAATAAATTGTCCCTTATAAAAGTTCGCCCAATTATTAAATATACAAGGTGCATTTTTTGCTTTTTCTAGTGAATCTATTTTTATAAAGTTGATTTTGATGTTATTATTTTTTGAATATTCAGTTAATTCTTTTACTTCATATTCCACATAAGGACATTCATTACTATAATAAATTGTAAAATCTTGGTTATCCATTTTCATACTTCTTGCTGATTCATTAAATCTAGGAGTTTCACTATCATCAAATTGTAATGCCAATAATTCATAATCGGAAATGTTATCTACTACTTTAAATCCATAATGTTCAAAAAATTTTTTATCTCCAATGAATGGTTTCTTTTTTTTGGAAGTTAAAGTACATATTCCACTCATACCTTTTTGCTTAGAGTCATTTATCGCATATTCTAACAATTCTTTAGCAATTCCTTTTCCTTTGAAACTGCCTGCAACCCATAAACAATAAATATATTCATAGTTCTTACCACTAATAGGAATCCAAGCAGTTTCTATTGGCTCATATTCAATAAATATTTTTCCTCGTGCATTTAATTTTCTAAAAATATGACCATCCTTTAATTTACTTTTTACCCATTCCTTTTTACTTTCTACCCCTACTTGATGTTTTGGATCGCCAATAGCACAACATATATGTTCTTTTTCTATATTTTCTAATGTCAAATTTATATATTCATTCATATTTTTCCTCTTCTTCATATAAAAATTAATTATTTTTGTTGTTTAATCTCTTTGTTTCTATAAATTCCATAATTATTCCTTTTTTCTTATTGGATGTCTTATGACTGTTCTTAATCTACTGATATCGCATTTTCTTGGGTTACTTAAATATATTTCATGATGTAATCTTTTATCAGTTATATCTAATTCATATCCATTTTCATTCGCAAATTTATTCATTAAATTAATTGTTGCTGGCTCATCATCATAACTTCCAATATGCATACATTGAACACAAATTCCTTCATCATAAGTTAAAAATTCTACTTTTGAAAAGTCTTGTTTCTTTTTCTTCGTTGCTTCTTCGATTGCCCAATTGAAATCATTTTTAGTTACAAAATCAGGTAACCTAATGATTGATATAAAATTCATCTCGTCTTTTTTATTATAATCAATACCACATTTTACATTATCTTGCCACCAAAATCCTTCTAATGGTGGAACTACATATTCAAAATAACCATCTATTTTATATGTTCCTTTATAACTCATTTTTATAGTAAAAGCAATAGCATATAATAGTCCTATTGAAGCTTTATATTCGCTATTTTCATCATTTGGATTGCCTTTTCCTCTCACAGCTATATAATTCATCTTAGGAATTTTAATGATACTAGGTTTATTCTTTGGCATATAAAATTCTTTATATTCTCTTTTATAATCAAAAGGCATTTTTTATTCCCCTTCCTAATCTTCTAGACTAATATAAATATGAATTTCTTGTTTTTGCATATCTTTTGAATTATTTTGATATTCTTCAAAATCACAAATGTATTTCCTATTTAAATCCATATTCCATATTTCTCGCCATGCTCGTCCAACTGAATTTTGGACATCTCCTATTACAACAAATTTGGCATATTTCCCTTTTTCTATAACTTTACTAACTATTTGTTCATCATTCTCTACATCTTTACTAACTTCTGCCCCTGCTATGAATGTATAAGGTTGTGTATAATCTTTTTCATATTCTGTATATAATCCAATTGTTTTATCATTTACCTTATTTTTTATTTTTTCATAAATTCCTTCTGTAAATAGTCTTTGCCAAGTTTTGCCTATATCTTTTATTGCCTTTCCATCTTGATTAGTTGTTTTTACTTCAATTCCTTTAACAACCTTTTCTTTTAATTCTACAATTTCATATTTCATATTTTATACCTCCTGAAATGAAGTATATAATATATAACTTGACAACTATATGTCATATTATAAATATTTTTTTGAAATTTTCTCTAATTTCTTTTTTATATCTACTTTTATTCTTTCTGGTGATATAACTTTCGCATATTCTTCAAAAGATAAAATGTAACTATATATCCATTCATTTTCTGGATATTTTACTTTTATAATAAAATTTCCATCTTCTTTTTTAGTTATTTCTTCATCTTCGAATTCGTCATATACTCTATATGCCATTTCTTTGCTTATCTCTAATTCAAGTAATATTTCTTCGAATTTGTATTTTCCTTCTTTTCTTTCTTTTGGTAACTCTCTTTGAAAATGTTCTTCTAATATTTTTATATCTCTTATTCTAGCAATTTTAAATATTCTATAGTCCATTTTTATTCTACAATAACTTATTACATACCATGATTTATCTTTAAACCATATTTGTATTGGTTCCACGATTCTTTTTGTCTTTTCTCCATTAGAATTATAATATACAAATTCTATTAAATTTTTATTCAATATTGCTTTTTTGATTATATCAAATCTTTCTTCTTGTGTATTCTTTTTCCCCCAATTTGAAAAATCTATCTTTATCCAATCTTCTACTTTTTTATTAAATAATATACTTAATTTTTCTAATACATCTTTTTCTTCTTTTCCTCTTACTTTTTTCATGCCTTGTAATGCAAATAAAATTTGCTTTTGTTCTTCTTCTGAAAGAATTGCTTTATTTAGTACATATTCTTCTATAAGTTCTATTCCTCCGTCTTTCCCTTTGGTTGTATAAATTGGTATATTTGCTCTACTCAATATTTCTATGTCCCTATATATTGTCCTAGTAGACACTTCAAATCTTTCTGATAGTTCTTTGGCTGTAATTTTTTTCTTTTGCATTAGTATATATATTATTTCGAATAATCTATTATTTACTTGCATAATTTCCTCCTACATGTATTATAACATATAAATATGGAATAATAAAAATGCTTAACATTGTTAAACTGCTACTTATCCCTTTTTTTACCTAACTTTATTGTTGGAATTAAAACTAACCAAGCAAACATAATTGAACTTGTTGTAATTATCAACCAAGTAAATTTACCTAAAACTGCTAAATCACATATAATACATACTAATATTGCTATAAATACTAAAATAGAAATAGTTGTATTCCTCGTAATGTTATTTTGATTTTTCCTTTTTCCACCTTTTTCTTTTTTCATTTTCTACCTCTTACAAATTATCATTTAGCAACTACTTTTATAATCGATATTTGCTAATTTTGCTTGTTTACACAAATCCTTTGTTTGTATTTTATTATGAATATAGCAATATAAACAGCCATCACTACATTTTTTACAACCTCTCCATGGATTCCACATTGCCATATTTATACCACCTTAAAATTTTGATTTTTCATAATTGTATGGAATACTTGTCCTTACAACTACATCCTCTATTTTTTCAATAATCAACCAATCGTCTATATTTCCTTGATGGTTAAAATCTAATGCCGTAATTTCTTCTACATTTTTAAATTACTATCTTGTGTTTTGATTATATCATAAATGAGAAGTAATTTTGTAGCTTAATTACTTCTCATGCTTAATGTATTTTTTCTTTTACTTTGAATATTTCTTTTTCATCACTTTTCCTACAATAAATACTACCATACTTGGTACTATGAATTCAACTACTCTCTCAATTATAAAAGCATAAAATGGTGCTGAATTATTTGTATTGTCATATTTAAAATAATCTACTCCTAATCTAATAGCAAACCCAATAATTAAAAATATGCAAACTATATATATAAACTTATGAATATTTTCTTTTTTCATACCAATTCCTCACTCCCAAATTATAATTTATCTTTCATCTAAAAACTTTGTATCTGTTCTATTTCTTTCTTTTAATTCTATTTGTTCATTTTCAGATTTTGTTTCAGTATTATAAAATGATTTGCCTTTCAAGTTTCTATTAGCAATAAGCTCGTTAATTGCTTTAACATATTGTTGTGGATTATTTATGCTAAAATCTCCATGATAATAATTAGGTAATATTTCAATTCTACTTCCATTTATCTTTTGATGAATTATACTCGCTGATTTTTTCATTATTGGTCCTTCTTTATCTCCTACAACTACTAAAACTTTTGCTTTTGTACTTGATAAAGAATCTTTAATTTCATATTTTGAGTTTGCTTCCATAAAAGCAATCATATCTTCCTTACTAATTTTACAAGTATCTCTATAATATTCATTAAATAAATCTTCTCTTATTTTTAAAGACTTAAATTGCATTTGTGAAAACCATTTTTTCGATATTAGCCCATAACTCATAGAAAAAGCTGGTCTAATCATTTTATATGTTGCTTTCATAGGAATTGCTAATGCACTTTCAACAATAGCATAATCACAAATATCTTCTTTTTTTGATAAAATTTCTAAAAGAATTTGTCCTCCTAAAGATAATCCTCCTATTAAACGAATATGACCATTATAATTATTAATTATATACTCTACAATTTCTTGTGCATTATCTTCTATACTTGTAAAATTTCTATCGCTTTCCGAATGACCATCTAATATTGGAAGAATAATATGATAACTATTTTTTAATTTTTCTGCTTCTTCTCTATAATTCCACCAAGAAAGACCACCACCATGTAATAGCATTATTGTATCTTTACTGTTATCTCCATATTCTTTAAAGTTCATTTTTTATCCCTCCATTCCTAGCGATTTATTGACTATCTAATCTTTGTCAAGTCTTTTTTTATAAATTTATTATATTATTTTTTTGCATGGCAAACAAGCGAAAACGATATGTTTTTTAAAAAATTCTATCTTTTTCACTTCTTTTATGCTAAAATTTAATTATATTTATTCTTCTAAGAATCGTTTATTATTTTTGCACATAGTATATAACATTCTTAGAATTTTAGTTGAACAAGCAGTTAGGCTTTCGTAGTAATGTTTGCCTTCTGCTTTTTTTATTAAATAATAATTATAGACTGGGTGGCTAGGACTTTGATGTCCTAATTTCACTACCATTTGACTTATGTTAAATAGTATCCATCTTGCATATTTATTACCTCTTTTTGATATTGCTCCTTTCACATTTATACTTTTTCCAGACTGAACAATTGATGGATCTAATCCACAAAAAGCAATCAATTGCTTATGATTATCAAATCTTGTAATATCTCCTAGTTCTCCTAACAACTCTGCTGCTAATACTTCTCCTATCCCATAAAATGAATTTACTATTTCAAAATATGGAGAGTGTTTTGCTAATTCAATCATATTTTTTCTTATTTCATATATTAATCTATTGTTTTCTTGCAATATACTCGCCATATCTGATAAATTTTTTACATCAGCATGGTCTTTGTCTACTCCTGGAAATGAGTTCATTGCAGTATCTTTTAACTGCCTAGCTAATCTTTTATAATAGTAGTCATGTCTAGCATCTACTTTGCGTAAATTATTATATAATGCATCAATTCTTTTTTCTCCAACTATATAAGCATGTGGAAATGCTTTTATAAAATTTAATGCTGTATCTTCATAAATCCTATTACGAGCAAAGAATCCTTCAAACTCTGGAAAACAAATATTTATTAGTCTTTTATATCGATTTTTACAACGAATATTTACTTGTGTCAAATAAAAATATTGCCTTGTCATTGCTTTTAAATTAGCATATAAATCTTTTTTTGATATTTCATGATATTCTACTTCATTTACAAAAAATAACTTGGCTAATCTGTAGCAATCTTTCTTATCTGTTTTTGTTTTCCTTATAGTATCAAAATTATTTTTTGTTGTTAAACTATTGATAACTAAAGTATTAAATCCACTTTCTTTAAAATATCTTTCTACTGGTAAATGATATGTACCTGTTGATTCCATAAATACTGTTAGATTTTGTGGATTAATTTCTTTTATTTTTTCTTTTACTTTCTCAAAATCTTCTAAATTATGCTTTATTTCTTTTGTATCAATAAGTATCTCTCCATCACTATTCATAAGCATTATCATACTTTTATTTTTAGCAACATCTACACTTAATACTGTTTTCAAAATTATTCACCTACTTTCTTTTTGAACTTAAGTCTTTTACCTCTACTATTATTTCATCATGCTTGTTATATAGAGTCTATTGCCCTCACTATCTAAAACTAAATTAATAATAGGAATAAAAGTTGAACCGTCAAGTTGTTAGATTTAAAGACCTCTGTAATTTGATGTTCTAACTTAAATTCTTTGTAAATAATTTTACAATCAAAAAAATTAGATGTAAATTCATTTATTCACATCTAACAGTATACATGTAATTTTGTGTTATGCTTCATTTTCTTTAAGTTCTTCCAATTTTCATTCTTATAGTTTATTGTCTTATATAAATATCACCGCCGTCTCCAGTTAATTGATTATAATCATCTGAGATAACCCAATGTCTAGTTGCTTCTCCTTCTGAATATAGAACAATTCCTAAACCTCCATAATAGTTGCCAATAGTCCAAGTTCCAGATTTCACTGGTTTTGAATCTATATGCTCGCCAGTAGAATCACTATAACCATCATACCATTCATAATGAGTATCATCAATAATTTTTAAATAACTGATTATATAATATGTACCTTGTAAATGTGTACTTTTAAACTTATCGCCTGCTTTGAAATGTTTCTTTGCTTCTGAAATTTGTGTTTGAGTAGAATAGTTAGTACCAATCTTTTTTATCTTATCAATCTGTTTTCCACAAATTCTTTCAAAATGCCCATATTCAATCACATAATTAAGATGACGCTCGAACGAATTTCCTGTCCCATTCTTTCCATCTATTGATAATTGATAAAGTAAATGTTCATCAAATTCAAGTAAATCAAGCTCTAATTGTCCAATTGCTTTGTCATATTCTAATAATGTATTGTCTGATGGTTTCTCTGGTATTATAATCTTCTCAGCTCTTAGTTCATCAAATTTAGAGTATAGCATATCAAGCTCATCATTCTTTTCTACTGGAATCTGTGGTAAATTTGATATAGTTTTATTTATCAGAGCATCAATTTTAACGTTTATAGACTCTGCAATATCTACAAGTTCTGAGAAATACTGTTGTTGATATGCTAAGGCTTCTTCTCTTACTTCTTCTGATTCATAAAATTCTTCTCCCATTGAACTTGAAGAATCATTGTTTCTATCTCGAGTAATAAAGAATATACTCACAGATAAAATTATGGCACTTAAAATTATGGCACTTAAAATTAAAATTTTTGTTTTCATTTGAAATTCCTCCAAAAAACTTTTTCTTTTTTATTTTTCCTGCAATAAAATAAATACTGCTATGTACAACAAATTCTATTACTCTTAAATTGCACCATGTAAAGTGGTATTCTCAAATTTTGCGATAACCATTTCATCTTTTAATTCTTATTTAAGAGCATTGTTAATGTGTTTTCTAATTGTCTTATCATAATATAACACAAAAGATAACAATATTCAAATTGTTATCCATTATTTTTATCTTTTTTAGTTACATAGCTCTTAATTGTTGAAATACATTTATAGTACATTTTTAGTTCTTCTTTGTCGCTTTTATCGATAATATCAAGTAAAGTTTCTCTTACTTGTAATTTACTGTTTTCACCCTTTCCATATAGGATATAATCTGTGTCTATTCCTGTACTAGATAGTAATAAAAAATTATAAATTACTAGTTGTCTAATACAGATTATATCAAAAAATTCTATAAAAGTATATAAAATTAATACAAACTAGTTTTAAAAATGAATCAATTTCAAAAATTTTTCAAAAAATTTCCGACTTTTTGATATTGGATTACATATACCTAGTGGAGAGTGAAATATTAGATAAAAAATTTAAATAAATTTTTAGAAAATTACCACTTTTTTGAAAAATGATGGCATTTACCTAGTGGAGGGTAAAAACTTTAATTATAAAAAAGTTTAATGAATTTTTTATGAATTATACCTTTTATAAATTTTGATGGCATTTACTTATTAGAAGGGTAAATTTTAAAAATTTTTCTAAGAATATTACATTTTGGAGCCTGTTTTGGAACTTATTTTAAGTATCGACTTGGAACATATCTAATATAGAAGTAATTTTACTCTTACTAATTTAAGAAAGGGGGGGAAATCTACATTGACAACAAATAAAGAAAATGAAAGGTTAGGATTAACTGTAGATGAAGCAAGAAAAATGTTAGGTATAGGTAGAAATTCAATGTTGAAATTAGTTAAAGTAGAAGGTTTTCCAGCAGTTAGATTTAAACGCAAGATTATTATTAATAAAGAATTGTTACCAAAATGGTTTGAGGAGAACTGTGGTAAGTATGACGACTATTGATTTTATTAGTAATTAGAAAAAAGGGCTGATTTCTTGTTTCAAACGTGATAAGATATGTTTAGATATTAAGTTTTGTGCCCTTGAACTATTTAGATTTTTTAAACTTATTTGGAAGGAGTTATTCAATGGAAAAAATAAATAGACAAAGAGCACCAAAAGGAACAGTTACAATAAGAAAAAAAGGAAATAGTTATGAGGCAAGAGTAACTATTTCCCTTAATTCAATTATAGAAGGAGTTGATAAAAATCCGAGATTATCAAGGACAGCAAGAAATGAAAAAGAGGCAAGAAAAAGGTTAGGAGAATTAATTACTGATGTATATTTCGATATTAAAAGGAATAGCATAATTCCTAATGTTAAAGTATTTACAGAAGAATGTTCATCAGAATTAAGTAAATTTACTGAATTTAGTGAAGAAAAAGCAAAACGAAAAATAGAGTTACTAGCAGATGATTATACGTTATTCCCAAATATAGCAAAAGAATGGCTTAATTGGAAAAAGAATCAAGTTAATCCTACTACTAATAAAACAATTAGCTTAAAAACAGTAGAAACCTATATAAACACTATTAAAAATCATGTTATGGTAGATTTTGAAAAATATCATGTTAGCGAAATTAGTAAAGATTTAGTAGAGAACTATATCAATGAGAAAAGGCAGAAAACACCTAGGCTTGCTAAAGATTTATTTTTGCTTATTAGAGCAGTATTGACTTATGCTAAAGATAAAAAAGGCTTAATAAAAGAAGTTCCAAACTTTAATTTAAAATTTCAAAAGAAGAAAAGAGCAAAGGTAGCAAAAGTATGTTATTTACCAGAAGATAGGCAAAAAGTATGGCTTGATGTATGCGAAGAAGATAAAAGACCATTTGCATTGCTTTTTGCTACATTACTTCAAACAGGTATGCGACCAGAAGAAGGTTGTGGGTTAAAATGGAAATCAGTTCACTTTAATCAAAACAAAATCAAAGTAGAAAATGCTTACAAAGATATTACATTATATGATGATGAAATTAATATTACAGGACATATTATAACTGATGGAGATTTAAAAACTACAGAAAGTTATCGTAATATACCTATGATACCAAGATTAAAAGAAATGTTATTAAACTTAAAAAGAGAGAAAATGAATAATCTACAATATGGACAAGAGTGGGATAATAACGAATATGTATTTTTAAATACTATTGGAACTCCGTATGTTCCAGAGAGATTAACAAAAAAGATTACAGAATTTATTAAAAAGCATAAGCTAGAACACATGACAATTTATGGATTTAGACATTCTTTTGCAACTTTAATGAGTGAAAAAAGGTATGGATAAAGAAGTTTTAAGAAAATTAATGGGACATGCTGAATTTGAAACTACAGACTTTTACTATATTCATGTATCAGAAGAGCGAAAGAAAAAAGAATTTGAAAGAGTAAATTTTGAACAATTTCAGGGGAAAAGTAGTCAAAATAAGGAGAAAATATTTACAGCAAAGAGAAAAATAAAAACTCTCAAACTTGCTTGAGAGTATGGTGCGACTGGAGGAATTCGAATCCCCGACCTCTCGGTTCGTAGCCGAGTGCTCTATCCAGCTAAGCTACAGTCGCATATAATAAAAATATTACTTTAATATTATACTGTGATACTTACAATTTTTCAAGATTTTTTTAACATTTTTTCTTTTTTTATTACATTTTTCAGATATTTTATAGACATTTTAAAAATATTATTATAAAATTTCAAATATGTTAATAAAATAAAATGGAGGAATAAAAATGTTAACAAATTTACCAATAATAGTACGATATTTATTAACAGCTGGCATAGGAATGGTACCAATAATTGAATTGCGAGGTGCAATACCTGTAGGAGTATTCACATTTCATCTAACATACATAGAAGCATTCATATTCAGTTTTATAGGCAATATTTTACCAGTATATTTTATAGTAAAATACATAAAACCATTATTCAA
Organism: uncultured Clostridium sp.; assembly: GCA_948473335.1. Taxonomy (GTDB): domain Bacteria; phylum Bacillota; class Clostridia; order TANB77; family CAG-508; genus CAG-269. The sequence continues at coordinate 120,661 of CAOKXF010000003.1, read as the reverse complement.
CTTTTTTGGAAGATGGAAACCTTTCAAAATGGTTATAGACTGGGCAACTAACAAAGCAAACAAAAAAATATCAGAAAATCCAAAAATAAGAACAGTTGTATTTACAACACTATTTCTATTTGTTGCAATTCCGCTTCCTGGAACAGGCGCATGGGTAGGTTCATTAATAGCAAATTTCTTAGACTTAGAACCCAAAAAAGCAATGCCTCCTATTTTTTTAGGAGTCTTTACAGCTGGTATAATCGTATTAATGCTTACAGCTGTTGCAAATGGAGGAATTCAATACTTAATACAAAGAATGTAATCCTTAATGGATTACATTCTTACTTTATTGTCTAAAATTTAGGTTCACTTTTTTCTAGAGTTTTTAATTCTCTTACTTTCTCCTTATATTCTATATAATCATTAATTAGTATCTTCAATACTGCAGCAACAGGTACTGCAAGGAACATTCCTAATATTCCAAAATATGCACCTCCCACAGTTACTGCAAAAATTATAAGTAAAGCACTTATTTCTAATGAATTTCCTACTATCTTTGGATTAATTATGTTAGCATCAATTTGTTGTAATATGATAACAACTATTGACATCCAAACTGCTTGTGTAAATCCTCCTGTTATAAGAGTAATTAAAATCGATAATGCTACTGCAACAATTGCACCAAAATATGGAATTATATTAAATAATCCTATCATAAATCCTATTAACACAGCATATTTTATTCTCATTAGACTTAAAGCTACTGTAATCATAATACCTACTATAATTGCGTCTATTAATTGACTTGCTAAAAATTTGAAGAATATATGATTTGTACTGTCAAAATATTTCCCAATTTTCTTACTTGTATTTTCGCCAAATATTGTATATGTAACTTTTTTAGCAAATTTCATGATATTTCCTCTTTCAAGCAATGCATATATTGATACTATTATTGTTACAAAAGCATCAAACACACTTGTTACAATTGAAATTGCGCCTTTTGCATATTCCATTATTTTCTCTACATTAATATAATCTGCTAAATTTATATTCTTTATTGAATTCAATATTTGATTTACCTGTTCACTTTTTATAAATGAATCTTCTGGTAATTTTGAATAATCATCTAATAATCTATCATAATATCCTTGAAAATTATTAACTAATTCTACTATACTTTCAATTACTATTGGTAATACTACATTCATGATTATAACAATTATTATAACTGCTATGATATATGCAATTAAAACACTCAACCCTCTTGCCTTTTTTGATATTAATTTAAATTTGCTTTTCCTTAATCTTTTCTCAATTCCTGATGCTGGTATATATAATATATATGCAATCAACATTCCCATTAAAAATGGAGATATTATTCTAAAAAACTTACCTATTGACAATGTTACTTGTGCGAAATTACCTATAATATTGTATACTATAATTACACATACAGCAAATAAAAACCAATAAACCCATTTTGAAAAATTCTTTTTTAATTCGTTCATACTTTATCCTTTCTTGTTAATTTAATTTATTTTATATTAATTCTATTGAATTTTATATGTTTATAATTATCTCATACTATAAATATTATAACTCTATATCTAATTCTACTGGGCAGTGGTCACTTCCCATTATCTTTTGGTGTATTTTTGCATCTTGTATATTTTGTTTAATATCATTTGATGTTATAAAATAATCTATCCTCCAGCCTATATTCTTTTCTCTTGCTTTTCCCATATATGACCACCAACTATATTCATTTTCTTTGTCTGGATATATATATCTAAATGTATCTATAAATCCTGATTGTAATAAGTCCGTCATCTTTTTCCTTTCTTCATCTGTAAATCCTGCATTTCTTCTATTTGATTTTGGATTTTTTAAATCTATTTCCTTATGTGCTACATTTAAGTCTCCACACATTATAACAGGTTTTCTCTTTTTTAACGTTAATAAATAATTCTTAATTTCATCCTCCCAAATCATTCTATATTCTAGTCTTTCTAATTCTCTCTTTGAATTTGGTGTATAATTATTTACTAAATAAAATTTTTCAAATTCTAATGTTATTATCCTTCCCTCTTTATCATGCTCCTCTATTCCTATTCCACAAGTAACACTTATTGGTTCTTTTTTTGTAAATATTGCTGTTCCTGAATATCCTTTTTTTTCTGCACTATTCCAAAAACTCTTATATCCATTAAATTCTAATTCTACTTGATTTATCTGACACTTTGTCTCTTGTATACAAAATATATCTGCACCTATTTCATTGAAAAACTCTATAAAACCTTTTGTCATACATGCCCTTATTCCATTTACATTCCAAGATATTAATTTCATTTATTTTTTTCCTTTCACTTTTGGTGATTATATCACACTAATGTTTTTTTTTCTAGTATATTTCCTAAATACTTGCAAATCAAAAGCCTTTTTGATTAATTACCAAAAAGACTTCATATATTACTTATATAAATTATTCTACTATTTCAACAGGTAAATATTTTACTCCCCAAGCTATTGCCTCAGCATGTGTATCAAAATAAATATCTATTTTATTTCCTGTTATTGATCCTCCTCTATCTTCTACTGTATATATCTTTCCATTTATTGATAATTTTGTTCCAAAATCATATTGTGATGATGTTGCCACTGTTCTTCCTGATGTTGCTTTAGTTCCAGAAGATGTATATCCTGATGAAAATTTACCACAACATTTTTGGCATGAACAGTATCCCGTAACTCTAAATATTGTTGTTTTTGATGTTGTTCTAGTTGTTATTGCTCTTGATGTTATATCTTTTTGTACTTGCACAACTTTATCAACTGGTTCTTTTATAACCATCTCTGATAGTACTGTCCTACTTATTTCTTCATTATCTTTATATTTTATTTTAAATGTTACTAATTTTATTCCTTCTTCACCTTTAGTAATTACTTTATTTTTTATGTGTTCTTCTTCATTTGTTTCATCTTTTGTAATTGTTTCATAAGGTATTGCAACTTCTTCTACTATAATTTTTTCCACTATTGGTGAATAGTTACTTAATATTTCATTTAATGTTGTTTCTACTCCATTTTCTGATATTTTAGCAACTTGTATTTCCTGTATAGATTTATCACATATTTTGATTGTGTTATTCATATCTATTTCTTCATCTAAACTTGGTGTTACTTTTTCATTAGTTCCTATAATGATATTGTTTTCCTTTAGTATTTCTGATACCTTAGTTTTATTGGTTAATACTGTCATTTCATATCCATTTGATAGTGTTATGGTAACAGTATTTAGTTTAGTGGTCATTGCTATAACTCCAGCACCTGAAAGGATTATAAGTATTAAGCTTACACAAATGATTTTGATTATCGAAATAGAAGATTTTCCTTCTTTTTTCATAAAAAATCATATACCTCCTTTATGACAAAATTATTATATCTCTTTTCTTTTTCTTTGTCAAATTTGTAATTTTTTTCATTTATATTTCATAAACATTGTTATATACTATATTATATGTTGCTTGTACTAAATTATGACAAAAATTTTTTTTTATATTTTTTTATTGCACATTTTTACTTATTATGCTATTATGTTTCCATAAACAAAATAGTATTAAAAAGGAGGTTTTACTATGGGTACTATTGGATGGATTATACTGGCAGTTGTTATAGCAATTGTATTATATATAATCAGTACTTACAATGGATTAAAAACTCTTCAAAAAAGAGTTGAAAATGGATGGAGCCAAATTGACGTTCAACTTCAAAGAAGATTTGATTTAATTCCTAACTTTGTTGAAACTGTTAAAGGTTATATGAAACATGAAGCAGCAACTTTTGAAAAAATTACTCAATTACGTACTTCTTGGGCAAATAGTCAAACTATATCAGATAAAGCAGAAATTGATAATCAATTATCAGGTGCATTAAAAACAATTATGGCAGTTTCTGAAAATTATCCAGAATTAAAAGCTAATCAAAATTTCTCAGAATTATCTGAAGAGCTACGCAATACAGAAAATAAAATATCTTTTTCAAGACAATTTTATAATGATACTGCAACAAGATATAATACAAAATTGGAATTATTTCCTAGCAATATTATAGCTAGTATGTTTAATTTTAAAGCATGTGATTTATTTAAGGTTGATAATGATGAAGCTAGAAAAAATGTAAAAGTTGATTTTGGTGCTTAATATTAAAGAGGTTAGCTAGTTCTAGCCTCTTTTATATATTAATCTTTTCGATAATTATTCAAGATTTTATACTTTTCTATGTTTTTAAAAACACTTTATTTATAAAACTTACAAGAAAGGAGTTTTTATGTTTGATAATATATCTAAAAATAAAAGAGAATCTATGTTAATAGTAACAATATTTATTATTGCAATTACATTAATTCTATATTATATATTCATGGCATTAGATATGGGAATATTTGCAATAATAATAGCTCTATTTTTCTCTATTATATCTTCCTGGGGTTCATACTATTATAGTGACCAGATTATATTAAAAATAAATAAAGCTAGACCTGCTACACATGAAGAAGATTTGAAACTTGTAAATATTTTAGATAGTTTAATGGTATCTTCTGGTTTACAATATAAACCTGCTTTATATGTTGTAGATGACCCTCAACCTAATGCTTTTGCAACGGGTAGGAATCCAGAACATGCTGTTATATGTGTTACGACTGGTTTATTAGAGAAATTAGAATACTATGAATTGGAAGGAGTTATTGCTCATGAATTATCTCATATTAAAAACTATGATATTCGCCTTTCTGCTATTGTTACTGTCATGGTAGGATTTGTAGTTATGCTTTCAGACATATTTTCAAGGAGATTATTTTGGGGAAGCATGAAGGATAATGACAATGATTCAAAAGGAAATGCTGTCTTAATGTTAGTAGGATTAGTTCTTCTAATTTTATCTCCAATATTTGGTTCATTAATGCAATTAGCAATTTCAAGAAAGAGAGAATTTCTAGCAGATGCTACTGCTGTAGAATTCACCCGTAATCCTGATGGATTAATATCTGCTCTTAAAAAATTAGATGCAGATAATAATGAACTTGCTACTGCTAATAGTAGTACAGCACACATGTATATCGTTAGTCCTTTTAAAGCAAATAGCAATAAATCAAAAAAGCGTTCCTCTTTATGGTCTACCCATCCTAGCATTGAAGATAGAGTCGAAGCTCTACAAAATATAAAATAAATCATTAATTGAGCAAAATTCAACTATTCTTAAGAATAGTTGAATTTTGTTAATATATATAATTCTTATTTTAATTTCATAGATAATAATTTTGAAATACCCTTTTCTTCCATAGTCACACCATAAACTGTATCAGCTGCTTCCATAGTACCTTTTCTATGAGTAATAATTAAAAACTGCGTATCCTTTGAAAATTTCTTTAGGTAATCTGCATATCTATAAACATTAACATCATCAAGTGCTGCTTCAATTTCATCTAAAACACAAAATGGCGCAGGATTTATTTTCAATATAGCAAATAGTAAAGCAATTGCAGTAAAAGCTCTCTCTCCTCCTGATAAAAGTAACATGTTTTGAAGTTTCTTTCCTGGTGGCTGTACCTCTATATCTATTCCACATTCTAAGATATTATTCTCATCTGTTAATATAACTTCTGCTTTTCCTCCACCAAAAAGTTCTCTAAATACTTCTCCAAAATTCTTATTGATAATTTCAAATTGTTCTTTAAATTGTTGTTTCATAGTTTTTGTCATATCTTGAATTACTTCTTGCAACTTTGACATTGTATTTTCTAAATCTAATCTTTGTTCACACATAAAATCATATCTGCTTTTTAAATTTTCATATTCTTTTATTGCATCTATATTAACACTACCTAAGTTATTTATGTCTGCTCTTAAATTATTAACTCTTCTTTGTGTATTAGCTACATTCTCTGGTTTTTCGTATTGTGTTGCACTATTTGGAGTTAACTCATATTCTTCCCACATTTTATTAATAATATTATTACAATCTTCTTCTGTTTTGTTCTTCTTAACTTCTAATTTTATATTTTGTGCTTTTAAGTCTTCTATTACCTTGAATTCAGCAACTTGCTCTTCTTCCTTTTTAGATAATTTCTCATTTTTTTCTTGTCTTTGACTTCTCAAATCCTCAATTATCTTTCCACTATTTTTAACTTTTTCTTCAATATCTTTTATTTTATTTTTTGCATTTTCTATTTCTTGTTCTAAATTAATATTATCTATTTTTATTTGCTCTATTTGTTGCTCTTTCATCTTTAAGCTTCTTTCATTATTTTGAATGTCTTGATTTATTCTTTCTTCCATTTCAAGAATTGAACTTTCACTTTCATCAAATGAAGAAACTGATATTTTCAAATTTGTTATGTCAAAATTTAAATCATCTATATATTTTTGTTCTTCCTTATTAGCTTCAGCAAATTTATTGATTTCTTCAACTAAACTATTATTTTTATCTGTTATTTTAGCAATTTCTTCTTCCTTATATTGTCTTTCTTCTTCAATCTCTATCATTTGTTTTTCAATTTCTGAAACTTCTTCTCTTGATTTTGATAATCGATTTGCTAATCTTTCAACATTTTCTTCTATTGATACTACTCTTTGTTTTTCCGTAGCATATGTTATATCTATTTCTTGTAGCATTCTTTCAACATTTTCTGTTTCTTCTATTACATTTTCATTAGTTAATATATACTCTTGTTTTTCTGTATCCAACTTATTGATTGTTTCTTTTAATTGCTTAACTTCTTTTTCTAGACTTTCTATTTCTCTACTTCTTCCTAAAATATTTACAGTTTTCTTTGCTACTGATCCTCCTGTAATTAATCCTGATGGATTAATTACATCTCCTTGTAAAGTTATTATTCTATATGCATAATTTTCTGTTCTTGCTAATGCAATTGCTGTTTGCATTGTATCTACTATTACTGTTCTTCCTAATAGATTTAAAATTATTTGTTCATATTTTTTTTCATATTGTACTAAGTCTGAAGCAATACCAATAATACCATTTGCATGACTTTTGATTTTTTCTAGTTTTTTACCTTTAATTGATGATATTGGTAAAAATGATGCTCTTCCTAAATTATTTGTTTTTAAATATTCTATTAACCTTTTTGCATCATCTTCTGATTCTGTTACTATATTTTGTAGGCTTGCTCCTAAGCACATCTCTATTGCTGTTTCATATTCCTTTGGAACAGTTACTATATTTGCTAATACTCCATAAGTTCCTCTTCCCAATTCCTTTATGCTATCGCAAGCTTTTAATAATTCTTTTACACTTTTTGTGTATCCTTCTTTTTCTTTCTCTGTTTCTATTAAAAATTTTAATCTTGAGTCTTTTATTCTCATCTCATTTGCTAAGATATTTATTTCGTTTTCGAATTGATTTATTCTTTCATTAGCTTCTTCCCTTTTACTAAGTCTTTGTTCTAACTCCTTAGATAATTTATTTTTCTCTGATTCTATTTTTTGAAATTCCTTTATTATCTCTTCTTTTTTTATTCTTGTACTATCTAAGTCAGATATATTGTTTGAAATTTCTTGTTTTAGTTGTTCTTTTCTTTTCTTATGGTTCTCTAAATTTGCCTTATCTGTTCCTATTTCTGTTTGTAATTCATATCTTTTTTCAGTATTCTCTTCTACTATTTTCTTTTTTTCTTCATATTGCAATTCTTTTTCTGTTAATTTACTCGTTATTTTTGATAATTCTTCTTCTTTTTGTTTCAATTCGTTTTCAAACTTTTCTTTGTTTTTCTTTAAGTTGTCTTTTCTTGATTTCTTTTGTTCTTTTTCTTCTTTTAAGTCTTCTATTCTTTGTTTATACTCTTTTATGTCTTCTTCATATCTGTTTCTATTTTCATTATTATTTTGTATTTTTGTTTGTGCCACATTTATTTCTGAATTTGCCTTTTCTATTTCATTTTTGCTTTCAAATCCTATATTTTGTACTTCTTCTATTTTACTTGTTATTTCTTCGATTTGTATTTTTAATTCTTCTTTTAGTGCATTTATCCTTTCTAATTTTCCTTCTTCTTGATTTAATGTGTCTTTCATTATTTCTTCATCTTCTGCTATTTTTTTCAAGTCTTCTCTATATTTTTCTATATTATACAGAAATAAACCTATTTCTATATTTTTTAATTCTTCTCTTAAATTCAAAAATTGTTTTGCTTTGTCTGATTGAATTCTTAGTGGTTCTATGTTTTGTTCTATTTCTGATAATATATCATTTATCCTTAATAAATTTAATTTTGTGTGTTCTAGCTTCTTTTCTGTCTCTTCTTTTCTTGCTCTATATTTTACTATTCCTGCTGCTTCTTCAAATATATGTCTTCTATCTTCTGATTTGTTACTTAATATTTCATCTATTTTACCTTGTCCTATTATTGAGTATCCATCTCTCCCTATTCCTGTATCCATAAACAACTCTATTACATCTTTTAATCTGCATGGTGTTTTATTTATGTAATATCCTGTTTCTCCACTTCTATATATCTTTCTTGTTATTACTACTTCTTGGTATTCTATTGGTAAAGTTCCATCCGTATTGTCAAATATTAATGATGCTTCTGCAAATCCTAATGATTTTCTATTTTCTGTTCCTGCAAATATTATATCTAATGATTTCGCACCTCTTAATGATTTTATACTTTGCTCCCCTAATACCCATCTTATGCTGTCCGATATATTACTTTTTCCCGATCCATTTGGTCCTATTACTGTTGTTATTCCAGGCATGAACTCTAATACAGTTTTATCTGCAAATGACTTAAATCCTTGTAATTCTAGTCTCTTTAAATACATTCTTTCACCACCTATCTTTATTTTTTATTATTTAATTTACTTTATCTCGTTCCATTGTTATCTAATATATAATATTTGCCCATAAAATTCAAGCAAACAAATTAATTTTTTAAATTTTGTAATTATATATTTTAAAAAATATATAATTATTAATAGATTAAAAGATGATCATTTCAAATACTATTTTGTATTTTATACTAATCATCTTTATATTTTAATTTTATATATCAAAGTTACATATATACTTTTATTGCCTTATTTTTTTTATTTCTTCTTCTGTTAATTCCGTTATTTCTACTATTTGTTCTATTGACATTTTTAATTTTAGTAGTTTTTTTGCCATATTTATTTTTTCTTCTTTTATTCCTTCTTTTATTCCTTCTTTTATTCCTTCTTTTATTCCTTCTTCCATCCCTTCTTTTTTGCCTTCTTTTATTCCTTGTTTTCTACCTTCTTCTTTTCCCTGTCTTAGTCCCTCTTCTCTTCCTTCTTCCATTGCTTGCTCTTTATATACTTCTTGATCCATCAAAAATAATGTTCTTGAAAGCACCATATATTGAAAATCTGGGTCGTCACTTAAATCTGCTAATTCCTCTCTCGCTTGATCTAAAAATCTATTATCTGACATCTTTTCATTTACCTCCTTATTTTGTGGATTTTCTATAAATTTGAGCCATAATGCAAGTTCATCTTTTAATATTTCATTATTTTTTATCTTTGGAATTTCTAATATGTGCATTTCTATATCTTTTGTAATTATCTTTGAGTAGTATTCTTGTTCTCTTAAATTCCATATAGTATGATATTTTTCTATTTCTTCTAATTCTTTTATCTTATAATCTGCAATTAATATTGATATTGTTGGTTTTAACTTATCATATTGTTCTCCCTTTCCCACTTTATTTTGATACATTGATGCCCAATAGAATAACATCCTTTTTTCCATATACTTGTGTGGTGATACTTGTAACTCTATATTACATTCTTCCCCATCATTAAATTTTGCTCTTATGTCTAACCTGCCTATTTTTGAATCTTTTCTATTTCCTAACATCCTTTTATTTACATCTATGTCTATGTTATATATTTCTTTTTGCAGTATTAAAGACAACAAATGTTGTGTTATCGCACTATTTTTTTGTTTTCCAAATAATTCTTGAAATACTATATCGTCTTTTAAATTTAATAATTTATTTTCCAATCCTAGTTTCTCACCTCCTGTCGTACATTTCTTTGCAAATTTTGATTCTTTTTTGGGTTTTCACTTTTGCTTAAAAAGTACTGCAAAAGGTTGATTTAATTTTTTTGAAATAAATTTTCTTTGAATTCTTGAATTAAAATTGCATTTTTATTTTATTATCTTATTTTCATTTTGTCAAGCATTTTGTATAAATATATAAAAAGTAGCTTTTCCTCAATAGCTTATTACTCACCATACTTTTAGAAAAACCACTTTTTATTATTATATCAAAATATATTTTATTTTTTTCTTCTTCTAACTTGCCAAACGATAATGCCAATTCCAATAACAACAACAGGTATTATAAAAATGATAGCCATTATAATATTATTTTGAAGTTTTGTAACAGTATAAGAAACACTATCATAATTTTTTCTAATAGTAATAATATCTTCTCTTTCATTCAAATATGCAACTGAATTAAGAACAATATCTTTATTATTATATAAATCTACAATTTCATAGGTATATCCCATTAACTGAATAGGTTTCTTTGTAGCAAATAGTTCATTTGAATATATTACAATCTTTGAAGAAGTATTATCATCTATTTTCTTTGTCGCAAGAACTCCTATAATATATTCTCCATATTCACTATCTTCTGATGTTCTTGTTGCAGCTCTTTGAGTTAAATCTGTTCTTATAAATGCTTTATCTGATGTTGTAATTAATGTTTCATATTCTACTCCTAGCTCTTCTAATTTATCATTATCTATTATAATTGGTGTAGCATCTATGAAACAAACACTCATTGACATATTGATATTTTTAGTTATACTATTGCTTGGTACTTCTTCAACTATAATATCTGGATATCCTGACAGCATATTAGAAGAACTGCCTTCAAATATTACTCCTTTACCTAATACTGTACCATTTCCAAGCGTTATTCCATATTGTTCTAATATAACTTGAAAATTAGGTAATTGTATGTCTTCTATGTTAGCTCCACACATTAAAAGTAACTCTCCGCCACGATTTATATATTCTATTATTTTATCTCTTTCTCCTGCTGTAATATCTTCTTTCAGTGATGTAATTATTAAAGTATCACAGTCTTCTGGTACAACTCCTGTTGTTAATAAATCTATTTCTTTTATTTCATTAGCTTCATTTTCTAATGATGTTAATATAGATTCAAAATAATTCATATTATACATTACATGATTATTCATAAAATATATAACTGGTTTATTAGCTGTTGTTATATCTATTATAGCATTTGTAATAGTTTCCTCTGTTACATCAATTTCTTCATATGTTGAATAATCAAATGTATATAAGTCATATTCTGATATAGTTTTTTCTTTACCTTCTGATGATATTAATATTAATGTGTCTGTTGATTCTATTGAATATTTTTGCATTATATCTGTTCTTGCTGCTAAATCATCAATTCTCTCCAATTTTATAAATTTATTTATAGTTGTATACTTTTCTATTAATTTTATAAAACTTTCATTTTGTCCATAATTGATTAATGTAATTTTCACTTCTTTGTCAATATTCTTCAACTTTGTATTTGTTTCTTCTGATAATGAGTATATCTTATTTTCTGTTAAGTCTATATCTGGTAAAATTACTTTGTCTAATAATATATTTACTCCTAAATATATTGCAAATATAATTAATACTAATATTATAGTTGTTAATCCACTTTGTAACCATTTTTCATTTAATACATTTATAAACTTTCTAAACACTCCATCTCTCTCTTCTTGTTCTTCAGATGTTTTCTTTATTGGTAAATTTTCCTTATTCTCATTTATTTTTTCTTTATTATTCTTCAACTCTCCCACTCCTTACTTTACTAATTTTCTTCTTTGCATTACTATCATTGTTAAACTTATAAATACAAATGTAAAAAGTAGTAATGATATTGTATTTTCAAGTGATATTACTCCTTGTGCAAATTGTAAATAATACTCTATTAAAGTTAAGTCTGAAAGAATTGGGCTAATTGAACTTGCAAATAGCGATATTACTAGAAATCCTACTGTTAACACTCCCGCTATTATTTGATTTTCTGTTATACTTGATGCAAACATTCCTATTGATATTGCTGCCATACTTATTAGTATAAATCCAAACATAGATGCTAATACTGATGTAATGTTTGGTTTACCAAAATAACTTGTTATTGCAAAAAATATTAATGACATAACTAATGTTACAATTACTACTAATAAAGCAGCTAGAAATTTACCGATAACTATTTTAAATATTCCTACTGGTGACGTTAGTAACAATTGCTCTGTCCCTGTTTTTCTTTCTTCTGCAAACATTCTCATTGTTAATATTGGCGCTATTATTATTAATCCATACAATGCTGTGTAATAATATACTCCCCCTAAATCAACACTTCCTGAAGAAAATGTCGTTAAATAGAAAAATACACTAAAACATAATAAGAATATTCCCATTACTACATATCCTATTGGAGATAAAAAATAACTTTTTAATTCTTTTTTTATTATTGCATTCATTTTATTTTTCTCCTCCTTGTTCTTCTTCTAATAATTTTTTTTCTAAATTTTCCACATTATTTGAACTTTCTGTGGATATATTTTTTTCTATCAATTGCATAAAAGCATCTTCTAATGTTGTATCTGCTTTCTTCATTTCAAAAATTGTTATGCTTTCCTTTGCAAAGTTTTCAAATATTGATTTTCTTAAATCTGTGTCATCTTCTGCCTCTATTGAATATTGTTTTGTTTTATCTTCATTTTCTCTTACCAATTTTATTTCTTTTATTCCACTAATCTTATCTTTTATCTTACTTACTTTATTTTCTATATCTTCAACTGTTACATAAATAACATTTTTATTTGATACTTTATTTTCTAGATTCTCTGGTGTATCTATTGCTACTATTTTTCCTTTATTTATTATAATGACTCTATTACATATTTGACTAACTTCTGATAATATGTGTGAACTTAGTATTACTGTATGTTTTTTTCCTAATCTTTTTATTACTTCTCTTATTTCTGTTACTTGCTTAGGATCTAATCCTACTGTTGGTTCATCTAATATTATTACTTTTGGTTCTGAAACTAGTGTACCTGCTAAACTTACTCTTTGTTTATATCCTCTTGACAAGTTTTTTGTTAATTTGTTTTGTACATTTTCTAATCCTGCATCTTGTAATGCCTTCTGTACCTTTTCTTGTTTTTCTTTTCTTTTTACTCCTTTTAGTTCTGCCATATATGTAACAAATTCTTTTACAGTTAAATCTCCATATAATGGTACACCTTCTGGCATATATCCTATTTGCTTTTTAGCTTTTTGTGATTTTTTTACTGTGTCATATCCATCTATTGTTACTTTTCCTGATGTTTGCTCTATAAACCCTGTTATTATGTTCATAGTTGTGCTTTTTCCTGCTCCGTTTGGACCTAATAGGCCTACTATTTCTCCTTCGTTTATTTCAAAGCTCACATTATCTAATGCTAAAACATTTCCATATCTCTTAGTAACATTTTCTAACTTTATCACGAAAGTTTCCTCCTTATTATAAGTTCTATCTACGGATACACTATACTAGAAAATCTATGCTCCGTTTTCTTATAGGCACATACTAACATTTATTTTCGTTCTTGTAAATATCATTCACAAAAAATTTACAATTTCCTTACGGATAATTTACTTCTAACGATTTATTTTCATATTTTTTCTTCATATGTATTAACAATATATTTTATTTTAAAATTAACACTTCATATAAACTATTTTCTTTGAAAGGAGCTTTTAAATGCATTTTATTTATCCTTTTGTTATTGCTTTCACTATTATATTCTTTTCGGAATTGGGCGATAAAACTCAAATTCTTGTTTTATCTTTTTCTACACATAACAAAGCTACTCGTGTTCTTCTTGGTGTTTCTATTGGTACTTTCTTAAGTCATGGTATTGCCATTTTATTAGGTAGTCAAATTGGTTTATTTGGTAATCCTATTATTCTAAAAATTATTACTTATATTTCTTTTTTGTTCTTTGGTATTGTTGGTTTCCTCCCTGAAAAAGAAAAGAAGCATAATAATTCTTTTTTTAATAAACTTAACAAATTATACCTTAATTGTGTGACTATAGTTGCTCTTAGTATTGCTATTGGTGAACTTGGTGACAAGACTTTGTTTGCTTCTATTGGTCTTGGTATTGATTATCCTAGTTGTAAATTTGCTTTGATTTTAGGTTCTATTTTTGGTATGGTTACTAGTAATTCTATTGCTATTTTCTTTGGTAAATTACTTGGCAAAAGATTTTCTGAAAACAGTATTAAAATTATCTCAAATTTTATTTTTATTACTTTTGGTATTGTTGGTATTATTAGTTTGCTTTATAATTATTTTTTATCTACTCTAATACATAATTACATATAATTATAATTTATAACCTAGAATATAAAAAATAGAAATATATAACTTAATCATATATTTCTATTTTTCTAATTATTATTCAATTCCTAAATATTCATTATATGTAACTTCTCTATCAATAACTTTGTCATCTTTAATATCAATAATCCTATTAGCAACAGTTTGAGTCAATTGGTGGTCATGGGATGTAAACAATATATTACCTTTAAACTTTGTCATTCCCTCATTTACAGATGTTATACTTTCCATATCTAAATGGTTTGTAGGTTCATCAAAAATTAATAAGTTTGCTCCTGATAACATTAGTTTTGAAAGTACACATCTTACTTTTTCTCCTCCTGATAGAACATTTACTTTTTTCAATGACTCATCTCCTGAGAACAACATTCTTCCTAAAAATCCTCTTACATAAGTTTCATCTGGTTCTTTAGAGTATTTTCTTAACCATTCTGTAAGATTTTCATCGCTTTCAAACAAATAGTTATTATCTTTAGGGAAATAATCTTTTGTTATTGTTGTTCCCCATATTAATTCGCCTTCATCTGGTTCTATTTCTCCTGCTATTATTTGAAATAATACTGTTTTTGCTATTTCATTATCTGCTAAAAATGCTATCTTATCATTTGATTTTACTGTAAATGATATATTATTTAATATCTTTTCTCCATTTATTGTTTTTGATATATTTTTTACCTGTAATATTTCTTTTCCTGGTTCTCTATCTGGCTTGAAATCTACATATGGATATTTTCTATTTGATGGTTTTATCTCATCTAATTCTATTTTCTCTAATGTCTTCTTTCTTGATGTCGCTTGTTTCGATTTTGATGCATTTGCACTAAATCTCGCTATAAAGTCTTGTAATTCTTTTATTTTTTCTTCTTTCTTCTTGTTTTGTTCTTTCATTTGTCTCAATGCTAATTGACTTGATTCGTACCAGAAATCATAGTTCCCTGGATATACTTTTATTTTTCCGAAGTCTACGTCTGCTATATGTGTACACACTTTATTTAAAAAGTACCTGTCGTGTGAAACTACTATTACAGTATTTTCAAAGTTTATTAAAAACTCTTGTAACCAATTTATGCTTTTTAGGTCTAAATCATTTGTTGGTTCGTCTAATAGTAATACATCTGGATTTCCAAATAAACTTTGTGCTAATAATACTTTTACTTTTTCTCTTGCTTCTAATTCACTCATTAGCTTATAATGTTTTTCTGGTATTATTCCTAAATCATTTAATAATTTTTCTGCATCAGCTTCTGCATTCCACCCATCTAATTCTGCAAATTTTTCTTCTAGTTTCGCTGCTTTCATTCCGTCTTCTTCTGAAAAATCTGGTTTTGCATATATCTCATCTTTTTCTTTCATTATATTATATAATTCTTTATTTCCCATTATTACTGTATCTAATACTGTGTATTCTTCAAATGCAAAGTGGTCTTGCTTTAATACTGATATTCTTTCAGTTTTTTCTAATGATACGTCTCCTTTGCTTGGTTCTATTTCACCTGATAGTACTTTTAGAAATGTTGATTTTCCTGCTCCATTTGCTCCTATTATTCCATAACAATTTCCTTTTGCAAATTTTATGTTTACATCCTCAAATAATACTCTCTTTCCAAATCGTATTGTTACTCCATTTGCTGATAACATATCTTTCCTCTCCTATCCTTTTGGTTTTATTAATTATTGTGAATTATATAATATTTTTTTCTATATTACAAGTAGAATAATAATTCTTTATTTAGGTTATTTTTAAATTATGTACAATTTCTATGCTGATATATAATAATTCCTTAGTAATACTGAGGGATTACTCTGAAGTTTATAAAGCACAATACATTATTACAAATGTATTGTGCTCTTTATTGCATATGAAAATCAAAGATTTCCACGTATAAGACAAGATTAAATTACATTAATACTATAACAAATATTTTTATTCTATACTCATTTCTTCACAAATATTTATCAAGCTATAATCTAACACTTCTGACTTCTTACCATAATTCTTCTTCAAAATATTTCTATCTAATCTATCTATCACACCATCTTCATTTAAGTCATATATTGACATTTCTGACATATTCTCTTCTGTGATAATTACCCCTAAATTATCATTCAAATCAACTAAGTCATCAATCTCAATTTCCCCTGTTACTGCAACATCTCCAGCTATTAATTCATAGTCATCTAATCTAACTTCTTTACCCTCTTCTAATTTTATATTTTGCACTGTGTAATCTAGATATCCTGCCTTTGTTACAACTACTTCATAATTCTCATCTAATATTTCTGTATCATATTCCCCCGTTATATACATCAATATTTTGAAACTACCATCTGGTTTAGTTGTAGCTTCTGCAACTTTCTCTTTTGTCTCTCCCATTTTGTATACTGTTACAACAGAAATATGTTCCCCTTTTACATTTTCTGTTATAATCTTTCCTGCAATATCTGTTGCTTTTATAATTTCTAAATATCTAGTTTCTACTGTACCATCTTGTGCCTTTAGTTTTATTGTAACCCTTGTTATTGCTTCTTCTTTCAATGTTTTTATTGTTTCTACACTTCCTGTTCCATTAACAATTGAATCTACAGTAATCTCTGTTCCTTGTGAAACTGCTTTTATATTTAATTGTGTTTCTGATAAAGTATTATTTATAATTACTTTATATGTCTTAGTATCTTCATTATAAACTTCTACATTTTTTGTAATTATAGTTTCTTCTTCTAAATCATAGTCAGTTACAGTTATACTTTCAAGATTTAAATTACTACTTATTCTATCTATTTGCAATTTGTATTCTTTTTCATTTCCATTTTCGGCTGTAACTATTACTTTAAATTCTTTTAATTGTCCATCATCTATAATCTCTAAATTTCCTGTTAAATTTCCTGTTTGATTCTCTATTAATATATTATTGTTTAAATCTTCTATTCTTACTTTTGCTTTTTCATCTACTAGCTTTATATCTACAAGATATATATCTTTTCCAGCTACAACTGTTGAATATGTTAATTTGTCTTCACTTACAGCTGTTCCAAGTCCATCTACTTTTACAAAAACAATTCCTGTTTCTATAGATTTTTGTCTAATTATTAAGTTATACTCTTTACTACCAAAATCCTCTCCATTATGAGAAATTACTTTAATTTTGTATTGATCTTCAAGTCCTATAGTACTTAAATTTACTGTAGTTGTTAATACTCCTGTTCCTTGTGCTAATACTGTTCCACTTGAATTTATTAATTGTACTGTTTGTAATCTATTTTTAGCTGTAATTACAATTTCTGGTCTATTAGCATTTGCAACAATTGTAAAATATCCATCTTTTTCTTCATCATATTCAATATTGTCATTATTTACTATAACACTTTCTAAATCTACGTCAGCTTGTTTTTTAATATTTATAGTATAGATTTTTTGTGTAATTCCATCTTCTGCAACTACATCTATATCTGCAGTAACAATTCCGCTTTCTGCATAATTACTTAAATCTATAGTCTCTGTAATAGTATTTAACTCATAGTCTTTATCTTCTCCTATTTTCAGTTTAGCAAATTCATGATTTAATTTAACTGTAAGTTCTACTTCATTTGCATCTTCATCTACATATACATAAACTATACTATCTTCTATTTCTACTTTTAGTAAATCATCACCTGTAACTTCTTTTAAACTTACGTCATCTGATTTCTTTTCAATAATTAGAGAAACTTCTTTAATTGTTCCATCTTCTGCTTCTACCACAATTGGAATAGTAGTTATTTCATCTAGTAAATCTACTATTACAACATCTCCTGTTTCCCCTTTAACAGTTACTGTTGATTTTATAGATTCTAGCTCTACTTTTACATTTCCTTTTTCTACTCTTCCTATTTTATAGTAATAATTTCCATCTTCTTTTAATATTGCTTCGGTTAGCGTATCTTCTGTTTCTCCTGCTAATACTCTAATTATATTGCAATTCGCTTCTAATACTTCAACTACTAAATTATATATATTTTTGTCTATTCCATTTTCAGCAGTTACAACTATTTCATACTCATATATTGTTTTTCCATCTACTACATTTTCTATAATCTGTGCAATATAACTGCTATTTGCTTGTCCATCTATTGTTGTGTTTGCATATGTATCTTCTGCTGTTGCTTTTATATTTATTTCAGTTGTAGCATTTGCTACTCCTATGTAATATACTCCGTCTTCTCTTTGTTTTACTAATTTGTCATTTACAAGTATTGTATCAATACTACTATTTGATGATTTTTCTAATATTGCGATTGTGTAAGTTTCTGTTTCTAATTTACTTTGTGATATTACTTTTACTGTTACTATTGTTTCCTCTCCTGCTTTCGCAATTTCTATTGTGTCTATTCCTACTTGTTCTCCATTTGTTCCTAATATCATTGATGCTAAAATATCTTCTAGTGTTACTTCTATTTCATAGTTATCTTCATGACTTCTTATTTCATATCTATTTTTTCCTTCTATATATGTTGCTTCCTTGCCATTTACTACTACTTTTGCTATATTTGTATTATCTGATAAGCCTTCTATTATCAACATGTATTCTTTTTCGCTTCCATCTTCCGCTTTTACTTTTATTTTTACTTTTGTTTCTTTTTTTATTATATCTACATCGATTTCATTTTCATATAGCTTATATTCTATGTCTTTGATACTTACCCATGTTTCGTTTGGTGCTGTTTCTTCTGCTACTGCTTTTACTATAACCTTATTTGTTGCTGCTGTTAGTTGATAATGATAATTTCCATCTTCTTCATTAAATATAGCTAAATTACCATCTACTTGTACATTTAGTAAGTTTGTATTTTGTGATATTTTTATTATTCTTAATGTATATTCTTTTGTTTCTCCTTCTTCTGTTTTTGTTTTTATTATCACTATTGTTTCTTCATTTTGTATCTGTATTTGTGCCTCATTTTTTCTTGGTATATATGCATTTCCATCTATACTTACACTTACTAATTTACTGTTTACTAGTGCTATTATATTTGCCATTTCTATATCTTTTGATATTTTGGCTATATATTCTGTTTCCGTAACTTTTTGTGCTTCTTTTCCTTCTACTTTTAAACTAATTAAATCTAAAAGTGCATCTTTTTTGTAAATTATTAATGTATATTCTTTTTCTGTACCTGCCTCTGATTTTACTGCAAATTTTATTTCTATACTTTTTTCTTCTCCTATTGTTATATTTTTATTTTGTTCATGTTTTTCATAATCTTTTCCGTCTATACTTATATAGCTATATTCACTGTTTGTAATTATTGTTGTTAATGATATTTCTGTATCTGGTGCAACTACTGCTTCATACCTAGTATCATCTGTTTTTGTTGCTATTACACTATCTTCTGTTCCATCTGCTTGTGTTTCTGTTACTGTTATTTCTTTTACTTTTGTATCATCTGTTATTTTTTCTACTTCAAGCATATAGTCTACTGTGTTTATGTATTCTCCCTCATTATTCTGAATGCCTACTTTTATTGGTATCATTGTTATTTTATTTATAAGTTGTACTTCTTGTTCTAATATTCCATTGTTGCTCCAATTTGTTCCACCATCTATACTTATTCTGTCTATTTTGTCTTTAGTTGTAATTTTTAATTGTCCTGTTTTTTCTTCTGTTACTAACTCAACTCTATATAATAATAATCCTTCCTCTGTTGTACCTTTTAAATTTGCTTCTTTCCCATCTACTGTTATTTTTTCTATTCTGTCTTGTTCTGGTAATACTACTATTCTTGTCAACTCTAGTTTTGAGCCTGTTACATTATCTGTGATGTTTATATGTGCTGTTCCTTCTTTTTTTGCTATTAATTTTTGGTCATTTAATGTTACTACATCTTCATTATCACTTTCTATTGTATATTGTTGTAATTCTATTTCTACTTCTTTAAATACATTGAATGGATTTCCATCTATTTGTAATGTTTCTGTGTTCCCTGAAATCATTGTTGCTGTTATTGGTTTTATATTTAGTAATCTGTCTCCTACTAATGTATGTATTTGTGTAGCATTTCTTGTTCCATTTCCTATACTTCCATATTCGTTGTTTCCTGCTGCATACACATTTCCTGTATTTTCTATAATATATGTGTTAGCATATCCTACCCCTATTCCAAATGTGTTTGAATTATGTTCTTGTACTAATTCTGGTATTGTGATTCCAGCTGTATTTCCAACTCCTAATTCTCCATTTGTATTTAATCCTGACACATATGTTTTTTCACTTGCTGTTTGATACATTGTATTTAATCCTTTTGCTGATATATCTATTACTGTTTCTGGTACTTCTATTTTGGTTGTTGTTCCGTTTTTGTATTCATATACCATTTCAGTATCTGTCAAAATTACTATGCTGTTATCTGTCACTTGTACTTTTATTGCATTTTCTATTCCTTCTATTTTTCCATTTAAAATATTTCCAATTCCTATTACTGTTCCTTTTGCTGTTACATATGCTGTTTGATTATTTCCACATGCTACATCTATTATTCTCTGTCCTATTTGTGTTGCTTTTTCTGGCGTATTTTTTCCATTTCCCCATTCGTATACATTTCCTAGATTATCTATTGCAATTGCATAGTTTTTTCCTGCTGATATTTTTACTATGTTGTTTAATCCTACTACTTGCTCTAATGTATTACTTGAGTTAAAGTTTCCACTTCCTAATTGTCCTTTTAGATTATTTCCTGCTGTCCATACTGTTCCATCATCCTTTAAAACCATTACAAAGTTATTTCCTGTTTTTATTTCTTTGTATCCATTTATATTTGTTTCTGTTGGTTTATCTTTACTCAAATTTGTTCCATTTACTAATCTTCCATCACCATTGTATCCGAATGACCATATACTTCCATCAGCTTTTATTACTGTTGCAAAATTTTCTCCCGCTTCTATTTTTGGTGCTACATTTGAGTCTTCTTCTACAACTTTCACTAATATGCTGTATGTTTTTTGTGTATCTGTTGCCTTTACCCTAGTAGTTCCTACTCTTTGTCCTGTAACTATTCCTTCATTATTTATTGTCGCAATATCTGATTTTAAACTTGTAAAATTCAAATTATCAAATGCACTTTCTTCTAAATATATTAGGTTGAATGCAAATACATTATTATCTAATATATTCTTGCTTTCGCCTTTTCTTAGTGTTATTTCTAGTTCTGTTAATCCTGTTTCGTCGTTTCCTACTTGTATTGGTATTTCTCCTTGTGTTTTACTTTTTATTTGTGTATCTCCATGTGCATAATCTCCTGTTCCCCATACTGTTCCATCTTTTTTCACCATGACTGTATAAGTACTTCCTCCTGACAATTGGATTACATCTTGTATAGTATTTAGCTTTTCAAATACTTGTACATCTGTTTTACTTGCATTTCCAAGTTCTCCTAAGCTATTTTCTCCACATACAAATACTTCACCTTGTTTGTTAAGTGCTAGACTATATCCACTTCCTCCATCTATATATCTTATGTCATTTACATTTTCAACTTTTGTTGGAGTTTGTACATAATTAGTTTTTAATTGTAATCCTAATTCTTCATTTTCATTTGAACCCCAAGTATATATCGTTCCATCTGATTTTAATGCTATATTATGATTATCTCCTGTTGCTATCATAACAACTTTACTTAAATTTTGTATTTTTGTAAATTGTTTTAATCTTCTTACTTGATTAACATCTTGTGCTAGTTGTCCATATAAATTAGATCCTGTGGCATATACTTCTCCTGTACTCATTAATACTACTGCGTGGTTTTCTCCTGCTTTTATATCTACTGCATTTGCTATATTTTGAGACTTTTTAACAGTAGTTTTAGATGTATAACTTCCTATTCCTGCTTCTCCATTTGCATTTTGTCCAAAGCTATATACTTCTCCTGAATCTCCTATTGCATATGATGTATATTTTCCTGTTGCTATTTTTGTTATTCCTGAAAGTTCGTTTATTTTTGTTGGTACAAGTCGTGAACTTCCTGTATCTCCTAACTGATAGTATTCATTACTTCCCCATGCCCATACATTTCCTTCTTCATCTAATGCTAAACAGTGTTTTTCTCCTGCTGCTACTTGAATTATTTTCGTCCCTTCTGGGAATATTGCTTTTACTGGTTCATCTGAATTTTCTTTCTTTCCTGTTCCTAGTTCTCCTGAAGTCCCAATTCCATAACACCACACTGTTCCATCTACTTTTAATGTAATTGTATGGCTTCCATTCGTTTCTACCATTGGCTCTATTTTACTATTTTCTAGTATTCTTACTTGTATTACTCCTATTTTGTCTGTTCCCTTTTCTTTTGCTATTATTGTTGTTCTTCCACTATTTTGTGCTTGTACTTCACCAGTTTCTCTATTTATATTGGCTAATTCTGCATCTATTATTTCGTATTCGATTTCCCCTTGTTTATTTTCAAATAGATTAAAGTACTCTATCCATCCATCTATATCAAAGCTATCTCCTTTTTGTAATACTAGATTATTTGTATTTGTTTCTACTATGCTTTTTCCAACTAATTGTGCTGAATAATAATTGAAGTTTTCACTATTTCCTAGTTCTCCATTTTCTCCATATCCCCATGTGTATACACTTCCATCATTTTTATATATTGCTGTATGCATATATCCTGCACTTACTCTCATTGTTTCTTCTACATCTTCTTTTAATGTTGCATATTCTATTTTTGTTATTCCGTCTGCTTCTGTGTCATTACTTATTCCTAACTTTTGATTATTATTGTTTCCAAATGTATATACTTTACCATCTTTTGTTACTACTATACTATATTTGTCTCCTGCTGATATTTCTGTTACATTTTCTAATATGTTTCCATCTTTTGTTTTTACTACAGTTGTTATATTATCTTCTTTTGATATATTACTTCCATCTCCTAATTGACCTTCTAAATTGTTTCCTAAACTATATACTTTTCCACTTTCTCCTAATAATAGTATATGGTTTGTTCCTTCTGAGATTTGCATTATTCTTTCTTGCTCTTCTGTTATACCATTTGAAGATATTTTTATTTCTTCATTAGTTGCTGTTTTTATTACTTTTCCTTCATCTGTTAGATAATATGTTTTACTTGCATCTATTACATTTTTATTGTTAATTATACTTGTTGGTGTTTTTGTATATCCATTTCCAAATGCATACATTACTCCATTACTATCTATTGCAAATGATGTTTGCATATTTGCTTGTATCTTTACTATGTCTTTTAAATCTATTTTTACTGGGTTTTTGTGTGTTGTTACATTTCCTGTTCCTAACTCTCCTTTTGTATTTGTTCCCATACTATATACTGTTCCTGATTTTCCAAGTAATAAACAATGTCCTTGTCCTGCTGTAATGTCTATTATTTCTTCTGGAACTTGTATTTCTTTTGGACTATTACTATCATTTATGTTTCCGAATCCCCATACTGTTCCATCTGATTTTAGTGTTATTGTAAATCCATTTCCGTTTACCACTTTTGCTGATACTTTCGCATTTTCATCACTTACTACATTTATCCATATATTTTTTAAATATCCATCTATATTTCTTGCAATTACATTTGTTCTTCCTATCTTTTCTCCTATTATTGTATAATTTTCATTTACTTTTCTTATGTCTTTTATATTACTATTATCTACATTTTCTATTTCTACAACCTTTATTTCTTTTTCATTAGTGCTTAATATTTCAAGTTTTTCTCCTTTTGCTATATCTGTTTTTAAATTAAATGTATTTATTAATTCAATTACTATGTCTTTTGAAGTATTTATAGGTAATATTATTTCATCTGGTATATTTGTAATTTTTGTGTCTCCTATTTTTGTAAATATGTTTCTATTAATATTATCTTTTGTTCCAAGTTGCCCATTTGTATTTAATCCTACACTATATACATATCCTTCTTCATCAGATATACTAGAATGATTTTTTCCTATTTCTACATTTTCCATTTTTGCTATATTTAATTGATTTCCTTCTTTGTCTTGTAGGTTTGTAAGTTCAACTGCATAATTTACTTTACTTTCTTCTATTCCTATTTTTTTGTTTGTATTATCTCCCCAAACATATACTTTTCCATTTTCATCTAGTGCTATTGAAGATTTATTTCCTGCTGATATTTTTGATATATTTGCTAAAAATCCACTTTCTGTTCTAACTAGACTAGATATTTCTGTTTGTTTATTTTTTATATCTCCAAGTTGTCCTAAGTCTCCTTGTCCTATACTATATGCCATGCCATCTAAAGTTATAAATAGGTCGTGGTCTTCTCCTGATGAAATTTCACATATACTACTTAAATATTTTAATGGTGTGTTTACATCTGTTGTTCTATATACTCTTCCATCTTCTCCAAGTAATAGTTCTCCATCAATATCTACAAATTTTATATTTGATTGTAATTGAGTCTTATTACTATGACCTTTTCCCCATATATATACATTTCCATTATTGTCTAATACATAAAAGATATCTCCTTTTATGCTTACTTCAACTATATCTTGTATTCCTTCTACTTTTGTTGCTACATTTACTTTATTTGCTGTATTTCCTTGATAGCATAATCCCCAAATATATAATTCTCCATCTTGGCTTAGTGCTATTGCTGAATTATCGTGTGCATCAATCTTTATAATGTTTTCTAGTATTGTGCCATCTTCTTTTATTACTTGAACTGGTTGATTTGATGCTTCATTTAAACTATTTCCAAGTTGTCCATTATTATTTGCACCATATGACCATACTGTTCCATTTTCTTTTAATGCTATTGTGAATTCTGTTCCATTTTTTATGTCTGATTCTATTCCCTCTATAACCTTGATAATAATATATGTACTATATTTATTATCTGTATCTGTAATTTTAACTTTTGCTGTTCCTAATCCATTTGGAGTTATAGTACCTGTTTCATCTATTTGTATATTTGTACCATCTATAACTTCAAATTCTATATTTCCAACTGTTAAATCTTCTGTTTGTATATCATTTAATTTTGTATATGATAATTTATTTTTATCTATTATATAAGTATCATCCAAGTTTAATGTCAGTTTTTTTACTGGATAGTTTAATACTGAGCCAAGTTCATTTATAGTAACTGTTCCATCACCACCATCACCTCCATTGAGTGCTCCCATATTGGCACCTGTGGCAACGATTTTTCCTCCTTTTCCTCCTTCTGCTGTAACTTCTCCTGCATTTACTACTAACCTAGTAAATATGTTAACACTTCCACCACCTGATCCAGCTCCTCCTACTGCTCCATTATATCTTTGTGTAAATCTAAATGTTCCTCCTGCTCCATCTGAACCTTGTGATGAAATTTTTCCTACATTTGTTAGAGTATCACTATATAACATCAATAGTCCTCCAACTCCATCTTGACCTTTTGTTTCTGTTCCACTTGTTCCCCATCTTGAATATGATGAATTTCCTCCTGTTATACCTGCTGCTCCTCCTGCAAAATATTGTGTAGGAACATTTGAATCATATGCACTTCCATTTCCTCCTTTTGTTTTACTTGCCTGTGTATAACTTGCAGGTAAACCTGAAGCATTACATCTAACAAATGCACCAGCACCATTTCCTCCTGCATATGAATTTCCTCCAGTAGATGCTCCCATATAACTATTACTTGCTCCTTTTGCTTCATTGTTAATTACTGCTCCTTGTCCTCCACCTCCTGTTTGTCTTCCTGTTCCTATTTTTCCTTTATTTCCTACTTTCCTTTTACTTGCAATATAAGCTGCTAAACCTTCTACTCCATCTTCTGGTACATATTCATAGCTTTTGTCTATGTTTTCCCATAAAAATACATTTTGTCCTTTTTCTACGTCAGCTCCTCTTGCTGTCATTGTAATTTCACCATAATTCATTATATCGCCTAATACACATATATACATTCCTTTTTTTCTAGTACTTGCTGTAAGTGTAACATTTTCATCTATTGTTAAGTTTTTATGATATTTTACAATTAGCATTGTTTCATCTGCTGTGTCGTTTCCTAATAGGACTGTTCTTGAATCTTGTCCTTCTTCTAACTTATATTCTGTATCTTCATAAATATTATATATTTCTATATTATAAATTTCTCCATTAATTAATATATCATATATACCATCTGAAAACTCATTATCTCTAATTCCTTTAATTATGTCATTCATTTTCCTCATTACATTTACAATTATAGTCTTACTTTTTCCAGTTTTATTATGTGTAATTGTAACTTCATTTTTACCATAGTCAACTGCTGTTATTCTATTGTAATCATTTACATTTAATTTTGTATTGTCTGGCACTTGGATAGTAAAATTTTCTTTGTTATCATCTATTAAATCTACTTTTAAATTAAATGTATTTATTAATTTATATATAATTTCTTTTGATTCTTGTAAATCTAAGTAATATTTTTCAGCATCTGTTTGAATAATTGTATCACCTATTTGGGTAAAACTTGTAAGATTGCTATTTTGTTCATTACCTAATTCTCCTAATGTATTTGTTCCTGTCATATATACAAAACCATTTTTATCTGAAAGTCCTGAATGTGTACCATGTCCTTTTCCTATTGTCTCTATTTTCTCTCCTATATTTATTTCAGTTAATGTTGTTGCTTTAGCTTCTGTTCCTAAACCTATCCTTCCATTTGTATTGCATCCAGCAACCCATACAGTATCATCATCTTTTACAACAAATGTTGTATCATTACCTGCTATAATGTTATATGAATTTTCTGCAATATTTGCTGTAATACTTGATGATGTTCTTACAAGTTCTCCATATTGATTATTTGTTCCCCATGAGTATACATTTCCATAAACTGATAATGCTAAATTGTGGTCTACTCCGCAACTTATTTTTGCTATTTGACTTAGATTATTTATTCTGTTGTTTAAATTTGAAATATCATATATATAACCTTCATTACTTAATAATAATTTCCCTGATACATCTACTATCTTTATAGAACAAATCTTTTTCATTGGTAAACTTGTATATCCATCTCCCCATGTATACAATTTTCCTTCATTATCGATAGCAATTGTCATGTCTTTATATGCTTCTACTTTTTTAATATTGCTTAATCCTTCTACTTTTACTGCATGATTACTGTTATCATTTGTTCCATTTCCTAATTGTCCTTTATTGTTTAGTCCCCAAGTATACACTGTTCCATCTGATGATATTGCTACACTATGACTATTTCCTGTACTTATTTGTACAATATTGTTTAATGGTGTATTTGTATTATCACAATATACTTGTATTGGTTTATTGCTATTTTCATTGTTTCCTGAACCTAATTGCCCTACATCATTTTTTCCATAACTCCATACTGTTCCATTTTGTTTTAGTGCAATAGTGAAATTTGTTCCTGTAGTTATCATTGGTTTAATACCTTTTATTACATTTATATACATATATGTTTCTAATTCGTTTGTTTCATCATAAATTTTTATTTTTGTATGACCTTCTTTTGTACCTGTTATTATTCCATTTTCATCATTTGTCGCAATGTTTGTATCTAATATTTCATATAATATATTTCCAAGTTGTAACATAGAATCTTGTGTCTTATGTTCACTTACAAGTTGTATTTCTGCTTTATCTATTTCATAAGTCTCTCCAACTTGAATTGTTATTTCTTTTTCTGAATAATTTAGTTCTGGCATTACATTTATAGCTGTGACACTTCCATTTCCTCCTGCTCCTCCATTACGTATACCCATATTATTGTTTGTACATCTTGATACATCTCCTCCTAAGCCTCCGTCTGCTGTTATGTCTCCTAAATTTTTAGTCTTATTATAGAATATATTTATAGAGCCTCCTCCTGAGCCTCCTCCTCCTACTGCTCCTCTATAACTTCCTGGTAAATTACACCACGCCCCAGCACCTGCAGAACCATTTGAAACTATTTTTCCATCATTAGTTAGATTATTTGCATAAAGCATTAATAATCCTCCTGTACCATTTTCTGCTTTAGTTTGTGTATTTCCAGTTCCTATCCTGTGATAACTTGAATTTCCTCCTGTTATTCCTGCTCCTCCTCCTGCAAAGTAATATGTATTTGGTCCTCCATCATATGCATATCCTGCCCCTCCCTTTGTACTACTTGCCTGAGTTGTGCTGGCTGATAATCCAGAAGCATTACATCTAACCATTCCACCTGTACCATTTCCTCCTGAGTATGATGTACCACCAGAAGATGCTCCAATATAACTATTATGTGCACTATTATTTGTATTGACAATTGATGCTCCTTGTCCTCCACTTCCTGTTCCACGTCCATTTGCATTTTTTCCATTTACTCCTCCTGTTCCTTGAGTATATGGTCGCTTTGCTGCTAATCCACTTGCTCCATTTGCTGGTACATATTCAAATGTTTGGTCTGTATTCTTCCAAAGATATACGTTTTCTCCTGCTTGGTTATATGTTCCTCTTGCTGTCATTGATATTGTACCATTATTTTTTAATTCTCCTAATACACATAAATACATTCCTTTTTTGTATGTTAGATTGTTTACATTGGTTGCTGTTACTGTTACACCCTTATCTATTGTTAAGTTCTTATGGTATTTTACAATCAACATCTTATGTTCTGTTGTAGTGTCTCCTAAACTTATTGTTTTTGCTGTTTGTCCTTCATTTACAGAATATGTTATATCATCATAAAAATTTATAAATTCCACTATGTAATCTTTTGTTTCTTGTCTTCCATCTACACTACCAACTACTCTGAAAGTATACTTCCCATCAGGTAAATTATTATCTCTTGCTCCTTGTACAATGCTGTCACAGATTATTGCTCCATCTTCTGCCACATTATTGGCTAATATTATTGCATCACTTATAGGTGATGGGGTCCCTGTTATAATCTCTATATCTCCTTTGTTTTCTTCGTCTACCTGTGTTTCTTGTAGTGCTGGCATCTGGGTTATCTCACTGGTGTTTTCCATGTTAAAAAGTTTTATACTCATTATGCCTACAATTGTAATTCCAATTGTTATACCACATAGTTTTTTTATTATTTCTTTTACCTTTCTTTTTGATTTGTTTGTCATTTGTTTTCCTCCTACAGTTTTCTTATATTTATTTAATAATACTATAGTTCTATTTATTTTTATTTTCAATAGCTTAAATTTCTCCTATTTTAAAGTGTCCTCTATCACTCTACGGATTATTATTTCCTACTATTTGTTTTCTTTTTTAACATTTTTTGGACATTTTTTTAACATTCTTATTACATTTCATTATATTTTTGATTTTCCTTAGGGATTTAAGTGTTGAGTTGTTTTTTTGCTTGTTTTCAAATCTACCAAAAAATACAATAGTAAAATTCTAAGTCGATAATCAATTTTGGAACGATAAGAGAAAAAACGTAATTATGTAAAATTAATAAAAATTGATGAAGTAATAAAACTAAAACCTTTTGTAGAAATGCAAAGTTAGATATTATTAAATTAAAGTAAGGTAACTATTTATTTGAAAATCATAACCACCTGTATAACAGAGGTGGTTCGCTACACAAAAAGAGTGAAAAGCATCAAGTCTTTTCACTCTCACTAATTATTATTTATTATAATATACTGCTATTGGATGTATTACACAAATATTTTCTTCCTTTGTTGGTAAAATAGATCTTAATACCTCATTAACCGAAAATTGTAATGTTGCAAATATATTTTTATCATCATTTGGATTTGTGTCTTTTCCTATTATATTAGT
This sequence comes from uncultured Clostridium sp., assembly GCA_948473335.1. Taxonomy (GTDB): domain Bacteria; phylum Bacillota; class Clostridia; order TANB77; family CAG-508; genus CAG-269. The sequence goes on along the minus strand of CAOKXF010000003.1, from coordinate 90,463 downwards.
AATCATCCCAACACAAGTAATATCTCCTCCATACATAAAACCAATACTTGAAGGGTTGACTCTAAAATACTTTTCATCTAATGGTATTAAATAACCATCATTTGAAATTAGCATCCTGTTATATGGAATCATCTGTCTAAAAGCATTTATTATCTCACTTATATTATCGAATTCTTTATTCTTTTCTTCTATTGCCTTTTTTATTTCATCACTAATTTGTTTTATTGATTCTCTTCTTTGCTCTCTATTTAAATTATCAGTCATGTCAATTAATTGTTTACTTATTTCTTCTTTTATAGATTTTTTTAAATAATCCACAAGTCCATTTTTAGAAAATAATCCATGTAAATAATCTAAATCAACAAAATCAAATATTCTTTTTAGCTCAATATACTCTCCAAAATCATCATTTAAATTATTACCTAATTCTATTTGTTTTGCTTCTATATAATCATATGCTATATCAAAAGTTGCATCATGCATAGTTTTCTCTAAAATTTCTCTAGTAGTATTAGATATGTCTTTTTCTTTTCCTAATTTTGCTCCTAAATTTAATTTAGCTTCGGCTGATACTAATTTAAATAATTCTCCTGATGCTTTCCCTTCTATTTCTGTATTCAATACATTTTGTTCCATTTGATTAGATTTAATAGTATTCTCTGTCTTTATGTCTTTTATTAATCCATTATCTTTTTGTGCAATAATAGAATTTATTATATCATTATCTAAATATATAAATTGTTTCATCTCTTACCTCCATTTTATTAAATAAATTAATAATTATTTTTTATCATATACTATTCTGCTTTATTTTGTTAATTTAATTTTTAAGCAACCAGTCTAATATATTTATTTTCTTTATTCCATCAAAATCAGCATCTAAGTCATCGTCTAAAGTTAATATATATTTAGGATAGTTATCACTTATTTTTTTAAGTGGCATTAACTCTCTTTCTAATACTCCATTATTACCATCAGTAGATTCTCTTGTTGTTAGTGATACTTGATAATAAATTGTATCTTCTGAATTTTTTGCTACAAAATCAACTTCTAATTCATCATATTTTCCAATATAAACTTTATATCCACGTCTTAATAATTCAAGATAAACTACATTTTCTAATATATGTCCCATATCTTTACCAGACCCCTGACCTAGCATATAATATCTAAGCCCTATATCTACTGCATAATATTTTTCTTGTGTTTTTAAAAACTCTTTGCCTTTTATATCATATCTATTTGCTTTATACACAATATAACTATCAATAAGTGCTTGAACATAAGTCGAAACCGTATTATAAGAACTATTTTTTTCAAGCCCTTCAATTTTATCACTTATATTCTTCATACTTGTTCTATTGCCTATATTATCATATAAATACTTAGTCACTCTTTCTAAAGTATTTTTATCTGTTATTCCTTTTCTTTGCATTACATCCTTAAATAAAATTGTATTGTATATACCATCTAAAAACAAATTAATATTTTTTGAATTAATTTTAAATAATTCAATCGCTTGCGGAAATGAACTATATTGTAAATAATCTCTAAATTTTCTTGATAAATCTGTTCTGTCTTCTAAAGCCAATAAATATTCTTTAAATGATAATGGTAACATTTTAATTTCTATATATCTTCCTGTAAGCAATGTTGCAAGTTCTGATGATAAAAGCCATGCGTTTGATCCAGTTATATATAAATCCACATCTTTATTAATAAATAGACTATCCACTGTTTTTTCAAATTCACCAACTTTTTGAATTTCATCTAAAAATATATACATTTTTTTACCTTTTACTAATTTTGATTTCAAATATTCATATAATTTTTTTCTATCTTGTAATTCTTCATAATCCACATTTTCAAAATTAATTGATATGATTTGATTTTCTTCTACTCCATTTTCTTTCAAATAATCTTGAAATAATTCTAATAAAGTAGATTTCCCACATCTTCTAATTCCTGTTATTACTTTTATAATCTGTTGATCTTTGAAATTCCTTAATATAGATAAATAATCTTCTCTTTTTATTTTTTCCATAAATTCTCCTCCAACTAACTTTATTATACTCTTTCTTATTAGTATAGTCAAGTCTTTTCAAAATTATGAAAAAACTTTTAAGTTTTATAATATTTTTTCATATTATAACTTAAAAGTTCAATTTATACATTACATAAAATTATGCCAATATTTTTTCCACGACTAATAGGAACATCGAAAATGCTCCTATTTGCCAGATTACATTTATTTAAAATTATATTATTCTTCCACTACAACGCTATTAATTTTAGTAATTTTACCATCTGAAATACGAATTTCCACAGTATTCTTAGGTGAAGAAACATAGAAAAATTCCTCACCATTTCTTTGAAGTCTAATAACATTCAATTTATTAGGATTTGCGCCTTCCCCCAAATTTGCAAATTGTCTAATAGCAATGTTCTTAGCATCCTCCTCTGAAATTTCATTATTATCATTAGGTACTATTTCAACACCATCAACTGTGTTATTTTTATCATTTGTAGATGATACATTACCACGATTAAATATGTCATTAAATTTTAATTTAAGCTCATCTTTATACTTAAAAACCAAATATAAAGATGCAATTATCAATGCTAAACATATTATAATAATAGCTGATTTATAAAAATTAAATTTCTTTTTTTTAAATCTTTTGCCTCTTCTTCCCATACTGTTTCTTCCTTTATTTTTCATGAATATATAGATACTACAAAATCTTCTAAATTCTCCATTCTGTGTGCAAAGAATTTGAATTTAAAAAGATTTTGTATGCACACTAGTATCTAATTATTAATTATAATTAAAATTGTCTCAAATTCGATTTTCATGCGTCATTTGATATTTTGAAATATACTCCTACTGTAAATATATTTCATAGTTTTTAATTTAAAACTATTTCATAAGGCTCATTGTTATATTTTATCTTATATTTTGCAGTAGCTCCCCTATGTTTAATTCTAATAGATTCTTCATCTAATTTTTTACTAATTGATTTGTTTAGGCTAACTATTACTTGATTATCATAAGTATTTCCATCTAGATATTCGTCAATATCTATATATGGTTCATTCTTCTTAATTTTTTCTTTTCCAGCTAATACAAATTCTCCATCTTCATATACATAAATTTCAACATTACGTCTAGAAGCTAATAGAATTAATAGAAGTAATAGTCCTAATCCAGACATTCCAATAGCTAAAATTTTAATAAATTCATCATTATTATCTTTTTCATCTTTTTCACCTAAAACAATTGTAGGTTTTTCCTCTGGTTCTGGTTCTACAACAACAGGAGGCTCAATAGGGGTAACTGGCTCTTCTATTATTGGTTTTTCAATTATAGGTTCTTCGACTACTGGTTCTTCTACTGGTTTACTTACTGTTGGTTTGTTTGGTTTTGTTGGTTTTTGAGGTTGTTGCGGCTTTTGTTGTTTTGCTACATTTACTGTAAAGTTAGTTGTAAATCCTGCATATGTTACTGTAATTACTTGTGTTCCTGGACGTTTGCTGTTAAATCCTGAAATCATATCATCAGTTACTGTAACTTTATAAATTCCACTTGATTTAACTACATTGATTGTTGCTCCTGTTAAATCTAAATTTTCATCATATTTATAATTAACTTTATTTGGATAATTATTCATTGATATAGCTTTTATTTTATCAACTACATTTACATTAAAGTTACCTTTTAAACCTTTATATTCAACTTCAATATTTTGTGTTCCTTCTGCTGTTTTGTTATATCCTGATATCATAGAAGCTGTCATTTGTATACTTTCTTCTATTGCACCACTTGCTGTCACAATAGATACTTTTCCACCTTTTAAATTTAGGTCTTCTCCATATTCATATTCTACTTTATCTGGTGGTGTCACTTTTAAATGGCTTATATAGTCATCTACTCTAACTATAAATTCTTGTGTAAATTTTCCATAAGTTACTGTCAAAGTTTGATTTCCTAATTGTTTTGGATTATATCCTGATACCATAGAACTTGTCATTGGTATAACCTCTTTTGCTCCACTTCCCTTTTCAATCTCTATTGTACCACCGGTTAAATCTAAACTTTCACCATATTTATAAACTTTCTTATCTGGTAATGTTGCTATTACCATGCTTCTTAATGAGTCTACTACTGTAATTCCAAAAGTCTCTTGTTTTCCTTCATATTCAACTGTAATTATTTTTGCTCCTTCAGAACTTGTATTAAATCCTGATATTGTTACATTTGGGTTTGACATATCTACAGGGGTTGTAGCTGTGCCACTTGCCATTACAGCTGTAACTGTTCCTCCTGTTAAATCTATTGGTGTTTCATTCAAGTCATAAATTAATTTGTTTGGTTGTTTTATTTCTATTCTGTCTATATAATCTTCTACATTTATGTCATAACTTGTTGTCTTTCCATCATAAGTTACTGTTAATGTTTGTTTTCCTAATTGATTAGGATTAAATCCTGTTACCATATTTGGAGTTATTGTTACTGTCTCTTCTGCTCCATTAGCCCTTGTTATTGTTATTGTGCCTCCTGTTACATCTAAATTTTCTCCAAATTTATATGTTTGTTTAGGGGTATCTTTTATTGTAATTGTTGTAATATTATTTTCAACTATTACTTCAAAACTTTCTGTAAATCCTTCATATGTTACATCTATATTTTGTCTACCTATATGAGTATTATCAAATGTACTTAATGTTACGTCATTATCTGTAAGTGCTACAGGGGTCGTAGCAATTCCACTAGCCATAACCTTTTGTACTGTTCCTGTTGAGAAATCTATATTTTCTCCATATTCACATGTTGTTCTTGTTGGAGGTACTAATACTATTCCTGTTACATAATCTTCTATTGTTATATCATATTGTACTGTTTGTCCTCCATATGTTACTAATAATTTTCTTGGGGTTAAATTTGTTGAATCAAATGGGCTTCCATCTAATTCTGTTACCATATTTGTTGTCATTGGTATATTTGTTGTTCCGCTTCCTTTTGTTACATCTAATGTTCCAGTGCTGACATCTAATGGTTCATTATATTTATATTTTATTTTTGGCATATCTTTTATTGCTATCGAATTTACCGAATCTCTTACGGATACTGTATAATCTGTTGTTTTTGTTACATTGTTTTCAGTATAACTTACTGTTAATGATAATGCTGTATTTTCTACATTACTTGCAAATCCTGTTACCATACTTGGGGTTAAGTTTACTGTTTCTTTTGGACCATACTCTCTTGTTACTTCTATTGTTCCTGGAGTTGTTCCATTATCTGTTGTAATATCTAAACTTTCTCCAACATTATAGTTTGTCTTTGGTGTATCTTTCATTGTTATTCCAGTTATTTTATTTATAACTGTGACTGTATATGTTGTCTTTTGTCCTTTATAATTTAATTGTACTGTCTTTACTGCTGTATTATCAGGTCCAAATGTTACATTTTTCAAATCTAATGGGTTTCCATCAGTTTCTGTTGTTGTTACATCTGGTGATGGTAATGATACTGTATCTGTTTTTCCACTTTGCCAAGTTATTGTTAACTCTCCTCCTGTTAAATCAACACTTGTATCATTATATCCATATTCATCTTTTGTTGGAGGTGTTGTAAGTGTTATTCCTGTTATTTTATCCTCCAATTCAATTGTTAAATCTGCTTCGAATTCTTTTCCCTCTGTAAAACTATTTGTGTCATTATCTGTATATTTTACTTTTAAATTTTGTGTTGTTGTAGATGTCTTATTATATCCTGGTACCATTGCCTTTGTTAGAGTCTCTGGGGTTTGGTCTCCAACTTTTGCATATGTTACAACATATTTTATAAGATTATCATCTATCAATTTTTCTAATTCTGCTCCAAATTCTCCTGTTATGTTATCTGGTTGTACTCGTATTCCTGTTACATAATCCTTTACTGTTATTGAATACCTATCTGTTTTTCCACCATAAGTTACTAATAATTCTCTTGGTGTTAAATTGCTTGAATCAAATGGACTTCCATCTAATTCTGTTACCATACTACTATTCATTGGAATATTAGTAGTTCCACTTCCTTTTGTTACATCTATTGTACCTGTGCTTACATCTAATGGCTCATTATATTTATAATTTGTCTTAGGTGTATCTTTTATTGCTATTGAATTTACTGAATCCTTTACGGATACTGTATAATTTGTTGTTTTTGTTACATTATTCTCAGTATAACTTACTGTTAATGATAATGCTGTATTTTCTACATTACTTGCAAATCCTGTTACCATACTTGGGGTTAAGTTTACTGTTTCTTTTGGACCATACTCTCTTGTTACTTCTATTGTTCCTGGAGTTATTCCATTATCTGTTGTAATATCTAAACTTTCTCCAACATTATAACTTGTCTTTGGTATGTCTTTCATTGCTATTCCTGTTACTTTATTTACTACTGCAACAGTATATATTGTTTTCTTGCCCTTGTAATTAACTTGGACTGTTTTTGTAGCTGTATTATCAGCTCCAAATGTTACATTTTTTAAATTTAATGGTGTTCCATCAGTTTCTGTAATTGTTACATCTGTTGATGGTAATGTTACTGTGTCTGTTTTTCCACTTTTCCAAACTACTGTTATCTCTCCTCCTGTTAAATCAACACTTGTATCATTATATCCATATACTCTATTTGTTGGAAGTTTTGACATATTTATTCCTGTTATTTCATCTTCCAATTCAATTGTTAAATCTGACTCAAATTCTTTCCCATTTGTGAAACTATTTGCATCATTATCTGTATACTTTACTTTTAATTTTTGTGTTGTTGTAGATGTCTTATCATATCCTTGTACCATTTCTTTTGTTAGTTCTTCTGGAGTTTGATCTCCAGTTTTTGCATATGTTACAACATATTTTATAAGATTATCATCTATCAATTTTTCTAATTCTGTACCATAATCTCCTGTTACACTATTTGGATGTACTCGTATTCCTGTTACATAATCTTTTACTGTTATTGCATATTGTGCTGTTTTTCCACTATAAGTTACTAATAAGTTCCTTGGTGTTAAATTTGTCGAATCAAATGGACTTCCATCTAATTCTGTTACCATACCACTTGTCATTGGTATATTTGTTGTTCCACTTCCTTTTATTACATTTATTGTTCCTGTACTTACATCTAATGGCTCATTATATTTATAATTTGTCTTAGGTGTATCTCCTATTGTTATCCCTGTTATTGAATCTACAACATTATAATTATAAGTTGTTGTCTTTGTTACTCCATCTTCTGTGTATGTTACAGTTGCTGTTTTATTTGTTCCTGCAACTGTCGTATCTAATCCTGTTACCATCGAATCTGTAATATTTACAGTTGATGTATTTCCAGCTTTCCTTGTAACCGTTATTGTACCTGTTACATCTTTTGGCTCATTCAAATTATAATTTGTTTTTGGTGATGTTCCTATTGCTATATTATCTATTGGATTATTAATTGTTATGTCATAATCCACTGTTTTTGTTACTTGACCTTCTGTGTAAGTTACTGTAAGATTTTTTGTTAAACTATTATCTATGTATTCTGTTACTAGTGGTGTCATATTTACTGCTGTTCCTGTTGCTGTTTCTTTTATTGTTGTTCCATCGTCTAAATCTATTGTACTAGTATTACCTGATTTATATATTAATTCTAATGTTCCACTTCCAACACTAAATGTATCTCCATGGTTGAATATTATTTTTGGTGTTGTTCCAATCTGAATTGTATCTAATACATCATTTACAAAAATGTTTTGTAAGTTTGCACTATATTTTTGTGATGTACTTGGATCTGTATATGTTACTTTTAATGTCTTTGTTGCCCTTCCATTTGTAAAGCTACTAGCTGATGGGTTCATATTTATTGGACTATCATCTGTTTCAGTTATCTTTACATTTGCATCTAACATTGAAACACTTGAACTTGCTGTTGCTCCACTTGCATATGAAAGTTGTACTCTTCCTCCTGTTGCACTAAATGTTTCTCCATAATTATAGCTTGTTTTATTTGGTCTTTGTGCTATTTGAATTCCTGTAACTGTATCTATAACTTTTACATTAAATGTATCATTTACTGGAATTGTATCAATATCTGCGTCATCTGGTGTATTTAATGTTACCGTTATTGTTTCAGGATATTCGTGATTTGCGTTAAATGAACTTGCTGTTGGTGTTTTATTATATCCTGAAATCATACTTTTTGTTACTGGTAATGAGCTACTTGAAGCTCCTCCTGCATAATTTTTTACATATGTAACTCCTGTTAAATCTAGTTCTGTATTATAATTTGCTGTTAAGTTGTTTGGTGCTGTTACTGTAATTCCTGTAATATAATCTTTTAATTTTATATTTACACCATTTCCTGTGCTAGTTGTTAATCCTCCGTAAGTTACAGGTAGATTTTGTGTTGTTAATGTTTGTTTATTATATCCTGTTAAATTTAACATTCCTACATTTATATTTGTTGTAAATTTATTATTTGATGAAGTTGTTACTTCTAATTGTGCTCCTGTCAAATTTAAGCTATTTCCTTCTGTTCCATATTTATTTTTTGCTGTTGGCTGTGTTTTTACTACTATTGAAGATATTGTATCATTTACAACTACGCTAAACTTAGCTGTTTTATTCTCATATGTAACTATTATATCTTGACTACCTGCTGTTAATTCTCCATTTTGCCATTTACTTGTACAAGAATTTATATCTGCTGTTGTAGAAGAAGTAGATACTTTTGGGTCTTTCATTGATATTCCTGATACTTTAGCTCCACTCTTCTTTGTTGCTTCAATTGTTCCTCCTGTCAAATCTATTGTATCTCCATGGTCATATGTTGTAGTTGTTGGATTTGATGTAATTGCAATACTTACTATTGGATCATTTACTGTTAAATTAATTGATGTCTTCAATTTTCCATCTACATATGTAAATGTCACTGTTTTGTTATTTACATCAGCTTTTGTTTTATCTACTGTTAATAATTTTGATGTAATACCTGTGTTTATGTCTAATGGTACTGTGTCTCCATTATCATATACTACATTTATTGTTCCACCAGCAAAATTAATTGTGTCATCATGGTCATATGTCATTGTTGTTGGATTTTTTGAAACTGTAATACTTGTTGCAATATTATAATTCAAATCACAAGTCTCTCCTCCAGCTGTTACAACTACTTTTTTACTTGTTGTGGCTTTAGTTGAATCAATTGTTATTAATCCATCTGTTACCGCTTTACTTATATCTGTTATTACATCAGTTGAACCATCATCATATTGTATTGTTATACTTGCTCCTGTAAAGTCAATATTTTCCCCTGTGTAATATTTTGTTTTATCCATATTTGAATTTAATGTAATTCCTGTTATTGTTTTTTTGTTATTAGTTGCAAATCCCTCATATACTAAATAATATGGCTGATTTACAAATACTGATACTCCATCTTTGAAATATGGAATTTTTAACCCTGTTGGATAAATACTGCTATATGTTGTATTTAATGCCATTACATCTTCTGTTAAATCTTCTAATTTAATTCCATCTGCTAATTTGAATGTAAATGTTGCTACAAGTTCACCATCTGATATGTATTTATCTCCTCCTGGACTAACTCCTCCTTCTAGCCCTATTGTACTTATGTTTGTGTCTAATAATTCAATTACTGGTAATCCCCAACCAGTTTCTGCGAAGTCTTCATATGTCTCTGCTTCTTCTATTACCCATATAGGTTTTTTATTTGTTCCTTTATTAACTTCTGATGCTGGTATTAATTTACTACTATCATATTTAAAATATATAGTTCCTGCATTTACTGTATCACATCCATTAACTGTTAATGTCATTGTTATTAATCTTGTTCCACTATATGATTCTATTGTATCTGTATCTGGATCAAAATCATAATAGTAGTAGTTTGTTGCATCATCCCAGTCATCATAATCTACTGTTCCATCAATTGGTGTTATTGACAATTTATAATATGGTTCTCCTGGTAGTGGTACTTGTTCACTTGCTGCATATGTTGGCTGTAACAATAATCCATATGGAGAAAATGTATTTATTATAAATGCTAATAATGTCATTAACGCACATAGTCGCTGCTTTGTTAAATATTTTATTTTTTTAATTACTGGTATATTTTCTATTTCTTCTATATTTGAAATTTCTGAATCTTCTTTTTCTTCTGCATTAGGTGTTTCTTCATCTAATTCCTCTGTTTCAGTAATTTTCATATTCATTTGTACTGCTTTCATTTCTACTCCTTTCTTTAGTTTTTTATATTCTTGTTTTTTATCTATTCTATATGTCTAGTTTCTAAATAATCATTTAACAATATTGATAAGTCTGATATATCTATTACTTCATCTTCATTAAAATCCATATCTGGATTAAATGTTGCATCTGAACTTGTAATTCCAAATGAAGCTAATAGTAATGATAGGTCTGATATTTCAATACTTCCATCTTTATTTAATTCACCTGCTAGTAATTCTTTTGTGCCTAAATCAATAATGTCTCCTTCATTTACTACTTTGGAAATATAAATATGATCTAAGTATCCTCCCTTATCAAGTAAAACATCATATGTTCCTGGAATTACATATATTTCATATGTTCCATCATCTTTTGTTACATAATCTTGAGATTTTAATGTTAATAATTTATCATGTACGTCATCTGTTGTCCCTGAAACTATTGTATTCCAATCTATTACAGTTTCTACATCCTCTGATTTATAAATTCTTATGTCTGATTTATAAATTCCTGTTGTAGATGTTGTGTGTGGAGTATAAATTGTTCCCTTTATTGTTCCATATGGTCTTTTTATGAATACTTCATATGTATTTTCTGTTATTCCATCTTCTGCTGTAATAATAATTGTTAACTTTGTATCAGGTTCTCCTAGTTTATTTAGTATCACTTCTAATGGTATTTCATCAATTAATTCTTTTTCTTCATATATAATTGTTGTTCCATCATCATCATAAACCAGTTTCCCATCATCATCATGTTTTGGTACACTTATCTTCATATTTGCATTAGCATCACTTTGTGTGGCTGTTATATCTATTGCATCTATATATTCTAATAAGACTACCTCATAGTTCTTTGTTTCTTTATCAAATGTTGGTGTTAAGTCATACTCTTTATAAGTTGACTCTTCTGGTTCATCTTCATTATTTTTTCCACTACTTAATACTATATTAGTTAAATCCGCATCATTAGAAGATGTTTCATCTGAAAATCTAAAAGTTGGTGGTGCTTCAAAGCATGTCTTTGCATCTAGATTTACTTTTACTCCTGTTTGGGGAGAACTTGTATTTGTTACTAATTCAAATCCTGATATATCAAATTGATTTGTCAGCATTTTGAAACTCATTTTTCCAAGTAGTACACCGCCTGTTGTTGTTATAACTTTACCATCAACACCATCTTTGACAATGATATGCTCTGTTTCATTTACTGGGGGGTAAAATGAAAATACTGCTCTTATTACATTGTCATTACTTGTATCATTCATTGTAGACATTTCTAACGCACTTTCAAATTCATTTTCAAATTTAAAGTATTCCATTTCATCATCTGTCTCTACATTTGTTAATAAATTTGATGTTGCTAACTTTGTGTTGTCATACTTGAACCTTACATCCATTCCGCTTAAAATCTATTTCATATCCCCATAACTCCATAATGACTTGCTTCCCTTGCCCTTCTATGTCGTTTATCGTTGTAGCCTTGAGTTCGAAATATTGATTATCTTCTGGTTCAATTGTTACTGTTGATGCTGCTTCTACTTTTAATGAGTAAGTATTAAGTGCAAATAAAATAATTAGAACTACAATTATCAAATTTTTCAAAGAACTGTTAGTTTTCTTACTCAATCTTTTGCACCTCTTTTTTTTTAGTTCATCTTTTGTCAACCTCTTGCTTGCTTTACCACATTATAAATAAAAAAAGAAAACTGTCAATTCCCTCTATTTTAAATAAGTTTCAACTTTTTCTTACGGATTTTTCTAGTTTGTGTAGATTGTTTTCTTTTATTATATTTTTATTATAATTTTGTTACATTTTCTCATTTTTTGTAATATTTGGTATCTAAAACTGTATTTCCCCAATATTTTTTGTTTTTATATTTGAATTAATAAAAATTTGTAGTATAATAAAAAAAATCATATGGGAGGATAAAAAAAAATGAAAAATCTAATTGATATTAAAGATTTATCAGTTGAAGAAATTGACGAATTAATACTAACTGCAAGAGATATAATAAAAAACAAAGAAAAATATTCTGAAAAATGTAAAGGAAAAAAGTTAGCAACACTATTTTTTGAACCAAGTACAAGAACCAGACTCAGTTTTGAAGCAGCAATGATGGAATTAGGTGGAAATGTTTTAGGATTTTCATCAGCAGATTCAAGTTCTACATCAAAGGGAGAAAGTATTTCGGACACAATAAAAGTCGTAGGATATTATGCAGATATAATTGCAATGCGACATCCAAAAGAGGGTGCGCCATTAGTTGCTTCATTAAAATCAGATGTACCAATAATTAATGCTGGAGATGGTGGTCATAATCATCCAACACAAACATTAACAGACTTATTAACTATTCAATGTGAAAAAAATAGATTAGATAATTTAACAATTGGTCTTTGTGGCGATTTAAAATTTGGTAGAACTGTTCATTCCCTAATTACAGCTATGTCAAGATACAAAAATATAAAATTTGTTTTAATCTCACCAAAAGAGCTAAATATCCCAGAATATATCAAAAAGGAAGTTTTAGACAAAAATAATATTGAATATGTTGAAACACATAATATTGAAGAATATATGAGTGAATTAGATATCCTTTATATGACTAGAGTTCAAAAAGAAAGATTTTTTAATGAAGATGATTATGTAAGATTAAAAGATTATTATATATTAAATAAAGAAAAATTAGTAAATGCTAAAAATGACTTGTGTATTATGCATCCTTTACCTAGAGTAAATGAAATTTCTACAGATGTTGATGATGATGAAAGAGCTTGTTATTTTAGACAAGCTAATTATGGAAAATATATTAGAATGGCATTAATTTTAAAATTGTTAGATATTAATTAAAATTAATTATTATTTTAATAATTAATTTTAATTAATTTGTTGTAGTTGTCCACATTTTATTATTTATATGTGTATAACTTTTATCAAAATTTAATTTTTATAAAATTCATGAGTTTATAGGTATCGCTCGCCAAAACCTAAATATATTATATAAGGAATAATAAAATGAATATAGATAGTATTAAAAATGGAATCGTAATAGACCATATTAAAGCAAAAAAAGGAATGGAAATATATAGAGCTTTAAAATTAGATGAATTAGATTGTTCAGTTGCGCTAATTACAAATGCAAAAAGTAAAAAAATGGGTAGAAAAGACATAATAAAAATAGATAAAGCTATAGATGTAAATTTAGATATTTTAGGATTTATTGATTCAAATATTACAATAAATATAGTAAAAGAAGATAACCTTACAGAAAAGTTTCACGTAGAACTTCCTGAGAAAATAGTAAATCTAGTAAAATGTCAAAATCCAAGATGTATAACATCTATTGAAAAAAATCTTGACCAAGTTTTTTATCTTACAGATAAAGAAAATAGTGTATATAGATGTAAATATTGTGAAATGAGTATGAAATAATTTAAAATTTTACTTATATTTTTCTTAATTTTTTCAAATACTACCTCTATGGAGGTGTTTATATGGAAAATAATAATTCAGAAAAAAAGGAACGTCAAATAGATAATTTGATTAATGTTGTTGAAAATCATACTAGAACACAAAGACATTTGGAACAATATTCTGAAATAGGAAATCCAAAAAATAAGCAAAATGCTAGGGAAAAACAAAATACACGTGAAAAAGAAATTAAGGTGTTAAAAAATCAAATTTTAGAAACTACTTTAGATACAAGAAATAAACAAATAGAAAATTTAATAAGTAACTATAAAAATACAGAAGATTATATCGACAACAATTACAATGAATTACCAGAAGAAATGCTTTCAAACTTAGAAAACAAACAAAATAACAGAGTAAATCAGTTAGAAAATTTAGTATACGATTCAAAAGAAGGTAAATAATCCTTCTTTTTATTGTATCGGAAAATCGAAGTTTTTTATATATACCAAATGGTTAAGTTTCCTCAGTCTGTGTATATTTACTAAGCAACTTTTCTTATTTTATATATACTTTATATTTATTATATATATTAAAAATTTTTAGTTATTCTTGTAATTTTATTATTTTTATATTTAATAACTTTATTATTTTATTGAAAAAACTATATAATTGTGATATTTTATTTATAGTAATAATTTCAATAATATTTTTTGTGCCCTATATTACAAATGGAGGTAAAAATGAAAAAAAGTAAAAAAAGAAAATTAAACAAGAAAAAAGTATTTATAACCTTTTTATTATTTATTTCAATAATATTTTTAATTTATTCAATAAATAATAAATCAAATAATAATTCAGAAAAAAATACAATACCTACTTCGGCTGATAATCCACAAGAACCAAAAGAAGAGATTCCACAGGATACAACAATAACAATGAGTGTAGTTGGAGACATTATGTGTCATGATAGACAATATAAAGATGCATATAATTCTACTACCAAAGAATATGACTTTTCATATGTTTTTTCTGATGTAGAATACTATTTGCAAACAGCAGATATATCAGTAGGAAATTTAGAAACTACTTTTGCAGGAAAAGAAGTTGGTTATAGCAATTATCCTACATTTAATACACCTGAAGCATTAGCATACAACTTAAAAAGATTAGGAATAGACGTATTATCAACTGCTAATAATCATAGCCTTGATAAAAGATATAAAGGTTTAGAAAGTACATTGCATTATCTAGATGATGCTGGTATTTCTCATACTGGAACCTACACATCAGAAGAAGCTCAAAATGAAATATTAATACAAAATGTAAAAGGAATTAAAATAGCTTTTTTAAGTTTTACTTACGGAACTAATGGTATTCCAGTTCCATCTGGTAAAGAATATTGTATAAATTTAATTGATAAAAATTTAATAAAAAAACAACTTGAATTAGCACAGGCAAAACAACCTGATTTAATATGTGTATTTATGCACTGGGGAGTTGAATATGTTACAAAGCAAAATGCTTCTCAAGAAGAATTAGCAGATTTTTTATTTGAAAATGGTGTAGATGTAATCTTAGGTGGACATCCTCATGTTTTACAACCTATGGAAAAAAGATCTATTACATTATCTGATGGTTCTATAGTAGATGGATTTGTTATATATTCTTTGGGTAATTTTATCTCTGGTCAGAAAAAAGAAAATACCAAAACATCTGCTATATTGAATTTAACCTTTACTAAAAATGGTAAAACAGGAAAGATGTCTATAGATAATGCCTCATATATTCCTGTATATATGTATAATATTTCTTCTGGCACACCTCAAAGTCATAAATTAATTCTCACTGAAAAAGCTATTGCTGATTATGAATCAGGAGAAAATACATCTATAAATAAAACAACTTATAATAATTTAAAAAATGCTTTGACATTAACAAAAAATATTTTAGGTGAAGAAATACATTAAAAAAGAAATGAGTTAATATATTTATGATTAGTTTGTAAATATATTAACTCATTTCTTTATATTTCTATTCTACTAAAATATTTTATTAAATCATTCTCTCATTTATTTAACATATCTTTTTTATATAGCCAATATGTTACTAATAAAGTTATAACTATAGAAATCCCTAACATTATAGCAAATCCAAATGCAGAATTTTGAAAAGGCAAATTAACATTCATTCCCCAAAAACTAGAAATCATTGTTGGTATCGCTAATACAATTGTAATTGATGTTAAAAATTTCATTACTCCATTTAGATTATTTGAAATTATTGATGCACATGCATCCATTGTTGTATTTAAAATATCGCTATATATCCTACTCATTTCTATTGCTTGCCTATTTTCAATTATCGCATCATCTAGAATATCTTCATCTTCTTCATATAATTTTATTATTTTTCCTTTTGCTGTTCTCTCCATTATTATTTCATTAGATTTTAAAGATGTTGTAAAATATACAAGTGTTTTTTCTAATCCCAACATTTTAAATAGCTCTCTATTTTTCATTGTTCTCTGTAAATCATTTTCTGCAATTTCTGTTTCTTTACTTATCTTCCTTAAGCATTCCAAATAATTAAGTGATATTTGATACAATATTTGAAAAATAAATCTACTTTTTTTATATGTAGCAAATGTTTTTATTTTTCCATTTTCAAATGTTTCAATTATTCTATTTTTATTCAATGATACTGTTAACATATATTCATCTCTAACTATTATTACTCCTACTGGCATAGTTGTGTATAAAACATTTTCATCTGTTTTTTCTTCTACTGGAATGTCAATGATAAATAATATTGTTCCATCATCTTCCTCTTGATCTATTCTTGCTTTTTCTTCGCTATCTAATGCATATCTTATAAAATCTTCTTGTATTTTTAATTTTTCACATACTTTTTTTATTTCACTTTCAGTGGGCGATGTTAAATTAATCCAGGCTCCTTTTTCTGCTTCTTCTAATTTTTTTAATTCTTTTAATTTTCCATTTGATACATCTGTATTATAAATCTTTAACATGTTTTCACGCCCCTTTTTATTATTTATATTGTTGTATAATTTTACATATTCAACAATTTTTTCTTTTCCATAAATTTAATTATAACACATTTTTTTATACTATTCAATAACTAATTATGTTTACTTGCACTTTTTTTGCGCAAAATTAAAATATAGCTAAAAAACTATATTTTAATTTTTCTTATTATTTGGAAAATATTCTACTATGTCTGTTATTCTACAATTTAAATAATCACATAGTCTTGCCATAACAAATATATCAAATCTTACTATTTCTCCTGTTAATAACCTCTTTAATACTTTATAATCTGTATTAGTATCTTTCATTAATTTATTTATGCTTATATTTCTGTCATTTAATAATTTTTTTAATTTAAATAAATAATATCCATTTTCTATTTCAACTTTAAACATACTTTTCCTCCATAATTTATATAAATTATATATGCATAGTATGTTATTTGACTATTGGTTATATAACCATTAATATCTTCTTTTTTATATATTTTTATTTATTCTTTTTTGGCAATTCTTTACAAGTTTCTATAATAATATTTTTTATTTTTTCTTTATCATCTATATCATCTACTAAATACATTGGTTTCGCACCTTTATATGGTATTTGTTCTTTCATATTATACTTTTTATTACTATTAACAATCTTTATCAATAGCATATTATCATATATTCCTCCAAATAAAATTTTATTATAATATAATAGATATTCTCTCATCATTGCTCTACAAGTTATATCTTCTAATAAATCTAACTGTTCTAATATAAAATCTCTATATTCTTTTGTTGTTGCCATGTTTTCTGCTCCTTTCTAAAAACTATATTTATATTTTAATTATAACATAATTATTCATTAATGTCTTCATATTTTTCTTTTCTGATATTTTAATTAATAGTATTGACAAATCAAGTAAAAAAGTATTATAATATCAAACGATATGGCTCATTAGCTCAGTTGGTAGAGCAACAGACTCTTAATCTGGAGGTCCTCAGTTCGAAGCTGAGATGAGTCACCATAGTTTAGGTAGAAATTGATTAATTCATTTCTACCTAAATTTATTTTTTAATTTGATTTATTACTTGCCTATATAATAATTCTCAACTTTTATTTTTTACTGTATATTATATACTACTATATAATATTGTACTACATAAATTTGATATTTTAAAATATAATACTAATTGAGGTGTTATTATGATTAAATTAAAAGTAAAAGAATTAATGGAAAAACAAAATATTTCAAGATATAGACTGCAACAACTAACAAAGTGGAATTATAAAAGGATAAATGCATACTATTTCAACAAAGTAATAAGTATAAATGTAAAAGAGTTAGATGTTTTATGCGACATATTTGAATGCGAATTATCAGATTTAATCGAACGCAAAAAAAGCTAAAATTTTAAAAAATTTTTCAAAAAATACTTGAATATTGTAGAAATTAATATTATAATGTATCCAGCAAAAGATAAATAAGGAGTTTTAAAAATGGAACTAATCAAGAATATATTTTTTAATACTGATAAATTAATTGAAAATAGTGTAGTTAAATTATCTTACACAGGTGAACTTTTCCAAGATGGGTCTGAAGAAGTTTATATCCATTATGGATTTGGACTTAATTGGGATAATGTTACTGAAACAAAAATGGAAAAAACAGAACTAGGATATCAATGTGAAATCAATTTATTAGGAGTAGGAACATTTAATTTCTGCTTTAAAAATGGAGAAAATAAATGGGATAATAATAATGGACAAAACTATATATTTTATATTGAAAAAGCACCTACAGAGCTATTAGTTTTAAATGATAAATCTATTTCTATAGGAAATGCTCGTAAATTAAGGAAATCATATATGTGGAATAAGAAAATCAGATTAGCAGTATATAAGATTATAACTTATTTGCCAAAAATAATATCTGGAAATTATAGAAAAAAAGTATCAGAATAAAAACCTTATTAAATAAGGTTTTTTATTTTATGTAATTATCCATCCACCATCTATAGAAATAACTTGACCTGTAGTAAATTCATCTTTAATTAACCATTCTATACATCTAACAATATCAATTGTTTTTCCTATTTTCCCTAATGGAATTTCTTCTTTGATATTGCAAAGTTCATTTTCCGTAAGTCTTTCATTCATATTTGTATCAATAATACCTGGTGCAATAGAATTTATCCTAATATTGCTAGGACCCATTTCCTTAGCAAGTGACTTTGTTAGAGCATCTATCCCCGCTTTTGATACGGAATAAATAGTTTCACAAGATGCTCCTACTATTCCCCATATTGAAGAAATATTTATTATACATCCTTTTTTGTTATGTATCATATTTTCCAGAACTTCTTGAGTAGTACAAAAAACTGAATATAAATTTGTATTTATTATTCTATTCCAATCTTCATCAGTTTCCTCAGTAAACACTTTAAACTCTGATATTCCTGCATTATTTATTAATACATCTATTTTTTTAAATCTATCTATGACAAATTTAACCATTTCTTTTACTTCTATACGCTTTGATACATCTGCTTTATATATTTCTATATTAATGCTTTCATTTCGTAATTCTTCTTTTAGTTTAATAGCTTCATTTTCAGATTTATTATAATTTGCTATTACTATGTTTCCTTCTCTAGCTAATTGTTTTACTATATCTCTTCCAATTCCTCTTGAAGCTCCTGTTACTATGACAACTTTATTCAAATTTATCCCTCCTTTTTATTTTAAAAATATAAGAAACCTATATTTGTTGTATACGTAAAAATCTTCTATTTTCCTATACAATAAAAAAAGACAATAATTAAGAGCTATCTCAAAACTATTGGCTTTATTTGGAGCCACTTGTCCGACTTGAACGGACGACCTACTGATTACAAGTCAGTTGCTCTACCAACTGAGCTAAAGTGGCATATGGTGAACTGAACTGCTTAAAAAACGTAAAGTTCGTTTTTTGAACGTTTTGGTGACCCCTACGGGAATCGAACCCATGTCTCCGCCGTGAAAGGGCGATGTCTTAACCGCTTGACCAAGGGGCCATAATATAAGTGAATATTGAGCACTCAATATTCATTTTGGTGAGCTATCCGCGACTCGAACGCGGGACAACTTGATTAAAAGTCAAGTGCTCTACCACCTGAGCTAATAGCCCATCACCTTGCGTTTGTTAACTACACAACGCCCTTATATATTACTACATTTTTTTTATATTGTCAATAGATTTTTTTAAAATTTTACTATTTTGTAACTTTCTGTATATTATTTACTATTACCTATTACAATTACATTATGCATTTAATTTTTCTAATAATTCATTTACATCTATTCCATGAACTTCACATGCTTCTTCTAATGTCTCCATTTGTGATGCAGGACAACCTAAACAATGCATTCCTGCTTCTAATAATATTTCTGCTTTTTCTGGAGCAACTTCTAAAAGTTCACCAATTTGTGTATCTTTATTAAATTTCATAAACTCATCCCCTTTCTATTATAATTATAAATGTCGAATTTTGTCGTAAAGTTTTTATATATTTTATCATATTTTTTATAAAAAGTATAGACAAATGAAAAAAAATATTATATTATCCAAACTGCAAGGCGGTGAAATCACATTTTAAAATTAATCAACATTTTTTTTATAATCTATTTTATTAATATTTTAATAACTTTATATTCAATATATACATTTTTTGAAATAAAAATTTTCCATAACCAACAAGGTGCAAAATTAAAATTAAAGATAAGGAGGTTCTCATAATAAAAAATCATTTAAATAGGTTCACTTTTATATTAGTATTTCTAATAATATGTTTTTTATTAGGGATAATTACATTTTTACCTATTTTTAAAGCAGACCAGATAATAATAACATATGGAATACATCCATTCAATATATGTGATACAAATCCTCAACTTTGGAACTATATAAAAATAAGTTTTATAATTACTTTTATATTTTCTAATATTGTACTAGCTAATTTCATTTATAATAATCTTTTTAAATTAGCAAATAAGCATATTAATATCCAAGATAATGATAATAACAAACCTCAAACAAAATTAAATTTACTAATAGGAGAAGATATTACTAATAATAAAACAATATATATTTCTGAATTAGGATTATATCAAAATTTTTTAATTACTGGTACAATAGGATCAGGTAAAACCAGTTCTGCCATGTATCCATTTACAGAACAGTTAATCAAATACAACAAGAATAATCAAAATGATAAAATAGGAATGCTAATATTAGATGTAAAAGGAAATTATTATGAGCAAGTAAAAAAATATGTAAAAAACAACAACCTAGAAGATGATTTAATAATAATAGAATTAAATTCTGATATACGTTATAACCCTTTACACAAACCCCATTTAAGGCCTCAAGTCTTAGCAAATAGGCTTAGAACTATATTAGAATTATTTTCAGAAAATAATCAAGAATCTTATTGGTTAGATAAAGCTGAACAAACATTAGCAGAATGCATTAAAATATGTAGATTATACAATAATGGCTATGTAAATTTTACGGAAATACACAAATTAATAACACTACCTGATTACTATAAAGAAAAAATAGAAACTTTAAGAAATCTATTTATTCAGGCAAAATTATCTGTACAAGAAATATATAATTTAAACTCTTCGTTAGAATTTTTTCAAAAAGAATTATTTTCTTTAGATCAAAGAACTTTATCTATTCTAAAATCAGAAATTACTAGGATAACAAATATATTTGTTTCAGATTATGATATCGCCAAAACCTTCTGTCCGCAAGAAAATGAACTTACTTTTACAGGATTTGAGGACACAATACTAAATGGTAAAATAGTAATATTAAATATGAACATCTCAGAATACAAGAATCTATCAAAAATAATTGCAGCATATCTAAAACTAGATTTTCAAACTGAAATACTTTCTACTCTTTCAAAAAACATAAAGAAGAAAACTGCTTTCATTTGTGACGAATATTCTGAATATATCACAAAATCAGATAGTCAATTTTTTTCACTAAGTAGAGAAGCTAAATGTATAAATATAGTAAGCACACAAAGTTATTCATCTCTAAAAAACACATTACATGATGACACATCTACAAAAGTTATAATTCAAAACTTAATAAACAAAATATGGTTTAGAACCGATGACACTTTCACAATAGAAGAAGCACAAAAACAGCTAGGGAAAGAAGAAAAAGAGAAGACCTCACAAACTATTTCAGAAAGTGCAAAAACAACAAAGTTTAGCTATATAACAAACACATTTAACTCTCAAGATTCTAATGTATCTGAAAGCTATAATACATACACACAAAATGATTTCGTATATGACACAAACTATTTTACACAAAAACTAGAAACCTTTCACAGCCTTGCATTTTTATCAGATGGAACAAAAATCTTAAAACCTTGCAAATTACAAATGTTTCCATATTTTTTAAAAACGAAAGGAGAAAATAATGACAAATAAGAAATATATTCTTATACAATTGGTAATAATTTCTATTTTCTTTATACTTTTTCTAACACCATCTGTACAAGCATCTACCCCAAAATTAATATCAAAGATTAACAATGCTTTTGAAAATATCTCTGGATGGCTAATAAACTTAGCTACTCCAGCTGCTGCAGTAGCTATAGGTTCAGGAATATTTATTAAAAAATTCAGTTTTGGTGATGAAGAAAAAATAAAAACAGGAAAAAAGATTATAAGAGGTTCTTTATTTTCCTATGGCTTTATATTAGCAACCGATTTAATTTTATCTGCCATAAAATCATTAATATCATAAGGAGGTCTTTTGGAAGAAACAGCAAATATAACAGATACAATTATGAATACAATAAATACTATACTTCAAAATCTTTTTTCTTCAATAGACAATAATCTATATGGCGTATTAGATGATATAACATTTATAAGTGAAGACATATTGATAGATAAATATTTCGAAAAAATATTAGGAACATCATTATCAGATGGAATATTATTAATATCTAATTCTTTTTTATTAGGTTTTTTACTATATTATTCAATAAAATATTTAATGTCACATTTAAATTCTTTACAAATAGAATCTCCATATCAATTTATCTTTAAATTAGTTATATGTGGAACATGTATGAACTTTTCATATTTCATACTAGAACAATTTTTATCTTTATTTTCTACAATAACACTATCTATAAGAAATTTAGGAGAAACTCTATTTAATACTCAAATTTGTTTTTCAACACTAATAAATACAATAAATTCAACAATATCAATTGACTCTACTTCATTAAATATTTTTTCACTAGATGGAATAATAAAATCAACACTCTCTATTTCTTTACTATCATTAATATTCTCTTATTCATTTAGATATATAATGATAAAAATATTTGTATTAATAACCCCTTTTGCAATATTATCATTATCAATTTCTTCTACTTCTTGGTTTTTTAAATCCTGGATTAAAAATCTATTTTCATTACTTTTTATTCAAATAGTAGTATCACTAGTTTTATTAGTCATATTTTCAATGGATTATTCATCAGGAAATTTACTAGTAAAATTTCTATATATAGGAGCAATTTATGCCTTAATAAAAGCAAATTCATTTGTACGTGAATTTATAGGTGGAATTTCCACAAATATTTCACACTCTGTGGGAATAAGGAGGTGATTTATTGAAATTTATATTTCCACAAAATTATAATTTTAAATCCAAAATATTAGGAATACTCGATTATTCTACAGCAATATTTAATATTATTTGGTATATATTAGTTTGGGCACTATTAAGTATATTTTCAATAAACTTAAAAATAAAAATATTTGTATTTATATTACTGTCTTTTCCTCTTTTATTATTTAGTATCATTGGTTTTAACGGAGAAAATATAATATATGTGTTAAAGTACATAGTAAAATACTTTCTAAGACCAAAAGTTTATGTATTTAAAAAAGTCCCAAGAAAAACTTCTTAATCTCTTGTTTTATTTCCCTTAAAATGATATAATTTGACAAAATCAGTAGGGGGAATAAATATGAAATTAGAAAATACAGAGAAATCTTTTCTCTTTTCACAAACAACTTTGCCAGATGTTTTTTTTGTAGATTTTTTGTCTCAATTGCCTGGTGATTATTTAAAAATATACTTGTATTTAGTATTTCTTGCTAAATATAAAAAAGACATAAAACTAAATGATTTATCAAAAAAATTATCTTTACCTTTAAAAACAATAAATGAAGCTACAACATTTTTAGAGAAAAATAACTTAATCACCAAAAAAGAACATGGTTATCTTATAACAGATTTACAAGAACTAACACTACATAAGCTATACACCCCTAATCTTAAAACAGATTCTAACAAAGTCGAAGAAATATCAAAAAATAAATCAAGAGCTAAAGTCATAGAATGTATAAACAATAAATATTTCCAAGGAATTATGAGTCCAGCTTGGTATAGCGATATAGATTTATGGTTTAAAACTTATAATTTTGAAGATCAAGTAATGATAGCTTTATTTGATTACTGCTTTAATCGTTCAGCATTGCACAAAAATTACGTACAAGCAGTTGCTGAAGCTTGGGGAAATAGTAAAATTCAAACTTGGAATGATTTGGACGTATACTATCAAAAGCAAGATAAACTTGTAAAAATAAAAAAAGATATTGCAAAAAAATTAGGAAGGCACAATTCTCTAACTCAATATGAAGAAGCTTATATTGAAAAATGGTTGTTTGAATATAATTATGATATGAATTGTATAGAAATTGCCTTAAAAAGAACAACCTTAAAATCTGCACCAACATTTGAATATCTAAATAATGTTATTAGTGATTGGCATGATAGAAACCTAAAAACCACTCATGAAATAGAAGCCTTCTTAGAACAACGTAAAAAACAAAAACAAGATGAGAAAAAATTACATCAACAAGTGTCTCAGGCATCATTTGAACAAAGACACTATGATGATTTAAGCTTCTTATATGCAAACTTACAAAATGGAGGTACTAATGTCTAATGAAATATTAGATTCTTTATTACAAGAATATGAACGAAAGAGAATGAAATCAGAATTAGATTTGGATAATCGAAAGAATAATCTATATAAAACTATACCTGAATTGCAAAAAATTGATGATGAATTAAATAAATATTCTATACAGTCTGCAAAAGATATATTATTAAATTCATCTAACAATTTAAATGATATAAATACAAAAATTGAAAATTTGAAAAAACAAAAAAAGCAGATTTTATCAGAAAATCATATTCCAGAAACTTACTTAAAACCACTGTATGAATGCAATGTATGTAAAGATACAGGATATATAACTATTGAAAATAACCGAACTGAAATGTGTAATTGTTTAAAGCAAAAACTATTAGACATATCATATAATAAATCTAATATGTGTAATTTACAAAAAGAAAACTTCTCTACATTCAATGAAAATAAATTTTCAAATGAAGTAAATTTAGCAAAATATAAGTTAAATATATCACCAAGAACAAATATTTTAAATATTAAAGAAAAATGTATAAAGTTCATAGACAATTTCAATAATCCTAATTATAAAAACTTGCTATTTACTGGAAATACTGGCTCAGGAAAAACCTTTATGACAAATTGTATTGCAAAAGAAATATTAAATAAAGGTTATAGTGTACTTTACCAAACAGCTCCTGTTTTATTAGAAACTCTTATAGATAATAAATTTAATAAATATAAAAATTCTGAACAGGATTTATTCTATAAAAATATTTTAGAAGTAGATTTATTAATAATAGATGATTTAGGAACAGAATATATAAATGGTATGAAAATAAGTGAATTATTCTCTATTTTAAATACACGTCTATTGAACCTAAATTCAAAATGTACGAAAACAATAATTTCTACTAATTTAAATATGAATGAAATCTTAAGTAAATATGAGGAACGCATATGTTCAAGAATTGGTGGATACTATGATATTTATTATTTTTTTGGAGAAGATTTAAGATTTAAATAATATATAGTATTTATATAAAAAAAGAAGAAACTTTAAATTTCTTCTTTTTATTTTTCATATTTTGTTTTTTTATTCTTCTTCTGATTTGTTATCATCTGTTAAAATAGTTTCAATACTTACAACTTTTCCACCATCTGATGTTCTCATAAGAGTAACTCCTTGTGTAGGTCTACCTAAAACACTAATATCATTTACATTTAATCTTATAATTGTTCCACTATCTGTAATTAACATTACATCTTCGTCTTCACTTGCTATCCTAGCTCCTACTAGCTTTCCTGTTTTTGGTGTTATTTTATATGTTATAACTCCTTTTCCTCCTCTTATTTGAACTCTATATTCATCTAATTCTGTTCTCTTTCCAAATCCATTTTCAGTTATAGTAAGAAGTGTAGACTTGCTACCAGCTATTATAGATTCCATTCCAATTACTTCATCATCTTCATCTAATCTAATACCTATAACACCTTGAGAAACTCTACCTATTGGTCGTACATCTTTTTCATCAAATGTTATACACATACCATTTCTTGTAACTAATACGATGTTATCCTCACCATCCGTAAGTCTTACAGATATTAATTCATCATCCTCTTTTAATGTTATACCTTGTAATCCCGTTTTTCGAGATGAATTATACTCTCCTAATGCTGTTTTCTTTATTAATCCATTTTTTGTTGCCATTAATAAATATTTACCTTCAGCAAAGTTTTGTATTGGTATTATAGCTGATACTTTTTCTCCAGAATCCAAACTTAATAAATTTACTATTGCTGTTCCTTTTGCAGTTCTTCCTGCTTCTGGCACTTCATATCCTCTTAATCTATATAATTTTCCTTTATTTGTAAAGAATAGTATTGTATCATGTGTTGATGCTGTAAATATTTGTTTTACAAAATCTTCTTCTCTAGTTTCAATTCCTGTTATTCCTTTTCCTCCACGTTTTTGACTTCTATATGTATCGACTGGCATTCTCTTTATATATCCAAAATGTGTTAGAGCAATAACTGTTTGTTCCTCTTTTATTAAGTCTTCAACATCTATTTCTCCTTCTGCTGCAACTATTTTTGTTTTTCTTTCATCTCCAAATTTGTCTCTAATAGCTATAAGTTCTTCTTTTATAATATCAAATACTAATTTTTCACTATTTAAGATGTCTCTTAAATGTGCTATTAATTCCATTAATTGCTTATATTCTTCTTCTATTTTTTCTCTTTGTAATCCTGATAATGTTTTTAGTCTCATATCTAATATAGCCTGTGCTTGTATTTCAGAAAGTCCAAATCTTTCCATTAATTTCTCTTTTGCATCATCATATGAATTACGTATTATATTAATAACCTCATCTATATTATCTAAAGCTATTTTTAATCCTTCTAAGATATGAGCTCTTGCTAATGCTTTATCTAATTCAAATTGCGTTCTACGTAAAATTACATGTTTCCTATGTTCTATATAACAGTCTAAACATTGTCTTAAAGTTAAAATTTTAGGTTCTCCATCTACTAGTGCTAACATTATTATTCCAAAAGTATCTTGCATTTGTGTATTTTTATATAATTGATTTAATACTACTTGTGGATTTGCATCTCTTTTTAGTTCTATTACAATTCTTACTCTATCATTTCTATCTGATTCATCACGCATTTCTGATATTCCTTCAATACGTTTTTCTCTAGCTAAATGTGCAATATTTTCTATTAACCTTGCTTTATTTACTTGATATGGTAAAGATGATACTATTATTCTTTGCTTATTTCCTTGCATTTCTTCTATTTCAGCTTCTGCTCTAACAGTAATTTTTCCTCTTCCCGTTTTATATGCTTCCTTTATACCTTCAATTCCTAGAATTATTCCTTCCGTAGGAAAATCTGGTCCTTTTATGACCGCCATTAAATCTTCATCTGTTACTTCATCTTCATCTATTATTTTTATTATTCCGTTGATAACTTCTGTTAAATTATGTGGTGGTATATTGGTCGCCATACCTACGGCAATACCAGATGAACCATTTACTAATAATGCTGGAATTTGTGCAGGTAATACTGTAGGTTCTTGTAATCTATCATCATAGTTTGGCATAAAATCTACTGTATTTTTTTCTATATCTGTCAACATAAATTCTGATATCTTTGACATTCTTGCTTCTGTGTACCTCATCGCTGCTGCTCCATCACCATCGATTGAACCAAAATTCCCATGACCATCAATTAACATATATCGCATAGAAAAATCTTGTGCCATTCTTACCATTGCATCATAAACTGAACTATCTCCATGAGGATGATATCTTCCTAATACTGATCCTACTGTATTCGCACACTTTCTATATGGCTTGTCTGATGTAATTCCATCTTCATGCATTGCATATAAAATTCTTCTATGTACTGGTTTTAATCCATCTCTTACATCTGGTAATGCACGTTGCACTATAACGCTCATCGCATAGTCGATATATGAGGTTTTCATTTCTTCATCGATGTCTCTTTGTATTATTATTCCCTCTTGTTTTTCTTCATCCATTGTTTCTCCCTCTTTCTTCTTTATCTTTTATATGTGTATTATATTATACGGATACAGGTTTTGCAAGGTTTTTTGTCTATTTTTTTCTTTATTTTTATTTAAATTTTTTTCATTAAAAATACACTATATATCAATGAAAAAATCGCCTTTTACAGCGACTTTTCCAATAGATAATCATCTTTCCTTTTTTGGTTCTTCTCGCACGGATAATTAAATTTTTGGTGTGTAAATTTAAATCATTAATTCTGCTGCCAGTTCGATATTTCCATTAGCTTCTTCTAAATACTTCCTTGAAAAAAAAACTTCATCTAAGTATTCACGCCCATTGGAAATAATCAATTCTCTTTGTCTTTTTTGAATTTCTCTTGTGGATAATCCTATTAATTCTTTGCATTCTCTTAATAATAATAGATTTCTTTTTATTTGTTCCTTTTCCCGTGCTATTTCTTCTGGTGTTAATATTTTTAGCATATGAAAACCTCCTATACATTTATTCTTTACTATACCATATTTTACATAATTAGTCAAAATAACCCTACCAAAAATTTTTACTAACCCTTAATTCAAATAGAATTTTTGTCTAGTTCATTAAATTTTTCTACTAATGCTAAATCATCATAAGATAAATTAAAATTATGTCCATTATTTTTTATTAAATTATGAATTGTTTGAATTTCTCTAGACATATTAATAGTCTTTTCCAAAGGAATTAGATTTGTTAACTTCTCTTCTATCTTTTTATATTCTTTTTCCATACCATTAAAATTTTGTTCCCTGTAGAACTTTTTCCAACTTTCAGCATAACTCTCTAGCTTTTCTACATCTTTAACTTGTTGTGTCAAAGTATCTTTTATATTTTTACTAACATTATCTAAAATAGTATTTTTTCCTGTTTTAATTATATTAGCTACTGGTTTATCAATTAATCCTTTATCTTTTGCCTTATTAACAACATTATCTAGAACATTAGAAACAGAATCTATAATACCTCCATTTTCTACAGCTGTTTGTATTTGCGTTACATTATCGAATTTTCCTGTTATAATTCCGATAGCACTTTTCCCCATATCAATAGCTCTATCAATGGCTGTATTTATTGCTTCTTTAAAACCACTCTGAAATAATGCATCTTTTATTTCTATCACTTCATCTTCTATTATATCTGGTAATAAATATCTTATTCCAATGTCAGTTGCATTATTAATTATTTTTCCAAAAGTAGAATCTAAAAAATTCTTTTGTTTAGTTTCTATTTGATCATTCATTTCTAAATTTTTTTCCTTTACTAGTTCATTTTGTATATTCATTTATTTTTTTCTCCTTTTATTAAATTATTTTTTTTATTGCATTTTTATATATTCTTTTTAAATATAAGTTGTCTTTTTTCATCTTAAAATTATTTATTAAAGAATTATAAATGTCACTATATTTTATTTTTAAAATATTTTTATTTTCAAATATATTTTCTATTATTTTTTCATCAATAGAATTTTTATTATATTTATTGATAATAAAAAAATCATTATAATAATTGTCTGTAATATTATTTTTTAATTTCTCTATTTCAATTAAATTTGATTCCAATATATAAATATTTATATGATTTATTTCTAATATATAATTTTTATTAAAATTATCAAAAATTAAAATATCATATTTTTCTGTTAAAACCTTTCTTATTATTTCTTCTTGATTTGTATTAATAAAATATAAATTATTATATATTTTTTGTGTTCTATTTATATATTTTTTTACTTGAAATATTGTATGAATATTTCCTTTCTCTATGTCACCATCTATTAATAATACTTTTTTATCCATTTTTGATATTTGGTAACTTAATATAGAAGCTACTATACTTTTTCCTGAACCAGAATTTCCTTTTATAAAAAATAATTTTTCATCTATTTGTTTTTTTATTTTTTCTATTTGTATAATTTCTTCTCTTTCATTTTTCAATTCTTTTTTATTCTCAATTATATCTAATATATCTCTTTTATTTTCTTCCTTTAATAAAAATATATTATCTTTTTTATATTTATTTTCTTTTGTTATTAATATTATTTTTATATTATTATTAATTTCTTTAATTTTATCTATTAAATTAATTATTTCTATTTCTCCTGGAATTTTTTCATTTATTATTATAAAATTTATTTCAAAATTTTTTTCTAATATTTCAAGAATTCCTTCTTTATATAAAATATTTTTATTAATAATATTTATATTTTTTTCTTCTAGTAATTCTTCATAAATTTTTTGATTATAAATTGCAACTAATATGTTATTCATTTTTTTCCTTTTCCAAATAATATTTTATTATTATTTATAAAATCATTAATTTATTAATCATTATTTAAATAATAATTATCCTTTATTATTTTTTCAATAATATTTTTTTCAAAATCACTTGATTCTATTTTACTCAAAATATGATTATCTGCAACACACATTAAACATTCTCCTGTTTTTAAAGATTTAATTTCGACTTTTTCTTTTTCTGATAAATTAATAAATTTAGATAATACATTTATATTTTCTTCTTCTAGAGAAAAAAATGTTTTTATGCTAGAATTATTTAGAATACTTTTTCCATATATTCCATCTTCTAGACTAAATAAATCAGAAATATCCTGTGTAATTGCAACACTACTGCCACCATATTTTCTTATTGTTTTAAAAATCTTGTAAATAAATTTTGCAACATCTCTATTAGAAGTTACACCTATTAATCTCCAAATTTCATCTAAATAAATTGCTTTTTTTATATTTCTATTTAATTTGATTTTATCCCAAAATAGTTCTGTAAATATATACATTCCGTATTTTAAATTTTCTTCACCTAAATCATAAATATCTGCAATTATTAATTTATTATTTAATTCAATATTAGTATAATTATTTAAAAAATTTAGTGAACCTTTTACAAACGGAATCATTTTTATTTTTAATTTTTTAGTTCTTTCATCTTGTCCACATATACGATATAAATCTTCTAATTTTGGCATATCTGTGCTAACCTTAAAAATTATTTTATTATTTTCTTCTTTGTATAATGTGTCATCTTCAAATGTAATATTTTTTTCTTTATAAATCATTATTATTTTTTCTTCCAAAATAGCCTTTTCTTCTTCATCTAAATTTCCAAAAATCAAATTAAAAAATCCTATTAATTTAGAAATTTTTGTTGCTAAATATCCGTTTTCATTTTCCTCTATGCTTTCTTTTCTTATATCAAATATATTAATATAATTGTTAAAATTCGGACCTAATTTAATTATTGTTGCATTTAAATTTTCTCCCAATATATTATATTCTCTTTCTGGATCTATTACATATTGCTCTATTCCTAATAATCTATATCTTAATATTAATAATTTTGTATAAAAAGATTTTCCTGCGCCACTTGTCCCAAAAATACACATATTTGCATTTTTATATTTTTTTGTATCATATCTATCTATAAAAATTAATGAATTATTATAAATATTAGTACCTATAAAAATACCTTCTTCATCATAAATAGATGATGATATAAAAGGATATGTTGAAGATAATCCACTTGTCAAAATATTTCTTTTCGCTACTTCTTTTATTTCACTCTCATTATTCATAATAGGTAAACAAGATAAAAAACATTGTTCTTGCCTAAATGTACCTTTTCTCGTCTGCATACCTCTACTTTGAGATAATCCTTCTATTTTATCTATTAAATATTCTAATTCTTTTTTATCATTAGAATATGTATTTAAATAAATATATAAAAAATACATTTCTTCATTATTAACTTGCATTTCTTTTCTAATATATTTAGCATCATTATATGTATATGAAGCAATATCTATATCTTTTCTGTTATTATTATTTTTTATATCCACGCCTACATTACCTATATGATATGTTAAATCATTAATTGTTTTATAAGTATTTTGTTTTTCGTAAAAAATAGATATATTAATATTTATATTATTTTCTATTAAATTTTTTAATAATATTTCACTTTGTTCTCTATAATAATTTACAACAATTAATGTTGAATAATATATATTATCAATTTCTATATAATTTGGATTTTCTAAATTTATATATGAAGGTAATAAATAATCTTTTTTTGAAAATTCGCCTTCATAAAAATCTATTTTTTTTATATTATTTTCTCTAACTGTAAAAATACTTTTTAATATTTTTTTTATTTTGTTTTTTAATTTATTTATATATTTTTCTATTATTTCTTACTCCTTTTTTAATTTATTTTTTGATATTTATTAATATTAAAATAAGAAAATAAAATATTAATTAATTCTTCTTTTTTTATTTCAAATACATTATTACCACATCTTGATAAATAATCTTTTATTTTAAAATATTTATCATTTAATTCTTGAATTATTATTTCTTCTGAAGAATTATTTTCAATATTATTATTTTTAATTATTAATAAAATATTTTTTGATGATGATTTCTTTTCATTATTTAATTTATTAATAAAATAAAAATATTCATCATAATAATTATTTAATATATTATTTTTTTCTTTTTCTAAATTATTTTTTATTTTGGAAAAATGATTTGATAAATCTTCTTTTTTACTTTGAATTAATATTTGAATATCAAAATTACATGCTTTTAAAAAATTTTTATATGAATTTAAAATTGATTCTTTTTCTAAATTAGATTTTAAATTAAAATTAATTGGTTTTATTTTTAATACTTTTATATAATTATTATTTTTTAATTTAATAATTCCTTCTTCCAATATTTCATTTATAGGAATCCAGTCTTGAATTATTTTATATTTGTTTTTTATTTTTTACCTCCTTTATTTTTTTGATAAAATAGAATTAAAAATTCGAATTAAACTTTTGAAAAAATATTACTAAAAAATTTATAGAAATATATTAACAAATTAATATTCCTTTTGCAATAGTTTTTTATATTTATATTATTTTTTCATCGACATTTTTCGACAAATAAAAAATTAATTTATTTTTTATTGATTATTTATTAATTATAAAAAATATTTATTATATAATTAATAAAATAAATATTTATATTTTTAATTTAATTTATATTCCATAATTTTCATAATTATAAATTGAATAAAAAAAAATAAAATACACATAATAATACCATAAGATTAATAATAGTTGTTCCAAGAGTATTAATAGATTATAATTAGTTTATTATTATTCGGGCAAAGATATATAATAGTTCATTTTTATGGATTATTATATGTCGGCGATAAGAATATATTATGTGTATGTAAGCTGTATCTATAAATAATTACTATTTATAAATCTATATGGTTAAATTATATGTAATATATTTGAGATAAGATTAATTTTATATTTAATAAGGATTGTTAATAGTCCCATTGGGATGAATATGGTTTTTATGAGTGTATTATTAGTCGAGCAACTGATGAATATATGTGGTTGAGAGTTTATTTATATAGTAATATATATTAGATTCAAAAATTATGTATATTGGTTTTAGCAGTAAATTATTATTAGTTTTATGGATAAGAGCAGGACAATCCTGCTCTTAATTTTATCAATTATTAAATATCTAAATTCTTTACATATTTAGCATTAGACTGAATGAAGTTTCTCCTTGGTTCTACATCATCTCCCATTAATATAGTAAAAGTTTCATCTGCTTTTATTGCATCATCTAATTGAACTTGAATTAAAGTTCTAGTTTCAGGATTCATAGTAGTATCCCATAATTGTTCTGGATTCATTTCACCTAATCCTTTGTATCTTTGAATTCCGCAACCTTCCCTACCTAATTCATTTAAAGTTTGATCAAGTTGTTCATCTGTATAACAATATATATCTTTTATTCCTTTTTTAGTAATTTTATATAATGGTGGTTGTGCTAAATAAACATTTCCATTCTCTATTAAAGGTCTCATATATCTAAAGAAAAATGTTAATAATAATGTTCTAATATGTGCACCATCAACATCAGCATCGGCCATAATAATTACTTTTCCATAACGAATTTTTGTTATATCAAAATCACTTCCTATTCCTGCTCCAATTGCAACTATAACTGGGTTCAATTTATCATTTCCGTAGATTTTATCAGCTCTTGACTTTTCTACATTAAGCATTTTACCCCATAAAGGTAAAATTGCTTGAAATTTTCTATCTCTACCTTGTTTTGCACTTCCTCCTGCTGAATCTCCCTCTACTATATAAACTTCACAATTCTCAGGATTTTTATCACTGCAGTCTGCAAGTTTACCTGGTAATGTAGTTGTTTCTAAGGCAGACTTTCTTCTTACTAGTTCCCTAGCTTTTCGTGCTGCTTCTCTAGCTCTTGAAGCACTAATACATTTATCTAATATTGATTTTGCAACAGTTGGATTTTCTTCTAAGAATGCCGCTAAAGCATCATTTACCATACTTTGCACAACACCTGTCACTTCGCTATTTCCCAATTTTGTTTTTGTTTGACCTTCAAATTGTGGTTCTTTTACCTTTACAGATACTACTGCCGTTATTCCCTCTCTTATATCTTCTCCTTGTAGGTTACCATCTTTTTCCTTTAAAATATTATGACTTCTAGCATAATCATTAAATACTTTTGTTAATGCCCTTTTAAATCCTTCTAAATGTGTTCCACCTTCTACAGTATTTATATTATTTACAAAAGTATATATATTTTCTGTATATGCTGAAGTATATTGAATAGCTATTTCTACTGGAACATCTCCATTTTTTTCAATATATATTGGTTTATCATGTAAAGATTCTTTATTTTTATTTAGATATTCAACAAATGAGCTTAATCCTCCTTCAAAACAAAATTCTACTCTTTTTGAATCTTCTACTCTTTTATCTTCGAATGTTATTTTTAATCCCTTTGTTAAGAATGCCATTTCCCTAAATCTTTTTTCAAGAACTTCATATTCATATTCTCTTGTTTCAAAAATAGTATCATCTGCTAAAAATCTTACTTTTGTTCCAGTTTTATTTGAATTCCCTACTCTCTCTAGTTTCTTTACTGTTTTTCCCTTTTCAAATGTCATTTGAAAAATTCCACCATCTCTTTCTACCGTTACTTCTGTCCATGTAGAAAGAGCATTTACTACGGAAGCACCAACTCCATGCAATCCTCCTGATACTTTATAACCACTATCTCCTCCAAATTTTCCTCCTGCATGTAATACTGTGTAAACTGTTTCTGCCGTAGATATTCCTGTCTTTGGATGTATTTCTACTGGTATTCCTCTACCATTATCTTGTACACTTACTATATTTTCTGGTTCTATTTCTATATTTATTTCTGTACAATATCCAGCTAATGCTTCATCAACACAGTTATCCACAATTTCATACACCATATGATGTAATCCTCTTACTGATGTACTTCCTATATACATTCCTGGTCTTTTTCTTACTGCCTCCAATCCTTCTAATACTTGAATTTGGTCTGCTCCATATTTGTGTTCAAACTTTTCCATTGAAATCCTCCCTTTTCTTTTATCCTTTTGTTTCTTCTGAAATCTCCCCATTTTTTACATTAAATAAAGAGTATTTTGTTTTATCTATTTCTAATTTTTCTGTGCAAGTTATTATTACTTGTATATTTTTTATATTTTCTAAAAAACTTTTTCTTCTTTTTTCATCTAACTCTGACATAAAATCATCTAATAATAAAATTGGGTACTCTCCTATTTCATCATATATTACTTGAAGTTCTGAAAGTTTTAAAGAAAGTATTGCTGTCCTATGTTGTCCTTGTGATCCATAAATATTAACTTGTTTTTCATTTATATATATCACAAAATCATCTCGATGTATACCTTTTGTTGTATATCCTTTTATTATATCTAATTTTCTTCTTTCTTTTAATAATTTTAAAAATTCTTTTCTATTTTTACATTCAGAAATATATTCTATTTTTATTTCTTCTTTATTTTCCGTAATGTCTTTATGAATATTTATTATTTTATTTTTTATTTTTTCTATAAATTCATTTCTATATTCAAATATTTTGTCTGCATATTCTGATAATTTTTCATCCCATATATCTAATAATTCTGGATTCTTATTTTCTAATTTTATTTGTCTTAAATAATTATTTCTTTGCTCTAATGTTTTTAAATATAAATTTAAAATATGCATATAATTAGGTCTTAATTGACTTATCATAATATCTAAAAATCTTCTTCTTTTTTGTGGTCCATCTTTTAAAATATTTATATCATCTGGTGTAAAAATTACAATGTTAATGTTCCCTAGTAATTCACTTAATTTTTTTAATTTAATATTATTTAAATAAATATTTTTTTTATTTATTAATTCTATTTTTATATTTCCATCTCTATCAGATTTTTTAAAATTAATTTCTATAAAAAAATTATTTTTATTAAATTTTATTAATTCTTTTTCATTATTTGTTCTAAATGATTTTCCCATGCTCCCTAAGAAAATAGCTTCTATAATATTTGTTTTTCCTTGTGCATTTTCTCCGTAAAAAATATTTATATTTTCTTCAAAATTTATTTTTTTATTTTCATAATTTCTAAAATTATTTAATTTTAATTCTTTTATCCACATTCTGTTCTCCAATTGTGTATAACTTTTTTTATTTTAATTATTTTTTTATTAGTTAAATTTTTATTCAATTATTTTTTATTTGATTAATTTTATTTATAATTATTATTTATTAATTTATTTTTATAATTATTTTTTATTTAATTAATTTTTATATTTTTAATCTTTTAATCTAATTGGTAATATCATATATATATAGTCATTATTTTCAGCAGACTTAACTAAACATGGTGAAATGTTACTTCCGAATTCTACATATATTTCTTCTTCATCAATAGCTTTTAAACTATCTAAGAAATATCTTGGGTTGAATCCTGCCTCTATATTTTTTCCCTCAGAAGAAACAAATAATTCTTCTTTTGCATCTCCAGTTTGATTAGTACATGATATTATAACTTTACCAATGTCTACGGAAACTTTAACTGGATACTTTTTTTCCTTCTCTACAGAAGATGCAGCAATTAAACTTATTCTTTCAAAACTATTTTGTAAATTATTTTTATTTACTTTTATTCTTGTTTCCCAATTATTTGGTATTACTGTTCTATAATTTAAAAATTCTCCATCTAATATTCTAGTAACAACTTTACAATTATCCATTTCAAACAAGGCTTGATTTTTCGATATTCCTATTTTTACATTTTCAAAAGTATCTAATAAAATTTTATTAACTTCATTTAAAGTTTTTCCAGGTATAACTGCTGAAAAGTCATTTGATTTATTTTGTAAATAAGTTCCTCTTAATGCTAATCTAAAACCGTCAACAGCAACTAAATTTAGTTTATTGTTTTCCACTTCAAATAAACATCCTGTGAATATTGGTCTATTTTCTTCTGAACTTACAGCAAATATTGTTTTTCTTATCATATTTTTTAGTAATCCTTGTTCTAATTCAATAGAATTTTCCACCTCAATTTTTGGTAGCTCTGGAAATTCATCTGGATTCATTGTTGTTAATTTGTATAAAGCTCCTTCACATTCGATTACTAGTAAATTGTTATTATTTAATGTAATATTAATTTCACTATCTGGTAGTTTTCTTATTATTTCACTAAACATGATAGCATTAACAACTACGCTTCCTTGTTCTATTACTTCACATTTCATTATATATTCTATACCTATTTCTAAATCATAAGTTGTTAATTTGATTTCTTCTTCATTAGTTTGAATTAATATTCCTTCTAATATAGGCATTGTAGTTTTTGATGCTACAGCTTTTACTACGGAATTAATAGCTTTAAGGATTGTATCCTTGTAACAAACTATTTTCATTTGACGCATCTCCTTCATAATTTATTTAATATTTTTAGTAGTAGTAGTAGTAGGTGCTGTGGATAATGTGGAAAACTTTGTTGAAAGTTCATATCCCTAGCAAAACTTCTGTGTATAACTTAGTGGATAACTTATTACAATTTCCACACAATTATATTACAAATGTGTAAAACTTAGTTTCCCACATTGTGTCAACACACTTTCCACAATTGCATGTTGATATCTAATGTAGCTGTTCCGTAAGAAGAGGAACGTTTTTGTTTGACAAACATTTATTTTTGCAAACTTGTTTTTTGTAAAAGTTTATTTTTCTTTTATTTTATTATTGTTCCTCTCCAATAATGATATTTTTAACACTTTCCACAATTAGCTTGGTATTATTTTCTGACTTTACTTCTTTTTCTATTTTTTTATATGCATGCATAACTGTTGAATGATCTCTATTGCCAAACTCTTCTCCAATCTTAGGAAAAGATAAATTTGCTACTTCTCTACATAAATACATAGCTATTTGTCTTGGGTATGCTATATTATTTGATCTTTTGTCACTTGATAAATCATCTTTATCAATACTAAAGTATTTTGCCACTTTTTCTTTTATAAAGTCAGCTGATATCACTTTTTCACTTTGCGCTTTAAATTCATTTATAGTTTTCTCTGCTAATTCTATTGTAATAGGGCTATGCGTAAGAGAAGCACGTGCTACTATTTTGTTAAAAACTCCTTCTAGCTCTCTGATATTTGAATCTATTTTATTTGCTATATTTGATAAAATGAAATCATCTACTATTATGTTTTCTTCTTGTGCTTTTTTTCTCAATATGGCTAGACGAGTTTCATAATCTGGACTGGATAAATCTGCTAGTAAACCCCATTCAAATCTCGATTTTAATCTATCTTCTAATAATGCTATATCCTTTGGTGCTTTATCACTTGATATAATAATTTGTTTTCCATTCTCATGTAATGTATTGAATGTGTGGAAAAATTCTTCTTGAACTCTATCTTTTCCACTTATAAATTGTATATCATCTATTAATAGTACATCTATGTTTCTATATTTATTTCTGAATACTTCATTTTTGTAATCTTTTATTGCATTTATTAATTGATTTGTAAAATTTTCTGAAGTTACATATAAGACTTTTGCTTTTTTGTTTTTTTCTAATATTTTATTTCCTATTGCATGCATTAAATGAGTTTTCCCTAAACCTACTCCTCCGTAAAGGAATAAAGGATTATAATCTTCTCCAGGCTTGTCCCCTACGGCTAGTGCTGCTGCATGTGCAAATCTATTGTTATTCCCTACTACAAATGTATCAAAATTGTACTTTGGATTTAGTGTTTTATTTGTATACTGGGTTACATCTGCATTTGTATCTATTTCTTTTTCTGATGATATAACAGGATCAGTTGAGGAAACTTCATCTTTCCAAACAACAGAAAAAGACCAATCTATATTGGTTATAAATTTTAGAGTATTTAATATCAATGGAGAATATCTATTTTCTATAGAATCTTTATGATATTCTGATACTGCTTTGAATACAATATGGTTGTTTTCTATACTCTCTATCTCAAGAGGTTGTATCCAAGTTTGATATGTAATTGTTGTAACTTCATCTTTTAATAGTTCTTTTGTTTTTGATAATAATTCCTCTTTATCTATAGGCATGGTAAAAACATCCTTTCAAGCAGTTTATAAAATATCTTTCATTATTATTCATCTTTCGTAGTTCCGTAGTAAAAATCCATATAGTAAGTATAAATATATAACAAAAAAAAACAAAAAGCAAGAGTTTTTTGTCTAATAAAAAAAAAATTATAAAAAAAGTTAAATCACTTGACAAAATAAACATAAGTATTATATAATTGTTCTACTTGTTGTATTTGCGTAAGGAAAGAAGAGATTTTTTCATACATAAAAAGCAAGTAAACATCAGAAAAAGAATGGAAATACAGATTTCCGTATAATTGCAAAGAAAAATTTCTTAAAATTTGTAAAGAAACAAGAGAAATAAATAAAAGATAAAAATAGGAGGTGCTAAAATGAAAAGAACATTTCAACCTAAAAAAAGACAAGAAAAGAAAGAACATGGATTTATGAAGAGAATGAAAACAAGAGCAGGAAGAAACGTATTAAAAGCAAGAAGAGCTAAAGGAAGAAAAAAAATCTGTGCTTAAAAACAAGCTCATTTATAATGAGCTTTAGGTTTCTTTTTTCTTAGCTTATAAAAATATGGAATGGAAGAAGAAACATGAAAAAAACAAAAATGTTAAAAAAGAATTATGAATTTAGAAAAGTTTTATCAAAAGGAAAATATTATTCAGGAAAGTACATAGAAACATTTATATTAGGAAATAAAAGAAATTCTAATTACTTAGGAATAGCAATCAGCACTAAAGTAGGGAAAGCTGTTAAAAGGAATAAAATAAAAAGATTAATAAGAGAAAACTACTATAAATATGAAAATGATATTAAAGATGGACAATCAATAGTGATTCTATGGAAAAAGCAACAAAGTATAGAAAATGCAACTTTTAAAAATATTGAGAAAGATATAATAAAAATATTAGATAAAGCTAAAATTTTAATAGAAGAGTAATATGAAAAGAATACTAATAAAAATAATAAAATGGTATCAAAACAACATATCGCTATGGTTACATAGCCAAAATATAAAATGTAAATATTATCCAACATGTTCAGAATACACTATACAAGCAATAGAGAAATATGGAGCGATAAAAGGAGTAAGGTTAGGTATTTGGCGAATATTAAGGTGCAATCCCTTTTCAAAGGGAGGATATGATCCATTAAAATAGAATGGAGGAATTAAAATGATGGCATTTTTTGCCAATTTATTTGGATATTTATTGAATTTTATATATAATTTAATTGGAAACTATGGAGTTTCAATAATAATATTTTGTATTATAATAAAAGCAGTAATGTTACCAATATCAATAAAACAGCAAAGAACAATGAAAAAAAGTACAAAAATGCAACAAAAAATGAAAGAAATACAATTCAAGTATAAGAATGACCCAGAAAAGCTAAATCAAGAAACGATTAGATTATATAAAGAAGAAAATATGAGTCCTTTTAGTGGATGTTTTAGTGCAATAATACAAATAATATTACTATTATCAGTATTTTATTTAGTACAATCACCACTAACATATATGAGAAAAATAGATACAGCAGTTATAGATAAATATAAAACAATAGTAAAAGAAGAATTATCGACTGAATCAAATTATCCTGAAATTGATATTATTAGGGATACAAATGCTATAAAGAAACTTGAAAGGGAAGATATAAATCAAGAAGAATTAGATAACATGCAAATAAATATGAACTTTTTAGGATTAGACTTAAGTCAAATACCTTCAAAAAACACATCAGACTGGAAAGTATTTATATTGCCAATTATATATGTAATAATATCATTTATAACAATGAAGGTAACAATGAATACACAAAATAAAAACAAGAAAAAAGATAAAGAAAAAACAGCGGAAGAGATAGTAAAAGAAGAAGGAAAAGAAGAAAATAAAGAAGATATGATGGATGCAATGAATCAAGTAAATAAAAATATGTCAATGGTATTTCCTATAATGTACTTGACAGTAGCATTAATAGCTCCTTTAGGACTAGCACTATACTGGTTAGTAAATAGTATATTAATGTTAATAGAAAAACTAGTATTAGAAAAAGTATTAAAAGAAGAAAATTAAAGTCAAAATAGGAGGGAAAAAGATGTCAACAACTATTATAAGTGAAGGAAAGACAACAAATGAAGCAATAGAAAATGGACTAAAAGAATTAAAAACAACAAAGGAACATGTAAGCATAAAAATACTTGAAAATGAAGAAAAAAAGAGTTTTTTTAGTATATTAGCGCCAAGAGTTGTAAGAGTAGAAATGACATTAAAAGAAGAAACAAAAACATATAAAAAAGAACCAAGAAAAGAAATAATAATATCTGAAGGCGAATTAAAGAAAGCTGAAGAAAACATAGAAGTATTTTTAAAAGAGTTATCAAGAAACATGTTAGAAGGTCAATCATATGAAATAAAAAGAAATAAAGATATGGTTGAAGTAACAATAAATGGAGAAAATTCAGGAATTCTAATAGGGTATAGAGGAGAAACATTATATGCATTACAAACAATTTTAAGTTCAGTAGCAAATAAGGGGTTAGAAAATAGAGTAACTATAAGATTAGATATAGAAAATTATAAAGCGAAAAGGGAAAAAACTTTACAAGATTTAGCTATAAAAACAGCAAAAACAGTAATGAAAACAGGAAAATCAATAACATTAGAACCTATGCAAGCATATGAAAGAAAGATAATACATAGTGCACTTCAAGATAACAAAAGAATATCAACAGATAGTATAGGAGAAGAACCTAGAAGAAGAATAGTAATAGCATTATTAAGAAACAAAAAATAATTAAATAAGAAATTTGAAGTCAAAGTTCAGGTTTCAATCTAAAAATAGATTGCTGTCTTTGACTTTTATTATGTATATTTAAATAAAGTATTATCATTTTGTTATGGAAGATTTTATATTGCTTAAAACGGTAAAATGCTATTTCCGTAAGTAA
Source organism: uncultured Clostridium sp. (assembly GCA_948473335.1). GTDB lineage: Bacteria > Bacillota > Clostridia > TANB77 > CAG-508 > CAG-269. The sequence continues at coordinate 47,713 of CAOKXF010000003.1, read as the reverse complement.
AAATGAAGAAAAGGAGAAAAAAATGAGTACAATAGCATCAATAGCTACGGCACCTCGGAATAGGAGGAATTGGCATTATAAGAATAAGTGGAGAAAAAACATTTCAAATTTTAGACAAAGTCTTTAAACCAAAGAATAAACAAGATACAGAGAATATAAAAGGATATACAATGAAGTATGGGCATATAATTGAAGGTGATAGAATAATAGATGAAGTATTGGTGTCATATTTTAAATCACCACATAGTTATACAACAGAGGATATGTGTGAGATAAATTCACATGGAGGAAATGTAATTGTAAAAATGATATTAGAATTATGCTTAAAAAATGGAGCTAAGCTAGCGGAATCAGGGGAATTCACAAAGAGAGCTTTTTTAAATGGAAGAATAGATTTAGTTCAAGCAGAATCAGTAATAGATATAATTAATGCTAAATCAGATAAAGAAGTTGCTACGGGAATAAGGCATTTAGAGGGATTTCTATCAGAGAAGATAAAAGAGATAAAACAGGATATAATTGATTTACTAGTTAACATAGAAGTATCTATTGATTATCCAGAATATGATGTTGAAGAAGTTCAAAAAGAAGAGACAACACAAATGTTAGATAAAGTTGAAAGTAAGCTTATATCATTGGAAAAAAGCTTTGATGATGGCAAGATAATAAAAAATGGTATAAAAACAGCTATAATAGGAAAACCAAACGCAGGAAAATCATCTTTGCTAAATGCAATCTTAAGAGAAGAACGCGCAATTGTTACGGAAATAGAGGGTACAACGAGAGATACAATTGAAGAAATGATTAATATAAATGGTATACCGATTAATCTAGTAGATACAGCTGGAATAAGGAAAGCAACAGACACAGTAGAAAAGATAGGAATTGAAAAGTCAAAAAAGATGGCACAAGACGCAGATTTAATCATAGCTATTTTTGATAGTTCAAAAAATTTAGATGAAGATGATTTACAAATATTAAATTTAATAAAAAATAAGAAGAATATAATAATATTAAACAAAATAGACTTAAAAACAAAAATAAATGAAGAGAATGAAGAAATAAAAAAAGTATCAAATAACATAATTAAAATTTCAGCATTAAATAAAATTGGAATAGAAGAATTAGGAAATAAAATTTCAGAGTTATTTAATTTGGGTCAAATTAATTTTGATAATGAAATGGTTATTACAAATGTAAGACATAAAAATTTGATAAGTGATGCAATAAAAAATCTAGGACAAGCGAGAATCGCCATAGATGAAAAAATGCCACTAGATATAGTAACTATATCAATTAAAAATATAATTAGCTGTATGAACGAAATAACGGGTGACAATACAAGCGAAGATATAATAAATGAAATATTTTCAAAATTCTGTCTAGGCAAGTAATATCAATGGAACAATCTAAAAACAAATGTTCTTGTTCCACGAAATACAAAAATTAAAAGGATAATATAGGAAATAATATATAAAATAGAAAGGGAGATATAGATGAGTTATTTTGCAGGAAATTATGACATAGCAGTAATAGGTGCTGGACATGCAGGATGTGAAGCAGGATTAGCTACAGCAAGATTAGGAATGAAAACGTTAATTTTTTCTATAAGTTTAGAAGCTGTAGCAAATATGCCATGTAATCCACATATAGGAGGAAGTTCTAAAGGACATTTAGTAAGGGAAATAGATGCATTAGGTGGAGAAATGGGAAAAAATATAGATAAAACAATGATACAAATAAAAATGTTAAATACATCTAAAGGACCAGCTGTACATTCTTTAAGAGCACAAGCAGATAGAAAAAGGTATCAAATGGAAATGAAACATACATTAGAAAGACAAAAAAATCTTAGTATAAAACAAGCAGAAATAACAAAAATAAATGTAGAAAACAATAAAGTTACTAGTATTGAAACAAGTGTAGGAGCAGTATATAATGTAAAAGCAGTAATTGTTGCAACAGGAACATATTTGAGGGGAAAGATATTTATAGGAGATTTTAGTCAAGAGAGTGGACCAGATGGAGTATTTCCAGCAAATAAATTGTCAGAATGTTTGAAAGAAATAGGAGTAAATCTAGTAAGATTTAAAACAGGTACACCAGCTAGAATTAATAAAAACAGCATAGATTTTTCAAAAATGGAAGTACAAAAGGGAGAAAATGGATTAGCACCATTTTCATTTGAAGATAAAACAATTAATTTTGAGCAAGTTGACTGTTATTTAACATATACTAATGAAGAAACACACAAAATAATAAGAGAAAATTTACATAGGTCACCTTTATATGGAGGCGAGATACAGGGAACAGGACCAAGATATTGTCCATCAATAGAAGATAAAGTAGTAAGATTTAGCGATAAACCACGCCATCAAATATTCGTGGAACCAATAGGAATAGATACAGATGAAATGTATATACAAGGAATGAGTTCATCATTACCAGAAGATGTACAAATATCAATGTATAGAACAATACCAGGACTTGAAAATGCTGAATTTACTAGACCAGCATATGCAATAGAATATGACTGCATAGATCCAGCAGATTTAAAATTATCATTAGAATATAAGAATATAAATGGACTATTTTTTGCAGGACAAGCAAATGGAACATCAGGATATGAAGAAGCAGCGTGTCAAGGATTAATAGCGGGAATAAATGCAGTACAAAAAATAAAGAAAAAAGAACCAATAATACTTGATAGAACAGATGGATATATAGGGGTATTAATAGATGATATTGTTACTAAAGGAACAAACGAACCATATAGAATGATGACTTCGAGAGCAGAGTATAGACTTTTATTAAGACAAGATAATGCAGATTTAAGATTAACAGATATAGGGTATAAAGTAGGATTAATATCAGAAGAAAGATATCAAAGATTTTTGACAAAAAAAGCAAATATAGAAAAAGAAGTGGAGAGATTAAAATCAACAATAGTAAAACCAACACAAAAGGTAAATGAGTTTTTAAGAAAAAATAATACAACGGAATTATCTACAGGTACAAAGCTTTCAGAGTTGCTAAAAAGAACAGAACTTTCTTATGGAACATTGTTTGAAATAGATGAAAATAGGCCTGAATTATCTGAATTAGAGAAAGAGGAAGTAGAAATTCAAGTAAAATATGAAGGATATATAAAAATGCAAGAAGAGCAAGTGCAGAAATTCAAAAAGATGGAACAAAAAATATTACCAGAAGAAGTTGATTATGAAACAATAAAGGGATTGAGTCTAGAAGCGAGACAAAAATTAAATAAGCACAAACCACATTCAATAGGACAGGCATCAAGGATATCTGGTGTTTCACCAGCAGATATATCAGTATTATTAATATATCTGCAAATAAAAAAATAAACATAGTTTATAAAATGTAATAAAGGTGAAAAATACTTGCCAACAAGGTTGGGTATAAAATTTGAAAATTTTAAGGAAAGGAAGTAAATAAAAATGGATAAAAGAGAGTTTTATGAAGTAATTGAACAATTTGTTCCACAAATAACAGAGAAGAAACAAAATCAATTCTACGATTATATGAATATGTTAATAGAATGGAATAAAAAAATAAATTTAACAGCAATAACAGAACCAAACCAAATAATATTAAAGCACTTTGTAGATTCAATGACCATTTTAAATGAAATAAATGATAATAGCAAGATAATAGATGTAGGGACTGGTGCAGGTTTTCCAGGAATACCATTAAAAATAATTAATGATAAATTAGAGATAGTATTGTTAGATTCATTAAATAAAAGAATAAACTTTTTAAATGAGGTTATACAAAAATTAAAATTAGAAAATATTAATAGTATACATTTCAGAGTAGAAGAAGTAGGTCAAAATATGAAATATAGAGAAAAATTTGATGTAGCTACATCAAGAGCAGTAGCATCTCTAAATATATTAGTAGAATATATGCTTCCACTAATAAAAGTAGGAGGAATATGTATATGTATGAAAGGTTCAGAAATAGAACCAGAAGTACAAGACAGTAAAAAAGCTATAGGGATATTAGGAGGAAAAATAGAAAAAATTAAAAGTTTCAATTTAGCAAATACAGATATAAAAAGAAACATAGTTATAATAAAAAAGATAAAAGAAACACCAAAAAAATATCCAAGGAAAGCAGGTATGCCATCAAAAGAACCAATAATGTAAAAATGTTCCACAAGTATACAAATACACTAAGATATTGATATCACTGTAAATTATAATATATGATGGACGAAAAAGTAGGATACTACTAGTTAAAGATATAAATAAAAGAAATTAAGAAATGTTTAAAAAATCATTGACATATTATTAATATTTTTATATTATTAATATGTCAAAAAAATTGATTGTTTATATTAAAAAGTGAAAATTCTGTAAAAATAGCAATTATATGTATAAAATTTTCAATTTTAACAAATAGTAATATATATATTATAAAAAATAACAATACATATATAGATTATTTAACAAAAGAAAAAAGAACATTCAATATAAAAATATATAACGGAGTGATGTAAATGGGAAAAATAATTTCAGTAGCAAACCAAAAAGGTGGAGTAGGAAAGACAACAACTACAGTTACACTAAGTGCAATACTAGCTAAGAGGGGTAAAAAAGTATTATTAATAGACGCAGATCCACAAGGAAATGCAACTAGTGGATTAGGAGTAACCAAAGAAGTGGAATATTCAGTATATGATGTTTTAGTTAACGATACAACCATGGATGAAACTATACAAGAAACAAATATAAAAAATTTAAAAGTATGTCCATCAAATATTAATTTAGCTGGAGCAGAGGTTGAACTAGTATCAATGATGTCTAGAGAACAAAGACTAAAAGACAAAATAGAAGAAATGAAAACAGAATTTGATTATGTACTAATAGATTGTCCTCCATCATTAGGACTAATAACACTAAATGCATTTACTGCTTCAAATAGTATATTGATACCTGTACAATGTGAATATTATGCGCTAGAAGGGTTAGGACAACTATTAAATACAATAAATCTAGTAAAAAAACACCTAAACAAAAGTTTGGAAATAGAAGGCGCATTGTTAACAATGTATGATATAAGAACAAATCTTTCTAATCAAGTTGTAAAAGAAGTAAAAAAATACTTTGAAAATAAGGTATATAAAACAGCAATACCAAGAAATGTAAGAATAAGTGAAGCACCAAGTTATGGAATGCCAGTAACGCTATTTGACGCACACTCAAAAGGTGCAAAAAGTTATGAAAAATTTGCAAGAGAATTCTTAAAGCAAAATGAGAATAGTACTAATGAGAAAAGTTATAATGAAGATATATAAAGAAAGGATTGATATTAATGGCAAAAAGAACAGGATTAGGGAAGGGATTAGATGCATTATTTAGTGGACCAATTATAGAAGAAGAGCAAATGCAAGAAAATGATATACTAAAGAATTTAAAAGTTACAGAAGTAGAACCTAATAGGGATCAACCAAGAAAAATATTTAATCAAGAATCATTAGAGGAACTTGCAGATTCAATAAAAACATATGGTGTAATACAGCCAATAGTAGTAACAAAAAGAGATGGATATTATGCAATTATAGCAGGAGAAAGAAGATGGAGAGCATCTAAACTAGCAGGTATAGAAGAGATACCAGCAATAGTTAGAGAAAATGATGAGAGAAGAAACAAAGAAATAGCATTGATAGAAAACATACAAAGAGAAGATTTGAATGCATATGACAAAGCATTAGGAATAAAAAGTCTTATGATAGAATACGATTTGACACAAGAACAGGTGGCAAAGACATTAGGAAGAAGTAGAAGTAGTATAGCAAATTCAGTAAGGATTTTAAATTTAAGCCCAGATGTTTTAGAATTAGTAAAACAAGGAAAATTAACAGAAGGACATTGTAAGGCATTAATGGCAGTTCCAGAACCTAAGAAACAATATGATATGGCAGTAAGAATGATTGAAAGAGGAGAAAGTGTAAGACAAGCTGAGAAAAAAGCTAAGTTAAAAAAGAACAGTCCAGGGGTAGATGAAAAATATCAATATTTATTTAAAGATATAGAAGATACATTTCAGGGATATTTTGGAACAAAAGTTAAATTAGATGCAGGTAGAAAAAAGGGAAAAATAATAATAGAGTATAATTCCAATGACGATTTAGAAAGAATTTTAGGATTAATAAAATAGAAGCAATAATAAATAAAATAGCGGTTTGACAAGTTACAAAAATTCTAAAAATACTATTGACAACATGATGTTAAATATGTTAATATAAATAATGTTACCAGTGTAAGCTAGTAACATATGGAGAGGTGGTCGAGTTGGTTTATGGCACCAGTCTTGAAAATTGGCGTAGGTTTGTAGCCTACCGTGGGTTCGAATCCCACCCTCTCCGCCAAACAAGTTAGATATTAAAGTAGGATTATATCTAACTTTTATTTATAAGGAGAAATACCCAAGTGGTGAAGGGGACAGTTTGCTAAACTGTTAGGTCTGGCAACGGGCGCGAGGGTTCGAACCCCTCTTTCTCCGCCAAACATTACTAGCTTTAGAATAGCTAGTATTTTTTTGTAAAATCTTCACAATAAAAAGAGATTTCTTAAATAATTATATTCTTATTTGTATTCATTAAATATTTCACTTTCATTTTATTTCAAATAGAGCAGTGTACTTTTCATCAGATATTCTCTTAGGGTGATTTTATCATAAATTAATCACACACAGAATGTGATCAATTTGAAAAAGTTATGTAAATATGGTATAATAAAAGATAACTTAAAAGCATAATTTCTGTTTAAAAATAAAATAGAAAGATAAAAAGGAGGAGAGAAATGTACAACAGAAAAAGAAATAGGCGGGTAATTAGAATTTTAGAAAGGATACTTATTAGGATATCTGTAACTTTATCAATTGTAACTATTGGCGTATTATATTGGGGAGGAAAAAATATTGAAGCATTAGAAAAGATAGAAGAAAATTCGAAAATAGACAAAGATTATATATATGCAGAAAGAGAACCATTAGAAGTATGCGTAAAAGAATATATAGATTCTTTACCTATTCCAGAAGAAGGAATTAATGAGGATATAAATATAAAATATAAAAAAGAAAAATATATGGAATATACGGAAGAAGATATAGAGTTCTTGGCGCAAACGATGTTTGCAGAAGAAGAGGAATTTCTTAGTATGTTAGAACAAAATCCGAAGATTGTTGAAAGGGTATTTAAATTAGCAGGGAGTGTAGTTATTCATCGAGCAGATAATAATTATAGAGGTGCTACAACAATACAAGAGGTTGTATTTTCGAAAGGACAATATGCAAATAGGACGCTGGAAAAAGTTACAGAAGGTCAAGAGATACCAGATATTGTATATGAATGGGCAGAAGAATTATTAGAAAACGGAGCTATAGGACCTAATAACCTTATATATCAATCAGAAACATTGCAAGGAAATAGATATGAGGTAATAGGAAATCAATATTTTGGCACAGAACCTTCATATGCAGAGTAAAAAATAATAAATGTCCTTAATGCAACAGGAGAAAATATCAATATACCAAGGAATTATGTAAAATTCCTTGGTTTCTCCTTTACACTAAAAAATAATTGTGATAATATAAAATAGAAATTATAATAGATATGTATTTCATTTTAAGAAGGGAAAACAACAATGAATAATGTATGTAAAAGAGGAATAGATTTTATAAAAAAGCATGATAATATTTTTTTTATTTTATTAATTGTGTTATCAATATTTGGTCTTACAATGAATGTATTTTTAGCATCGTCAGATGAATTGTGGAATTTTCAAAGTGTTTATAAGATGTATAATGGTTATGAAATATATAAAGATTTTAATGTAATAATAACACCATTATTTTTTATATTTGGAAAAATATTATTCAATATATTGGGAGCAAATTTTTTAATATTTAGGATATATAATATAATAATAATATCAATATTTTATTTTTTAACATATTTATTACTAAAAGAATTAGGAATAAAAAAAATATTATCAATGATTATAACAGTAATATTAATTATGATAAAAAATTATATAATAATATTAACTCAAGCAAATTATAATATAATGGCATTAATGTTTTGCATATTAGGAGTATTATTTTGTATAAAAAAACATAAATATAATAATATTATTCAGGGAATTATAGTATTTTTGATATTTTGCACAAAACAAAATATCGGAATTTATTATGGATTAGGATTATTATTATATGAATTATTTCAAAAAAATAAAATAAAATTAAAAATAAAAAATTTAATTGTTGAATTTTTAATTTTTATAATTTTAATTAATTTATTATTAATTATTTTATACACAAATAATAATTTATATAATTTTATTAATTATACAATATTAGGAATAAAGGAATTTGCTAATAAAAATATTTTTATAGACATTTCTAATATATTAATTATTATATTTTTTATATTTTCTAATTTAATATGTTCTATTATATTTATAAAAAATAAAAAAATAAAAATTGAGAAATCAGAAAAAGAAAAACTAATAATAATGAATTGTTTTTCTTTTCCACTTATATTAATTTCCTGGCCAATTATGAATAATATACATGTCCTATTGTCAATTTATTTATCAATAATATTATTTATTTTTATAATAAATATAATTTTAAAAAAAATAGAAATAAAAATAAATAAAAAAATAATAATTAGTTTATTATTATTTTTAATTATTATTAATTTAGGATATTCAATATATCATTTTAGAAATTGGAGAATTAATATAAATTATTTAAAATCAGAATATAATATAGAAAAAGAAAATCCACTTTATGGAGCAGTAATTAGAAAAGAAACAATAGAAAAAATTAATAATATATTAAAATATATAAGAAATACAGAAAATACTGTTATAATATGTTCAAAAGAAGCAGCATTATATATGGTACCTTTAAAATTAAATAATGGAATGTTAGATTTACCATTTTTAGGTAACTTAGGAGAAAATGGAGAAGAGGGGTTAATTGAAAAAATAAAAAATATAAATAATTTAGAAATTTTAATTGTGAAAGATGAAGAAGAGCTTTTATGGCAAGAATCAAAAAAAGTTAGGAAATATATAATAGAAAATATGAAAAAAATAGGCGAAATAGAAAATTTTTATATATATTCTAATATAGAAAATAATTAAAAATAAATATAATAAATTTAAATAATAAAATTATAAATAAAATAAATACTATAAAAATTTAATAAAATAATTATTAATAAAAAACAAAAAAATCAAATGAATAAATATTAAAAAAATAAAATAAATATCAAACCCAAAATAGAAAATAAAAATATGAAAAATAAAATTTAATAAAATAATTATTAATAAAAAAACAAAAAAATCAAATGAATAAATATTAAAAAAATAAAATAAATATCAAACCCAAAATAGAAAATAAAAATATGAAAAATAAAATTTAATAAAATAATTATTAATAAAAAAACAAAAAAATCAAATGAATAAATATTAAAAAAATAAAATAAATATCAAACAAAAAACAGAAAACAAATATATGAAAAATAAAATTTAATAATATAAATATTAACAAAAAATTAAAATAATAAATGATAAAAAATAAAATTTAAATAAAATAAAAATTAAATAAAAAATAAATATCTGAAAAATAAAATTCATATAATAAAAAATATTAAATAATAAAATAAAAGGGAGAATAAAATGAATAAATATATAAATAAATTTTATTTAGATAAAGAAAAAGATATAATAGTAAATTTATATAAAACAGGAAAAGATGAAATAGAATATGTATTAGAAACACCAAATCATAATACAGGAAACCTAATAACAAATTTAGCAAAAATACTTAAAGTAGAAACACAAAAAAATAAAAATGACATGAAAATAATAAAAGGAAAAATACCAGCAAGCATAAATGGTGATAATAAAGAAGTATATATATTTAGGCTTGGAGGATTTAAAATAGCAAATATATATGAAAATGGAAATATAGAGATAAAAGCAAAAATACCAGCAATAACAAAAACATTAATGTCGCAAACAAAGGAATATAAAATTCCTATAGAAAAAACAATAGTAAAATCATATTTACTGAAAAAAACAAAATTTAGAACAGATTTACATACACATATGAATGCCAATTTATCACCAGATATTTTAATATCATTAGGGATAAAACATCAAATAAAATATCCATTATATTATATAAAAAAATTAAATTTAAAAATAACAAAGGAACAAGAAGAAAGAATATATCAACAAAGAGAAGAGATAGAAAAAAAATTTGTAAATTCAGAATTAAAAGGAAAATATTTAATTAGAAAAATAGATGATAATACATTTATTAATTTTGCAGATTTAATATTAAATAATTTAGAAAATGCGGAATACAATATTTCAGAAATAAGAACAAGTTTATCTATACTAAAAGATGGTCAAGCTGTATTTACTAATTTAGAAAAATTATATATATATAGATATGTATTTTGTAAGGGAATAGAAAGTGAAGAAAAAATAAAAATAGAAAATGAAAAAATAGAAAAAATACCAGAAAGTGATATAAAAAATATTTTAAAATTAATGCTTAAAGATAGTGAAAAAGAAAACTTAAAAACAATAACATTGCGTCAAGATAAATTATTATGGGTAGGAAGAGAATATTCAAAACAAGGAATAAATTATGTAGAAATAACAGATACAGATTTAGCAAAATCAGATGGACCAGCAATAAAATTAATAGAAGAAATACATGAAATAATGCCACATATAGAGAAAGAAACTGGTGTAAAAATAAGATTTTTAGTGGGATTAAGGAGAATACCATTAACAATAATAAAAGATCAAATAGTTACAGGAAATTATTTAAGAAAAAATTTAGATGTATTAAAAACTGTTGCAAAAAGTCCATATATTGTAGGAAGTGATTTCATTGGAGAAGAGACAAATGATATAACAGAATTGAGACCAGTAATTCAGGAACTAGTAGAATATGTAAAAGAGGATAAAGATTTTACTATAAGAATTCATGCTGGAGAAAATGATAGTTTAAAAGATAATGTGGCGAAATCAATAGAATGTGTTCAAGAAGCATTAGCGAAAGAACAGGAAATGCCAAGAGTAAGATTAGGACATGGAATATATACTGCAAATCTAAAAACAAAGGAAGGAAAAAAACTTATAGAAAATATAAAAAAATCAAAAGTGGTATTAGAATTTCAATTAACATCTAATGTTAGACTAAATAATTTAAATGATTTAAAAAAGCATCCAATAAAACAATATTTAAAAGAAAATATAAAATGTATACAAGGAACAGATGGGTGTGGATTTTATGGAACGGATGCAATTGATGAGCAACTGGCATTACAAAATTTATTAGAATTAGATGAACAAAACTTTTTACAAATGAGAAAAGTAGAAGAAGAAATAATAGAAAGAAATAATAAATATTTTGAGGATAAAACAAAAAAGTTTGAAAAATTTTTAAACGGAAGAACAATACGAGAAGCACTTACACAAGAAGAAAATGAAAATCATTTAAAAAATAAGAATAATGATACACCAATGAGAATAATTGATAAAGTTGAAGCTGATAAAATATTAAAAGAAAAAGTAAAGCAATTACCAGAAGACAAAATTCCTATTATAATTGCAGGAGGCAGTTTTAATAATAAAGGAAGAAAAACATATATAACTAATGAAGGAAAAAAAATATTAGAAAGATTAATAAAAAGAATAGATAGCAATAAAGCGTATTTTGTTATAGGTCATACTGTAGAAGGGTATGAAAAAGCGATAATAGATTTATGCAAAAAATTAAATAAAAAATTTGAAATAAATGCGATTATTCCTAGAATGATATCTAAGGAAGAAGTTAATAAATTATCAAACAAAAGCATCAATGGAATTAGAGTGTCAATAGAAAATGATGCAATGGGAATTTATAAAAGTTTTAATTATGAAATTTTTGAACGTAGAAATTCAATATTAATAGCATTTGACGGAAATTCACCAGTATCTAATTTAGTACAAGAAGCGAATAACGGAAAAGGCAAATCTAAAATATATGTAAATGAAAAAACAGCAGCATTAAAAGATAAGGCAAAGTATTTACAAGGATATGTAACTTCATTTAATCTTAAAAAAGATATTGTTGAAAAAATTATAAAGGATAATCCAGAAATAGAAAATATCTAATAAGTTATATAAAGCATACAATATATAAGTTTTTATTTAGCTACAAAAAGATACAAAAATATTGCAAATATTATAAAATTACGTTATAATTATATATATAGAGGGTGATTTTATGTTGAAAAGCAAAAAGAATATATTTATAATATTTGCAATATTAGTAATGTTAATAATACAATTATTAACAACTACTGTTTATGCTACAGGCAAAGGTGGGGGAACAAAAAATCCAGATTTACTAGAAAATTTGGAAGATTTTAGACCATCACAAATAACAAATGAAGATGCAATTATGAATAAGGCAGGTGTAATTCTTGGTGCAATAAATCTTGTAGGAACTATAGTAAGTGTAATAACTATAATGATTATAGGATTTAAATATATGTTAGGAAGTGCAGAAGATAAAGCAAGTTACAAAAAAACTATGATACCATGGTTAATAGGAGCAGTTTTAGTATTTACAGTATCAGCATTACCAAATATTTTATATAATATAGGATCAGAATTACTATAAAATTTATATAAAGAATAAGTGTTAAAAACATAAAAATACATATTACAACAAATATTAATAAAAATATTGCAATTATTTTAAAGTTACGTTATAATATAATAGGTAGAAGGTGATATTATGATAAAAAGAAAAAACCTTATTTTTACTATAATTACAATATTCACAATTTTAATATTTCAATTATGGAATTGTACTGTATATGCTACAGGAAAAGGCAAAGGTGGAGGAACAAATAATTCATCAAATGTACAACAAGGTGATAGCTATTTTGGAAATATCATATCAAATGGAGATGATTTTTTAGAATTAGGGAAAAATAGTACTATCACTAATGATAAGGGAAAGATACAAAATGCAATAGATTATATATATAATACATTACTAATAATAGGAATAATAGCCTCTGTAATAATAGGAGTTATTTTAGGAATAAAATATATGACAGAAAGTTCAGCAGAGCAAGCAAAAGTAAAAGAAACATTGATTGTATATGCAGTAGGATGTATAGTAACATTTAGTGCATTTGGAATATGGAAAATAGTAATAACAATATTAAAACAAGTATAAAAAATTAGTTATTAAAATTCTAACAACAGTTAGATTCACATAAATAAATAAAAAGGAGGAATAGTTATGAATAAGAAAACTATTAAAATAGTATCAATAATATTAATGGCTATGGTATTAATATTTAGTATTGCTAATATGGCATTAGCTGCAGTAAACCCTGCAGATTTAACAGGAACAGACCCTACAGATACAAGTACCGTTACAGGTTTTGGTAACCAAATAATAGGAATTTTAAGAATAGTAGGTTCAATAGCAGCAGTAATAATATTAATGGTATTAGGATTCAAATATATGATGGGAAGTGCAGAAGATAAGGCAGATTATAAAAAATCAATGATACCATACTTAGTTGGAGCAATATGCATTTTCTTAGCTCCTATGATAGCTGGAGCAGTATATGATTTCTTACAATAAGTGAAAGCATAAAAAATATAAAAAAAAAGTCGATAAATACTTTTATTTATCGATTTTTTTTGATATAATAATAATGTATAGAATTGTGTAACATAGGAGGAAAAAAGATGGGAACTTATAATTTACCAAGGAATGTAAAAGGGGAAGGGAAAATACTATTTATATTTTCAACAAAAGGATTTATATGGACATGTGCTTCAGCAGGAATAGGATTAATATTTTATCTAATATTTGCTATGGTTAATTTAAATGTAGTTGGAATAGTAATAACAATTATTTTTGCATGTATAGGATATATAATAGGAAATTTTAAGATCCCTGATAGTAGCGGTTTATACATCACAAGAAAAGCAGGTGGAGAAAATATAGATGATGTTATAAAAAGATATATAAAATTTAAAAACAACAAAAGAAAATTATATGTATATACAAAGGAGGAAGAATAAATGAATAATCCAGAAAAATTAACAGCATTGCTAACCTATTCACTAGTTGCAATTGTAATACTACTATTTGTACTAATAGCTGTGTTTGCAATAATGACTATAAAAAACAAACAAAAAGAATTAGAAGAAACAGAACAGAAAGACGATAAAAAAGAAAATTCGAAAAAGCAAAAAAGCTTAGGAGAGAATAAACAATCAATACATAAGTTTATGGAATTTGAAACAGTAGATGACAATATGATTATACAAGACAACAGTAAGAGATTTTTAATGATAGTAGAATGTCAAGGTGTAAATTATGATTTGATGTCAGGGGTCGAAAAAACATCTGTAGAAGATGGATTTGTACAATTTCTTAATACATTAAGAAATCCAATTCAAATATACATACAAACAAGAACAGTAAATTTGGAGTCTAGTATACAAACATATAAAGAGAGATTAAGAAAAAATGAAGACAAATTAAATGTAATGAGAATAAGTTATGATGAAATGATAGAATCAAAAAAATATTCAAAAGAAGAGTTAGATAGAGCATTCTTTGAACTTACAAAACAGTCAAACTTATGTGAATATGGAAAAGATATAATAAGTAATACAGAAAGAATGAGTTTAAATAAAAATATTTTAAACAAAAAATATTATATAATAGTACCATATTATGCATCAGAATTAGGTTTAAGTAATTTAGATAAAGAAGAAACAAAAAGTTTAGTTTTCTCAGAATTATACACAAGAGCACAAGCAATTGTAGCATCAATTGCAGCTTGTGGAGTAAGAGCTAAAATATTAAAATCAGATGAAATAATAGATTTGTTATATATGTCATATAACAGAGATGAAGCAGAAGTATTTGGATTTGATAAAGCAATAATGGCAAACTATAATGAAATGTATTCGACAGCACCAGAAGTGTTAGATAAAAAAATGCAAGAGTTGGATAAAATAATTGAAGAAAAAGCAGTAGAAAAAGCAAGAGAGAAGCTAAATGAAGCAATGAGTGAGAAAAGACAAGAAGTTCAGGAAAAAGAAGATAATATAGAATATTTAATAGATGAGCTAGCAAAATTATTATTAGATGAAAATGAAGAATATATAGAAAAAGATGTAATAAAAAATGCAAAACAAAAAATAGATAATGCAAAAGCTATAAATGAAGCAAAAGAAAAGATAAAAACAAAAGAAGGAGGTAGTGACAATGAAGAAAGGCCTAAGAAAAAAAGAGGAAGAAAACCTAAAACTACAACAGAATAATAACGACAATGAAGAGATTTTAAGAAAACAAACAATAAAAGAATTGATTGCACCATCTGGAATAGATGCGTCAGACATAGATCATTTAGAAATAATATCAAATGTGAAAAGATATGCAAGAAGTTTCTTTATATCAACATTACCTAGAATGTGTACTTTTCCAGAATTATTTAGAGATATGTATTTTTTTGGAGATATAAATACATCTATATACATAACACCAGTTCAAGAGGCAAAATCACAAAATGAATTAAACAGGGTAATTAACGAACTAGAAACAGAAAGAATAGTAGCAGTGGACAAGGGTAATATAAACAGAGAGAGTATATTATCACAAAAAAAATATGAAGCTGAACAACTAAGAGATGAAATTGCTGCAGGATATAATAAACTTTATGAAGCATCTATAATTTCGACAATATTTGCATACAATATGCAAGATTTGGAAAGAATGACAAAATTACTAGCGACAGAAATGTCAAAAAATTTAGTAGGCGTGAAAACTGCATGGGCAATACAGGATGAAGCTTTTAGAAGTAATGTACCATTAATGAAAAATAGTATAGATAAAACACATACATTTGATAGAAGATCAATGGCAACAGTATTTCCATTCACAGAATCAGAAGTAGGGCATGCAACAGGAATTCCACTAGGATTTAATAGACAAACAGGAACGCCAATAATGTTTGATAACTTTCATCAATCACTTACAAATTATAATATGGTTGTATTTGCAAAATCAGGAGCAGGAAAATCAGTAACAATGAAAACATTAATTTCACGTTCTTCTGTATTAATGGGAGTTGAAAGCTTAGCATTAGATGCAGAAGGAGAGTATTCTATTGTAGCAGAATCATTAGGAGGAATAAATGTAGTATTAAGTCCAACATCAAAAACAGTAATTAATTTATTTGATATAGAAACAGAAACAATAAAGGATGAAATAACAGGAAGAGAAAAAACAATTTTAAATGTTGAAAATAAAGTAGAAGATGTTACACAAAGTTTATTAACAATGGCAAGAGGAAGTACAAGAAGTAAAGAAGTAAATGAACTTACAAAGCAAATTATTGCAGAATCAGTTGCAGAAGAATATAGAGAAACAGGAATTACAAGTGACCCAAATAGTTTATATCAAAACAATGGGAATTTAAATAGGAATGGGCAGTTGTATCGTGATAAAAAAATAATGCCAACTATAGGAAGTTGGTACAGAAGAATTGTACAAAAAGCTAAAGATAATGATAATGTTGATTATCAATTTCATTATAGTTATTTAATAAAAGTAATGAAACAATATGTAAGAGAATATAAGGGACAAATGGCATACTTTGATGGACAATCAACATTTGAGCTATTAGAAGGATCGCCATTTATAAATTTAGATATTTCACAATTAGAGGAGAAATTTGCGAGACCACTTGCACAACAAATTTTATTAACATGGATATGGGAAAAATTTGTAAAGAAAAATAGTGAAGATAGAAGCAGAGCAACAAAGAAAAGAGTTATTGTAGATGAAGCATGGATGCTATTACCTTTTCCAGAAGCAGTAGACTTTTTAAATACAATGGCAAGACGTGCACGTAAGAGAAATGTATCATTAGCAGTAGTTTCACAAAGATTTCAAGACTTTTATGAAAAACCAGAAGCACAAGTTGTTCTTACATCATCAGATACAAAGTTATTTTTAGCACAAGATAAATCAGAAATAAATTATTTAAAAGAAGTATTTAAATTAAGCGAAGGAGAAGCAGGGTTTTTAACAACTTGTTCAATAGGTCAAGGACTACTTAAAGTAGGTCAAGAATCAGCGATTATTCAAATTACACCTACACAGAAAGAATTTGAATTCGTAGAAACGAATCTTAACAAGTTGGTAAAAAGCAGAAAGAATAAAGAATTACAAGGAGTATAGTAATGAAGATTTTTACAAAAAAGAGTTTTATAAGAAAAATAGCAATAATTTGTCTTTTCTTAACTTTATTTAACTTTTCAGGCATAAACCAAGTACAAGCAGAAAATGATGATTCAGACTGGGGAGGAAAATTGTTAGGATCAACTATTAGCCTTTTTGTTGCATTAGCAGATGGAGTATATTCTGTAGCAAATAAAGCTATTATGGGAAATGGACTTTTAGATGCATTACAAAAGGTACCGACGACAACAGGATTTTGGCAAGCCGTAGCAACAGGTATTGTTGTAGCGATAGGAGTAGTTGTGGCAGTAGTTGTAGGGGTATTAACAGGTAGTCTTGTCGCAGGATTACTGGTAGCAGGAGCTGAGTGTATTATAGGAGGTTTTGTCGCTGCAATAGCAGGAGGAAGAGAGTTAGTTAGTGGAGAAGAAATATCAGGGGTAGATAAGTCTGGAAATGCTTTCAGAGGAGTAGTATATAAGGAAGATGATTTACCTAGCAAAGTATATTTACCATTCTTTAGTTTACATTTAGGATCAATATTTGCAGGAGATATATTACTATTTGATGTTAATTTCTTTGAGGAAAAGAAACCATTAGAGACTACAAATAGTGAAGGATACAAAATATATTATTATGATAAAAATGGAAATGGCAAATATGATGAAGCTGTTGATGAAATAACATCTACAAGTAGTGCATCATCACAATTAAGAGGAGTAGTGTCGTCATGGTATTATAGACTTAGAAATATATCCATTATAGCATCAATGCTAGTTTTAATATATATAGGTATAAGAATAATTTTTAGTAGTTTAAATCCAAATGATAAAGCAAAGTATAAAAATATGTTAGTAGATTGGATAGTATCTATTTGTTTAATATTTTGTATGCATTATATAATGTTATTCTCTGTAAAACTAGTTGAATATGCAACTAATTTCATAAATAGCACATCAAATGAAGGTGGAATATATATGGTTATGATGGAGCCAAACACCACAATGAAGGACAATTTAAAAGAACTAGGATTTGATGCTAGTAATCCTGATAGTCCTTATTTTGTAGATGGTTCAAGCATAGGTTTAAGTAACGAATTATTTTCATTCCCAACTAATATGTTTGGATATATAAGAATGATGGCGCAATTTTCAGTAGGATTTTCATATGTTGGTTATGCTGTTATATATATAATTTGTGTATTATTTATAATATTTTTCTCATTTACATATTTAAGAAGGGTACTATATATGGCATTCCTTACAATGATAGCACCATTAGTCGCATTAACATATCCGATAGATAAGATAAATGATGGAAAAGCTCAGGCATTTAATATGTGGTTTAAAGAATATATATTTAATTTATTAATACAGCCAATGCATATGTTATTATATTTTGTATTAGTGTCATCAGCATTCCAATTAGCAAGTGAGAATTTCCTATATGCAATAGTTGCTATAAGTTTTATGATTCCTGCAGAAAAAATTGTACGTAAATTCTTTGGATTTGATAAAGCCCAAACTCCAGGATTGCTTGCAGGAGCAGGAGGAGCAGCATTAGCAATGACAGGATTAAAAAGTTTAAATAAATTTGCTAAAGGAGGAAAAGGACCTGATTCTGGAGAAAAAGACAAAAACAAAGACCCTAAATTTAAACAAACTCATACATTTGATGACTTAGCAGATGATGTAGGAGATGATGATGACTTTCCAAATGATGGTGGAGAAGATGAAGGAAATCAAGGTGAGGGAGAAGAAAGCGGAGAAGGTCAAAATGGAAATGAGCAAGATGGAAATGAACAAAATCAAGGAGGTAATGGACAGAATCAAGGAGAAAATGGGCAGAACCAAGATGGAAACGGACAGAATCAAGGAGAAAATGGTCAAAACCAAGGAGAAAATGGTCAAAACCAAGGAGAGAATGGACAAAATAGAAGTGGACAAGATGATAACGATAACAGAAATAGAGGAAGAACAGAACAATCAGAACAAGACTTTAGTGATTCAGAATATAGTAAAAGGAAAGAAAAAAGTCCAGTTATAAGTAAAAAAAGAGCTTTTGCTAGAGTTGTAGGAAAAAGAACTTTAGCATCAGGAAAGAAATTTGTAAGATCATTAGGAAAAACAGGAATAAAAATGGCAGGAGGAGCAGTATTTGGAATAGCTGGAGGAATAATAGGAGCAGCAACAGGAAATGTACAAAATGTAATGTCATATGCTACTACAGGAGGAGCAGTTGGTTCTGCTATAGGAGAAAGAGCATATAATGATATGCAAGGAACAGGAGCTAGAATTAGAGATTTTAAACAAGAAGTAGCTAATGAAACAAATGATGATGATGTTAGAAATGAATTTGCTAAAAAGCAATTTTTGAAGGATAAAGAAGCAAGAAAAATATATGAACAAAAATTAGGAATAACAGGAATTAATAAAAAACGACAAATAAATGAAGCTATGGAAAAAGCATTTGAATATAAAAAATATGGAGTTAAAGATGATAGAATAATTGCTGATGCAATGAAAGAAAAAGGATTAGGATCTAGAGCAACAGATAAGAAAAGAATTATGGCAGCTAAGATAGCAGAAAAAGTTAATGGAAGTCAAAAGACATTAGATGACCAGATGAAGGGATTAAAAGAAAGAAAACATTATTCAACTGAGCAAATAAATAGACTAAGACAAGCAGTAGCTAATATAGATGGTAATGTAACATAATATTATTATTTAATAGAAAGGATAAGATATGCATAGTATAAGACACTTTTATTATCAAAATAAGAAAAAAATCTGGATAATAATAATAGTTGTAGTAGTTATAATAGGCATAATGAATTTACTTAATCATTTATTAAAGCAAAGAAACTCTAGTAATAATAAACAAATAAATGACAACATAATAGAAAATATAAATGGAAAAGAGAATACTAATGCAATTGTATCAGATAATAAATCATTAGTTGATGGAACTTCAATATCATCTAATAGTTTAAAAACAGCAAAAGAAATAATAAATAATTTTATAAGTTATTGTAATAATGGAGAAGTAGAACAAGCATATGAGTTATTAACAGAAGAATGTAAAGAGGAATTATATCCAACACTAGAAGTTTTCAAAAAGAATTATTGGCAAGGATTTTTTACTCGAAACAAGGTAGCATTAATAGAGAATTGGACAAGTTCAACATATAAAGTAACCATAATAGAAGATATGTTAGCAACAGGAAATGCTGCTGATACAGATACATATATAGAATATATGACTCTTCTAGAAAAGAATAAAACTTACAAATTAAATATTAATAATTATATTGGAAGAACAGAAATAAACAAGACTTCTGAGAAAAATGATTTAGAGATTAAAGTAGTTAGCAAAGATACATATATGGATTATGAAGTTTATAATTTACAAATAAATAACAAATCAGAAAAAAATGTTATTTTAGATACTTTACAAGATAGTGATACAATTTATCTACAAGATACAAAAGAGATAAAATATAAAGCACATAATCATAAATTGCAAGCAAATGATTTAACAATAAATAAAGGAACGAAAAAAAATATAGAAGTAACATTTTCAAATGGGTATACAACCAGTAGAAAGATAGAATATCTAGTTTTCTCAAAGTTAATATCAGATTACAAAAACAATTTAGATATTAATAATCAAGAAACTTATACATTTTATATAGATATTTAGACTAGATAAGATAGGTATATCTTATCTTATCTTCTATATAACAGAAAATGATGGAGGAAAATAATGACAAAGAAATTCATATTTGGATTATTAAAGAAAATTCTGATCATTTTATTACCAGTGATAATTATCGTAGTAATAGTAGTAGTAGGTGGTGGATATATACTTACAATTATTGATGAAACTTGGGACAGAAATGAGAATTCACCAAGATCATATAGAAATGGTACTACTGTTACTAAAAATGGAATAGAGACAGATATAATGTCTATTTTAGAAGATGCTTTACGAAATGAAGGCTATCCTGATAGTGAAATAGAAAAAATAAAGACAGATTTAGAAAATAGTGGTTATAGTGGAGAAGAATTCAAAAAAAGATTTATAGAAAAAGCAATAGAAATGTTAGGATTACAAAAAGTTTTTACAGATGTAGAAAATATAAATGTAATAGAATTAGTATGGGAATTAAATAAAGAAGTCTATAGTAAATATCTAGATAAATATGAACAACTTGAATATTTAATGAATGCAGAATTGGTTACACAGATGCCATATTTAGAACATTTAAAAAATACAAATAAGTTAAATGGAAGAATTTTCTTTGATAGATATTTAAATGGAGATACCCAAGCAACAAGATTAAAATATATAGAAGAAGAACAATTTGATAAATTACTAGAGGAGAATGATGCAGAAATATTAAAATATTTTACAATGACTGAAAGTAACGATATAGAAATTGCATATTATCTAGAGGAAAATGTTAAAGTAGAAACTAACGATACAACTGTTGATATAAGCGAATACGATGATAGAGTTACAAATGAAAATCCTACATTTGTAAGTGCAGGATATGAAACAAAAATAATACCATATAAAACAATGATACCAGCAAAATACAATTTACCATTTGAATATATGTGGGCGTTATTAGTAATGATAGAAGATTATGACTTTGTAGAAGGTTTAGCTAAATTAGCATATGATAGCGAAATAATAATTTCTATATATGATAATGTAACAGAAGATACCACAATAACGAATTATACATATTCAAGACAAACAAAACAATATGAACAAGTAACTGGAAAGCAAGAAATAACAACATCAGAAGTGCCTTCTAGTGAACTAAATAAGATGCCAGGATATACCCCAGTAGGAGGAGCAACAACAACCGAGACAAAAGGACCAATGCAAAGTATGTCAACAGAAGCAAGACATATAGGATCAGAAACACCAGAAGACTATTATGTTAAAAAAACAGTTTATACATATACAAATACTTTAGAAGTAAAATTAACTTACGCAGATGTTTGGGCAATCAGATACAGTACAGAGTATGAATATTTTACAGATGGGCATAAAATAGAAGATGGAACACCAGATAGTACAGAGACAACTACTCAAGGTGAAGACACAGAAACAGAAGTAGAAAATAGTAGAGAAAATAAAGAATTGAATGTTGAA
The DNA here is from genome assembly GCA_948473335.1 of uncultured Clostridium sp. Classification (GTDB taxonomy): domain Bacteria; phylum Bacillota; class Clostridia; order TANB77; family CAG-508; genus CAG-269. The sequence continues at coordinate 25,213 of CAOKXF010000003.1, read as the reverse complement.
ACAACAAATGTAAAACACAATACTATAAATATGAGTTTTAGAAATACAACTACAGGAAATGTTATAAATGTACCAGTGAATGAAGAAGTAGTAACAACAATGCATTATATGGGAGAAACATGGTCTACATTATGTACATCAGCTATAACAGTAAAAGAAGAGCGATATACATATAGTAAAATATATGTTAATAATCCAGATTCGACACAGATACATGAGAAAACAAATCCACAGGGGGAATTTGACTCAGCAGGATTCAAAATTGGAGAAAATTTTTGCTCATTATTTAGAAAATCAAATAAACAAGAATTTATATTACAAAATAGAAGCTGGCTAATGGAAATATTAAGTAATAACCCTGAAACAACAGATATGGTAGATTTGACAAAGTACTTATTAAATAAAGCTACAGGTAAAGAATACTACAGATTAGAGAATTTCAATTTTGAAGATGTATTTAAAATGACAACAGTCGGAGGATTCTATGGAGGTTCAATAGAAGAACAAATTTGGTTTGCATTACTTGATGCAGGATATTCAAAAATAGCAGCAGCAGGAGTATTAGGAAACCTTTATGCAGAATCAGGAGTTAGAACAAATAATTTAGAAGATTCAGCTGAGTCAAGACTTGGTATGACTGATGAGCAATATACAGAATCTGTAAATAATGGTACATATACAAACTTTGTAAATGATAGTGCAGGGTATGGATTAGCACAATGGACGACAGCAGGAAGAAAACAGGGATTATATCTATTTGCGCAGAGTAAGGGAGTAGAAATAAATGATGCGAGTATGCAGATAGAATATTTGTTGGGCGAAATTTCACCATCAGGAGGAGCAAATGGATATGCAACATACCAGATGGGAACACCAAAACGAGGATATTCATATTCATCGTGGAAAGATGCTACAACAATTGAAGAAGCAACATTAGCATTTTGCTTTGTATTTGAAAGGCCAAAAGCGTCAGACCAAAATTTTAGAATACCATATGCACAAATGTTTTATGATAAATATAAAGATGCAACTGAAATGAGTTCTTCGGTTGGAGATGTAGAATTGACAGGAGACGCAAAATCTAAGATGGAAGCCATGCTACAGGAAGCTGTAAGGATAGCAAATGATGATAGATATGGATATAGTCAAGAGTTAAGAATGAGTGAATTTTATTATGATTGTTCAAGTTTAGTGTATAGACTATATAAGAAATTTTTTGGAATAGCTATGCCTATTACTACATATGATTATCCTAATTATAATCAATATTATGTAGGCAACCCAACAAATGTACAATTAATGCCAGGAGATGTATTATGGAGAACAGAACATGTTGTAATATATATAGGAAATGGAAATTATGTAGCAGCACGTTCAGGGAGATTGCCAAAACCTCGACAGATAGAGGTGTATCAGGATAATCCAGCTTCATACACAAGGGTATACAGGTTTGTGCAATAAAAAAGATATTACCTTCGCAATTTTATTGCGAAGGTAAAGAAAGGAAAATTAGTAATTATGAAAAAAATAGTAATTGCAATAATAATTACATTAATAATAATGATTATTTTAATTAGTACTTTATTAATTATATTAAATAACTCGAATACAGAATATAAAAAAGGCGATATAGGTGAAATAATAGATTATGACAAAACAGAAATAGGACCTGTCACTGATAATATAGACTTTTTTACAATAAGAAATTGTGTACAAACATATTTAGATAGAATAAATATAAATAGTTCCACATATGACGATGGAGAGGAAAGAATAGATAATCTAAGTATAGCGACAGGAATATATAATTTATTAAGTACAGAATATATTCAAAAAAATTCAATAACAACAAATAATCTATTTCAAAAAATAGATATTGTACAAGAAAAATTAATATTTGTACCATTAAAAATGAACTATTTAGAATTAGAAAATACAAGTAAATATGCAGTATATGGATTTTACCAAAATTTAAATAATCAATATATAAAAGACGTATATTTTATAGTAAATGTTGATAATACAAATCAAACATTTTCAATAATGCCAATACAAGATGAACGAAACCAAACAATTGAAGAAATACAATTAAATAAGGAAAATAGCGAAATAAAGCTTAATCAAAATAATTCATATATAGTTCAAAAAATAACAGACCAATATGTATGTGAACAATATTTTCTAATTCAAAAAAGATTAATGTTAGCAAAACCAGAACAATCATATTATTACTTAGATGAAGAATATAGAGAAAAGAGATATGGAAAAATAGAGAATTATATAAATTATATAAATCAAAATAAGAATCATATTATAAAAATGTCGGTAAAATCATATGAAGTAAAAAGACTGAATAATAATACACAATATATTTGTAAAGACCAATACGATAATTATTATATATTTAATGCAAAAGAAGTATTAAATTATACTGTTAAATTAGATGCATATACTGTAGAAACAGAAGAGATAGAAGAAGCATATATGAAATATACTGACCAAAGAAAAGTATTATATAATATCAATAAATGGTTCCAAATGTTAAATAACAGAGATTATGAAAATGCATATTATTTATTAAATGAAACATTTAGAAATTCAAAATGGAATTCAATAGAAGATTTTAAGACATATATAAAACAAGATTATCCATCATATTACCAGATAGAATATAATCAATATCAAAGTTATGGCAATAATTATACACAAACAGTACTAGTTAAAGATATAGAAAAAAAGAATGAAAATGAAAGAAGTATAGTAATAATAATGAGATTAAAAGAAAATATGGATTTTGAGATGTCTTTTAATATATAATGAAAATATGAATAAAATGTAAAAAGTGATAAAAGTATTTTAATTTATCACTTTTTTTGATATAATAAAAAAAGAAAAAATAAGGAATGATGAAAATGATAGAAATAGAAAATGTTAGTAAAGAATACAAAAAAGGGATAAAAGCAATAAATAAAATGAATTTAAAAGTAAACAATGGAGAAATATTTGGATTTTTAGGACCAAATGGAGCAGGAAAAACAACAACTATTAAAATGATTACTGGAATATTAAATATTGACGAAGGAAGAATTTTAATAGATGGAAAAGATATAGAAAAAGAACCAATTGAAGCAAAGAAAAAATTCGGATATGTTCCAGATAATCCAGAAATGTTTTTGAAATTAAGTGGGATAGAATATTTGAATTTTATAGCTGATATTTATGAAGTAAATGAAAAACAAAGAGAAGAAAAAATAGAAAATTTATCAAAGAAATTTGAAATAGAAGAAGCGTTAAATAATAAAATAGAGAGTTATTCACATGGTATGAAACAAAAGGTTATTATAATAGGGGCATTACTACATTCACCTAACAATTTAATTATAGATGAACCTATGACAGGGTTAGATCCAAAATCAACATTCGAATTAAAAAAAATAATTAAAGAAAGTGCTAAATCAGGTAAATCAATATTTTTTTCAACACATATATTAGACGTAGCTGAAAAATTATGTGATAGAATAGGAATAATAAATAAAGGCAAATTAATTTTTATAGGAACAATAGAAGAAATGAAAAAAGAATTAAAAGAAAATAAATCATTAGAAGAATTATTTATGGAGATAACAGAAAATGATAAAAAAAATAATTAATTTAACAAAGGTATTTTGTGGAGAGTATATTTTAAAAATATCAGTATTAAATAAAAAAAATATATTATTTTGGCTAATAATTATTATAAATATTATTTTAGGATTTTTAACTCAAAAATGTGTAAGTTTTTTAGGAAGTATAGGACAAGGAAAAATATTTTTAGAAATATTTTTTCTAATATTTAATATGATAATATCAATGCAGACAATTTTATCATGTGCAAATATATTTTATTTTTCAAAAGATATAGAAAATATATTACCACTTCCAATAAAACCAATTGAATTACTAATATCAAAATTTAATATTTTAGTGATTATGGCATATATAGCAGAAATATTTTTTTGTGCAATACCATTATTAATTTATGGTATAATGATGAATAATAATATTTTTTATTTTTTATGGTTATTTATTATATTAATTATTTTTCCAATATTTATTATATTAATAGTTACTTCAATTATGTTAGTAACTACAAATTTAATTAAATTTATAAAAAATAAAAATACATTTCAAATAGTATTAACTTCAATTTTATTTATATTATTTATAATATTTCAAATATATTCTATAAAAAATATAAGTATTAATAATATTGAACAACAAATTAACAATAATAATATAGAAAATATACAAACAGAAAATATGATTACAGAAATAAATAAAAATTCTATAATAATTAATCCATGTATTCAAGTATTAAACGAAAATAATAATTTTAATAATATAATTAGTATTATAAAAATAATATTAATAGAATCAATATTATTTATTATGTTTTTATTATTAGGAAATAAATTATATTTTAAAAATTTAATAAATAATATTTCAAAAATAAATACAAAAAATATAAAAAATAAATACAAAAAAAATAGATATAAAAAAATAAATAAAAATATAAAATATGTAAGAAATGAATTTAAAAGTTTAATAAATAATCCAACTTTTTTAATGCAATGTGTTGTTCCAACATTATTAATTGGAATAATACTAGGAGGATTAATAATTATATTATTTCCTACATATATAGATATGATAAAATTTGAAACACAAATACAAGATATAAAAATAGAATTTAATTTTAAAGTAGTTATGGCTATATTAGGAATAATGCAATTAATATTCATATTTTCAAATATATCATTAACAGCAATAACAAGAAAAGGAAAAAATGCAATATTTATTAAATATATTCCAATACATTTATATAAACAATTTTTATTATTAAATATTCCACAAATATTATTTAATAATTTTTCAATAATAATTGTATTAAGTATAATGAAATATTGTATACCAACAATAAATATATTTAATTTTTTGATATTATTTATTTTATCAAATTTATTAAATATAATTAATAGTTTGACAATGTTAATTGTAGATTTAAAAAGACCAAATTTAAATTGGAATAATGAAACTACAGCATTAAAAGAAAACTCTAATAAATTATTTCATTATATATTAACAATAATAATTATTTTATTTTTAATATATTTAAATAAACTATTTAATCAAGTTAATTTTAATATATCAATTATATTAACGATAATAATTTTAATAATAATAATATCAATAATAAATTTATATGTAAAAAAGAATATAAAAAAAATATTTGAAAAAATATTTTAATATAATTTAAAAAGTTTCTAGTTTTAGAAACTTTTTAAATTATATTTTTTTAATTGTTTTTTTGCTTCTTCATAACCTAAATTATATAATAAATCAATTTTACTAATGTCTAATAAAGAAATTTTAGGTGTTTTAATTTTTAATAAAAAATCTGTGCCATCAAGTTCATAATTTGCTAATTCATGTCCCATAATTTCAATAGAAGACATTACTACTTCTATAATATTTTTATCTTTATGTTCTAATTGATTAGTACTTTCAAAAATAACACTTAATACTTTATCAGCACCAAATTCCTTTAATTTTTTCCAAGGAGTATTTTCTCTTATTCCACCATCAATTAATTTAGTATTTCTGAATTTTTCGGGAGAGAAGACTCCAGGATAACTGCAACTTGCTCTTACCACTTTATAAATTTCTGCATTATAAATATTTTTTTCTTCATCTGAGATATTTCTATAATTTTTATTTATATTTTTACTACAAAAATATAAAACATTACCATTATTTAAATCAACAGCTGGAATTACCAAATTAAATTTTATTTGATTAATATTTTGAATACTTTTTGCATCACAAGCCTTTTTGATTATTCTTTCTAAATTTTTTCCTGAATTTAAACCATCTATTTGTAATTTCTTTTTTATAATTAAATCTTTAATAATTTTAAAAATACTACTAAATTCTATGTAATTAATCTCTTTACAATATTTTTTAAATAATTTATAAATTTCATCTGGATGATATCCACAAGAGTACAAAGTTGCAACTATACTGCCTGACGAAGTACCAGATAAATATTCAAATTTTATATTTTCTTCTTCAAGTGCTTTTAAAACACCTATATGTGCAGCACCTTTAATACCGCCACCTGATAAAGCTAATCCTAATTTCATCAAATCACCTATAATATATTATGTTTTAAATCTTAATTTGTTAAAAATTAAATCAATAATTTTCAAAAGTAGTTCTAAAAAGGACATGATATAAATAATATTAATTGGGAGGAATGAGCTATGAAAAAAAGTAAAAAGGGAATAATATTATTTATAGTAATTTTAATAATTGCATTAAGTGGGTATTTTATTATGGCATATCTAAATGGTAAAACAGAAGAAATTTCAGATGGAAATATTCAAGAATATACACCACAAGAAGAAATAAGTGAAGAACAATACAGAGAAACAATTGTTAATTTATATTATCTAAATAGAGAGACAGGAGAATTAATGGCAGAAGCAAAAGCAATTGATGCTAAAATTCTAATTAACAATCCATATAAAGCACTTGTAGAATTGTTAATGAAAAACACAGAAAATGAAAGATTACAAACTGTAATTCCAGAAGGTGTAACAGTATATGATGCAAGCATAGAAGGTGGATGTGTCACTTTAAATTTATCAAAAGAAATATTAAATTATAATGATGATGAAACATTAAAAAACAATATTATTAATAGTATTTCGAAAACATTGTGTGAACTAACAGAAGTAAAAAGTATAAGGTTTTTGGTAGATGGAGAAGAAAATTCAAAATTATCAGAAATATACACAGTTATATAATATGTTTTTATAATTATTTAAAAAATTTAAAAAGTTTCATATAATGAGATATTTTACTAAAGTTATTTAAAAAGTATTCAACATCATTTAAAGAAGAAATAGTATTATTCTTCATTGTTTTAAAATTTAATTTCTTTTTAGGAGGTTTAGAATCGAAACCTCTTTTTTGTGTATCAATATCATAATTCGTAGGTGTAGGAGAATTAAAACTTATTGACTGATGTGGAAAGCTTGAAGCTTTAAAAATATTATTCATTTAATCACCATTCTTTCAAGATTTAATATTAATTTTATACTTTGCAAATTATTAAAAATTATTATATAATATGAAAAAATAGTAGAAGTAGTGATAAATAATTATTATAGGAAAGGGGAATATATTAGTTATCTAATATAACAATAAAATGCAAGGGAAATTATATATAGTAGCAACTCCAATAGGTAATTTGGAAGATATAACATTAAGAGCTTTAAAGATATTAAAAGAAGTAGATATAATAGCAGCAGAAGATACAAGACAAACACTGAAATTATTAAATCATTATGGTATAACAAAACATTTAATTAGTTATCATAGACACAATGAAGAGATAAAATCGAAAGTAATTATAGAAAAATTAAAAAATGGGGAAGATGTAGCATTAGTATCAGATGCTGGTACACCAGGAATTTCTGATCCAGGTGAAGAAGTAATAAATTTAGCGATAGAAGAAAAAATAGAGGTTATACCAATTCCAGGAGCTTGTGCAATGGTTAATGCATTAATATGTTCAGGGATAGATACAAAAGAATTTACATTTTTAGGTTTTTTACCATTAAATAAAAAGTTACGAAAAGAAAAAATACATTACATAGAAAAGGCAAATAAAACAATAATATTATATGAGGCACCACATAAAATATCAAATACATTAAGAGATTTAAAAGAAATTATAGGTGACAGAAAAATCGTATTAGCAAGGGAAATTACAAAGATTCATGAAGAATTTTTAAGAGAAGATATAGATGAATTAATAGAGAAATGTAAATCATTAAAGGGTGAAATTGTAATAATTATAGAGGGCTCAAAAGTGCAAGAAGAAATTTTGCCCAATATGACATTAGAAGAATATTATGATTTATATAAAAAACAAGGGTTAACCAGAAATGAAATAATAAAAAAAATAGCAAGAGATAAAAAAACAAATAAAAATGAAATATATCAGTATTTTTTGAATAAAAACATCAATTAGATTGATGTTTTTATTAAGTATATATATCATGATTAGTTAGGTTGAGTGAGTATATCTGATATCTTTTTTGAGCAATTAGAACATATTAATTTATCTTTATAGGAAATTAAATCTTTTGAGTTTCCACAAAAAATACAATTAGGTGAGTATTTTTTTAAAACTATTGAAGAGCCATCTACATAAATTTCAATAGGATCTTTAATTTCAATATTAAATTTTCTTCTGATTTCTTTTGGGATAACGATTCTACCTAACTCATCTACATTCCTTACAATGCCTGTTGACTTCATAACTATCCTCCTTATTATGTAAAAATAATTCAAATAAATTCCAATATAATATATCATAATTTGCAAAACTGGTCAATAAAATTAATAATATATTCATAATATTATAAGTTGATATTTTATGGAGGTATAGATGTTAAACAGTATTTGGCCAATTTTTATAATCATATCTATTGCGTTTGCAATAATAACAGGAAATATAGAAAAAATAAATAATTCCATTTTTGAAAGTGCATCAACTGCAGTAGAATTAACAATTACTATGTTAGGAACAATGTGTTTATGGAATGGAATAATGGAAATAGCGTCAAATACAAGTATTATAAATAAAGTTTTGAAATTGCTTAATCCGATTTTAAAAAAGTTATTTCCAAAAGTAAAAGAAAATAGTAAAGAATATAAGGAAATGAGCATGAATATTATTGCAAATTTATTAGGATTAGGAAATGCAGCGACACCATTAGGATTAAAAGCAATGCAGACATTACAGGAAAAAAATACAGATAAAAAAACATTGACAGGAACAATGGCGATGTTTATAGTCCTAAATACAGCATCATTACAAATTATACCTACGACAGTAATATCAATTAGAGCATCGCTAAATTCTATAGACCCAACAAAAATTATAGTTCCAGTTTGGATAGCAACTATAAGTGCAGCAATTGCAGGAATATCAGCAATTAAGATTTTTGCAAAAATAGAGGAGAAAAGGAATACATGATAGATTATATATCAAATATTGCAATACCAATGGTAATATTTATTATAATATTATATGGTGTTATAGAAAAGAAAAAAGTTTTTGACCTTTTTCTAAAAGGAGCTAAAGATGGAATAAAAATAGTTATAAAAATATTTCCTACATTAGTAGGACTATTTTTAGCAATTGGATTGCTAAGAAATTCAGGAATATTAGAATTCATTATAGATATTATTAATCCATTATTAATGAAACTAAAGATGCCAAGTGAAATTTTGCCATTAGCAATGCTAAGGCCAATTTCTGGAAGTGCTTCAATTGCAATAGCAACAGATATAATGAAGAGCTTTGGAGTAGATAGTAATATAGGGATTATAGCTTCTGTAATAATGGGGTCAACAGAGACAACATTATATACAATAGCTGTATATACTAGTAGTGTAAATATTAAGAATACAAAATATGTATTACCTGCAGCATTAATTGCTGATGCTGTTGGAATAGCTACTTCTATTATAGTGTGTCAGATATTAATATAGGGAAACACATAAAAAAATTTGTCGAAATTTGTCATATTATTTTAGTTGACAAAAGTTATAAAAGCGTATAAAATATGAACAATTTAAATCAAGTAAAAATCAAAGAGGTTTTATGATTCAAAAAGTTATTTTATTTATGTCGATTTATATTTTAATAAAATTTGCAATTATTAAAATATTATCTTTAATAATTATCAAAAAGTTTCAAAAAAATAGTTATTAATTTTGTAAGGAAAGTAAATATAATAAAAGTCCCATATTTTATATAATTAATTTTGTCCCCCAAACATCATGTTAATTGTTTATTTTCCTTACAAATAATTTTATAAATTTATCAATTTCCCTGGATAATCTCTATGAGCAATACCAAGAGATATTGAATTAGAATCTATACCATTAGATAGTAATTCATCTAGAGCGGTTTGATATGCAAGTTCAGGAAAATTACTTTCTTTACTAAGATGTCCAAGCATAGCAGATTTAAGACCATTTTTAAATAAGTAAGAAAGAGTTTTACTAGCGATATTATTAGATAAATGTCCAGTAGGTCCAGAAATTCTAGATTTAAGAGGAAATGGATATGAACAACATTTTAAAACATTTGCATCATAATTAGATTCTAATAACACAAAAGAACTTTCTTCAAGATTCTTTAAAATAGAATTATTCATATGACCAATATCAGTAGCAATACTGAGCTTACTATTTCGATTCGAAATGTTAAATCCGCAAGGGTTTATAGCATCATGAGGAATAGAGAAAGGAAATATTTCTAAATCACCAATCATAAATTTGTTATGTACTTCAAAAGTTCTAAGATTTTTTTCATCAATTTTAGATATAGCTTTTTGCATATAATCAAAAGTATTAGTACTAGCAAATACAGGTATATTAAATTTGGATGCAAATACAGATAGACCTTTGATATGGTCAATATGTTCGTGTGTTATCAGAATAGCATCAATAGAAGAAGCATTCACATCTATTGAATTTAATGCTTCTTCTATTTTCTTACAACTAACGCCACAGTCTACTAAAACATTTGTATTTTCGGACTGCACAAATAAACTATTTCCACTACTACCACTATATAAACTACAAAAATTTAACATTTCATTACACTTTCTTTTGAATATATCATTCTATAATTCTTTCTATATTAGCACCAAGACTTCTGAATTTTTCTTCAATTTTTTCGTATCCTCTATCAATATGTTGAAGATTATATATTTCAGTTGTACCATCAGCAATTGTACCAGCTATTATTAATGCTGCGCCAGCTCTTAAATCTGAAGAATAAACAGGTGCACCTGTTAAGCATTTTACTCCCTCAAAAAAAGCTGTTTTGCCTTGTGCCGTAATCTTAGCTCCCATTTTATTTAACTCTTCTGTATATTGAAAACGAGATTCCCAAATACTTTCATTTATAGTACTATTACCTTGTGCAATTGATAATACAACTCCCATCTGAGGTTGTAAATCCGTAGGGAAACCAGGATATGGAAGAGTTTTAATATTTGCTTTTGAAGGTCTATTATTACAATAGACTCTTAGACTATCTCCATAATCTTCAACAGTTCCACCGATTTCAATTATTTTTGCTGTAATTGATTCTAAATGTTTAGTTATACAATTTTTAATTGTAATATCACCTTGTGAAGCCACTGCTGCTAGCATAAAAGTACCAGCTTCTATTTGGTCAGGTACAATAGAATATGTGCCATTTGACTTTAATTCTTTTACACCATTGATTTTTATCATATCAGTTCCAGCACCTCTAATGTCAGCTCCCATAGTATTTAGAAAGTTTGCTACATCTACTATATGAGGTTCTTTAGCAGCATTGTCAATTGTAGTTGTTCCTTCTGCTAAAACAGCAGCTAGCATAACATTAATAGTAGCACCAACTGAAACAATATCCATATAGATTGCATTACCAACTAAACTATTACAATTTGCAGTAATTTTCCCCTGTGATACATCAACAGTTGCACCCAATAATTCAAATCCTTTTATATGTTGATCAATAGGTCTTGCACCTAATTTACATCCACCTGGCATTCCAACTTGAATAGCACCTTTTCTACCAAGCATACTACCAATTAAATAATATGATGCTCTAAATTTGCTTGTTAAATCTAATGGAGCAATTGTCGTATTTATATTACTTGTATCAATTTTTAAAGTATTTTCACTTATCCAATCTATTTTTGCTCCTAATTTAGTTAAAATTTCGCAACATATTTTAACATCACTTATATTAGGAACATTTTCTATAACAGTGGTACCACTAATAAGAACTGTAGCAGGTAAAATAGCTACAGCAGCGTTTTTTGCGCCACTAATTGTTACTTCTCCTTTTAATAGTGTTCCACCTTTTATTAATAATTTTTCCAATTGTATACCCCCAATTTGCATAATAATAGAGTGTAAATACACTCTAACATAAAGAATATAACATAAAATTTTATATTTTACAACTATTTTTTAGTAAAATGGTAAATGCATTCGTTTTTTTCTAATAATATATTGATATGTTACTACTTTTTAAAAGCAAATAGGTCATTAGAGTTGAAGAATTCCAATATTTTAAACTTGAATTTGAATTCATCAGATTCAGTATCAGAAACTATAGAATATGACTCATCAGATAAATTATCTTCTAATAACTGTTTTGAATCTTCTTCTACAACTCCAGAAGTTACATCAATAAAGCATAGAGAAGGAAACATTACACACCACCAATTTCTACCATCCGCATTTCCAATTTCGACCTTAAGAGCATCATACATTCCAGCTGGAAAAGAAATATCACCATAATATTTTGTAGGAAAGTAGAAATTACCAATATTAATATTTACATCATAATCAAATCCATTTTCTCTAATTGTATTTAGAGCTATTTCTTTAAAATTATCTATGTTATTATATACAAGAGAAATAGCTTCTTCTTTAGAAGAGATATTATCAGATATTTTATTCATATATTCAAGTAAACTATCCCTAACTAAATATTTTAGATTTTGGTCCTCATCACTATTACTATTAGCAATAACATGAAGCCTAAAAACATTACTTGATATGTTTGAAGATATAGCTTGTGCATAATTTAGAGCACAAATAGATGTATATAGTATAAGTAAAAATATTAAAATTATGGTAGCTTTTACTTTGGAATTTTTCATAAATTTTATAAAATTTCTCATAAGAAACCTCCTTATATAAAATAAAACTTTTTTGTAAAATCTTTCTTTTAAGTTAAGTATTAACCAAAATTAAAAAAAATATACAATGTCGAAAAAACGAAATGAATTTATTATAAAAAAAGTTGACATTAAAAATATAAAATGGTAAAATTTACCAGTAAGCAAAAACATACGGAAATAATACTTGTAAAAGAAATGCTTAATAAAAAAGATAGAAATTTGGAGGTAAATATGGTAGTTACAAATGATAAGAATATAAGAAAGAAATGTAGTTTTTATGTAAGTGATTTTCATTTAGAAATGATTATATTACCATATATAACAGAAAAGATGGAAGAAAACAAAGATATAAAAATAATAACACAAAGCAATTTAGAAGAAAGTATGAAAACATTATTATCAAAAACAAATATAAAGAATAAAAATGATATATTGAAAATAGACTGGGATAACAGTAGTATAGATGAAATTAATGACAATGCAGTAATAATTATAAATGGAACAGAAGAGTTCATAAAGCAAAAAAATGAGGAAATAAGAGATAGCAATAAAAAAGTAGAAATAGTCAATTGCTTTAAATTCGAAGAAATAAAAGATAGGATTAAAGAAATAGCAGATGAATATGAAGAAGTAATAAATAATTTAAAATAAAGGATAGGATTTATATCTAAGAGATTATAAAAATCATTCAGATATAAATCTTATTATGTTTATGGAAAATCAGGAAGAGTAAGGAATTGCAAAGAATTGCAAAGGAAAAATTGAGATTTAAGAGATAGTAAAATTCTTAAATTTTGTACAATAATTAAAAAAGTATTGAAAAAAAAGATAAAATGATATATATTATTATGGAAAAATGAAAAACAGAAAGGAAAAGCTTATGGGAGATATACTAATTGAGGTAGAAAAGAAACTAAAAAAATATGGACAAGAACACTTATTAAATGGATATAGTAAATTAGATGAAGTAAAACAAAAGAAATTGATAGAACAAATACAAAATATAGATTTTAATTTAATAAATAGTCTATATGAAAGTACAAAAAAACAAATAAACTTAGGTGACTCAATAATCGAGCCAATACAGTATTATGATAAATATAAATTAAATGAAGAATACAAAGAATTAGAAACAATTGGAGAAAGAGCAATAAGAGAAGGACAACTTGCAGTAGTTACAATGGCAGGAGGACAAGGAACAAGATTAGGGCATAAAGGACCAAAAGGAACATATGATATAGGATTAGAATCACACAAATCATTATTCGAACTATTAAGTGATAGTATAAAAGAATCAGAAAAAAAGTATAATATATTAATTCCATGGTTTATAATGACAAGTGAAGAAAATAATCAAGAGACAGTAACGTTCTTTGAAAAACATAAATACTTCGGATTTGAAAAAAATAAAACTATATTCTTCTTTATACAAGGTCAATTACCAATGGTAGATACAGAAGGAAAAATTTTAATAGGTGAAGATGGATTAATAAAAGAAGCAGCAGATGGGCATGGAGGAATATTTGAATCATTAGTAAGAAGTAAAATGACAGATGAAATGAAAAAGATGGGAATAAAATGGGTATTTGTAGGAGGAGTAGATAACTGTTTAGCAAAAATGGTAGACCCAGTATTTATAGGAATAGCAATTGACAAAAACGTGACTGCCGTAGGAAAATCAATTGTAAAGGCTAATCCACAAGAAAAAGTAGGAGTTTTCTGTAAAAAGGACGGAAGACCATATGTAATAGAATATTCCGAGATTTCAAAAGAAATGGCAGAAGAAGTTGACGAAAATGGAGAACTAAAATATGGTGAATCACATATATTATGCAATTTATTTGCATTAGAATCTATAGAAAGAATGGGAAAGACGCCATTGCCATATCACAGTGCATTTAAAAAAGCAACATATATAGATAGAGAAGGAAATCTAGTAGTACCAACAAGTCCAAATGCATATAAATTTGAAGCATTTTTATTTGATGCATTTGGAGAATTAGACAATATGATAGTATTAAGAGGAAAAAGAGAAGAAGAATTTGCTCCAGTTAAGAATTTAGAAGGTGTAGATAGTCCAGAAACAGCAAGAAAATTATATAAAGATTTTTATAACACAAAATAATAACAAAAAAGACTAAAACAATTTTGCAAAAAGTTTTAGTCTTTTAAAATAAAAGGAAAGAAGGGATTTTATGAATTACAAGGAAGAATATAAGAGATGGTGTGAAAGTGAAGAATTTGATGAGGAGACAAGAAGGGAATTGAAATCAATTAAGGATGATGAAAAAGAAATAGAGGATAGGTTTTACAAAGAATTAGAATTTGGAACAGCAGGACTAAGAGGAATAATAGGAAGTGGAACCAATAGAATGAATAAATATACAGTAGGGAAAGCCACTCAAGGATTAGCAAATTATATAATAGAACAAGGAACACAAGACAAAGGGGTAGCAATAAGTTATGACTCAAGAATAATGTCAGATGAATTCAGTTTACAAACAGCATTAATATTAAACGCAAATGGAATAAAAACATATTTATTTGAAAATTTAAGACCAGTACCAGAATTATCATATGCAATAAGACAATTAAAATGTACAGCAGGAATAATGATAACAGCAAGTCATAATCCACCAAAATATAATGGATATAAAGTATATTGGGAAGATGGTTCACAAATAATATCACCTAGAGATAAAGATATTATAAATAAAGTAAGAGAAATTCATGATTTTAAAGAAATAAAAATGATAAGCAAAGAAGAAGCAATAGAAAAAGGATTATTTAATATAATAGGAAAAGAAATGGACGACAAATATATAGATACTTTAAAAAATCTTGTATTAAATCCTGAAATTATAAAAAAAGAAGGAAAAGATTTAAAGATAGTTTATACGCCTTTACATGGAACAGGAAATACAGTAGTAGAAAGACTATTAAGAGAATTAGGATTTGAAAAAGTATATGTAGTTCCAGAACAGGAAAAACCAGATGGAAATTTTCCAACAGTAGATTATCCAAATCCAGAAGACAAAAAAGCATTTAAAATGGCATTAGAATTAGCAAAAGAAGTAGACGCAGATGTAGTATTAGCAACAGATCCAGATGCAGATAGATTAGGGATTTTTTCAAAAAATATTAAAACTGGAGAATATATGGCATATACAGGAAACATGTCAGCATTATTAATAGCAGAATATAGAATTTCCCAAATGGAGCAAAAAAATATATTACCACAGAATGGAATGTTCATAACAACAGTAGTATCGTCGAATTTAGCAAAAGCAATAGCAAACCATTACGGATTAGAGATAATCGAGGTTTTAACAGGATTTAAAAATATTGGAGCTGTTATAAAAAAATCAGAAGAAAAAAAGGATAAAACATATGTATTTGGATTTGAAGAAAGTTACGGATGTCTAATAGGAGATTATGCAAGAGATAAAGATGGAGTATCAGCTGTTATGACACTTTGTGAAGCGGCAGCATATTACAAGTCAAAAAATATTACTTTATGGAATCAAATGAATAATATATATGAAAAATATGGGTACTACAAAGAAGACCAAGTTTCAATAGTTTTAGAAGGAGCAGAAGGGGCAGAAAAAATTAAACAAATAATGACAAATATGAGAAATAAAGAGATAAAGCAAATAGGAAAATATAAAGTATTAAGATATAAAGACATAGAGCAAGACTATGTAAAAGATTTAGAAACAGGAAGAGAAAGTGCAACAGGACTTCCAAAATCTAATGTATTATATTACGAATTAGAAAATGATGCATGGTGTTGTGTAAGACCATCAGGAACAGAGCCAAAAATTAAACTTTATATGGGTGTAAAAGGTAAATGCCTAGAATGTGCAACAACAGAAATGGAAGATTTAAAATTATCTATGGAAAATTTAGTAAGAAATGCATAACTAAATAGAAAAGCGAAGGGGAAAAATGGAAAAAGAAAATATAATAAAAAGGATATATAGAAAATATGGAAAGTTCTTTATTGCACCATTATGTGTTACTATAATATTATTAATAATATATGCGATAAAAGGTATAGCTCCATTTGGAAAAATGACAATAGCTAATGGAGATATGGGTCAATCATATATGACATTTTACCACTTTTTATATGATATATTTTACAATGGAAAAAGCATGTTTTATGACTATGGTTTAGGAATGGGCTCAAATATGTATGGAGGATTTATAATTGATGGATTATTGAATCCTTCTGTTTTTATAATATTGTTAGGAAGTAGACAAAATATACCATATATGTTTTCAATAATATTAATACTAAAAGTTGCTTTTATTTCATTAACATCATTTATTTTGTTTAATAATATAAATAATGAAAAAAAATTTAACAATATACTTTTTAGCATTATGTATGCATTATCTGGATATGTACTAATGTATAATACAAATATCATGTGGTTAGATGTTGTAGGATTATTCCCATTATTTATATTATCAATTAAATATATGTTTGAGACCAATAAAATACATTGGTATGCGATAGTATTAGCTTTAATGCTAATATTTAATTACAATTTAGCATATATGGTACTAATGTTTATAATATTTGTAATACCAATATATATAAAGTTTGGATTACCAAAAGAGAAAAGAAAAAAAGCAGTATTTGATGTAATAATAGGAACAATATTATCAGTAGGATTATCAGCATTTGCGTTTATACCAGCTTTTATGCAAGTAATGTCATCACATAGAATGTCTGGTGTAACATCAAACACAGTACAAAATGTAAATATATTATTTAAAATTGTAGTATTTATATTTTATTCAATTCCTTTATATGGATTTATAAAATGGATAAAACATAACAAAGAGGATAAAAATAATATATTAATGTACTCCTTAGCATTACTGTTTACAGCAATAATTCCAATAATTTTTGAAAGAGTAAATTTATTATGGCATACTGGAAGTTATCAGTTATTTCCATATAGATATGGATTTATTCCAATACTAATATTATATTTAGGAGCATTAAGATATTTTAATAATTATGAGCAATTAGAAGAGAAAAATTCAAAAGCATGGAAAATGACAAAGGAAATAGCATTTATAATATTCATTATAGCACTAATAATAGGGATTATAAATGTAATAAATATAAACAAATCAGCACCAGCATTTTTTATGCAAATAGATAAATTTGCAGGAATAGTACTGACATGTATATTAATGATTTTAATATTAAACAGTATATCAAATATAGAAAAAGAAAAAGTAAGAAAAGTTATATTAGCAATAATAGTTGCCTCAGAAGTATTGATATATACATATGCTTATATAGGAACTAAACCAGAATATAGAAGTGGAATAGAATGGTCTGATGAAGCAATATTTACTTCATATGAAATTCAAAATACATTTGATTTGCAAGATAGATTATATAGAATAAAAGATTTAACAGCATTAACAACAGAGAACTGTTCTATAGTTCATAATATTCCATCACTATCAACTTTTTTACATATAATAAGTACAGAACAAGTAACAAACTGCGAACAAATAGGATATTCTCATTCAAATACAAAAATAAATGATTTTGGTGGAACAGCCATATCTGATGCAATATATGGAATAAAGTATGTTTTAACTAAAGAATATTTGCCAGAAGAGATATATAATTATATTAGTACAACAAATAGTGGAATAAAAATATATGAATATAAAAATAATTTACCAATAGGGAAAATATATAATAATGAAATAATAGATTTACCAGAAAACTTAGATGTATTTGAAGCACAAAATTATTTGTATAAGAATATATTCAATAAAGAAGATAATATTATTAATAAAGTAGAAAATAATACTATAGAAACTATAAAAAATGATAAAAGTACAAAAATTTCTTTTAGAATTGAAAATGAAAGTATATTATATTTGCATAGTAAATATTATCAGGGAATAGACAAAATTATTGTAAATGGAAAAGTTTTAGGAATTCCAATATTAAATGATAAAGAAAATACACAATATCCAACTAAATACAATAACGGAATATTAGATTTAGGAATCTTCAAAAACCAGAATGTAGAAATAGAATTGAATACAGAAATAGATGATATTCTTGATTATATAGATATAGGAGTTTTAGACGTAGATAAATATAATGATATTTTTAATGAAAATGTACAAAATATAAATATAGAAGTAAAGGCAAACAAGATTAAAATTAATGGATATGTAAATCAAAAGAGCAATTTACTGATTCCTATAAATTATGATAAAGGTTGGAGAGGTTCTAACAATGGACAGGATATTGAAATTAAAAGAGTATATAATAGTCTAATTGGATTAGAATTACAACAAGGAGATAACAATATCGAGCTAGAATTTACGCCATATTTATTTAAAGAGAGTGTAATAATTACAATAGGAACAATTATAGGAATGATTATTATGTCTATAATACGTAGAAAGTTTGAAATCCGTAATGTAAAATGGATTATGTGTATCTTTTGGGTATTGGGAGTTTTAATATACTTAGGTTGTATATTTAAAATATATATAATGAGTATTTTAAATACATTTATCGGATAAAACTATGTGTTAAAAACACAGTTGCATTAAAAAAGGAGAGGTTAATAAACCACTCCTTTTTTAGCTTCACAATAATCTTAAATTTTGCGACTGTCTTTAGAGTTATAAGAATCAATTTTCCATTCAGATATATTTCTTGTAATAGCTCCAAAAAGATTAGCTCTAATCATAGGGATATTCTTCTGCCAAGAAACAATTTGATTTTTAATTTCCTCTCTTTTAGATTTACCATCAATAGGACAAACTTTATCCATAACTCTAATTTGATGTCTTTTTATATATCGTTTTATATCTTTTTCATCAGTTAAAACAAGAGGTCTAATCAATGTAATTTTACTTCTATCCATATAGCTAATTGGGGCAAATGTAGAAATGTTCCCATTATAAAGAAGATTAAGAATAAAAGTTTCTAAAACATCATCTTTATTATGACCAAGAGCGATTTTATTACAATTTTCTCTAATTGCAATACTATTTATGATACCTCTACGTAGATTTGCACATAAGGAACATGGATTTTTTTCATTTCGTATATCAAAAACTATTTCCTTAGCATGGTTACATTCAATAAAAAGTGGAACATCTATATTATTACAGATTTCTTTTAGTAAATCTTGATTAAAAAATTCAAAACCTGGATTTATACTAATTGCTATTATATCAAAATGTTTTGGATAAAATCTTTGTAATGCTTTTAGTCCATGTAATAATGTTATGGAGTCTTTTCCACCAGATAGACAAACTGCTATTTTATCTCTTTCGTCTATCATCTTATATTCTTCTATTGCTTTTCTCATATGACTCAATATTTGTTGCATAATTCCTCCAATAAAAAAGATTTCAGCCCCAAAATAGAAATATTGAGGCTATATGCAGAGCATAAGTTACTTCTTTTTTTTATTTAATTTTTTCTGAAGATGGGTTGTCCAAGAATTTGCAATATCATACTTTTTTGTTGATCTTTTACGTTTCTGAAATGTGGTAACTTGCGACTTCCGTATATGTCTACCCATTACTTATGTCTCCTTTCTTAATTGTACTGATATTATAACATTATTTATGTTAATATGCAATAATAAAGTTGACTAAACTCAAAATAAAGTTGCCTTTTTTGGACTTGATTTTTAATGAAAAAAACATTATAATACTTGTGTAAATATATGACAATCTTCTAATACTAAAATAATATATTAAAAACCTTAATATGTGCTTATAGCTCAGCAGGATAGAGCAGTCGCCTCCTAAGCGACCGATGGTGGTTCGAGTCCGCCTAGGCACACCAAAACGTTCTAGAAACCAAAATGTATTTCTTTGTAGAAGGTTTCGCTGTAAGCCTACCACTAAAAAACGAATAAGAACAATTCAGATAAAAGATAATTAGAAAAAATAGAAGAGAGGAATAAATCAGACAAAAAAATGGAAGAAAAATTTATGCAAGAAGCGATAAAAGAAGCAAAAAAGGCATATAAAAAATTAGAAGTACCAGTAGGAGCAATAATAGTAAAAAACGGAGAGATAATTGCAAGAGCACACAATTTAAAAGAAACAAAATGTGATACAACAAAACATGCAGAAATACTAGCAATACAAAGAGCAAGTAAAAAGCTAAAGTCATGGAGACTAATAGATTGTGAAATGTATATAACATTAGAACCATGCACAATGTGTTCAGGAGCAATTATAAATTCAAGAATAAAAAAGATATACATAGGAGCAATGGATGAAAAAACAGGAGCAGCAGGGTCAAAATTAAATCTATTTAAAGATTATATATTTAATCATAATGTAGAAGTAGAAACAGGCATTATGAAAAAAGAATGTGAAAATATGTTAAAAGAGTTTTTTAAAGACTTAAGAAAAATAAAATTAGAAGAAAAGGGAAAAAATGAATAGAGAAACAAAATTAAAGATTTTAAGAATAATTTTAATCATGACTATAACAGTAGCAATAGTATTTAGTATAGGAGTAATAATATTAAAATATAATGTAGAAGGAGAAATAAATTTACCATTTAAAATTACCAAAATAATAATGGTAAGTTCATCAGGAGGAACAGAAAAACAAGAACATGATAATATGTGGGATATAGAAGTAAGCCAAAATAATGATATATATATATATATTGAAAAGAATGATAATTATGGAAGGACAGAAATAATAGATAATATCAAAATAGATAACTTTAAAACAAAAAAAGACTTTGAAATAGGAGAAATAAATATATATAATCCATCAGAAGAAGGAAAAGAAATATTTATAAATACGCAAAATAATACGACAACAAATGTCATATATAAAGGAGAATTAGAATCAAATGTAAAAAAGAAGCAAATATCAAATCAAGGAGGACTAGTAATATTTAGATGTGCAAATGATAAAATAGGGACATATTCATCAAATGAAGTAGAGGAAGTGAATTATAACACATTATTATCAAATATAGGAGTAACAAATGAACAATTAAAAGGAGAAGTATCATTTGATATTACAATAGAATTAATAAGCAAAAAAACGTATAAAGCAACAGCGACATTAGAATTACCAGTAGGAGATGTAGTAAGTAATGGAACAACAAATTTAGAGATGACAGACTTACGAGATATAGTTTTCAAAAGAGTTGAAAAATAAAAAATTGTACTTGCAAAAATAACGAATAGAGTATATAATACGAAAGGTATGATAACAATCTTTGTATGGAGGGTAGCCAATAAAAACCTATGAAACTTGTCAGGTCCGAGAGGAAGCAGCAATAAATAGTTATTTTTATGTGGGTGCTTTCCATAGAGAGATTGAAGTCACACCTTTTTTGAACAAAATACGACAATAACTACGGAAATAATGAAAAGAAGAATAAAACTAAAAAAGTATAAAGGATGTGAAAGAAGATGGGGTACACAGCACTTTATAGAAAGTTCAGACCAATGTCATTTGAAGAAATGGTAGGACAAGAACATATAACAAAAACACTAAAAAATCAAATAATAGCAGGAAGAGTAGGACATGCATATTTATTTAATGGAGGAAGAGGAACAGGAAAAACATCAGCAGCAAAAATATTAGCAAGAGCAATAAACTGTCCAAATGCAAAAGAAGGAGAGCCATGTAATGAATGTGAGATATGCAAGGGAGCAATTTCAGGTTCATTAACAGATATAGTAGAGATGGATGCGGCATCAAATAATAGTGTAGAAGACATAAGGAGCATAAGAGAAGAAGTCAACTTTTTACCAACAAAAGCAAAATATAGAGTATATATAATAGATGAGGTACATATGTTATCAACAGGAGCTTTTAATGCACTATTAAAGACATTAGAAGAACCACCAGAGCATGTAAAATTTATATTAGCGACAACAGAACCACAAAAATTACCAGCAACAATATTATCGAGATGTCAAAGATTTGATTTTAAAAGAATATCAAATGAGGATATAATAAAAAGATTAAAAATAGTTTGCAAAGAAAGTGGAATAGAAATAACAGAATCAGCATTAAATATAGTAGCAGTATTATCTGAAGGGGCAATGAGAGATGCATTATCTATATTAGAAAGATGTATACAAGATGGAGAAAACAATATAGATGAAGATAAAATAAGAGAGTTAGTAGGAATTCCAAAAAGAGCATATATATATAGTATTACAAAAGCTATAACAGAATATGATATAGAGGGTGTAATAAATATAACGAATCAAGTATTAGAAGAAGGAAAAGATTTAAACAACTTATTATGGGAAACAATAAAATACATAAAAGATATACTAATATGTAAAGCAAATGGAAAGTTAGAACTATATAATCCAGAAGAAATAAAACAAATAGAAGAAATAGCAAAAAATGTAACAAAACAAAAAGCAATTAAATTGATATATGATTTGTCAGAATTAGAAAATCAAATGAAATTTTCTACGCAAAAAGTAGTAGTATTCCAAGCTGGAATTATAAAACTATGTAATCAAGATAATATAGTTGTTCCACAAAAAAATAATATAATGCAAGGAAGCGGAGAATTAGTACAAAGATTAGCAAAATTAGAAAAATACATAAAGTCAGAAGAATTCACAATAAAGTTATCAACAAATATAGAACAAAGTGTGGAAATCCCTAAGAAAAATGAAGCAAAAACGAAAATAAAAATACCATTAGGAAAAACACAAGAATATTGGCCACAAATTGTAGAAGAGTTCAGAAAAAATAGGAAGATGACTATTTATACAAGTCTTGAACATACAACAGCTAAAGAGATAAATGAAAATACGATAGGAATAGAATTTAGTCAAAAGCTAACACCAGCAGTAAAGACAATATTAGAACTAAATCAAAATGCAAAAGAAATAACTGAATTAGTTTCACAGGCATGTGGAAAGCAAATGAATGTAAAATATATAGATAACAATATATATGAAGTAGTAGATAAAAATAATGAAACAGAAATATCTGAATTAGCTAATGGAAATGGTATACCATTTAGTGTAACAGATTAAAAAATAATAAGAATAAAGAAAGGATGATAAAAATGTCAAAAAGAGGTGGATTCCCAGGTGGAATGGGAGGATTTGGTGGTATGAACATCAATAATTTAATGAAAGAAGCAAAAAAAATGCAAGCAGATATAGAAAAGTCACAAGCAGAATTAGCGACAAAAGAATTTGATGCAACAGCAGGAGGAGGAGCAATATCTGTAAAAGTTACAGGAGAAAAAGCCCTAAAAGAAATAAAAATAAAACCAGAGGTAGTAGATCCAGAAGATGTAGAAATGTTAGAAGATTTAATAATCACATGTGTAAATGAAGCATTAAGGAAAGTAGACAGTGCACAGTCAGCATCAATGGGAAAATATAATATACCAGGAATAATGTAAGGAGAACAAAATGGCAGTATTTTCACCATCAATTGAAAAATTAATTGAAAGTTTTGAAAGATTACCAAGTATTGGGCATAAGACAGCCGTAAGATTAGCATTTCATATGCTAAATAGTTCTGAAGAAGAAACAAATGAATTTGTTTCTTCAATTTTAAATGCAAAGAAAAATTTAAAGTATTGTACCAAATGCTATAATATTTCAGATACAGATCCATGTCCAATTTGTGCTAATCCTAAAAGAGAGCAAAGCATAATTTGCGTAGTAGAAGATGTAAAAGATATAATAGCAATGGAGAGGACACATGAATTTAAAGGAGTATATCATGTATTACATGGTTCAATATCACCAATGAATGGAATAGGACCAGATGATATAAAGATAAAAGAATTATTATCACGTCTTATGGATGGACAAGTTAAAGAAGTAATTCTAGCAACGAATCCTAGAGTAGAAGGGGAAGCTACAGCTATGTATTTAGCGAAACTAGTAAAACCGTTAGGAATAAGAGTAACAAGAATAGCACATGGTATTCCTGTTGGGGGAGATTTAGAGTATACAGATGAAGTTACTCTTATGAAAGCCTTAGAAGGTAGAAGAGAAATATAGAAAATAAGCAGTGGAAAATACATTCTATATGAAGAAAATATATTATTAGAGAAAAGGTTTAATAATATAGATTTGCACTTCAATATGGAGTGTATTTTTTGTGCAAAAATTTGAAAAATAAATGTCATAAAAAAGACAAAAAAGTGTAATAATAAACAAAAAATGAGCATCCGTAATATAAAAGCAAACGACATGAAAGAATCTCGAAATCTGGCCATTTACTAGAGTAAATAAATATATTAAAATAATTATGTATAGCTAGTATACATATACTATACTGGAAAATTGGAGGAAATAAAAATGGCAAGAAACAAAAGAAGTAAAATAATAATGGGAGTAGC
>CAOKXF010000002.1 GCA_948473335.1 uncultured Clostridium sp. | reverse complement strand
TACTAAATTGTAATTTTCTTATTATACTTTTATAGTACCAAATTGAATGGGCTTGCAGTTTGAATGCTATAAAACTTGAACATGAAATGATATTAGAAGGTTGTTTAAGAATTATAGAACATACAAACTTAGCGTATGTAGAACCACATAGAGTAATTATTAAAGATAAGTTATTTTTATTCTTTAATGAATGTGATTACTTTTATGTGGGAGATTTAAGGTATAAATACCCTTTATCTCAATTAAAAGACTACATAGAAAGGCTACTTTAATTTTAGAGTTTTTTTGTGCTTAAAATTTATTCAAGTAGCTTTCCGTTCAATATTGAAAGGAGAGATTTAAAAATGAGTGAAGAAAAGAAAATAGCAGGAATTTATATTAGAGTTAGTACAGAGGATCAAGTAAGAGAACGGATTTAGTTTACTAGAGCAAAAAGAAAAACTATTACAACTTTGTAAATTCAAAGAATATGAAGTATTTAAGATTTATGAAGATGCTGGAATATCAGCAAAAAAACATTAAAGACAGACCAGCATTTCAAGAAATGTTAGCAGATATGAAACAAGGAAAAATAAATTACATTGTAGCTTATAAGCTAGATAGAGTTACTCGCAGTGTTCGTGATTTAGAAGAGCTAATTGCACAATTAGAATTACACAATATCTATTTGGTGTGTGATAAAGATGATGTAAATACTAGCACAGCTAATCGGTAGATTTTTTGTAAGAATGCTAACAGTATTATCACAACTAGAAATTGAAATAGTAAGTGAAAGAACAAAATTCGGCTTAAATGGTGCTATAAAATCTGGACATTTACCCGGAATTGTACCATTAGGCTATAAAAAAGATACCATGAAGAAAACTATAATTGATGAAACTACAAAAGATGTAGTAATTAGAATATTTAATATGTATTTAGAGGGAAAAAGCTATCAACAAATTAGTAATACTTTAAATAAAGAAAAAGTATTAGCACCAAAACATTGGAGAGATACAACTATTATGAAAATGATAGACAATAAAGTCTATATGGGAGATTATGAAAAAGGAAAATCAAATACTAAAGATACTCTATGTTATATGAATGTAGTAGAGCCAATTATTAGTCGTGCTATGTGGAATGAAGCGCAATACCAAAAAGAGAAAAATCAAAGAAGTTATACAAGAGATAGAATTTATATATTTTTTCAAAAACTAAAATGTCCTAAATGTAATAGAATTATGAAGTGCAAAGGTTCTGGAGGAACTAAAAGAAAATATATGTATTATACTTGTGAACATTGCAAGACCTATTACAGAGAAGATAAAATCGAAGAATGTTTACAAAGATTTATTCTTGAGTTAGTTGAGTATGATATGGCAGTAAAGAAATATTTTTTACCAATACTAGCTGACAAAAAAGAAACAAAGGCAGAAAAATTAGACCAAGAAATTGACACATTGCAAAAGCAAAAAGAAAGAATAAAAAAGGCTTATGTAAGTGGTATAGTAGAAATGGAAGACTTTTCAGAAGATTATAAAATAATTGAAGAAAAAATAAATATTTTAGAAACGAAAAAATATGAAAAACTTAATACAAATAGTTTATCATTTACACCACAACAGCTAATGGCTGACAGAGATATTGAAAGAGAAAAACTAATAAAAGATAACAAATTAAATGAAACTTTAAAGCAAGAATGGAACAAAAAATCAAAAGAAGAAAAGCAAGAATTTATTTCAAAATTTATTGAATCAATGACATTATTAAAAAATAAAAAACGGAGAATTTTACATTGATAAAATAAATTTTAGAAGTAGTTACATTGAACAATTAACAAAATTTTTTACATTAGGAATAGCAGATGTTTTTGTACCTGTCGAAGTGAATGAAGAAGAAAAAGAAATAAGAGCAAGTGTTAATATAAATCAAGAACAATTAGATGATTATATTACAAGACTTAATAAAGAATTTGAAATAGAATTTTATGAATTATTTTCAAAAAATGTGAATGAAAACGAAGAAGAAATTGAAATAAAATTGAATAAAGAAAAGCAAAAATTGATTCGATTAGTTGCTGTAAAAGATAATAAAACTTTCTCAAAATCAAAGAAAGGAAATTATAAAATCGGAGCAGTAATAAGTAATCAAAAGTAAAGAAATTAGAGGGAAAATTCAAGTTAAATACAATTTTTGTATTCCTATATATTTCCTAACAAGCACTGAATTTTTCCTCCCTAGTCAAAATTCGAATTTTGGGACTTAGTCCCAAGCCCTTTATAATGTAAAAACAAAAGAGAATATAAATTTTCTTTGAAATATTATAAAAATTAAATATTATTGTTGAAAATGCTGTAAAAATTTGTTATTATCTTGTATAAGAAATTAAAGAAAAAGAGGTAAATAATTTGCAATATATTGGCAAAATTAATATAGAAAATTTTAATAGAATTTCAGATAAAAAATTGATTACAGATGAAGTTATTTTAACAGACAAACAGAGAGAACATATTGCTGAAAGACATCAAGAAGTCTTGCAAAAATATGAGAAATATTTTACTGAAATTATTGAAAAACCAGATTATATTTTAAAGGATAATGCAAGAAAAAATACAGCATTAATTTTGAAAACAATAATAGAAAAAGACAGAAGTCAAAATGTTATAGGAAGAGTTAATTTAGTTTTAAGATTAGCTGTTGAAGGTGATGATATAAATAATAAAAATTCTATTATTACTTGTATTCCAATTGGAAAAAATAGACTTCAATCTTATATAAATAATGGAAAAATTATTTGGCAAAAACTAGACAAAAATGAATAATTATTGTATAATTAAAGTACAATATAAGTAGGTTATTTGAGGTGGTAAAATGTTGCAACCACACACCCTAGTGGTCAAAAGAGATGTAGGAATGGCGACTCCTACCAAATAACCAACAGTTAAAAGGAGCTATGGAAACATAGTTCCTTTTAGTTAAAACAATTCTAGTTGAATTTTATATAAAAAAGTTGTATGATGTTTACAGATTTAAAAAGATTTGTAGCAACTATTAACTTATTTGCATGGGAGGTTATTATGGAAGAACGGGTTGAAATAAAAAGCATTTTTAAGTCAAATAATCCAGAAGAACTTATAGTATTTAAAGCAGACTCTTCAGAGGATGAAATACGGTTCTGGTTTAATGATGAGCAATATGTTTCAGCAAAAGATAATTACAATGGAACATTTTCAATTAATTATGGAGAAAATAAAAAGGAGCAAAATGATATAGAAAACGAAAATAAATTATTAATAATTAAAGAGAATTTAAAAGAATATTTCAAATCCCTTTTCTTTGATTTGGATAAAGTTGAAATATTGTGTTTTTCTTTCATTTTCGTTCTTTTATTATCCATTATATGCAATATTCTTGTTTGCTTGTTGATTATTCATTGTATGAGGTTTATTATAGAAATTATAGCTATATTAACTACTAATAAGAATAAACCTATATCGTTAAAAAGTAAGCATTCTGCTGAACATATGATGTGCAACTTTCTTGAAGAAAAGAAAAGATTACCTAAAGACATATCAGAGATTAAAAATATCTCACGATTTACAGATGACTGTGGTAGCCGAAAAATAACCATAGGTTATACATCTAATTTTATTCAAAATGTGTTTATATCATTAATATCAGTTTGTATTGGAAGTTATATAACTCAGAGCAGCAAAAATGATATGCTAGTATTTGTATTTATTTACATTGTTATAGGTTTTATTGTTTGGATTCTAAAGAAAAGTAATAAGTTATATTTCATAATCAAACCAGTAAACAAAATATTAAACAATCTTGTTCAATGTTGTAATACAACAAGAAAGGTTGAAGATAATGATATAGTATTAGCATACTATGTAGCGAAAGAATGGATGAAGATAGTTTACCCTGAGTTTTATAACGAAGATGAAGATACCTTTTATGAATGTGATGAAAGTTAGTAATTAATAAGTATTCAGACTTATACTTATTAAAATTATACAGCCATTGTTAAAACATTTGGCTGTATTTTCTTATATTTACTAAAATTTGAATTATTTAAATATAAAAATGTTAAAATATCTATCTAATTACTCTTAATATTAAAAATTTAATTTTAGAATATACATTTTATAAAACATATGTTAAA
Organism: uncultured Clostridium sp.; assembly: GCA_948473335.1. GTDB lineage: Bacteria > Bacillota > Clostridia > TANB77 > CAG-508 > CAG-269. The sequence goes on along the minus strand of CAOKXF010000002.1, from coordinate 173,234 downwards.
ATATATATAACAGTTGATTAGTCAATTATTTTTTTGAGCAAAATTTGGGAGGAACACTATGAAAAATAGGTATATTTTTCGCAAATAACCTCCTAAAACGCTCCAACGAAAAACAGCTTGCGAGCCAGTAAGGTTTTGTAGGTTGTTTATTTTTATATCTAAAATCAAAATGTTCTCTTTTTAGGAAGGAGGACATTTTTTCATGCTTGAATTTAGTGTTTTAAAATATGTATAGATGAAAAAAGATGTGAAACTATGTAGGACAATAAACCCATTATTCAGAATGAATTAGCTAACGAAGATATTAAAAATTAAATTTATACAGTACGAGGAAAACAAGTTATGTTAGATAGTGATGTAGCAAGACTTTTTGAATATGCAACTAAAGACCTTAATAGAAACGCTAAAAATAATATAGAAAGATTCCCAGAATATTATTGTTTTCAATTAACTAATATTAGTATAACATTTTTACAAGGTTATGTCAAAATTTCATATTTTAATTACAAATATGAAATTTTATGTTATACTATTTATACAGTTGATTAAATAAGTAAAAATATCAACCAAAGAATGGAGTAAAATTATATGAAATTAAATATAAAAAATAAAAAGATAATTATATTTTGTATTGCTGTATTAATAGTAGTAGTTATAGGTGGTGGAATATATTTCTATAAAAGGAGCTATAGTGAAAAAAATAACTTACTAAAAGATAATGCTTATATAGATATATGGAGAGATAAGTCAATGGATATGGATATTGATTTATATTCGACAGGAAGTGGTGCAAACGAAAAGTTATATTTAGGTGTACAGCCAGTACATTATCTTATAAATAAAAACGGCAATATATATACATGTCAAGATAGTTCATACCAAAATAAGATGACAGGGAAAAGAGACCCTGCAACCGTTAAATATATAAAACAGCTTTCACAATCTGATTTAGAAAAATTAGAAAATGATTTAAAATCAATTATAGAAAATAATAGTAGTAATTCTGTTAGTTTGACTTCTACATATTGGTATATAAAAGTTAATGGCAAAGCTACTAGGGTTAATGCAAATATACAAACTCAAATATTAAATAATTACCTATAATTGCTATAAAAGGCGACTAGTTAAAAATAATTAGTTGTCTGTTTTTTATTTTATGCTATACTAATTTTAACAGTTGATGAGTCAATTATTTTTTTGAGCAAATTATGATAGTATTATTAAGAAGAAAGTTTGTTTGAATCAGTATATTTTGATAGAAAAGTAATATAAGAATATTGTTAAGTTATATGGAGGTAAAAAATGAGTAATTTCTTATAAAGATTGAAAGAAATTTCAAAATCAGTAAGTAGTGTTAAACATAAAAAAGATATAATTAGAACTATAACAAGGGTAGATGTTGATAGGATAAACAAAGTAATTGATTCAAAGATTAAGCAAAATAAACAATAACGTTTAGCTAGTGAGAGACAAATTAAAAATGATAGAGTTGTATTTAAAAGTATTGATGACCATGACGATAAACGTTAAATAAATTCTTTGTTACAAATCATCAATTTATAAATTAATAATTAAATAAATATTATTTTTGTTTCCAGCAATTGTAATACTATAGAATTTATGCAAGATATAATTTAATAAATAAAAAACTAATTATACATATTGAAATTTAGTAATAAATTATATATAATGATTTTAGAAAGAAAACAAAAAACACATATAAAGAAATAAATGAATTTAATAAATTTGGAGGAATAATGATAACAAAAGATAATTTGTTATGGGACAAAGATGAATATGAAGCAGTAGTTAACTATAAAGGAAATGGTTTTAGTTCTATAAATGTATTATTAAGTGATAATATTACAATAAGAGAAATAAAACTAAGCGATAAAAGTAGAAATATGCCAAAAACTAAAGAAGAATTCAAAGAAACTTTAGAAAATGCCATTCTTTTATATAGTGCAATAAAAAAGAACCATAATATAAATGGAAGTAATAAATACAGTAAAATACTGTTTAGAGGAACAAGAGAAGGAAAAGAAGAAAAATCCTTTTTATCCACTAGTGATAGTGCAAAAACAGCTTTTGACTTTGCTAGAGCATTCAAAACTGAAAAAGGAGTATTATTAGCATTAGAACCTAATAATGTACCATGGATAGATATAAATAAAGTATTACCAAATGGTGATAGTATAGAAGAAGAACCAGAAATTTTGTTTTTACCATCTGAAGTAGAAGAAATGCAAGAGATAAGTTTAGAAGAGTGTTTTAGCATAGCAAAAAATCAAGGAGAACAAATAACATCTGAAAAATTAATTCTAAAAAAGTTTGGTTCATTAAGATGTGGCAAAGTAAAATTAAGAGAGATGGACTATGCTTGTGAAAAGACAGAGTTAACTAAAGAAGATTTATGTGATATGTATAATCAATATAAGGAAAACTTAAATACAATTAGAAATTCAGATAAAAAATCAGAAGAATATAATCAAGCTCATGAACAAGTTTTACAGTTCAAAAAAAATTGTTGTACATGGATACATCAAAAATTTAATCAAATTAATAAAAATATTGAAAATGAACAGAATAAGAAAAATGAAGAAATACAAATACCACAGGATTATAATATAGAAGAAGTACATATAGGAAATACTGGAAAAATGTACCAGATACAAGATAAAGAAAATGAGAAAGAATATTATTTCAAACCAGGAATTTCAAAATCAGGAGAAGAACAATCATATAGAGCATATATACAAGAAGCAGCATATGATGTTCAAAAAATTATAAATCCAGAAAATGCAGTTAGGTGTAGCACAATAGAGATTGATGGTATGTTTGGAGCTATTCAAGATAAAATTGAAATAGATGATGATGCGACATATTATTTTAAAAGTTATTTTAATAGAGGAAGAGGTCAATTATCTCCTGAAATCATAAAACAAATTATGGATGAATATTTTGTAGACTTTTGTTTGTGTAATTATGATTCTCATTCTAGAAATTTTATAATAGATACAAATGGCAGATTAAGAGGTATAGATAAAGAACAATCATTTCGATATATTAAAGAAGATAAAGATGACGATATGATGTTTTCAGTTAATTATAATCAAGGTTATGGTGAAAATCCATCTATATATAGCATATTATTTGATAAAATCAAGCAAGGAGAAATATCATATGAATATATTGATGAATTGAAGTATAGAGCAAGTAGAATATCTCAATATCCTGATGACGAATATAGGCAGATTTTCGAAAACTATGCCTATGGAAAAGCAAAAACATCAGAAGAAGCAGAAGTTTTACTAAACAGAATAGTAAATAGAAAAAATAATATATTAGAAAAAGTACAAGAATTAGATAATCAAGTATATAATGAGTGGTATAAAAATAATAATACACAGAAATCAGAACAACAATTGAAAGAAAATCGAGAAAATACAGATAATAAACAAGAAACAATATCAATGAAATCACTTGTAACAAATGCTATAACGCAAGGTATAGCAAGAGAAGATGTAGAAAAAAGTGATAAAGAAGAATATATGATGACAATAGCACAAGAAAAGGAAGGAGTAACCAAAGATGAATAGCACATATGCAAAAGCATATACAGAAGTTTTAGAAATAATAAAATATTTTTCAAAAGAAGAATATAATAAAATTCCTACAGAAAAGATTAACTTTTATAAAAATAATAAAGATAAAGATTATATATATAAAATTAATCCACAAGAAGAATTATCCAAGCAAAACATATCAAGAGAAGCAAATGCAATATTAATAACGCTATTTAGAGATTATTTTGCAACAGAAATTCAAAAGAAGACATTAACTAGTTTATTAAATCAGAATCAAAAAAAATTAGAGGAAATAAGAAGAGAAGAATATAATCCTGACAAACTTTTTAAAAAACAGCAAAGTAATATTTCAAAAGAACAAAATAATAGAATAGAAAATAAAATAGAGAAAGCAATAGAAGAGAAATCATTAGTAAAAATAGAAGAAAAATGGTACAAAAAAATAATTTTATTTTTTAAAAATATATTAAAAAAGTAGTTGCAATATAAAAGGAAATATAGTAATATTTTAATGGGTGTAAAAAAATGAAAAAAAATGTAGAAAAGACAAAATTAAATATAGCAATGAGCAAAGGAGATTTGCTTTTATTAACAATTTTTACAATTTATTTCATTATATATATATTATTAATAAATCACTAAAAAGAAAAAAGTCTTTTAGTGATTTATTTTTTTAAGAAAATAGAACCCAAAAGAAAATAAAGGAGGAAGAAAAAATGGAAAAAAGCAAAATGATAATAGACGTAAATGAAAAGCCAACAATTGCAAAATGGATAATACTAGCATTTCAACATGTATTTGCAATGTTTGGAGCAACAATACTAGTACCAATACTAGTAAATTCACAAGCAGGAGAAACAGTATTAACAATACCAGTAGCATTAGTAACATCAGGAATAGGAACACTAATTTACATTTTATGTACAAGAGGAAAATCACCAGTATATTTAGGAAGTTCATTTGCTTTTATAGCACCACTAGTGGCAGCATACGCAAAAGGAGGACTATCAGGAGCAATGACAGGAATAATGGCAGTAGGTGTTATATACATAATATTTTCAATATTAATAAGATTTATAGGAAAAAGTTGGATAAACAAGTTATTACCACCAATAGTAATAGGACCAATGATTATGATAATAGGATTAGGACTAGCACCATCAGCAATAACACAAATGGGATTAGCAGCAGGTGGACAAATGGAATGGAAGACAATATTTGTAGCCATAGTATCATTTTTAGTAACAGCAATAGTAGCAGTAAGAGGGAAGGGATTTTTAAAAATCATACCATTTTTAGTAGGAATAATAACAGGATACATAGCAGCAATATGTGTAGGAATAGTAGACTTCAAACCAATAGCAGAAGCAGCATTTTTCAGCATGCCACAATTTATAGTACCATTTATAAATTATACACCAAGTTTTAGTGCAATATTAACAATAGCCCCAATAGCATTAGTAACGATGGCAGAGCATATAGGAGACCATACAGCATTAAGTACAATAATAGGAAAAGACTTGTTAAAAGAACCAGGACTAGACAAAACGTTGTTAGGAGATGGAATTGCAACATTTGTTGCAGGATTATTTGGAGGACCAGCAAATACAACATATGGAGAAAACACATCAGTAGTAGGAATGACCAAAATAGCATCAGTATGGGTAATAGGATTAGCAGCAATATTTGCAATATGTTTAGGATTTTTAGGAAAATTCACAGCATTAGTATCAACAATACCAAGTGCAGTATTAGGAGGAGTATCACTACTATTATATGGATTTATAGCAGTAAATGGACTAAAAGTATTAATACAAAACCAAGTAGACTTTGGAAAAACGAAAAATGTAATAGTAGCATCAGCAATGCTTGTATTAGGATTAGGAGGAGCAGCGATATCAATTGTAAAAGGAGATTTATCAGTAACAATATCAGGAATGAGTTTAGCAGCAATAGTAGGAATACTAATAAATTTACTATTACCAGAAGAAAAAGAACAACAGCAAAGACGACAGGGAGAACATGAGCAAACAAAAGAAGATAAAGATGGAATTAAGGAAAAAAGTGATGAAGAAAATAAAGAAGAAAGAAAAGAAATAAAGAAAGTATAAAACAAGAGGAGGAGCATAAATGAAAGCAATAGAAATAAAACATCCACTAATAGAACATAAAGTTGGAATAATGAGGGATAAAAAAACAGGAACGAAAGAATTTAGAGAGCTTGCTAGTGAAATAGCAATGTTTCTATGTTATGAAGCGATGAGAGACGCACAAACAGAAGAACAAGAAATAGAAACACCAATAACAAGAACAAAAGTAAAAAAAGTAAATGAAGACAAATATGCATTTATACCAATATTAAGAGCAGGAATGGGGATGTCAGAAGGAATAATAAGAATAATACCAAATGCAAAAATAGGAGTAATAGGATTATATAGAAATGAGGAAACATTAGAACCAGTAAGGTATTATTATAAAGTACCAAAAGATATACAAGAAAGAGAAGCAATTCTATTAGACCCAATGCTAGCAACAGGAGGATCAGCAATAGATGCAATAAAAATGATAAAACAAGATGGAGTAAAGAAAATAAAATTTTTATGCTTAATAGCAGCACCAGAAGGAATAAAAAAAGTAGAAGAAATGTATCCAGATGTACAAATATATTGTGCAAAAATAGATAATCACTTAAACGATATAGGATATATTGTACCAGGACTAGGAGATGCAGGAGATAGAATATTTGGAATAAAATAATAAAATAATGGGTCAGTGGGGACGTTCCTTCTGACACACTTTGACTGTCGAAACTAGACATATCAATAAGAACATAGATTTTAATATTTGAAGAATTGATGATAATATAAATTAAAATAATTTTTAATTATAAAAATTATATAAAAAAATTGAAATCAAGACAAATTTCGACACAAGAATAAAAAATAATATGGTATAATAAGTATAATTTTATATCATATTATTTTTTATTATCAATTTACAAGGAGGCAAAATGCCAAGATTTCCAAGAACTTATATCAAAACAATTTTTTTTCATATAATAACACAAGGAATTAACAAGAGTTATATATTTGAGCGTTCTGAAGATATAAAATTTTACCTACGTATGATGAAAAAATTAAGTAAAGAGCAAGAAGTAAAAATACTAGCATATTGTGTGATGAATAATCATACACATATGCTAGTAAAAACTAATCAAACTGAAAAAATGAGTAAGTTTATGCAACGACTTAATACAACATATGGAATATATTACAATCAAAAATATAATAGAGTAGGATATGTATTTCGTAATAGATACAAATCAGAAGGAATTTATAACGAAAAGCATTTATATAATTGTGTTAGATATATTTACAATAATCCAGTAAAGGCGGGGATATGTAGCCAAGCAAAAGAATATCAATATTCAAATTATAAGGAACTTAATTCTAAATATAAAGAAATCAATGAAAATTTAATAGACGAATATTCATTTATTGATATAGAAGATGACAATTTAAGAAAAAGCGAAAATGTAATAAAAGAAATTTTAAGAAAATATAATAAAAATTTGGATGATATACGAAAAAACAAAAAAGAATTAAAAGAATTTATAACAATATTGAAAAAAAAAGAAGGAATTTCATTAAGAAAAATTGCGGATGAATTGAAATTAAGTAGAGAAAGTGTAAGAAGGATATACATAAAGTAGCAAGTATATCTTAATTATCATGGTTTTAAAAATATTAAAGTAAGATACAAAAAATATAAAATAAGAATGCATGAAAAATCGCAAATAATGATGTACAAATATGCATTCTTATTTGTATATATTTTTATATTGCATATAAAATGCAAGAATTAATATGCTACAAAAAGAATAATTAGTATACCACGAATGAAATAATTAATACAACCTAAAAGGACGTAATGCTTAATACTGTAAGTAGACGGAAAAAAGTGTGTCAGAAGGAACGTCCCTACTGACCCACCATTGACATAATAGTAAAATGTGATAAAATATATAAAACAAAAATAAGAAAGGTATTTAAGAAAGAGTAATGGGATTTTTTGATAAATTAAAACAAGGATTAAGTAAGACAAAAGAGTCTTTTAATGAAAAAATAAATAATGTTTTTAGTAACTTTAGGAAAGTAGATGAAGAATTTCTAGAAGAATTGGAAGAAGCTCTTATATTATCAGATATAGGTATTGAGACTTCTGCAAAAATTATAAGCATTTTAAGAGAAAGAGTGAAAAAAGAAAAAATAGAAGATGAAGAACAAGTAAAGCGAACATTAAGAGAGGAAATGATAAAAATATTAGACGTAGAGAATAAAGAGTTGAGACTTGAGACTAGACCATCTGTCATTTTAGTTATAGGTGTAAATGGAGTAGGGAAAACTACTTCAATAGGGAAAATAGCAGCTAGATTAACGAATGAAGGTAAAAAAGTGGTTATTGCTGCTGCAGATACATTTAGAGCAGCTGCAGTGGAACAACTAGAAATTTGGGCTAAAAGAAGTAATTCTGAAATAGTGAAAAGAGATGAAGGGGTAGATTCAGCTTCAGTAGTTTATGAAGCAATAAAGAAGACAAAAGAGACAAATGCAGATGTTTTGATTTGCGATACTGCTGGTAGACTACATAATAAGAAGTATTTGATGGATGAGTTAAACAAGATACAGAAGGTTATTAATAAGGAAATGAGCGAATGTTCAAGAGAAGTTTTATTAGTTATAGATGGTACAACTGGTCAAAATGCTATTTCTCAAGTTAAGGCATTTAAGGAAGAAGCAGATATTACAGGATTGGTTTTGACTAAACTTGATGGTACTGCAAAGGGTGGAGTTGTTATAGGTATTGTAGAAGAAAATAAGATACCAGTTAAGTTTATAGGTGTTGGAGAACAAATTGATGATATGGAAATATTTGATTCAAATGATTTTGTGAAAGCTATTATATGATTTACAGGGTGGAAGAAAGAGAGGAAGACATTGAAAAAGTTAAATGAAATATTAAAAAGTAAATATTCAAGAGTAGTTTTAGTTATAGTATTTTTAATAATATTTATATTAACCACAATTATAGTGCAAAGAGGAACTTTTTTAGAATATAAAGAATTAGGTGAGGAATATATACATATATTTGCAGTGAACTTAAAATGCAAGTATATTATAATGTCAATAAGTTTTGTAATAATTTATATAATGGTGTATTTCATAAATAGGGGAATAAAAAAGGGAATAAAACCATTTTTGGAACAAGATAATATAAAGATTCCTAACTTTTTAAATAAATCATTAGCTTTAATAATTGCACTTATAGGAAGCACAATAGTATCAAATGTATTGCAAGAAAAAATATTAATGCTCATTAGTAATGTGAAATTTGGAATAACAGAACCTATCTTTAATCTAGATATATCATATTATATGTTTATAAAACCTCTAATAGAAGCAGGAATACAATTGTTTATGACATTTGTAATATGGTCAAGTATATATATGTCTGCTTATTATATTATAATATTTAGTTTATATTGTAATGGAGTAGATAGAGAATTATTAAAGAAAAGTTTGTTATTTAAAAAATTGCAGAGAAATGTAATTTTAATAGCAATTGGTATAGCAGCTAATACATTGATGAATACACAAAATATAGTATTAGAACCATTTTTGAAGTTGAAGAATGAAGCGGAAACAGAATTAATAGGAGCAGGTTTTATAGAATCAACTATAAAATTAGTAGGATATCAAATATTTTCAGTTATAGTAGTAATAGTAGCAGTTTTAGGAATCAAGTATTTTAAAAAAGAACAAGCGAAAAAAGTATTAGTAAGATTAGCGATAATACCATCATATTTAATAGTATTTTTCTTGATAGTGCAAGGGTTTGACTATATATATATAAGATCTAATGAATTAGATAAAGAATGGAAGTATATATCAAAAAATATAGAGTTTACCAAAAAAGCATATAATTTGGAAATATCTGAAGAAAACCTAGACTATTCTGGGATAATTAAATTAGAAGAGATAGAAGATAATCCACAAGTAATAGGAAATATACCATTAGTAAGTGAGGTAATGGTAAAGAATACATTAGAGGATACACAAACACAAAAGGGATATTATACATATAAAAATATTGCACTTGCAAAATATAATATATCAGGTAATGATAAATTAGTGTATGTATCTCCAAGAGAAATCTCTAGTAGAAGTGTGACATATAATTACAAGACATATGAATATACACATGGATTAGGCGAAATAATAGTGTCAGCAACTGATACAACAGATACTGGAACAATACAATATATACAAAAAGATATAGAAGGAAATGATAATGCAATTAAAATAAGCCAACCAAGAATATATTTTGGATTAGAAACAAATGAAACAATTGTAACAAATTCAAAAAATAAGGAAGAATATGATTATACTGATTCTGATGGAAAACAATATACTTTTGAATATACAGGAAAAGCAGGATTAAAATTAGGTTTTTTTGATAGATTTTTATTAGGAACAAAACAAGGAGATTTAAAATTAGCTTTTTCAACATCAGTAGATAATGAAAGTAAGATATTAATTAACAGAAATATAAGGGAAAGAGCAAAAAAAGCATTGCCTTATCTAATGTATGATGAAAATCCATATACAGTCATAGATAATAATGGAGACATATATTGGGTATTAGACGCATATACAGCTTCAAGTGAATATCCATATTCTACATATACAGAAATTGAATATGAGGGTGAAAAACAGAAAATTAATTATATAAGAAATTCTGTAAAAGTCATAATAAATGCTTATGATGGAACTATGAAATTTTACATAACAGATAGAACAGATCCAATAGCAATAGCATATAACAAATTGTATCCAAATTTATTTGAAGATAAAGAATCAGAAATACCAGAAGACATATCAAGTAAATTTATTTACCCTAAATTTTTATATGATGTACAAGCAAAAATGTTGGAAGTATATCATAATGTGAAACCAGAAGTATTATATAGAAGTAATGATTTATGGGAGTTTGCAACTTATAATACAAATCAGACTAATAAGACAGTAGGTACAATATTAGAATCATATTATACAATGTTGAAAACAACAGATTCAGATACTGAAAAGTTGGGATTAGTACAGATGTATACTAAAGATGGGAAATCTAATATAACATCATATCTAGTTGGAGAATGTGAAGGAATAAATACAAAATTGAGCATATATAAATTTTCTACAGATACTAATTTGTTAGGCCCAACTCAATTAGATAAACAAATAGAACAAGATGAAACAATTTCTAAACAACTAAATAGTTTGAATATTACTGGATCAAGGATATCAAAGAAAATAATAATAGTGCCAATAGAAAATACGTTATTATATATTGAACCAATTTATCAAACAATGATAAATGAATCAAATGTGCCAAGTTTAAAAAAGGTCATAGTAGCATCAGGTACCAAAATGGCTATAGGAGATAATATAATAGAAGCTCTTGAAAATTTGCTTTCACAGTATGCACTTAATATACAAATAGATAGAACTGATGATATTGAAGGAATGATAAAATCAATTATAGAGGCGAATAATAATTTAAAGGCATCAAGTGAAAGTCATAATTGGGAAATTATGGGAAGAGATATACAAGAACTACAAGAATTAATAGACATATTAGAGAAATTAATTGATGAAAAGGAAAAGAATAATGAGACTAAAAGTACAGAACAAGTTGACAGTCTAGAAAATAAATAGTAATAAAAATTCATTTATACAGGTACTATATTTTATGTAGTCGTATAAATGGGTTTTTTATTGTATAGGAAAACAAAATATTTTTACACTTATAATAAGGTTAGATTTCTTTAGTCCATATAGAATGTATACCTTTTTTATATAGGAATTAAATGATTAAAATCAGTATGTATATTGTTTATAATAAAGTGCAAAATATTATACAGATATATAGTAAAATGGAGATATTTTATGTGCAAAAGAAATCAAAAAATATTAGAGGATAAATTAAATATTTTAGAATTAGGAATTAATAAAATTAGTAAGAATCTTGAGAATAAAGAAAAACATGATTTGATTTATATATTAGGAAGTAAAAAAGAGATTATAAAGAGAAATATAATTGCAGGAATTTTTAGGGGAATTGGAACAGGAATAGGGTTTACGATTATTACAGCCATTATAATATATTTCTTACAAAGAATTGTAAGGTTAAATATTCCAGTTATTGGAGAATATATTAATGATATTATTGAAATTGTGCAACATTCAAAATAAAACAAATTTGTGAATTTGCAAAATTGAAAATTTTTATTCACCATATGTAGTTCCTCTATACAATGAGAAAAGAGGACATTAGCAAACTGAATGTTTGAAAATATCCCCTTATATAAAGAAGTTTTAATATTAAAAAAATAGATTTGTTAATAGAAAACTTATAAAAGATTAATTATTTTACTCTGCATTTTTGCTACAGTTTTTCATTTCTTTCACTACACATTCATCAATATGCTGTATGTATAAAGGCATTTTAAGTTTATACTCATTTTGAGTAATGTGGATAAGTTGTGGAAATACATTTGTAGACAGAGCAAATAATAATTGAAGAGGGTTATCAACAGCAAAGAACTTAGTACTTAAGGGACTGGATGAGGTTCTTGTTAGAGGATGACCACTTAAATACCATTTCTGATTATATTTAGTATCACCATCTTCTCCAGTTTCTTCAGTAAAAAGAGTAAGAGTTGCCTTACGAGAACGCTCTTCTTCTTTGGTAGATAAAGTACAGCTAAATTCTAAAACTTTTGCTTCTTCTAACAGCTCTTGTACAGAAAATTTTCGAGCGCTGTTTTCACCTACTTTGGAACCCATTTTGTCCTCCTTATAATTTAGTTAAATATGTTAGTAGTTAAAAGAGGACTAATGTAAATTTAGCCCTCCAAATAAAATGAAAGGCAATAAGCATCCTTTGTACATGTATTATACTAAAAGAATTGAATAATGTCTATTAACTATGATTAAAATAGTAAAAAAACACATAAAAATATATAATTTATTTATGAATTCAACTATCATCTACTTCAATTTACATAAATTATTTGGAATATGAAAAATTCTATTGATATTTTTAATGAATATGATAAAATACAATTATTAAAAAGGAATAAAAAAAGTACTTTTTAAAAATAAAAAGGAATGGAAAAGAATGATAGCAGAAGTAATAATAGAAACTACAGCAAAACAATTAAATAGAACATTTGATTATAATATACCAGCAGAATTGGAAGAATATGTAACAGTAGGGAGTACAGTATTAGTACAATTTGGAAGAAAAAAAGAACTAGAAGAAGCATATGTAGTTGGAATAAAAGAAAAAACAGAATATGAAGTAAAAGACATAACAAAATTAAAAGACAAACTAACAGAAAAACAAATAAGATTAGCAAAATGGATGGCAAAAAAGTACTTTTGCAATGTATCAGAATGTATAAGATTAATGTTAGCACCAGGAACAAAAAGAAAAAATGAAGTACAGGATAAAAAAATAAATATAGTATATCTAAAAAGAGAAATCGGAGAAATAGAGAAGGAAATAGAACAGGGAAAACTTAAATCAGAAAAACAAAAAAGGGTATTACAGTTTTTAAAAGACAATGAAGGTGCGTCAATATCGGAAATAGAAATGTTTACAGATTGTTCAAGTGCAATAATAAAGACATTGGAAAAAAATGGATATATAGAATTTGAAGAAAAGAAAATAGAGAGAAACCCATTAATAAGCAAAAATGTAGAGAAAACGCAAAAGCTAGAATTAACTGAAGAACAGCAAGAAGCATATAACAAAATTGAAGAAATAATAGACAAAGAAGAAAATAAAGAATATTTAATATTTGGAGTAACAGGTTCAGGAAAAACAGAAATATATTTGCAATTAATAGAAAAAATAATAAATAAAGAAAAAGTAGCAATGATGTTAGTACCTGAAATATCACTAACGCCACAAACTGTTGATAGATTTGTAGGAAGATTTGGAAAAGAAAAAATAGCAATTTTACATAGCAAATTATCAATAGGAGAAAGATATGATGAATGGAACAAAGTAAAAGAAGGAAAAGCAAATATAATAATAGGAACAAGATCTGCAATATTTGCACCAACAGATAATATAGGAATAATAATTATAGATGAAGAACATGATAGTTCATATAAATCAGAAAGCACACCAAGATATAATGCAAAAGAGATAGCAAGTATATTAGGACAACAAGGAAAATTTCCAGTAGTATTAGGGAGTGCAACACCAGAGTTAAGTACGTATTATAAAGCACAAAAGGGAAAAATAGAATTATTAAAATTAACAAAAAGAGCAAATAAATCAATATTGCCACAGATAGAACTAGTAGATTTAAAACAAGAACTAGCAAATGGAAATAGGACGATGCTCAGTATGTCATTATACAAAAAAATCGAAGATAATTTAAAAAATAAAAAGCAAACAATTTTATTTTTAAATAGAAGAGGATATTCAACATTCATAATGTGTAGAGACTGTGGATATACAATAAAATGTAAGAATTGTAATATAAGTATGACATATCATAAAAAAGAAGATAAGCTAAAATGTCACTATTGCGGAGCAGAACAAAAAGTAGCAACAATATGTCCAGAATGTAAAAGTACAAGAATAAGATACTTTGGAACAGGAACACAAAAACTAGAACAAGAAATAAATAAAATATTTCCAACTGCACAGACAATAAGAATGGATGTAGACACAGTAACAAAGAAAAATTCTCATGAAGATATATTAAATCATTTCAGAAATGATAATATAGACATATTAATAGGAACACAAATGGTAGTAAAGGGGCATCATTTTCCAAATGTAACGCTTGTAGGAGTAATAGCAGCAGATAGTAGTCTAAATATGGATGATTACAGAGCAAATGAAAGGACATTCCAAATATTAACGCAAGTAGCTGGAAGAGCAGGTAGAGAAGGAACAGAGGGAAAAGTAGTGTTACAAACATATAATCCAGAAAATTTTTGTATAGAATTATCAAAAGAACAAGATTACGAAAAATTTTATAAAACAGAAATTGCTTTAAGAAAACAGTTGAAATATCCACCATATTACGATATAATTGTAATCAGTTTTAACAGTAAAAAAGAAACAGAATTAAAACAGACAGCAGAATTTGTATACAAATACTTAGATGCAAAATTAGACAAGCAGTATTATTCAGTATATAGACCAATGCCATCACCAATTGACAAAATACAAAATAAGATAAGGTGGAGAATGATAATAAAAGGAAATATGAAAAGAGAGACATATGAAATAATAAATGAATGTTTAAACGAAGTATACAAATTAAAGCTAAGAAATACAACAATTTATGCAGATATAAATCCAAACAATATGGTATAAATGAGGAATTAGCTATTAGAAAGGGTGAAAATGGAAATATGGCAATAAGAAAAATAAGAGGAGAAGGAGAAGAAATACTAAGTAAAAAGTCAAGAGAAGTTGAATTAGAAAGCATAAAAGAAGAAAAAATTCAAGAACTAATTGATGACATGCTAGAAACAATGTATAAAGCAAATGGAGTAGGACTAGCAGCAGTACAAGTAGGAATATTAAAACAGATAGTAGTAATAGATGTTGACGAGGAATGTAATAACCCAATAGTATTGATAAATCCTAAAATTGTAAAAGAAAAAGGAACACAAGAAGTAGAAGAAGGATGTTTAAGTTTTCCAAATAAATTTGCAAAAGTTGTAAGACCAGCAGAAGTTGTAGTAGAAGCATTAGACCGAAATGGAAATAAAATAAAGATAAAAGCTAAAGAATTGTTAGCACAAGCAATAAGTCATGAATATGACCACTTGAATGGAATAGTTTTTGTAGATAAAATAGTGCCAGGAACTCTAGAAGTAGTCAAACCAAATGATAGCGTATCAAATCAAAATATGAAAAAAAAGGAGTAGCATATGAGAAACGAAGAAAATAATAATGAAGAGATAAACTTAAATGAGCAAATAGACAGTAAAGAAGAAATGAGTAAAAATGAACAAATAAATAAGAAAGAAGAAAAGAACAAGAATGAGCAAATAGAGAATAAAGCAGAAAAAAGTCAAAATGAGCAAGGAGAACAAAAACAAGAAGTAAATAAAAATCAGCAAAAGGATAATGAAAATATAGATAAAAAAGAGATTCAAAAAGAAATAGAAAATATCAAAAAAGAAAAGAGCTACAGTAAAAATGTAGAAAAAGAAGAGAATACAGAGACATCAAAAACAATAAAAGAAACAGAAAATAATGCGAAAAAATCTAAAATTAAAAAAGAGAAAGAAAAGGAAAGTTTAGGAAAAAGAATATTTAAAGTAATAAGCAGAATCGTAGTAGTAGGCATATTATTAGCAATAGTAGCATTTGCATTATTATATGCATCGAGATATTATAGAGATGATTCTATAAAAGATAGAACAAATTTAGTATTAAATAGTAATAATGTAACTGCCAAATTAAAAGAAAAAATAATAATAGAAGACGACATAATATATCTGTCAATGAAAGACATAAAAAATTTCTTAGATTATTATATTTATGAAGAAAAAGAAACAGAACAAATAATAACAACATCAGACAAAAATATAGCAGCAATAGGATTTAAGGATAAAAGGATGACTGTAAATGGAACAAGAGAAAAGATAGATGCAACAGCAATAAAAAGAGATAGCAATATATATTTACCAATAGCAGAATTATCAGATGTATATGAAATAGAAGTAAAATATATAGATGAAACAAATACTCTAACGATAGATTCATTAAGTAGAGCATTAGAAAAAGCAACAGTTACAAATAAATCAAGTATAAAATCACATACAAAAATATTTTCAAGAACAATAGATAAAGTAGAAGAAACAGAAGAAGTAATAATCATTAAAGAATTAGACAATGGATGGACAAAAGTAAGAACACAAAGAGGAAAAATAGGATTTATACAAACAGATAAATTAAAGGATTTTAAACAAGTAAGAGAAGCAGAGGAAGAAGAAAAACAAATAGAAGGAAAAATAAATATGTTCTGGGATTATTATTCAGAATATGCATCAGCTCCAGATAGAACTGGACAAAAGATACAAGGAATAAATGTAGTATCACCAACATTTTTCTATATAAATGAACAAGGAGAATTTACTGAAAAGGTTGGAATAGCAGGACAAAAATATATACAATGGGCAAAAGGAAATGGATATAAAGTATGGGCAATGTTATCAAATGATATTGCAGGAATAAAGGTAACATCAAATATTTTAAATAATTATGAGAATAGACAGGAACTAATAGAGAAGATAGTTGAAGCATGTAAAAAATATAAATTGGATGGTATAAATATAGACTTTGAATTTATGTATGAAAAAGACAAAGATGTATTTTCAAGATTTATAATAGAATTAACACCACGAATGAAAGATATTGGAGTAGTTACATCAGTAGATGTAACAGCACCAGACGGTTCACCAAATTGGTCTTTATGTTATGACAGATATGTATTAGGAAAAATAGCAGATTATTTAGTATTTATGGGATATGATCAATATGGCACATCAAGTAAAAGTGCTGGAACAACAGCAGGATATGACTGGATAGATTTAGCATTAAAGAAATTTACAACAACATATGAAGTAGATTCAGAAAAAATAATTTTAGCAATGCCACTATATACAAGAATATGGACAGAGACTTTAGATGGAAGTGTTTCTAGTAAGGTAGTAAATATGAAAAATATCGAAAGTAATATACCAGAGGGAGTGCAAAAGGTATGGCAAGATGATGTTAAACAATACTATGTAGAATTTAAAGCAGGTTCAACAACAAAGAAAATGTGGATAGAAGATGAAAAGTCAATTAAAGAAAAGGTGTCATTAGTATCACAATATAACTTAGCAGGTGTTTCTTGTTGGGTTAAAGATAGAGAAATAGATACAATTTGGAAAGTTATTGATGAAGAATTAAATAATAGTGATACTACAAAAGAAAATGATTAAAAGAGTTATTACTCAAAACACAAAAAATCCAACTTTGGTGAGTTGGATTTTTTGTGTTACATTACTAATTTATGAAATATTTTCTTACCCTTTTTAAGAATAGCATAACCATTATTAAAATCATTATCAGAAAGAGTATAAGAAACATCATCAATTTTTGCATCATTTAAAGAAATGCCACCTTGAGTAATCAAAGTTCTAGCTTGACCTTTAGAAGGAGCAATACCAGAAATTACAATTGCATCAACTAAAGGGATATTTATATTACTCAATTTAGAAGAAGGCATACTCTCAATATTTCCTTGACCGCCAAATAGAGCATTAGAAGCTTCTTCAGCTTTTTTAGCTTCATTTTCGCCATGAATAAGTTTAGTAATTTCAAAAGCAGCAATTTTTTTAGCTTCA
The DNA here is from genome assembly GCA_948473335.1 of uncultured Clostridium sp. Classification (GTDB taxonomy): domain Bacteria; phylum Bacillota; class Clostridia; order TANB77; family CAG-508; genus CAG-269. Next base: position 155,149 of record CAOKXF010000002.1, on the reverse strand, counting down.
TTTATTTCAGAATCTTGCAAAGAAGAAAGTCTATTAACTTCATCCATAGGTAAATTAGTAAGTAAGCAAAGTACATTTTTAACATCACTATCTGCAATATTTCTCCAATATTGATAAAATTCATAAGGAGAAGTTTTTTCACTACTCAACCATAAAGCACCTTTTTCAGTCTTACCCATTTTTTTACCTTCTGAATTTGTAAGTAATTTAAAAGTAAGACCAAAGGAATCAGTTTTACCAATTTTTCTAATTAAATCAACTCCACCAATAATGTTAGACCATTGATCGTTACCACCAATTTCAAGTTTACAACCATAAGTATTATATAAATGCAAAAAGTCATAAGACTGCATAAGCATGTATCCCATTTCAAAAAAAGTAAGACCTGTGTCTAATCTATTTTTATAACATTCAGCAGCTAACATTTTGTTAATAGAAAATAAGCTACCAATATCACGCATAAATTCAATATAATGTAAATCAAGAAGCCAATCAGCATTATTAACAATAATTGCAGCATTTTCACCTTCGAAATTTAAAAATTTAGCAATTTGTTTTTTTATAGCCTTAATATTATTATCAATATCCTCATAAGTAAGCATTTTTCTCATATCAGTTTTTCCAGAAGGGTCACCAATAATAGCGGTTCCACCACCAACTAAAATGATAGGTCTATGACCACACTTTTGCAAATGAGATGCAACCATAAGAGATATATAATGACCTATATGAAGACTATTAGCAGTTGGGTCAATACCTAAGTAAAATGATATTTTCTTATTTTCAAATAAATCTTTCATTTCTTGTGGATGAGTCATTTGTTCAATATATCCACGTTCTTCTAGTATATTTAAAGCATTCATAAAAATCCTCCTAAATCTAACGCATTTATAATAATAGCTAGGTTGTAAACACAATTTCTAGCTATATTATGTACTTATTATTTTATTATATATTATATTTTTAAAGGTTAGTAATATTATCTCCAATATCACCTAAATCAACAATACCATCGACATTTAAAAATCTATTTAAGTTTTTAGCAGATATTCCAGTTCCAGCTGAAACTGCATCAATAGAAGAAAAGCCATTTTCCTCTATATAATTTTTTAAAGTAGATAATTCTAAAGCATCTTTTGGACTACATTTTGGGCAAACAGTTCCTTCAGACATATAAAATGCACCACAACGATTACATTTATTAAATTCCATATAAATTCCCCCATTCAATTAATATATATAATAGTGTAATAATTTGTATTTGTTTTTTATTGTTTGACAAATTGTATCATAAAAAATCGTAAATAGGAAGAGGTTTTTTTAAAATTCTTATTTTGGGTTAGCAGTTGGGTCAGTAGGGACGTTCTTTCTGACACACTTTTAATAGCAAAGTCAATTATACTAAGGAAAAGCAGGTATTTAAATAAGTATATTATAAAATAAAAAAAGTGTGTCAGAAAGAACGTCCCTACTGACCCACTTTGACAAAATTTGACATTAAAAGAAATAAGGTATAATATTAATAAGCAAGAAATAATAATTATAGTAATAATAAAAGTAAAAAATAAAAAGTGAAACATAATAAAAGGAAGGAAATAAAAGATGGAAAAAACAAAAAAGAAAACAATTGTTATTACTTATATAATTGCTGTGATATTAGTACTTATAGTAATTATAACAACAATTACAATCTTAACAATACAAAAAGAAAAAAGGCAAAATACAGTTCCTACTATAGCATTAATAGGAGCAGAAACAGTAGAACTAAACTTAAACGAAACATATGAAGAAACAGGAGCAAAAGCATATATTGAAGATGAAGATAAATCAAATTTAATATTAACAGAAGGAGAAGTTGATACTTCAAAGCCAGGTGAATATAAACTAAAATATACAGTTACAAACGAGAAGAAAACTCAGGCAAATACTGTTGAGAGGAATGTTATAGTAAAAGATAATATTCCTCCAACTATTGAGTTAAAAGGTAAGACACAAATTACTATCTATAAAAATGCCAAATATGAAGAACCAGGATACATTGCGAAAGATAATTGTGATGGAGATATAACAAATAAAGTAACAGTAAATGGAATTGTAGATAATTCAAAAGTAGGGGAGTATGAACTTACATATTCAGTAGAAGATAGTTACAACAACAAAGCAGAAATGAAAAGAAAAATTATAGTAAAAGAAAAACCAGTAGTTCAAACAACAGATTCATCTTCTAATACAAATAGTACAAACAAATTGAATACAAAAGTGAGAGGAATACCAGTTTTAATGTATCACTTTTTCTATGACGCAAGTAAAGGTCAATCAGGAAGAGATAATAATTGGATGGAGATATCTGCATTTGAAGAACAAATGAAATATTTATCAGATAATAATTATTATTTTCCATCTTGGGAAGAAGTTGAAAAATTTATTGATGGAAAAGGAAAGTTACCAGAGAAAAGTGTAGTGATTACAATAGATGATGGGGATCAAACATTTATAGATTTGGCAATACCAGTAATAGAAAAATACAATGTAAAAGCTACATCATTTGTAGTAACAAGTTGGAACGGAACGTGGTTACCTAAAACATATAAATCTAGTCATATGGATTTTCAGTCACATTCACATGATTCGCATAGAGCAGGAGCAAATGGTAAGGGAAGACTAGTAAATATGAGTTATAAAGAAGCAGTTCAAGATGTTACAAAGTCTAAGACAATTATAGGAAATTGTAAAGTATTTTGTTATCCTTTTGGACATTATAATGATACATCCATACAGGCATTGAAAGATTCAGGTTATACATTAGCTTTTACAACAAAAGAAGGAAGAGTATATCCAGGAGCAAATAAATTTGCATTGCCTCGAATACGTATGTCTAAGGGAGTAAGTTTGAATTCTTTTTTTGAAAAAGTAAAATAGGAAATAATTAGTAATATAAATATTTAATTGACAAATATTAGATAATTAAGTGAAAAAGGTTGACAAATTATGTTAAGTATACTAAAATAGTATCAAGTTGGCTAAATGCTGACAAATAAGAAAAGGAAGGTGCAAAATTATGGTAGCACTAAAAATCAAGGAACGGCCAGTAGAGAGAAGGCTACAGGCAAGCAGGTATCTAAATTCCAATTTCCAGATTGGAGACTGGATATTCTTCTGGTCTGAGAATGCCAACAAGCTACAGCTGCATGTTACTGGTGGATGCTTTGGGAATATGGTCTTAGAGGTACAAAATCCCATTCAGCTCGCAATCGCCATTAGTGCAGTTACTCCATGCGAAGTATTATGCGGAGTTCCAGGAGATTGGATAAAAATCCAATTTGGTAAGAGAGCGTTTCGCGAAACGGTCATATTCGAAGGCAATCCTTATGACATGAGAGATGATTTGGAATATATTTCTGAAACAGAGGATAAGCAGGATATGTCATTCTATGATGCAAGCGAGGAGGAGCAGTCGAGCGGAGAAGAAGATTATCCAAATGAAGAAGATCAGACAGTGGATTATTTTCTTGATGCAGATGATGAAGAAACAACATCTTCTGAAACAGATGGCAACGCTTAAAACAGGCTAGTAAAGGCGCAGAAGGGAGGTAACACTCCCTTTTGTGCTTTTTACACTCTTAAAAAGTTATTTATTATAGTATTAAACTTTCTTAATATAAAAAACTATAGATATAAAGAAGATATGTTATTGTCTATGTATTGACAAAAAGCTCTAAAATAGTATAAAATAAGACAAGTTAGAAAAGAGGAAAAGTAAGTATGAAAACAGAAAAAGAAGCAAAAAAAGAAGATTGCGAGCAAATAACAAAAAAGGAGAAAAATGAAGAAGAAACAAAAGAAGAGATAGAGAAACAAAAAAAACATATAGAAGAAGTAAAAGAAATAAACAAAAGTAAAAAATTAAAATATATAATACAAACATTAGGATGTCAACTAAACGAAAATGACTCAGAAAAGATATCAGGAATGCTTGAAAAAATGGGGTATGAAAAAACAGAAAATGTAAAAGAAGCTGATTTAGCAATATTTAACACTTGCTGTGTAAGAGAAAATGCAGAAGATAAGTTATTTGGAAAATTAGGAGAACTAAAGAAAGAAAAAGAAACAAGAGGAACGATTATAGCGATAGGTGGATGTATGATGCAAGAAAAACATATAACAGAAAAAATACAAGAATCATATCCATATGTAGATATAATATTTGGAACACATACATTACACAAGATACCAGAAAATATCCACAAAATATTAGAAAAGAGAAAAAAAATAAAAGATGTAATATATATAGATGGAGAAGTATATGAAGGATTACCAATAAAAAGAGACAGCAACATAAAAGCATCAGTAACAATAATGTATGGGTGCAACAATTTTTGTAGTTATTGCATAGTACCATATGTAAGAGGAAGAGAAAGAAGTAGACATCCAAAAGACATATTACAAGAAGTAGAAGGATTAGCAAAAGAAGGATACAAAGAAATAACACTATTAGGGCAAAATGTAAATTCATACTTAGTAAGTGAAAATTGGAAAGGAATAGGAAAACAATACAGAGGAATAAATTCATTTGCCACATTATTAAGAGAAATAAATAAAATAGAAGGAATAGAAAGAATAAGATTTATATCACCACACCCAAAAGATTTTACAGATGATGTAATAGAAGCAATAGCAGAAAGTGAAAAAGTATGTAAGTTAATACATTTACCATTGCAATCAGGTTCAACAAATATGTTAAAAATAATGAATAGAAAATATACGAAACAAAGTTATTTAGAATTAGTAGATAAGATGAAAAACAAAATAAAAAATCTAACATTATCAACAGATATAATAGTTGGATTTGCAGGAGAAACAGAAGAAGATTTTGAAGATACATTAGATATAGTAAGAAAAGTTGGATTTGAACAGGTATATATGTTTATTTATTCAATAAGGGAAGGAACACCAGGAGCAAAGATGAAAAATCAAATACCAGAAGAAATAAAGCACAAAAGGTTTGATAGACTAAAAGAATTAGTAGAAAGTCAAATAGAAGAAAATAATAAGAAATATATAGGAACAACACAAAAAGTTCTAGTAGAAGGAACAAGCAAAAATAATGAAAATATGTTAACAGGAAGAACAGATAGTAACAAAGTAGTTGTATTTGAAGGGAATAAAGAGGACATAAACAAAATAATAAAAATAAAAATAGTATCAGAACATATGTGGTATTTAAAAGGAGAAATAGAAGATGCCAACTAAAAAATTATCAGATGATAAAATTTGGGAAGGATATAGAAGAATAATGTCTGGGGAATCTCTTACAAAAGTTGCTAAAGAATTATCGACAGATAGAGGTATATTAAAAAAATATATAGAGAAATTAGTTATAGGAAATTTATCAATGGAGCAACAAAAAGCCTTCAATGAAAGAATGAGTAAAAATTTTAGAGGAAATAATACAGGAGAAGGAAGAAAAGGAAGGGATAAAAAGGCAAAAAATTTACAAAGTGAGGAATATATAATAGCAAAACAACAAGTTCAAGAATATGGAATAAGTGAGCAACAAGTAAATGAATTATATATTTTATTAAAAAGTAAAAAAAATACATGTTATGCACAAGGTACATATATAATTAAGCTCACAGAATTTTTGGACTATTTTGTGGAAAAAGGTCTAACACCAATGCAAGTAATAGATATGATTACAAGAAGACCACAAATTTTCTCTGCTGACATAAGAAATACAATAAATCCAATTATAGAATTACTAGAAAGAAATAATAGAGAAGGAGTAAAAGAAGTATATGAGACTCCAAGTAAAATAACAAAAGGAAAAAGAAGAATAAAACAAGAAAATCAAAATATAGAAAATGGAAGTGATAAAAATGGCAGAATATTCACCAATGATGCAGAAATATCTGGAGACGAAAAATAAATATAAAGACTGCATATTATTTTATAGATTAGGTGACTTTTATGAAATGTTCTTTGAAGATGCAATAACAGTATCAAGAGAGCTAGAATTAACACTAACAGGGAAAGACTGTGGACAAGAAGAAAGAGCACCAATGGCAGGAATACCACATCATGCAGCAGAAACATATGCAGCAAAATTGATAGCAAAAGGATATAAAGTAGCAATATGTGAACAACTAACAGACCCAAAAACAACAAAAGGTATAGTAGAAAGAGGAGTAATAAGAGTATTAACACCAGGAACAATAGTAGAATCAAATATGCTAGAAGAAAGAAAAAACAATTATATAATGTCAATATACAAAAATGGAATATACTTTGGATTAAGTGTATGTGATATATCAACAGGAGAATTTTATACAACAGAAATAAAAGAAATAAACAACTTTGAAATGCTATTAGATGAGATAGCGAGATTTTCGCCAGCAGAAATAATAACAAATAAAATGCTATATAATTGTGATGAAGAAATGGCGAAAATCAAAGAAAGATTTGACATATATGTAACAAAATTTGCAGAAGAACACTTTACAGAAGAATTAAAACAAGATGTACGAGAAAAATATGAAATTTTAGACAGTAGCAAAAAGAAAATAGAAAATATAGATGAAAAATTATTAGCAATAGCATCTATGAATTCATTAATAGAATATTTGAATGAAACACAAATGACAAATTTAGAACATATAAACAAAATCATAATATACAACACATCAAAATACATGGCATTAGATGTAAACGCAAGAAGAAATCTTGAAATAACGGAGAAACTAAGAGATAAAACAAAAAAAGGAACATTATTATGGGTATTAGATAAAACATCAACATCAATGGGAGGAAGAATGTTAAGAAGATGGTTAAATGACCCATTAATAGATATAAAAGAGATACAAAAGAGATTAGACGCAGTAAAAGAATTAAAAGATGATATGATATTAAGAGGAGATATAATAGACACACTAAAAAAAGTATATGATATAGAAAGACTAGCAGGAAAAATGACATATGGAAATAGTAATGCAAGAGATATGATATCACTAAGAAATTCACTATATAAATTACCAGAAGTGAAAAAGGCGCTTTCAATATGTCAAGCGCCATACCTAAAAGAATTGTATAGTGAACTAGATGAACTACAAGATATTCATGAATTAATAGAAAAATCAATAGTAGATGACCCTCCAATGACAATAAAGGATGGAGGAATTATAAAATTAGGATATGACCCAGAAATAGATAGACTAAAAACAGCAACAACAGATGGAAAAAGTTGGTTAATACAATTAGAACAAGAAGAAAAAGAGAAAACAGGCATAAAGAATTTGAAGGTAGGGTTTAATAAAGTATTTGGATATTACATAGAAGTTACAAAATCATTTCTATCACAAGTACCAGAAAGATTTGTAAGAAAACAAACATTAGCAAATGGAGAAAGATATATAACAGAAGAACTAAAAAAGATAGAAGAAGAGTTATTAGGAGCAGAAGAAAAAGCAGTAGAATTAGAATACAATGCATTTGTAGAAATCAGAGGAAAAATAGCGCAAAACATAAAAAGACTACAACAAACTTCAAACGTAGTATCAACATTAGATGTAATATGTTCATTTGCTCAAGTAGCAGAAGACATGAATTATTGTATGCCAACAATAGATAAAAGTGGAATAATAGACATAAAAGGAGGAAGACATCCTGTAATAGAAAAAATGTTACCATATGGAAGTTTTGTAGAAAATGATACATATTTAGACAAACAAAATGATAGATTATCAATGATAACTGGACCTAACATGGCAGGAAAATCAACATATATGAGACAAGTTGCTTTAATAACATTGATGGCACAAGTAGGAAGTTTTGTACCAGCAACGCAAGCACATATAGGAGTAGTAGATAAAATATTTACTAGAGTAGGAGCATCAGATGACTTAAGTATGGGACAAAGCACATTCATGGTAGAAATGATGGAAGTAGCACAAATATTAAAAGAGGCAACAGAAGATAGTTTAGTAATATTAGATGAAATAGGAAGAGGAACATCAACATATGATGGTTTGTCAATAGCATGGGCAGTAGCAGAATATATAGCAGACAAAGAAAAATGTGGGGCAAAAACACTATTTGCAACACATTATCATGAATTAATAGAATTAGAAGAAAAACTAGAAGGAATTAAAAACTATTCAATAGCAGTAAAAGAAAAAGGAGAAGACATTATATTCTTAAGAAAGATAATACCAGGAGGAACAGACGAAAGCTATGGAATTCATGTGGCAAGACTGGCAGGAGTGCCAAAAGCTGTTACACAAAAAGCTAATGAAATTTTGAAAACATTGGAAAGAAAAAGTATATTATCAAATAAAAAAGAAACTGAAAACAAAAAAGCTGTAGAAGGGCAGTTTGACATGTTCAATTATAAATTAGCAGAAATTGCACATGAAATTGACAAAGTAAACTTAGATGAACTGACACCAATAGATGCATTAAATACATTAGTAAAAATAAAAGAAAAAATAAAGTAAGATTAAAGAATGTAAAAAAATGAAAAGAATGGAAGATAAAATGGAAAATTCAATAAGAAAAGAATTATTCAAATTAAAAGACGAAAAATATAAAGAATTTCACAGTTCATTATGTCCAGGAGTAGATAACATAATAGGAGTAAGAGTACCAGTGCTTAGAAAATACGCAAAAGACTTATCAAAAGAGAACTGGGAGGAAAATTTTCAACAAATACAAAATGATTATTATGAAGAAATAATGTTACAGGGAATAATAATAGGAATAGCAATAAAAGACATAGAAGAATTAAAGAAATATTTAAAAGAATTTATTCCTAAAATAGACAATTGGGCAGTATGCGATGTATGCTGTGGAGGATTAAAATTAACACAAAAGCATATGGAAGAAATGTGGGAATTCATACAAAAATATTTGAAAGCGAATAAAGAATTTGAAATTAGATTTAGTATAGTAATGTTATTGGATTATTACATAAATGAAGAATATATTGAAAAAGTTTTACAAATATGTGATACTACAAAAAGTGAAGCATATTATGTTAAAATGGCAATAGCATGGGCAATTTCAGTATGTTACATAAAATTTCCAGATAAAACAGAAAAATATTTACAAAATTGTAATTTAGATGATTTTACATATAAAAAATCTATACAAAAAATAAAAGAATCATATAGAGTTAGCAAAGAGCAGAAACAAAGATTAGAGAAGCAAGCTCAAAAAAGAATAAAATAAAAATATGAAAAAAGAATAAAAAGTTCCTAAGGAAATTTACCATTTCTATAGATAATTTCCCTAAGAATATGAATATGAAAAACAGAGTTTTTTAACTCTGTTTTTGTGTTGAAGAAGAGGTAGAGCGCCTATCATCAACAGAACGTGAGCACTCACACAATTTTTCATATTCTTTACATTTAATTTTGTAATCCATTTGCATACATAGATATTTGTAATAAGTATAAGCCTGTTCATATTGCGCAATAGGATTAAACATAGGATCCTTATACATTTCATTATCTGGCATATCAAATTGTGCAAAAGGTGGAAAATTAGCATAGTCCATAGAAAAACCTCCATAATAAAATATATTAGAAGTCAAGAAAAAAATGATTATATATAAAAAATAATAATTAATTATCAAATAAATAGTCATTCTTTGTTCCATATGTATGGACATTTAAAATCCTATCATTTTCGTTAGTATCAGATTTAGAAAAAGAAATCTCAATATAATCTTTAGGCAAAGCGTCTTTAACAATATTACCCCATTCAATAATACAAATGCCAGCAGAGAAGTAATCATCTCCACCAATAGCATAAAACTCATCAGAAGAAGATAGTCTGTAAACATCGAAATGAAAAATATTTATATTATCAGCATGATATTCATTAACAATTGTAAAAGTAGGACTACATACCTCATTAGATAACCCAAAAAATCTAAGAAAACCTTCTGTAAATTTAGTTTTTCCAGCACCTAAATCTCCATTTAAAACAATTATATCACCCATCTTTATTTTAGAAGCTAACTTTTCAGCAAAATTCATAGTATCGTTCTCAGAATGAGAAATATATTCAAAATTCATCATATAAAACCTCCTAATCTAATAATGTTAAGTTAAAAAATGATTAACATCATTGTTTTTTCCATAAGTTGTTCAGAACTCATAATCTTTGATTTTCTAATTTTAATATAAAAATGAATAAAAATCAATCAAAAGTTCTAAAAGCATAAAAAACAGCATATACATATAAAAGGGGGAAAAAGAATGCAATTCATAAAATGGACAAGTCTAATACTAATATTCCTATTAGTTACTCTACTAGGAAGCATTATAGCAAAAAAGTATAAAAATAGAGTAAAACAGTTGAAAGAACTAAAAGTAGTATTAAACATAATAGAAACTAAAATCAAATTTACACAACAACCACTAACAGAAATTTTCAAAGAAATAGCAAACAGTGAAAAAAATAATAAAAGTGTCAATATGATTTTCAAAGAAACGGTTAAAAATATGCAAGAAGAATGTTTTGAACAAGTTTGGAATAAAGCCATATTAAGCACTAAATCTAAACTTGATTTAACAGATGAAGACATAAATATAATAGAAGGAATGGGTAAAACACTAGGAACGACAGATATAGAGGGACAAGTAAAAGAAATAGAGATAATAAAAGAATTTATAGATAGCCAAATCGAAAAAGCGGAGGAAGAACGAAAGAAAAATGAAAAGATGTATAAAATGTTAGGAGGAATAGCAGGAATTGGAATAGTAATAATTTTAACATAATATCATTAATAAAATTAATTGTAGAAAGATATAAAGAATCAATAAAAAAGGAGGAAATGCTAGTAAATAACTAGCATAAGGAAAAAAATGGATATTAATTTATTATTTAAAATAGCTGCAATAGGAATATTAGTAGCAGTATTACATCAAGTATTAGTAAGAGCAGGAAGAGAAGATCAAGCAATGATGACAACACTAGCAGGTCTGGTAATAGTATTATCAATAGTAATAAAAGAAATAAGCACATTATTTGAAACAGTTAGGACATTATTTAATTTATAACGAGTTATTAGGTAGGACATAAAAAAGACAAGGGGAGGGGGAATATGGAAGAAATAGTAAAAATAGTTGGGATAGGTATAATAGCATTAATAATAATTATTATTATGAAACAGTATAGACCAGAATTTGCAATATACATATCAATACTAGCAGGAATACTAATAATATGGACAGTTTTTGGAAAATTAAATGGAATAATTGATTTAATAGAGACAATAACAAATAAAACACATATAAATAATAAGTTTTTAGGTATTATACTAAAAATAACAGGAATAGCAATATTAACGGAATTTGCAGTAAGTATTTGTAAAGATTCAGGAGAATCATCTATAGCCAATAAGATCGAAATGGGCAGTAAAATAGTTATTATATCAATGTCAATTCCAATTATAACATCATTATTAGAAGTAATGTTAAGCATTTTACCATAACAATAACTATATTCTTAAAAAATCTAACCTTGTTGTATATGCAAAAACCATTGATTTTTCATATACAATGAAGAAAAGTGTGTCAGAAGGAACGTCCCCAGTGACCCACCGACCCACAGAGAGGAAATAAAACAAATGAAGAATAAAATAATCTACATAACTTTAATGATAGTGCTAATTCAGATAATTCAAATAATTCCAATAATAAACATAACCAACATATATGTATATGCAAGTACTGATATAAACATAACAAATGAAGATAATGTAGATATTGACAATACAATGCAAAATAACAAAATCGATATAGATACCAATACTATAGATGAACAAAAAGAATTATTTGGAATAACTGATTTTGTAAAAGAAGCAGAAAAATATAGTGGAGATTTTTTTGAAGATATTGATTTAACAGAAACGCTAAGTCAAGCTATAACAGGAAAAATTAATAATAATAAAATTTATAAAACTACATTAAATATATTAGGAAAAGAAGTTAAAAGTAGTATAACAACATTAATAAGTATATTAATAATAATTGTAATACATAGCATATTAAAATCTATAAGTGATAGTTTAGAAGATGATAGCATATCAAAAATTATATATTATGTACAATATATACTAATTGTAACAATAGTGATGTCAAATTTTGGACAGATTATAGAATTGGTTAGAGAAACAACAAGAAATTTAGTAGGTTTTATGAATTCACTAATACCTATACTGATAGTTTTGATGACATATACAGGAACAGCTATTACAAGTAATTTAGTACAACCTGTTTTACTATTTATGATTAACTTTATAGGTAATGTAATACAAAATGTATTAATACCAATAGTATTAGTAGTAACAGTTTTAGCAATAGTATCTAAAATATCAGAAAGAGCACAAATAGTTAAAATAACAAAGTTTTTAAAGTCAAGTGTTACATGGTTTTTAGGAGTTATTCTTACATTATTTGTAGGAGTTTTATCACTTGAGGGGACACTTACAAGTAGTGTAGATGGGATAACTGCTAAAACTACAAAAGCTGCAGTTTCATCACTTATTCCTGTAGTTGGTAAAATTTTAGGTGATACAGTAGATAGTGTTTTAGGATGTGGTGTAATTTTGAAAAATGCAGTTGGAGTTGTTGGAGTTATTGTAATAATTGGAATATGCGTAATTCCGATAATAAAGTTGGGTACATTAAGTATAATATATAATTTAGCTTCTGGAATAATCGAACCTATAGCAGATGAAAAAATAGTTAAACTATTAGAAGAAATGGGAGGGATTTTTAAATTGTTATTTGGTATTGTGTGTGCTTTATCAGTATTATTGATTATAGGAATTACTTTAGTTGTAAAAATATCTAATAGTGGAATGATGTATAGATAATGAATGATATTTATAATTAGAGATATGCATGTTTGTTTGTATATAAATAAATATAAAACATTAACTAATGTATATATGGATAACAGCAAAAAATTAAAATAATAGAAGAAGAGGTAAAGCAAATGGTGGAGTTTTTAAGTAGTTGGTCAGGTCAAATTGTTGTTGCTCTTGTAATTGGTAGTTTATTAGAAATGCTAGTACCAAAAGGAAAAAATAAAAAATATGTAAAGATGTTAATAGGGATTTATATAATATTTTGCATAGTGTCACCATTTACAGAAATAAATGAGAGTTTTTCAATGGAAAATATTGATAAAACTTTGGATAAGTACATAAAAGAAAATACAAAAGAATATGGGGTATCGTCTACAGATGCAGATTTAGAAGAATTATATATTAAGGAAGTGGAGAAAAGCATAACAGAAGATTTGGCAAAAATAGGATATAAGGTAGTAAAGTGTAAAATAGTAGCAAATTTGAATAGTAAAATTAATAAATCTGGAATACAAAGTATAAACATAAAAGTAAAAAAATATGTTAGACAAGAGGTACCATCAGATATAGACGTAGTCGAGGATATTGAAAAAGTAAATATAAGTATAAATACTAATGAAGAAGAAAATACTACTTATATACAAAATGAGGATATTGTTGTAATCAAAAATTTCATTCTAGACAAATATGAGATAGATGAAAACAAAATACATATTTCAGGATAGGAGGAATATAATGTTTAAAGATAAAATAAAAAGTATGATTAAAGAGAATGGTGAAAAAAGTAATAAGAGGCAAATAGAAAATATAGTATTTTTAATAATAATTTTAATTGTGGTGGTAGTGGCTATAAACAGAATATGGAGCAAAGAAGATAATAAAGATAAGATAAATGATAATGATGATAAAGTGTTAGCACAAACAATAGATGAGAACCTAAAAGATACACAAAAAAATCAGAATTCAAGCAACTACTATAATCTACAAGAAAGTTTAGAGACAATATTAGAAACTATGGAAGGTGTAGGAAAAGTAAAAGTTTTAATAAATTATTCGGAGACAAGTTCTGTAGTAGCTATGTATAATGAAACAGTAACAGAAAGTTCCACACAGGAGAAAGATACATCAGGGGGAACTAGAAATGTAACAGAAGTAGATACACAAAAAGAAATTGCATATTCAGAACAGAGTGGAAATTCTACTCCTATAACAGAGAAAGTAATAATGCCAACAATAGAAGGAGCAATAATTACTGCTCAAGGAGCAGAAAATGCAACAGTAAAAGCAAATATAGTATCTGCTGTAGAAGCAGTTACAGGTTTAGCAACACATAAAATACAGGTTTTTAAGATGGAAAATGTTGAATAAATTTATACATAATTTTGTTGTTTAAAAGTTTTATAAAATGGATATATAATCAAATTTATATACAATTAAAAATTAGAGAGGAGAATAAAATGAAAAAAAAATATAAAAATCAAATTATAATTTACGTAATTGCTTTTATGTTAGTTACAGCTGGATATCTTAATTATACTGAAAAAAAAGTTGTAGAAGTAAGTTCAGAAGATAATCAAAATAGAACTGATGAAAATATAGGTGATGCAAAATTAGTTAACAGTGATGATACATCAAAAGATACTAGTACAATAGAAAATGAAAAAAGTGAACAAAGCAAAAAGGAAAATAAAGAAGAAGAAAAAAGTAATCAGGAAAAAGATAATTCTAGTGAAAAACAAACAAAAACTAATGAAAATGATAAATCAAATGTTAGTAAAAATGAGGAAGCAAATAAAACAGAAACAAAGGATAAAAGTGAAACAAATAATAAAGATGTTGTTACAACAAGCAGTAAAGAGGAAAGCACAAGTAAGACAAATACTGAATATTTTACAAGTTCCAAATTAGAACGTGAAAATATGTATTCACAAATGTTAGAAAATTATCAAAAGATGTTAAATAATTCAAATATATCTGAAGAACAGAAATCAATAGCAAGTCAAGAAATAAAAAGTATAAATAATATAAAAAATTCAATAATGATTTGTGAGAACTTAATTACTACAAAAGGATTTGAAAAGGTTGTGATTTTTGTAAACGGAGAAAGCATAAATGTAGTTGTGAAATCAGAAAAGTTAAGTCAGGAACAGGTTGCTCAAATCCAAAATATTGTTACTAGAGAAATGAATACGAAGACTGAAAATATACATATTATGACACATTAGATTTTATTAATTATAATAAAAGAGTATTACATATTTTTAAAAACAAAAAACAAGAGTTTGCATACAGTATAGACTGTTACAAATTCTTGTCTTTTATCTTCTACAGAAATTTTTTAGTTTAACAAAACAAAGTGAAACTAATATTTTATTTTCAAAAGAAAAATAAGGATTTTTACCTATATAACAAGGTTAGATTTCTTATATAAAAACCAAATAACTAAGGAGGGAATATATAATTTATTTTGAAAATGCAGCTTGTTAACTAATGGGCGCAGATATGCGCCCATTAGTTAATAAGCTGCGAGAGTAAGTCTGAGCCTATTTGAGAGCAAATAAGCCCTAAAAAAGAAAAACAATAGTTATATGCACAAATATTAATTTATAAGAAAATGTTAATTTTTCTAGTTTTACATATCTTTACATATGTAGTTTAGTATTTAATACAATATTGAAACAAGTATATTATATGAACTACAAAAGACCTTTTATTATGCTATTAATAGAAATAATGTTATGAGAGTATTTATATGAATTTGTTTCACATTACTGACACTAATACAAGTATTTACATAAATTTGTCTAACATCATTGACTATTATACAAAGAATGTTATGTGAGTTAATTAATTCAATTGACTTTAGAATACAAATATGGTATAATCATGAACATAAAGTGCAACAGTGCACAAGAAGAGATTTTGTTTTTATGTATGAAAAAAGAGATAAAGGTACATATTATTGATAATAAATATGTATAGTTGTATAACAATAAATATAAATTATAAGAATTTATATAATTATATATAAAAAAAAGAATGAGAGAATATTAATAAAAAGGAGACTCGATTCTTCGTTTCACTACACATAAGTTATCTATAACTTACTAAAATTTAAAAAGCTAACTTAAATAGAATGATGATTTTTTATAAATATGATAATCAAGAAAATATTAATAATATTTTCTGCTATTTTCTATGAAAAAAGTACATAAATTCAAAAGAAAAATGAAAGGAGAAAGAAATTGAAAAATCAAACAGAAGACATAAAAAAAGAGAAAAATTTATCAATGATAAAAAAAGAAGAAACAAGAATGATAGAACAAAGAAGTAATACAAAAAGTAAGAAAAACATTGAGAGAGGAAGAAAAAAAGAACAGAAAAACAATACTGAACAGAGAAGTAATATGGAACAAAAAAATATAGGAGAGCAAAAAAATATAGAAGAACATATAAATATAGGTGAACAAAAAAGTAATGAACCAAAAAAGCGAAGCAAAAAAACGTATAATAGAACAGATAAGACGCAAAAAGGAAAAGCAAAAGAAACAGACATATTCAAAAAATCAAAATTAAAAATAATTCCATTAGGAGGATTACAAGAGATAGGAAAAAATATAACAGTATTTGAATATGAAAATGAGATAATAGTAGTAGACTGTGGATTAACATTTCCAGAAGATGATATGCTAGGAGTAGACCTAGTAATACCAGACATAACATATCTAGTAAAAAATCAAGAAAAAATAAAAGGATTAATTGTAACACATGGTCATGAAGATCATATAGGAGGAATAGCATATTTATTAAAACAAATAAAAGTACCAATATATGCAACAAAATTAACAGTAGGATTAATAAATAATAAATTAGAAGAACACAAATTATTAAGAAGTACAGAAATGCATACCGTAGAACAAGGACAGACAGTAAAACTAGGAAAGTTTAAAGTAGAATTCATAAGAAGTTCACATAGTATACCAGATTCAGTAATGCTAGCAATAAATACACCAGTAGGAACGATATTGCATACAGGTGATTTCAAAATAGACTATACACCAATAGATGGACAAAGGATGGACTTTGGAAGAATAGCAGAATTAGGAAACCAAGGAATATTAGCATTAATGTCAGATAGTACAAATGCCGAAAGAAAAGGATTTACAATGTCAGAATGTTCAGTAGGAAAAGTATTTGATGACTTATTTACAAATTGCAGAAAGAGAATAATAGTAGCAACATTTGCATCAAATGTGCACAGAATACAACAAATAGTAAATTCAGCAGTAAAATTTGAAAGAAAAGTAGCAGTATGTGGTAGAAGTATGGTAAATATAATAAACACAGCAAGAGAATTAGGATATATAAATTGTCCAGACAATTTATTTATAGATATAGATGCAATAGGAAGTTACACAGATGAGCAGTTAGTAATATTAACAACAGGAAGCCAAGGAGAACCAATGTCAGCACTAACAAGAATGGCATCAGGAGAACATAGAAAAGTAAAAATAACAGCAAGAGACTTAGTAATAATATCAGCAACACCAATACCAGGAAATGAAAAATATGTATCAAAAGTAATAGATGAATTAATGCAAATTGGAGCTGAAGTAGTGTACAGTTCATTAGCAGATATACATGTATCAGGGCATGCTTGCCAAGAAGAACAAAAATTGATGATGGCATTAGCAAGACCAAAATACTTTATTCCAGTACATGGAGAATATCGTCAATTGAGGGCACATAGTGAAACTGCATTACAGATGGGATTAGAAAAAGAAAATATAATTATGATGGAAAATGGAAAAGTATTAGAGATAAGTGAAGAAGAAGCAAAATTCATAGGAATGGTACCAAATGGAAGAGTTTTAGTAGATGGACTTGGAATTGGAGATGTAGGAAGTGTAGTATTAAGAGATAGACAACATTTAGCACAAGATGGATTAATAATAATAGTATTAACATTAGATTCATCAACAGGAGAAGTAGTAGCAGGTCCAGATGTTATATCAAGAGGATTTGTATATGTGAGAGAGTCAGAAAATTTAATGGATGATGTAAAATCAGTAGTAAGACATGAAGTTTCAAAATGTGAAGAAAAAGGATTACGTGATTGGGGAGCAATAAAAAGTTCTGTAAAAGAAAATTTAAGAGATTATATTTTTTCAAAAACAAAAAGAAATCCTATGATAATTCCTGTTATAATGGAAATATAGTAAGAAATAGGTCTTTTTGAGAGAATTACAAAAAATACCTCTAAGTTATAATGTAAATAATGTAGAAAAAAGATAGGAGAAAAAGATATGGATTATAATGACTTAGCAAATTTAATATTCCCAGATGTAAAAGAAATAGAATATTATGAAGAAAAATACAAAACAAGAAACATAACAGAAGGAGCAATAGTAACAAGATTTGCACCAAGTCCAACAGGATTTGTGCATATAGGAGGGTTATATCAAGCATTAGTAGCAAGAACTGTAGCGAAACAAACTCAAGGAGTATTCTTTTTAAGAATAGAAGATACAGACCAAAAAAGAGAAATAGAAAATGGAATTACAGGGATAGTAAATTCATTAAAAGATTTTGAAATGGCACCAGACGAAGGACAAATAAATGAAACAGATGAAATAGGAGAATATGGACCATATAAACAATCATTAAGAAAAGAAATTTATCAATCATATGCAAAACATTTAGTAAAACAAGGAAAAGCATATCCATGTTTCTGTACACCAGAAGATTTAGAAAAAATGAGAGCAAAACAAGAAGCTGCCAAAATAAGAACAGGATATTATGGAGTATGGGCAAATTGCAGAAAATACTCAGTAGAAGAGATGATAGACAAAATTAAAAATGGAGAAAAATATATAGTAAGGTTCAAATCACCAGGAAGAGAAGATAGAAAAATAAAACATCATGATGTAATAAAGGGAAATGTAGACTTTCCAGAAAATGACCAAGATATAGTAATAATAAAGGCAGATGGATTACCAACATATCATTTTGCACATGCAGTAGATGACCACTTAATGAAAACAACACATGTTATAAGAAGTGATGAATGGTTATCATCAGTACCATTACATTTACAATTATTCCAAGAACTGGGATTTAAAGCACCAAAATATGCACATATAGCACCAATTATGAAAAATGATAATGGAAATAAACGTAAATTAAGTAAAAGAAAAGATCCAGAGGCAGCGACAGATTATTACAAACAAGAAGGAATACCAGCAACTGCTGTAAAAGAATATTTGTTAAATATAGCAAGTTCTAGTTTCGAAAATTGGAGAAGACAAAATCCAACAAAATCAATGGAAGAATATACATTAGAATTAAACAAAATGAGTGTAAGTGGAGCATTATTTGATATGGTAAAATTACTTGATGTAGCAAAAGTAATTATATCTAAAATGACAGCAGAAGAAGTATATAATTATTCATTAGAATGGGCAGAAAAATATGATAGTGAATTAAAAGAGATGTTACGAGATAAAGAATATGCGTTAAAAGTATTTGGAATAGAAAGAGGAAATCAAAAACCTAGAAAAGACATTAGTAAATGGTCAGATGTAAAAGAAAATATTTCATATATGTATGATGGCAAATTTACAGTAGAAGAATATCCATATCAAGTTATAAATGATAAAGAAGACATAAATAAAATATTAAAATTGTATATTGAAAAATATTATAATGAATCTGATGATAAACAAACTTGGTTTGACAAAATAAAAGAATTATCAGGAGAGATGGGATATGCAAAAGAAGTAAAAGAATTCAAAGCAAATCCAGACATGTATAAAGCACATGTAGGAGATGTTAGTACAGTTTTGAGGGTTGCTTTAACTGGTAGAACAAATACTCCAGATATGTATGAAATAATGCAAGTTTTAGGAAAAGAAAGAGTAATTAAAAGACTACAAAAAATATATCAAAATTAAATAAAAGACAAGAATAAAATTTTCTAAGTGGCAAAGCCACATAAGAAAATCTAATTCTTCCATAATTATCTTCTAAGGAAACTCCTCACTATCGTGATGACTTTCCTAAGAATATAAAAAATTTAATAAATCTGTAAGGAGAAAATAAAATTGGAATATGATATAGGAGATATTGTAAGAACAAAAAAACAGCATCCTTGTGGAAGTAAACTATGGGAAATTACAAGAATAGGAGTAGATTTTAAATTAAAATGCCAAGGTTGCGGACATATAGTGGTACTTGAAAGACAAAAAGCAATAAAGGCAATTACAAAAATTGAACAAAAAAATTAATGGGCGTATCTGTACGCCCATTATATATATTTTTCAATTTCATTCCAAACATTATCACAATAAATTTTTCTCTCAGAAGAAAAAGGAAGAAAAGTATTATCTCCAAGAGGGTTTAAAATTTTTTGTATATCTGAAACACTATCTAGAACTTTAGTAGGAGCAATTTTATCAGCTTTATTTGCTAAAATTATAAAAGGTTGTTTACTACTCATAACATAATTATACATTAATTTATCATTATTAGTTGGAGCATGTCTAATATCAATTAAAAAAATAATTAAAGCAATTTTTTTACTAGTGAATAAATATTGTTCTATAAATTGTCCAACTTTTTCTTGCTCAGTTTTAGACATTTTACTATAACCATATCCAGGTAAATCAACAAAATAGAAAGTTTCATCAATATTGTAGAAATTAATCTGTCTAGTTTTACCAGGTTCGCTACTAGTTCTAGCAAGTTTTTTTCTATTAATCATAGTATTTATAAAACTTGATTTTCCAACATTAGATTTCCCAACAAGAACAACTTCAGGTAAATTATTTGAAGGATATTGAGTAGGTCTAACAGCTGATATTTCAAATTTTGGGTTTTTTATAATCATTTAGTTTTCCTCCATTTTAAAATAATGTTATAACTCATTGCATTTAAACATCCTTAGTAATTTTAGTTAATCCACCCATATAAGGTCTTAAAACTTCAGGAATAATGATACTACCATCTTGTTGATAATGGTTTTCAAGTAAAGCAATTAACATACGAGGAGGAGCAACAACAGTATTATTTAATGTATGAGCAAAATAATTCCCATTTTCACCTTTGATACGAATACCAAGTCTACGAGCTTGAGCATCTGTCAAATTAGAGCAACTACCAACTTCAAAATATTTTTGTTGTCTAGGAGACCAAGCTTCAACATCAACACTTTTAGCCTTTAAATCAGCTAAATCGCCACTACAACATTCTAAAGTACGAACGGGAATATCCATACTTCTAAATAATTCAACAGTATATGACCACATTTTATCATACCATTCCCAGCTTTGTTCAGGTTCACAAACAACTATCATTTCTTGTTTTTCAAATTGATGAATTCTATAAACACCACGTTCTTCAATTCCGTGAGCGCCTTTTTCTTTTCTAAAGCAAGGAGAATAAGAAGTCATAGTATAAGGTAAACGATTTTTAGACAAAATTTGATCTTTAAATTTTCCAATCATAGAATGTTCACTAGTACCAATTAAATATAAATCTTCTCCTTCAATTTTATACATCATAGCATCCATTTCTTCAAAACTCATAACACCAGTAACAACATCACTACGAATCATAAATGGAGGAACACAATAAGTAAATCCCTTATTAATCATAAAATCTCTAGCATATGTGATAACAGCAGAATGAAGTCTAGCTAAATCACCCATCAAATAATAAAACCCATTTCCAGCAACACGTCTTGCACTATCTAAATCAAGACCACCAAGAGATTCCATAATTTCACCATGATATGGAATTTCATATGAAGGAACTATAGGTTCGCCATATTTTTGAATTTCGACATTTTGACTGTCATCTTTACCAATAGGAACTGAATTATGTATAATATTTGGAATTTTCATCATTCTTATTTTAATTTCTTGAGAAAAATGCTCTTCTATTTTTTCATTTTCCACAAGTTCATTATTAATTTTTTCAACTTCTTGTTTTATTTTTTCAGCTTCATCTCTGTTACCATTCTTCATTAGAGAACCAATTTGGTTACTTAAAGTTTTTCTTTTGTTTCTAAGTTCATCTCCATGCATTTTTGCTTCACGGTTTTTTATATCTAAATCAATAACTTCATCTACTAATTCTAATTTATTATTTTGAAACTTTTTTCTTATATTTTCTTTTACTATATCAGGATTTTCTCTTAAAAATTTTATATCTATCATATAATTCACATTCCTTTCAAAAATTGAACTTTATATTTGCAATTTGAAGTATTATATAATAAAATCTAATAAATATCAATAGATTTGGCAATAATTATAGTAAAGTAATTTTGAGAAAGATGCAGAAACAAAAGGCTTTAGAACTATTTTTTCAAAAAGTAAGGAGAGAAAATGTTAATATTAGAAGTAGTAAAATTCATGATATATATGAGTGCAATTGTAGTGATTTCAAAATATATTTTAGTAAAAACTCTAAGAAGATTAGCAGAAAATTTAGACTTGAAACCAAAAACAGTAGGGGATATAGCAGGATATGCAACATCAGTTCCAGAATTGCTAACGATAATTGCATCTAGTTTTAATGGGTTAATAGGAACAAGTATATATAATATACTAAGTTCAAATATAATTAATTTAATACAATATATATCAACAATATTTTTAAATAAAAACCAAAAATATCTAAGGAATAGGGCAATAATGGTTGATTTAATATTAGTAATTATAACTATATTGATACCAATTTTGTTAATAAAACTAGATATTGAAATAAATGTTGCAATAGTACCAATTTTTATAATTTTATTTGCATTTTTCAACTTTTTAAATAATAATGTACACAAAATTTATCTAAAAAAAGAAGATGAAGAGTTAGAACATGAACAAGAAGAAGTAACAGAAAAAGGAAATAGAAAAAAAGTAGTAAAAAATGTAATATATCTACTAATAAGTGGAATACTACTATTTATAGTAGGAAATTTATTAGGAGCGACATTAGAAGAATTATGCAATACGTTTGGAATTCCAGAAATAATAATAGGAATATTATTAGGATTTAGTACAAGTATACCAGAACTAATTACATTTTTTGAGTCACAGAAACATCATAAAAAAGGAGAGGATAACTTACTTGGAGTAGTTGAAGCGACAAATAATTTATTTACATCAAATTTATTAAATTTATTTGTTATACAGTCAATAGGAATAATAATTTATATAATTTTTGCATAAAATTTCCATAATAGAATAGACTAGCTATTAAAGGAGAATATTATGCAAGAACAATATATAAAAGAGAAAAAAATCAAAGAGAGAAATGAGAGAGAAAAAAAGCAAGAAATACTAGAAAGTATCATAAAAGCAAAAGAAGAATTAAAGTTACTTAATATAAACTTTGAATGTGCAGAGATAGATATGGTAGATTATTATGCATATGAATTAAAAGCCAATCAGTCAAAATTAGATTATTTAATAAGATTTGC
Organism: uncultured Clostridium sp.; assembly: GCA_948473335.1. Taxonomy (GTDB): domain Bacteria; phylum Bacillota; class Clostridia; order TANB77; family CAG-508; genus CAG-269. Next base: position 131,795 of record CAOKXF010000002.1, on the reverse strand, counting down.
TAAAAATAATGGTATTTCACTAGATATGATAGAAGCAATTAAAATAAAATTATTTTCTCAAAATGACGAAGTAGTTTAAAAACTATTTCGTTAAAGAAAAGAGGAATACATATGGAGATAAATATATTAACTTTTTTAGCGTGTATATGCTTTTTGTTTTTATTAGGAAGAATATTTATTATTCCAATAAAATTAATTTTAAAATTAGTATTTAATTCAATTTTAGGAGGAATATTAATTTTAGCAATTAATTTTATTGGAGGGATGTTTGGTTTACATATAGCTATTAATTTTATAACTTGTATTGTAGTTGGAATATTAGGAGTTCCAGGAGCAATTATTTTACTCATAATTCCTTAGTTCAGAAATTCGGAAATTAGTAGAAAATTATGAAAAGAGATATAGTATTGTAGAAGTTGTATACAAAAAGTACTTATTAACTAATAGGCGTATTTCTGCGCCTATTAGTTAATAAGCAAATTTTGAAAAAGATATATAATATAGATTGATTATGGATTGGAAACTATTTCACTAGACTTTAGAATAGCAGTGTGATATAATAAATTAAATAATAAGAATAGAAGTTTCTAAATGGAGAAAAAAGCTACATAAGAAACTAATTCTTATATAATTATCTTCTAAGAAAACATAATACTTTGCAAATTACACTTCTTAAGAAGAGAAAAAAGAAAAGAGTGAAAAAGGAATATGAGAAAGATATATATAATATTAACACATACAGGAACAGTATTATCAAACATAATAAAAACATATACAAAAGATGAATATTCACATGTATCAATAGCATTAGATGAAGAATTAGAAGAAATGTATAGTTTTGGAAGATTAAGACCATATAATGCATTTGTAGCAGGATTTGTACATGAAAAAATAAACGAAGGAACATTTAAAAGATTTAAAAAAACGAAAGCAATGATATTTTCAATGATGGTAGAAGATGAACAATATAATAAAATAAAAAACAAAATACAAGAGATGGAAAAAGAAAAAGAAACATATAAGTTTAATATATGGGGACTATTTGCAGTAAGTATACACAAAAAAGTAGAAGAACCAAAGACATTTTATTGTGCAGAATTTGTAAAATACATATTAGAAGAATCAGGAATAAAAGTAGAGTTACCAGAAATAATAAGACCAGAAAATTTTAAAAGTATACCAAATAAAAAAGAAATATATAAAGGATTATTGAGAAACTATAAAAACAAAACACATAAACAATACTTAAAAGAACTAATAGAAAGTTGTTCAAGAAAAGAAGGAATAATATAAATGAAGAATATAAAAGACTATAATTTAGATGAACTAAAAAGAGAATTTGTAGAAATAGGCGAAAAGCCATTTAGAGCTGAGCAAGTGTTCAAATGGATATATGAAACAAATGTAACAAGTTTTGATGAAATGACAAATATATCATTAGAATTGAGAGAAAAGCTAAAAGAAAAATATGCATTATGTATATACAAAATAATAAAAAAGCAAGAAGCAACAGATGGAACAAAAAAATATCTATTTGATGTCTTAGATGGAAATGCAATAGAAACAGTATTAATGAAATATCATCATGGATACAGTATATGTGTATCATCACAAATAGGATGTAAGATGGGATGTAAGTTTTGTGCTTCAACAGGAATACAATTTGTAAGAAGTTTAACATCAGGAGAAATAGTAGAGCAATTATTAGCAGTAGAAAGAGAAGAAAATATCAAAATATCAAATGTAGTATTTATGGGAATAGGAGAACCACTAGATAACTATGAAAATGTAGTAAATGCTATTAAAATAATAAACAATCCAAAAGGAATAAACATAGGAGCAAGGCATATAAGCATATCAACAAGTGGACTAGTTCCAAAAATATATAAGTTGGCCGAGGAAAATATACAATGCACATTATCAATATCATTACATGCAACAACAGATGAAAAAAGAAGTAGTATGATGCCAGTTAATAACACATATAATATTGGACAACTTATACAAGCATGTAAAGATTATATAGAAAAAACAAATAGAAGAATATCATTTGAATATGCACTAGCAAAAGATAATAATGACAATATAGAAGATGCAAAAAGACTAGTAAAATTGTTAAAAGGAATGATATGTCATGTAAATTTAATACCAATAAATAAAATAGAGAATGGAGAATATACAAAAAGTTCAAATGATAATATAATAAAATTTAGAGACTATCTAAATGAGCATGGAATAATTGCAACAATAAGAAGAGAATTAGGTTCAGATATAGATGCTGCATGTGGACAATTAAGAAGGAAAAATCTATAAATAGTAAGAAAAGTGACTTCGTCACATGTGCATTTTGCTTCGCAAATATGCACAAATTAAGGAAACTTAACATTTTTGTATACGTAAAAATCTTCGATTTTTCCTATACAATAAAAAAGAAAAATCAAGAAATTTGTATTAATAAAAAATAAAATAAAAAAATGTAAAAAAAAGAAGGAAAAAAAATATTTATGAAGAATAATATAAATAGTACATACTATAGACAAATATTGTATATACTAAAAAATAAAAATACATTGGAAGGCAGGTGCACAAAATGCAAATAACAGACGTACGTTTAAGAAAAGTAAATTCAGAGAACAGAATGAAAGCTGTTGCTTCTGTAACATTCGATAATGAATTCGTAATTCACGATATAAAAGTTATCGAAAGCCAAAACGGATTATTCATAGCTATGCCAAGCAGAAAAACTCCAAACGGAGAATTCAAAGACATAGCACATCCAATCAATGCTGAAACAAGAGAAAAAATCCAATCAGCAATATTAGAAGCTTACGAATCTCCAGATGCAGAGGAATCAGCTGAATAATATAAAAGCACCCTTAATGGGGTGCTTTCATTGTGCATAAAAAGATATATCAACCAAAATATAAAATAATTTACACAAAAAACACAAAACAAATATAAAAAGGAAACAATTTAGAAATATAATACAAAAAACAAAGAAAGGAGGGGAGAACAAGAACGAATATAATAGAAGAAAAAACAAAGGAAGTATCACAAATGCAAATGGTGGTAGTAAACACATCCAATAAAAATTTTAACGAATTAATGAGTGTATATGAGCAAGCAAAAAAACAATTAGAAGAAGTACTATTACTAATAAAATATGCTACAAAACAATACTATGGATATGATGTGATAAGCAACATAACAAGTAGAATTAAAACACCACAAAGTATTGTCAACAAAATGAAAAAGAAAAATTATGAATTGACATATGAAAATTTAATAAATAACATTAATGATATTGCTGGAATAAGAGTAATATGTCAGATGAAAGGAGATATAGAATTAATTAGAAATATAATATGTAAGATACCTAATGTAGAAGTTTTAAAAGAAAAAGACTATTTAAAACATGCTAAAAAGAGTGGATATTCTGCATATCATATGATAATAGAAGTTCCATTAGAATATAAAGGAGAAACAATATATGTAAAAGTAGAAGTACAGATAAGAACAATGGCAATGGACTTCTGGGCAACCAATGAACATAAGATAAAATATAAAACAAAAAATAAAATTTCAATATTTGATTCAAAAAAGTTGGAATTTTATGCTAAAATTCTTAACAAGATAGATGAGAAAATTTCAAATATTTATAAGAAACAAAAAGTATAGCACAAAGCGAGATGCCGTTAACAGAAATGGCATCTCGCTTTGCGCTACAACCTACCCCCCCATGATTATATCTATGCGTGTTGTGAGAGCATGCTCTTTGCTTGTACAAATTTTTGGAGAAGTCCTCATAACATATTTACTGTCTATATATGAAAAGCATACATACAGTTTATGAGTTTCTTCACAAGAAGCAATTGACAAAGATCCATTTAGTGATTTAGCTTCTTTGGGTATAATGTTTCCCTTCCATAGATATATCTTCTTTCGTCTAAATAATATTTGCAGTATGGACAGAAAGAAGTTATCAACCTTAGGAAATGTAATGTCATCAACATATATGCGCATATATCCAGAAGGAGATATTTGTAGATATAAGATTCCATTATCAAGGAGGGGGGCATTAACACAGGTGAATATTCCATCCTCATCAAAGAAACAATCCCAATCGTCACAGCTAACTGAAGAATCAGAAATAGAAACCACAGAATCACTTTCATGGTATAATACAGACGTGATTCTGTCTTCAGAAAGTCTTAAAGATAATACACTGCTTTTACTCATTTTTACTTTCCCTACTAATCAACTCAGTTGATGTTCGTTCCCAATGGATAAAAAAACTTATCGATTTTGCCATATAGGCGGGGCATACTTTTATTCTTTTTAGGGTTTAGGTTATGAGGTAGAAAACTACCTGTTTGCCAATGTTCATACACAAATGTACTTATTTACATAATATCATATTTGTACAAAAAGGTCAAATATGCAAAAAATAAAAGCCAATTTTATCAGAAGAGAAAATATCAATAAAAGAAAGGTCACAACAAGTCGAAAAAAAGAATATAATGATATTAGACCTAATTTATAAATTGGGGGGATAACAATGCAAAAAGTCAAAAAAGGAGACTATGTTGTAAGAAAATCCCATCAAGGAGACACAATATTTATAATAGATAAAATAATAAAATTTACAGATGGAAAACAAATAGCAATATTAAAAGGAATAGCAATAAGATTAGAAGCAGATGCACCAATAGAAGACTTAATGATAGCAGATAAAGATGAAATAAAAAGAAATAAAAATGAAATAGAAAATGATGTAAAAAATGAATTGAAAAATAAAAATATTCGAAGCGAAAAGCAAAAACGAATACAAAAAAAGATACAAACAGGTTTAATATTGCATTTAGATGGAGATAAAAGATATAGTGAAAAATCAGCAAGATATTATAAAAAGTTGGGATTAAGGGCAATAGTCAGAAATGTACCAGAAAACAAACAACCTAAAGTAGTATACAAACTATTAAATTATTATAATCCAGATATATTAATAATTACAGGACATGATGGAATGATAAAAAAAGAAACGAGTTATAATGATATATATAATTATAAAAATTCAAGACATTTTATAGAAACAGTAAAAGAAGCAAGAAAATATGATGAAGAGACTAGAAAAGGATTAGTAATATTTGCAGGAGCATGTCAAAGTTATTTTGAAGCAATAATATTAGCAGGAGCAAATTTTGCTTCATCACCAGCAAGAATATTAATAGACTTTTTAGACCCATTAATATTAGCAAAAAAGGTAGCAACAACAGATGAACACGTATTTATAACAATAGAAGACTTTGAAAAAGATTTAAGAGATGGCAAAAAAGGAATAAGTGGGATAGGAGCAAAAGGTAAAAAAAGTATAATATTTATTTAAATAAAAATACTATAGTTAATTAGAAATTGTAACTAATTTATAATGAAATCTTACAATTAGTTACAATTTTATTATGCAAACAACACACATTATACATTATCAAATAAAGTTATTAAAGTAGTTGATATAGATAATTTAAAGATCATAAGAGAAATTGAGATTTAGTTGAATTAGAAATGAAACTATTTTAAAGATAACGAAATGAGGTTATGAGAAAATGGGAGATATTGGATAAAGAATGGCAATTTGACTAAAACTGATAAATATGGTATAATGATTATGTAAATATTGGCAAATTGCTTAAACACACACAGGAGGAAAAAACAATGACAGCAACAGAAATTAACATGAACCTGGAAAAGATTCTGAGGAATCAACAGAAACTGTTGAACGCCATTCAAAGCTTGAATGAGCGGCTGGATCAGGTAAGTACAAGTACGTCTGATGTGCAAAAAGGCATGACAAAAGTGCCTGAGATGGAAACACCGAAGCTTCACGTAACCAGTGTAGATTTGGAACAACAGGTTACGGATATGATTCATTTCATGGGTGTTCTAGCGCACATTAAGGGTTATCAGTATTTGCGTACAGCAATAATGATGGTAGTTGAAGACCCCACGAATGTTAGTGCTATAACGAAAATCCTGTACCCTACCATAGCAAAACAATACAAGACAACGCCTTCCCGCGTAGAACGTGCTATCAGGCATGCGATTGAAGTTTCGTGGGCAAGGCAAGGGTATGATATTGAGATGGAGGTGTTCAAGAACACAATCGACCCTAACAAAGGAAAGCCGACAAATAGTGAGTTCATTGCTATTTTGGCAGACAAGATTAGAATGGATAACAGGATGAGGGCAGAATAAGAGTCATTGTAAGAGGAAATAGGCGATGCGAGTAGTACTACGCATTGCCTTTTCCCATGCATATGCAGATTGCTTATAAAGAAGAATAATATTTAATTTTAATATAGACATCGCTGTAATAATACTGTAATATATTTGTAATAAAAATGTAACATAAGATAAAAAAAGACAAAAAACAATTGAAAAAACTGAAATACAGAAAATCGATTAAAATTTACAGCTTTTGACAATCCATAAATAAAATGATATACTCAAACCATCTTAAGAAAAGTAGGTGGTTAAATGATTTGTCAAACAGATATAACAAATTTAAAAACAGACATTTCAGACAAAATAGGACAAAAGATAATAGTAAAAGGTTCACTAGGAAGAAGTAAAATCTTTGAAAAAGAAGCAACAATAGAAAAAGCATATCCAAACTTATTTGTAGTAAGATATGAAGAAAATAATAGAAATGTAACATATAGTTATACAGATGTATTAACAAGAACAGTAGAAGTAGATGTATTTAATGGAGAAACATACAGTCCATTAGTACCACCAGTAGAAGCAATAAGTAAAAGAAGAAGAAATATAAAAGAAGTTATGGCATAACATAACTTCTTAAAGTTTGCAAAAAAACATTAACAAAAAGGAAAGTAGCAATGAAAAAAGAGAAAGAATAAAGTATAAAAAATAAAGAAAAATAACAAAGAAATATGAATATGAGATAAAGATTAGCATATATTGGTAAAAAATACTTGATTTTTATAGTTAAATAGTGTAAAATAATAAGGTCAAGAAAAAACGAAAAAACAAAGAAAATATAATAAAAAAGAGAAAGGGGAAAACATAATGGCAGCAGTATATATGGCAGGAGATTTTAGAAATGGAACAACATTTGAAATGGATGGAGGAGTATATAGAGTAGTAGAATTCCAACATGTAAAACCAGGAAAAGGAGCAGCATTTGTAAGAACAAAATTAAAAAATGTAATAACAGGAGCAGTATTAGAAAAAACATTTAATCCATCAGACAAATATCCAGGAGCAGAAATAGAGAGAAAAGTAATGCAATATTTATACAATGATGGAGATTTATACTATTTCATGGATAATGAAACATATGATCAAACACCATTAAATAAATCAGATTTAGGAGATACACTAAAATATTTAAAAGAAAATATGGAAGTAACAATATTATCATTTAAAGGAAAAGTATTTGCAGTAGAACCACCAATATTTGTAGAATTGGAAGTAACATATACAGAACCAGGATTTGCAGGAAATACAACAACAACATCAGGAAAACCAGCAACATTAGAAACAGGATTAGAATTACAAGTACCAATGTTTGTAAACATAGGAGATGTATTAAGAATAGATACAAGAACATGTGAATATATGGAAAGAGTATAACATAATCTTGTTGTATAGCAAAAGTTTTCGATTTACCTATACAATAAAAAATGAAGGAGGAAATACAAAGAATTTGTATTTAAAAGCAATGATTCAAAACATAAAAAAAGAAATTAACCAATTTTTAGAAGAAATAGAAAAAAATGTAAATGATGAGAATGAGAAGAAGTATATAAAAGAAAAAGTAAATAAATTAACAAGAGTATTTTTAGACGAAATGGATAAAATAATAGAATACGAAGAAACAAAAATCGACAAAATAGAAGAAAAGCAAAAAGAAATGGAAGAACAAATAGAAAAAATGCAAAAAGTAATAGAAAATATAGAAAAAGACATATATATAGAAGATGAATACGATTTTGATATAATATGTCCATATTGTGATTACGAATTTTCAATAGAATATAATGAAGAAGAAAAAGAAACAGAATGCCCACAATGTCATAATATAATAGAGCTGGACTGGAGTGGAGACATTGAAGAACAAGAAGCAGGATGTTCAGGAAATTGCACACAATGTGGAGGATGTGTGGAAAATGATGAAGAAGATAATGAAGAAGATGAAGAATAAAATAACAAAAGGAAAATAAAGTATATAGGTGATGAAAATGGAATATATATATATACTAAAAGAAGCTTTAGTATGGATAGTAACAGTATTTTGGTTATACCAAATAATAGTGAGTTTATGCTCATTAGTAAAATTAAAAGATAAACAATACAAAGAAAATAAAAACCACAAATTTATGGCAATAATACCAGCACACAATGAAGAAGCAGTAATAGGAAATTTAATAGAGAGTCTAAAGAATCAAAACTATGAAAAAGAGTTATATGATATATATGTAGTAGCAGACAATTGCACAGATAATACAGCAAAAATAGCAGAAGAAAAAGGAGCAATAGTATATAAAAGATATAATAATACAGAGAGAACAAAGGGAGCAGCGCTAAACTGGTTTTTAAAACAAAAAATAAAAGAAAACGCAGAGTATGATGCATTCTTTGTATTTGATGCAGACAATATAGTAGATGAAAACTTCATAGTAAATATGAACAAAAAGTTATGCCAAGGAGAAGATGTAGTACAAGGATATAGAGATATAAAAAATCCAGCGGACAATTGGATATCAGCAGGTTATGCGTTGTTCTATTGGACACTACACAGATTTTACCATTTAGCAAGATACAATATTGGATTATCACCATTATTAAATGGAACAGGATTTATGGTAAAATTCGATGTAATAAAGCCAGATGGATGGAATACAGAAACACTAACAGAAGATATAGAGTTTTCATTAAAAAGAATAATAGCAGGAAAAAAATTAGGATGGGCAACAGATGCAATAGTATATGATGAACAGCCAACAACTTTCAAACAATCATGGTCACAAAGAAGTAGATGGACAGTAGGACATATACAATGTGTAGGAAAATATACTACAGACTTAGCAAAAGCAGTAAAAGAACACAAAACTTTAATGAATTTTGATGGATTACTATATATATTAGGAAGCATACCAATGTTTATATTAACATTAGTACTTTTAATAACTAATTTTGTAATGTATGCATTAAGTGGAATAACAGAAGCAGAGCTAGCATTAAATATATTAAGATATTTGGTACCAACACTAATATTACCAATAGGAACAGCAGTAGTTGCAATGTGGTTAGACAAAAAGCCAATAAAACCAATGATAAAAGGACTATTATGTTATCCATTATTTATGGGAAGTTGGTTGCTAATAAACTTTAAGTGCTTATTTAGAAGAGAACTAGAATGGGAAAAAATAGAACATGTAAGAGACATAAAAATAGCAGAAGTGAGTGAAGCAGAAGAAAAAGTAGTATAAATTAATAAAAAGGCATTAGAATAGGAAAATTTTCGATTTTCCTATTCTTATATTCGACAATACAAAGAAAAGGAGAAAAGATGTTATTCGCAAATACAAATAAAATAAAAGTATATGCATTTGTAGGACCATCAGGAACAGGGAAAAGTTATAGAGCACAAATGGTTGCAAATGAAAAAAATATAAAATATATAATAGATGATGGATTATTAATAAAAGAAAACGAGATAATAGCAGGAGAATCAGCAAAGAAAGCACATACAAAAATAGAAACAGTAAAAGAAGCAATATTTTTAGATGAAGAAAAAAAACAAGAAGTAATAGAAGCAATAAAGAAAAATAGAGTAGAAAGCATATTAATATTAGGAACATCAGATGAAATGGTACACAAAATAGCAAAAAATTTAGAATTACCAGAAATACAAGAAATAATATATATAACAGATGTAGCGACACAACAAGAGATGGAAACAGCGAGAAGAATAAGAGTAACAGAAGGAAAACATGTAATACCGGTACCAACATTTCAGATAAAAAAAGACTTTTCGGGATATTTATTAGATCCACTGCAGATATTCAAATCTAAGGGATTAGGAGAAAAACCGTACATAGCAGAAAAATCAATAATAAGACCAACATTTAGTTATTTAGGAAATTTTACAATATCAGACAGTGTATTCAAAGGGATAGTAGAATATTTAGCAACAAAAATGCCAAAAATCCATAAAGTATTAAGAACAAGAATAAATAGCTCAATGGAAGGCGTAGATATATATATGGAAGTATCAGTAGTATACGGATTTAATGTAGTAGAAGGACTAAATGAATTTAAACAACGTGCAAAAAGAGAAATAGAAAATTTAACATCAATGAATGTAACAGAAATAAAAATAATAGCAAAAAATATATATATGCCAGAGGAGAAAAAATAATGAAAAAGATTTTAAAAAATATAGCAAGAGGAATTATAAAAGGAGCAATATACATATATTGTAAAATTGTATACAGAGTAAAAATAGTAGGAGTAAAAGATGTTCCAAAAGATGAGCAATTCATATTTTGCGCAAATCATAGAACATACTTAGACCCACCACTGATAGAAGTAACAGCAAAAAGGCATATAATATTTCTAGCAAAAGAAGAATTAGCAAAAAATAAATTTTTAGCATTATTGGGAGAAATATTTGATGTAATATATGTAAAAAGAGATGAAAAAGAAATAACAGCAATAAAGACAACTTTAAAAACTTTAAAAAGTAATAAAAGCATAGCGCTATTTCCAGAAGGGACAAGAAACGGATTAGAAAAGGGAGAAAATCTAAAAGATGGAACAGCATTTTTTGCAATAAAATCAGGAGTAAGAGTGTTACCGATAGGAATAAGTGGAGAAGTAAAACCATTTCACAAAATAACAATAAGATATGGAAAACCAATGGACTTTAGTCAATATAAAGATATAAAAGATAAAAATGCGTTAGAAAAAGTTACAAATGAGATAATGGACGAAATAAAAAGATTAGCACAATAAATAATTGTACATAAAAATAAAATAATAGGATATTTTTAGAAAGAAAGATAGGAGAAATAAAATGATAAATAAGAAAATAAGAAATATTGCAATAATAGCACACGTAGACCATGGAAAAACTACATTAGTAGATGCATTACTAAGACAAAGCCATGTATTTAGAGAAAATGAAAAAGTACAAGAAAGAGTAATGGACTCAAACGACCAAGAAAAAGAAAGAGGAATAACAATACTATCAAAAAACACATCTGTAATGTATAAAGACATAAAAATAAATATAGTAGATACGCCAGGACATGCAGATTTTGGTGGAGAAGTAGAAAGAGTACTAAAAACAGTAGATGGAGTACTATTATTAGTAGATGCATTTGAAGGAGCAATGCCACAAACAAGAGAAGTATTAAAAAAATCATTATCACTAAACTTAAAACCAATAGTAGTAATAAACAAAATAGATAGACCAGGAGCACAGCCACTAAAAGTAGTAGATCAAGTAATAGAATTATTTATAGAACTAAATGCAACAGATGATCAATTAGATTTTCCAGTAGTATTTGCATCAGCAAAAAACGGAATAGGAAAAATAAGTTTAGAAGAAGAAACAACAGACTTAAGTTGTTTATTTGAAACAATAGTAAATACAATAAAAGCACCAAATTGCGACCAAGAAGGACCACTACAAATGTTAGTATCAAATATAGATTATGATGACTATGTAGGAAGAATAGCAGTAGGAAGAATAGAAAGAGGAAGTATAAAAGTAGGACAACCAGTAACAATATGTAAAGCAGATGACAAGATAGCACAAGGAAAAGTAGCAAAAGTATATACACATACAGGATTAAAGAAAGAAGAAGTAGAAGAAGCAACAGCAGGAGATATAATAGAAATAGCAGGAATAGCAGATATACATATAGGAGAAACAATATGTGAATTTGGACAACCAGATAAAATACCATTTGTAGATATAGACGAACCAACAGTATCAATGACATTTAGTGTAAACAATGGACCATTTGCAGGAAGAGAAGGAGAATTTGTAACATCAAGACATATAAGAGATAGACTATTTAAAGAATTAGAAAGAAATGTAAGTTTAAGAGTAAAAGAAACAGATACACCAGACTCATTCGAAGTATCAGGAAGAGGAGAATTACACTTATCAGTATTAATAGAAACAATGAGAAGAGAAGGATTTGAATTGTTAGTATCAAGACCAAAAGTAATATTCAAAGAAATAGATGGAGTAAAATGTGAACCTATAGAAAGATTAGTAGTAAATGTACCAGATGACTCAGTAGGGAATGTAATAGAAAAACTAGGAATGAGAAAAGCAGAGATGGTAAATATGGAACCAGCAGAAGAAGGACATACAAAAATAGAATTCAAAATACCAGCAAGAGGATTAATAGGATATAGAACAGAATTTTTAACAGATACAAAAGGTGAAGGAACAATGAATCATATATTTGATAGCTATGAGCCATATAAAGGAGATGTAGTATCAAGAGTAAGAGGAACAATAGTAGCATTTGAAGCAGGAAAATCAGTAACATATGGACTATATAATGCACAAGATAAAGGAGATTTATTCATAGGAGCAGGAGTAGAAGTATATGAGGGAATGATAGTAGGATTAAATTCAAGAGGAGAAGATTTAAGTATAAATGTATGTAAAGAAAAACATTTAACAAATACAAGAGCATCTGGTTCTGATGATGCATTACGATTAGTGCCACCAATACAAATGTCACTAGAAAAAGCAATAGAATTTATACAAGATGATGAATTAGTAGAAATAACTCCAAAATCTATAAGATTAAGAAAGAAAATACTTGATAGCAAAGAAAGAGAAAGAGCAAATAGAAATAAATAAAACAGACTAAAGGAAATAATGTAAGTATCAAAGGACGGCAAAAAACATATATTTTATTTTTAAAAAATTATATAGATTTCTTAGAAATAAATGTGTAAGCCGTCCTAAAACATAAATTAAAAGGGAGAATAGAAGTGAATGTAGCAGTATTTAATGAAATAAAGAAAAAAGCATTAGAAGACCATATACCAATAATAATGGATGATACATTAGAAATAGTAGCAAACATATTAAAAGAAATCAAACCTACAAAAATATTAGAGATAGGAACAGCAGTAGGATATTCTGCTATATGCTTTTCGAATTATTTGGAAAAAAATGGAATAATAGACACAATAGAACGAGATGAAGAAAGAGTAAAAGAAGCAAAAGAAAATATAAAAAGATTGGAATTAGAAGATAAAATTAAAATATATAGTGGAGATGCAGTAAAGATATTACCAACACTCGATGGAGAATACGATATGGTATTTATAGATGCAGCAAAAGGAAAATATCCATTTTTTTTACAACAAGCAGAGAGATTATTGAAACCACAAGGAGTTATAATAGCTGATAATGTATTATATAAAGGATATGTTATGAGTGATTATAATAAGCATAAACAACGTACAGCAGTAAGAAATTTAAGAGAATATATAAAAGAAGTTACAGAAGATCCAAATATGGAAACACAAATATTAGAAGTAGGAGATGGTCTTGCAGTAACAAAAAGAATATAATATAATTTGAACATAATATGGAAAGGAACAAAAAAAATGAAGAAAATAGAATTATTAGCACCAGCAGGTTCACTCGAAAAAGCGAAGACAGCATTTTTATATGGAGCAGATGCAGTATATTGTGGTACATCATCATTGTCATTAAGAACAAGAGTAGGGATAGATGATGCAGAATTAACAAAAACGATAGAATATGCACATCAAATAGGAAAAAAGATATATGTAGCATTAAATATATATGCATGGGATGAAAAATATGAAGAGATAAAAGAACAAGCAAAATTATTAGAAAAAATAAAAGCAGATGGAATAATAGTGGCAGATGGAGGAGTATTAGAAATAGTAAAACAATATGCACCTAGTATACCAATACATATGAGTACACAATCAAATATAGTAAGTCTGCATGCAAGTAATTTCTGGTATAAAAACGGAGCTAAAAGGATGATAATGGCAAGAGAAATGAATAAAGAACAATTAAAATATATTATGCAAAATAAACCAAAAGATATGGAAACAGAAATATTTGTACATGGAGCAATATGTTTTGCATATTCAGGAAGATGCTTTTTAAGCGACTTTTTAACAGGAAGAAGTGCGAATTTAGGAAGTTGTGCCCAAAGTTGTAGATGGTCATATAATTTATATGCGGAAGAAAAAAATAATCCAGGAGAACTTATGCCAATTGAAACAGACGAATATGGAACAAGTATATTTTCTTCAAAAGATTTATGCCTAATAAAAGAACTTCCGGAAATAATTGAAATGGGCATAGACAGTCTAAAAATTGAAGGAAGATTAAAAACACAATATTATATAGCAAGTATAGTAAATGCATATAGAAATGCTATAGATGATTACCAAAAAGATTCTAAAAATTATGATTACACAAAATATTTAAAAGAATTAGATAAAGTAAAAACCAGAGGAACGACAACATTCTATTTTAATGATAGAGAAAATAAAGATATTCAGGAATATACAGGAAAACAATATAATGAAGAATATGAATTTGGTGGAATTATTTTAGAGGCAAATCAAGAAAATATAAGCAATACAGATAAATTAAAACAATATATTTATACAATAGAAATACGAAATAGACTAAAAGTAAATGATATAATGGAAATAATAGTACCAAACCAAATAGAACCAATAGAATTTGTAATTAGCAAATTGTATGATGTTGAAACAAATGAAGAAATAGATGTCATAAATCCAGGAAAACAAGGACAACAAGTAAAAATAGGATTACTAATAAAATGTGAGAAAGACTGGATATTAAGAAGAAAAAAAGACATAATATAAATACTTGTAATAAAAAAACAGATATGTTAGAATCAATAACGAAAAAGCAGAAAGAAGGGATAAAATGAAAATTTTAGCAGTAGGAGATATTGTAGGAGAGTCAGGAGTAGAGAAGTTAAAAAATATATTACCAAAAATAAAAGAAGAAGAAAAAATAGATTTTGTAATAACAAATGGAGAAAATTCAGCAGGGGGGATGGGAATAACAGAAAAAAACTTCAATGAAATATTAAAAAGTGGAACAAATGTAATAACAATGGGAAATCATACTTGGGGAAAAAGAGATATATTTAAATTCATAGATCATCCACAACTAATAAGACCAGCAAATTATCCTAAAGGAGTACCAGGAAATGGATATGGCATATATGAATGCAAAGGAAAGAAAATAGCAGTAATAAATGCAATGGGAAGAGTAGATATAAACATACTAACCGAAAATCCATTTTTAATCACAAAAGAAATAATAGAAGAAGTAGAAAAACAAGTAGACATGATATTTATAGATTTCCATGCTGAAGCAACAGCAGAAAAAATAGCATTAGGATATTATTTAGATGGAAAGGTAACAGGCATATTTGGAACACATACACATGTAGCAACTGCTGATGAAACAATATTACCAAAAGGGACAGCATATATAACAGACATAGGAATGACAGGACCAATAAACTCAGTAATTGGAATGGACATATCAGCATCAGTAAAAAGATTAGAAACAACATTGCCAGAGAGATACAAACTAGCAGAAGGAGAATGTAAGTTCAATGGAGTAATATTTGAAATCAATGATGAAAATAATAAGGCGACAGAAATAAAAAGAGTATCATATTAGATACCTTTTTATTTTATATGAAACAATATGAATTTTTGGTTTTATATAAAGCAAAAATAACATGTTATTTTCGAAAAAAGAAATAAAAAAACTTTAATATAAAATAAAAAAAATTTTATACAAAATGGATAAAAATATATTTTATAAAAAATAAGTCGAACAAAGTAAAAAGATGCGATGAAAAACAATAAAAAATTCAAAAAAATGCTAGACAACTTTTTCCATATAATGTAAAATACAAAACGTAAAAAGTTGCAACAAAAATAAAAAATAGGAGGCAAAAGAAAATGGAAGTTTTAAAAATTTCATCCAAATCAAATCCTAATTCAGTAGCAGGAGCTATTGCAGGATTGGTTAAAGAATCACAAAAAGCAGAAATGCAAGCAATTGGAGCAGGAGCTCTAAATCAAGCAGTAAAGGCAGTAGCTATAGCAAGAGGATTTGTAGCACCATCTGGAGTAGACTTAGTCTGTATACCAGCCTTTGCGGAAGTTGAAGTAGAGGGGGAAGATAGAACAGGTATTAAGTTGATTGTCGAGTCAAGAAAATAGGACGTTAAAGAAGAAAAATAAAAAGCAGAACTGTATTAATAAAATATAGAAAACTGCAAATAAAAATAGAGAAAGCTTAATTAAAGAAAAAAACTTTAATTAAGCTTTTTAGAATTCAAAAAACAAAGGAAAAAGGCGTAAAAAGTGTAGAATATTAACAAAAATATTGATATTTAGTAAAAGTTTTGATATACTAGATAGGAAAAAAGAAAAAAGAGGAAACAAAAATGTATATAATAGTAGGATTAGGGAATCCAGAAGAAGAATATTCAGGAACAAGGCATAATATGGGATTTGATGTAATCAATGCAATAGCAGAAAAACACAAAATCCAAGTAAACAAAAATAAATTTAACAGTCTATATGCAAAAAGCAATATAGAAGGACAAGAAGTAATACTAGTAAAGCCACAAACATACATGAATTTAAGTGGAATAAGTGTAAGAGAAATAGCACATTTTTATAAAACAAAAAAAAAAGAAATAATAATAATATATGATGACATGGATATAAAGCAAGGAACAATAAAAATAAGAAAACAAGGAAGTTCAGGAGGACATAATGGAGTAAAATCAGTAATAGAAAATTTAGGAACAGAAGAAATACAAAGAATAAGAGTAGGGATAGGAAAAGAAGAAAGAAAAGAAGACAAAATAAAATATGTATTAGGGCATATATCAAAAGAAGACAGAAGAATATTAGATGAAGGAATAATAAAAGCAAGAGATGCAATAGAAGAAATATTAAGAAATGGAATAGACAAAGCAATGAATAAATATAACTAGACAAGCATAGTAAAACATTCAATATACAAGTACAAATGAAATAATGGAAGAATGTAGCTAAAAGGAAGAGGTTAGAATGTTAGAATTAATAATAAACAGGAAAGCAAAAAAAAGAGAAATAGCACTACTAGAAAATGGAAAATTAAAAGAAATATATAATGAAGAAGATGAAGAAAATAAAAATGAAGGCAATATATATATAGGAATAGTAAAAGACATATTACCAGGAATGCAAGCAGCGTTTGTAGATATAGGAACTGAAAAAAATGCTTTTATACATGTAAAAGATATATTACCACAAATAGACAAAAAGATACAACTAGAAAATGAAGAAGAACAGGATATAAGAAAAATAATAAAAGTAAATGATAAATTATTAGTACAAGTAAAAAAAGACAGCAATGAAAAAAAAGGAGCAAGAATATCAACACATATAGGATTACCAAGCACGCTAATAATGTTAATGCCAAGAACGGAAATAATAACAGCATCACAAAAAATACAAGACGAAGAAGAAAAAGAAAGATTAATAAAAATATTAAGAGAAATATTGCCATCTAATATAGGTGCAGTAATAAGAACAGCAGCAATCGGAAAAACAAAAGAAGAACTAAAAAAAGACCTAGATAACAAAATAAAAGAATGGAATGAAATAGAAGAAAAATACAATAAATATACATCAAAAAGACCACAACTATTACAAAAAAGTCCAAACATAATAGAAAAAATCATAATAGATATAGCACATAAAAAACTAGAAAAAATAATAGTAAATGATAAAGAAGAATATAAATATATCCAAAGCATAATAAAAGAAAACGAAAAGATAAAAAACATAAAATTAGAAATAAAAGAAAATGAAGATTTATTTTTAACAAATGATATACAAAGGCAGAACGAAAAAGTAGAAAATAGAAAAGTATGGTTAAATTGTGGAGGATTTATAACAATAGACAAAACAGAAGCTCTAACAGCAATAGATGTAAATACAGGAAAATTCACAGGAAGTAAAAATTTAGAAGAAACAGTATATAAAGTAAATTATGAAGCAACAATAGAAATAGCAAATCAATTAAGATTAAGAGACATAGGAGGAATAATAATAATAGACTATATAGATATGCAAAACAAAGAAAATAAACAAAAGATAGAAGAATTACTAAAAAATGAATTAAAAAACGACAGAGCAAAAACACAAGTAGAAGGATTTACAAGGTTAGATTTAATGGAACTAACAAGAAAACATATATGTAGTCATAAAGACTAAAAAACAATAAAATTCACAAAAAGAAACTTATGTATTATATGATGAAGAAAGGAAATAGAGAATGGAGATAGGATTTGTATCATTAGGATGTAGCAAAAATTTAGTAGATACAGAAGCAATAATAGGAAAATTCAAAAATAAGAAATATAGAATACAAAATAAACCAGAAGAAGCAGAGATCATCATAATAAATACATGTGGATTCATAGAAGAATCTAAAGAAGAAGCAATAAATACAATATTAGAAATGGCAGAATATAAAAAATATAAATGTAAATATTTAATAGTAATAGGATGTTTAGTACAAAGATATTATAATGAATTAATAGAAGCATTACCAGAGGTAGACTTATTTATAAGAATAGATGAATATCCAGAATTCTGGGATAAAATAGAAAATCTAATAAAAAAGGGAAAGATAGAAAAAACAAAATTTGAACCAATAACAAAAGTATCAAAAATAAAAGAACTACCAATGCTAAAGCAAGAAGAATATGAAAACAGAGTAATAACAACAGGAAATAATTATGCATACATAAAAATAGGAGAAGGATGTAGCAATATGTGTACATATTGTGCAATACCATATATACGAGGGAAATTTGTAAGTAGAAAGATAGAAGATATATTAGAAGAAGCGAAGAAACTAGCAAGCACAGGGATAAAGGAAATAATATTAATAGCACAAGATACAACAAAATATGGAATAGACATATATGGGAGGTCAATGTTAGTAAAATTATTACAAGAATTAAGAAAAATTGAAGGAATAAAATGGATTAGATTTTTATATTCATATCCTGAAGGAATAACAGAAGAACTAATACAAGAAGTAAAAAACAACGATAAAATTTGCAAATATTTAGATATACCAATTCAACATATATCAAACGAGATGTTAAAAAAGATGAACAGAAAGACAACAAAACAAGAAATAGAAAAACTAATACAAAAAATAAAAAAAGAAATACCAGAAATAACATTAAGGACAAGCTTAATAGTAGGATTTCCAGGTGAAACACAAGAACAATTCAATGAACTAAACGAATTTATAAAAAAGGTAGAATTTGATAAATTAGGAACATTTATGTATTCAAAAGAAGAAGGAACACCAGCAGCCAGAATGGAAAACCAGATACATGGAAATACAAAAAAATCAAGATATAATAAAATAATGCAAGCACAAAAAGAAATTTCAAATAATAAGTTGAAAAATAAAATCAATAAAGAATATGAAATATTGATAGAGACAACAACATTTGACAATAGATATATAGTAGGAAGAACAAGCCAAGATGTACCAGAGATAGATGGATTAGTATATATCAAGAATACAAAAAAGGATGTACAAAAATTAACCAACCAATTTGTAAAGTGTAAAATAATAGATGTAAAAGATTATGACTTGATAGCAGAGATTATATAGAAATAATAAAATTATACGAAGGAGTGAATAATATGGATGAAAACCAAGAAATAATGGAAAAAATGAGAATGATAAGAGACAAAAGAGAAAGAGAAATATTTGAAACAAATCAAGAAGACAACAAAGAAATAAGTGTAGAAGAAGTAAGATATATTGGAAAAATGGAGTTCATGGAAGAAATAGATGGCGAAAAGAAAATGGTAGAAAAAGATATATTTATGTTAAGAGAGATAAATGATGGTCTAGAATATTTAAAAATGTATGACGAAGATATGAATTTATTAGGTGTAGAAATACCAGAAACAAATCAAACATTAGCAACAGAAAAAGCGCTAGAGAAAGATTCTAAAATGGCAGAAAAGCTAAAAAATATGAACAGAAAAGGAAGAACATTAGAAGAATTAGAAAAAGAAAATAATAAAAAAGACAAAAATAAAGAAATTTCAGAAGACTTATCACCAGATGGAGAAGACTTACAAATTACATATTATAGACCAATTATTGATAAAACATTTAAAAGCGAATTTGCAGAGACATGTCAAGGTGCAAAAGAGATAGGAATGGCATATTCTGAAAAATTAAAATCATATATCTTAGTTGCAAAATATCAAGACAAGTTTGAAATAGCTAAAGGAACAGAACCAGCAAAAGCAACGATGAAACAAGTATATAGTATAGATAGAGAAAAGCAAGAAATAAACAAAGAATCACCAAAGGCAATAATGCCTATAAATGGCAATGGATATAAAAATGGAACAAAAGAATTATCAGTAACGATAGGTCAATATGGATATATAGAAACACAAGTAGTAGATGTATCTAGAGAAAATGTAAGAATAGGGAAAGATATACAAGAACAAGGGGAAAGCATAAAACAAGAAAAAACAACTAAAGAAAAAGAACAGGAAAAGGCATGGGGAACAGAGAATACAGAAAATGAAGTAGATTTAATAGAAAATGAAAATAACCCAGATGTAGATAAAATGAAACAAAGAATAATTGATAACATAATAGAAAAATACGAAGACGATTTAAATTCTTTATATAGAGGAAATGAAGAAGAAATACAAGAATCAATACAAAGAAGAATACAAAAAGCAGTAGATAAAGGAAAAATAACGGAGGAAGAAATACAAAAGTCAGTAGAATTAGACATAGAAGAAGATATAAATTTTGATAGAGGAGACATGCGAGGAAGGCCAGATCCAAGAAATGAATAATAAAAAGTAAAAGAGGAATAAAATGATATTATTAGAACAACTAATTTTTAACATAATAGCATTTACATTATTTGTAATAATATTCTTAAAAATAATACAAAGAAATGATACAAGTTATGTAATATCACTAATGTTAGAAGCAGTAGGAATAATAACGAGCTTCTTCCAATTAGTATTAAATGATAATTTTGATATAATAGTAAAAGTGATAATTTATCTATTAGCAATAGTATTACCAACAATAATATTAATAATTGAAAAGAAAAACATATTATTTTCAGAAGTAGTAACAACGATAAGTGTAGAAATAGAATTATTATTTGCTAAAAAGAAAGTTGCAAAAAGAAAACTAAATAAATTAATAACAAAATATCCACAAAGTTATATAGGACACAAGTTATTAGCACAGATATATGAAAAAGAAGGTGGAATAAGGAAAGCACTAGACGAGTATATACAATTAATAGAAATACAAAAAAACGATTACAAATCATATTATAAAGTTGCAGAAATGCTAAATACGTTAGAGAAGAAAGATGAAGCGGCAGAGATGCTAAATTCATTATTACAAAAGCAACCTGAAAATTCACAAGCAACTCAATTATTAGGAGAAATACTAATAGAGCAAGAGAAATATAAAGAAGCAGTATATGTATATTTAGATGGATTAAAATACAATCCTACAAATTATGATTTAAATTATAACATAGCAGTAGTATATACAATGTTAAATGATTTTCAAAATGCAAAAATGTATTATGAAAAGTCTTCATTTTTGAACACATTAGAATACAACTCAAAATACAGTTTAGCAGAAATTGCAATGATATTTAAAGAATTAGAAGAAGCAGAAAAATATTTCTTAGAAACAAGTCAAAATGAAGAATTAGAAGCAGATTCATATTTTGAATTAGCACGTATATCAATTATGAAAGCAGAAAAAGAAAAAGCAATCAATTATGCAAATTTAGCATTAGAAAGTGACCCTAAAAAAATAGCAGAAAAAATAAAAAATGATTCATTATTTATAACAATAATGACAAAAATAAAAATGCCATTAAACTTAGAAAATATAGAAGAGAAACAAGATAAATTAGGTAAAAAAGAGAGAAAAGTAAAAAAACATTTAGAAGAAACATTTGAAATTACTAGAAATTTAGGATATAACAATATAAGAATGACTAAAAAAGAAGATAAAGAAATTGAAGAAATAAAAGAATTAGAAGAACAGCAAGAAGAAATGAAAGAGAGAGACGATTAATAACAAAATGAATAAAAAATAAAAAAAGTAATAAGTGCAAAAAATAAAAGAAATTCATAAAATCTTATACCAATAATATATTTAAATTAAGTAATATAAAAAATTAATTTTAATATAAAGGTAGGGATATTATGAATTTTTCAATTATAGGAGGAGATTTAAGAACAGTAAAATTAGCGGAGATGTTGAGTAAAGATAATCAAGTTTATGTATATGGGATAAATACAATATGGAATAAAAGCGAAGAAGTAGACACAAACAAATTTGATATAGATAAAGGCACTAATAAAATAAAAATTTGTAAAGATATAAAAGAAGCAATAGATAAATCTAAAATAGTCTTAGGTCCAGTACCATTATCGAAAGATGGAGAAAACTTAAATGCGCCATTTTGTAAAGAAAATATAAAAATAAGAGAAATAATAGAACAGATAAATGATAGTGAAAAAACTTTTATAGCAGGAGCAATAAAAGAAAATGTTTATGAAATAGCAAAAAACATAAAAATAATAGACTTAATGGAACAAGAAGAATTAACTGTATTAAATACAATAGCTACAGCAGAAGGAACAATACAAGTTGCGATAGAAAATACAGAAATAAACATACAAGGAAGTGAAATTTTAATATTAGGATTTGGAAGAGTAGGAAAAGTAGTTGCAAAAAAGTTTAAAGCTTTAGATGCAAATATAACTTGTGCTGCAAGAAAGAAGCAAGATATAGCTTGGATAGAAACTTTAGGATATGAAAGCACAAATATAAATACACTAAGTAAAAATTTAGAGAGATATAATATAATAATAAATACAGTTCCAAAAGTTATCTTGACAAAAAACGAATTAAGTTATATAAATAACAATGCATTAATAATAGATTTAGCATCAAAACCTGGAGGAGTAGACCAAAAAGTAGTAAGAGAGCTAAAGCTAAACTACATATGGGCATTAGCATTACCAGGCAAAGTATCACCATTAACATCAGCAGTATATATAAAAAATACAATATATAATATTTTAGGAATATATAATTAAAAACATAAGATTAAAAAAACGGAGGAATAAAAAATGACAATAGCACAATCAATATTTTTAGGAATAGTACAAGGATTAACAGAATTATTGCCAATATCAAGTTCAGCACATTTGAATTTAATACCTTGGATATTTAATTGGGAAATGCCAGAAAGTTTTGATATAGCATTACATTTAGGCACTTTACTTGCAATAACTTTATTTTTCTTTAAAGACTGGATACAGTTAATAAAAGGAGGATATGAGCAAGTCGTAAAAAAGAAAAAAACAACAGAAGGAAGAATATTTTGGTATATTGTAATAGCTACAATACCAACAGGAATATTAAGTTTGATATTAGAGAAAATGTCAGATGCATTATGTGAAAGATTCGGAATAGAAATGCCACTAATAGCGATAGCATTAATAGTATTAGGAATAGTATTATATTTAGTAGATAAAAAGTCAGAAGCAAAAGTAAAATACGAAAATATGACATTTAAACAGTCATTTTTAATAGGATTATCGCAAGCAATAGCTGCTGCGTTTCCAGGAACATCAAGATCAGGAATAACAATGACAGTAGCAAGAGCATTAAAAATTGATAGAGAAAGTGCAGCAAAGTATTCATTTTTGTTATCAACACCTATAATATGTGCAGCAGTTTTAGTAAGTATTACTAGCTTTGAATTTACACTATCATTTTTCTTAGGAGTATTATTTAGTTTTTTAGTAGGAATAATAGTTATAAAATTTCTATTAAATTATTTGAAAAAGGGAAGTTTTAAGATTTTTGCAATTTACAGAGTTATTTTAGGTATTTTAATATTAAGTCTTTATTTTGCAAGATTATAAATATTGCAATTATGTTTACAATAACCATAAAATATAGTATAATAGTATAAAAATGCAAGGAGGTATACCAGATGCAAAGTGGTAAAAAACATGACGACATAGTCAATGAGCAGGGAGAAGAATGGACAAAAGGATACAGCGAAGGATGTTTTGATGCCGCTAGTAAATGTCCAATGAGGAAATTTGAAGATACCGATACAAAAAAGTTTAAAGCAGGATATTGTTTTGGTTATTCAAAATTCAACGGAAAGAAAATGGCTTAACTTCGACATGGGGGGATATAATATCTCTCCTCCTTTTATATTATATAGGAAAAATCGAAGATTTTTACGTATACAACAAGGTTAGGTTTCCTTGATTTGTGTAGCAAAAACGGAGCTCTTCTACACATGTGTACATCGAAATCTTCGATTTCACAAATGCACACCTTTCTTAATTTATTGTATAAAATGGTTTTATAAATATTGCAAAAACAAATAAATTAAAGTATAATAAAAAAATAAAAGAAAAGATGAAAAAAATAAATGCATAGAAAAAAACGGAAGGAATGAGAAAATGAAAGCAATAGAAATAAGAAACAAATATTTAAATTATTTTAAAAGACAAGGACATAAAATAATACCATCAGCACCATTAATACCAGAAAATGACCCATCAGTATTATTCAACACAGCAGGGATGCAACCATTAGTACCATACTTATTAGGAGAAAAGCACCCAGAAGGCACAAGAATAACAGACTATCAAAAATGTGTAAGAACAAATGATATAGAAGAAGTAGGAGATAATAGACATCTAACATATTTTGAAATGCTAGGAAATTGGTCATTAGGAGATTATTTCAAAGAAGAATCAATAAAAATGAGTTATGAATTTCTAACAGAAGAATTAGGAATTCCAGCAGAAAAAATATCAGTAACATGTTTTGCAGGAGATGAAGACTGTGAAAAAGACGAAGAAACAGCAAAATGTTGGAAAAAAGTAGGAATACCAGAAGAAAGAATATACTATTTTGGAAAAGAAGATAATTGGTGGATAGCAGGAAATGAAGGACCATGTGGACCAGATACAGAAATGTTTTATGATACAGGAAAACCAAAATGTTCAGAAAAATGTGACCCATCTTGCGGTTGTGGGAAATATGTAGAAATATGGAATAATGTATTTATGGAATATTATAAAGGAAAAGATGGAAAATATACAAAATTATCACAAAAAAATGTAGATACAGGATTAGGATTAGAAAGAATGACAATGTTGTTGCAAGGAAAGAAGACTCCATTTGAAACTGAATTATTTGCACCAGTAATGAATAGATTAGAAGAGCTACAAAAAGTTGACAACATAAATAGTAGAAGAATAGTAGCAGAACATTTGCGTTCAAGTATGATGATAATTAATGATGGAGGAAGACCAAGCAATATTGATAGAGGATATGTATTAAGAAGACTAATAAGAAGAATGATAAGGTATATAAACAAATTACAAATATCATTAGAAGAACTATCAAATTTAATAGAATTAAATATAGAAACACTAAAAGAAATGTATCCAGAATTAGAAACAAATAAAGAGGCAATAAAAAATGTAATATTGGAAGAGAAAGACAAATTCGTAAAAACACTAGAACATGGAGAAAAAGAATTTTCAAAAGAAATGAATAAGTTAAAACAAGAAGGAAAAACTACAATAGAAGGAAAAGTAGTATTCAAATTATATGACACATATGGATTTCCACCAGAAGTAACAGAAGATTTAGCAAAAGAAAATGGATTAGAAATAGACAAAAACGAATTTGAAAAATTATATAAAGAACACCAAGAATTATCAAGACAAGGAGCAGAACAAAAATTTAAAGGTGGAATGGCAGAACAAAATGAACAAACAATAGAATATCATACAGCAACACATTTGTTACACAAAGCATTAAAAATAGTATTAGGAGAACATGTAAAACAAAGTGGATCAAATATAACACAAGAAAGATTAAGATTTGACTTTACCCATCCACAAAAAATGACTCCAGAAGAAATAAAACAAGTAGAAGATATAGTAAATGAACAAATAAAAAAAGACTTAAAAGTAGTATGTGAAGAAATGACATATGATGAGGCTAAAGAATCAGGAGCGATAGGACTATTTACAAACAAATATGGAGAAAGAGTAAAAGTATATACGATAGGAGATTTTAGTAAAGAAATATGTGGAGGACCACATGTAGAACATACAGGTAATATAGGAACATTTAAAATAAAAAAAGAAGAATCAAGTTCATCAGGAATAAGAAGAATAAAAGCTGTATTAATAAAATAGAAAAAAAGGTTATTAAAAAAATAAAAATATAAAAAAGGAAGGAGAAGTTGTTAGAGAAATCTACAACTACTAGACAAATGGAAGATTGTATATTTTGTAAAATGATAAAAGGAGAAATACCTGTAAATAAAGTATATGAAGATGATGAAATATTGGCATTTTATGACATCAATCCAGCAACACCAATACACATATTAGTAATACCAAAAAAACACATAGATTGCATAGCACATATGCAAAAAGAAGATGAGCAGTTAATAGGAAAAATATATGGAGTAATAAATAAAATAGCAGAAGAAAAAGGTTTCAAAGAAAAAGGATTTAGAGTAATAGTTAATTCAGGAAAGGATAGTGGACAAGAGGTAATGCACTTACATTTTCATATTTTAGCAGGTACAAAAATGGGAGAAAAGATAGTATAAAATCCAACGAAATACTATTTATAGATTAATAACAAAAAAATCTTTATAAAACTTGCAGAAAAATGTAAAAAATGGTATAATTAAATATAGGATAAAAAGGGATTAAAAGAGGAGGAAATTAATATGTATGAGAGTAGTAAATATGGTAATTTCTTAACAGTGTTATTAATAATAATAATTATAGCAGTAGTAGGATTAATAGGATTTTTTAGTTATAGAGTATACAAAAAATATTCAACAGAGCAAGAAGCAAATAAATTTGTGAGCAATTTTGGTCAAAACATAAAACCAGAAGATAAAGATGAGAATACAAATAATAAACCAGGAGAAATTGATAATGATCCATTAAATAATGTACAAACAGTAGAAACAAATGGAACAACTGGAAAAAAACAAACATATCAGGGATTTGATGTATCTGGAACAATAGAAATACCAGCAATAAAATTAGCATATCCAATATTAACAAAACCTTCAAAGTCAGCAATAGAAAAATCAGTAGCAATAATATATGGACCAGGACCAAACCAACCAGGTAATACAGTAATAATAGGTCACAATTATAGAAATGGACAATTTTTCTCAAATAACAAAAAGTTAGCAAAAGGAGATAAAATATACATAACAGATTTAACAGGAAGAAAATTATCATATACAATATATGACAAATTTGAAACAGAAGAAAACAATACAGACTTCATAGTAAGAAGTACAAATGGGGCAAGAGAAATTTCATTACAAACATGTACAGATGATGGAAAATATAGATTAATAATATTAGCAAAATGTGATTTAGATAATTAAAATAAAGATATGAAATATTAGCTAATCCAAGTGGATATAAAAATAAGAATAAATCCACTTGGATATTTTAAATTACAAAATAATATTTATTATACGGAAGGAATGATAAATTCAAATGAATGAAAATAAGAAAGAAATACAAAAAAGGATAGAAGAATTAAGAAAAAAAACAGAATACTATGCAACAAAATATTATGATGAAGATAAGCCAGAAATATCAGACTTTGAATATGATATGTTAATGGTAGAATTAAGAAACCTAGAAAAAGCAAATCCAGAATTTATATCAAAAGAATCTCTTACACAAAAAGTAGGAGGGAAAGTAAAAGAAGGATTTAAAAAAGTAGAACATGAAGTACCACTTCAAAGTTTACAAGATGTTTTTAGTTTTGAAGAAGTAGAAGAGTTTTTTAATCGAATAGAAAAACAAGCACAAGAAAATGAAATAGATAATGTAAGATATGTTGTAGAAACAAAAATAGATGGATTATCAGCAGCATTAGAATACAAAAGTGGAAAATTAGAAAGAGGAGCGACAAGAGGAAATGGACAAGTAGGAGAAGATGTAACACAAAATATAAAAACGATAAAAACGATACCAAAAGAGATAAAAGATAAAATAGATATAACAGTAAGAGGAGAAGTATTTATATCAAAAGAAGAATTTGAAAAGTTAAACCAAGAAAGAGAAAAAAATGAAGAAGAGTTGTTTGCGAATGCAAGAAATGCAGCAGCAGGTTCATTAAGACAATTAGATAGTAGTATAACAGAAAAAAGACCATTAGATATATATATATTTAATGTACAAAAAATAAAAGGAAAAGAATTTAATTCACATTATGAAGAATTAATATATTTAGAAAATCAAGGATTCAATGTAAACCCTATAAAAATTTTATGCAAAAATAAAGAAGAAGTATATGATGCCATAAAAAAAATAGGAGAAGAAAGAGAAAAATTAACCTTTGGAATAGATGGAGCAGTAATAAAAGTAGATGATTTAAAATTTAGAACTATATTGGGAACAACAACAAAAGTACCTAAATGGGCAGTTGCATATAAATATCCACCAGAAAGAAAAGAAACAAAGTTAAAAGATATAATATGCCAAGTAGGAAGAACTGGAGCAATTACACCAATGGCGATATTAGAGCCAGTTGTTGTTGCAGGTTCAAAAATATCAAAAACAACATTGCATAATGAAGATTTTATAAAAGAAAAAGATTTAAGAATAGGAGATATAGTATCAATACAAAAAGCAGGAGATGTAATACCTGAAATTGTAGGAGTAATAAAATCAAAGAGAACAGGTTCAGAAACAGAATTTGTAATGCCAACACAATGTCCAATATGTGGAGCACCAGCAGTAAGAGAAGAGGGAGAAGCAGCAGTAAGATGTACAGGAATAGAATGTCCAGCAAAATTGTATAGAAATTTAGTACATTTTGTATCAAGAGAAGCAATGAATATAGATGGACTAGGAGAAAATATTATCTTTCAATTATTAGACAATAAGTTAATTAGTAATATAGCTGATATATATAATTTAAAGCTAGAAAAAATAGCTTCATTAAAAAAGAACGGGCAAAAATTTGCTCAAAATCTTAAAGATAGTATTGAAATTAGTAAAAGTAATGAATTATATAGATTAATAACAGCTTTAGGAATAAGACATGTTGGAAGTAAAGCAGCTAAAACATTAGCTAAAAGATATAAAAGCATAGATGAATTAGCAAATGCAAGTTTTGAAAGTTTAAGTATGGTAGAAGAAATAGGACCTATTGTAGCAAATAGTATAAGAGATTTTTTTATGCAAGAGCAAACAATAGATTTAATAGAAAAACTAAAACAAGCAGGAGTAAATACAGTTTACGAAACTGATGAAAATGAAGATTTACGATTTGAAGGTAAAACTTTTGTATTAACAGGAAGTTTAGATAGTTTTACTAGAGATGAGGCATCTGATTTAATAGAAAAACATGGAGGTAAAGTTTCAAGTTCTGTATCTAAAAAAACAAGTTATGTATTGGCAGGAGAAGAAGCAGGAAGTAAGTTGACAAAAGCACAGAATTTAGGCGTATCAATAATATCTGAGGATGAATTTAAAAATATGATAAAATAAATTATAATAAGAACTAATTTTGAAAAGGAGGAACTAGATGGAAGAATATACTTTTGAAAAAATGTGGTTAGATTTGCAAAATGGTTATCAGATTTATTACACATATGTGAGAAATAGATATGTTTTGTTTAAAACGGCAAAGAATTGCTATACACAGAAATTGTTAACTGATAATCCTAAAAACCCGCAACCTAAAATGTCTATGTTAACATTAAAAAGAGTTAAAGAGATTTTTCCATATATGGAAGATATTGAGTATAAGATAGGAACATCAGAGATAGAAAACTTATAAGCATTGATATAAGCGAGTTTAATAAAAAAGATAAATAAGCGAATTTCTAGAATTTCTTTGTGATTGCCATCACTTAGAAATTCTGATAATTCGTTTTTTATTCTAAAATTCAATTAATGAAAGTATATTATGTGAATAATAGAATTTTTAATTTTGGATTTTATTGTAAAAACTGTCAACTTGTGATAGAATTACAGCATAATGATAAGGAGAGTAAGAGAATGAAAAATATTATTTTAACAGGAGCAAGTGACGGATTAGGAAAAGAATTTGCTTTAAAGTGTTTAAAAGAAAAAGATATAAAGATAGTTGCATTATGTAGAACGAAACCTAATTATGAATGTGATTTTATTAAAACAGATTTAACGGATGAAAAATCAATAGAAGCTACTTGTAATATCATTAAGGAAAAATATAAGAAAATAGATGCGGTAATAAATTGTGCAGGTCTACCAGGAGTACAGAAACTAGAAGAAGTTACTTATGATGTATTAGATGATTTAATGAAAGTAAATGTACTTGCTCCTATTTATTTAGTTACACAATTAATAACATTAATAAAAGAAAGTGAAGCAGATATTTTCAATGTAGGTTCAACTATTGGAACAAAAGCAGGTTATACAGACCAAATTGCTTATACAACTTCAAAATGGGCAATTCGTGGAACAAGCTATAATTTACAACTAGAATTAAAAAAATACAATTGTCGTGTAATACAATTTAATGTTGGTGGAATGAATACTAGAATGCATACAAAATGGACTGGGAAAGAAATAGAACACCCAGAAGAATGGATGAATCCAGCAGATATTGCAGACTTAATGTTACATCTATTAAAGCTACCTAAAATGATTGAAGTAAGTGAAATAACAATAAATAGAAAAGTTGTTTAAAGGAGAAATCTTAATACCAAATGCAAGACATATCAATAGTGAAAGTAGATGTGACACATTTGAAGATATAGTAAGTTATATTTAAAGAGGTAAGGAAATGAAATTAGTAAAATCTAGTGATGCACAATCAATAAAAAATAGTAATACAAGTAAATTATTAGAATATTCAATAGGTTTAAAGGATAAAGATATTGATTTTTGTATCAATACAATTAGTGGCAGATATCCAGAAAAAGGATATTGTACCAATGAAAAGTGTAAAGAAATTTGTTATATACTAGAGGGAAAAGGAACTCTTAATAAAAAAGATAAAAGTAGCAATTTTGAACAAGGAGATGTAATTTTAATAGAGAAAGAAGAAATCTACTATTGGAATGGAAACTGCAAAATAATAATGATATGTACTCCAGCATGGTATAAAGAACAATGTAAGTTATTAGATTTATAGGAGAAAGATAACAATTGAAATGGCATTTTCTATCAATGGACTAATTGCTACAGAAGATGGAAATGAAGATTTTTTATCTTACAGAGGTTGGGAAATAATGCTAGAATTTTTAAAAGAATATGATGTATTAATATGGGGCAGAAAGACTTGGGAAATATATTGTCTTGGGGAAAGAAATATCTAAATGATTTAAAAGACATAAATATAATTATTTTAATTGCAGAACCTAATAAATGTTTAGGATACGAAAGATATAAAATCAGGAAGTAGACAAAAATGAATTAAGCAATGGTGAAAGAGAACTATATAATATTGTAAGTGAGAAATATAGTCATTTAAAATAAATGGAGGAAATGTTAATGAATGAAGAAAAGATTATAATGTAATCGTTCCAGTATATATGGAAGAAATAATTTTATAAGGAGAAATGTCAAATGGTAGTAATAGCAGGTTGTTTAATCGTAAGAGATAATAAAATATTAATGATAAAGGAAGCAAAAAAGAAGTGTTATGGTCAATGGAACTTTCCAGCAGGACATGTTGATGAGCCAGAGTTTATAACAGATGCAGCAATTAGGGAAGTATACGAAGAAACGGGATGCAAAGTTAAACTTAAAGGAGTATTGCCTATATGTATGGTTGAAGCTAAAGATGCAGAGTCAAGATTAATGGTTAGATTTACAGCAGAAATTGTTGAAGAAAATATAAAAATTAACCCAAATGAAATACTTGATGTTCAATGGTTAGATATAGAACAAGTAAAAAATATGACAGAACAAGAATTAAGAGGATATGACACAAGTATTC
Organism: uncultured Clostridium sp.; assembly: GCA_948473335.1. Taxonomy (GTDB): domain Bacteria; phylum Bacillota; class Clostridia; order TANB77; family CAG-508; genus CAG-269. The sequence goes on along the minus strand of CAOKXF010000002.1, from coordinate 99,538 downwards.
AATTTATAAAAGATTTTGAAGATAAAAAAATATATCCTTTAGAAATCTTTAATAATACTAAATATATTAGATAAAAATAAAAGGAGAGATAAGACTATGAAAATTACAAAATTTCCACAATCATGTTTATTAATAGAAACAAAAGGAAAGAAAATATTAGTTGATCCAGGAAACTTAAAATATAAGGAGGAGTATTATAATATTTGGAACACTGTAGATATAATTTTAATAACGCACAAACATCCAGACCATTGTAATACGGAAGTATTGAAAAAGCTAAATAAAAATATAACAATTTATTCTACTAAAGAAGTTCAAGATACTAATAAAAGTTTAAATATAAATATAGTTAAAGAAAATGATATTATTGAATTAGATAATATAAAAATAGAAGTAGTACATGCAATACATGGATATCAACCATTACTAAAAGGAAACAAAGAAGTACATGAAAATGTAGGATATATTATTGATGATGGAGAAAACAGATTATATTCAACAAGTGATACCATTTGTTTTAAAAATGAATATAAGGCAGATATTCTATGTACTCCAGTAACTGGATATGGATTAACAATGTCAGCATTTGAAGCATCATTATATGCAAAAGAAGTAGGAGCTACATTAGTAATTCCAATTCATATGGATAATCCAGCATTTCCACCAAATTTTGATTTTATAAAAGAAATGTTTGAAAAATATGAAGTAGATTACGAGATATTAGAAAATGATGAAAGTATTGAAATAGAATAAAAGCAGTGTAACATCATGTATAAACTATTTTGAGGTTTCAAATTGGAAACCTCAAAAGTTAACGTAAAAACAATTGACAAATGTAATAAAATATCTTATAATGAATATAATAAAAGAAACAATAATTTGATTATTGTTTAAAAAGCGGTAAGCCTCTACCATAAGTGAGGAACGAAAAAAGCGGTGAGCCTCTACCATAAAGAGGGGAACGAAAAAAGCGGTGAACTTCTACCATAAAGTGAAGAACGAAAAAAGTAGGGATACCAGAAATGGTATCCTAATTTATTAAGGAGCAATAAATGGGAAAATTAAATTTTTATATAGTTAAGGAAGAATATGTAAAATATATGAGCCAATTTGATAAAAGAATATCAAAATCTTATGATGAAAAAGCAAGAAGACCCTTTATAGGAATTGTATTAAAAGTAGATGAAATACTATATTTTGCACCATTCACATCTCCTAAACCAAAACACTTAAAAATGAAGAACACAATAGACTTTTTAAAAATAGACAATGGAAGTTTAGGAGCAATTAACTTTAATAATATGATACCAATTCCAATGGAGCAATGTATAAAAATTGATGTCGAAAATGAACAAGATCAAGCATATAAAACATTATTATATAAGCAAATACATTGGTGCAATGAAAGAGAAAATGCAAATATAATCTTAAATAGAGCTAAAAATTTATATAATAGAGTTATAAATAAAAAACTACCACAAAGAATAATTGATAGATGTTGTGATTTCAAAATGTTAGAAGAAAAATCACAACAATATAAATAAAAATTTCAAATACAGTATAGAAAATTTTCTTGAAATAAATAGAAGTGGATATAAAAAATCTTAAAAAGCTACAGCTATAAGCAAATAAAAAAACAGGGTGTGTATATTCCATTTTAGGAAAATATATAGTATAATGTATCTGTGTTAAGAAATTGTCATTACATAGCATATGTAGTTGATACCATGAAAATGGGTAAAGCTGATAAATCAGCAATTACTTTGTGAAAACAAAGGTAAAGTAGAAAACTTTGTGTTAGGGCAAAGGTAAAAAGAGTAATATAAAAAAGCACAAAATTACTCCATTTAAAATATAACAAAGGGAGTATTGTGTCTAAAAGTAAATAATAGATGAATTACAATAACAAGTAAAAAATGCTTGTTATTTTTTAATGCCTAAAAATAAAAGACAGGAGGTGTTAGAGAATGATAGAAATTAAAAATAGTAATATTCAAAGAAATATAAGAAAAAGTGCATATATAGAAATTTTAAACAAACTAATAAAAGAAAACAAAATTACAAAAAATGAATATGAAAAAATCAAAAACAAAATCAACAAAAGATGCTAATAACTGTAAATTTTTATTGAAAAAGAAATGTTTTTAATATATAATGAAACAGTAATCGGCAAGAAGGAGGTAAGATGGCCGAAGTACAAATAATTGAAAAAATAAATGTTTAGGATATGAAAGATATAAAATTGGAGAAGTAAATGAAACTGAGTTAAGCAATGGTGCAAGAGAACTATATAATATTGTAAGTGAGAAATATAGTTATTTAAACTGAATGGAGGAAATTAATCAAATGAATGAAGAATTAGTCCAATATATAGAAAACGAGATTTTTCCAAAATATGATAAAAATGAAGAAGGACATGGAATAAATCATATAAAAATAGTAATAAAAAGAAGTCTGGAATTAGCAAAAAAATATGATGTTGATTATGATATGGTTTATACAATAGCTTCATATCATGATTTAGGACATTATATAGATAGAAATACACATGAAATTATATCAGCTAAAATGTTTATGCAAGATGAAAAAATAAGACAATGGTTTACAGATGAGCAAATAATTATAATTAAAGAAGCAATAGAAGATCATAGAGCCTCTAGCAACCATGAACCTAGAACTATATATGGAAAAATAATAAGTACAGCAGACAGAACAATTATAGATATAGATAATACTATTAAACGAACATATTCTTATGGAAAAAGAAATTATATGAACTTATCTGAATATCAACAGATTGAAAGAGTTTATACGCATTTGACAGAAAGATATGGAGAAAACGGCTATGCAAAAGTATATTTAGAAGATAAAGAGTTTGAAGATGCTTTAGATAAATTAAGACAAGTATTGTCAAATAAAGAAGAATTTATTAAAAGAGTAAAGGAAGTAGTTAAAACAATATAAAATTTGGAGGAAGTAATGAAGACAGGAATAGATTTATAGGAGTATATAATCTACTAAAAAAGCAAGGACACGAATTTGTAGTTATTACTGCTAGAGGTGGATTTGTTAAAGAAATGAAAGATGATGAAATTAGTAAAGTTAGAAGAAAACAAATACATAAAAGAAGTAGATAATTGGGAGACATATATATATTTATAAGAAATGAGGAAAAATAAAATGATACTTTCAACACTTTGTTACATAGAAAAAGACGGAAAATACTTAATGTTACATAGGACTAAAAAGAAAAATGATATAAATAAAGACAAGTGGTTAGGAATAGGTGGAAAATTTGAAGATGGAGAAAGCCCAGAAGAATGTATTATAAGAGAAGTAAAAGAAGAAACGGGACTTACTATTAATAAATATAAATTAAGATGTGCCATCACATATGTATCTACAAATTGGGAAACAGAATACATGTATGTATTTACTTCAAATGATTTTACAGGAGAACTAATAGAATGCAATGAGGGAAATTTGAAATGGATTGAAAAAGATAAAGTTACAGAATTAAATACATGGGAGGGCGATAAAATATTTGTAGAAAAGATAAAAAATAATGATTCATTTTTTACTGTAAAATTCAATTATGATGGAGAAAAGCTAATTAAATATGATTTAAAAGAATATTAGTAAATAAGGAATATAGAAAGATTTCCAGAAGAATTTTGTTTTTAACTAACAGAAAATGAATTTCAAACTTTGAGGTCCAAAAGAGATAGCAAAAGTAATTTGCTTTTTAGCATCAAAAGATGCAGACTATATCAATGGTACAGTTATAAAAGTAGATGGAGGAATGTAAATTACAAGGAAAAAATCCAAATGAATATTATAGAAATTTATAAAAAATATAAAGTTATTTAAAGGAGAAAATTATGGAAGAATATTTTGATATATTAAATGAAAAAGGTGAATATATAGGGAGAACTGAAACTAGAGAAAAATGTCATAAAGAAGGATTATGGCATAAAGCAGTAGTAGTATTTATCATAAATTCGAAAGGGCAGGTATTATTACAAAAAAGAAGTGCAAATAAGAGAATGTGGCCTAACACATGGGATGTAACAGCAGGAGGACATGTATTAGCTGGAGAATTTGGCTTTCAATCTATACTTAGAGAATGTAAGGAAGAATTAGGAATAGAACTAAATAAAAATGATATAACTTTTATAGGTGCAGGAATTTCAAATAATATAAAAGGAGATATTGTAAATAATCATTTTAATGAATATTATGTGGCAAATAAAGAAGTAGATGAAACTAAATTAAAATTACAAGAGGATGAAGTATCAGAAGTGAAATGGATAGATAAAGATGAAATTATAGAAAAAATCAAAGATAATTATAATGGAATAACAGATAAAGAAGGTTGTTGGGAATATTTAATAAAATATTATGAATGGTTAAGTGAATACATTATATGAGAATAAGAGAAATGCAAAAAATATTAAAAGATTATAGTGGACATGAGATAAATTTAAAATTTTATTATAAGAAGGTGTAGTTATGAATTTTAAAGATAAAATATTTTTGATAACAGGTTCAACCTCTGGAATAGGTCAGGGAATTGCAAAAGCACTATTAGAAGAAGGAGCAAAAGTTGTCATTAATTATGCACACAATGAAGAAAAAGCAGAGGAAACAAAAAAATTATTAAAAGAATATCAAGATAGAACTTTATTTATAAAAGCTGATATATCAGAAGAAAAAGCGGTTATAGATATGTATAAAAAAATAGAAGAAAAATTTAATAAATTAGATGGATTAGTAAATAATGCTGTTTATGATAAAATTTTTTCAATAGAAGAATTGCCAGTAGAAGAATATAGAAAAGAATTAGAAGTTAATGTTATTGCAAGATGGATGTGCATAAAGTATGCTATTCCATTATTAAAAAAGTCTAGTATGCCTAGAATTATAAATATAGCATCAAGATTAGGAACAAAACCAATAGAAGATTCTGTTGCTTATTGCACAAGTGAAGCAGCGACTATAATGCTTACACAATGTTGTGCATTAGAATTAACAAAAAAATATAATATAAAAACAAATACAGTAAGTCCATCAATGACATTGACACCATTTGCTAAAAAGAGTTATACAGAAGATGAAATAAAGCAAACTGCAATGAAAAATCCAAGTGGTAGATTAGGAGAAGTCGAAGATACAGTGAATGCAGTATTATTTTTATTAAGTGAAAAAGCAGATTATATAAATGGAGAAAATCTTAATGTTAATGGTGGTATATTATTAGTATAAAATAAATTTGGGGAAAAATAATGAGTAAAGTTACAGAAAAAATAAAACAAGAACTATTATTAAGATGTGAAAAATCAAAAGAAAAAGATGGTAATGAAGCTGTCTATAACAGATGATAAAGAATATGTGAGAAAAAAATTGGAAAGAGACTATAATAAATTAAGTTCAAGAACCAGAGAACTACTAGAAGATAGATATAAAACATAATAGAAGTGTTATTTGCTAATTAAAAAAATATATATGAGGTAAAATGATATGAATAAAATAATTATAGAAGTTGGCTCAACTTGTACTAAAGTTGATAAGTTTGATGGTAAGATAATAGAAAAATTAGAAGGAAAGACAATACAATTCAAAAAACATTACAATGAAGATAAAAAATTAAGAGAAAGTGATGTTGTAGAATTAATTTCTAGTATAAATGATTTAAAAAATATTTCTCAAGATATATATGTTTGTGGTACAAGTATTTTTAGAACTTTAAATGATACAGAGAGAAAAGAATTTCTAAATAGATTCAAAAAAGAGACAGGATACGAATTTAATATTATTTCGCAAGAAAAAGAAAATGAATTAACAGTTTTTGGAACAACAAGATATGTAAAAGAAAAAGTATGTGTATTCATAGGTGGAGGAGGCTCTACTGAAATTGCTATTTATGATGATGGAATAAAAGAAAGTATAAATTCAAATGTTGGTGGTATAGATGTAATGCAAGAATTTCCAGACTTAGCAGAAAACTTTGCTACAACTAATCTTGAAACAGTAAAAAAATTTATAAAAGCAAGACTAAATCTACCAAAAGAAAAAGCAGATATATTAATATTAGCAGGTGGAGGACACGAAAAATTTGCAAGACATTCTGGAATAAAATATGAAGCAAATACTTTATATCAAGATGATGCATCTCCAATTATGATGGATATAGAAACAAGAGAAAAAGAAACAGAGAGGTATTATAAAGAAATTTCTTTAGATGAAATAAGAAATAGAGTAAATGATTCAGATTGGTGGTATGCAACAAGAGCAATGAGTGCTTTTGTATTAGTAGTTGCAGAAGAAATAGGAGCAAAATATATAGTTCCAACTGACATAGCAATGGTATATGGCATTTTAAACAATGATACATATTAAAACCACCTAAAATGATTGAAGTAAGTGAAATAATAATAAATAGAAAAGTTGTTTAAAGGAAGGACATTAATATGTTAAAAAATAAAAAAGTAATTATATTTGATATGGATGGTACATTAATTGACTCTATAGGAATATGGAATGAAATAGATGAAGAACTAATTAAAACAATAGGAAATGGTAGCATTGATAATGTAGATATAGGAAAGCAAAGAGATGAAAAATTAAAAAAATATAGTAAATATGAGGATGCATATTTAGAATATTGTGGGTTTCTAAAGGAAAAATATAATTCTAAAATGCCTAAAGAAGAAATAAAGAAGCTAAGATATGAAATAGCAGATAATTACTTAAGAACAATAATTGATTATAAACCAAATGCTGAAAAAGTATTAAAATATCTAAAAGAAAAAGGATTTATATTAGTTATTGCAAGTACAACGAACGACCATACAATAAAAAACTATAAAAATGATAATCAAAACATAATAAAGAAAGCAAATATAGAAGATATATTTTCGCTAATATATTCAAAGGGAGCAGTTAAAGAACTAAAGCCAAATCCAGAAATACATTATAAAATATTAAAAGAATTGAATGTAGATAAAGAAGAATGTTTAATAATAGAGGATTCACTTATAGGAGTTGAAGCGGCAAATAATGCAGATATAGAAGTAGCAGTAATGTATGATAAATATTCAGACTGTAATAGAGAAGAAATTAATAAATTGTCACAATATCAATTTAAAGACTATAATGAAATGCTAAATTATATTAAGAATGAACTAATGGATAACTAATACAAAAAATTGAAAAATTATAGGAGAAATAGATGAAATTATTATTACATACATGTTGTGCACCATGTAGTGTGTATTGCATAGAAAGCTTAAGAGAAGAAGGAATAGAGCCAATAATATATTGGTATAATCCTAATATACATCCATATACAGAATATAAAGAAAGAAGAAATACATTAAAGAAATATGCAGAAATGATAGAGTGCAAAGCAATATTTGAAGAAGATTATGGGCTAAAAGAGTTTTGTAAAAATGTTATTAAAGATTTAGAACATAGATGTTCAGATTATTGTTATAAGATACGTTTAGAGCAAACCGCCAAATATGCAAAAGAAAATGGATATACAGCATTTACGACAACATTATTAATAAGTCCATACCAAAATCATAACGAATTAATTAGAATTGGCCAAGAAATGGCAAAAAAATATAATATTGAATTTTTATATAGAGATTTTAGACCTGGATTTAAGGATGGACAGACTAAAGCACGAGAATTAGGACTATATATGCAAAAGTATTGTGGCTGTATATTTTCAGAACAGACAGCAAATTATGACCACAAAAGTTTTGTAGATAAAGTCCAAACTCAAAATAAAGTTACAGAAAGAAAAATCAGATTAAGTTGGGATGTTCCAAATTTAGAATTAAAACAATATAAAAATGGAAATCAAGATGAAATACAGTTTATATATAAATTAAAAAAGGAAGTTTATCAGAAATATGTAGAGAAATACTTTAAAGAATGGAATGAGGAAAACCAAAAGAAACTTTTTGAACGATTTATGAAAGAAGATTCAAAGAATATAGAACTTATATATTTAAAAGATGAGTTAGTAGGATTTTATAATGGAAAAAATAAAGATTATAATACTTTTGAAATAGGAAATATTTGTGTAAAACCAGAATATCAAAATAAAGGAATTGGGACAGCAGTATTAAAAGAAATTCTATTTGAACATAAAGAACAAAATATAAAGTTACAAGTATTTAAAATAAATCAAAAAGCAATTAAGTTATATGAAAAAATGGGATTTAAAAAGGAAGATGAAACAGAAACTCATTATATTATGGAAAAAAGAATTGAGGAAAAGTTATGACGAATTTTGAAAAAGTAAAAGAATACTATAAGAAATTTAATGAAAATGAAAGACTGTATTGGATTTAGGTGGAGCAACAGGTGTATATTCTTTTCCACTTGCTCAGAACGGATATAAAATGTATTTAGCAGATTTATCTGAGAAATTAATTGAACAAGCAAAAGAAAAAATTCAAAAAGAAAATATTACTAATATAGTTTCTTGTGATATAGTAAATGCAATTGATTTAAGTATTTATGAAGATAAAGAATTTGATGTAGTAGTATTATTTGGTCCACTTTATCATTTATTAGATAATGTAGAAAGGGAGAAATGTGTAAAAGAAGTTTATAGAGTATTAAAAAATGATGGACTAGTTTTTGCAAGTTTTGTACCATATTTTTCAGGAAGTATTGCAATAGTAGATAGATATTTTAGACATCCAGAACAAGTTAATATAAGAAATTTGGAAGAGGTATTTAATACAGGAAAATTTAATAATTTGATAAATAAAGATTTCAGGAAGGATATTATCCAACATCAATTGAAATAGAAAAATTATTCAGTAATAAGTTTGATAAAATAGATATGTTTTCGATAAGAGGTTTTGGATATGAAAAAGAAGATAATTTATATAGTATAAAAAATAAGAATATGTTTGATAAAATAATTAATTTAATAGATAAAACTTCAAGAAGTAGAGAAATAATAGAAACTTGTGGACATGCTATGTATATTGGCAAAAAGAAATAAACTTAATATAATTAATAAAAATTATATATAAAGAAAAAGAAAGAAGGTTATTATGTGGCTAAAAAAATAATGAAATTTCAATTCGTTCTAGTGCAGCAGAATATTTAACTTATGTAGCAGCAATTGGAGATGATTCAGATTCAATAGAAGTTAGATATGAAGATGAAAATATATGGTTAACACAAAAAATGTTGGCAACAGTTTATGGAGTAGATGTGAGAACAATTAATTATCATATAAAAAAGATATTTGATGATAATGAGTTAGAAGAAATCTCAACTATCCGAAATTTTGGGATAGTTCAGAGGGAAGGAAATAGAGAAGTTTCGAGAGATGTTGCTCATTATAATCTACAAATGATTATAGCAGTTGGATTTAAAGTAAATAATGAAAGAGCAGTACAATTTAGAAAATGGGCTAACAAAGTAGTAAAAGATTATACAATAAAAGGTTGGGTAATGGATAATGAACGTTTAAAAAATGGTGGCTCAATTTTAACTGAAAAATATTTTGAAGAACAATTAGAACGCATTAGAGAAATAAGAATGTCTGAGCGAAAATTTTATCAAAAAATTACTGACATATATGCAACTTCAATAGATTATGATAAAACTGCAAAAGCAACAATTAGATTTTTTACAGCTGTTCAAAACAAACTTCATTATGCAGTATCACGGAAATACAGCTGCAGAAATTATTTATAACAGAGCAGATTATAAAAAAGAGAATATGGGGCTAACTTCATGGGAAGGAGCACCAAATAGTAACATGATATTTTACAGGATAATGGAAAGATATCAGCAGAAATGGCAAAATTACATGCAGAAACTGAGTTTGAAAAATATAGAATAATTCAAGATAGAATATACATTTCTGATTTTGACCAGCTTATTATAGATACTAAAAAATTAAAAAATGACAATTAATTTTGTGGTCATAATGCTTTATCTCAGGGAAAATGTCAAAATCTGCACACACTAAAAAGGAAAAATATAAAGAAGAAAACAAGAAAGAATTATACAAAGAAATACAAAATAAATTGATAGAAAGATAGATAAAAGAAAAACTGGAAAGGAAATAAAACATGAATGATAAAGAGATAAGAATAAAATATCAAAGAGATAATGAAAATGATTTAAAAGGTAAAGAGATTATAACAAATGTAGAGGAAGAAGAAAATAAATAAATACATATTAGAAAGAAAAGGAAAAAAATGGATAAAAAAATAAAAAACCAAGAAGAAGAGTTTTATAAAAAACAAGCAGAAAAATTGTATGATATATATGTAAAAAGAGAAAAGAAAGAAAAATTTTGGGAAAAGTATAGACTATTAGCAACGATTATAATAGAATTAATAATGATTTTTATATCAATAAATGTATTTATAAAACCATATATTGAAATATACATGACAAAAAAAGCAAATATTATAGAAGCAACAATAATAGAAGATAATCGAAGAACATCTCTAGTACATGTATATATGATAGATAAAAGCATAAAGTATGAATATTATGTAGATAATCAAAGATATGAAAGTGAAAAGAAATACAATTTAATAGGATTAGGACCAATTGAGGAATTAAAAAAAGGTGACAAAATAAAAATTTATTATTATAAGGATGAACCGTCAAAATCAAGGATATATCAAGAAAACATAATTTGGAAAATTTATAGTTTAATTTTTATTATAGCTACAATATTAATCTTAATAAAAATAATAAAGTGGAATAAATAATATAAAAAAGGAAAGAAAAATATGAATATAATAGAACCAAAGAAATTAAAAAAAGACATATCAGAAAGACTAGGAATTACAATACCAGAGTTAGGAACATACATATCACAGAATATTAGTAATGAGGAAGAACTGTATGCTTTTATAAGTGAAGTAATGCCAGAAGTTGCAGAAGATGGAAAGATAGAAGAAAAAACAGACATAATAAAAAAATGTTTTTTCGGAGAAGTAAGTTATAAATGGTATACAGAGAGTGAAATTCAAGAGATAAAATCAGAAATATTAGAAACAGGAGAAAGTACTAAATTATTAAAAGGTAGTAGTATTTTGCCATTTCTAAAACCAGAAGAACTAACAAATGAAAATATAAAGAAAATATTTAGTCAAGAAACAAAAGAATGTCAAATTTCTCAAAAAGGGATAGAAATAATAAAGAGAAATGCAACTCAAAATAGACTTTTAGCAGAAACACTTAATATAGAAATGCTAAATGAAGAAATACTAGATGCAATTGGAGAAGAAAATATAGGCAGAATAATAAAATATCCAGAAACTCAAGACAAGATTTTAGAAGCACTAAAAGGAGAAAAACAAAGAGAAGTTTTCAAAAAGGCATTTGGTGAAATAAAGGAAACATCATCATATCTACAACCAGAGATAGAAAAACTATGTATAAAAATGCAACAAATACAACAAGAAAATCCAGAATTTTTCACAGCAGCAAGCGAATTAATAAATAATCAACAGGGAGCAACAGAGTATACACAAAGTGAGCTATTATATTTATTATCAAATCCAGAAGAAGCAATACAATTACAAACAGCTAATGAAATAGCAGATTATGAAGAAAATACAAATAAAAGATTAGAAGAACAAATAAATGGTGCAACATCTATAGAAAATTTAAAACAACTAATAACACAGAGAATGTATAGAATGACAAGTGAACAGGCATCAGAACTTATAAGAAAATATGGAGAAAACATACAAGAATTATATGGTATAGAACAAGATGATGAAAATAAAAAATACATACAAGAGTTAATAAATTTAAAAGAATTGCAAGCATTAGAAGATGAAAAAGATATAAGAAACTTATATGAAAAAATAAGACAGCCAAATAAAGACTCTGTTTTCAAAAAAAATATATGGTTAGAAAGAAAAATAAAAGATTCATATAGTAAAGACATTGTAAATGATTTACAAAATCAACAAGAACAAAAAGAGGAGATAATTGAAGAAAACGAAGCAGAGGGATACAATATAAAAAAGATAAGTGGAGAATACAGAAAAATGATAACAGTAATTGATGCTTTTGGAGATAGAACTGTAGCAGAAGACTTTGGAAGAGAAAAGTGGGCAAATCCAGAATATAATTATAATCATGGCAGATGCTATTCTTTGTTTAGTAACACTAATCCAGGAGTACACAAAAGTGGATATGGAGAAAAAGCAATAATAGCAGTAGTAAAAAAGGTAACTCCAGATTCAATTACAGCAGCATCAAATACAGATATAGGTTCATCATCAAGTAACAATATAACAAATATAATAAAAGGAAAAGACAGATTCCTATTAGGAAGGAATTATCCAGAAAGAATCAGATCAGGATACTCAGAATTTGTTATAGAGTCAGAAATAAATGGAGAAAATATTGAAATAGAATCTTTTCTATGTCTTGACCAAGTCAATGAAGAAACAATAAGAGCAGCAAAAGATATGAGTGCGAGATACCATAGAGTAATAGACATTGAGGTAATAGATACAAATGAATTAGCGAAACAACATAGTGAAGCAATAAAAGAAAATTTTGAAGCATTTATGCAAGACGGAAATGCAGAGCAAGTAATAGAAGGAATAAAGCAATTCCTAAATGATACAAGTGCATTTGGAAATACACCAAAATCATCAGAATGGATTGAAGAAGAAACAGGAATATTTAATTATACAGTAATAAATCAATATTTAAGAGCAGCTATGAGTAAATTAGAAGCAAATCCAAAAGATATGCAAGCAGTAAGAAATTATGTACAAAAAGAAAAGGAAACATCATCTTTAATAACAGGAGTTATAGAAACAAAAATCATAGATGAAATAGAAGAAAAAGGAAAAACGAGTAGTAAAATTGAAGAGATAGAAAGATTAGGATTAGATGATGTAAGAATGGGAGAAATAGAAGAAAGTTATGATATAATACGAGATACATTACAAGAAAAATCAACTGAAAGAACACAGGAGAATCCAACAAAAGAAGATTCGAGGGGAGAATAAAATGAACCAAAAAACTAAAGAAATATATTCTGAAGTATATAGTATAATAAATACATTAGGTAAAGAGTATGCTAATAAATTACCAATGAAATTATATAATATAATAGAGGAAAATAGATTAGAAGGATATAATCCACAATATAAAAGCATAGACTTAAAAAATCAGAAAATAAAAAGAGAATCTTTAGCAATGATAGCACTATTTTATTTAAATTATTGGTGTGATTCAAAAGAAGAAAAACAACAATTAAAAGAATTATTTAATAGCAATGAGCAAAAATATAAAAAAGAAATTGAAGAAAAATATGATATAAAATTCAATAAAAAGAAAGAACAAAAAGCAGAGGAGAGAGAGAATCAAACTGATTTAATTGTATATAAAGAGCCTATATTTAAAAGAATTATAAAAAATATAAAGCAATATATGAAAAAAATTTTTAGACAATAAAACTAAAAATCAAAGAAAATTGAGAAAGAAGGAAACAATGGAAAAAGAAGCAATATTTTTAAAACCAATTTTCAAAGACTACATATGGGGAGGACAAAAATTAAAAAACATCTTCAAAAAAGAAGTAGAAAATGAAGAATGCACAGCAGAGAGTTGGGAAATATCAACAAATTCAAATGGCGAAACACAAATAACAAATGGAAAATATAAAAATAAAACACTAACAGAAATATATAATGATAAAGAAATTAGAAAAGAAATATTTGGGACAAAATGCATAAACTTAGAAGATTTTCCCCTATTAATAAAATTCATAGATGCAAATGACTGCCTATCTGTACAAGTTCATCCAGATAATGAATATGCATTAAAGAATGAAAACTCACAAGGAAAGACAGAGATGTGGTATATATTAGACTGTGAAGAAGGAGCACAAATAATATGTGGTGTAAAAGAAGGAATAAGTATAGAAGAACTAAAAAACAGTATAAACGAAAATAAAATTACTGAAAGTTTAAATTATATAGATGTACATAAAGGAGATGCAATATATATACCATCAGGAACAATACATGCATTACTTGGAAAAACATTAGTAGCAGAAGTACAACAAAACAGTAATATAACATATAGAGTATATGATTGGGGAAGAACAAATAAAGAAGGAAAACCAAGAGAATTACACATAAATAAAGCATTAGAAGTAATAAAAACTGAAAACAGACCACAAATACAAAATATCAAAAATGATATAGTAAAATTAAATATAGTAAAATCAGAATTTTTTATTACAAATAAAATTAATGTGACTGAAGAATATCAAGAAGAAATTTCAGGAGAAACATTTATAGCATTTAATGTAATAGAAGGTAAAGGAGAACTAGTAATAGAAGACAAGATTTATAAAATAGAAAAAGGAGAAAGTTTCATAATACCAGCAAATGTAGAAAAATATAAAATACTAGGAGAAGTACAATTATTACAGTCATTTATATAAATAATTAATTTATATATAATCACAAAAAAATTCAGTTGTAATAGCGAGTAAACATAGTTACTTAGAATATTAAAGAAGAAACTGCCAAAAATATATTAATATATATTTAGGCAGTTTTTTTGAAAGAATACTACCATATAGTAATTGACATAATAAGAAAAAAAGAGTAGAATATAAAAAATCAAGAAAATAAAACAAAGAGAATAGAAAGGAGACCTATAATTCTAAGAAAGATGAGTAGGAAAAAATAAAATGGATGAAATAAAAAAATACTTAGCATGTGAAGGAAGAGTAAATATAATTTGTGCAGAAACGACAAACTTAGTAGAAGAGGCAAGAAAAATACACGATTTAAGTCCACTGGCAACAGCAACATTAGGACGATTATTAACAATGGGAGCAATAATGGGAACAAGAATAAAAGACGAGGAAGACAGTATAACATTACAATTCAAAGGAAATGGACCAATAGGAACAGTAATGTGTGTAGCAGATGGGAAACCAAGTGTAAAAGGATATGTAGTAAATCCACAAGTAGATTTACCATTAAAAGAAAATGGAAAATTAGATGTAAGTGGAGCAATAGGAAAAGATGGATTTTTATATGTAATAAAAGATTTAGGACTAAAAGAACCATATGTAGGAATAACACCAATAGTAAGTGGAGAAATTGCAGAAGACTTTGCAAAATATTTTGCAGAATCAGAACAAACACCAAGTGTAGTAGCGCTTCGGAGTATTAGTAGATAATAAAGGAACAAAAAAAGCAGGAGGATACTTTATAACATTAATGCCAGATGCAACAGAAGAAGACATAAAACAAATAGAAGAGGCAGTATCAAAAGCAGATTCAATAAGTACAATGCTAGAAAAAAATATGACATTACAACAAATAGCAGAAACAGTAACAGGAGATGACAATTTAATGGTGTTACTAAAAGAAATAAAACCAAAATATGAATGTAACTGCAATAAAGAAAAGTTTAAAATAGGAATAAAATCATTAAAACAAGAAGAAATAGAAGAGATATTTGAAAAACAAGGGAAAATAGAAACAGTATGTCAATTTTGCAATAAAAAATATGAATTCCAAAAAGAAGAAATTGAAAACAAATAAAACCTGTCAAAAATAATGGTTTATAGGCAAATCCATATTTCCAGCTTTCTTTTTGAAATACTTAAATCTTTTACAATAAAAGCCTAAATATATTATAAGGAAAAAAATAAATGGAATGGACCAAAGAACAAAAGCAAGCAATATATGAACAAGGAAGTAACATACTAGTAGCAGCTGCTGCAGGAAGCGGAAAAACAGCAGTACTGGTAGAAAGAATAATAAACAAAATAATAAATGAAAAAGTAGATATAGATAAAATATTAGTAGTAACATTTACAAATGCAGCAGCATCAGAAATGAGAGAGAGAGTCTTAGACGCAATATATAAAAAATTAGAGGAAGGACAAAATCCAGAATTACAAAAGCAAATAACTCTATTAAACAAAGCTAGTATATGCACAATAGATTCATTTTGTTTAGATATTATCAAGAACAACTTTTACGAATTAGACATATCACCAAACTTTAGAATAGGAGATAATGCAGAGATAGAATTATTAAAGCAAGAAGTACTAGAAGAAATATTTGAAAAGAAATATATAGAAGAAAACAAAGAATTTGCAAAATTAATTGAAACATATACAAGTTATCGAGATGACACACCACTAAAGGAACTAATATTAAGAATATATACATATATGCAAAGTAATCCATTTCCACAAAAATGGTTACAAGAAAATATATCAAAATTCAGCATAAAAGATTTAGAACAAGACTTTTCACAAACAGAGTGGGGAAAAATATTACTAAAAGATTTAGAGGAAGAATTAGTCGATTGCATACAAATATTAAAAGAAGAAGAAAAAAATTTATCAAAAAATATAGAGCTAGAAGAGTACAAAAGAATTATAATAAATGATAGAGAACAACTAGAACTAATAAAAGCAAATTTAGAGGGATGGGATAAAACATATCAATTAGGAAAAAATATAGAATATATAAAATGGCCTAAAAGTACAAAAATAACATCAGAAGAAAAAGATAAAGCAAAAAAATCAAGAGATACAGTCAAAGGAAAAATAGCAAAAAAACTAATACAATTCACATCAAAAGAAGCAAATCAAGATATATATGAAATGTATGGAATATTAGAAAAATTAGAAAAGCTAATAATTGAATTTACAGAAGAGTTCCAAAAGATTAAAAAAGAGAAAAACATCTTAGACTTTAATGATATAGAACATTATGCATTAAATATTTTAGTAAAAGAAGAAAAAGGAAGAATAGAACAAACAGAAGTAGCAAAAAAATATCAAAATAAATTTGTAGAAATTGCAATAGATGAATACCAAGATAGTAATTTATTGCAAGAGTACATATTAACATCAATATCAAACAATAAAAATATATTTATGGTAGGAGATGTAAAGCAAAGTATATATAAGTTTAGACAAGCAAGACCAGATTTATTCTATAATAAGTATATATCATATAAATTAAAAGAAGAAAAAAAAGAAGATGATGATTTAAAAATACAATTATTCAAAAACTTTAGAAGCAGAACCAATATACTAAAATTTACCAATATAATATTTGAAAACATAATGACAGAACAGCCATGGGAAATAGAATATAACAAAGAGGAATACCTGAATTTAGGAGCAGATTATAAAGACAATGGACAAGATTTAAAAATAGAAATAAAAATAATAGATACAAAAACAGAAAAAGTGGAAGAGAAAAAGACAGACACAACAAAACAATTAGAAGATAATGAAAAAAAAGAAATTAATAATATAAAAGAAGATGAACAAGAAGAAAATGATGAAAAAGAACATATAGAAGATATAGAAATAGAAGCACGATATGTGGCAAAAAAAATAAAAGAAATAATGGACAGTGGATATCAAATATATGACATTAAAAAACAACAATTTAGAAAAATAAGATATAAAGATATAGCAATATTATTAAGGTCAACAAAGACATCAGCACCAGTATATGAGAAGGAATTAATAAAATTAGATATACCAGTATTTAGTGATTCATCAACAGAATATTTAGAAACAATTGAAATACAAACGATAATAAGTTTACTAAAAATAATAGATAATCCATTACAAGATATACCACTAGTAACTGTAATGCGTTCAAATATAGGAGATTTTAATGATAATGAATTGATACAAATTAGACTATGCGATAAATATGATAATTTCTATAATACTATATTAAAAGCAAGAATAAATGTAGATAAACAATTGAGAGACAAAATAGATAGATTTTTAAATAATTTAGATAAATGGAGAGAAGAACAAGAATATTTATCATTAGATGAATTAATATGGAAAATATATAAAGATACAGGATATTATAATTATGTTGGATTAATGCCAAATGGAAAGTTACATCAGGCAAATTTAAAGATGCTATTTGAAAGAGCGAGGCAATATGAAAAAGCTAGTTTTAAAGGATTATTTAATTTCATAAACTTTATAGAAAGGGTGCACACAGGAAGTGGAGATTTAGGTTCAGCAAAAATAATAGGAGAGAATGAAGATGTAGTTAGAGTGATGAGCATACACAAAAGTAAAGGACTAGAATTTCCAGTAGTATTTTTAGCAAATACAGGAAAAGAATTTAATATGATGGACTTAAAAGAAAATGTATTATTGCATTCGGAATTAGGAATAGGGGCAAAATATATAAACTATGAAAGACAGATAGAATATAATACATTGTCAAAAGCAGCAGTAGCAAGCAAATTATTAGAAGAAACAATAGCAGAAGAGATGAGGATTTTATATGTAGCATTAACAAGAGCAAAAGAAAAATTATATATAACAGGAATAAGCAAGAGACATAATAAGAAAATGGAAAAAATGAATGAATTAATAGAAAGATATAATAAAATAAATGAAAAAATAAATCCAATATTGGTTAAAAAATATATCAGATATATAGACTGGATTATGTTAGTATACTTATATAATAAAGAAAAAACGCAAGAGATATGTACATATGAATATATTTTAAAAGATGATATTAAATTTGGAATAGATAATAATAAAGGGAAAACAGAAGAAGATATAAAATATGATAAAGTAGATAGTAATATGATAGAACAAATAAAACAGAAATTAGAATATAAATATCCTGATTTAGAATTATCAAAGATACAGACAAAAACATCAGTAAGTAAGATAAAAAAGGAAAGCCAAGAGACAGAAGAATATACAGTTTCAGAGATTACAAAATTAGAAGATATAAAAGGTAAAAGAAAAACTAATTTTACAAAACCTAAATTTTTGCAAAATTCAGATGAACAAGAGATAACAGCATCACAAAAGGGAACGCTAATCCATTTATGTATGCAAAAATTAGAAATTGATAAAAACTATAATGAACAAGAAATATTAAAATTAATACAGACAATGAAACAAAAAGATATTATAACTCAAAAAGAAGCAGAAAGTATAAATATAAGTAAAATATATAATTTTACGAAATCAGAAATATGGCAAAGAATGAAAAATTCGAAAGAAGTGCAAAGAGAGAAGCCATTTTACATTAATATACCAATAAAAGAAATATATAAACAAGAATTAGAAGGAGATATATTAGTACAAGGTGTAATAGATTTATATTTTATAGATGAACAAGATAAGTTAGTTTTAGTAGATTATAAGACTGACTATGTAGACGATGAAAAAGAGTTAATAAAAAAATATAAAATTCAATTACAGATATATAAAAATGCACTAGAGCAAGCATTAGAAAGAAAAGTAGATGAAGTAAAAATTTATTCGACTTGGAGGAATAAAGAAATAAATGTAGAAAATTAAAAATGTAAAGAAACCAAAAAGAAAGGGGAATGTTTGTCATAAAGACAACATGAAGTAAAAAAGTATGGGACTAAAAGTAAAAGATGTAAGTAAAATATATGGTAATAAAGAGGTAGTAAAAAATTTATCGATTGAAATGAATGAACCAGGAGTATATGGATTACTAGGAGCTAATGGAGCAGGAAAAACCACAACAATAAGAATGATTCTAGGAATAATTCAAAAAGACAAAGGGACAATAGAATGGGATGGAAAGAAAATAAGTAGAGAAAATGTAAAATATGGATATTTACCAGAAGAAAGAGGAGTATATGGAAAAGCAAAATTATATGACCAATTAATATATTTTGCAACATTAAAAGGAATGGAAAAAGAAGATGCTAAAAATGCAATATTTGAATGGTGTAAAAGATTGGGACTAGAAGATTACATATATAAACCAGCAGAGCAATTATCAAAAGGAAATCAACAAAAAGTGCAATTAATAATAGCAATAATACACAAACCAAAATTATTAATATTAGATGAGCCATTTAGTGGACTAGACCCAGTAAATACAAAAGTAATAAAGGAAGTAATACATGATTTAGTAAAACAAGGAACATATATAATATTAACAAGTCATCAAATGAGTGTAGTAGAAGAGTATTGTAGAGACATAGTAATGTTGAAAGCTGGAAAGACAGTATTACAAGGAAATTTAAATGAAATAAAGAAATCATATGGAAGAAATAATTTGAGTATAGAAACATATCAAGAAATAGAAAATTTAATACCAAATAATATGAAAATAATAGACAAAAAAGCAAATGGATATGAATTAAAAGTAGAAAAAGAAGAAGATGCTCAGAAATTATTAGAAAAACTTGTAGAAAATAAAATAGTATTACAAAAATTTGAACTAAAAGAGCCATCATTACAAGAAATATTCATAGAAAAGGTTGGTGAATAAAATGAAAGATATAATAACAATAACCAAATATACAATAAAAGAAAACATAACAAAAAAATCATTTATAATATCAACTATAGTATTAATATTAATTATAGTAGCTTTATGTAATGTACCAAATATAATAAATATAATGTCAAATGGAGATAATGAAGAATCAGAAAAATATGGAAAATATATAGTAAATGATACAGAAAATATTTTAGGAGAAGATTTAAATTCAATTATAGAAATTGGAAAAATAACAGGATACGAAATAGAATTAAATTCAGATGAAAATAAAGAAAGTATAGAAGAGAAAATAAGAGAAAAAGAGATAGCAGGATTAATTGAAATACAAAGAAATTCCGAAACAGGAGCAATAAAGTTGAATTGTACAATAATGGGGAACTTTTTTACAGGAAATTATGAATTAGAAGGATTTGTAGATTTAATAAAAACAATTCAAGTAAATAAAGAATTAAAAGAAGCAAATGTAAGTCAAGAAGCAATTATGAATATAAATGCAGGAGTAGAGCTTGAAACAACAACACTAAATGATGAAAAGAATAATTCTGGAATAGCAATGGCATCAGCATTTATACTATTCTTTGCAATTTACTTCTATGGAAATAGTGTAGCAGTATCAGTATCAAGTGAAAAAACATCAAGAGTAATGGAAACATTAGTAACATCAACAAAACAAAGAAATATAATAATTGGAAAAACTTTAGCGATGGGTATAGTAGGATTATCTCAATTAGTATTACTTATACTAACAGCAGTTATATCATATAAATTATTCATACCAGCAGATATGGATTTACTTTCAACAATAATTGGAAATATAAATTTAAATGCAATATCAGTATTAGTATGTGTAATATTTTTCATGTTAGGATATACAGTATATGCATTTTTAAATGCAGTAACAGGAGCAACAATAAGTAAAGTTGAAGATTTACAGTCAGCACAAACACCAATAGCTTTGATAGCATTAATATCTTTCTATCTAGCATATTTTACAGCAACAATGCCAGATAGTGGAGCGAGCAAATTTGCATCAATTTTTCCATTTTCATCAGCATTTTCAATGCCTGGAAGGATATTAGCAGGAGGAGCGACAGTAGGAGAAATTATTGCATCAATAGTCATTTTAGTAGTTACTGCAATACTTCTTGCAATAATTTCAATTAAAGCATATTCAAATGCAGTTTTACATTATGGAAAAAGACTTAATATTATTGAATTATTTAAAATCTCAAAAGAGAAATAACTTCAATGTTTGCATTATTATATGATTTAAAGTAATATGTAAATTTATAATGAATATTTCTAAAATTATTTAATAAAGTTAATAGAAAAAGTTCTATATTTACTAAATGCAATAAATGCAAATTTAGTAAAATAGGACTTTTTTATATAATGGAAGAAGTAATAATATAAAAAATAAAAAAGTAAAAAAACACCTTGTTTGCTAATAGGCGCATATCCGCGCCCATTAGTAGAACAGTTGAAATAAAAGGAAAATATAAAAAAAGAACACAGATTATAATATAAAATAAAAAAGACTTGTACACTCATAGGTGTATATCTATGTTTATTATTAAAACAGTTCTTAAAATTTAATTAAATAGGGTTAAATTTTATAGGAAAAGTTGCAATTTAACAAAAAATATAATATAATTTTAATGTCAAAGGAGGAAACGAAATGGCAGAAAACAAAAAAAACAATAAACCAGACAATAAAAAGAATACCGTAAAAAAAGAAACACAAAAAAATAAAGAAAAAACTAATTCAAAAAGCAAAAGCACACAAATAGGAAAAGAGAACAATAAACAATTAAAAAAGGTCAAAAAAGTAAAATTTAAAGATAAGCATCCAAAATTATCAATAGCTTTAAAAATAATATTAGTACTAATAATAGTATTAATAGTAATAGCATCAGGCATTGTAATAGGAGTAATATATGGAGCATTTGGAGATGAGTTCGAAATATCGCAAGAAGATTTAATATATCCTATGATGAATTCATTTGTAGTAGACCAAGATGGAAATGTCTTAGCAGAGCTAAGTGGGGATGATGGAAAAATGACAATGATAACATTAGACAAAATGAGTCCATATTTAGTAAATGCATATTTATCTATGGAAGACGAGAGATTTTACGACCATGATGGAGTAGACTTATACAGAACAGCAGGAGCAGTATTTACATACATAACACATGCAGGAAACTCATCATTTGGAGGAAGTACAATAACACAACAATTAGTAAAAAACTTCACACATGATGACGAAAAAAATGGAATAGAAGGAATAAAAAGAAAAGTAAAAGAATGGGTAAAAGCATATAAAATAGAAAAAATGCTAACAAAAAATCAAATATTAGAATTATATCTAAACCTAATATTCGTGGGAGGACAAGGAAACTATGGAGTAGAAGTTGGAGCAAACTACTACTTTAATAAAAAAGCATCAGACTTAACACTATTAGAATGCGCATTTTTAGCAGGAATAAACAGTAACCCTAACTTATATAATCCTTATGGAGAAAAGGGATATGGAGTTAATGAAAATAAAACCAATAAAATAAATAATAAGGTAAAAGTAGTATTAGCTAAAATGCTAGAATTAGGAAAAATAAAACAAGAAGAATATGATGTAGCAACAAAAGAATTAGCAGAACAAGGAATGAAATTTACAAAAGGAATAGCAACAAATAACTATTCATACCATACAGATGCATTAATAAATCAAGTAATAACAGATTTAGCAGAGGCAAAAGGAATATCAAGAGCAGAAGCACAACGTACATTATATACAAAAGGATTAACAATATATTCAACTCAAAATGCATCAATACAACAAAAAACAGAAGAAGCAGTAAACAATGCAGTAAAATTAACAGCAAAATATAATGAAAACGGACAACAATGGACAGAAGACAGTCAAGCAGCCATGGTAGTATTAGACCACAAAACAGGATATGTAGTAGGATGCTCAGGAGGAGTTGGAACAAAAGAAGCAAGAGGATTAAATAGAGCAACACAATCACTAAGACAACCAGGATCAACAATAAAGCCAATAATAGCAGTAGCACCTGGAATAGAAGAAAAAGTAATAACAGCAGGAACAATATATAATGATGCATTTACAATATTTGATGGAAATTATAAACCAAAAAATTACAATTACTATAGAGGAAATATAACAGTAAGGCAAGCAGTAGAAACGTCACAAAATATACCATTTGTAAAAATCGTAGCAGATTTAGGAGTAGATAAAGCAATACAATACTTAGAAAAAATGGGAGTATCAACATTAGATAAAGAAAGAGATGGACTATCATTATCAATAGGAGGAGCAACGCATGGAATAAGCCCATTAGAGATGGCAGCAGCATATGCAACAATAGCAAATGATGGAGTATATATAGAACCAACATTCTATACAAAGGTTGTAGATCAAAATGGAAACACAATATTAACACCAACACAACAAACAAATAGAGTATTTTCAGAAACAACAGCATCAATAGTAAAAAATATATTAACAGAGCCAGTAAAAGGAGCAAATGGAACAGCTAAGAATTGTGCAATATCAGGAATTGATGTAGCTGCAAAAACAGGAACAACAAATGGAGATAAAGACAGATGGTTATGTGGATTTACAAATTATTATACATCAGCAGTATGGTATGGATTTGATACACCATCACAAATAATAGTAAAAGGAATAAGTCCAGCAACAAGAATATGGGCAGCAGGTATGAAGAATATACATACAGGACTAGCAAAATCAACATTTTCATTAACAGGAAATGTTGTAACAGCAAATATATGTAGAGATTCTGGAAAATTGGCATCAGATACATGTTATAATACATATTCAGAAATCTTTGAGAAAGGAACTATACCTGAAAGTTGTGAAGGACATACAGGATACACAATATGTAATGAAACACAGTTATTAGCAAATCCATATTGCACATCAACATCTATGATTTACAAAACATATTTAGTAGATAAAGAAAAAACAGGAAAATGGCAAACAGACGCAAATCAACAAGAAACATATATACCAACAGAATATTGTACTGTACATCAACATATAGAAGTGCCAGTACAAGAACCAGATCCAGAACCAGAAGAATCAAATAGACCAACAAACCCACCAAAGCCAGATGAAGGAAACACTACAAATCCAGACAATCCAACAGAAAAACCTTCAACAGACCCAGATAAAAAACCAGAAGAAAAACCATCTGAAGGAGGAGACAAAGATGATGAGAATAAGCCAGGAGAAGGTGGAGCAGATAATGAAAATGATAAGGATAAAGAAGACAAAGAAGAAGGTTCAAAAGACAACACAAGTACACCATAACAAAATATAAAATATTAATCACAGAATTTTACTGTGAAATGAAAGGAAGAAAAAAATGTCAATATTAGTAACAGGTGGAACAGGATACATAGGAAGTCATACAGTTGTAGAATTATTGAAAAAAGGAAAAGAAGTAGTAATAGTAGACAATCTGATAAATAGTAGTGAAAAGGTAATTGAAAAAATAAAACAAATAACAGGAAAAGAAGTAAAATTTTATAAAGTAGACATATTAAACAAAGAAGAATTAAACAAAGTATTTCAAGAAAATAAAATAACTGAGGTAATACATTTTGCAGGACTAAAAGCAGTAGGAGAATCAGTACAAAAGCCATTAGAATATTATCATAATAATATAACAGGAACTTTAGTATTATTAGATGTAATGAGAAAAAACAATTGCAAAAAAATAGTATTTAGTTCATCAGCTACTGTATATGGAAGTAGAGAGACACCAAAACTTGTAGAAACAATGGGAAGAGGAGAAACAACAAATCCATATGGAACAACAAAAGCAATGATAGAAAGAATATTAGAAGATTTATATGTTGCAGACAAAACATGGAATATAGTAATATTAAGATATTTCAACCCAATAGGAGCACATGAAAGTGGACTAATAGGAGACAATCCAAATGGAATACCAAATAACTTAATGCCATATATACAAAAAGTTGCTACAAGAGAACTAAAAGAGTTATCAGTATTTGGAAATGACTATGACACAAAAGATGGAACAGGAGTAAGAGATTATATACATGTTGTAGATTTAGCATTAGGACACATAAAAGCAATTGAGAAATTGGAAAAAGAAACAAATGGGGTATATATTTATAATTTAGGTTCAGGAACAGGATATAGTGTTTTAGAAATAATACAAACATTTGAAAAAGCAAACAATATAGAAATTCCATATAAAATTGTAGAAAGAAGAGCAGGAGATGTAGCAATATGTTTTTCAGATCCAAGCAAAGCAAAAGAAGAACTAAATTGGTGGACCGAAAAGACTTTAGAAGACATGTGTAGGGATTCTTGGAATTTTGCTAAAAATCAAATTTAACATAATATTGAAAAAGTGTTGACATTTGAGAAAAAATAGTATATAATACTACCATAAAAGTTGCTAATACAGGACTTTTAAATAAAAGTAGGAGGTCATTCAATGAAGTGCATCAGAGGCTCTACCACCAGTATTACCAATGCTAATGCTTTTCGATCAGCGACAAGTGCGCGCTAGGGCGGCTGCTCAGGCGAAAGTAACTAATGGCGGACAATAAGGGAGAAGCGATATGATAAGAGCACCGTAAATGAACTGACAAACTGTAAAACCTAAAAAAAGGGTGGAGGGACTTATATGTACCTCCACCCGCGTTTTTTTTGCGAAGCTTTCTATGATTATCATAATTTTTCTATTCAACTTCAGAGTTATTATCAGACTTATCAATAATCAACTCAGAAGTACAAAAAGGACATCTATTTGCATTAATATTAATCTCACTAAAACAATGAGGACAAATTTTAGTAGAAGGTTTAACAGGAGTAGGAGAATCTTCTTTTTTTCCTAAATGAGCTAATTTATTCATAAATTTTACAATTAAAAATACTACAAAAGCCATAATAATGAAATTAATAATATCAGTAATAAAAGCGCCATAAGTAAGGTTAAGATTACCTATTTTCAAAGAAAAAGAAGAAAAATCAACTTCGCTAAAACAACCTAAAATAGGAGAAATAATATTAGTAGTCAAAGATTTAACTAAATTTTGAAAAGCAGCACCAATAATAACACCAACTGCTAAGTCTAAAACATTACCTCTTAAGGCAAAATCCTTAAATTCTCTAAAAATTTTTTTCATAATAATACACTCCAATCTATCAAAATAATTAAAATCAAAACAGTCCATTAATAGTAAAATTATAAAATATATGTCGAAGAAAGTCAATTACCAAGCAATACAAAGCAAGAACAATTAACAAAAAAATAAAAATAAGATAAAACAATTAGAAAAATAGACCTTACAAAGAAGAATTTGCTAAAAATACATTGATTTATAAATAGAAATAATATATAATAAATCCATAATAAAACAGGACATTCGAGAAATCACAGATTTCCAAGAAAGGAAAAATAAAATGATAAAAATCAAAGATAAAATAGCAGAATATATAGAAAAAGCAACAAACTTGAAAAAAGAAGAAATAGCAGAATATATCGAAACACCAAAAGAATTAGAAAAAGGAGATTATGCATTTCCATGTTTTAGATTAGCAAAAGAAATGAAAAAATCGCCACAAACAATAGCAGAAGAAATAAAAGAAAAAATAGAAGCAAGTACAGAAATAATAGAAAAAATAGAAACAGTAGGAGCATATGTAAACTTTTATATAAACAAAGAAATGCTAGTAAAAGAAGTAATATCAGAAACAGCAAAAGAAGAGCAATATGGAAAAGCAACAATAGGTGAAGGAAAAAACGTTATAATAGAATATTCATCACCAAACATAGCAAAGCCATTTCATATAGGACATTTAAGAACGACACTAATAGGAAATGCACTATATAGGACATATAAATATTTAGGATATAATACTATAGGTATCAACCATTTAGGAGATTATGGAACACAATTTGGAAAAATGATAGAAGCATATAAAATGTGGGGAAGTGAGTACGACTTAGAAGAAAACCCAATAGACAAGATGGTAGAGATGTATGTAAGAATAAATGCATTATGCAAGGAAGATGAAGAAACATTAGAAAGATGTAGAAAAAATTTTAAATTATTAGAAGAAGGTGATAGATACTGTTTAGAACTATGGAATAGATTTAAAGACTTAAGTATGAAAGAATTTCAAAAAATATATGAAATATTAGACATAAAATTTGATTCATTTAAAGGAGAAGCATCATATGCAAATCAAAAAGAAGAAATAATAAAAAAGCTAGAAAAAAGAGGAAAAATAACAGAATCAGAAGGAGCAAAAATAGTAGGCTTAGAAGATGTAGGAATTAATACACCATGTCTAATACAAAAAGCAGATGGTTCATCAATATATGCAACAAGAGATTTAGCAGCAATAGTATATAGAGCAAAAACATATGATTTTGATAAATGCTTATATGTAGTAGCATATGAACAAAATTTACACTTCAAGCAAATATTTGAAGTAGCAAAATATTTAGTAGATGAAAAATACCAAAAAGGATTAAAACATGTATCATATGGAATGGTAAGTTTGCCAACAGGAAAAATGTCAACAAGATTAGGAAATGTATTAAAAATAGAAGATTTATTAAATGAAACAATAGAAAAGGCAAAAGAAATAATAGAAGAAAAAAATCCTAATTTAGAGAATAAAGAGGAGGTAGCCCAAAAAGTAGGAATAGGAGCAATAATATTCAATACATTATCAACAGCAACGATAAAAGACCAAGTATTTGACTGGAACATAGCGTTAAATTTCCAAGGAGAAACAGGGCCATATATACAATATAGTTATGTGAGAACAAACAGTGTAATAGAAAAATTAGGATATATACCAAAAGTAGAAGATATACAAGCAGAAAAGATACAAGATGAATATTCATTTAATTTAATAAAATTAATATACAATTTTCAAGACATATTAATTCAAGTAACAGAAAAAGAAGAACCATCAATCCTTTCAAGATATTTAATAGATGTAGCCAAAAATTTTAGTAGTTTCTATAATGAAAATAAAATTATATGTGAAGATAAAAAAACTCAAGATGCAAGAGTATATCTAACATATATCACAGGAAAAGTGTTAAAGCAAGGAGCAGAAATTTTAGGAATAAAAATGCCAGATAAAATGTAATAGATGTAGATAAAGGAAAAAGTGTGTAGTGGTATAAGTAAAAGGGGAAATACGAAAAGATAAAAAATGGATATTAGCAAAAGAAAAAATGCAAAAATCCATATGAAAGGGTGTAGAAAAAATGATATTGTATCCAAAAGCATTATTAAAAAATGTAAGAGAAATAACAATTGAATTTATAAAAAATAATAAACTAAAAGCATTAATATTAGATTTAGACAATACACTAATAGATTATGACAGAAATCTACCACAAGAAACAATAAACTGGGCAAAACAATTACAAGGACAAGGCGTAAAATTATATATATTATCAAATACAAACAAAATAGAAAAAGTAAAAAAGGTAGCAGAACAATTAGGAAAAATACAATACAAAACATTTGCACGAAAACCATTTAAAAAAGGTTTTATACAAATACAAAAAGAATTAGGAATGAATCCAAGTGAAATAGGAGTAGTAGGTGACCAAATATTTACAGATGTAATAGGAGGAAACAGATGTAAAATGTTCACAATTTTGGTAGAACCAATATCACAAAAAGATATATTCATTACAGCATGGAAAAGACCAATAGAAGAAATGATAAAAAATAAGTACAAGAAAAGAGTACATTAACAAAAGAAAAGATAGGATTAAAGGAGAAAAAGATGTATATAAATGATGTAAATGTAATATTTTACATATTAGCAATTATATTTGGAGGCGTAACAGGAAGAATAGTTGAATGGGCAAAAGAGAGATTACCAGAAAATAAAAAAATAATAACTTTAGAATATCTAAAAAAAAGAAAAAGGATAACAAAAACAACAATTATATTAATAATAGTAAATGCAATATTAAATGTAGTAATATTGTATAAATATGGAATACAGGAAACACTAATAGAAAATTTAGAGCTAATAAAATATATAATATTAATACCAATATTACTAATAGTATTTACAATAGACTATAAACATAGAATAATACCAAATAGATTAAGTTTAACAATGTTTGAAATAGGAATAATAATAGCATTTATATATGGAATATCAAATGTAGCAATAACAATAAACATGTTACTAGGAATGATTTTAGGAGGAGGAATATTTTTAATAATAACATTAGTAACCAAAATAATATATGGAAAAGAAAGTATGGGATTAGGAGATGCAAAATTAATGGGAGGATTAGGACTATATTTTGGAGTATCAAACATAATAGCAATAGTACTAATGTCATTTCTAGTAGGAGCAATATTAAGTATAATATTATTAGTAACCAAGAAGA
This sequence comes from uncultured Clostridium sp., assembly GCA_948473335.1. GTDB lineage: Bacteria > Bacillota > Clostridia > TANB77 > CAG-508 > CAG-269. Next base: position 69,720 of record CAOKXF010000002.1, on the reverse strand, counting down.
AAAAGATAAATGAAGCAATACCATTTGGACCATTCATAGTAATATCATGTATAATAAGTATGATAATACCATTTGGAATCATACAAAACATATTAATGACAATATTCACACTAGGTTTATATAAATAGAAAATAAAAGAAATAAATGGGGGGATTTATATGAATCCAAAAATACAATGGCTTAGAAACAAAATAACAAATATGGATTTACAAGGAATGATAATATCAAATCCGATAAATATAAAATATTTAACAAATATAGAAGCAGAAGGAACATTAATTCTAACAAGAAAAGAAAACATATATATTACAGATGCAAGATATATAGAATATGTAAGAAACATAGTAACAATTTTTGATGAAATAGTAATATATGATGTAAGAGATATAGACCAAGATGAATATGAAAACTTTTTTATGTATTGTGAAAATGTTGGATTTGAAGAAAATTATGTCACATATGCAAAATACAAAGAATTAAAGAGAAGATATAAAATAAACAATTTAGTTGAAACAGAAAATATCATAGAACAACAAAGAATGTTAAAAGACGAAGAAGAAATAGAAAATATAAGACAAGCATGTGAAATAACAAGAAAATGCTTTGAAGAAGTATCAAAACAATTAATACCAGGAAAAACAGAAATAGAAATAGCAAAAATGATAGACAATTACTTTAGTGAAAATGCGGAAGGAATAGCATTTGATACAATAGTAGCAAGTGGAGAAAATTCATCAAAACCACATGCAATACCAAGTAACAGAAAATTTGAAGAACAAGATATAATAGTAATAGATATAGGATGCAAAATAAAAGGATATTGTTCAGATATGACCAGAACATTCTTTATAGGAACTCCAACAGAGGAACAAAAAAGAGTATATGATTTAGTCAAGAAAAATCATGACCAAAGTATAAGGGATATATATGATGGAGTAAATGCAAAAATGCTATCTAAAAATGTAGAAAATGATTTTAACTTAAACAGATATAATTTAATCCATAGTTTAGGTCATGGTGTAGGACTAGAAATACACGAGAAACCATTTTTAAGTACAAAAGTAGACTTTACACTAAAAGAAAATATGATAATAACAATAGAACCTGGAATATATATACCAGGAAAATTCGGAATAAGAATAGAAGATACAATTTTAGTACAAAAGGCTTGTGGAGTAATGTTATAGAAAAACGAAAAATTAATAAGAATAAAATGGAGAAAGGAATGGAAGAGATGAACACAAAATATGTATTTGTAACAGGAGGAGTAGTATCAGGATTAGGAAAAGGAATAACAGCAGCATCATTAGGGAGATTATTAAAAAATAGAGGATATAAAGTAACAATACAAAAATTTGACCCATACATAAATGTAGACCCAGGAACGATGAGTCCATATGAACATGGGGAAGTATTTGTAACAGATGATGGAGCAGAGACAGATTTAGACCTAGGACACTATGAAAGATTTATAGATGAAAGTCTAACAGAAAATTCAAGTGTAACAATGGGAAAAATATATTCAAGTGTTATAGAAAAAGAAAGAAGAGGGGATTATTTAGGAAAAACTGTACAAGTAATACCACATATAACAAATGAAATAAAAGAAAAAATATACAGTTTTAAGGATACAGATATAGTAATAACAGAAGTAGGTGGAACAGTAGGAGATATAGAAGGAATATCAATAATAGAAGCAATAAGACAAGTAGGACTAGAAAAAAATCCAGAAGACGTAATATACATACATGTAACACTATTACCATACATATTTGGTTCAAATGAAATAAAATCAAAACCAACACAACACTCAGTAAAGGAATTACAAAGTTTAGGAATACAACCAGACATATTAGTATGTAGAACAGAAAAAGATATACCAGATTCAATAAGAGAAAAATTAGCATTATTCTGCAATGTAAGAAAAACAAGTGTAGTACAAAATAAAACAGCAGATAACCTATATGCAGTACCGCTAATGCTAGAAGAAGAGGGATTGGCAAGAGAAGTATGTAATCATTTAAAATTAGAAAAATATGTACCAGATAATACAAAATGGGAAGAAATGATAGAAGATATAAGAAAAATAGGAGAACAAAAAGTAACAGTAGCGATAGTAGGAAAATATATACAATTAGAAGATTCATACATATCAGTAATAGAAAGTTTACACCATGCAGGATTTGCAAATAAGATAAAAGTAGATATAAAACTAATTGATTCAGAAACAATAACACCAGGAACAGTAAAAACGAAATTAGAAGGAATACAAGGAATAATAGTACCAGGAGGATTTGGAAACAGAGGAATAGAAGGAAAAATAGAAACAGTAAAATATGCTAGAGAAAATAACATACCATTCTTAGGAATATGTTTAGGAATGCAAATGGCAGTAATAGAATTTGCAAGGAATGTATTAGGATTAAAAGACGCAAATTCAGCAGAATTTAGTGAAACAACAAAAAATCCAGTAATACATATAATGGAAGATCAAAAAGGAATAGACAAAAAAGGTGGAACAATGAGATTAGGTGCATATCCATGTATAATAAAAGAAGGAACAATAGCAAAAGAAATCTATCAAGAAGAAAAAATATCAGAAAGACATAGACACAGATTTGAATATAACAATGATTATAAAGAAAAATTAGAAAAAGCAGGATTAATATGTTCAGGGACATCTCCAGATGGAAAATTAGTTGAAATAGTAGAAATAAAAGAACATCCATATTTTGTAGCAGGACAATTTCATCCAGAGTTAAAATCAAGACCAAACAGACCAGCTCCATTGTTTGTAGGTTTAGTAAAAGCTATGAAAAATATAAAATAAATGTTATACATATAATATGAAATGTAAGTTTAGATTATATATGGAAGGAAAAGACATATGAATAATAAAGAACTAATGCTAAAAGTAGAACAATTAATAAAGGATAAAAAATATGATAAAAGGTTTGCACCAATGATAATAACATTTTTTTCACTATATAATAAAGTACATAATATAAGTGAAAAAGAGTTAGATGAATTGATACAGAATTATCGTGAAAATGTAGACAATATTGAATATTTTAATATAGGCAGAGATAGAAATATTGTAGCATTATCGGCCAAAAGTTTAATAATGGATACAAGTTATGCACAAAAAATAGATGAAAAAAATATTGATAACTATTTATTACAAGCAGTGCAAGTACAATCAATAGCAATACAAAAGAATCCAGAGATGATAAATGAAGATGAAATAGAATTAATAAAATTAAATACAGCTAATAATTTATGCGGTACAACAAATCCTAAAGTAAATAATCTATTACAAATGCTACTAGCTTCGTATGGCACACAAGAAACAAGAATAGAAAAGATAATGCAAGAATTCAAAAGAGAATATGATAAAGCATATGAAAATAATGATAATCAAAAAAGATATTATTATGATGATATGATGTATGGAACATATAGAGAAATACAAGAAGCATTTATAGAGTGTAATAAGATAGGAAAACCAAATGCAAGCATATGCAAAAAGATATATGCACTATGTATGCTTAATTTAAATGCAAAAGTTCAGAGCTTAGATGAAGATAATAATAATATAAAATATTATCAAATAATAAAGAGGAATATGAGAGAAATACAAGAAGAATATGGTATTCAAGATGAAGAACTAGAAAGCATAGAGATTAAAAAGAACTGGAAATTACCAACAAGAGAAATAGAAAACACATTAATACAAAAATTAGGAATTAGTGAAAAAGAAATAGAAGAAAATGAATCTTGTCGTCCTCCAATAGTAAAAAAGAGTAAATTAATAACTATTACAAATGCTCAAATGGAAGAAAAAACTATAACTAAAGCTGAAATCGAAGAAGAAGTAAAACAGATGACCATAGAAAATCAATTTCCAGAGGAAACTATAGGAATATTGAATGAATATTTTAATAGAAGTATGCAAGTATATAAATGGGATAGAGAAACAGCACTAAAAAAAATGGAAAATTTTAAAATAAATGTAAAAAAATTCGAATTTGCTAAACTAGATAAAGGAACAGAAGCACAAAGTGTAGGAATAGATAAATCAATCAAATTCAATAAAAGATATAGAAATGCAAGTAATAGTAGAATGTTAAACATAGTATTTCATGAAATGAGACACAAAACAGATTTGACAGAAAGACATGGTATGCAATTAGAGAATGGTCAGACAGTGGTAGCAGAATATGGAAAAACTAACGGATTAACAGAAATGTTTGTAGAAGGAGGAACACAATTATTAATTGGAGAAAAATATACTGACGACTTGAATACAACACTAAAATTTGGATCATATGAAAGTTATCAATACATATTATCAATGTTATCTGGAGCGATTGGATTAAACGAAATAGAGTTATTAAAGTTAGGAGATAATGGAATAGCAAAGTTAAAAGAAGAAATTATTGATAGATGCAATAATAGTGAAATAGCAAACAAAATAGAAGAGATAAATGATATAATTAGTGGGATAGCATTAACAGAAGGAAGTCAGATTAAAAGTGTAGGAAGAAAAGTAAAATCAGAGTTATTAGGAAACATTTATAATATATGCCAAGAAATGTATCAATTAAGAATGGCACAAAATCCGCCAAGTACAGAAGAAGAAAAGATACAAGCGAAATATGAAGAATATAAAATAGGAAATAATTTATTATTAGCTGGAAGATTTGTAGGGATGAATATAAAAAAATTAGAAGAAACAACAGGAAAAAATATAAAACAAATAAAAGAAGAAGCAACACTTACGAAAAAAGAAAAGAAAAAAATAAAGGATGAAATAATATCAAAATCAGAAACTATAAAATGGGAAAATAAGGAAGCAAAACAAAAAGTAAGAGCTTTTATAAAATCTGTAAAAAGAGGAAAAAATACAAAAGTAACCAATTTATTACCACCAGGAAAGCCAGATTTTAAAAAAGATTTAAAAGTAGAACAAACAGAAGAATTACAATTTGATGAAAAATATTTTGGAGTAGAGTTAGTACAAAGTATAACAGATGATAAGCAAGATAAGAAAGATTTTGATGGAGAAGATCAAGAACAAGAATAAAATCAATTCACATTTTTTTGGAAAAAATGCGAAAAAAATGTGAAATTTAAAAATAACTATTGACAATTTATAAAAAAAGATATAAATTATTAGCAGTCTTCAAATGAGACTGCTAAAATTGTCAAAAAAAGACATAAAAGGAGGTAATTGTATGATAAAACCATTATCAGACAGAGTATTAATCAAAATGAAAGAAGGAGAAGAAACAACAAAAAGTGGAATAATATTAGCAGGAGCAAGTAAAGAAAAGCCACAAATAGCAGAAGTAATAGAAGTAGGACCAGGAGCAAAAGTCGAAGGAAAAATAGAAGAAATGAATGTAAGAAAAGGAGACAAAGTAATAGTAAGCAAATATTCAGGAACAGAAATAAAATATGAAGGAACAGAATATATAATAGTAAAACAAGATGACATATTAGCAATAGTAGAATAAAAAAAGAAGGAGTGAATAAAAAATGGCAAAAATAATAAAATATGGGGAGGATGCTAGAAAATCATTATTAGAAGGAGTAAATAAATTAGCAGACACAGTAAAAGTAACATTAGGACCAAAAGGAAGAAATGTAGTATTAGACAAGAGTTTTGGAGCACCATTAATAACGAATGATGGAGTAACAATAGCAAAAGAAATAGAATTAGAAGATAAATTTGAGAACATGGGAGCAAGACTAGTAAAAGAAGTATCAACAAAAACAAATGATGTAGCAGGAGATGGGACAACAACAGCAACAGTACTAGCACAAGCAATAATAAAAGAAGGAGTAAAAAATGTAGCAGCAGGAGCAGACCCAATGGGAATAAAAAGAGGAATTGACAAAGCAGTAGAAGAAGCAGTAAAAGGACTAAAAGAAATAACATCACAAGTATCAGGAAAAGAAGATATAGCAAGAGTAGCAAGCATATCAGCAAACAATTTAGAAATAGGAACACTAATAGCAGATGCAATGGAAAAAGTATCAAAAGATGGAGTAATAACAATAGAAGAATCAAAAACATCAAATACAGAACTAAATGTAGTAGAAGGAATGCAGTTTGACAAAGGATACATATCACCATATATGATAACAGACACAGAAAAAGCAGAAGCCATACTAGACAATCCATATATATTAATAACAGACAAAAAAATAAGTAATATACAAGAATTATTACCATTATTAGAAAACCTAATGCAACAATCAGGAAAACTATTAATAATATGTGATGACATAGAAAATGAAGCATTATCAACATTAATATTAAATAAACTAAGAGGAGTATTAAATGTAGTAGCAGTAAAAGCACCAGGATTTGGAGATAAGAGAAAAGCAAGCCTAGAAGACATATCAATACTAACAGGAGGAGAAGTAATAGCAACAGATTTAGGAATGGAAATAAAAGATACTACTATAGAACAATTAGGAAGAGCAAAACAAGTAAAAATACAAAAAGAAAACACAATAATAGTAGATGGTGCAGGAGACAAAACAGCAATAGAAACAAGAGTAAGACAAATAAAAGCACAATTAGAAGAAACACAAAGCGAATATGAAAAAGAAGGATTACAAGAAAGACTAGCAAAAATATCAGGAGGAGTAGCAGTAATAGGAGTAGGAGCAGCAACAGAGATAGAAATGAAAGAAAAGAAATTAAGAATAGAAGATGCATTATCAGCAACAAAAGCAGCAGTAGAAGAAGGAATAGTAGCAGGAGGAGGAACAGCATATGTAAATGTAATCCCAAGAGTAGAAAATTTAGTAAAAGGACTACCAGAAGAAGAAAAGCTAGGAGCACAAATAATATTAAAAGCATTAGAGGAACCAGTAAAACAAATAGCAAGAAATGCAGGATTAGAACCAGCAGTAATATTAGACAATGTAAAAAAAGCAAATGTAGGATTTGGATTTGATGCAAGCAAAGAAGAATATGTAGATATGAAAAAAGTAGGAATAGTAGATCCAACAAAAGTAACAAGAAGTGCAATACAGAATGCGGCTTCAGTAGCATCAATGGTATTAACAACAGAAAGTTTAGTAGCAGATAAACCAGAAGAAAAAGGATGCAACTGCGGTGGAGGGCATCAAGAAATTCCAGAAATGTATTAAAATAAAACAATAAAGAAAAATAAATGAAAAGTATAGATAAGTAAGAAAGGTGTGCATTTACGAAATCGAAGATTTCGATGCACATCCCATTTTATGAAAAATGAGTGGGAAATTTATCTTTAAAAACACTTGACAAAAATGAATAAATCAATTAATATATACAATAAATTCACGAGAAAGAGGTAAAAACAATGGAAGAGAAAGAAGTAATATTAACACAAGAAGGTTATAACAACTTAGAAAAGGAGTTAGAACATTTAAGAACAGAAAAGAGAGCTGAAATAGCAGAAAGAATAAAGACAGCATTAGGATTTGGAGACTTATCAGAAAATTCAGAATATGATGAAGCAAAAACAGCACAAACAGAAAATGAAACGAAAATAGCTGAATTAGAAAGTAAATTAAGACATGCAAAAATAATAGATGAAAAAGATATAGATACAAAAACAGTACAAATAGGAAATAAAGTAAAAGTATTTGATGTAGAATTCAAAGAAGAAGTAGAATACACAATAGTGGGATCAACAGAAGTTAATTTATTAGAAAACAAAATATCAAACGAATCACCTTTAGGAAAAGCACTAATAGGAGCAAAAAAAGGAGCAACTGTAGAAGTAGAAGCACCAGAGGGAATAATTCAATATAATATATTATCAATTCATAAATAAACTTAAAAAACTAATCAAAAAACTCAAGTAAAATTGAGAAAAATTGATTAGTTTTTCTATTGTATAGGAAAAATCGAAGATTTTTACGTATAAAAAAGTTTAAGTTTCCTTAATTTGTGCATATTTGCGAAACAAAATGCACATGTGACGAAGTCACTTTTCTTATTCCATGAATTCATTGATATTGTAAAAGTTTTACTTTGTAATATAAAATTTTTATAAAAAATAAAAAAAGTATTGACAAAACAAAATTTTGGTAATAAAATACAAACAGAAATTCAGAGAATAAAAATTCGTTAACAGCAATAAAGTTAAAGATGGAGGTAAAAGATGATAACAAATATACACATAAAAAATATTGGAATAATAGATGATATAGAAATAAACTTAAATAAAGGACTAAATGTTTTAACAGGAGAAACAGGAGCAGGAAAATCATTAATAATAGGCTCATTAGATATAATATCAGGAGGAAGATTTTCAAAAGAAATGATAAGGAAGGGAGAAGAAAATTCATTTGTGGAATTATGCCTATATGTACCAGAAGACAAGAATTCAATAGATGGCAACATAATAGTATCAAGGGAAATATACGCCAATGGAAGGAATATGTGCAAAATAAATGGAAGATTAGTAACAGTAGCAGAATTAAAAACATACATGAAAAGCTATATAGAAATACATGGGCAAAATGACAACCAAAATATATTAGATAGCAGAATACATATAAAATATTTAGATGACTTTATAGGAACAGAAATAAAACAAATAAAAGAAGAATACAAGGAAAAATACATAAGATACCATGAACTAAAAAAAGAATTAAAAGAGAACTATGGAGATGAAAAAGAAAAACAAAGAAGATTAGATTTACTAAAATATCAATTAACGGAGATAGAAGAAGCAAAACTAAAAGAAGGAGAAGAAATAAAGCTAGAAGAGAAAAGAAAAAAAATGTTAAATTCAGAGAAAATAGTAGAAAGTCTCAATACAGTAGATGAAGCAATAGGAGAAAGAACAATAGATACAATAAGTTATGCAGTAAGAGCATTAGAAAAAATAGAAATGATAGATGAGAAATACCAAAACTTTAATAATGACTTAAAAAATATATATTATGAATTACAAGAATTATCAAGAGACATATGTAATTATAAAGAAGATGTAAATTTTGATGAAGAAGAAAGAAATGAGATAGAAGAAAGACTAAACAAAATATATAATTTAAAAAGGAAATATGGAAATAACATAGAAGAAATAATAAAATACAAAGAAGAAATATCAGAGGAAATACAGAAATTAGAAAATATAGAAGAATATAATAAAAAAACGAAAGAGAAAATCAAGCAACAAGAAAGGGAAATGACAGAAATAGCAATAAAGATGAATAAATTAAGAGTAGAAAATGCAGACAAATTAAATCACAATATAAATGAAATATTAGAAGACTTAGAAATGAAAAATGCAAAAATAAATATGCATGTAGAATATAATGAAAATGAATATAATGAAAATGGAAAAAATCAAGTAGAATTTTATATAATAACAAATTTAGGAGAAGATGAAAAACCATTAACAAAAATAGCGTCAGGAGGAGAAATGTCAAGAATAATGTTAGCAATAAAAAAAGTCCTAGCAGATACAGATGATATGCCAGTATTAGTTTTTGATGAAATAGATACAGGAATAAGTGGAAAAGCAGGAAAAGCAGTAGCAGAAAAATTAAGCTTGATAGGAAAAAAACATCAAGTATTATGTATATCACATTTAGCAAATATAGCTGCAAAAGCTGATTATAATTATTTTATTAGTAAAAGAGTAATAGGAGAAAGAACAAATACAAATATAGAATTATTAAAAGAAGATGAAGTAATAAAAGAAATAGCAAGAATATCATCAGGAGAAATAAACGATACAACAATTCAATATGCAAAAGAATTAAGAAACAAAATAGCATAATACTCAATTACTTTTTCCAAATAACAAATTAAAAGTATAAGAAAACAAAAAAAGGGATAAAATACCAAAAGAGGAAAAGAAAATGCAAAGAGAGTAACATTTTCTAAAAAGTCTCAAGGAGGTATTAAAAAAATGAGAGATTACTTAGGAATAGAAGATATAAGAGCATTAGAAGTACTAGACTCGAGAGGAAATCCAACAGTACAAGTAGAAGTAATAACAGAAGGAGGATTTTATGGAAGAGCAATAGTACCATCAGGAGCATCGACGGGAAGTTTTGAAGCAATAGAATTAAGAGATGAAGAAATGGATAGATATTTAGGAAAAGGAGTCAAGAAAGCAGTAAACAATGTAAATGAAAAAATAGCAAAAAAGATAAGGGGAATGAATGTATATAATCAAAGAGAAATAGACCAACTATTATTAAATATAGATGGCACAGAGAACAAATCTAAGATAGGTGCAAATGCAACATTAGGAGTATCTCTAGCAGTAGCAAAAGCAGCAGCAGATTCACTAGGACTAAGTCTATATAATTATATAGGAGGAGTAAATGCACATCAATTACCAATACCAATGATGAATATATTAAATGGAGGAAAACATTCAGACAATAATCTAAGTATACAAGAATTTATGATAATGCCAGTAGGAGAAAAAACATTTAAAGAAAGATTACAAACAGGAGTAGAAGTATATCACAACTTAAAAAAGGTATTAAAAGAAAAAGGATATTCAGTAGCAGTAGGAGATGAAGGTGGATTTGCACCTAATTTAGAAAATGAAGAACAAGCAATAGAGCTAATATTAGAAGCAGTAGTAAGAGCAGGATACGAACCAAAAAAAGACATAGTAATAGGATTAGATGTAGCAAGTACAGAAATGTATGAAGAGGCAAAAAAGATAGGAAAAGATGGATATTATTTTTGGAAAACAAAGGAATATAAAACAAAAGAAGAAATGGTAAACTATTTAATAGAATTAACAGAAAAATATCCAATAGCATCAATAGAAGATGGACTAGCAGAAGAAGACTGGGAAACTTGGAAAAAATTAACACAAGAACTAGGAGATAAAGTACAGCTTGTAGGAGATGACTTATTTGTAACAAATTCATATAGATTACAAAGAGGAATAGCGGAAAAGGTAGCAAATGCAATATTAATAAAGCCAAATCAAATAGGAACATTAACAGAAACATTAGACTGCATAGATATAGCACACAAAAATGGATACAAAACGATAATATCTCACAGATCAGGAGAAACAGAAGATAGAACAATAGCAGATTTATCAGTAGCAGTAAATTCAGGACAAATAAAAACAGGAGCACCATGTAGAACAGACAGAGTTGCTAAATATAATAGATTATTAAACATAGAAGCAGAAATGAAATAAGAGAAATAATCTTGACATAAAAGAAAAAAAGTAGTAAACTAAGAATGTAAGAAAATAATATAATAAAGACAAATAAGAGAAAAAGTAAAATAAAGGTTACTAAAAGAGAGGAATAATAGTAGCTGAGAATTATTCTAAGAAAACATATTTGAAAAACTATCTCTTAAAGTTTCTAGTGAAAACAAGCTAGACGTAAAGATACGTTATAATCTAAATTAAGGAAAAAATTAGGATGGAACCGTGCTAAAAAATATCAAATAAAATAGCACTCCTATAGGTATAAATACGAAAATATCTGTAGGAGTGTTTTTGTATTTATCAAAACAAAAAAGGAGGAATGAATAATGATAAAAGTAACATTAAAGGATGGAGCAGTATTAGAAGTAGAAAAGGGAAGCAGTATAATAGAAATAGCAAAAAAAATAAGTGAAGGGTTAGCAAGAGTAGCAACATGTGGAGAAGTAGATGGAGAAATAAGAGATTTAAGATATGAGGTAATGAAAGACTGTAAATTAAACATACATACATTTGAAAGTTCAATTGAAGGAAAAAAGGCATATTGGCATACAACGTCACATATAATGGCACAAGCAATAAAAAGAATATTTCCAAATGTAAAATTAACAATAGGACCATCAATAGAAAATGGATTTTACTATGATTTTGATACAGAGAAAACATTTACAGATGAAGATAGAGCAAAAATAGAAGAAGAAATGAAAAAAATAATAAAAGAAGATTTAGAAATAGAAAAATTTACATTGTCTAAAGAAGAAGCAATAAAATTCATGCAAGAAAAAGAAGAACCATATAAAGTAGAACTAATAGAAGAATTACCAGAAGGTGAAGAAATATCATTCTATAAGCAAGGAGAATTCACAGATTTATGTGCAGGACCACATCTAATGAGTACAGGTAAAGTAAAAGCAATAAAGCTATTAACATCATCAGGAGCATATTGGAGAGGAAATGAAAACAATAAAATGCTACAAAGAATATATGGAATATCATATCCTAAAGCAAGCCAATTAGAAGAATATATACAACTATTGGAAGAAGCAAAAAAGAGAGACCATAAAAAATTAGGAAAAGAATTAGAACTATTTATGATAGCGCCAGAAGGACCAGGTTTTCCATTTTTCTTACCAAAAGGAATGGTATTAAGAAACATATTAGAAGATTATTGGAGAAAAATACATAAAGAAAATGGATATGTGGAAATAAAAACCCCAATAATATTAAATGAAGAATTATGGCATCGTTCAGGACATTGGGACCATTATAAAGAGAATATGTATACAACAAAAATAGATGATGTGGATTTTGGAATAAAACCAATGAACTGTCCAGGTGGAATGATAGTATATAAGAGCAAAATGCATTCATATAAAGAATTACCAATAAGAGCAGGAGAATTAGGATTAGTCCATAGACATGAAAAATCAGGAGAATTAAACGGATTATTTAGAGTAAGATGTTTTACACAAGATGATGCACACATATTCTGTTTACCAGAACAAATAGAACAAGAAATACAAGGAGTAATAAACTTAGTAGACCAAGTATATAGTAAATTTGGATTTGAATATACAATAGAATTATCGACAAGACCAGAAGATTCAATGGGATCAGATGAATTATGGGAAACAGCAGAAGGAGCATTAGCAAAAGTACTAAAAGATTTAGGAAAAGAATATGTACTAAATGAAGGTGATGGCGCATTTTATGGACCTAAGATAGACTTCCACATAAAAGACTGTTTAGGAAGAGATTGGCAATGTGGAACTATACAATTAGACTTCCAAATGCCAGAGAGATTTGATTTAACATATATAGGAGAAGATGGAGAAAAACATAGACCAGTAATGCTACATAGAGTAATATTTGGAAGTATAGAAAGATTTATAGGAATAATAACAGAACATTTTGCAGGAGCATTTCCAGTATGGCTTGCACCAGTACAAGCAAAAATATTACCAATATCAGAAAAACATCTAGAATATACAAATAAATTAAAAGAAGAACTTGAAAAAGTAGGATTAAGAATAGAAATAGATGAAAGAAATGAGAAAATAGGATATAAAATACGTGAAGCACAACTTGAAAAGGTTCCATATATGTTAGTAGTAGGAGACAAAGAAGTAGAAAATCAAAGTATAGGAGTTCGCTCAAGAAAAGATGGAGATATTGGAACAATGAGTATAGATAAATTTACTGAAAAAATACAAGAAGAAGTTAAAAGTTATAAGATATAAATTTTTAATAATAGAAAGAGAGCATAAAATTTTTTAAATAGGGTTGATAATGAGAATTGTCAATCCTATTTTCATTATATAGAAAACACTATGAGAATTTATCAAAACAAAGTTACATAAAATTGCAAAAAGCACTTGACAAAAAGAAAATAAGATAATAAAATACAAATGCAATTTTAATTCAAAAATTCAAAAAAATTTATTTCAAGAAAATTAAATCAATCTTTTGCACGTACTTTTTAAGCAAAAGTGAAAATCGAAAAAGAATCAAAATTTGCAAAAAAATGTACGACAGGAGGTGAGAAACTAGGATTGGAAAATAAATTGTTAAATTTAAAAGACGATATAGTATTTCAAGAATTATTTGGAAGACAAAAGAATAGTGCAATAACGCAACATTTGTTATCTTTGATATTACAAAAAGAAATATATAACATAGACATAGATGTAAATAAGAGGATGTTAGGAAATAGAAAAGATTCAAAAATAGGAAGATTAGATATAAGGGCAAAATTTAATGATGGAGAAGAATGTAATATAGAACTTCAAGTATCTCTACACAAATATATGGAAAAAAGAATGTTATTCTATTGGGCATCAATGTATCAGAACAAAGTAGGAAAAGGAGAACAGTATGATAAGCTAAAACCAACGATATCAATATTAATAGTAGACTATAATGTAAAAGAGTTAGAAGAGATAGAAAAATATCATACTATATGGAATTTAAGAGAGCAAGAATATAATACAAAGATAATAACAGAAGATATAGAAATGCACATATTAGAAATCCCAAAAATAAAAAATGATGAAATACTAAAAGATGAACTTGCATTATGGCTTAAATTTATAGAAGATCCAGATAATAAGGAGGTAAATGAGAAAATGTCAGATAATAGATTTTTAGATCAAGCAAGAGAAGAACTAGCAGATTTAAGTGATGACCCAGATTTTCAATATATGGTACTTTCAAGAACATTATTTTTAATGGATCAAGAAGTATATAAAGAGCAAGCAATGGAAGAAGGAAGAGAGGAAGGCATAAAAAAAGGAATAGAAGAAGGTAAAAAGGAAGGTAAAGAAGAAGGTAAAAAAGAGGGTAAAAAAGAGGGTAAAAAAGAAGGAATAAAAACAGGCGAAAAGAAAAAACAAAAAGAAATAGCAAAAGAACTTATAAAAATAAATATGCCAATAGAACAAATAGCAAAAGTAACAGGGTTAAAAGAAGAAGAAATAAGAAAACTAAACAAATAAAAAATATATTAAAAACAATGCAAATAATGAATTAGCTTCAAAAAAGCAAGTTCAAAAAAGCATTGTTTTTTAAAATACCATATGATATAATGAGCACGCAAAAATAAATTAGAGTGTATAAAAACGGAAAGGAAAACTCCAAGATGAAGAAAATAGTATTTGGAATAACAGGTCTAACGTTAGGAGGAGCAGAAAGAGTACTAGTAGATATAGCAAATAAAATATGTGAGGAAAAAGAATGTGAAATTACAATATTTACAATATATGCAAAAGGAGAATTAGAAAAACAATTAAATGATAAAGTAAAACTAGAAAGTATATATGACAAACAATACAAAGAATTGACAAATATACAAAAAAAGGTTATTATACCAATAAAGATTTTAATTACTAAAGGTAGAATATATAAAAAATATATAAAAAATCAATATGATGTAGAAGTAGCATTTTTAGAAGGACCAATAACAAGAATATTTGCGGAAGGAAAAGAAAAAGATAAAAAAATAGCATGGATACATAATGATATATCAAAAGTATATGGAAGAGGAATAAAAGCAAACATAAAGAAAATATTAGATGAGAAAATATATAAAAAATTTAAGAAACTAATATTTGTAAGCAGAGATAATTTGGAAAAATTTACAAAACAATATAAAAATAAATCTGAAAAAATTGTAATATATAATTATATCGATAGCAAAAAAATAATAGAAAAATCACAAGAAGGACAAGCAAAAGAGTTAAAAGAAGGAGAAACAAATATAGTAACAGTAGCAAGATTAGTACAACAGAAAGGAATAGATAGATTAATAAGAGTACATTCTAAATTAATAAAAGAAGGAATAATGCACAACATATATGTAATAGGAGAAGGACCAGAAAGAGAAAAGTTAGAAGGAATAATACAAGAAGAGCACTGCCAAGAAACAATAAAATTATTAGGAGCAAGAGAAAATCCATATCCATATATAAAGCGAGCAAGCTATTTTGCATTATTATCAAATTATGAAGGATATCCAATGGTATTATTAGAAGCACAAATATTAGGAAAGAGAATATTAATAACAGATACATCAGCAAAAGAAACAATACAAGGATATCAAGCAAGTAAAATATTTAAGAATACTGAACAAGGAATATATGAAGGATTAAAAGAATTATTAGAAAGTAAAAGTAATGTTAAATATATAGAAAATATAGAAAAATATGATAATAATGAAATAATTGAGGAAATTATTAAATTATTAGATATAGACAAGTGAAATAGAAAAGAATTAAGAAAGAGGAAATTCAAATGGATGAGAAAATATTATTATTTATACCTATGTATAATTGTGAAAAACAAATAATAAGAGTATTAAATCAATTAAGAAACGAGGAAGTACAAAAATATATTACAGAGATAATAATAGTAAATAATAGAAGCACTGATAATGGAGAAGAAGTAGTAAAAGAATATATAAAAGAAAATGAATTTAAGAGTAAAGTAACATTATTAAGAAATAAAGATAATTATGGATTAGGAGGATCTCATAAAGTAGCATTTCAATATGCAGAAAACAATGGATATGACTATGTAGTAGTAATGCATGGAGATGATCAAAGTGAAATATCAGATTTATTACCACTTTTAGAAAATAAAACTTACCAAAAATATGATAGTTTATTAGGGGCAAGATTTATGAAATGTTCTAAATTACCAGGATATTCTAAATTTAGAACATTTGGAAATAAAGTATATAATATGCTATTTTCAATAGGAATAGGAAAAAGAGTATATGATTTGGGTTCTGGCTTAAATATGTATAAAGTAAAATCATTACAAAGTAAATACTATAAAAAATTTCCAGATAATCTAGTATTTAATTATTGTATGATATTTGCTATAAACTATTATAAGCAAAATGTATATTTCTTCCCAATAACATGGAAAGAAGAAGATCAAGTATCAAATGTAAAAATGTTCAAACAAGCGACAAAAGTGTTAAAATTACTTGGAAGTTATATTATTTCACACAAAAGATTTATGAATAAAGAACACAGGGAAAAACAAATAGAAAATTATGAGTCAGATATAATAAAAAGCAATAGATAGAAAAGAGTGAAACAAGTGAAATATTTAAAAAGAATTATAGAAATAGTTTCAGTATGTTCGATAGTTTATATAATATACAAATTATCAATAGAAGTAGAAATAGCAAAAGTAATAAGAGGAGTAACAGTAGAAAAAGTATTAATAATACTAGCAATATTAGTGGTATTTTTGATTATTCATATAATACGAATGTTTAGAATATATATATTGCTTGTTGAAGAAAAAATGCCATTAAAAAAATTTGTAAAACTATACATAAAAACTACTTTAGTAAACAATATAATACCATTCAAACTAGGAGAATTTTACAAAATGATATGTTATGGCGAAAAGTTAAAGAGTTTTTCAGCAGGATTATCATTAATATGGTTAGACAGATTTTTTGACTCACTAATATTACTAATTTTAGTAACAGTGTCCACAGGATTTAATATATTTTCAACAATAAATATAGTATTAATAGCATTTATAATATTTTCAATATTAATATATACATCATTTGAAAATACTTACAAATATTTTAATACATTAGTATTAGAAAAGGGAGTAAGTAAAAGAAGTAAGATTTATTTAGAAGGAATAGAAGAAACAAAAAAAGTATATAAAAGAGCAAAAAATATGTTATCATATAGGGGGACAACACTAATAATTTTATCAATAGTAATATGGATTTTTGAATATCTACTAGCATATCTAACATTACAATTATTATTTAATATGGAATTTGGATTAAAAATATTTACAAACTATATAGATGGAGCATTTATGCTTTTTAACACTACATATACAAATGTGTTCTATTTGAATATATTTATTATGGTAGCAATATTTGCAGTAATATTAATGGCATTAAAATTTATAAAAAAAGGAGAAAAAAATGAACGATAAACTATTTTTTATCTATGACAATAGAAATGAAATAAATTCTTCAATAAATAAGATAGTTGCATTAAATAGTTATGGAGATATAATATACAAAAGAAAAAGATTAAAAACAATAGTACAAAAAAATTTATTAGACATAGGAATTGAAATAGAATTTATACAAATAACAACAGACAAAGATGTTAGAAAATTAATAAATTTATTAGAGTATGATGATGAAAGAAATATATATATAAACTATTTTTCATCAAGTGTTATTACAGATAAAGAAGGATTTAAAATACTATTAGATAAATGCCAATATGTAAATGAACCAATGGTGGTAGACAAAGAAAATCCAACAATGATAGTATTTAACACATTTGAACAATATAAGAATTTTTTATTAAATGAAAATCTAAAAGAACCAAAAAGTATAACAGATAAATATGCAACTATAAAGGAGATAGGAACAAATAAATGTTTAAAAAATATATCAGTATATACAGACTTTTTGAAATTTTTTTCAGGAGGATTTGAAGCTAGATATTTTAATTCTGTACAAAGTGATGAATATATAGTCACAAAAAGTTCTACAAATAAAAAGAAAATGAAAGCAGAACATGACTATTTTTATCTTTTACCAGAAAGTATGAAAAGTTGGTTTGTTGTACCATATAATTATGTAGAAACAATAGAAGGTGCATCATATAGTATGGAGAGGATAAAAGCACCTGATGTGGCATTACAGTGGGTACATGAGGCAATATCATTAGAAGATTTTAAACAATTAATAGATAAAATAATGTTTTTTATTACAAACCGTTCAAAAAGGAAAGTAGAACCTAATAGATATTATGAAAACATGAAAGAATTGTATGAAGTAAAAGTTGCAAGTAGATTTCAGCAACTGAAAGAAATGAAGGAATATAAAAAAGTAGAGGAAATAGTGAAATTAAATACTAAATATAAATCATTAAATCAAGTTATTGAAGAGTATATGAAAATTTATAGGGAAGTGACTTCAAAATACAAATTTGATTGTGTAGAAGTAATAGGACATGGGGATTTATGCTTTTCAAATATGCTTTACTATAAAGATATAGAACTTTTAAAGTTTATAGATGTCAAAGGAGCTACAAAAGAAGAAGAATTATGGATGGATCCATATTATGACTTAGCAAAGCTTTCACATTCTATATGTGGAGATTATGACTTTTTTAATTATGATATGGTAGATGTTGTTATAGATAATGATTTATCCCTAGAATTAAGATTTGAAAAAAGAGATACATCTAAATTCGTAGAAATATTTAAACAAAAATTAGAAGAACAAGGATACAATTACAAAATAGTTAGAATATTTGAGTTATCATTATTCTTATCAATGTTACCATTACACATAGATAATAGAAGAAAAGTATTAGGATTTTTATTAAATTCGATTAGAATATTGGAGGAGTTAAAAAATGATAAATAAATTTGGAACATATATATTTGATTTAGATGGAACAATTTGCCCAATAAAAGGAAAAGAAGAAAAATATGAAGATTTAGTACCATTTCCAGAAATAGTAAATAAAATGAAAGAATTAAAAGAGCAAGGATTTAATATCTTGATATACACTTCAAGAAATATGAAAACATATGATGGAAATTTAGGATTAATAAACGCAAATACTGCAAAAATAATCATGAAATGGTTAGAAAAATGGGAGATACCATATGATGAAATAATGTATGGAAAACCTTGGCCAGGAGAAAATGGTTTTTATGTTGATGATAGAGCAATAAGACCAAAAGAATTGTTAAATAATACAGTAGAACAATTAAACGAAATATGTAATAAAGATAGAGTGAAGGGAGAATAAAAATGTTTTGTAATATAATAACAATGGCAGGATTAGGAAGTAGATTCAGAAAAGCAGGATATAATGTACCCAAATTTATGATAGAGGCAAAAGAAAAGACTTTATTTGAATGGTCTATAGAAAGTCTAGATAGTTTTAAAGAAAATTCCAAATATATATTTATAGTAAGAAAAGAAGATAATGCAGAAGAATTTATAAAAGAAAAATGCAATAAAATGAATATAAAGAACTATGAAATAATAAACTTAGACCATTTAACATCAGGACAAGCAGAAACAGCAAAAATAGCCATAGATAAATGTAATTTAGAAGATGAAGTAATGGTATATAATATAGACACATATATAAATCCTGAATATTTTAAAAGAAGTGATATACAAGGAGATGGATGTATACCTTGTTTTAATGCACCAGGAGAACATTGGAGTTTTGTAAAATTAGATGAAAATGGTAAAGCAGTTGATGTAAGAGAAAAAGTTAAAATATCTGATAATGCAACTGTAGGTGCATATTATTTTAAAACAGCAAAAGAATATATAAGAGTTTATGAAGATTATTATTCAAAAGGAGAAAATCTTGAAAAAGGAGAAAGATATATAGCTCCTATGTATAATCAGTTAATAAAAGAAAATAAAGATGTAAGAATTATAACTATACCATATGAAGAAGTTAAATGTTTAGGTACACCAGAAGAATTAGAAATATTTATCAATAGTTAAAAACAAATATAATACTTATAAATAGTTAAATCAAAAGAAAAGAGGAAACACCAATGAACATTAATTGGAAAGAAATAATAAAAGAAAATAAAAAAACAATAATAATATTAGGAATATCAACTATTTTAACAATATTAGCAATAATAATATCAAATATATACATACAACCTAAAATATTTAATATGGAATTAGCAAAAAACAGAAAAATGCATATAGGAATAGAATGTATTTTTGCATTAGCCATATTTATGATATTTATTTTCATAATAAAGTTTATAGATAGAATATATCATAAAGATAAATTTTATCAAAAATGGTTAATAAGTTTTATAATATATGCAACAATTATGGCAGTATTTTTATTGATTATTTGGCCAGGTCATTGGGCATATGACGAATTTTTTATAATGGAATCAGCTCTTAATACAGAAATAAATATATGGCAGTCATTTATTACAGTAATTTATATGGCATTACCACTAATGATAATACCATATCCTGTAGGAATAGTAATAATACAAGCAATAATCATTAGTGCAATAGTTTCATATATATATACAAAAATAAGCATGAGATATCACAAAAAATTAATAAATATAGTATTTTTTATATTTATGATAACTCCAGCAATTTTAATAAATAACTTATATCCATTAAGATTACAAATGTATTCATATATCATGTTACTCTTTTTTACAATTTTAATATTTGACAAAATAGAAAACAACAAACTAACAATATTAAAATTAATAAAGTTATATATACTGATAGCACTGTTAATATTATGGAGAAGTGAAGGTATTCTATTTATCATATTAGCACCTATATTAATGCTTTTTGTATATAAAGTAAAAGATACAAAAATAAATATAATAGGAGTAATAACATTATTAATAATAAATGTAGTTATTCTATTTGCATATAAAACAATGTTAAAATTAGCAGCAGACTGGGTGCCATTTGAAGAAGACAGATATGGATTAACAATATATATAAATCCTTTATCAGAAATGTTACAGAAAGATATAAAAGGGAAAAATCTAGAAAAAAATTTAGAAGATATTGACAAAGTTTTAAGTATAGAAGAATTAAAAAAGCACCCATCATTCTTAGAAATACCATCTTTTTGGGAAAGTGATAGTCTAATTAGAGAAGATTTTCAAAAGCATTTATCAGAATTTAAGAAAAGTTACATAGAATTAGTCGCAAATAATTTAGGAATATTCTTAGAAGCTAGGATGAAGACATTTTTATCTACATGTACAATGTATGATACATATTCTGGAACTTCAATAGGACACTTAGTAGAGTATTATGGAAATCCTAATTATTCGTCAGGAGATACAGTAGAAAAATTTTTAAATAATTATAAATATACAAAAGCAATAAACAAAGATTTAAAAGTAAATGTAGAAACATTATTAATTGGAGAAAACCCAATTACTCATGAACATAACAAAGCAATAGGAATGATATTTTGGAATCCATTAATACAAATAATACTAGTTATAGTATGTGCCATAATTAGTTTAGTAAAAAAAGATTGGATATATTTAGGAATATTTGTAACATTAATAGGAAATGCAGGAATTGTATTTTTAACAGCGCCAGCAAATTATTTTATGTATTACTTACCTGTATATATTTCTGGAACAATTATACCTATAATATACACTGCAGAATTAATAAATAAAAAGAAAAATGAGGATAAAAATGAAAATATCAGTATTAACACCAACATATAATAGAGCAACTTTATTAGAAAATTTATATAAAAGTATTATAAAGCAAAGTAAAAAAATAGAAGTAGAGTGGCTGATAATGGATGATGAATCTAAAGATAACACAAAAGAGCAAATAGAAAAGTTTAAAAAGGATAACAAAATAGAAATAAAATATTTTTATCAAAAAAATAGTGGAAAAATGAAAGCTATCAATAATTTAGTTTTAGAATCAACAGGTGATCTTATTGTAGAATGTGACTCAGATGACTACTTTACAGAAGATGCATTTGTTAATATAGAAAAAGCATTTGAAGAGAATAAAAATAGAAAAGACATATATGCAATGTGTTTCTTAAAATATGATACAAATGGGAATAACATGGGAAATGATTTTAAAAATAAAGAAACAACTATGTTTAATTTATACTTTTCAGAAGGAGAAGATGGAGAAAAGGCATTAGTATATTTTTCAAATATACGAAAGAATTATAGCTATGAATTAGAACAAAATGAGAAATTTGTTACAGAAGCAAGAATGCATCATAAAATGGATTTAAAATATAAAATAGTATGTTATAATACACCAATAATGTTTTGCGAATATAAGAAAGATGGATATACTAAAAACATAAAGAAAGTATTTAAAGAAAATCCATATGGATATTATGAATATTTCAAAGAAATATTGCAAAGAAATATGAATGGAGTAACTCTAAGAAAGAGACTATATGTAATAAAACATTATATATTATTTTCAGTATTAACAAACAAAAAGATACAAATAAAAGAAGTTAGAGAAGTATTTAATAAAATGCTAATATTATGTTTATATATACCTGGAAAAATAAAATCCAATAATTACAAAAAGTCTTGATTTTTTAAAAAAGCTATTATAGAATAAACCATATATTTGCAGGAAATATTTTTAAATAATAATAGAGCAAAGGACAAGATATCCAAAAAGCAAAAAGAAAGGTGGAACAAATGCAAGAGAATAATACAATAAAAATAAGTGTAAAAAATGTATATAAAACATTTGATGTATATTTAGACAAAGCAAACAGCCTAAAAGAAAAAATATTATTTTGGAATAGAAACAATAAAGAAAAAAGAGAAGTATTGAAAAATATAAATCTAGAAATAAGAGAAGGAGAAGCAGTAGCATTAATAGGAGTAAATGGAAGTGGAAAATCAACACTATTAAAATTAATGACAAAAATAATATATCCAAATAAAGGACAGCTAGAAACATATGGAAAATTAACATCATTGCTAGAATTAGGAGCAGGATTTCATATGGACTTTTCAGGAAGAGAAAACATATATTTCAATGCATCAATATTTGGATTAACAAAAAAAGAAATAGATAAAAGATTAGAACAAATAATAGAATTTTCTGAATTAGGAGAATATATAGATAATCCAGTAAGAACATATTCTTCTGGAATGTTTATGCGTTTAGCATTTTCAGTAGCAATAAATGTAGATGCAGAAATACTGTTAGTAGATGAGATTTTATCAGTAGGAGATCAACATTTTCAAGAAAAATGTTTAAACAAAATGAAAGAATTAAGAGAAGAAGGAAAAACAATGGTATTTGTAACACATAGTTTAGACTCAGTAAAAGAATTATGTAATAGGGCAATTTGGTTACACAATGGAGAAATAAAAATAGATGGAGAACCAAAAGAGGTTATAGAAGAATACTTAAAAGAAACAACATAACACATCTTAAAAGAAAGGAAAAAATAAATGAACATATTTAAAAATTTATATGAATATAGAGAGTTATTAAAAACCAGTGTAAAAAAAGATGTAAGAGGGAAATATAAAAATTCGGTACTAGGAATATTATGGTCATTTTTAAATCCATTACTACAAATAGCAGTATACGCATTAGTTTTTCCATTAATAACAAAAAGTAGTGAAACAAATTATACAGTGTTTATTTGTTGTGGATTAATACCATGGACATTCTTTTCATCAGCAATATCGAGGTCAGCATTTACAATGATAGAAAATGGAAACATAATAAGAAAAGTATATTTTCCTAGAGAAGTATTATCAATATCAGTAGTCACAAGTGAAATGATTAATTTTATAATATCTACAGTAATAATATTAGCATTTGTATTAGGATATGGATTAGGAATAACAAAATACGTAATATTCTATCCACTAATAGTATTAGTAGAATATGTTCTATTAATAGGTATATCATTTATAGTATCAAGTATAACAGTATTTTTTAGAGATTTACAACATTTTATAACAGTACTTTTACAATTACTATTTTATGCAACACCAATAGTATATTCACTAACATCAATACCAGAAGATTTCAAATGGATATTACAATATAATCCAATGACATATATAATACAAGCATTTAGAGATATATTTTATTATAAACAAATGCCAAATATACAGTCATTAATGATAGTATTAGGAATAAGTATAATCATATGCATAATAGGATATTTATTATTTAATAAACTACAGAAAAAATTTGCAGAAGAGCTATAGTAGCTAAACTGGTAATACTCTAAAATCAGATTAATTATTAAAGAAAAAGACAAAAATGAAAGGATGTAAAAAAATGGAAAAAAAGCTATCAATTATTATACCAAATTATAATAATGAGAAATATTTAAAAAGAAGTTTAGACTGTGTGATAGAACAGACATATAAAAATGTAGAAATAATAGTAGTAAATGATGGATCAAAAGGAAATAGTGATGAAATCATGAAAACATATCAAGAAAAAGATATAAGAGTAAAATATGTAAAACATGATGTAAATAAAGGACTATTTCAAGCAAGATTAACAGGAGCATCAGTAGCAACTGGTGATTATATTGCATTTTTAGATGCAGATGATTATACATCTATAGACTTTTATAGAACATTAATGAACAATGCAGAAGAAAATAATTCTGACATAGTTATGGGAAATACAATATTAGAATATGATAGTGGAAAAAAGATAGAATATAATTTATTTAATATGAATTTTAAAGAATTAAATGGAAAACAAGGAATAGATGAATACTTCAGACAAGAAGGGCTAAATTTTTCATGGCATACAGTATGGAATAAAATATATTCAATGAAAATATGGAGACAAGCAGAAAAGCATTATAAAAAGATAAATAAAAGATTAATAATGACAGAAGATTTTGCATTTTCAACAGTATTATTCTACTATTCAAATAAGATAACAAAAACACAAAATGATAGTATATTTTATTGCCAACATGAAGTAACATCAACATCAATAAAAGACATAAATTATAATAAAGTAAAAAGTAATATATCTGATTTAATTACATCTTTTACATTTATAGAAGATTTCCTAAAAGAAGTAAATATATACGAAAAATATAAGGAACAATTCTTAAAATGGAAGAACCTATATAGTATGCAACATAGAACATATATAAAAGAAGCAAGAAAGCTGACTGCAAGTGAAAAGCAGGAATTAAACAAGGAAATGGATAAATTCTACAAAAATACAAAAGAAGTAGAAAATGCAAATCTATTTTCATCAGTAGAAACAAAATGGAATAATGAACTAGAAAAAGTAAAAAAAGCAATAATAGATAAAGAAGTAAAATATGTAAGCTTTGACATATTTGATACTTTAGTTGTAAGACCATTTTTAGAGCCAATAGATTTATTTAGACTATTAGATAGAGAATACAGAAAAATAAGCAACAACAAAGCAGGAATTAGTTTTTCAAAAATAAGAGTAATATCAGAGAATATAGCAAGAGAAGAACAATACAAAAAAAATCCAGAAGTTCAAGAAATAACATTAGATGCAATATATGAAACAATAAAAAGATTATATGAAATAGACATAAAAATATTAAATATATTAAAAGAAAAAGAAAAAGAATACGAAATAAGATTTTGCAAACGTAGGAATACAGTATATGAATTATATAAATTAGCATTAGATATAGGAAAAAAAGTAGTATGTACATCAGATATGTATCTACCAGAAGAAACAATAGTACAAATACTAAAAGGAAATGGATACACACAAATAGAAAAACTATATTTATCATCAACGATAAAGAAAACAAAATGGACAGGAGACTTACATAAATATGTAATAGAGAATTTAGAAATAAAACCAAATGAAATAATAC
The DNA here is from genome assembly GCA_948473335.1 of uncultured Clostridium sp. Classification (GTDB taxonomy): domain Bacteria; phylum Bacillota; class Clostridia; order TANB77; family CAG-508; genus CAG-269. Next base: position 43,586 of record CAOKXF010000002.1, on the reverse strand, counting down.
ATATAGGGGATAATAAGGACACAGACTATAAAAGACCAAAAACGTTAGGAATGAAATCAATACACATACCAAAAACAACAGATATCATGAAACATAATATAAGAACAAACAATTTAACACAAATGCTTTTAAAAAGTTTACCATTCTGGCAAGACAATAAAGAATCACAAAGATTTTTAGGAATAAGAACAATGATAGCAATGGTAGCAAATAAATATTTTGACAATCCATTTAGAGCATTTAATGAAGAATCAGATTTCAATGCAGATCCATACTTAATAGGATATTATGCATTAGGAATGTATGCATTTGGTGTAACAAAGTGGTTAATAGACAATATGCAAGAAAATTATGACAAAATTTCATTTATGGCAAGAGATGGATACTTAATAATGGAAACATATAAAATAATGAAACAATTATATAAAAATATGCCACAAGAAGAATATATGTATGTTTCAAGAAAAGCACTAATACCAATAATGATAGTAAGCAAATTAGACTTTTACAAATTATCAGAAATAATAGAAATAGAAAAACACACACCAAAAGGAGTATTAAAATATATATCAAGAATAATAAAAGTAGATGAAACAAAATTAAAAGAAATGTGTGAAAAACAAAAAATAGAATACACAAAGAACTTTAAAAATATAGAAGAATTCAACAGATATATAAAAATAGTAGTAGACAATTTCTATAATGAAGAAGAACATAAAAAGAGTAGAGAAAAACTAAAAGAATATTTCAACAAAGTATTAGGAGAGAGACCAGCTGTATTTGATGTAGGGTATAGTGGAAGGCCAGAATTTTACCTAACAGAATTATGCCAAAAGAGTGTAGATACATATTTCTTAAATATAAATAGAGATGATGCAATAGAATATGCAGAAATGGGAAATTTTAAATTAAAAACATTTTTTCCAGCAAAACCAACAGCAACAGGAAATGCATATGAATTATTATTCTCAAAATTAGCACCATCATGTATAGCATATGATGTAAGTGGACAAGAAGTAAAGCCAGTATTTGAAAAATATGAGAATACATATCAAGTAGAATATGTAGTGCAAACAATGCAACAAGCAGCAATAGAATTTGTAAAAGATATAGTAGAAACATTTAAAGAAGATATGGACATATTATATTATCAAGATTACTATATAACACTACCAATAATGGCATATTTCAATTCAGCAAAAAGAATAGACAAACAACCATTAAGCGCAATAGAATTTGAAGATGATATAAGAACAGGAAAAAAACGTAAAATGATAGATGATATGCAAGAAGACTTAAATAGCAAAAATCAATGCATATTAGAAGATTTACTAAAAAGTACAACAAATGCAGAAGCAAATCGAATGGGAGAATTAAATTATAATCCAATTGTAGACTTAAATGAGAGGAATAAATTTGTACGATTAATATATTATATACTATTTGATAGAACTACAATAAAAAGAAGAATAAAAGAAATCTTAAAAATATCATAGATATTACATTAGAGAGCAAAAAAGAAATATTAAAAAGATAAAAAAAGATGGATGGTAAAAAATGAAACAATATTTTGATTTTAAATTAGAACCAGGGAAAAAATTAGAAATAGAGGAATATGAACCAAAAGAAGCACAAATATCAGTAATAGTCCCTTTTTATAATGATGAAAAATATATAGAGCAAACAGTAAATTGCATATTAAACCAAACATATCCATATTTTGAATTATTAATAATAGATGATGGTTCAAAAGAAGAAAAAAGTTTAAAAAAACTAGAAGAGATAGAAAAATTAGACAATAGAATAAAAATATTTCATAAGGAAAATGAAGGATTAGCAGCTACACGAGACTATGGAGCTGCTAAAGCTTCAATATACACAAAATATCTTATGTTTTTAGATTCAGATGATTTAATTGAAAAAACATATTTAGAATGTGGATATTGGACCCTAGAAACAAACAAAGAAGCAAGTTGGGCATATTCTGATTCTCTGGGATTCGATAGTGACACATATACTTGGAATATGTGGTTTGACTCAGAAAAAATGAAAAAAACAAATGACTTAGTTTCAGCAGCAATAATAAGAAAAACAGCATTTAATGAAGTAAATGGATATGAATTAAAAGAAAAAGCAGTAAATGAGGACTGGAATTTTTGGTTAAAACTAATAGCAAAAGGAAAATACCCAGTACATATGAGTTATTATGGACAATGGTATAGAAGAAAAGAACAAGGAGAATTAGCAAAATCAAAAGAAAATAGAGAGAAATCATTAGAAATAATAAACAATACAGCAAAAACAATAACAAAAAAGGTAGAAGCGATACAATATCCAAAACAAGACTATAATTATGATAAAATACCAGATGTACAAGAAAGAATAGTAATACCAGAAAAGAAAAAAAGTGACAAAATAAATTTACTAATAATAGTACCATGGATGATAACAGGAGGAGCAGACAGATTTAATTTAGAATTGGTAAAAAGATTAGACAAGAAAAGATTCAATATAGTAATAATAACAACAGAAAGTAATATAAATACATTAAGACAAGAATTTGAAAAAAATGCAAAAGTATATGACTTAACAACATTTTTAGACCAAAAAAATTGGTTAAGTTTTGTAAACTATATAATAAAGAAGGAACAAATAAATTTAATATTAAATACAAATAGCACATATGGATACACAATATTACCATATCTAAAAGCCAAAAATCCAGAAATACCAATATTAGATTATGTACATATGGAAGAATGGTATTATAGAAATGGTGGATATGCAAGAGATGCAGCAACATATGCCAGTGTAATAGATAAAACATTAGTATGTAACAAAGGAACAGAAAAAGTACTAAAAGAATATTTTAATAAAGATGAAAAAGAAATACAAACAGTATACATAGGAGTAGATGAAGAAAAATTTAATCCACAAAAATATAATAAAGAAGAAATACTAAAAAAATATAACTTGGAGACAAATAAGAATACGATAATAAGTTATATATGTAGAATAACAGAGCAAAAGAGACCATTTTTATTATTAGAAATAATTAAAAAAATGCAAGAAAAGAGAAAAGATGTATTATTCTTAATAGTAGGGGATGGAAATTTATTGCAAAAACTAAAAAGTGAAGCACAGTCAGCAAAATTAGAAGAAAGTGTAAGATTTTTAGGAAATATTGGAAAACCAGAAGAAATCTATGCAATAAGTGATATGACGATAAACTGTTCAATAAAAGAAGGATTAGCATTAACGTCATATGAATCATTATCAATGGGAGTACCAGTAATATCAAGCGATGTTGGAGGACAAGCAGAACTAATAAATGAACAAGTAGGGAAAATTGTAAAATGTTTACAAAAAGAAACAGATATACATAATTTTGAATATACAAATACAGAAATAGATTTATATATTAAAGCAATAGAAGAAATAATACAAAATATAGAATATTACAAAAACAACTGTAGAAATAGAATATTAGAAAAATTCACATTAAATAATATGGCAAAAGAAATGACTCAAATATTCACTGATACGATTAAAAACCCCAACATAAAAAAAATTGAAAATGCAAAAACCTTATCAAATTCCATAGATATGCTAAAAGAATTAATATGTATAAATTTAATAAATGATACTGGAAAAATAATATATGAATCAGAGCTCTATCAAAAAGCAGTGTATGGAAGTATATATACAAATAGTAACTATAATTATAAATTCGAATTACTGAAAGAAAAATTATGGAAATACCCAATATGGAGAGCATTTGTAAAAACAGCTAAAAAGATGTTAAAAAGAAATTAGAAAAGAAGAAATAAAAAGAGGAAATAAAATGATTGAATCACTAAAAAAGAATAAAAAAGGAATAATATTAATGATTATATCATCAATATGTGCTTGTACAGGGCAAATGTTTTGGAAGCTAGCTACATTAAATGATAATATAATATATTTATTAATAGGATTTGCATTGTATGGATTAGGAGCATTAGTTATGATATTTGCATATAAATTTGGAAAATTATCAGTTTTACAGCCAATGCTAAGTCTAAATTATATATTAACTATTATATTAGGAGTATTAGTATTAAATGAAAATATAACATTAGTAAAGGTTATAGGAATAATAATAATAACTGTAGGAGTATTTATGATAGGTGGTGGTGATGAAGAATGATAATATATTATATAATAATATTAATAATGACATTTGCAGGAGCATTTGCATCATTATTTTTAAAAAAAGCTTCATCAAAAGGTAGTATCATAAATATGTTAAAAGACAAAAGCATATATATAGGAGGAATTATATATGTAACAGCAGCTTTATTAAATATATATGTATTAAAGTACTTAGACTATTCAACAGTATTGCCATTAACAGCAATAACGTATATATGGACAATGGTAATAAGCTACAAAATTTTAAAAGAAAAAATAACAAACAAAAAGAAAATAGGAGTAATATTAATAATACTAGGAGCAATAGTAATCTCAATATAGAAAATATTGAGATTTTGTAATAAGAAAGGACATAATAAAATATGAAAAAAATATCAATAATAATACCAGCATATAATGAAGAAGAATCCCTATCATTTCTATTTGAAAGATTAAACAAAATAACGAGAGAAATACAAAACTATGAATTTGAAATATTACTTATTAATGATGGGAGCAAAGACAAAACGTTAGAAATAATAAAAGAACAAAGAAAGCAAGACAATAGAATCTCATATGTAGACTTATCAAGAAACTTTGGAAAAGAAACAGCAATGATAGCAGGATTAGACTATGCTACAGGAGATGCAGTAATATTTATGGATGCAGACTTACAAGACCCACCAGAGCTAATTCCAGAATTAATAAAGCATTGGGAAGAAGGATACGATGATGTATATGCAAGAAGAAAAACAAGAAAAGGAGAAACATTTGTAAAAAAATTCACATCAAAAATGTACTATAAAATACTACAAAAAATAGCAGGAATGGAAATACAAAGAGACACAGGAGATTTCAGATTATTAGATAGAAGATGTGTAAATGCACTTAGAAAATTAAGAGAGTCACAAAGATGTACAAAATCCATGTTTAGTTGGATAGGATATAAGAAAAAGGAAGTATTATATGATAGAGAACCAAGAGTAGCAGGAAAAACAAAATGGAATTACTTAAAACTAATAGACTTAGCAATTGATGGAATAACATCATTTACAACATCGCCATTAAGATTAGCAACATATATAAGTATACCAACATTTATAATGTTAGTAGTATATTTCATATATGTAATAATAAAATGTTTTGTAGTACATATGGCAATACAAGCATTTCAAGCAATAATATTACTAATACTATTCTTCTCAGGGATACAAATAATGTTATTTGGAATAATAGGAGAATATTTAGGAAGAATATTTGTAGAAACAAAAAATAGACCATTATATTTAGTAAATGAATATAATGGAGAAAAAGAAAAAAATGAAAAATAAAATATGAGAAGATAAGATTTTTTAGCATGTTATGTGTAAAAAATCTTATCTTCGTATTTAATTATTTATATAATCAACTTAATAAAATCTATGATTACATTTCTTGATTACCAGGAATAAAATAGTCTATAACACCATAGATTAAAGCACCAATTATAGCAGCCATCCAAGAAATAGAATAACCAGCTACAAAGAATTGAGTAACATATAAAGTCACAGCTGCAAGAGCAAAGCCTACGAATCCCTTACCAAAAGGACTAGCATGTAAACCTGTAAACTTAACGATAAGATAATCAATAATAGTTAAAACTATAGCAGCGATAGCAAGAGCCCAAATATTATTAATAGAAAAACCAGGTGTAAAGAAAGCAGTAATTGCTAAAACTATAGCAGCAGCTACTAATCTACCAACAATTTGCCAAACAGTACTTGCACCACTACTAGTATTACTTTGTGTATTTGACATAACCCTAACCTCCTTTTTAATACATATTAAAAAAATTATTATACGAAAATTAAATATAAGGTTACAAAAATATTATTAGCAATAAAAAAATATTTATTCAAAAAATGAATATTATAATTTCAAATGTAAAAAATATACATATCAAAAAACAAAATAAGCAAAGACGAATACCAGACACAAAAAGGAGGAAAAAAATGCTAATAACATTTTTTAGAGCAATAATATTATACATAATAGTATTAATAGTAATGAGAATAATGGGAAAAAGAGAAATAGGACAAATGCAACCATTTGAATTAGCAATATCAATATTAATAGCAGACTTAGCGTCAGTACCAATGACAGAACCAGGAATACCAATAACAAATGGAATAGTACCAATATTAGGACTACTAGTAATGCATCTAACAATATCAGTAATAAATTTAAAAAGTACAACAGCAAGAAAAATAATATGTGGAAAACCTGCAATATTAGTATATAGAGGAAAGATAAATGAAAAAGCATTAAAAAAGGAAAGATTTACAGTAAACGAATTACAAGAACGAATAAGAGCAGCAAATGTCATAAATTTATCAGATGTAGAATATGCAATACTAGAGACAAGTGGACAAGTAACAGTCATACAAAAACCAGATAAAAGAAATACAATACCACAAGATTTTGGAATAATGCCAGAATATGAAGGGATACCATATGATTTAGTAGTAGATGGAATAGTAATGAACGAAAATTTAAAAGCTATAGGAAAAAACTACGAATGGTTAAAAAAGCAAGTAGAAAAATTTAAAATGGAACCAAAAGAAGCATTAATAGTAACAATAGATGGAAAAGGAGATATATTTTGCCAAAAAAAGGAAAAGAAAAGTTTATAACAATATAATTGAGAGAGCAGGTGTAAAGTAATGAGGGAGATTTGGATTTGCATAATAATAGTAGCTATAATAATTAGTTTAGATATAGTAATGCAAAATTATACAAAAAAATCGACAGACGAAATAATAAGCGATTTAGAAAAAATAAATGCAGCATTAAAAACACAACAAACAGAAGAAGATTTAAAACATAAGTTAATAGAGATAAAAGAAAAGTGGAAAGAAAAAAATTCAATATTAGCATATTATATAGAACACAATGAATTAGAAAAAGTAGAAACGAACTTAACATCAATGATAAGTTATATAGAAACAGGAGAATATAATTTAGCATTAGATAAGATAGAGACTAACATATTTGTATTAAAACATATAAAAGATAAATATCAATTAAGTTTAGAAAATATATTTTAATGAAAGAAAAAGAATTACAATTAAAAGAAGTAAGGTTACTTTACTTTAACAATATAAACTTTCGTAGTTTTTCTTATACAATAAAAAAAAATGAATAAAATTTCCCATAATTGACATAATAAAAACAAACATGACAATAAAAGGAGGGAAAAAGATTGAAAGCAACAGGAGTTGTAAGAAGAATAGATGATTTAGGTAGGGTTGTAATTCCAAAAGAAATAAGAAAAACATTAAGAGTAAGAGAAGGAGATCCACTTGAAATATTTACAGATAGAGAAGGGCAAATAATATTAAAGAAATATTCACCAATAGGAGAACTATCAGAATTTGCCACAGAATATGCTGAAACATTATCAAAAACAACTGGACACATAGCTTGTATAACAGATAAGGACACAATAATAGCAGTATCAGGAGGAGCAAAAAAGGAATATTTAGAACAAAATATAAGTAATGAATTAGAGCAATTAATGGAAGACAAAGAAATATATACAAGTAAAGAAAATAGTGACATAGCAATGCCAATAACAAAAAATGACAAAAGCGAAAGAAAATATAATTCACAAGTAGTATATCCAATAATATCAAATGGAGACACAATAGGAACAGTAATATTATTGTCAAAAGATACAAATATAAAAATGAATGATGTAGAGAAAAAGGTAGCACAATCAGCAGCAACATTTTTAGGAAGTCAGATGGAAATATAGTTTTTAGAATAAGAAAAGAAGATAAATGGATTTCTATTAAAATTAAACTTTTTTGCAAATGGTGTAAATTTACACTATTTGCAAAAAAGCTGTTTTTTATACTCTAAGAAAGTGTGACATATGTTTGACAAAACTACAATCAAATAATAGAAATTAAAATACATATATTGACTAGTGCAAAAAATTAATATATGATAGAAAAAGTAATTAGAAAATAGCAGTTATTAAAAGTAAAAGATTGAAGATTAGAAAGGAAAATAACAAATGAAAAATGGAATAAAGTACATATTTTTTATATTTGTCATAATAATAGTAATATTTGCAATATTTCAAATAAACAAAACAGAAAATACACAAGAACAACCAGAAGAAAAAGTAGAAGTAGAAAAAGTAAAACAAGAGCTAAAACTAGGGATAGCGGAATATGACACAATAAATCCATTATTAAGCAGAAATAAATATGTCCAAGATATATCAAAGATAATATATGAACCATTAGTAACAATAAATCCACAATACGAAATAGAAGCATGTTTAGCAGAAGAATGGGCAAAAACAAGTAGCAATACATATGTAGTAAAAATAAAACAAAACGTAAATTGGCAAACAGGAGAGAATCTAACAGCATATGATGTATTATATACAGTACAAAAATTAAAAGAAATAAATTCAGTATATACTCCCAATTTACAAAATATATCACAAGTAGAAGCAGTAGATAACTATACATTAAAAATAACACTAAATCAAGAAACTCCATTTTTCGAATACAATTTAACATTTCCAATAATGAGTAAAACATTTTGTGGAGAAGAAGACTTTGTAAATTCTGACAAAGTAAAACAAGCAATCGGAACAGGACCATATAAAATAAGTAATATAACATCAAACAATATATTATTAGAAAAAAATGAAAATTGGTGGAACAAAGAAAAAAAAGAAAGTGCAATAGAAACAATAAACATAAATTTATATGGAACAGTAGGAGAAATATATAATGACTTTAAATTAGGAAAAATAGATTATATAAGCACAAATAATATAAATATAGAAGATTATATAGGAACAATAGGATATAACAAAATAGAATCACCAGGAAGAGAATATGATTATTTAGCAATAAATTTAGAAAATGCAGTATTACAAAACAAAGAAGTAAGACAAGCCATAATGTATGCAATTGATAAAGAAGCAATAATAGAGAATATATACAATTCAAAATATTACAAATCAGATTTTCCATTAGACTATAGAAACTGGGTATACGAATCAAAAGATGAGAATACTTATAATGTAGAAAAATTTTATCAAATATTACAAGACAATGGATGGAAGTATGAATATAACAATTGGCAGAAATATATCAATTATTATACAAGAAAACTAAATTTTAGATTAGTAGTAAATAAAGAGAATACGCAAAGAGTTAGTGTAGCAGAAGTAATAAAACAGCAATTAGAAACAGTAGGAATAAGAATAACAATAATATACGCATCAGATAGCCAATATGAAAATTACATCAATAGTAAAAACTATGATATGATATTATGTGGTTCATATGTAGCACCAAATATAAATTTATCAAAATATTTTGGAGATGGTAATATATCAAATTATTATAACGAAGAAGTAAGAAATATAATAAACGATGTTCAAAATATAACAGATAAACAGCTCTTAAAAGAAAAATACAAACGATTATACGAAATATATAAAGAAGATGTACCATATATAAGTTTATATAATAATTATAGTATAGTAGCAACAAGTAAAAATTTAGCAGGAAGTATGACAGCAAATTGGTTTAATACATTTTATAATATAAGTACATGGAGTAAAAAATAGTAGATAATATTCTTTTGTATATTCTTAGGAAAGTCGCTAATAAATAGGGAGTTTCCTAAGAAAATTTTATTCTTGTTTTTTAAAATTATATATGGTAAAATAAAAATGTTTTGAAAGAGAAGAAATGTCAAAAAGTAAAAATACAAAAGAAAAAGTAAAAAAACAAAAAAATATATTGACAAAACAAAAATTTGGTATATAATGTATATATCGAACAAAAGTTTAATTAGGAGGAAAAAATATGGAAGAGAATACAGAAAAGAGAAAAGCACTAGAAGTAGCAATGAGCCAAATAGAAAAACAATTTGGAAAAGGTTCAGTAATGAAATTAGGAGAATTCAAAGCAATGGAGGTAGAGGCAATACCAACAGGGGCATTAAGTTTAGACATAGCATTAGGAATAGGAGGAGTACCAAGAGGAAGAATAATAGAAGTATTTGGACCAGAATCATCAGGAAAAACAACATTAGCATTACATGTAGTAGCAGAAGCACAAAAAATGGGAGGAGAAGCGGCATTTATAGATGCAGAACATGCGCTAGACCCAGTATATGCAAAAAAACTAGGAGTAGATATAGATAATTTAATAGTATCACAACCAGATACAGGAGAACAAGCATTAGAAATAACAGAAGCATTAGTAAGAAGTGGAGCATTAGATGTAATAGTAGTAGACTCAGTAGCAGCATTAGTACCAAAAGCAGAAATAGATGGAGATATGGGAGACTCACATATGGGATTACAAGCAAGACTAATGTCACAAGCACTAAGAAAATTAGCAGGAGCAATAAACAAATCAAAAACAGTATTAATATTCATAAATCAATTAAGAGAAAAAATAGGAGTAATGTTTGGAAACCCAGAAACAACAACAGGAGGACGAGCATTAAAATTCTATGCATCAGTAAGAATGGATATAAGAAAGGTCGAAAATATCAAACAAGATGGAGAAGTAACAGGAAATAGAGTAAAAGTAAAAGTAATAAAAAACAAAGTAGCTCCACCATTCAGAGAAGCAGAATTTGATGTAGTATATGGAAAAGGAATATCCAAAGAAGGAAATATATTAGATATGGCAGTAAATTTAGACATAATAGAAAAAAGTGGATCATGGTTTAGCTATAATGGAGAAAGAATAGGACAAGGAAGAGAAAATGTAAAACGTTATTTAATAGAAAATCCAAAGGTATTACAAGAAGTAGAGCAAAAGGTAAGAGACAACTTTGCAAAAGCATTTGAACAAAGTTTAGGAGAAGAATTACCAGAAAATGACGAAGAAGAAATAGAAGAATAATATCTCTAAGAAGTACCAATAAAAGGAAGGAAGAAATGTATACAGTAGAAGAATTTGATAAACAAAAAACAAGAGTATTCAAGTATATAACTTTTAAGAAAAGAACAGAAAATGAAGTAAGAATTAAATTCAAAAAAGAAATTGAAGACGAGATGTTAGAAGACATAATAGAATATTTAAAAGAAGCAGGATATATAGATGACTACAGTTACACAGAAAAACAGGTACATGAATATATGCTATTAAAAACTATGTCTATAAAAGAGATAGAATACAAACTATACCAAAAAGGAATAGACAGAAAAATAATAGAAGAATATATATCAAAAAATAGAGAAGAATTAGAAGAGTATGAAAAACAATCTATAGAAAAAATAAAAAACAAAAAAGCAACACAAATGGACGACGAAGAAATAAAAACATATTTGTATAAAAAGGGATATAAAGTAGAAGAAGGAGAATAAATGAAAAACATATTATCACTAGAAACTAATCAGTATGCAATAAAAACGGAAAATTTTGAAGGACCATTAGATTTATTATGCCATTTAATAGACAAAAACAAAATGAATATATATGACATAAAAATAAGAGAAATAGCAGACCAATATATGTTATATATAAAACAAATGGAACAAATGAATTTAGATGTAACAAGTGAATTTCTAGTAATGGCATCTACTTTACTATACTTAAAATCAAAAAGTTTATTGCCAAAACAAGTGGAAGAAGAAGAAGAACTAACAGAAGAAGAATTAATAAGAAGAATAATAGAATATAAAAAGTACAAAGAAATAATCAAAAAATTAAAAGAAAATTACGAACAATATTCGAAGAGAATATTCAAATCAACAGAACAAATAGAATTACCAAAACAAAAAATCGAGAATGATTATAATGCAACAACAATATCTAAAATATACGAAGAATTAATAAGAAGAAATAAAGAAAAAATAAATGAAAATGCAAAGAACATAGAAAAAATAGCAATTACAGACACATATACAGTTGCAGAGAAAGTAAAAGAAATGTTCAAGGAACTAGCAAAATCACGAAAATTTGTATTCAATAAGCTATTTTCAATAAAGAAAAGGAACAAGCAAGAAGTAGTAACAGCTTTTTCAGGGTTATTAGAATTATCAAGAAGAAATAAAGTAACAACTGAGCAGGAAGATGTATTTGGCGAAATAGTTGTAGAAAAAACCAAAAGAAGTAATAATAAATAAAAGAATAAGATAGAAAAAAATGGGAAAAATAATACTAAAGCTTCTAAATAGGAGGCGATAGTATTGTTTTTTATTATAACCACAATAGTACTTGCAATAATAGTTATAACGGCATTAGGAATATACAATTCAAAAATAGAAATAGAAATAAAAGACCTAGACATATCAACATTAAGAGAAAAAAATAACATAATAGATAAGAAATATAAAATAATAGTGTCATTAGCAATATTCAATAAATGGAAAATAATAAAATTAAAAGTAAAAAAAGATAGAATAAGAGACATTCGAGAGATCAAAATAATAAAGAAAATAGATATGCAATTTTTAAAGAATAATAAAAAAACAAAAGGAATAGCAAAAGCAATAAAAGAATTACAAATAGAAATAAAAGAATTAGAAATGCATATAGAAATAGGAACAGAAGATGCAGCTATAACAGCAATATCAGTAGGAATAATATCAAGTATAATAGGGATATTACTAAAAGATAAAATAACAGTAAAAGACAAATTCGAAATACAACCAATATATATACAAAAAAACTTAATAAATTTAAAACTTAATTGCATATTTACAATAGATTTAATGCATTATATATACAAGAATATTTTAAAAGAAAGAAGGAAGAAAAATGAAAGAGAGTCATCCAATAGAAGGACTTATGCTTACAGCAATGAGTAGTATAAGAGAAATGATAGATGTCAACACAATAATAGGAGAGCCAATAGAAACATTAGAAGGATTAATAATCATACCAATTTCAAAAGTATCATTTGGATTTGCAGCAGGAGGAAGTGAATTTAATGGAGAAACAATGAATATATATTCAAAAAAAGAAAAAGAAGAAGAAATACAATACAAACTACCATTTGGAGGAGGAGCTGGTGCAGGTGCAACAATTAATCCAGTAGCATTTTTAGTAGTACAAAATGGAAATGTAAAATTAATACCAATCGAACATACATCATATGTAGACAGACTATTAGATTATGTTCCAGATTTAATTGAGAAAGTCAATGGATTTATAAATAAAAATGTTCAAGACAATAATGAAAAGACAGAAAAAATAATAAATCAAATAAAGAAAAAGAATAATGAGAGATTTACAGAAGAAAATTTTGAAGTTAAAGAATTCGAAGATAAAATAGATACAAACGCAAATGTGGCAAAAAATACAGAAATGTATGAGCCAAAGCCAGAATCAGATGGAGAAGATTTTTAACTTAGAGTATATCAGAAAGTTTGTGTAAAATGCAAACTTCGAAAAGTTAGCATATTATATGATAACTTTCATAATGATAAAAAACCGTAATCAAGATTTCGTCATAATTATCCTCTACAGAAAGCCGTCATACTATGATGATTTTCCTAAAGTATAAAAAAACAGCTTGTTTGCTAATGGGCGCAGATATGCGCCCATTAGCAAACAAGCTGTTTTTTTATAAAATATATTTTTTACATCGTCGATTCTAGTTTTGCTGTTTTTAATATAATATGTATTATAGTTAACATTAATATTAGCAAAAATGAAAATCTACATAAAATTCATCTTACATTAATAAATATCTTTCAGTCTAGCAATTTCTTGCTTCAAAATATCCTTTTTACTTTCAGTCATTTCAACAAGAGGAAGACGAGGAATTCCAAAATCAAAACCAATCATATTAAGACCAGCTTTAACAGGAATAGGGTTAACTTCTGAAAACAAAGCATGGATTAAAGGTAAAGCATGAAGTTGTAATGATTTAGCTTTTTCAAAGTTACCATTTAAAAAGTCAGCAACAATATTATGAGTAAGTTTAGGATAAATATTTGATAAAACTGAAATAACACCTTTTCCACCAAGAGATAATATAGGTAAAATCTGGTCATCATTACCAGAATAAATATCAAGATTATCACCACAAAGATGAGCAATATCAGCAACTTGAGACAAATTGCCACTAGCTTCTTTAATAGCAACAATATTATCTATTTTAGACAATTCCAAACAAGTCTCAGGAGTAATATTCACACCAGTTCTTGAAGGAACGCTATATAAAATAATAGGTAAAGAAACACTACTCGCAACAGCATTATAGTGTGCAACTAAACCAGCTTGAGTAGTCTTATTATAGTAAGGTGTTACAATGAGTAATGCATCAACGCCAAGTTCCTCAGCAGATTTAGACATTTTGATAACCTCCTGAGTATTATTTCCTCCAGTACCAGCAATAATAGGAATTCTACCATTAGCATTATGAACAGCACATTGAATAGTATCACATTTCTCTTTAAAACTCATAGTTGAAGCCTCACCAGTAGTACCACAAACAACTAAAGCATCTACTCCTTCTGATATTTGAAATTCAATTAATCTTTGCAATTCTTTAAAATTAACTCCATTTTCATCAAACGGTGTGGCAATTGCAGTTCCACAACCTGTAAAAATATTTTTTTTCATAAGGCATTCAAATCCTTTCAATATAGAATATCAAATTCAAATCTGAAAACGATAATTATGTTTGCATTATATCATTTTCAGATTTAATTGTACATATTTATAAAAATTAAATCATTTTTTCCATTATTTGAATAGCATTACTAGCAGCACCTTTTCTAAGGTTATCAGCAACAACCCAAATATTTAGACCATTTGGCACACTATAATCACGTCTAATTCTTCCAACAAAAACTTCATCATGACCATCAGCATCGGTAGCTAAAGGATATTGATTATTAGACACATCATCTACAAGAACAATACCAGGAGAAGTTTGTAATAATTTGAAGACATCTTGTAAATCAAATTCATTTTCAAATTCAATATTTATAGACTCACTATGACAATTTTTAACAGGGACTCTAACAGTAGTAGCTGTTATTTTTAAATCTGGGCAATCAAGAATTTTTCTAGTTTCATTAATCATTTTATGTTCTTCTTTTGAATATCCATCATCCAAAAATACATCTATATGAGGTAAGCAGTTATTATATATAGGATGAGGAAATTTTATAGGTTCTAGTCCTTTTGAGCCATTTTCTAAATCTGTAATACCTTTTACGCCAGCACCTGAAACTGCCTGATATGTAGAATAAACAATTCTTTTTATTTTGTAAGCATCATGTAATGGTTTTAAAGGGACTACTGCTTGAATAGTAGAACAATTAGGATTTGCTATAATACCATGGTTTTCTGCAATTTTTTCTGGATTAACTTCTGGAACTACTAAAGGAACATTAGTATCCATTCTAAAAGCATTGCTATTATCTATAACAACACATCCTTTAGAAGCTGCAATAGGAGCAAATTCTTTTGAAACATCTCCACCAGCAGAGAAAATTGCAAAATCAAATTTTTCATCAAAAGATGAATGAGTCAATTCTTTTGCAATGTATTTTTTACCTAATAAAGTTAACTCTTGACCAGCAGATCTTTCAGAACAGAACATTGTATATTCAAAATTAGGTAAGTTTTTTTCTTCTAGAACTTTTAATATAGTTCTTCCTACTAATCCAGTAGCTCCGACTATCGCTAATTTGTAATTTTTCATAAATCAACATCTCCTTTTTGATATTTTTATTATATTAAATAAATCTTAAAAATGGAACATTTTTTTAAAATTTTATTCTTATTTTTTAGAGTATAGGAAAATTCGAAGATTTTACATATACAAAAGGTTAATTCTCTTAAATCTGTCTTAGATTCTAGTTATCATAAGTTAGAATAAAAAGGTTAGAATGAAAGATATTTGTGAATTTACATAAAATATGATATAATAAAAGTATGTAACATAAACTGTGATAAGTAGAACAAGAGAAAGGGAGAATGACATGAAGAATGTAATCAACACAATTATTGGATGGGTCATGGAAACAGATGAGGGATACAAAATATATAATCCCAGATATTGGAAATGGTCCAAAATGTCCAAAGAGCAGTTCGAAGCTTTAAATGTTGGTAATTTTCCATATTTCAAACAAGCAGGTTACTATTACAAAATAAACAACGATATTGTTGAATTCAACGATAGAGTGTATTTGATAAGTAATGGTAAGGCTTTAGATTTTGAAACAGGAAAATACCAAAAGGCACCAGAAGCCCCTAAAGCTATATGCAAGTATGTTCCAGCAATAGAAAAATATTTTGCATACAATAATTTGAGGAATGACGAAAAGGCACAAGAAATAATAGAACTAGTGAAAGGAGAAAATATCAACGATAACGATGGATTCAGGGAAACATGTGATAAGTTGATGAACGCATTTATGAAATATAGATTATACTTAAATAAAGAATGGTACAAGTTTTACAAAGGTATGATAAGATATTTCATAATGGTGAAAAAGATTGATTATGAGGATTTTATAAGTCGTTTCCCTAATGTATATGAAGACATCTTGGATTGTTGAATTGTTCTACAGTCGGGCAAGCTGTTTTTTAGCTTGCCCGACTTTAAAAAGTTAGAGAAAAAATATTGCAAAATATAAGAACATATTATAGAATAATATCGAAATAGTAGCACGAAGCAAAAAAGAAAAAAGAAAAGAGGTAAAGTATGGAGAATATTAAAATTTTTGCCTGCCAAAGTGCAGAGCCATTCACAGAAGAAATATGCAAACATTTAAATGTAAAAATGGGAAAAATAAACACACAAAAATTCAAAAATGACAACACATTTATACAAATAGGAGAAACAGTAAGAGAGCAAGATGTATATATAGTACAAACAACACAACCACCAGTAAATGAAAGAGTAATGGAATT
Organism: uncultured Clostridium sp.; assembly: GCA_948473335.1. Taxonomy (GTDB): domain Bacteria; phylum Bacillota; class Clostridia; order TANB77; family CAG-508; genus CAG-269. The sequence continues at coordinate 26,502 of CAOKXF010000002.1, read as the reverse complement.
ACTAATAGCAATAGATGCATTAAAAAGAGCATCAGCAAAAAATATAAATGTAGTATTACCGTATTACATATATTCAAGATCAGACAAGAAAGACCAACCACGAGTACCAGTAACAGCAAAACTAATGGCGCAACTATTAGAAGCAGCAGGGGCAACAAGAGTAATAAGCTGTGACTTACATAATCCGTCAATACAGGCATATTTTAATATAAATTGTGATAGACTAACAGCACAAGGAATATTACAAGACTATTTCAAAAAGAAAAACTTACAAGACATGGTAATAGTAGCAACAGATGCAGGAAGTTCAAAAAAAGCATATAAATATTCAGAATACTTTGGATGTCCAATAGCATTAATCGACAAAAGAAGAGAAGGAAATGATGATAGAGCTATAGCAACAAATGTAATAGGAACAGTAAAAGGAAAAGAAGCAATAATATTTGATGATGAAGTAGACACAGCAGGGTCATTGATAGAAACAGCAAATATATTATATAGAGAAGGAGCAAAAGAAATATATGCAGGATGTACACATGGAGTATTATCAGCAAATGCAATACAAAGAATACAAGAATCACCAATAAAAGAATTAATAATAACAGATACAATACCATTACCAGAGGAAAAGAAAATAGACAAAATAAAAGTGGTATCAATGGCGCCACTATTTGCAGAAACAATAAGAAGACTAAATGAATCAAGACCATTAGGAGATTTATTCAAAATAGATTAACAAGGAGAAAAGAAATGTCAGAACCAATAGTAGCGATAATAGGAAAGCCGAATGTAGGAAAATCAACATTTTTCAACTATATAGTAGGAACAAGAATATCAATTGTAGAAGATACTCCAGGAGTAACAAGAGATAGAATATATGCAAAAACAAATTGGAGAGGAAGAGAATTCACAGTAATAGACACAGCAGGAATAGAACCGAAATCAGAGGATATAATAATATCACAAATGAGGGAACAAGCACAAATAGCAATAGAAATGGCAGATGTAATAATATTTTTAACAGATATAAGACAAGGAATAACAGCAGCAGACGAAGAAATATCATTGATGTTAAAAAAATCAAAAAAACCAATAGTATTAGTATGCAATAAAGCAGACAACTATCAAAAAGCAAAAGAAGATTCATATGAATTTTACAATTTAGGAATAGGGGAACCATATCTAATATCATCAACAAATGCAACAGGAATAGGAGATGTATTAGATGCAATATATGAACATTTTCCAGAAAAAGAAGAGATAGAAGGCGAAGATGAACCAATAAAAGTAGCAGTAATAGGAAAACCAAATGTAGGAAAGTCATCATTAATCAACAAAATATTAGGAGACAATAGAAACATAGTAAGCGATATAGCAGGAACAACAAGAGATGCTATAGACTCTGAATTTAGCAATGATAAGGGGAATTATATATTTATAGACACAGCAGGAATAAGAAAAAAAAGCAAAGTAACAGAATCAATAGAAAAATTTAGTATAATGCGAACATTATTAGCAATAGAAAGAGCAGATGTATGCTTAATGTTAATTGATGCATTAGAAGGAGTAACAGACCAAGATGCAAAAATAGCAGGAGAAGCACATGAAGCAGGAAAGGGTGTAATAATAGTAGTAAATAAATGGGATGAATATGAAAAAGAAACAGGAACATTAGAAAAATACAAAAAAGAAATATATAATAAATTAGCATATTTATCATATGCACCAATATTATTTATATCAGCAAAGACTGGACAAAGAGTAGACAAACTATTTGAACTAATAAATCATGTAGCAGAACAAAATGCAATGAGAATATCAACATCTGTATTAAATCAAGTAATAAACGAAGCAATAGCAATAGTTCAGCCACCAACAGATAAAGGAAAAAGACTAAAAATACTCTATGGAACCCAAGTATCTACAAAGCCACCAACATTTGTAATATTTGTGAATAACAAAGAATTATTTCATTTCTCATACGAAAGATATTTAATAAATCAAATAAGAAAAGAATTCGGACTAGAAGGAACACCAATAAGAATAATAGCAAGAGAAAAAGGGGAAAAAGAATTTGAAATATAGTTTATAAAAAACAAGAATAAAATATTTAAAATAAAAGGAGGGCAAAATGGTAGCATATATAATAGTAGCATTAATAGCATATTTAATAGGAAGCATAAACTTTTCAATAATAATAAGTAAAAGAATGGCAGGATTTGATGTAAGAGAAAAAGGAAGTGGAAATGCTGGAACAACGAACATGCTACGTTCTGTAGGAAAAGAAGCAGCATTAATAACACTAGTAAGTGATATATTAAAAGGAATCGTAGCGATAGTAGTAGCAATAATAATAGGAGCAATATGGCAAGACTTAGATAGGGCATTACTAGTACAACTAGCAGCATTATTAGTAGTTATAGGACACACATTTCCAGTATTTTTCCAATTTAAAGGAGGAAAGGGAGTAGCAACATCATTAGGTGTATTATTAATGATAAACTGGAAAATAGGATTAATATGTTTAGTATTTGCATTAGTGTTAATTGCATTAACAAGAATGGTATCATTAGGATCTGTAGGAGCAGCAATATTATATCCAATATTAGTGTTATTCATTGATACAAATTTTACAGTATCAGAGGGAACAGGATATTTTGTATTTAGTGTATTATTAGCATTAATTGTAGCATTTAATCACAGAACAAATATAAAAAGAATGTTAGAAGGAAAAGAAAACAAAATAAGTTTTAAAAAAAGTTAATATTCTGAAATAATAAGAAAAGTGACTTCGTCACATATGCATTTTGCTTCGCAAATATGCACAAACTAAGGAAACTTAACCTTTTTGTATATGTAAAAATCTTCGATTTTTCCTATACAATTAAAAAAGGGTTTATAGGTATAACCTTCAAAAAAACCTAAATATATAACAAGGAAAAAGGCAATGAAAAATATAGGAATAATAGGAAGTGGAAGCTGGGGAGTAGCACTTGCAATACACCTAGCAAGTTTAGGAAATAAAATAAAAATATGGTCATTTATGCAAGAAGAAGCAGATATGATAAATAATGAAAAAAAGTGCAAATTTTTACCAGATGCTGTAATACCAGAAAATGTAAAATGTACAACATCATATAAAGAAGCAATAGAAGGAACAGACTTTATATTACATGTAACACCATCAAAATTTACAAGAAGTACATTAAATGAATATAAACAATATGTAACAAATCAACCAATAATAATATGTTCAAAAGGATTTGAAAGTGAAACACTATCAACATTAGATGAAATATTCGAACAAGAAATGCCAGATACAAAAATAGGAATACTATCAGGACCAAGCCATGCGGAAGAAGTAGCATTTTTAATGACAACAGTATTAGTAATTGCATCAAAAGATAGAGAAGTACAAAAACTAATACAAGACACATTTATGTGTGAAAAAATGAGAATATATACATCAAACGATGTAAAAGGAGTCGAATTAGGAGGAGCTTTAAAAAATATAATAGCATTTTGTGCAGGAGTCGCTTCAGGATTAGGACTAGGAGACAATTCATTTGCAGCACTAATAACAAGAGGATTAGTAGAAATAAGCAGATTAGGAGTACAATTAGGAGGAGAACAAGAAACATTTTATGGATTAAGTGGACTAGGAGATTTAATAGTAACGTGCTTAAGTGAACATAGTAGAAATAGAAAAGCAGGAAGATTAATAGCACAAGGATATACATTAGAAGAAACAAAACAGCAAGTGGGAATGACAATAGAAAGTATAGACAATATAGAAGTTGCATATAAATTAGGAAAAATCCACAAAGTAGAAATGCCAATAGTAGAAACGGTATACAAAGTATTAAATAGAGAAATAAAACCAGATGAAGCATTAAAAATATTGATGACAAGAGAGAAAAAAGAAGAATAGAATCAATATAATAAAAGTTCATGATAGTTATTTAGAATAATTTTTAATATTTTAATTATAATAATGTAATAGTAATAATAGTATTAGAGAAGGCAATAGAAAGACATCATACCAGGATGATTTTCATAGAGCATAAAAATAATTTATTCAAAAATATGCCTAAAAAGAAAGGAATGAAAAGAGAAATGGATTTTTTTAACAAACTAAGTAAAAAAGCAACTGAAACATATAAAGGGGTAAGTGAGAAAACCAATAAACTAACAAAAGAAGCAAAATTAAAAATGAAAATGAATGAAAGTAAATCAAAAATCAATGATTTATATCAAGAAATAGGAAAAAAAATATATGAAAAACACACATTAAAGGAAGAGATAAATATACAAAAGGATTTAGAAGAAGAAATAACAAGAATAGATGTACTTTCAGCAGAAATAGAAAATTGCTTAAATGAAATAAGATTATTAAAAGACAAAAAACAATGTATAAAATGCTTTGCAGAAATTGAAAAAGACGCAAAGTTCTGCGTTCATTGTGGAGCAGAACAAATCATTGAAGAAGCCAAAGAGGTAGAAATAATAGAAAAACCATCTGATTCAACAGACGATAATATTGAAAGTGATGAACATACTGAAAAAGAGGAAAATGAAAAAACAGAAAATAATGATTAGAAAGACCATAATTATCCTCTACAGAAAACCATCATACTATGATGACTTTCCTAAAGTATAAAAAACAACTTGTTTACTAATAAGTGTATATCTGAAGACTATTAGTAAATAAGTTGTTTTTGATATTATGATGGATATCTTTCATAAATATATTTTATAAGAGCATCTGCATTTTTTTCAGAAACATTTATATAAACATTATAATCTAAGCATACCCACAAACTGATAGAATAATTATCACGATTATCAACATAAACCCCAACAATGTCAGTAACATCAACAGGATTATAATACTTTTTTTGCCAAGTCAATGCATATGGAATTTCCATTTCTGTATTAAAAAAGCTACTTAAAAACTTATTCAATTCTCCTTCTCTTTTACTATATAAATTTACTATTGTTTCCAATTTAAATCTCCTTTTTTTTAGAATGTCCATATTTTATAAAAATATTCGATTTTTCATATTCTAAAAATGAAATTTAGGACATTGACATTGAAAAAAGTAGATGATATAATATTTAAAAATAAACAAAAGAGAGTAATGAAAAATATTAGTAAAAAAGAGGGAAAAAGAATGACCTTAATAGAATTAAATAATATAATAGATCAGAAGATTTATGATGACGAAGAAAAAATAGTAATTACTTTTTTTGAGATGATAGTAAAAGAAAATTTAAGTATGGAAGACTTAGGTGGAGTAGAACATCTAATAATGCAAAGACTAAAAAACTTAGGATATACTGTATATAAGACAGGAGAAAGTTATGCCTATAAAGGCAATGTACTTGAAGTGCAAACAAGTGAATTATTAGTAGCAATAAAAAGAAAATAAAATATTTATAAAAAAGTATAGTATCTGTAACATAGGTACTATGCTATTTTTTTCATATAGTAAAAACCGAAGGCTTTACTTTCGTGAATGTCTACGTTTTCTATTTATAAAAGATAATAATTTAAATGAAGTCAAGAATATAAAAATTATATAAAAAGTATTGACAATTGAATGTACATTCAACTATAATATAAGCAGATATAGTTGAATACATATTCAATTGTTTTATTTAGTAAAAAATAAAGGAGGTATAAATGTCAAAGAACGAATTTATATGTGACTGTAATATAATACATGAAGAAAAAGTAAAAGCCACACTAAAAAATATGCCAGAAGACGATATATTCAATAAATTAGCAGAATTTTTCAAAATATTGGGAGATACAACAAGAGCAAAAATACTATTTACATTAGACCAAAACGAAATGTGTGTATGCGATATAGCAAATGTATTAGGAATGAGTAAATCATCAATATCACATCAATTAGGAACATTAAGAAGAATGAGTATAGTAAAATGTAGAAGAGAAGGAAAAGAAGTATATTATTCAATAGATGATGACCATGTAAAAGGATTATTTGAATTAGGAATTGAACATATAGAACATAAAAACAATTAAAAAGAAAGGAAGAAAGAAAATGAAAAATAAATTAAAAATAAAAGGTATAGACTGTGCAAACTGTGCAGCAAAATTAGAAAGAGAAATACAAAAAATAGCAGGAATAGAAAATGCCACACTAAGTTTTATGACAGAAAAATTAATATTTGAATGTGAAGAAGAAAAAAGAGAAGAGATAATAGAAAAAGTAAAAAAAGTAATAAAAAAGGAAGAGCCAGATGCAAGATTAGAAGAAAATTAGGAGGAAACAAATGAAAAAGAAAACGATACAAATATTAATATCCTTAATACTATATATAATAGCATTATTAATATCATTCAAAAATGAATGGATAAACAAAGGAATATTCATACTAAGTTATACAATAGTAGGATTAGAAATAGTATGGAAAGCGATAAGAAACATATCAAGAGGAAAAATATTTGATGAAAACTTTTTAATGACAATAGCAACAATAGGAGCATTTGGAATAGGAGAATTTCCAGAAGCAGTAGCAGTAATGTTGTTTTATCAAGTAGGAGAATTATTCCAAAGTTATGCAGTAAACAAATCAAGAAAATCAATATCAAATTTAATGGATATAAGACCAGACTATGCAAATGTAAAACGAGGAGAAAATATAGAAAAAGTAGACCCAGATGAAATAAAATTGGGAGAAATAATTATAGTAAAGCCGGGAGAAAAAATACCATTAGATGGAATAATAATAGAAGGAAATTCAATGATAGACACATCATCATTAACTGGAGAATCATTACCAAGAGAAGTCAAAGAAAAAGATGAAGTGTTAAGTGGATGTATTAATCAAAGTGGATTAATAACAATAAAAGTAACAAAAGAATTTGAAGAATCAACTGTAAGTAAAATACTAGATTTAGTAGAAAATGCAAGTAGTAAGAAATCAAAATCAGAAAACTTCATAAGTAAATTTGCGAAATACTATACACCAATAGTAGTAATAATAGCAGTAATATTAGCAATAGTACCACCACTAATATTACAAAAAGCAAGTTTTATCGAATGGTTATATAGAGCATTAACATTTCTGGTTGTATCATGTCCATGTGCATTAGTAATATCAATACCATTAGGATTTTTTGGAGGAATAGGAGGAGCATCAAAACTAGGAATATTAGTAAAAGGAAGTAATTATTTAGAAGCATTATCAAAAACAGAAATAGTAGTATTTGATAAAACAGGGACATTGACACAAGGAATATTTGAAGTACAAAAAATAGAAGCAAAAAGGATAACAGAAGACGAACTAATAAAATATGCAGCATATGCAGAAAGTTATTCAAATCATCCAATATCAATATCATTAAAAAAAGCATATAATAAAGCAATTGATTCTAAATTAATATCAGAAACAGAAGAAATATCAGGATTAGGAATAATAGCAAAAGTAGAAAATCAAGAAGTCATAGTTGGCAACAATAAAATTATGGAAGAAAATAAAATAAAGTATACAGAATGTAAAGAAATTGGAACAATACTATATGTAGCAATAAACAAAGAATTTGTAGGATATATAGTAATATCAGATAAAATAAAAAAAGATTCAAAAAATGCAGTTAAAGATTTAAAAAAGAACAATGTAAAAGAGATAGTAATGCTAACAGGAGATAAGAAAATAGTAGGAGAAAATGTAGCAAAAGAATTAGAAATGACACAAGTATTTACAGAGCTATTACCAGATGGAAAAGTAAAAAAAGTAGAAGAATTAATAGAAGAAAAGACAGAAAAAGGTAAACTTGTATTTGTAGGAGATGGAATAAATGATGCACCAGTTCTAGCAGTTTCAGATATAGGAATTGCAATGGGAGGATTAGGTTCTGACGCAGCAATTGAAGCAGCAGATATAGTTATAATGACAGATGAACCATCAAAGATAGTAACAGCAATTAAAATATCTAAAAAAACGATGAATATAGTAAAACAAAATATAATATTTGCACTAGTTGTAAAAATAGGAGTATTAATATTAAGTGCAATTGGAATTGCAACAATGTGGGCAGCAGTCTTTGCAGATGTTGGAGTTTCTATAATAGCTATATTAAATGCATTGAGAATGTTAAGAGTAAAAAATATGGAATCAAAAAGCTGTAACACTTGAAAAATCAACTTATTTACTAATGGGCGCGGATATGCGCCCATTAGTGAACAAGCTGCTTTTTTTGTAATAATAAATTAATACTTCCCCCATATTCTTCTATTTGTTGACATAATCATAAAATTAAAGTATAATAAGTAAGATAACATAACACAAATAATATTCTACTTAGGATATTATGCAATCAAGAAAGGAGTATTATGGAAAAAATACAACGGTTCTTAAGTTTCAAAAGACAGCGAAGAAATGAAGTACAAATTATGAAAAATCTGTTAGGAAATTATTCAAATGGTCCAAATTAAATAATCATGAACAGATTAAGAGTAGCAAAAAACAACGGATTCAGAAAAGAAAGGACAAAAAATGAACGAAAAGAAACAGAAACGGAGACTCAAGAAACCAGTTGCCTTAGGATTGGTATTAGCATTATTAGCATCTGTGCTGTTTGTAAACAAGCACATACCTGAAATAAAAGACAAACTGCAGGAAACTGGAGTTTTAGAAGCACTGAATATTGAAGAAATATTTGGAGGCGACAGTCAAGAAAATCAGGCAGAAGAAGGTTCAAGAGTAACAAACGAAGGCGATAGAGAAAATCCTGTAAGCGAAGATGTATATTCATTTTTATCAGGAAGTGAAGATGAGAAAAATGAAAGCGAAGAAAATGCAGAAACAAAACAGGAGAATTCTCCAGTAATTGCCAGAGGAGCATGTAATAGCTTTGCTGGATATACAGCGGCCATAATAGCAAATGGAGGACTTGAAACAGAAGTCGGGTCATACTATTATCAAAATGGTATCAATGTATCCATAGATATCGAAGACGATGATGATGTCATCATAGAAGCATTCAAGAATGGAGAAATAGATTTTTTCTTTCTGACAGTAAATAAGATGCCATTGGTCTGTGAGGAATTAAAAGACACAAATAAAGAAGCAGTAATTCCTTATATCACAGATACATCTACTGGCGGAGATGGGATAGTAGCGAACTTAGACTATAATTCCATTTCATCATTACAGGATGCTAAAATAGGAATGGCAAAGAATTCAGTGTCAGAAGCGATGTTACTTTGGTTATACAATGTACAAAGTGGCATGGATGTCAAGACAGCAATACAGAACTTTGAGCTATACAGTTCCACACAAGAAGCAGTTGATGCATTTGTACATGGAGAGATAGAAGCAGTTGCAACATGGGACTTAGCTTCTGCATTACGAAGTGAAGAAAGTCACTTGCTATTTTCCAGCAAAGATGCGGAATATCTCATAATTGATGCATTAGTTGTAGATAAAGAGTTCGCAGAAGAAAATTCTGAGATAGTTGAGAAAATCATAGATGGTTGTATAACGGTAGTAAATGATATCAATAATGATGTAAATATGAATAATTCATATGAAATCATAAGAGAATCAATACCAGACTTCTCATCATATGATGATGCAACAATAAAAGGAATGCTAAATGATTCCAAACAGTTAGGATACAGAAAGAATATAGAAGCATTCGAAATAGCTTCTGGAATTTACAAAGACTTCTGTAAAATTTGGAATCAAATGGGATTTGCGACTAATGCAGAAAATGCAGACAATTTGTTTGATGACAGATATATAAAAAGTTTATCAGACAAATGGGAAAACAAAGAAAATGCTATCGAAGAAAAAGGTGTTGTCGCAAAAGAAAACATCATTGACCGAGAAGCATTAGTTTCACAAACTGCTAATTTGCTTTTTGAAGCCAATTCTGCAGAGTTTTTGCCAGGATATGAGGCAGAAGACGAAGCAATGCTTGACGAATTTGTAAAAAATGCAAAAATACTGAACAGGATGGTAATCAAAATTGAGGGAAATGTGTCATTAACTCCTGGAAATGTCAGTACAGAATTTGATTATGAATTGTCAAGATTACGTGCCCAACATGCGAAAGAATATTTGGTCGCTCATGGAATAGAGGAAGAGCGAATCATAATTGTTGCAAATGGTGGAGATAAGCCTATTGCAAGTAATGAAACTGCAGAAGGGCGCAAAATGAACAGAAACTGTAGGATATCATTCTATCAGGGTGAAACAGAAGCCGAAGTAGCATAGTGTTTTACAGGCAATAATAGGTATAAGTAATATTTCATAGTATTCAAGAGGGACATCTATTTTCTATAGAAAATGGATGTCCCTATATTAGTAAATGAATATAAGAAAGATGTAATTTTAAGTTTGTGTTGAAGAACTAAAAAGTTTTATATTGTTTCATATACAATAAAAAGTTAAATAACACTTGATTAGTTCACATAATTATGATAAAATATAGTGGTAAAAAATGTAATCACGATTTCGCACTCTAGTAGCCTAAGAATACGAAAAATGATAATAAATTTTCTAAGTGGCAAAGCCACTATATAATAAAAGGAGATAAAAATGGGATTATTTAAAAAAATAGTAGATTTATGTACAGAACCAGTTGACCCAAACCAAAAGGGAATTTTTGAAAGAATTTATGAAGCATGTACAGAACCAGTTGAAGATGAGAATGAAACAGAAGAAAATAATGAACAAGAAGAGAAAGAAGATGTAAGTTTTGCAGATTCCAAAAGAGCAGAACAAATTGCAGAAAGTATAAATGGGAAAATACAAGCCAAAAAAAGAGAGTTAAGAATAATAGGGCAAAGTCTATCATCAATGGATTTAAATAAAATTCAAAAAAGTGCAAAAGGAAAATTAATAAATGGAATAATTGAAGATTATTATGAAATATGTGAAAAACTTGAAAAAGTTATAAATCAGCAAGAGATTGTGGCACAAAAAGATGAAACAGAACCGATGAGTATAGAAAATACAATGCATGTACTCAATTTGCAAACAATGTATGGAGAATTTGAGGGAGTATATATAGAAAAAATTCAGTTAGTAAATAATTTATTTTGGTTAAGTGAACTAAAAAAGCAAAACAACAATATGAAATTAGATTTTGAAGGAAAAACAGGCAAAGAAGTTAATAATAAAAGAATAAAAAGTTATAGAAAATATATTCAAACAATAAGTGACCAAAAAGAAGAATTCACATATCAATTAGGAGATGAATTAATAGAAGAATTAATAATATCAGAATATAGACTAAAAATGTTAACACTAATGAGAGATATTAGTGAAGGAAAAGAAGAACTAGTAAATCCATTTGAAAGAGAAAATTCAGCAAAAAAAGTAAAGTATGAAGAACTATTGTTAGAAGATATAGAAGAAGCAAACAAACAATATGGAATAATAGAAAGAGAAAAAACAAAATATATAAATTCAGGATTATTCGAAAGAAAGGATTTTAACAAATTGAACAAATTAGCACAAGAAATTGGAGACAATATAGATTTAGCAATGGTAGATGATTTGTCAATATCAGAAGTATTTACAGATGAAGAATTTGCAACTATAAAGAAATTTATAAAATTAAGAATAAAGATGAACTATATAATATCAAAAAGAGAAAAAGTAAAACCAAATAGAAGAAAATCAAGAGATATATTAGCAAATGATATAGGAGAGACAATGTGGAGTTCTGAGGTTTATAATAGAATACTGAGAGATATGGGAGAAGAAGATGATGAATTTGACTATTAAAACAGAAATGTAAATTTTTCATGAAAAAGTTGAAAAAGAAAAACAAAAAGTGATAAAATAAGGAACAAAAGAAAAGAGGAGAAAGTTAATGTTAAAATTAGAAAAGATAACAAAAATTTATGAAATGCAAGAATACAAACAAACGGCATTAGAAGAAGTAAATATAAATTTTAGAGAGAACGAATTTGTATCAATATTAGGACCATCAGGAAGTGGAAAAACTACATTATTAAATATAATAGGAGGATTAGACAATTATACAACAGGAGACTTAATAATAAATGGAAAAAGCACAAAAAAGTATAAAGATAGGGATTGGGACACATATAGGAACCATAGTATAGGATTTGTATTCCAAAGTTATAATTTAATACCACACCAAACAATATTATCAAATGTAGAATTAGCATTAACCCTATCAGGGGTAGGAAAAACAGAAAGGAAAAAGAGAGCAAAAGAAGCATTACAAAAAGTAGGATTAGGAAACCATATAAGCAAAAAACCAAACCAATTATCAGGTGGGCAAATGCAAAGAGTAGCGATAGCAAGAGCATTAGTAAACAACCCAGACATTTTATTAGCAGATGAACCAACAGGAGCATTAGATTCAGAAACAAGTACACAAATAATGGAATTATTAAAAGAAGTAGCAAAAGACAGATTAGTAATAATGGTAACACATAACAGTGAATTAGCAGAACAATACTCTACAAGAATAATACAACTAAAAGATGGGCATATATTGGGAGATACAAATCCATATGAAGAAGTAAAAGAAAAAACAGAAAAAAAAGAAAATAACAAGAAAACGAATATGTCATTTTTCACAGCGCTAGCATTAAGTCTAAACAACCTCATGACAAAAAAAGGAAGAACAATACTAACAGCATTTGCAGGTTCAATAGGAATAATAGGAATAGCATTAATACTATCAATATCACATGGAGTACAAAACTATATAGATAGGATACAAGAAGAAACATTAACATCATATCCAATAACAGTAGAAGCAGAGACAATAGACCTTACATCAATGATGACAGAAAGAACAACAGAGGAAAAAGAGGAAGAAAACAGGAGTAAAGACAAAATATATTCAGATGATATGATAGAAGACACATTATCAATAATGAGTAGTAAAATTCAAACAAACAATTTAGAACTATTCAAAAAATACATAGAAAGTGAAGAAAGTGAAATCAAAAATTATACCACGGCAATAGGATACCAATACGATTTAGACTTACAACTATATAAACCAGACACAACAAAAGAAATCGTCCAAGTAAACCCAAATACAATATTAGAAACACTAGGAATGGGATACATGAATAATAGTACGATGAATGTAATGAGTAGTGATGTATGGAATGAAATGTTAGACAGCAAAGAACTAAATGAAAAGATGTATGAAGTAGTAAAAGGAAAAATGCCAGAAAAATATAATGAAGTAGTCATAGTAGTAGACAAAGACAATAAAATAAGTGATTATGTATTATATGCATTAGGAATAAAAGACCAAAAAGAACTTGAGGAAATGTATGATAAAGTAGTAAAAGGAGAACCAGTAGAAACAAATCAAAAAACATATGAATATGATGAGATAGTAGGATTAACATATAAATTACTATTAAATACAGATTATTATGAAAAGATAAATAACATGTGGATAGACAGAAGAGAAGATGAAGAATATCTAAAACAAAAAATAGAAGAAGCAGAAGAAATCAAAGTAGTAGGAATAATAAGACCAAGTGAAGAAGCAACAGTAACAACAAATTCATTAGGAGGTATACTATACACAAACGAACTAGAAGAATATGTAATAAACAAAATAAATGAAACAGAAATAGTAAAACAACAAAAAGAAAATCAAAATGTAAATGTCATAACAGGATTAGAATTCAGCAATGAAGAATTTAGTATAGAAGATTTAACACAAGAACAAAAAATATATTTACAGACATTACCAGCAGAACAACTAGCAGAGCTAGTATCAAAATATAAAGAACAATCAGAATCAACATATGAAAGTGTATTAAAAGATTTAGGTTCAGTAGAAATAGATAAGCCATCAGGAATATACTTATATGCAAAAAATTTCGAAGCAAAAGATGATATAGCAAGAATAATATCAGAATATAATCAAAAGCAAAGAGAAGCAGGAAATGAAAGCAATGTAATAAACTATAATGACTTAGTAGGAATGTTAATGAGTTCAGTAACAGTAATAGTAGATATAATAAGTTATGTATTAATAGCATTTGTATCAATATCATTAATAGTATCAAGTATAATGATAGGAATAATAACATATATATCAGTATTAGAAAGAACAAAAGAAATAGGAATATTAAGAGCAATAGGAGCATCAAAAAAAGATGTAACAAGAGTATTTAATGCAGAAACATTAATAGTAGGATTAATAGCTGGAATATTAGGAATAGGAATAACAATACTATTAAATATACCAATAAATATAATAATAAAAAATGTTGCAGATGTAAGCAATTTAAGTCAACTACCAATAGTAGGGGGATTAATATTAGTAGCAATAAGTGTAATATTGACAATGATTGCAGGACTAATACCATCAAGAATGGCAAGTAAAAAAGACCCAGTAGAAGCATTAAGAACAGAATAAATTAATATGTTGAAATAAAAATGAAAAAGTATTGAAATTTTATATGAACTTAATATATAATATATACATAAATATATTATAAATGAAAAAGTCAGTTACAGATATAAATGTAAACAGCAAAGAACTGCTTAATAAGAAAATAAGGGGGAGATAACGGGATGGATGAAGAAAACAAAGACAAAGAGCAAGAAGAACTAGAAGAAACAAAACCAACAGAAAAAGTAGAAATAAATCAACAAGAAAACAAAACAACACAAGAGCCAACAATACAAGAAAACAAACAAGAGGAAAAAGTACCAGAGAAAGAAAAAGAAGAAACAAAAAAATATGAAACATTTAAACCAGTACAAGAAGCACCAACAAAAAAGAAAAGTAAGAAGGGAATATTGATAAGTTTATTAATATTAATCTTAGTAGTTGTAGGATTAGGTGCATATTATTACTTTGAAATATATAAAGACACAAAAACAATATATCAAGAAGCATTAAAAGACGGAATAAAATCATTAACAGAGACATCAGAAGAAATAACAAAAATGAAAGCAAAAGTAAAATTAGGACTAAATGTAGAATTAGAAGATGAAATAAAAGAATATGCAGGAGAAGAATACATAGATGACATATTAGATTTAATCAATAAAACAGAAATTGGTTTAGAAATACAAATGGATAAAGAACAACAACAATTACTATACAAAATAGACTCAACATATGAAAAAGAAGACTTAATAAAAATGAATATGCTAATAGATGCAAAAAAAGAAAATGTATATATGCAATTAGAACAATTTTTTAACAAAGTATTAAAAGTAGAAATGACAAATACAGAAGCATTCCAAGCACTAAGAGAAGCATTTGAAACAGACAAAATAACATTAGCAGAAGAAATGACACAATCAAAAGCACTAACAATAATAAGTAAAGAACTATCAAAAGCAATAAAAGATGAATATTGTAGTAAGGACAAAGAAAAGATAGACATAGACTCAAAAGAAGTAAGTGTAGATGAATATACATTAAAAATGACAGGAGAACAGCTAGTAAAAGAAATAAGCACAATAGTAGACAACTTAAAAGAAAATAAAGAATTTACAAAATGTTTTATAGATGAGGATCAGATAAAAGACGAATTAGAAGCAATAAAAGAAGAATTAGAAGACATAGAAGTTGAAGATACACAATTTGCTATAAAATTATATAAAAAAGGAATTTCTCAAGACTTAGTAAGAGTTGATATTAATGTAAGTGCGGATGGAGTAGTAGCAGAGGTACAAATAACAAAAACACAAGAAGGATACAAATTCAAAATATTACAAAGTGGAATGACACTTATGAGTGGAACAATAAAACAAGAAAAAGTAAATGAAAACACAGCAAAAACAGATATAGAAATAAAAATACAACAAGTAGGAAAAATAAGAATAAAATTGGAAAGTAGCTATGAAACAGGAACAGATATAGATGAAATGGATACAGTAGATGCAATAGAAACAGAAAACTTAACAGAACAAGAAATGGAAGAAGCATATAACAAATTACAAAGAAGCAAATTATATGAACTAGTAGAAAAATATGTAAAACTATTTACAGGAAATAGTTTAGAAAATGTATTAGATAGTACTACAAAAAATAACATAACTAATAACAATAGTAATAGTAGTAGCAATAATAGTAGCACAAACAAAACAACAAGTGAAAATCAAATAAAAACATATAGTGAAGAAAAAACAATAACATTTAATATACCTGTAGGATATAAAGCAGAATATTCATCAGATACATCAAAAAATTTTAGTAAGGGAGACACACTAGTTGGAGTATCAAGTTTTTATTCAAATAAAGACACATATTTAACTTCAATGGTAGATTCATATGTAGAAACATTTGAAAACAGTGGATACTATAAAAATATAGAAAAATCAGAAGAGAAAACGATACAAGTAAATGGAAGAACATTTTATTATATAGAATTATCATATGAATACTATGATGAAAAATATAAAGAAACATTTATATGTACACCAGTAAGTGATAAAGAAGTATATACAGTTCAAATATCTTCATTAGAAGGAATTGAAAATTTAGATATACAAGCATTTTTAAATATACAATATTAAAAAAGAATAAAATTTTATTTATGAAAAAGCAATTCAGCTCATAAGAGTATGAATTGCTTTTTAAGTGAGTATAAAAACAAAATAATAACAAAAAGACATTTATATACATAAAATATAATAGATAATCATTGGAAACATAAAAATAAATAAAACAATTATTTATTCAAATGTATATTTGAGAAAGGAATGATATAAAAAATGAAAAAAATATTAGAAGTAAAGAATATATACAAAAAATATCAAGCAGAAAATGGAGAAATAGAAGCGTTAAAGGAAATCAACTTTGACATAGAAGAAGGAGAATTTATAAGTATAATACGGTCCAAGTGGATGTGGAAAATCAACATTATTATCAATAATAGCAGAATTAGAAAGCAAAACATCTGGAGAAATATACATAGAAGGAAAAATAGGATATATGCTGCAAAAAGACAATTTATTAGAATGGAGAACTATTTATAATAATGTATTACTAGGACTAGAGATTCAAAAAATAAATACAAAAGAAAATAAGAAATATGTAGAAGAGTTACTAAAAAAATATGGACTATATGAATTCAAAGACAAATATCCAATGCAATTATCAGGAGGAATGAGGCAAAGAGTAGCATTAATAAGAACGCTTGCAATACGACCAAAAATATTATTATTAGACGAAGCATTTTCAGCATTAGATTATCAAACAAGATTAATAGTAACAGATGATATATATAGAATATTAAAAAACGAAAATATAACAGCAATAATGGTAACACATGATATATCAGAAGCAATAAGCATGTCAGATAGAATAATAGTATTATCAGCAAGACCAGCAACAGTAAAACAAATACACAAAATAGATTTTGAAACAGAAAATAGAACACCATTGAACTGTAGAGAGAACCCCAAATTTAGTAAATATTTTAATTTAATGTGGAAGGAGTTAGAGCAAGATGAAAAACAATAGAAAGCAACAAGTTTCAGAAGAAAGAAAAAAATATCTAAAAAAAGTAAAATTAAAAAAGATAGAAATATTAGCAACACAAATATCAATAGTAATAGCATTAATAGCAATATGGGAAATATTAGCACAAATAGGAAAGATAGATAGTTTTATAGCAAGTCAGCCATCACGAATATTAAAAACGTTTTTAAATTTATCATCAAATAACTTATTAGAACATCTTATGATAACTTGTACTGAAACAATAATAGGATTTTTATTAGGAACATTATTAGGAGGAATAATAGCAATAATATTATGGTGGTCGCCATTTATATCAAAAGTATCAGAACCATTTTTAGTAGTATTAAATAGTTTACCCAAAATTGCATTAGGACCAGTAATAATAATATGGGTAGGAGCAGGAATGCCAGCAATAATTGTAATGGCATTATCAATATCGCTAATAGTAACAATATTAGAAATATTAAATGGATTTATTCATACAGATAATGAAAAAATAAAAATGGCAAAAACATTCAATGCAAATAAATCACAAATATTAACAAAAATAGTAATACCATCAAATATACCAACATTCTTCAATACATTAAAAGTAAATATTGGATTATCATTAGTAGGAGTAATATCAGGAGAATTTCTAGTATCAAAAGGAGGATTAGGATATTTGATAGTATATGGAGGTCAAGTATTCCAATTAGATTTAGTAATGACAAGTGTAATTATCCTTGCAATTGTTGCAGCCTTAATGTACCAAAGTATAGTTTTTATAGAAAAAAGAATAAATGTTAATGAAAATAAATTCTAGAAGTAATTCTAGAATAAAAAGGAGGAGCAAATGAGTAAAAAAACAAAAATGATTATAATGACAATAATACTATTAATAATAGTAGCAACAACAATATTAATAGTAAAAGTTACAACATCAGAGAAAAATGAAAATAGCAATATAAAAATAATTCAACTGAATGAAGTAACGAGATCAGTATTTTACGCACCACAGTATGTCGCAATATCAAATGGATTTTTTGAAGAAGAAGGATTAAAGATAGAAATCACAACAGGTCAAGGAGCAGACAAAGTAATGACTGCAATTTTAGCAGGACAAAGTGATATAGGGTTATGCGGACCAGAAGCAGCAATATATGTATATAATGAAGGAAAAGAAGATTATATAGAAGTATTTGCACAATTAACACAAAAAGATGGTTCATTTTTAGTAAGTAGAAACCAAACAGATAATTTTTCTTGGAAGGACTTAGAAGGAAAAACAGTTATACCAGGAAGAAAAGGTGGAGTACCATACATGACATTAGAATATGTATTAAAGCAAAATGGAATAAATCCTCAAACAGATTTAGTATTAGATGATAGTATAAAATTTGATTTAATGGCAGGAGCATTTACAGGAGGAAATGCTGATTATGTTACATTATTTGAACCAACTGCTTCCATGACACAAGATGCAGGAAAAGGATATGTAGTAGCATCAGTTGGAGAAGCAGCAGGAGAGGTTCCATACACAGCATATTGTGCAAAGAAAAGTTATATAGCTAATAATGAAGAAATAATAAGAAAATTTACAAAAGCAATATATAAAGGAGAGCAATGGACACAAGAACATACATCAAAAGAAATTGCAGAAAAAATACAAGAATTTTTCCCAAACACAACATTAGAGTCTTTAGAGACATCAGTAGAAAAATATAAAAATATAGATGCTTGGAAACAAAACCCAATATTAAAAGAAGAAGCATTTGATAAATTACAATTGATAATGACAGAGGCAGGAGAGTTAGATAAAAAAGCACCTTATAATAAAATTATCAATAATAAATATGCAGAAGAATGTAGCAAATAATAAAATACTATCATAATGTTATAAAGCATTATGATAGTATTTTAGATTAGAATTCAACTAAATTTACTAAAAGTTTACAAAAAATGTTAACAAAATTTGACTTTTTTGTTGAAATGTCTTATAATAATTATACAGGCGTGGGAGTGCGCCATTTATATAGATATCGTAGTAAGGTCTTTCTGCTACGAACAAAAAACAATCTAATAATGCACTGAACATTGACAAAAAAATAAAAAAATGGAGGAAAAAAACTATGTCAAACAATGTGAACAGCACCAACAACAAGCAGGAACAGCGGAAAAAACTGCGGAACAGAACAATAATAATAGCTATAGTAATAGCTATTATATTGCTCCTGATTCGTTGCAGCCATGGTTGCGGAGACGACGAGGCAACAAAGCAGGAATACTTCCTGCATCTGTTGGGAGATACCGAAATGGAGCTTGAACTGGGCGAAGAGTACATCGAGCCTGGATATGAAGTCCGCGATAGTAATGGCAACAGAAATGAGGAAAAGGAGGCAAAGGTAACTGTAGAAGGTTCAGTAGACACGGACAAAGTTGGTGAATACGAAATAAGATACCGTTTTGAGAATCAAACTCTAAAGCGGCATGTATATGTTGTAGATGGGTCAGGAGGAAGTTCTGAAAATATTGATTCGAGCGAATCAAAAGAGGAAACTGAGGGTTCAATTGAATCCAGTGAAACAAATCCTGAGGAAACAAATGAACCTACTGCAACAGAGTCACCAAATCCAACCAAAAAGCCTAGTGCAACACAGGCACCCACAGCTGAGCCTACGAATAAGCCTAGTGCAACGCAGGCACCCACAGCTGAACCTACGAATAAGCCTAGTAAACCTAGTGCAAAGCCAGAAGAGTCGCCTGAACCAACTGAAAGGCCTGGTAAACCTACTCCGACACCTGAACCGAAAAAAGAATATGATATGTCAAGTGTGAAATTTGCATCTGCAACATTCACATATGATGGTAATGCGCATAATATTTTCATTAGTGGGGAATTACCTAAAGGAGTTTCAGTGTCATATACTGGAAATGGTAAAGTAGATGCAGGGACATACACTGTAACAGCACATTTCCATGGTGATGATAAACATCAGGCGATACCTGACATGACAGCAAAATTGACTATCAATAAGGCTGTATATCAGTTGTCAGGAGTGAAGTTTGAATCTAAAACATTTACGTATGATGGAAAACAACATTCCATTACAGCTACAGGAATACCAAATGGTGTAACTGCAAGCTATGTAGACAATACGAGAACAGAAGTAGGTTCAAATAAGGCGACAGTAACTTTTGGATTGAGTGAGGTTTTGAACAAAAACTATTCATCAATCAGTCCATCGACATTATCAGCAACAATTACAATAAAAGGGGAAGAGCCTAATCCAACAGAAAAACCCAGTTATGATATGTCAGGAGTGATTTTCAAGGGTGAAACATTTACCTATGATGGAAGTGAGCACAGCATTTTCATTAGTGGGAAACTTCCCACAGGAGTTTCGGTGACCTATACTGGAAATGGTAAAGTAAATGCAGGAACATACACTGTAACAGCACATTTCAATGGTGATGATAAACATCAGCCCATACCTGACATGACAGCTATATTGACTATCAATAAAGCTGTATTTACAATATCAGGGGTAGCTTTTAATAGTGCAACTGTCACATATGATGGGCAGCAACACACAATAACACCTACAGGAATACCAAATGGTATAACTGTAAACCTTGCAAATAATGCAAGGACTAATGCAGGTGAAAGTACTGCAACAGCCAATTTTGGACTGAGTGAAGAACTCAGCAAAAATTACTCATCAGTAAGTCCATCATCATTAACAGCAACTCTGACGATACTCAAGGCAACTCCTGATATGTCAGGAGTAACATTATCAGGGAAAACCGTAACCTACAATTCAAGGCCATATAGCCTTGAAATAAGTGGAAGCTTACCTGCAGGTGTCTCAGTTTCTTATATTGGAAATGGGGTAACAGAGGTGGGAAGTTACACGATTACAGCGGTTTTCAGCGTAGCAGATTCATCAAACTGGAATACACCTTCATCAATGACAGCAACATTGATAATAGAAAAGGACAAAAATGATAATCCAGATGAAGGTGACAAAGAAAATCCAGATGACGACGATGAAGATGGAGATGATAATCCAGATGAAGGTGATAAAGACAATCCAGATAACGATGAGGAAGATGATGAGCCTGATAGTGTTACGCCAAGCAATCCTGGAGGTTCTGAGGAAGATGATGAGCCTGATAGTGTTACGCCAAGCAATCCTGGAGGTTCTGAGGAAGATAATAATGTAGCTATTGCTGAATCTACAAATTTTTCAGAGTTAGATGGAGATAAACCAGGAGATGTGGTACAGCAAAATCCAGATGTAGCTGTGGAAGTAATATACTCCATTACACAACAACGAGAGGACGCAAGTGAAAGCGAAGCGAAATCTCTTGATATATAAAGCGATAGAAGCAAGATTGTTTCTGAGGGGTGTTCCTATGGAATGCCCCTCAGTTTTGTGTTATTTTAAAAATGTTTATATAGTTTATACTGATAAAAATAATTTTAAAACGGAAAAGCTACAAAGCAAACAATAGAATTATGTAAACAAACAATAAAGTACAACAATGGAGCTATATAAATGGATAATGTGTAATATAAAAGTAAAGAAATTGACATAAAATTGTAATAAAAAGTAATAAATATATTGATTTTTGGAAAAAAATGTTATATAATGATAATAATGGTTTGAAATAAACTAATTTATAAAAGTAAAAGTATCAAAAAGATAAAGGAGGAAAAGAAATGTTTAAGTTTATTAAAAAACAAAAAGTTATTATTATGATAATAGCAGTTGTTATGATGATAACAGGAGCTCAAACATATTCATTAGCAGTAACAGATACAACACCACCCAAAATAACTGCTAATACAAAAGCTGGAAGAATAAAGGCAGGATCAGAAATATCTTTTACTATTACAGATGAATCACCATTGGATGTTATATATTATCAATGGGACAGAAACATAGATAGTAATAGTAATAAAGTAAAGCAATACTTATCAGAAGAATACACAAACTATGTATTCAAAACAACAGCACCAACAGAATTAGGATTACATGAATTTAGTATTGCAGCAAAGGATCATCAAAAGAACCTTACATATTGGTTTGATGTCCCATATTATGTGGTAGCAAATGATGTACCATCAGATTATGTAGATAATGTAAAGCCAACATTCAAGCATAATGGAGATTATCCTAGTTCAGGATCAACAATAGCACAAGGAAGAACATTCACAATAGAAATGATAGATGAAAATGATATATATTGGTTAGGATATAAATGGGTTAAAGAGTTAAATCTTGATGATTTTGCAACAGGATCTACATTTATATATAAGCCAGGAAGAGAATATACATTTCAAGCACCACAAGAAAAAGGAACATGGTATCTACAATACTATACAAAAGATGGTGCAAACAATGTGTCTGTTGGTCGTTGGGCGAGATATATAGTAGCAGATTTAGAAGCGCCAGTATTAACATTAAATGGAGCTGCAACAATGGAAGTGGCACAAAATAGCACATTTAAAGACCCAGGAGCAAGTTGGACAGACAATGTTGATGGAAAGGGAATAGTATATGCTAATGAAAAATTAGATACAAGTAAAAGAGGACCACAAACATTAACATATACATATACAGATTCAGGGAACAACAAATCAAATACAGTAACAAGAATAGTAACAGTAGTAGGAACTGAACCAATATATGAATTAACACCACCATCAAAAGTAGATTATAAATATGGAGAACAATTAGATTTAACAGGAGCCAAAATAAAGGTTACTGGATTAAGAGGAGAAGTATCTTATGTAGAACCAACAAAAGAAATGTTTGAAAACTTTTCAACAACAAATAAATTAGGAAGTCAACAAGTATTATTCAAATATAATGGAAAAATGCAAGTTTACAGATATGTTGTAAATGACTTTTTAGCTAGTATATCTGTAACAGGACAAATAAAGACAGAATATCAATATGGAGACGAACTAAATTTAACAAATGGAAAAGTTTTATTAACTATGGCTTCAGGAACAACACAGACGAAAGACTTAACAGCAAATATGACTAGAGGATATGACAAAACATATATAGGAAGTCAATTTATAATAGTAACATATGAAGGAAAAGAAACATATTTTGAAGTTGAAGTAAAACAAAGAGAAATAACAATAGAAATAGAGAACAAAACAAGTGTATATGGAGAACCACTTGTAGCTTTAACAAGCAAAATAAAAGAAGGAACAATGGCACCAGGAGAAACAGTAGAAGTTCTAGGAATAAAATTAACAAAAGAAGGAACAACATCAGTAGGAGAATATGCAATAACAGGAACATCATCAAATACAAACTATAAAATTACTTTTATAAATGGAAAATATATAATAACAAAAGCAACACCATCATATACAGTACCAACAGGATTAAAAGCAACATATGGTGATAAATTATCAAGTGTAAAATTACCAAAAGGATTTACATTTGAAGGAATAACAGCAGAAACAACAGTAGGAAATGCTGGAACAAACAAATTTAGTGTAACATATACACCAGAGGACACAGTAAATTATGAAATCATAACAGGAATAGAAGTAACAATAGAAGTATCAAAAGCAGCATACATATTACCAGAAAATGTAAGCTTTAATAATAGTGCAATAGATTATGATGGAAAAGAACATGAAATAACAGTAGAAGGATTACCAACAGGAATAACAGCAACATATACAAATAATAAAGGAACAATTGCAGGAACATATCATGCAGAAGCAACATTTGTATTAAGCGAAGAATTAAAAGCAAATTATCAAACAGTAAGTCCAGCAAAAATGAATGCAGACTTAGTAATCAATAAAATAGCATACGTATTACCATCAAACGTAAGCTTTAATAATAGTACAGTAAAATATGATGCACAAGAACATGAAATAACAGTAGAAGGATTACCAACAGGAATAACAGCAACATACACAAATAACAAAGGAACAAATGTAGGAACATACAATGCAGAAGCAACATTTGTATTAAGTGAAGATTTACAAGTAAATTATAAAGAAGTAAGTCCAGCAAAAATGAATGCAACATTAGAAATAACAGCAAAAGAAGTATCAAAAGATCAATTAGATATAAAAATGCCATCAGCAGAAGGATTAATATATGATGGAACACAAAAAGTAGCAGAAGTAGAAGCAGCAGAAAATGTAATAGGATTAGGAAATATAACAATAAAATATTATCCAGTAATAAATGGAGTTGAAGGAGAAGGAACAACAACAGCACCAATAAATGCAGGAGAATATAAAGTAAAAGTAGATATATCAGCAGGAACAAATTATACAGGAATAGAAAACTTAGAAGTAGGAACATTTACAATAGCAAAAAGAGCAATAACAATAAAAGCAGATAACAAAACAAGCATGTATGGAGAACCAAAACAAGAACTAACATATACAATAGCACCAGAAAATGCTTTAGTAAATGGAGATAAAGAAACAGTAGTATTAACTACAGAAGCATCAGAAACAGCAAATGTAGGAACATATGATATAACAGGAACAGCAACAATAAGTGATAACTATGAAATAACATTTGAAAAAGGAACATATGAAATAACAAAAAGAATAATAACAGTAACAGCAGATAATAAAACAAGTATATATGGAGAACCAAAACAAGAATTAACATATCAAATAACAGAAGGAAATATAGTAAACAATGACATGATATTTGTATCACTAGATACACAAGCATCAGAAACAGCAAATGTAGGAACATATGATATAACAGGAACAGCAACAATAAGTGACAACTATGCAATAACATTTATAAAAGGAACATATGAAATAACAAAAAGAGCAATAACAATAACAGCAAATAATGCAGAAAGTGTATATGGAGAACAAAGAGCAGAATTAGGATATACAGTAAGTCCAGAAAATGCATTAGTAAATAATGATGAAATAACAAATGTACAATATACAGCAAATGTAAATGAAACAACAGGAGTAGGAACATATGATATAACATTAACAGCAACAATAAGTGACAACTATGAAATAACATTTGAAAAAGGAACATATACAGTAAAAGCAAGAAAAATAACAATAAAAGCAGACAACAAAACAAGTATATATGGAGATCAAAGGGTAGAATTAACATATCAAGTAATAGAAGGAAACATAGTAAATAATGATAAAATAAATATAACATTAAATACAGAAGCATCATCAACAACAAATGTAGGAACATATGACATAACAGGAACAGCAACAATAAATGATAATTATGAAATAACATTTGAAAAAGGAATATATGAAATAACAAAAAGAGCAATAACAATAACAGCAAATAATGCAGAAAGTGTATATGGAGAACCAAGAGCAGAATTAGGATATACAATAAGTCCAGAAAATGCACTAGTAAATAATGATGAAATAAAAAATGTACAATATACAACAGAAGTAACAAATACAACAGGTATAGGAACATATAGTATAGGAATAACAGCAACAATAAGCAATAACTATGCAATAGACTTTGTAGAAGGAACATATACAGTAAAAGCAAGAAAAATAACAGTAAAAGCAGATGACAAAACAAGTGTATATGGAAATCAAAGAGTAGAATTAACATATCAAGTAACAGAAGGAAGTATAGTAAATAATGATGTAATAACTGTAGCATTAGATACAGAAGCATCAGAAACATCAAATGTAGGAACATATGACATAACAGGAACAGCAACAATAAATAACAATTATGAAATAACATTTGAAAAAGGAATATATGAAATAACAAAAAGAGCAATAACAATAAAAGCAAATGATGCAGAAAGCATATATGGAGAGCCAAGAGCAGAATTAGGATATACAGTAAGTCCAGAAAATGCATTAGTAAATAATGATGAAATAACAAATGTACAATATACAGCAAATGTAAATGAAACAACAGGAGTAGGAACATATGATATAACATTAACAGCAACAATAAGTGATAATTATGAAATAACATTTGAAAAAGGAACATATACAGTAAAAGCAAGAAAAATAACAA
>CAOKXF010000001.1 GCA_948473335.1 uncultured Clostridium sp. | reverse complement strand
TAACATTAAGTACAACAGCAACATCAACATCAGATGTAGGAAGTGAATATCCAATAACAGGAGTTTCAACAAATACAAACTATGAAGTAGAATTTGTAAATGGAAAATATACAATAACAGCAAGAAAAGTAAAAGTAACAATAGATGACAAAACAAGTGTATATGGAGACGAAATAGTAGAATTAACAAGTAATGTAACAGAAGGAACAGTAGTAGATGGAGATGACTTAGGAATAACATTAAGTACAACAGCAACATCAACATCAGATGTAGGAAGTGAATATCCAATAACAGGAGTTTCAACAAATACAAACTATGAAGTAGAATTTGTAAATGGAAAATATACAATAACAGCAAGAAAAGTAAAAGTAACAATAGATGACAAAACAAGTGTATATGGGGAAGCAATAAAGACATTAACAAGTAATGTAACAGAAGGAACAGTATTAGATGGAGATGATTTAGGATTAAGTTTATCAACAACAGCAACAGAACAATCAAGCAAAGGTGAATATCCAATAACAGGAACAACAACAAATACAAACTACGATGTAACAATTATAGATGGAACATATACAATAACTGCAAGAGAAATAACAGTAAAAATAGATAATAAAACAAGTGTATATGGAGATGAATTAGAGACATTAACAAGTAGTATAACTTCAGGAACAGTAGCAGATGGTGAAGACTTAGGAATAACATTAAGTACAACAGCAACATCAACATCAGATGTAGGAGACAATTACACAATAACAGGAACAGCATCAAATACAAACTACAAAGTAACATTTATAGATGGAACATATGAAATAACAGCAAGACCTGTAACAGTAACAATAGATGACAAAACAAGTGTATATGGAAATGAATTAGAAACATTAACAAGCAATGTAACATCAGGAACAGTATTAGATGGAGATGACCTAGGAATAAACTTAACAACAACAGCAACATCAACATCAGATGTAGCAGATGATTATGTAATAACAGGAACAGCATCAAATACAAACTATGATGTAACATTTGTAGATGGAACATACGAAATAACAGCAAGACCAATAACAGTAACAATAGATGACAAAACAAGTTCATATGGAGATTCAATTG
The DNA here is from genome assembly GCA_948473335.1 of uncultured Clostridium sp. GTDB lineage: Bacteria > Bacillota > Clostridia > TANB77 > CAG-508 > CAG-269. The sequence continues at coordinate 332,635 of CAOKXF010000001.1, read as the reverse complement.
TAACATTAACAACAACAGTAACAGAAGGAACAGTAATAGAAGGAGATGACTTAGGATTAAGTTTATCAACAACAGCAACATCAACATCAAATGTAGGAGATAATTACACAATAACAGGAACAGCATCAAATACAAACTATAATGTAACATTTGTAGATGGAACATATGAAATAATAGCAAGAAAAGTAACAGTAACAATAGATAACAAAACAAGTGTATATGGAAATGCATTAGAAACATTAACAAGCAGTGTAACATCAGGAACAGTAGTAAATGGAGATAATTTAGGATTAAGTTTATCAACAACAGCAACAGAAAAATCAAATGTAGGAGAATATCCAATAACAGGAACAACAACAAACACAAACTATGATGTAACAATTGCAGATGGAAAATATACAATAACAGCAAGAAAAGTAACAGTAACAATAGATGACAAAACAAGTGTATATGGAGACGAAATAGTAGAATTAACAAGCAATATAACAGAAGGAACAGTAATAGAAGGAGATGACTTAGGATTAAGTTTATCAACAACAGCAACAGAAAAATCAAATGTAGGAGAATATCCAATAACAGGAACAATAACAAATACAAATTATGATGTAAAATTCACAAACGGAACATATGAAATAACAATAAGACCAATAACAATCAAGGCAAATGATGCTAGTAGCGAATATGCAGAACCAAGATCAGAATTAACATATTCAATAACAGAAGGAAGTTTAGCAAATGATGATCAAATAACTAATGTAAAATATACAACAAGTGTAGAAATAAATGAAAGAACACCATTAGGAAAATATGATATAACCATGACAGCAGAAATTAATGATAATTATGAAATAACATTTGAACAAGGAATATACACAGTAGGAAAGAGAATAATTACATTAAAAGCAGATAATGCAGAAAGTATATATGGAAATGAAAGAGCAACAGGATTATCATATAAAATCGAATCTGGAGAATTATTAGCAGGAGACAGAATACAAGAAGAATCAGTAGCATATAGAGTTGTAGACAATACAGATACAGATATTATAATGAACAAAGCATCAGTAGGAACATATGAATTAAAAGTAAGTGCAATAGTTTGTGACAGTACAGGAGCAGTAAATAACAATTACGAAGTACACTTTACACCAGGAGAATACAAAATAACACCAAGACCAATAACAATAAAAGCAAATAATGCAGAAAGTGTATATGGAGAACCAAGAGCAGAATTAGGATATACAATAGTATCAGATAATAAATTAGTAAATGGTGATACAATTGCTAATGTAGAATATTCAGTAGATGTAGACGAAACAACAGAAGTTGGAGAATATGATATAGAAATAACATCAGTATCAATAAGCAGTAACTATACAACAACATTTGAAAAAGGAAAATATAATGTAACACCAAAAGCAATAGACAATTCAAAAGTAACAATAGCAGAGCCAACAGGAAAATTAACATATGATACAAATGCACACGAAGTAACTGTAACTGTAGATTCAAGTATAGCAGATTACAAAGTAATGTATTCAGTAAAAGGAGAAGATGGTAACTTTACAGACATGGGAGAAAATGTATTACCAGTAGATGCAGGAACATATAAAGCAACAGTAACAATAACAGGTAAAGGAAATTATACAGGAACAGCAACAAAAACATCAGGTGAATATACTATAGAAAAAGCAATACCATCATTCACACCACCAACAGGATTAAAAGCAGTATTTGGAGACAAACTAGTTAATGTAAAATTACCTGAAGGATTTGAATTTGAAGATGATATATATACAACATCAGTAGGAAATGAAGGATTACGTACATTTACAGTAAAATATACACCAGCAGATGCAAAGAACTTTGAAATAGTAACAGGTATAGAAGTTGTAATAGAAGTAGCAAAAGTAGAAGCATATGATATATCAAAATTAGTAAAATTCGACAATAAAACAGTAGACTACAATGGAAAAGAACACAAAATAGAAGCTACAGGATTACCAGAAGGAATAAGTGTATCATATACAACAAATACATATACAAATGCAGGAATATATCCTGTAACAGCAATATTCGAATTGAGTGAAGAATTAAAGGAACATTACAACACAATAACTCCAGCAACAATGCAAGCTACATTAACAATAAATAAAATACCATATGCATTAAATATGAACCAAGTTAAATTTGATGGTGATACAGTAGATTATGATGGAGCAGAACATACAATAAGAGTAACAGGATTACCAGAAGGAGTAACAGCTACATATACACAAAATAGTGGAGTAGCAGCAGGAACATATTATGCAACAGCAACATTTGCATTAAGTGAAGAATTACAACAAAATTATAGTTCAGTAAGCCCAGCAACAATGAATGCAACATTAGTAATAGAAAATATTGAAACTATAGGAATAAGAATAATAAGTGCACCAACAGCAGTTAGATATGGAGATAAATTAGACTTTACAAATGCAATATTAGAAGTAGCAAGAGTTAATGAAACAAAAAAACAAATACCAATAACTTCAAGTATGATAACAAGATATGATAGTAACACATTAGCAGAACAAACAATAACAGTAACATATGCAGGATTTACTGATAAATTTACTATAAAATTACAAGACTATGTAAATGGAATAGTAGCACTTAACAGAGGTAAACTAATATATGAAAGAGGAGAAGAAGTAGATATATCAGGAATTGAAGTATGGAAAACAACAGCAGCAGGAAGAAGAACAGAACAAATAACAGATAAGGATAGCTTAGAAATAGTAGTACCATCAACAAAGAATTCAGGAGCACATGCAATAAAAGTAACTTATACAGATAGCAAAACAGGAAAGAAATACACAGCAATGACACCTATTACAGTAAATGGAACACAAATATACTATGTAGATAAAGGTTTGAACGTACCATTAGTAGAAGACGTAACTAAATTTGCACACGATGTAGTAATTACATGGAGTGGAGATGATCAAGGAACAGTTAATGGAGTAAAAGTTCAAAAGAAACATACATTAAGACAACCAACAGGAAATACAGAATCAGTAGAGTATGTAATAGTAGTAGGAGAAGGTAATGAAAGAACAGAAAAAACAATAATAATAGAAATAATCAAACCAACGGCTAAAATTGTAAGAGCAGCAGACGGAAGAGGATATGAATTCATAATTGATAATGTAGACGATATAGCTACAGCAGAGTATTATATGTACTACAATGATACTGAAGAAGAATTCGAAGGAGACTTAAAAGACTTATCAGGTGGAGAATTACAACAAACTTATAAGCTAGACAAAAATGGATATTACAGAATAATGTTAATCAACAAACTTGGAGTAGGTAATGTTTACGAATTCGACATAGATGATGAAGATTTAATTGAATATTAAAAACTTCAAAAAATTCAAAGTTAAAAGAACTTAAGAAAGAGGATTGACATAACAGAAATTACAAACAGCTGTTAAGTCAATCTTCATTCTTGTTAAATGTTTTTCAAAAGAAAATAGAAATCTTTTTAATTTTAATTTTACAATTGACAATTTTATATATTTTAAATAAAATATAAAGAAAAGTTAACATTAAAAATTGTACAAAAGTAAAATTAAAAATATAAAAAAGGAGAGTAAAAATGAAAGAGTATAATTTAAGAAAAAAAGTAATATGTGGTGTTATTATAGTAGCGATAATAGCTATAATAGTAATAATAGCAGTAATAGTAAATAAAAATGTAAATACAGATAGTAATGTACCACAAAATGTAAATGAATCCCAAGAAGATGAACCACAAGATGCCCCAAAAGATTCTCAACCAACACCAGAACAAAATCCAGATGCGAGTGGAGAAATATAATCTAGTTATAGATACAAAAAAGTTAACATAATTTTTCTATTTTTTGTAAAAAAATATTTACAAAAAAAGATTAAAATGTTATAATATTAAGAGTTGGAGAAATATGTAAATTTATCTAGGATAAAAGAAAAGAGGAAATTTCAATTGGGCAAACATTCTAAAGGAAAATACTCTAGCGGAAAGCGTTCTCAAAGAAGATCACATGGAGGAAAGCATGCAATAGAAAAAAAGAGAAGAAGAAGCAAGGGTATTATTAAGAAATTAATGTTCATAATTATTCTAGTTATATTATTAATATTTGTAATAGCTGAAATACCAATACTAACGAAAAATTATACAGAGGAAAACATCAATAATAATAATGTAACTAAAGACGAGGAAGAAATCATATTACCGCCAGAAGAAGTAACAAACAAAGAAATACCAGATAAAATTGGAGGATATGATGTACTTGGAGTAATTGTAATAGACAAAATAGGAATAGAACAAAATATCTTAAGTAAAACTACAGATTCTTCATTAAGTTTAGCAGTTACTAAATTTTACGGTCCACAACTAAACGAACAAGGAAATTTCTGTATAGCAGGACATAATTATAGAGGAATATTTATAGACCTGAAGGATTTACAAGAAGGAGACACATTTTATATCATAGACAAAGCACAATCAAGAAGTGTCACATACAAAGTATACAAAAAGTATACAGTATATCCAACAGAATTAGACTGCTTAAGTCAAAGTACAAATGGAAAAAAAGAAGTAACGCTTATAACATGTAATCCAGGAGGATTAACTAGGCTTATAATAAAAGCTCAAGAGATAAAAGAGTAATTGCTTAAATAAAGCAAAATACGAAAATCTCAAAAAGAAAATAATTTATAATATTTTAAGGAGGATAAAATGAAAAAATTATTTTTAGGTATAGTAACAATTATGCTAGTACTAGCAATTATGGTACCAACAGTAAATGCTGCAAAATTATCACAAGACAAAACAGAAATGAAAGTAGGAGAAATTGTAACTGTAACACTTACAACAGATGATGAAGTAGAGTACTTACAATTCGACTTAAAATTTGACAATACGAAATTTGAATATATGAAAGATTCAGCAAAAAGTACATTAAGTGCAACAGGATCAAATCTAACATCAGATAATGTAGTAACAGTATCAGCATTTGACCTAAAAGAAGGAACAACAAAAGAATTATCATTACAATTCAAAGCAATAAGTACAGGAGAGCATGTACCATTTAATGTAGAAGGAACAATAGAAATTGGAAAAAATGGAGAAGTTATAGAAAATCCAGACATAGAAGTTTTAAAAATTGAAGAAGGACCATATTTAGATGAAAATGGAAATCCAATAACAGAACTTCCTAAAACAGGAATAATAATAATGATACCAGCAATATGTGCAATAGTAGCCATAATAGCTGTTTTTGTAGTAAAAGCATCAAAACCAAAAAAAGTAAACAATAGAAGATATAAATAAGAGTAAGGAGGAAGAAATTGTGAAAAAGAGTAAAATACTTTCAGTATTGATGGTTACAGGAATTTTAACAATAAGTACATTAGGAGCAAATGTAAATGCAGCATCAGATAAAAAATCTATTGCAGTACATGAATATTTAGTATCTAATAAAACAGTAGTAACATATGCATTATCAAAAAGAAATGATACACTTCCATTATCAGCTGTAGAATCAGAATTTGGAGTAAAAACAACAAGTGAAAATGATCCTGTAAAAACAGGAGACGAATTCGAAAAAGATGGAACAATACATACAATTATAAATTATGGGGATGTTAATAAAGATGGAAAAATAACAACAGCAGATGCATTAGAGGTACAAAAATATGTATTAGGGTTAGTGACATTAGATGATATACAAATAGAAGCAGCAGATGTTGAAAGAATAGGAGAAGACAAAGTAACAACAGCAGATGCATTAGCAATACAACAATTTGTATTAGGAAAAAGATCAAATGAAACAGAAACAAAAACAATACTTAATAGAAATCCAGTAAAAGACGAAGACCTGATCAGAGATATAAATGTAGTAAAACAACCTGAAAGTGATACAAATAAATATGAAACAGGTAAAGAAATAGTAATAGCAAAAGTTTCATCAACAAATGTAACAAAATTAGAAAGTTATTTATTAAAGAACAGTATAATAACATCAGTAATACCAACTGAAGGAACAGCAGATGAAGCTAAAAATTCTGCACATATAATATATGAAGATGACAATAATGGAGAAGTAACAATAAAACTATATGCACCATATCCAGGACAATATCAAATATCATTAAATGTACAAGGAAGTAATGTAATGCAAGGTGGAATAACAAAAGTATTAGATCCAGTAACTGTAGAAGAAGATAATGAAATAACAGGAATAGAATTATATAATGGAGCTACAAAACTTGAAACAGAAGAGTTATCACTAAAAACAGAAAAAACTCTAAAATTAGCAATAGAATTCAATCATAAATATTATGATTACAAAGATAATACAAAAATTATAAGAACAAAAATATTTAATGATGTTGATGGAGTATCAATAACAAAAGAAGGAGATAGTTGTTTAGAAGACAGCACAACAAGTTTAGCAAATGGAGACAGCATGATACAAGTATCAACAGCAGCTCAACCAGCAACAGCACTTTATATAAATACAGCAACTACAGCTGGAACAGCAACAATAACAATGAATATTACATCAAGCAAATATACTACAGCAAATAGTGTAAAATTAACAATTAATGTAAGTAAAGTTATTGCAGATACAATTATAATAAATAATACTACACCTTCAACAGCTGGAATATCAATTAACTTATACCAAACATATAATAGCAGTGTAGCAAAAACAATGGAATTAAATGGAAAAGTATATACAATTTTAGATGTAGAATTAAAAGAGAAATCAGAACATGTAGACCTAATATTTAAAGATGTAGGAAAAACAGGAAAAACTGGAGCAGATGGAACAAAGAAATTAGTAGTTTCAGAAAATGCTAGTGCACCTTCAAGAGACATTGATGTTATACCATTATACAAAAATGGTAGTGATTATGCACAAGCAACAACAGAAGCTCATAATGTAGTAGCTGTAGGAATAGCTATAAATACAGGTGCAACAACTTCAAACTTGGATCAAGGTTTAACAATAAAATATGGAGAAAAAACACTTCTAGTTTCAGTAAATGTAAAATAATTGATTAAATAAAGAAGAATACAATTATACTTAAAGTAGAATTTGATATTCTTCTTTTACAATTTAATAAGATTTAATTTATTTTAATGAAAGTATGTAAAAAAACAAAGTACTAATAACACTAGTAAAATTTTAATATAGAAAGGTAGATTGAAATATGGAAAAAGCAAAAGTTTATTTTACTAAAGAAATTACTCCAGAATCAGTAGTAAAAATGTATGAAACATTGGGAGTAAATTTACAAGGGAAAGTAGCTGTAAAATTACATTCAGGAGAAAAAGGAAATCAAAATTATATCAAACCTGAATTTGTAAAAGCTATTGTAGAAAAAGTTGGAGGAACAGTCGTAGAATGTAATACAGCATATGATGGAGCAAGAAATACTACTGAAAGACATATAAAATTAATGAAAGAACATGGATGGAGTGAATATTTCGACGTAGATATTTTAGATGCTGAAGGTCCAGACAAGATATTAGAAATTCCAAATGGAAAAATAATAAAAAGAGATTATGTAGGAAAAAATATAGAAAATTATGATTCAATGTTAGTATTGTCACATTTTAAAGGACATCCAATGGGAGGATATGGTGGAGCTTTAAAGCAATTATCAATAGGTGTAGCATCAGGACACGGAAAAAGTTACATACATTGTGTTGGAAATGAAAATGGAACATTTGAAGAAATGTTTAAAGTAGAACAAGATAAATTTTTAGAAGCGATGGCAGATTCTGCATCAGCAGTTGCGAAGTATTTTGGAAATAAAATTGCTTATATTAACATAATGTGTAATTTATCAGTAGACTGCGACTGTTGCGCTGTTGCTGAAAATCCATGTATGAAAGATATAGGGATTTTAGCTTCTTTAGATCCTATCGCAATAGATCAAGCATGTATAGATTTAATAAAGAAATCTGAAGATAAAGGGAAAGAGCATTTTTTAGAAAGAGTAGAATCAAAACATGGAACCCATACAATAGATGTAGCTGTTGACCTTGGATTTGGAACAAAAGAATATGAATTAATAAATATAGATTAAGAAATTTCCTAATATTGTAGTTGTGCTGGGGAATAATTATCAAATAAAAAGGAAAACAAATTATATGAAATAAAAAGCAATATGAAATTTAGAAATCGATAAGATTTTTGCAAAAGTAATTCATCAAAATTGTAACATTACAAAAATAAAGATTTATTACTTAATCGATGCTTGAAATTTTATGTAAAGTGTGTTAAAATATGTAAGTAATGAAATAGTAAAATTGCTATTTGTAAAAGAGTTTCAGCCATATATGGCAGAAAGGACAGATATGATAAGAAAAAGTGTTTTGGCTTTTGCCAGAGAGGTATTCTTTAGTCATATTGATATTATCACATCACACAATGATAGGCTAGTTCTCAGAGTATACATTGATGTAAATGGGAACGACGCCTACGATGATATGATTATCTATGAAGGCAAATATCATTTTCATGAGGGAGTTTTGAAAAAAATCAAAATGAACCAGTTCTTTAAAGAAACAGAGAGATTATGTAATAGATGCCAAGAGGATATTATTAAGGCAGCAAACAGCTGGTGTAAAGACTTGGGACTGCCTGAGCTTACAGAAGAATGCTGAATCTTTACAATAATGAACGAGAGCAAACAAGGGTGAAGAACCTTTGGTTGCTCTTGTTTAATAAAAATTTCCAAAAGTGACGATATAGTCATTTACTTTTTTATTTAATTGTGTATAATAAATAAGGTGACAATTATGTTAAGATTAATCGTTTGTATGTTAGAAATAATAGATATATTAATGATACTGTATGGAATATATTATGCGATTATAGTATTATATAGATGGCAAATAAAATTAAAGTAGAAAATAAAGAATTATGTGCAGTTTTAAAATATATGCCTAATGAATATGTAAAGAAGATTCCTAAGAAAATAATAAAGCTGTTTCAGAGTGAAAAGCTTAAAAACTATGAACCAAATATTAATAAGTTAAATCCATTAGACAAAAATTATTTAAGTAGAAAAACAATGGTACTTATTGCTATGCTTAATTATCAATATTGGCATCCAAATAGAAAAATAAAAGATGATTTATATAAAGTATATTTATCTAATAATGATAAATATCAAAAGGAAATTAAAGAAAGGTACTCTTGGAATAATTTATTAAAAAACAAAAAGAATATAAACCAAATAAATAATAAAGAGCCAAAGGCAGAAATAATAGAATATAAAGAATCTATATTTAAAGAGATAATTAATAAGATAAAAAGTATATTTTATAGATAGTTACATATATAGCAGATTCCTGTAAATGTATAAAAAAACGCTAACATAAATGCTAATATAAAAATAGAAAAACACAAATTTGTTTGGCATTTTACACGAAATTTTAGGTTCATAATAGTCATAATAAAAATATAATGGAGGAAAAAATGTTTAAATTACACTCAGAATATAAGCCAACAGGCGACCGACCAAAAGTAATAGAATATTTAAGTAAAGGGATAATATTAGTTAGAAGAAAGTGAGTTGAAAATACATATGGACAATAAAAATATATCTGAATCAATTGACATTATCAAAACAAATAATGATTTGATAGATATTGAAAAAATATATGATGATATTAGAAATAAAATTATTATAGCACGAGGAAAAATGCTAAAACATATTGATACAACTATGGTAGAAGTTTATTGGTATGTTGGAAAGATTACATATGAATTGTCTGAAAACAGTAACAAAGCAAGTTATGGAAAAAAGATAATAGAAGCATTATCAACTAAATTAACAAATGAATTTGGAGGAGGTTTTTCGCCAGTTAGAATTAGAAGAATGAGAAGATTTTACGAAATGTATCCAATTTGGTCGACAGTGTCGACCGAATTGAGTTGGGCACATTTTCAAGAATTAATTAAAATAAATAGAAAAGAAGAAAGAGAGTTTTATGAAATTGAAAGCATTAAGTCTAATTGGGGGTGTAGAGAACTAAGGAGACAAATAAATACAAAATTATATGATAGATATTTAATATCACCAGATAAAAATAAAATTATGCTAGAGTCAACAAAAGGTCTAATTGAAAATCAACCAGAAGAACTTTTAAAAACTCCTTATATTTTTGAATTTGCTGGGCTAAAAGAAAATAAAAATTATTTAGAAACAGATTTAGAAAAAGCACTACTTTCTCATTTGACAGAATTTCTATTAGAACTAGGAAGAGGCTTTTCATTTGTAGCTAGTCAACAAAGGATTAAAATTGGTTATAAATATTATTATCCTGATTTAATATTCTATAACCGTCTTGCAAAATGAAAAAGAATAATTTATAATGATATAAACTTTTTTAGGTATAATATAGAATGGATAAGTAAAATTCCTTAAATATTGAAAAATGCTAATTATTATATCAAAATATAAAATAAATATGAGGTTGTATTTATGAAGCAAATGAATAAAGTAGAATTAATAGAATTTTTTATAGAGCAATTAGGAGATAATAAAATTCTAGGCAAAGTAATGTCAATAGAACAGATAAGAAATAAATTAGATTATATAATAAGTGATGTAACTTATAAGGAAGAGAAACGAACCTATGCAGATGCATCATGGAATCCAGAGCCTAATGGAAAAGGTACTTTGAATTTCAATCTTAATAGAATAAAAACATTTGATGATTATAAAAAAATTATAATACATGAATTATTACATGCTTTATCAAGTAAAATTATTCTATGTAAAAAAGGTATTACTCTAAAAGGAAAATTTGAAGAAGCAAATGTAAAATGTGGATTACAGATTAGTAAGAAAGTTCGTTATTATTCAGATGGAACTATAGAAGCTAAACAACAAAATGTTGCTGTTAATGAAGGAATGACAGATATATTAGCAGAAATGATTACTGGAATACAAAATAACTCTTATAGTACAGAAAAATACATTTATAAAATAGTATCAATCATAGTTGGTGAAGAAAATATGCTAAAAGAATACTTTTCAGAAGATATACAAGAAAAAAAATCATCATTAGATATTTTTAAAGAAGATATTATTGAAAAGTATGGTGAAGTTCTAGGAAATGATGTCAATGAAGATTTAAAAAAGGTGTTAGAATTATCAGATCAATTACTTAATTTAAAAATAAATAGTTATATAGTAAGTGGAAGACATACGACGAATTTAAAATTTCAAGAGGAAGTGAAAGATGAACTATATGATACTCTAGAAAATATAGTTTGCAAATTAATAGAATGTAAAAAACCTGATATTATAGCAAGAGCAGATGAAATACTTATGCTTTTGACTAGTTTAAATGGAAAGATTTCTGCAAAAATATTAAATGGATTATTTTTTAGAGATGAAATTATGGGTTCTGAAGAAAAACAAAGTATGGCACATAGTATATTAAAAAAATATTTTGAAGTGTGTAAACAAACAAATAAAAAAGATTGGCAGACTATAACTGAGTTATATAAAGAAACAGGAGATATAACATTGCAAGAGTGGAATAAAAAGCCAATAATAAAGATTATACTTGAACAAGACAGACCAGAGACAATCGATGAGCAGAATGATAAAATTAGTCAAGTTAGATATAGACAAATTAGAGATTATTATATGATACTTTGTGATGATAAGTATCATAATTCAACACTAAGAGCAGATTTAAACGAAAAAATTTTCGACAGAAATGGTATGGCGTTAGAAGAAAATAAACTATGGAGTTCTCTTGATAGACAAATTGACTCTGAAGTTTTAAAGAGATGCAGTAAGAGAATATTTGAAACAAAATTTGGAATTTCGCAAGAACAGAATGTAGCAGATTTAATGGAACGACTAAGAGAAAAAGGAAAAGAGTTAAAATTAAAGTATGGTTCCAATAAACAGGATAAAGATTATACAGCTATTTCAAGTGTAGGAAACTTGTTAAAAATACAATATAGTCCTTATTCAGCCAATAATGACTATAGGTATTATTATGAGTTTTATTCTTTAAATTCTAATGGTGAATTAGAGAGAATAGAATTACGGAGAAGAAAGAAGTTTTATAGACGATATGTCAGACATAGATATAGAGTTACAAGAGCAAACAAAAGATGTATCAGCATACGAAATAATGCAAGAAGTTGATACTATTCAAGCTGTTTTTGGAAAAGAAAGAGATAATACACAAGAACATATAGCAAGAGGAGAATAAATATATGGCAAAAAAAATTAAAGTAGAAAATAAAGAATTACTAGTATTGTTAGAATTTGATGATACTGAATATAAAAAAATAATAATGTGTTTAGATAAAGAAGATAACAAAGTATTTGTAATTAATAACAAAATAATAACAGATAATAAGGTAATTGATGAAATAAATCAAAAATATGGATTAGAATTACCAAATGAATTAAACGGTATCATATTTTAGAGAGGAGCAGTGGCAATGACATATGAAACCAGACAAGCTTATACAGAATTATGTGCAGTTTTACAATATATGCCTAATGAATATGTAAAGAAGATTCCTAAGAAAATAATAAAGCTGTTTCAGAGTGAAAGGCTTGAAAACTATGAACCCAATATTAATAAGTTAAATCCATTAGACAAAAATTATCTGAGTAGAACAACAATGGTACTTATTGCTATGCTTAATTATCAATATTGGTGCCCAAATAGAAAAATAAAAAAAGATTTATATAAAATATATTTATCTAATAATGATGAGTATCAGAAGGAAATTGAAGAAAAATATTCTTGGGATAATTTATTAAAAAACAAAAAGAATATAAACCAAATAGATAATAAAGAGCCAAAGGCAGAAATAATAGAATATAAAGAATCTATATTTAAAGAGATAATTAATAAGATAAAAAGTATATTTTATAGATAGTTACATATATAGCAGATTCCTGTAAATGTATAAAAAAACGCTAACATAAATGCTAATATAAAAATAGAAAAACACAAATTTGTTTGGCATTTTACACGAAATTTTAGGTTCATAATAGTCATAATAAAAATATAATGGAGGAAAAAATGTTTAAATTACACTCAGAATATAAGCCAACAGGCGACCAACCAAAAGCAATAGAATATTTAAGTAAAGGGATAATGGAAGGCAAGAAATTCCAGACGTTACTTGGAGTTACAGGATCTCGGAAAAACTTTCACAATGGCAAATATAATTGAAAAAGTACAAAAGCCAACACTTGTTTTAGCACACAATAAGACATTAGCTGGACAACTTTATAGTGAATTCAAAGAGTTTTTCCCTCGGGAATAACGTGGAGTATTTCGTTAGTTATTATGATTATTACCAACCAGAAAGTTATATAGCAAGTTCAGATACATATATAGAAAAAGATGCATCAATAAATGATGAAATAGACAAACTAAGACACTCAGCAACAGCATCCCTATTTGAAACAAAAGATGTAATAGTAGTAGCATCAGTATCTTGCATATATGGATTAGGAGATCCCATAGATTATGAGAATATGATAGTATCACTACGTCCAGGAATGAATAAGACAAGAGATGAGATAATAAAAAAGTTAATAACAATGCAATATACTAGAAACGAAATAGATTTCAAGAGAGGAACATTTAGAGCAAAAGGAGATGTATTAGAAGTATATCCATCAGACCAAAGTGAAACAGCTGTAAGAGTAGAATTCTGGGGAGATGAAATAGAAAAAATATCAGAAATAAATCCATTAACAGGAAAGGCAACAGGAAAAAGGGAACATATAATGGTATTTCCAAATTCACACTATGTAACATCAAAAGAAAAAATGGAAAGAGCAATATTAACTATAGAAAAGGAAATGGAAGAAAGAGTAAAATACTTTAAAGAGCAAAACAAACTAATAGAGGCACAAAGAATAGAAGAGAGAACAAATTTTGATATAGAAATGATGAAAGAAACAGGATTTTGCCAAGGAATAGAAAACTATTCAAGACATATAAGTGGAAGGGAACAAGGAAGTCCTCCATTTACCTTATTTGATTATTTCCCTAGTGATTTCTTATTATTAGTAGACGAATCACATGCAACAATACCACAAGTAAGAGCAATGTATAATGGAGATAGGTCAAGGAAAGATTCATTAGTAAACTATGGATTTAGATTACCATCAGCATATGATAATAGACCATTAAAATTCGAAGAATTTGAACAGAAATTAAATCAAGTAGTATTTGTAAGTGCTACGCCTGCTGAATATGAAGAAAATCATAGTAAAGAAAATGTAGTAGAACAAATAATAAGACCAACAGGATTACTGGACCCAAAAATACAAGTAAAACCAGTATTAAATCAAATAGATGATTTGATAGAACAAATAAGAATAAGAAAAGAAAAACAAGAAAGAGTCTTAATTACAACCCTAACAAAAAAAATGGCAGAAGATTTAACAGAATATTTGAAGAATTTAGATATCAAAGTAAATTATATACATTCGGAAACTAAAGCATTAGAAAGGATGGAAATAATAAGAAATTTACGATTAGGAGAGTTTGATGTACTAGTAGGGATAAATTTATTAAGAGAAGGGTTAGATATACCAGAAGTATCACTTGTAGCAATTTTAGATGCAGATAAGGAAGGATTTTTACGTTCAGAAAGAAGTTTAATACAAACAATAGGAAGAGCTGCAAGAAATACAGAGGGAACAGTAATAATGTATGCTGATGAGTTAACAGAGTCTATGGAAAAAGCGATAAGGGAAACAAATAGAAGACGTTCTATACAAGAAAAATACAATATCGAAAATAATATTATTCCACAGACAATAAAGAAGTCAGTAAGAGAATCAATAAAAGCAACACAAGTAGAAGATATAAAAGTAGAATATCAATTAGAAGATGAAAAAGACTTGAAACAAGTAATAAATGATTTAACACAAGAAATGTTAGAATATGCTAGTAAGATGGAATTTGAAAAAGCAGCAGAAATAAGAGATAAGATAAAAGAATTAGAAAAAATACTATTTTAGAAAACACGGTTTTATAAGAATTTCAAGTTGACAATTAACATAAAATATGATAAAATCATAACAGTCAAAATTTGAGTTCTATATTGGCTATAAAACAAACAAGGAGGACATCAGAATGTTACCGTATGAAGCAAGAGAAAAAAAGGACGAGCAAAGGATTGCGGAGGCAGAAAAGAGACAAGGACAGGCGGTGGCAACAGTTCAGCGGCATGTGCAGGAAGTTGCTGGAAGCAAGATTGTCGTGAGGGAAGATCCGGATACAGGTCTTGTTCATCAGACAAAAATTGGTGGCGGAAGCTGGTCTCGATAGAATTACTCCATCAAAGTTGCTAAAGATAGCAACAAAAATAGAACGGAAACACAAGGATTTTGTGAAAAGCAATCTCTCATAAAAAAGGAGATTGCTTTTTCTAAAAGATATAATATTTAATTAAGATAAGTTATAAATGGTATAATAACATTTGTTTGATAAAATTACAGGAATTAACTAGAAATTCAATAAATTGGTTGAAAAAAATATATAAAAATGGTAAAATTGTTAAAACTAAAAAAGAGGGGGCAAAAATAAAATGAATGACAAAATAGTAATAAAAGGAGCAAAAGAGCATAATTTAAAGAATATAAATTTAGAAATACCAAGAGATAAGCTAGTAGTAATAACAGGATTATCAGGTTCAGGAAAATCATCATTAGCATTTGACACATTATATGCAGAAGGACAAAGAAGATATGTAGAAAGTCTATCATCATATGCAAGACAATTCTTAGGGTTAATGGAGAAACCAGATGTAGAATCAATAGAAGGATTATCACCAGCAATATCAATAGACCAAAAAACAACATCTAAAAACCCACGTTCAACAGTAGGAACAGTAACTGAAATATATGATTATGTACGTTTATTATATGCTAGAATAGGAGTACCATATTGCCCAAACTGTAACAAAAAAATAGAAAAACAAACATTAGACCAAATTATAGACAACATATTAAATTTAAAAGAAGGAACAAAAATACAAATATTGGCGCCAGTAGTAAGAGGAAGAAAAGGAGAATACACAAAACAATTAGAAGAATTCCAAAAGCAAGGATTTATACGTGCAAAAATAGATGGAGAAATATATGAACTAACAGATGACATAGAAATAGATAGAAAGAAAAAACATGATATAGATTTAATAGTAGACAGATTAGTCATAAAAGATGAAATAAGAAGCAGATTAGCAGAATCAGTAGAAACAGCATTAAAATTTGCAGATAATCTGGTAAAAGTAGATATTATAGGAGAAAAAGAAATATTATATAGTTCAAATTATGCATGTCCAGACTGTGGATTCAGTTTTCCAGAACTAACACCAAGAATGTTTTCATTTAACAATCCATTTGGAGCATGTCCAGAATGTACAGGTATAGGATATTTAATGAGAATGGATGAAGAACTAATAATTCCAGATAAAAATAAAACCTTATATGATGGGGTCAGAGCATTTGGTTCAAGTACAATGAAAAAAGGCGAAACAATGGCGAAGATGTATTTTGAGAGTATAGGAAATCATTATGGAGTAGACATCAAAAAGCCAATAAATAAATTGCCAAGAGAATTTTTAGAAAAGATACTATATGGAACAGGAAATGAAAAAATTGATTTTGAATTTGAGTCACCATCAGGAATAAGAAAATTTACAACACCATTCGAAGGAGTAATACCAACACTAGATAGGAGATATAGGGAAACTAAATCACAAGGAATGAGAGATTTTTATGAAATGTATATGAGCGAATCACCTTGTTTAGTATGTAATGGAGCAAGACTAAAAAAGGAAGTATTATCAGTTAAAATAGGAGACAAAAATATAAATGAATTAACAGAAATGTCAATAAGAAACATAAAGAAATATTTAAGTGATTTAAAATTAAATAAAACAGAAGCGATGATATCAGAAATGATATTAAAAGAAATAGACAATAGATTACAATTTTTAATAGATGTAGGACTTGAATATTTAACATTAAGTAGAAGCAGTGGAACTTTATCAGGAGGAGAAGCACAAAGAATAAGACTAGCAACACAAATAGGATCAGGATTAACAGGAGTATTGTATATATTAGATGAACCAAGTATAGGATTACATCAAAGAGATAACGAAAAATTATTAGCAACGCTAAAAAAATTAAGAGATTTAGGAAATACATTACTTGTTGTAGAGCATGATGAAGATACAATGTATGCAGCAGATCAAATAATAGACATAGGACCAGGAGCAGGAGTACATGGAGGAAATGTAATGGCACAAGGAACAGCAGAAGAAATCAAAAAAATAGATGGTTCAATAACAGGAGATTATTTAAGTGGGAGAAAACAAATAAAAGTTCCAAAAAGTAGAAGAAAAATAACAAAAGGTAAAGTAATTGAAGTATGTAATGCAACAGAAAATAATCTAAAAAATGTAAGTGTAAAATTTCCATTAGGAGTATTTACATGTATAACAGGTGTATCAGGGTCAGGAAAGAGTACATTAGTAAACGAAGTATTATATAAAAATTTAGCAAAAGAGATAAATAAATCTACAGAAAAACCTGGGAAATGTAAAGGAATAAAAGGAATAGAAAATATTGATAAAATAATCAATATAGACCAATCACCAATAGGAAGAACGCCACGCTCAAATCCAGCAACATATACAGGAGTGTTTGATTTAATAAGAGATATATTTGCGGGAACAAATGAAGCAAGGATGAGAGGATATGAAAAAGGCAGATTTAGTTTCAATGTAGCAGGAGGAAGATGTGAAAGCTGTTCAGGAGATGGAGTACACAAGATAGAAATGCATTTCCTACCAGATATATATGTGCCTTGCGAAGTATGTAAAGGGAAAAGATATAATAGAGAAACATTAGAAGTAAAATATAGAGGAAAAGATATAGCAGAAGTATTAGATATGACAGTTGAAGAAGCTCTAATATTCTTCGATAAAATACCAAAAATAAAGCAAAAGATACAAACATTAGCTGATGTAGGATTAGGATATATAAAATTAGGACAGCCATCAACTACTTTATCAGGAGGAGAAGCACAGCGTGTAAAACTTGCAACAGAATTGTCAAAAAGGGCGACAGGAAAGACATTATATATATTAGATGAACCAACAACAGGTTTACACATAGCAGATGTCCATAGATTAGTAGATATTTTACAAAGATTAGTAGATACAGGAAATACAATTATTGTAATAGAACATAATTTAGATTTAATAAAGACATCAGATTATATAATTGATTTAGGTCCAGAAGGTGGAGACAACGGAGGAGAGATAATAGCTTGTGGTACACCAGAACAAATATGTAAAAATGAAAGAAGTTATACTGGAAAATTTTTAAAGGATAAATATATAGTATAAAGTTTACATTTTTAAAGAAGTATTTATATTGATAAATGCTTCTTTTTGTGTTAATATAAATTCAGCAAACAAAATAAGGGGGAAAGTAAGTTGAAAAATGTAATAGAAATAAAGAACTTAACAAAAGAATACAAGAGACTAAAAGCAGTAGATAATTTATCATTTGAAGTACATGAAGGTGAGATATTAGGATTATTAGGACCAAATGGAAGTGGGAAAACGACAACAATTAATTGCATATTATCATTATTAAATTTTAGTAATGGAAGCATTAAGATATTTGATAAAGAAATGAAACCAAATGCTTATGACATAAAAAGACAAATAGGAGTAGTATTCCAAGATGTAGCAGTATTCGAAGAATTAAATGTATATGACAACATAGACTATTTTTGTGGACTATATATAAAAGACAAAGAAACACGAAAAAAATATATAGAAGAAGCAATAAAATTAGTAGGGTTAGAAGAATTTAAAAAATTCTATCCAAAACAATTATCAGGAGGACTATTAAGAAGACTAAATATAGCATGTGGAATAGCACATAAACCAAAAATAATATTTTTAGACGAACCAACAGTAGCGGTTGATCCGCAAAGTAGAAATAATATACTAGATGGGATAAAAAAGTTAAGAGATGATGGAGCAACGATAATTTATACAACACATTATATGGAAGAAGTAGAAATATTATGTGATAGAGTAATAATAATAGATAAAGGAAAAATCATAGCAAGTGGAACAACAGATGAATTAAAAGAACTAGCAAAAATCGAAGAAAAGGTAACAGTAGAAGTAATGCAACTAGATAATAAATATATAGAAAAAATAAAACAATTTGAAAATGTAGAAAAAGTTGAATACGCTAATGAAACATTATTAATAACATATAAAAAAGGCAAAAATAATCTAATAGAGCTAATAGATTATTTGAAAGAAGAGAGTATAAAATATAGTAAAATATTTTCAGAAAGACCAACATTAAATGATGTATTTCTAGAATTAACAGGAAAGGAATTAAGAGACTAATGTTTATACATAATTTTAAATATGCCTTAAAAACTCTCTTCAAAAGTAGAATACTAATATTTTGGACTTTTGCCTTTCCAATAATATTAGGAACATTTTTCAATATGGCATTTTCAAACATAGAGAATAGTGAAAAATTGGACATTATAAATATAGCCATAGTAGAAAATAAAGAATATAAAAATAATGAAGTATTTAAAGAAACATTCAAAATATTAAGTGACGAAAACAGTGATGAAAGATTATTCAACACGAAATATACAACAGAAGAAGAAGCAAAACAGCTATTGGAAGATGCAGAAATTGATGGATATTTAATATTTGAAGAAGAACTTAAAATAGTAGTTAGTACTAGCGGAATAAACGAAACAATATTAAAATATGTAACTGAAGAAATATTACAATCAGAAGAAATAATGATAAAAGTAGCAGAAAAAAGAATAGCAGAACAAAATGCAATGTTTCCAGAAGAGACAGGAAATTTCAATTCATTATATGCAACAGTGTATAATGATGTTACACAAATGTTGAAAGAAAATAATATTAATATAGAAAACATATCCAATAAAAATTTAAGCTATACAATGGTAGAGTTTTATACATTAATAGCTATGGCATGCCTTTATGGAGGAATACTAGGTATGTATTCAATAAATAAGAACTTAGCAAATATGAGCAGTAATGGAAAAAGAGTGGCTGTCAGTCCAACTTCAAAAGGAAAAATAATATGGAGTAGTGTTTTAGCAAGCTATATAACACAGTTAATAGGTGTAGGATTATTACTAGCATATACTATATTTGTACTAAAAGTAGATTATGGAAATAATTTACCACTTATTATATTATTGTCATCAGTAGGAAGTTTAGCAGGGTTATCACTAGGAATAGTGGTTGCAACAGTATTTAAAACAAATGATAATGTAAAAACAGGTATTATAATATCAGTAACAATGTTAGGATGCTTCTTGTCAGGAATGATGGGAATAACAATGAAATACATAATAGATAAAAATATACCAATAGTAAATAAATTAAATCCAGCAAGTATGATAACAGATGGTTTTTATTCATTATATTATTATGAAACATTAGATAGATTTTATTTTAATATAGCAAGTTTACTTATTTTTGCTCTTATAATGATAGGTATATCAATATTAAGTTTAAGGAGGCAAAAATATGACAATATTTAGAACATTTTTAAAAGTATTAAATAAATGTAAAGTACCAATTATAACATATACAATAATTTTAGTATTATTTGGTGCATTCAATATGACAACTAGTGATAATTCGACAAATTTTGTAGCAAGTAAGCCAGACATCTTAATAATAAATAATGATGAAAAGATAGGAGTAACTGAAGATCTAATAAATTATATAGAGAAAAATAGTAATATAATAGATATAAAAGCTGATGAAGAAGCAATCAACGATGCACTATTTTATAGAGATGTAAATTATATAATATATATACCAAATAATTATAGGAAGGATTTTTTAGATAATAAAAATCCAAAAATAGAAATAAAAAGTACAGGAGATTACCAATCAAGTCTTGCAGAAATGATGTTAGAAAGATATATTAAAGTGGCAAATATATATCTAAAAACATTTAATACAGAAGATGAACTAATTTCAAATGTGAATAATACATTAGCAAAACAGAGTAAAATAGAAGTGACTTCAAAATTAGATACAAATCAATTATCAAGAGTAGCATTTTACTATAATTTTGCTAACTACGCTATTTTAGCAGGATGTGTATATGTAGTTTGTCTGATTTTATCAAGTTTCAAAAATGAAAAAATACAAAAAAGAACTATTATAAGTAGTATGAATTATAAAAAGTATAATAAACAATTATTAATATCTAATGGTTTATTTGCAGTAGTATTATGGATTTTCTATGTACTATTAAGTTTTATATTACTAGGTAATGTAATGTTTACAATGCATGGAGTAATGTATATGGCAAATTCATTGATATTTACTATATGTGCACTAACAATAGCATTTTTAATTGGAAATATAATGAATAATAAGGAAGCGATAAATGGAATAGTAAATGTAGTAGCTTTAGGTTCAAGCTTTTTATGTGGCTCTTTTGTACCAATGGAATGGTTACCAGATACTGTATTAAAGATAGCACATATTTTGCCATCATATTGGTATATTAAAAGCAATGAATTATTGAAAACAGTTGAAGAATTCAATTTTGAGACTTTGAAACCAGTTTTGATAAATATGACTGTTATAATTGGATTTATACTATTGTTTGTAGTAATTACAAATATTGTATCAAAAAATAAAAGGAAGAGTTAATTAAGAAGTATCCATAATTTTAAAAAAGAGAGGATAATACACTATAAAAATTAATATTACAAAAATGTAAGATTATTGTAATAGAAATCAATGGCAACTATTTTATGTAAAAAGTATAATATAATAAAGATATATAAAATAGAAAGCTAAGGTGATGGAAATGAAAATATTAAGAAATGTAATATTAGTAATGCTAACAATAATAGCAATATCAATAAGTATAGGTCTATTATTAGTGGGACAAGGATATAACATGTATAAAGATGCATTAAAAATAATGCCTTTAGAAGAAAAAGTCGCTAGTATTCAAAAAAAAGAAAATTATACTAAAATAAACGAAATACCACAAATATATAAAAATGCGGTTATCTCAGTGGAAGACCATAGATTTTATGAACATAATGGAATAGATATAATTGCAATATGCAGAGCAGCAGTAAATGATATAAAAGCAATGGAATTTGTAGAAGGAGGAAGTACAATAACACAGCAATTATCAAAAAATATTTATTTTACTCAGGAAAAGAAAATTACTAGAAAAATTGCAGAAGTTTTTATGTCATTTGAAATAGAAAAAAATTATGATAAAGATAAAATTTTAGAATTATATTTAAATACTAGCTATTTTGGAGATGGATATTATACAGTGAAAGAAGCGTGTAGAGGGTATTTTAATAAAGAATTGAATGAAATGACAGATTATGAAGCAATATTGTTAGCAGGCATACCAAATGCACCATCTGTTTATGCTCCAACAAAAAATCCTGAACTTGCAAAACAGAGGCAAAGACAGGTTATGGAGAAGATGATTAAATATAATTATTTAACTAACGATGATGTAAAAGATATATTAAATTTTCGTATACAATAAAAATTCAATAATTAAGCGAAAGCGACGATACACATCGTCGTCGTTTTCGCACTGGCGCAAAGGAATTTGGTTTCCAATGCTTCACTGTTGCAACCCTTCCCTCATGGTGATGGACTGCTCAATCATCTTTAGTGCGCCTTCTTCATTTGTAGTGGTTCCAGGCCCGTCAAGGACATAGAACAAATCTATGGCGCGATACCCGATTGCCAATAGTTCCAGCTCTCTGTTTGCAGACCACCTTACAATTGCTCTCAGCTTAAAGTTCTTTAAATCGGCTAACCAATTAACTTTAGCCAATTCCTTGAAGTACTTAAGCTGTGCAGCGTCTGTACTCTTCTGCATATTGAAGCTGACTCCTACATGGCAGTAATTAAAGCTCCGTGATCCTTCAAGAATAATGAAAGCCCTTATCTCATCACCCAGTTGCGTCTGAGCGTGCCGAATGGTTGCATTAATCGTGAACAAATTTGTTGTTGTGTACATAGTTGTATCCTCCAGTTTTCTGTTTTTTTGTTACTATTTGTAACGTTTCATAATTTAATTTTACCATATTTTACATAAAAAGTCAACAGAAAAAACAAAAAATATAAGAAATCCAATGCACAGCATGAAATATCAAAAGATAAATATTATAAAGATATAGGATTATAAATACTAGAAATATCACCAGTTTGGTCACCAGTAGTTAAAATAATAGGATAAAAACTATTTTTTGTCATCCATTCATAAACTTCAAAAGAATGATTACAACTCATAGTATAAGCATCCTTTAAAAATTGTCTTAAAGTAGGATTAGTTGCTTCCATTGAAGCAATAGCATATTCTTTACCAGCTCTTTTCAGAGTAAGAAAATATGATAAAGCAATCTCTCTATCGGTTAAATTTGTAATATTAGTATTTATAGTAATAGGTTCAGCAAGTTTACACTTTTCAATATTTTCTGCGAAGATAGAAGTATTAAGCTCAGGAACATTTAATTTACCTGATGCAGTATCAACATTTTTTACAAATTCTACTTTTTTATTGTAATCTTCAATGTGCACAGGAAAATGTGTGCATAATAAAGATTTTAGTTCAGCATCATTAACTTGATTTTTAAATAAAGACATACAAGTAATAGTATTTACGCAACTTGTAATTAATTCATTTAAATAACTTAATTCACATATTGTTAATTTCATATAATACACCTCCATAATTTTAAAATAGTATAACCAGTTTTTATTATTCATATACTGAACCACAATAATCTTCTACTTAATATGAGTTTTAGTATAACAAAAATATTATATATTAAACTTTCAAAACATATTGTCAAAAGAGTATTAACAAAAGACAGAAAATGTGATATTATACACGAAGATTAATATTGAGTAAGAAGGTAAAAAATGAATAATATAGATGATAAAGCAATAAAATTAGCAATACAAGAATCGCAAATAAATAAGGAAAATAATTATAAAAAAGGAGGACCATTTGGAGCTGTAATAGTGAAAAATGGAAAAATCATAACATCTGCACATAATACAGTAATTGAGAGTATAGATCCAACTGCACATGCAGAAATTAATGCAATTAGACAAGCATCAATGATATTAAAAACAAATGACTTATCAGAATGTATTTTATATACAAGTACAGAACCATGTCCAATGTGTTTATCGGCAATTATTTGGTCTAATATAAAAGAGATATATTATGCGAATACTAAAAAAGATGCAAATAACATAGGATTTAGGGATGATATAATTTACGATTACATAAATGGAAAAAAACAAGATATTTTAAAAAGACATCATATAAAAAGTGAAGAAGCATTAGAAGTATTTAGAAAATTTCAGGATATAGAAAATAAAACTATGTATTAAAAGGAGACCCAAATTAATGAGTTATATAGAATTTAAAAATGTAAATAAAAAATACAAAATGGGAGAAGTAGAGATAAATGCATTGAATGATACAAGTTTCCAAATAAATAAGGGAGAATTAGTAGTTATTGTAGGACCAAGTGGAGCAGGGAAAACAACAACATTAAATATATTAGGAGGAATGGATACAGCAACATCAGGCAATGTTTATGTAGATGAAAAAGATTTAACAGAACTAAATAATAAGCAATTAGTAAGATATAGAAGAAACGATATTGGATTTGTTTTTCAATTTTATAATTTAGTCCAAAATTTAACGGCTAAAGAAAATGTAGAACTAGCAACACAACTTTGTGCAGATGCATTAGATGTAGAAAATATATTAAGCAAAGTAGGATTAGAAGAAAGGAAAAATAATTTTCCATCGCAATTATCAGGAGGAGAGCAACAGAGAGTAGCAATAGCAAGAGCAATAGCAAAAAATCCAAAACTTTTACTGTGTGATGAACCAACAGGAGCGTTAGACTATAAAACAGGTAAAAGCATTTTAAAACTTCTACAAGATATGGCAAGAAAAGAAAACATGACAGTCATAATAATTACACACAATACAGCTATTTCTCCAATGGCAGATAAAGTTATCTATTTTAAAAATGGAATGGCTGAAAAAATAGAAATAAATGATACACCAGTATCAATAGAAGAAATAGAGTGGTAAATAATATGAAAAAATCCTTATGGAAAAATAATTTTAAAGAAATAATAAAAACCAGAAGAAGATTTATATCAATTTTAATAATGGCTTTTTTAGGGGTTGGCTTTTTTTCTGGACTAATAGCGACTGGACCAGATATGAGAGACAGCTTAGACCACTATGCAGATACAAATAATTTATTTGATATAGATATTATTTCTACATTAGGACTAACAGAGAAAGACATAGAATCAATAAACAAAATAGATGGAATAGAAAGTACCTATGGATCAAAAACAAAAGACAGTATGGCAATTATAGAAGAAAATGAAGGTATATGTAAAGTTATAGAATACAATGAAAATTCAAATACACCAGTAGTAATAGAAGGAAGGTTACCAGAAAATGAAAAAGAATGTTTACTAGATAAAAATTACTCAATAACAACTAATTTTTCTGAATATATTGGAAAAACTATAATACTTGAAAATGATGAATTAAATACAGAAGATACTCCAATTTTTAATGAAAAGGAATTTAAAATAGTAGGAATTGCAGAATCACCAATATATATATCTGGTGAAAGAGGAAATACAACAATAGGAAATGGTACAATAGATTTTTTTATATATACAAATGAAGGAGTAATAAATTTAGACTATTATACAAATATATATAGTATAGTAAAAGGAACAAAGGAACTAAATGCATATAGTGAAGAATATTGGAATTTAGTAACACCAGTAATTTCAAATATAGAAAATATAAAGGAAGTAAGAGAAGAAGCAAGGTATAATTATTTAATTGAAGATGCTCAAAGAAAGTTAGATTATGCAAAAGATGAGATAGATAAAATTGAAAAAGCAAAGTGGTATATAAGAGATAGAAAAGATAATACAGGATATACTAATATAATGGATGCAATAAAAACCATGACAAATATTGCAAGATTATTTCCAGTTATATTTTATCTTGTAGCAGTTCTGATAAGTTTAACATCAATGACGAGAATGATTGAAGAAGAAAGAACAGAAATAGGAACATTAAAAGCTTTAGGTTATACCAATAATCAAATAATAATAAAGTATATTTTATATGCATTTTTAGCATGCGTTATAGGTGGTTTTTTAGGAATGACAGTTGGATTTTCTATGATTCCTAAAATAGTTTGGAAAATATATAGTACAATATATCAAATTCCAAAATTTTACGCTACTTACAGATTAGATATAGGATTAGTTGGATTACTAATAGCTTTTGTATGTATAGGAGGAGCTACAATACTAGTAGCTGTTAAAGAGCTTAAAAATATGCCATCGGTACTAATGAGACCAAAAGCACCTAAAAATGGAAAGAAAATTTGGTTAGAAAAGGTTTCATTTATATGGAAAAGATTTAACTTTTCAAAAAAAGTAACAGCAAGAAATATTTTTAGATATAAGAAAAGAGCAATAATGACAGTAGTTGGAATTGCAGGATGTACAGGACTGATATTAACTGGATTTGGGTTAAAAGATTCTGTAAAAGATATACCAGAGTCACAATTTGGAGAGATTTTTACGTATGACATGTCTATTTCATTATCAGATGATAAAAACTTAAAGCAAGTAGAAGATATAGCAAAAAACAACCGAAATATAGAAAATTATTCAAAAATATGTGCATCAGCTGGTAAATTAAAAGGCAGTGAGATTAATTATGAAACAACGATATTTGCTATAGAATCGATAGAAGATTTTGAAAAAGTGTGTAATTTAAAAGATGTAGACAAGCATGAAAAAATACAATTGGCTGAAGATGGAATTATTTTATCAGATAAAGTATCAGAATTTTTAAATGTAAAGCAAGGAGATAGTATTATTCTGATAGATAGCGATAACATAGAACATTCGCTTAAAGTGACACAAATTGCAGAAAATTATGTTTCAAATTATGTATATATGACTAAAAACTTTTATGAAAATAATATTAAGAGCTATAAAACAAATATGATTTTACTGAATACACAAGAATTGACAACAGAAGTAAAAAATGAAATATCAGAAGAATTTCTGAAAATTGAAGATGTAGCAAGTGTAGTAATGATGTCAGATGCTACAAAAGCGATTGATGATATGTTAAATTCTCTAAACTATGTAGTTATAATTTTAATAGTAGCTTCAGCATTATTAGCATTTGTAGTTTTATATAATTTAGCAAATATAAATATAGGAGAGAGACAAAGAGAAATTGCAACATTAAAAGTTCTAGGATTTTATGATAAAGAAGTTGATAGTTATATAAATAAAGAAAGTATAACATTTACAGTTATTGGAATATTTTTGGGATTAATTTTTGGATATTTTTTAACTGATATGATAATTGCAAGTGTGGAAATTGATAAATTAAGGTTTATGAGGAATATATTACCAGTTAGCTATTTATATGCTACAATAATATCAGCTACTTTTTCGATAATTGTTAACAGTATTATCCATTTTGTATTAAAGAAAATAGATATGATTGAAAGTTTAAAAAGTGTAGAATAATTATTTGAAATATGAAGTGATAGATACTATTAATAAGTATCTGCTTCTATTTCAAAAAAATTAAATAAAGTTAAAAAAGATAGGAGGTATAGTATGGAAATAGTTATTATAGGATTATTAATTCCATTTTTAGGAACAATTCTTGGTTCAGCAATGGTATTTTTTATGAGGGATAAAATAAACAACAAAATAGAAAAATTATTGCTAGGATTTGCATCTGGAGTAATGATAGCTGCTTCTGTTTGGTCATTAATTATTCCATCAATAGAAATGGTTGAAGGACAAACTAAAATGCCATGGATTCCAGCAACAATAGGATTTTTATTAGGAATAGGTTTTTTATTAGCATTAGACACTTTAATACCACATTTGCATTTGAAAAATGACAAACCAGAAGGAGTAAAATCAAAACTAAAAAAAACAACAATGATGTTATTAGCTGTTACACTTCATAATATACCAGAAGGAATGGCCGCTGGAGTAACTTTTGCAGGAGCAATTATTGGAAATACAGGAATAACAATAGCAGGTGCAATGGCATTAGCAATAGGACTTGCTATACAAAATTTTCCAGAGGGAGCAATAGTATCAATGCCACTTAAAAATGAAGGAATATCGAAAACAAAAGCGTTTTTATATGGTACATTGTCAGGAATAGTTGAACCAATAGGAGCAATTATTACAATATTACTTACTAATATGGTAGTTCCAATATTACCATATTTATTGTCTTTTGCAGCAGGTGCGATGTTTTATGTTGTTATTGAAGAATTAATTCCAGAGTTACATTCAGGCGAACATTCAAATATTGGTACTATAGGTTCTGCTATTGGATTTGTTATTATGATGATTTTAGATATAGGATTAGGATAGATATAAGAGTTGATATATAAAAGTATTAAAAAGGAGAAAAAATTATGGCAAGAATATTAAAAAATAAAGAATTAGTAAATACAAGATTAGCTACCAATTATGGTGGATGGATGTATTGTGATAAATGTAATGAGAATATAGGTTATTTATGTTATTCGACTTATGATAGATTACAGTTAAAATATAAATGTAGTTGTGGCAGTATTGGAACTATATTATTAGATTTTGAGGATAGCAAAACAGGTAAAGATTGTAATGATGAATTAATTATTATAAAAAATAGATTTTGCTGTCCAAAAGATAATGAACCTTTGATTACTATATTAGATAAAAAAGTGTCTAATTATGAATTGAATATTACTTGCAAATCTTGTGGGAATATTTATAGAAAACTGATTACAAAATAAAGTTAAAATGGAAGAGTTTTGAGATATACTAAATAATGAGTAAATATGAGCCATTAAAGAAATCTTACGAAAATGTAAGCAATTCGTAAGGAAAATCAATATGAACTATTATAAAGAGGAGTTATAATTAAATTAGCAATAGGAAATAAAATAGCTGTATGTATAACTTATACAACTGACTAAAAGTAAGTTGTAAACCTTGAAAGGAGTTTTTATAATGGAAAAAGTATTAGAGGTAAAAAGTATAGAGAAATACTACGGAAACAAATCAAATCTAACGAAGGCAATAGACAACATATTAGTTTTACAACAGTAGAAAAAGGAGAATTTGTTGGAATTATGGGAGCAAGTGGCTCAGGTAAAAGTACACTATTAAATGCAATTTCAACAATAGACAAAGTAACTAGTGGACATATTCTAGTTAATGGTGAAGATATTACAAAACTAAAAGGAAACAAATTGAATAAGTTTAGGAGAGAAGAATTAGGCTTTATTTTTCAAGACTTTAATTTATAAGATACACTTACAGCTTACGAGAATATAGCTTTAGCATTAACAATTCAAGGAAAAAACGTACGAGAAATTGATGAGAGAGTAAATCAGCTAGACAATGATTAGAAAATTTTGAATTTTTAAATCAAAAGATGAATGCTACGATTTTAATGATTACACATGATGCTTTTACAGCTTCTTATGTAAATAGGATTTTATTTATTAAAGATGGAAAAATCTTTAATGAAATAATTAAAGGTAATAACACAAGAAAACAATTTTTTGAAAAAATAATTGAGGTACAAACACTTCTTGGAGGTGATTTGAACGATGTTATTTAAGTTATCTTGGAATAATATGAAAAAAAGTATAAAAGACTATGCTATATATTTTTTAACATTAGTATTAGGTGTGTCAATTTTTTATATGTTCAATTCAATAGATAGTCAACAAGCAATGCTACAAGTATCACAATCACAAAGAGAAATAATAAAAATGATGATTTCTATGCTTGGTTTTGTATCAGTATTTGTAGCAGTTATACTAGGATTGCTAATAATTTCTTGATTAATCGAAGAAAAAAGGAATTTGAAATTTATATGTCTCTTGGAATGGGAAAAAGACAAATATCAAAAATCATAATAATGGAAATAATATTTGTTGGAATCATTTCACTTGTCATAGGAATAGTTGTAGGTATATTTGCATCACAATTCATGTCAATATTAGTTGCAAAAATGTTTGAAGCAGATATGAGTGAATTCCAGTTTGTATTTTCACAAAATGCTTGTGTAAAAACTTGCATTTATTTTGCAGTAATGTTATTCAATACGTTTACTGTTTCAAAATATAAATTAATCAATTTATTAAATGCACAAAAGAAAAATGAAAAAGTAAAAATAAAGAATCCGCTTCTTTGCATATTAGTATTCATTGTTGCTATAACAATGTTAGGATATGCTTATTGGAAAGTAACAGGAGATGTAAAGAGTTTAACTACAGCTGATAAAATATTACCACCAATACAACTGACATTCAACGAGAAGATTCAAAAATACCAATATCTGAAACATTAAAAAACAATGGATTAGATATGAATGTATTGAAAGATATTGTAGAAATACCAATCTATGCAAGCAATGATTTAACATGGAATGTTTTTTTAGAAGCTAAAATTGAACAGTTAAAAGCAAGATTTCCTGTGCTTGCGTATGATACAACAAAACAAATTGTAAAAATATCAGATTATAATAAAATAGCAAAATTATATGGAATAGA
Organism: uncultured Clostridium sp.; assembly: GCA_948473335.1. Taxonomy (GTDB): domain Bacteria; phylum Bacillota; class Clostridia; order TANB77; family CAG-508; genus CAG-269. The sequence goes on along the minus strand of CAOKXF010000001.1, from coordinate 301,791 downwards.
TGAGTATGAATTAAATGATAATGAATATATTATGCTTTGTGATTTTGTAAGTATGGAAGAAGTAAGAAATGAAGTATTAGTAGATGGAAACAACTATTTAACAATTGCAGGAAAAGAATATAAATCAAAATATAATGAGTGCAAAAGTGGATTTATAATAATGTCAACAAGTCATACCAATACAGGAATTATATTAGTGCCAGATAATTGTAATTTAACAGATGATATGAAAGAAATGTATTGCTTAGCAGCTAATTATAATGATGATACAGAGGAAGGAAAGAAAAAAAATTGAAGAATTATTTTCTAAAGAGGATTCAGCATTCATACAAACTTTAAATAATAAAGGATTGAAGTTAGATGGATATACTAAAACAAGAATTATGGAGGGAAGTATAGGAATAGCAACAATAGTAACATTTATTGCAATTTATTTAGGAATAATATTTCTAATTGCAAGTTCAGCAATTCTTGCATTAAAACAGCTAACAGACAGTTCAGATAATAAACAAAGATATACTATTTTAAGAAAAATTGGTTGTGATGAAAATATGATAAACAAAGCACTATTTAGGCAAATTGGAATATTCTTTGGCGTTCCACTTGTACTTGCAATTATTCATTCTATATTTGGTATACAATTTGCAATATCACTTATGTTAGGACTTGCAAGTGAAAAAGATTTATTGCCATCGGCTGTAGTTACAGTAGTTATTATAGGAGTTATATATGGTGCATATTTCTTCTCTACCTATTTTGGAAGTAAAAACATCATTAAAGAGGAGGAATAGATATGTTTGGAATTTTTAAAATGATATTTTTAGGAATTATAGCATTAGTAATAATATTATGGGTTACAATTTTTAATATAGGAACAGGAGAAAATCCAAAAGATAAAATTATAAACACTTATGACTCATTTATACAGAGTTTTTCTACAGCAGGTTTAACAAGTAATTGGCAATTAAAAGGAAAAAGGAAATATGGTGTAGATAAATATGTTGGAACTTATGTAGCAAGTTATGATAATTATTCAGCAGAAGAAACGATATTTGGTGGAACAGCTATTTCTAGAAAAAATGGAGACCATGTAAAAGTAAAAATAAAAATAGAAAAAGAAAGTGGTAATATAGATGTAATTGCAAAATTGGGAAATAATGAAACTTCTTTAATTAGTAATACAGGGGAATATGAAGATAGTATTTATATTGAAGGAGTTAGTTACTACTTAACAATTAAATTAGTTGATTTTAAAGGAAATATTGATATTACAGCAGAATAGGAGAAATTTTAATGCAATATAAATTATATACTAAAAGAATTTGAAGAAAATGAAAGATAACTATGAAAGAAAGAACAGTAATTTTCAATCAGATATAACTAGAAATTTTTAGAGATTTAAAAAAGCAGAGAATATCTGCTTTTTTTGTACACATATATAAAAATGTTAATAAAAGATATTGACAAAGTGTTATATACTGTTATATACTGTATAACGAGGAGGCGATAATATGAAAATGATAATTAGTAATAGCAGTTCTATTCCAATATATGAACAAATAAAAAAATCTATTATAAACCAAATATTAGAAGGAGAACTGAATGAAGATGAACTATTGCCATCTATAAGAGTATTAGCACAAGAGATAAAAATAAGTGCTATGACTATAAAAAAAGCCTATGATGAATTAGAGAAAGAAGGATATTTAAAATCTATACAAGGAAAAGGAACTTTTGTAGCACCTAAAAATACACAACTTGCAAAAGAACAAGCACAACAAGATATAGAAAAATATATAGAAAAGATAGTTAGCATTTCAAATAGATTCGAGATAGATGAAAATGATGTAATTGAAATGTTTAAAATAATTTATAAGGAGGATAAGTAAATGGAAAATATTATTGAGATTAAGAATTTAAAAAAGAAATATGATGACAAATTTGAGCTTGGTAAAATAGACATATCAATACCAAAGGGAGTCATTGTAGGTCTTATTGGAGAAAATGGAGCAGGAAAAACAACACTAATAAAAGCAATGTTAAATATTATAAAAATTGATGATGGAGAAATAAAAATATTTGGAAAGGATTATAAAAAAGAAGAAAAATCTATAAAAGAAGACATAGGTGTAGTTTTAGACAATATGTTTTTTCCAGAATTATTAAATGCTAAAGATATAAATAGTTCTATGAAAGATATATACAAAAACTGGGATAGCGAATTATATTTTTCGTATTTAAAAGAATTTAATTTACCAGATAACAAACCATTAAAATCAATGTCAAAAGGGATGAGAAAAAAGTTAGAAATAGTGGCAGCTATTTCTCATAGACCTAAACTACTAATATTGGATGAGCCAACAAGTGGATTAGATCCAATTGTTCGAGTTGAAGTATTAGATATATTTCAAAAATTCATAGAAGATGCAGAACATTCAATATTATTATCAACACATATTACAAGTGATTTAGAGCATATAGCGGATGAGATTATATTTATAGATAAAGGAAAGAAAGTATTACAAAAGTTAAGAGATGAAATAATTGATAACTATGGAATTTTAAAATGTGATATTGATTATTTTTCGAATATTTATAAAAAAGATATTATAGCATACAAGAAGACCAAATATGCTTATGAAATATTAATTAGCAATAAAGAACAGGCAAGTAAAAAATATCATAATTGTGTAATAGATAAGATTACACTAGAAGATTTGATGGTATTAGTAATTAAGGGGGAAAAGATATGTTAGGGTTAATAAAAAAGGATTTTTTACTTATAAAGGCAAATTTAAAATCGATGGTAATAATATTTATAGTTTATTTAATGTTGGCGTTTCAAGGAACATTTGATATTACATTTATTGTTCCATTAATTGGAATAATGTTATTTATATCAACATTTAGTTATGATGATTTTAACAATTGGAACTCTTATGCAGTAACTTTACCAGATGGGAGAAAAAATGTAGTTAAAGCTAAATACATAGCTTCAATAATTTTAACAGTTATTTTAGGAGTCGCTACTTTAGCCATAGGAGTAGGAATCAGCTATATAAAAACAAATGGTATAAATTTAGATGAGACTATAGCATCATTAATGGGAACAATGCTATCAAGTGTTATTATAATTTCTTTACTTTATCCAATAATATTCAAATTTGGAGCTACGAATGGAAGAATAATACTATTTGCAGTAGTATTTGGAGTTATTGGGATAGTAACTTTAATTGCCCAATTTGTAGACATGACATCTATTGTAAATGCGATAAGTAGATTAGATAACTGTTCCTTTATAGCAATTCCAGTAATTTCTGTAATATTATTAGGTATATCATATCTAATATCTAATAGAATATATCAACATAAAGAATTTTAAAATATTACTTACAAAAGAAATCCTTTATGATATAATTGAAATAACAACAGAAAAATATAATATGCAAAATGTAAAGTTTGAGTTACATTTTGCATTTTTTCATAAAGTGCAACTGGAAGTTGATAGAATTTTGAAAGAAACTACACTAATATAAAGGAGGAGTAGTCTAGTGAAATTTGGAGAAAATTTATATAATTTAAGAAAATCAGCTAAAATGAGCCAAGAAAAATTAGCAGAAAAAATGGAGGTTACCAGACAGAGTGTATCAAAATGGGAGAATGGAGAAAGCTATCCAGAAATGGAAAAGATAATGAAATTATGTAATATTTTTCATTGTCAAATAAATGATTTGGTACATGAAAATATGGTAGATATAGATTCATTAGATGAAGATATAAAAATGAGTGTAGTTAAATTTAAAGAAGAAAAACAAAAAAGATTAAAGGAATTAGTAATGCAATTTATATTCTTGCAAGAATTGGCAAAATCGTTACAACAATAGCCATTCCAATAATAGTATTTTTGTTAATAGTTACACCTATATTTATAAGTAATATAGAACTAAAAGATAACATGATTGTATTTAAAGGAGCAAGAATTGATGACAGAATAACTATAGCAGAAGAAAAATCAAATGATGGTGTAACCTTACAACATCTTGATTACGGTTTTTCACAGACAAATATTAGCAAGAAATATTGGGTATAACAAAATTTTTTAAGTTAAAATTTATTTAAGAACGGAAAAGGAGTAAAATTATCAATTAGTAAAGCTATTGAATACATAGAAAATAATTTGACAAACGATATAACTACCCAAGATATTGCAAATTACTTATATATATCATCATTTTATTTTCAAAAAGCTTTTTCTATCATTTGTGGATATAGTGTAAGTGAATATATAAGGAATAGAAGATTGTCACTTGTAGCTATTGAATTATTAAATACTAATAACAAAATAATTGATATAGCTTTAAAATATGGATATGATTCTCCAGATAGTTTTACAAAAGCATTCACAAAATTTCATGGTTTGACTCCAACAGCAGTTCGTAAAGGTGGAAAAATAAAAGAATTTGCACCTTTAAAAATTAATTTAATATTGAAAGGTGGTTATACTATGGAGTATAAAATTGAAGAAAGAGAATCATTTAAAGTTGTAGGCTTAAAAGATAGTTTTAAATATGAAACTACATATCAAGATATACCCAAAATATGGAAAAAATTTTTTATGAAAAGTGCATTTAATAAAATTAATACAAAGTATGCTGTTAATATTGATACTAAATTCAAATGATTACGAAATAGCAGCAGGATATAATAGTGAAATGTATTCAAATCCAAAAGACTATAAAAAAGGAATTGATGATGAAAAATACTATAGTGAAGTGTGGATTCCAATTAAGAAAAAATAATTGAGATTTATAGAGATAAGCAAAATAGCAGACATAATCTGCTATTTTAGGACACCATCTAATTATTTATAGAAAAATAATATTAAAAATACAAAGAACTTTTAAAAACTTTTATTTTTAAAAAAAATGTGGTATGATTGAATTGTAATTAAAGATTTATAAAGTGTAAAGTGATAGAAATGACAATACAATTTTAGGAGAATCTTATGAAAGAGAAAATATATGAAGAATCAATTAAAGAAGAAACAGAAACAACAATTGAGAGAAGTATGAAATTAGATAATTATATTGAATTTATAAAAGAAAAACATAAAGGTCAAACGAGAATACAAGGAACACCATATTATATGCACTCACTAGAAGTAAGTAATATTTTGCATGAAAAAGGTTTTCCAATAGAGTACCAAATAGCAGGTTTATTTCATGACTTATTAGAAGATACTAATGCTACTTACGAAGAACTAGTTAAAATTTCGAATAAAGAAATTGTAGATGCAGTAAAACTGGTAACAAAAGAAAAGGAATATGTAATGTCAGAATATATTGATAGAATCATGAAAAATGATATGGCAAGAATGGTAAAATTAGCAGATAGATTACATAATTTATCAGAGACACATTTAGCTTCAAAAAGATTTAAAGAAAGATACATTAAAGAAACAGAAAAATGGTTTATAGACCTAGCTGCTGGAACAGTTTTTGAAGAAAACATAAAAAACACATTAGATAACTTAAAACAAGAACTTCATGAGGAAATATAAAAAATAATTACAAGATAGATTAGATATGAATGGAAAACAATTATTAGAATATGTAAGATATTATCTAAATGAAAAAATAAAGTCGATTTATAATATACTTTAAAAAATGAATTAAATGTCGAAAAAAAACTAATTTTATCCTACATTTTAGTTATATACTTTAAATATTATAGTAAATTTTTTGACATTCATATACATATGAAATATAATACGTATGTGAATGTCAAGAGGTGATTTTAATGGAAAAGATAGAAAAGATTTGATTAATTTATGATAAAAAACGAAAATCTATATAAGAAGGTAAAATATTTTTATTGTGAACAAGATATGACTCAAAAAGAAATTGATAAATTACTAGGAAAAAGTCGACAATGGATTAGTAAGATACTTAACTCAGATAAAAATCATAGTGTCGCAGTAATGTCGCAGTAAGTATCAAAAGATAGGAGGTTGCTATGGAAGGTTCTAAAATAAATTCAATATTAACACTTGAATATATACGTAATGAAAAAGAAAATCAATTTTTTGATAGAAAAAGTGCTAAAAAATCCGTAAAAGAAATGTCAAATCATATTTCTGGTTTTGCAAATGCTAGTGGTGGTACATTAGTTATAGGTATATCAGATGATGGGATAATTGAAGGTTTTGAAAATTATAAAGATAAGATAATAACTCTTGTTATGGAAGATATTGAGTTACAAAAGTCTATAAAATACAAATATTTTTGTGATATAGGGGAGCTATAATGGTATGACTTAATATTTATTGCTTTTTAATGAAAAATGATAAAAGAATATAGAATATAGAATGTCTGCTAAAATCGAAATAACATGTATAAAAACTTTCTTTGTACAACTAGACTAAAAAATCAAACATAAAAAATAAATTAAAAAAAATCTAAAAATATGCTACACAAAAAGAAAAAAATATGATAAGATAATACAAGTTAAAATTGTAAAGATTAATGGTTGTAAGAAAAAATAAAGGATGAGATTCACATGTCAGAACACAGTAAGTGGCATAATGCGATTCCTATTAATCCTTAGAGCCACAAGGCAGGGGTAATTTATAAAATAAGTTTTGGAGCAATTTTGGTGCAATCATTTCTACTAATTTCAATTAATTTGGGTAAAATATATAAAAAATGAGATAAAAAAGAGTCAATTTTGGAGTGAGAAATATTATCCTATTGACTCTTTTTTTATGTTAAAAATTGTAAAAATAAACTTAAAAATATGGCAAATATAATCTTAAATATTATTGAAAAATCAATAAGTTTAGAATGTTTACATACTAATCATAGTTGTATGGAATAATGGTTGCATAAAATAAAAAACGAACTTATTTTACATACAAAAATTTGTACGATTAACTACTACTAAAGAAATAATTTATACAAGTACAATTTGTTATATTTGATAAAAATTAATGCAAAAAAATTAATAATTTTAACAAAAAAACTAAAAACAAGTATGTCTTGTGTATTTTACAAGTAAAAAGTTGACAAACAGTAGTACTAAATGCAATGCTAAATTTAGCATTTTTGAAATGATTGAAAGTGCAACAAATCCTTATTTCATATGTGTTATATTGATTTTATAAAGTTAAAAACAGTAGTTGAAATTAGAGTAATGTTCTCATATTACAAAGAAGATTTAATAAAGATGATACTGCAAACGATACTGTAAATGGTACAGTAAAAATAAAATTGATATAAAAAATATAGTTGATATATGACTTTTTATTTAAGTACTATGTTACTACAAAAATAATATTTACAAATGTACAACAAAATGGTGAAATTGTAGTACATTTGTAATGTTGACCAATATGTAAGATATTGGATGAATAATAAAATAAAGTCGATTTATAATAAAAAATGAAAGTTATTTTTATAAAAATTAACTTAAATGTCGGAAAAAACTTGATTTCATCCGACATTTAAGTTAAAATGTTTATGGGGGAAATAATTATGATTTATACTTATCAAGAATTAAAGAATGAATATAAAACAGGTTACAGTATTAACAAAGCTATAGAAAAAGGAGAAATATATAAGTTAGAACAAGGATTATATTCAAATAAAAAATATGTAAATCCAATAGCTTTATATTCAAAAAAATATCCTAAAGCGATAGTAACAATGGATTCAGCATTCTACTTTTATGATATGACAGATGTTATTCCACAAAAAGTATATTTAGCAACAGAGAGTCATTCTAGAAAAATAGATAATGAGAATATAATTCAATTATTTGTAGATAAAAAAATACTTGATGAAGGTAAAAGTGTAGAAAAGATAGATGATGAAAATGTAAACATATATGATAGAGAAAGATTATTAGTAGAATTAATTAGGAAAAGAAATCAAATTCCATTTGATTATTATAAAGAATTAATTTCAAATTATAGAGCATATAGCAATAAATTAGATATGTATAAAATTGAAAAATATATATCATTATACAAAAATGAATCTAATTTGTCAGATGCATTATTAAGAGAGGTGTTTTAATGAACATAGAAGAATTAGTACACAATTATTTAAAAAGTGGTTATGGAATAATGGATGCTGAAAGTAAAGTATGCCAAGATATTATTCTTTTAAAAATTGCAAATTCTAGATTTTCAAAAAATATAACCATAAAAGGTGGAGTAGTAATACATAGTATATCAAATGATTTACGTAGAGCAACTCGTGACTTAGATTTAGATTTTATCAAATACTCATTAGAAGATTCGTCAATAAGAAAATTCATTGAAGAATTAAACTTGATAGATGATGGAATAAAAATTGAAATAGATGGAGAAATAAAAGAACTACATCATCAAGATTATGATGGAAAAAGAGTTAATATAGAGCTATATGATGAACAAGGAAATAAATTAAGAACAAAGTTGGATATAGGAGTACATAAATTATTAGATATAAAACAAGATGAGTATTGTTTTGATTTGAGCATTATAAATAAAAATGCAAACTTATTAATAAATTCAAAAGAGCAAATCTTTGTGGAAAAAATAAAATCTTTATTGAAACTTGGATTTAGATCAACAAGATATAAAGATTTGTTTGATTTCTATTATTTAATAAATAAAACGAATTTAAGTAAGAAAAAGTTAATGAATTGTTTTGATATTCTAGTTTTCAAGGATGAAACAATGAGAGAGAAAAATTTAAAAGACATAGCAAATAGATTGCAAATGACTTTTAATTCAAATACTTATAGAAGTAATTTAAGTAATCCGAAGAATAATTGGCTAGACATAACAATAGATGATGCTATAGAGAGTGTACTAAAATACATAAAAGAGTTAGGAGAGTAAAATATGATATATTTTATAGCTGATACACATTTTAATCATGAAAATATAATTAAATACTGTAATAGACCATTTAAAAATACTTATGAAATGAATGAATACATAATTCAAAAGTGGAATTCAGTTGTTAAAAAAGATGATACCGTATATCATTTGGGTGATGTAGGATTTGGCTCGTTACAAGAAGTTAAAAGCTTGGTAGAAAGATTAAATGGAACAAAGATATTAATTAAGGGAAATCATGACTTAAAAATTGGCATGAATACATGGAAAGAGATAGGCTTTTTAGAAGTATATAAGAAGAGAATTGTTTTAGGTGATTTGCTATTAACACATGCACCAACTGACAAAGCTGGAGAAAACCAAATTAATGTTTTTGGTCATATACATGATAAGCCACTTGATAAAAGATTTGATGAGAAAAATCATATATGTGTTTCTTGTGATGTGGTAGATTATACTCCTGTAAGTATAAGTATGATTAAATGACTAGAGCATTAATTAATAACTATAAAAAATATGTAAATGAAAGTGAAATAAGAGGATAATATGTATATTAAAAATGTAAGAATTAAAAATTTTAGAAATTTTAAAGATTTAACAATACCACTAAATAGATTTACTATTTTAATTGGAGAAAATGATATAGGAAAATCGAATTTAATAAAAGCTATAAAGTTAGTATTAAACAACAATACATTCGAATATTCAAGTAAAACATATGGAAAAAACATATACGCAATAACCTATACTAATTATGCTAAAAGAAATATCGAAGAAAAAGTATTAGAACAAAAGGGATATATTCCTGATAATATAAAAATATCTACAATACATACTTTTCTATTGAATGAAATTATTTATCCATATAGTAGTTACATATTAAATAAAAAGATAAATAAGGCATCTTCAGTTTTTCTGCCTGATGATAAAAAAAGAAGAAACAGTAAAATGTCACAATTAGAAAAACAAGGAATAGTTCATAATGAGAAAGTTTTTAATATAGCAAAACAAATTATTGTAGGTAATAAACAGCAAACTAAAAAAGAAAAATATAGAAGAAGTTTAATAATAAATCACTTTATAGCTTCGATTGATTCTATTTATATTGGTGAAGCCCAAGATTTAGATAATGACATTGTTGAAATTATAAAATTAATAGCACTAAATAATATCTATATTTATATGGTTGGTGATCCAAAACAAGCACCTAGAAATACAAAAGTTTTTCTAGATTTTGTAGATGAGGTAAAAGTGAAAAAATAGAAAATATGAAAATTCTACCTAATAATAACACAACAAGAAGATTGCCAAAGGAAATTGTTAAAATCACAAATTTATACTGTATAGATTATCAACAGCAAATTAGATTATTTAATAGGGACACATATAGATGAAGATCATATTAGTGGAATGCAAGAAATTCTAACAAATATAAAAGTTGAAAAATTATATATGCCATATAGTACATATGAAGGAAAACAATTTTATATACAATTAGAAGAATATATTAAAGAAAATAATATTAATCAGCAACAAATATTAAATTTAGATGGAGCAAATAAGATGAGTTATAGGAGCATATTTGATATATGTTCTTATTTTTTTATTAAAATTAGTTATAATCTTTTTGGTAAGGATTAGAAACGGCAGTATATTTGGTGCCATCAAATTGAATATAATCAGCCTTTAGTGCAGACTCATCAAGTAATTCTGAAGGAATATGATATTTTTCTGAATGCTTTTGAGCAGTATCTAAACAAGAAGCAAATCCATCTTCAATATAATCAACTTCAAATATAGTATTTTTAGGCAATTTACGATAATCATAATCAAAATTTTGCCTTAGCATATATCTTTGTAAATCATGAATAAAATCATCTATAAAAGAATCTTTTAAATTACTTTTGTGGATAGCATTATCTAAGCTATTTATAATTGGTTCAAATAAATTCAAAGTTATTAAGTAACCTCCTTTAATAAAACTTTATATATTTTTGATTGAAAAATAAAAGAAAAAATATATAAGAAATAATATAACACAAAAAAGGATGTAATTCAATAATTTTCATATAATTTGTTAAAATCCTTTAAATATAGTATATAATTGACTTGCAATAAAAATATTAGTTGAAGATATATTTATTAATATTTTAATCATTATCAGAGTCTTTAGAAAATGTAGAAGAGATTCTTTTGAAAAACTGTTTATTTGCTTTTATTAAATCCCTAAAAAGATCTAATTGCTCTTGCGATATTTCTTCACCTTCTTTAATAATTCCAAGTTTAATAAATTCTTTTTCTAAAATAATAGCATCATTAGCAAGGTACTCTTTAGGATTTTTTATACTACTTAATCCCCTTAAATAGTCAATAGTACAAGAAAAATAATTAGTAATAGCTTCTTCAACAATAGCATCCAAATTGTTACTAAATCCAGTTTCGTAGTTACTAATTGTTTGTTGTGAGCAACCTACTATTTTAGCAAGATCTGATTGTTTTAAGCCTGCTGCTAATCTTAACTGCTTTAATCTATTTTTTACTTTCTTTTCATTTCTCATATCAATCACACTCCAAAAATAAAATATTGAATTTTGTTTTTATTATACAAATATAATTTGTATGATGTCAAGAATTAATACCATAAAAACAATATTTTTAAAGAATATATTAATTGATTGATACCTACTATACAAATAAATTTAGTACAAATCACTGATTTTTACAAAAAAATAGAAAAAGTATTGACATACCAATTATGATGGTATATAATTATGCCATACCAACTTAAATTGTACAAAATCGTTTTAGAATAAGTTAAACATTTTTCAAGTTAATGATTGGAGATGAGGAGATGGAAAAGCAAATTTTAACAACAAAAGAGGCTTGTACATATTTAGGAGTAAGCTATTGGACTTTGATACATAAATTAGTAAAAGAAATTCCACATATAAGAATAGGAAAAAGAGGAAATATTAGATTTAAAAAAAGTACATTAGATAAGTATTTAGATGAACAAGAGAATAAAAGTAGAGATAATTTAAAACAAGACTTAACTCTAAATAGAAGAGAAGAAACTATAGTGGAACTTAGAGAAAAGTATAATAAGACAAATAAAGGAAAATCAATAGATGAAATAATGCAAACTGTTAGATTTATGAGATAATTTAAGGATGTTAAAAGTAATTTATTTGTAAAAAGACTACACAAACTAAAAATAATATGATACAATAAAAAACGGAAATGATAAAAAGCACATTGAAATGTATGAAACGAAGGTTGATCAAAAAATAAAAAGGGAATTATACATAATGATTTTTGGAGCAGTTTTGTAATTATTTTGGTGCAATCGTTTCAACAAAGAACCACAAAAACCCACTAAAATCAACAAAGCCAAAAATGAATAAATTAGGTGGTTAAAGGCTCGAAAGCCTTGAAAATAGAAAGAAAAATTAAGAGGAGGACAAAGATATGAGTCGGACACAGTAAATGGCATAATATACAAGCAAAGAAAGGAAAAGCAGATGCAGCAAGAGGAAAAATATTCACAAAACTAGGAAGAGAACTACTAATAGCTGTAAAACAAGGAGGACCAGATCCAGCAGGAAATTCAAAATTAAAAGATGTAATATCAAAATGTAAAGCAGCAAATATGCCAAATGATACAATAAACAGTGCAATAAAAAAAGCATCAGGAGAAGGAAACACATCAACATATGAAGAAATAACATATGAAGGATATGGACCAAATGGGATAGCAGTAATAGTAGAAGCAAGCACAGACAATAGAAATAGGACTGCCTCAGAAGTAAGACATGTATTTGATAAAGCAGGAGGAAATTTAGGAACAACAGGATGTGTAGCATATCAATTTGAAAAAAAAGGAATAATAGTAATAGAAAAATCATCAACAAATAAAGAAGAAGAAGAATTAATGATGTTGGCAATAGAATCAGGAGCAGAAGATTTTGAAGCAGATGAAGAAGTATATGAAATAAAAACAGAACCATCAAACTTTACGGAAGTAGTAGAAAAATTAGAATCAGAAGGATTAACATTTATAGAAGCGGAAGTACAAATGGTACCAACGATGACAGTATCTTTAGACGAGCAAGGTCAAGAAAAATTAGAAAAATTAATAGAAAAATTAGAAGATTTAGATGATGTAATGAATGTATATCACAATGCAGAATAAATAAAGTAATATAAGAAAAAATAAACGTCCTAAAATAATATAAGGACGTTTTTTATTGTATAAGAAAACTTTTCAGTTCATAAAATTAAGAAAGGACTATAAAAAATGGAAGAAATAAACCAAATACTACAATATTTTCCTAGAAGTGTAAGAGAACAAATAACTACAAGAATAAATGAACAATTAGCACAATATATAGAAGAAATACGAATAAGAAATAACAAGCCAATTATATTAAAAATAGCACAAGAACAAATGATAATAAATTATAATATACAAAAAGAAGAAATAAACGAAATATTCCAAAGAATATGTGAAAATTCTATATATTCATATCAAAAGCAAATAAGTGAAGGATATATAACAATAAGAGGAGGACATAGAATAGGAATAACAGGAAGTGCTGTAATAGAAAATGACAAAGTAATCAATTTAAATTATATATCAAGTTTAAATATAAGAATAGCAAGAGAAAAGAAAGAAAGCAGTAAAGAAATAATACAAGAAATAATAAATTTTAAAGAAAATACAATATATAATACACTAATAGTATCACCACCAGGAGGAGGAAAAACAACATTATTAAGAGATATAATAAGAAAAATAAGTAATGGAATAGAGGAAATAAACTTTAAAGCTAAAGTAGTAGGTGTAGTAGATGAAAGAGGCGAAATCGCAGCAATGTATAAGGGAATACCACAGAATGATATAGGGATGATGACAGATGTGATAAATAATATAGGGAAAGCTAAAGGAATGAAATTACTAATTCGTTCTATGTCACCACAAGTAATAACGTGCGATGAAATAGGAAATAAAGAAGATGTGGAAGCAATTAATATAGCAATGTGTGCAGGAATAAAAGGAATTTTTACAGCACATGGAGGAAGTATAGAAGAAGTTAAGAAAAATAGAGAATTACAATCATTATTACAAGACCAATTAATAGAAAAAATTATTTTATTAGATAAAAATCAAAAAGGGAAAATTAAAAGTATATATAAACTAATAAGTGAATAGTAAATTATAGTATTTAACACTAGTATTATATTTATCAATAGTTACAATAATCGAAGTAATATAATAGAAAAACAGACATATAATATAAAGATAAAATTAATTAACATTTTAAGGAAATCAAAGGACAAGGAGAAAGATATGTTCAATGTAGCTGTTGTAAATGTAAAAGATGTTATGAAATATCTAATAAGTATAATAATAACATTAATAGTAGTTATGTTTCTAGCTAAATATTTTTCTAATAAAAATTCAAAAATGCAAGAAGCACAAAATATGAGTGAAATGCAAAGCTTAGGAGTAATAATGCAAAACCCAATGCTATTATGTTTAGACGAAACATTACCAGGAATAAGAGAAATTAATAAAGAATTAAATAATAACGAAGATTTAATAGAAGAAGAATCACTATTAGAAAAGCTATTGAAAGTAGAAATAGGAATGTTTTATTTTAAAAATGAAGACACCACAAACATAGCGGAAGTACCAACTACAGAAGAAAATAAGCAAACATCAGAACAAATAGAAAATGTAAACAATATTCAAACAGGATTAAATACAGAAGTAGTAACACAAAATCCATTGTCAGACGCATATACAACGACATATAATAGTGTGAAAATAAAAAATGAAACAGGATATGAATTAACACAGGAAATGCTAGGAGCAGAAGTTTCGATAAATAAGGAAAATATTGTAATATTTCATACACATACTTGTGAAAGCTATACAACAAGCGAACAATATCCATATCAACCAACAGGAAATTATAGAACTACGGATAATAACTATTCAGTAGTAAGAGTAGGAAATGAATTGACAAATTATTTGACACAATATGGATATAATGTAATTCATAATACTAATTATCATGATTATCCTACATATACTGGTTCATATAATAGATCATTAAAAACTGTAGAAGGAATTTTGTCAGGAACCAATAGTGATATAATTATAGATTTGCATAGAGATGCAATAAGTAGTAATAGTGGATATGCACCTACAGTTAGAATAGGAGATGACTATGCAGCTCAACTGATGTTTGTTATAGGTACAAATGGAGGGGGATTATGGCATCCTAACTGGAATAGCAATTTGCAATTTGCGGTAAAGGTACAAGAAAAGGCAAATGAAATGTACCCAGGATTATTTAAACCTGTTATATTAAGAAATTCTAGATATAATCAGCACTTGGGGAAAGCAGCATGCATTATTGAAGTTGGAGCAACAGGAAATACTTTAGAACAATGTTTGACTAGCATGAAATACTTATCAAAAGTTTTGAACGAAATCTGAAGTTATTAATAAAATGTCGAAATGTTATCATGTTACGACATTTTTTGCTATTGGAAAATAATGTAAAAAGGTTTATAATACACGCAGTATAGATTAGTATAAATTGAATAGTGTTTTTAAAAGAAAAATGCAAAATTTTTCTATACAATAAATAGCTTTAACAAAAGCAATGAATGGAGGTAAAATGGAAAGTCAGTATTTTAATAAGGACAAGTTATTAGTCCTAAAATTAACAGAGGAAATTGATGAATGTAGTGTACAGAAAATACGAAGAAAAGCAGATTATGAAATAGAAAGATATATGCCAAGAGAAGTTGTATTTGATTTTGAAAGTGTAACTTTTATGGATAGTGCAGGAATTGGATTAATAATAGGTAGATATAGGTTAGCAAATATGTTAGGAGCAAGTTTAGAAATAACCAATGTATCTGAAAGTATAAAAAAGATATTAGAAATGAGTGGTATTTTAAAGATAATACCATTAAAGGAATTAGAAGAAAAAGTGGTATAAAAAATTTGAAATAGAACTTTTATGTTCAAAGTGGAGGTAAAATGAACGATTTAAATAATGAGATGAATTTAGAGTTTATTAGTAAATCAAATAATGAAGCATTTGCAAGAATAACAGTAGCTGCATTTGTAGCTCAGTTAGATCCAACTATAGAAGAATTAGCAGACATAAAGACAGCTGTTTCAGAGGCAGTTACAAATGCTATCATTCATGGATATGAGGATAAAAAAGGTATTGTAAAGATAAAATGCCAAATAGTAGAAGATATAGTAATAATAGAAGTATCAGATAATGGAAAGGGGATAGAAGATGTAGATTTAGCAAAACAACCATTATTTACGACAAAACCAAATCTTGAAAGGTCAGGAATGGGGTTTACTATAATGGAAAGTTTTATGGATGAACTAAATATAGAATCAATTATGGGATTAGGAACAAAAATTACAATGAAAAAGAAGATAAAAAGTAATATAAAAAATGATGTAGAAAATCATATTATTGCTAATTCTACAATAAATATTGAGAGTGGAGCAGAAACTACCATAGAGAAAGATGTAGAAAATAGCGAAGTCGAGATTATGAACTAAGAATACAAAAAAGAAGGAGGAAAATACTTGTGTATGAAAACACTACAGAAAGTATTATAAAAGCTCAAAATGGAGACCAAGACGAAATGACAAAATTAATTCAAGTAAATAATCGGACTAATATGGAATATAGTAAAGAGATTTTCAGGTAGAGGATATGAGCTAGAGGATTTATATCAAATAGGATGTTTAGGATTTATAAAATCAATAAAAAGATTTGATACTTCGTTTGAAGTTAGACTATCAACATATGCAGTACCATATATTTTAGGCGAAATAAAAAGATTTATAAGAGATGATGGACCAATAAAAGTAAGTAGAAGTATAAAAGAGCTAGCTACTAGAGTTTTTGAACTACAAAGGAAATTTCAAATGGAAAAGGGAAGAGAGATAACAATAAAAGAAATATCTGAAGAATTAAAAATACCAAAGGAAGATATTGCTATGGCATTAGAAGCATCAAATTCAGTAAGTTCAATAGAAGAAGCAACATATTCTGATAATAAAACTGATAAAACAGTTAGTTTGCTAGATAAGCTATCATCAAAAAAAGATGAAGCAACAATGATTACAAATAAATTAACTGTAAAAAAATTAATTGAAGATTTAAATGAAAAAGATAGAGAGATTATTCTGTTAAGATTTTATAGAGAAAAGACACAAACCCAAGTTTCA
Organism: uncultured Clostridium sp.; assembly: GCA_948473335.1. Lineage (GTDB taxonomy): Bacteria > Bacillota > Clostridia > TANB77 > CAG-508 > CAG-269. The sequence goes on along the minus strand of CAOKXF010000001.1, from coordinate 284,623 downwards.
AAAATTTTAGGGATTAGCCAAGTACAAGTATCTAGAATAGAAAGAAAAATATTAGACAGAATGAAAAATAGTTTATTAAAAGCTTAAGAATATACAATAAAGATAAAGTTTTTGAGTAATATAGTTACATAAGAATATAAAAATATTGGAATATTTAAGAAGGGAAATTCAATATGAAAAAAATACTTATCTATTTTATATGTTTTGCTTTTATTTGTTTTGTATTACCAGCCTTATTTACAAAAACAAATAAAGCGAGACCAGTATCGCAAGAAACGAAAATAGAGGATAATAGTAATATTGTTAGTGAAGAAAATCCACCCCAAACATATGATTATAAAGACTTTTCAACTGTAAAATTATTACATACAGCAACAGGAGAGGTTGAAGAATTGAATATGGATGAATATTTATATGGAGTAGTGTCAGCAGAAATGCCTGCATCCTATGATAAAGAAGCGTTAAAAGCACAAGCAATAGTAGCAAGAACTTATACAATATATCAAATAAGAAATAGCCCAGATAAACATGTAGGTGCAGGTATGTGTGATTCGTATGCATGTTGCCAAGCATGGATTTCAAAAGAAGAACGCTTAAATAAATGGGAGGAAGCGGAAAGAGAATCCAATTGGCAAAAGATAGTTTCTGCAGTTGATGAAACATCAGGAAAAATAGTAACTTATGGAGGAACTCCAATAAATGCTTTTTTTCATTCAAATAGTGGTGGAATAACTGAAAGTTCTGTAAATATGTGGGGAGGTATTGATTACCCATATTTAAAGTCAGTACAAACATCTGGTGAAGATGGATATTCACAATATAGCTCAAATGTGACTATTACAAATGAGGATTTATTAAATAAAATAAAGGAAAAATATTCTAATATAGAAATAGATTTTACAAATAATGAATCTATTAAGATTATTGATTATACAGAATCTAATAGAGTAAGAACAGTAAGATTTGGCAATGTTGAAATGGCTGGGACAGAGGCAAGGACTTTATTGGGTTTAAAATCTACTAATTTTGAAATTTCAAGAACTGATAATGATGTAACATTTTCAGTAATTGGATATGGTCATGGTGTAGGGATGAGTCAAACTGGTGCTGATAGTATGGCAAAATCGGGTAGCAATTTTGAAGAAATTATAAAGCATTTTTATACAGGAGTTGAAATTTCTTATATAAATTAAAATCATATATTATTGTTAAAAATTTGTTTTAAAACTAAAAGATTTCTTGAGAATAAAAATTTCAAGAAATTTTTATTCTTATTTTTTATACTAAAGTATATTTTTGTTTAGAATGGAAATACTTGTATTAATAATAAAATTTAAGGAGGATTAATATGAGTAAAAGAAGTCATAGAATGGATGAAAATATACTTGAAAATAGAGTAATAGTTTCATTGATAATTATATTTGCAATTGTAGTTATTTCAATAGGGTATATTTGGATTTCAAATTCTGTCAAAAGTAAGACAAATCTTGATAAGCAAATAGCTAAACAAGATAATTCAAACGAAATAAATAATAATTCGCTTGAAGTAGATAAAAAAACGAATGAGGATAGTGAAAGTGCTAGTAGTTCTATTGGAAAATCAGTGGAAGATAGCAAGAATACAAATGATGAAACTGGTAAAACAGAAAATGATAATAGCAACAGTTTAACAAATGAAACATCAAATTCCGTAAATAATGAAAATTCTAAAGCGAATAAAACAAGTGATACAAATAGTAATGAAAATTCTAGTACAGTAAATAATTCTGGTGATGATAATATTGCAAATAATATACCTGAAGAAAATAATGTGTCTAACACAGAAAGTAATATTCAACCATCATTTATAATGCCAGCAGAAGGAGAAATACTTAAAGGTTTTTCTAAAGAAAATCTTGTTTTCTCAGAGACATTACAAGAATGGTTAACGCATCAAGCTCTTGATATAAAAGCAAATAGTAGAGATGTTGTTAAATGTTCTGCTGACGGAAAAGTAAAAGCTATTAAAAGTGACCCTAGATATGGGTTAACTGTTATAGTTGAACATTCTGCAGGATTTGAGACAGTTTATTCAAATTTATTGACTGCTGAATTTGTTGTTGAAGGTGAAGAAGTTAAACAAGGACAAACTCTTGGTACAGTTGGAACATCTGCTGTGTTTGAAATTGCTGATGAATCTCATTTACATTTTGAAATGTTATTAAATTCTGAATATGTAGATCCTAATTTATATATTAACAAATAATTTATAAGTCATTAATAAAGTTTTTATATGGATTATAAAGATTTGTAAAGTGCAGTTATAGGGCTGCGCTTTTTTAGTGTATATAAAATTACTTATATCTAAAGAATACATATAAATGATATTTTAAAAAAATATATAATTGTAAAAAATCGTTGACTTATTATAAAAATTATATATAATAAAAAAGGGAGAGGATATAATGGATAATAAAATAGTAAACAAACAAATACCAATAGAAACAATAATAGAAACAGCAAATTATTTAGAAGACTTCAAAGACAAATATAGCAAAAAGTTTGAATTAGAAGAAAACAGAAATAAAGATATTCCATATGGAGAAAAAAATTGGGAATATGAAAATGGAAGAGCATCAATGAGCTATACAATAGAATATAAAGATGGAAAAAATATAAAAGAAAGTGATTACAATTGGTTTATAGGAAATCTAAATCAATTAGGCGCAATCAAAAGTATTAGCATTGATTTATATATTAGTTTTTATACAAAAAAACAAAACTCAACTATAAACGATATTTATAATAAAATTAATGTATCACTATATTTTAGAGAATATAATGTTTCAATAAATGTAGATACAAATGAACAAGAAAATGAAGCACATAATTTGTATTCAGAAGTAATAAATATATTGGAGAATAATGAAAGTCGATATGATAAAACAATGAAATTTAGAAAAATAAGAACACAATGTTTTACAATATCAATAGGAATAGTATTATCATATATAATATATCTATTATTAAAGATTAATGTAAATACAATTCCAGAAATATTATCAGAATATATAAATAATAAATATGTACTAGTTTTTGGGCAATGGTTTATTGCCATTTTACTAGGAAATGTTCTTTCATACTGGTATATGATGTCATTATATAGACCTTTATTGCCAGATACAAGATATGCAGGATATGATTCATTTGCAAGTAAGTCTATCTATAAAGATGACATCAATGATTATATTGAACATTCTGAAGTGCAAATTGGAAGAAACTGGGATGCTAAAAAGAGAAGGAATAAAATTGAAAAGATTTATAAAGTTACAAATAAAATTATCTTAGTTCAATTACTTATAAGTATTATCATGTTTTTTGTATTATAGTAAAGTATAGAAAATTGTTTTAGATATAACAATCTAAAGCAATTTTTTTATTGTATAGAAAACTTTTTATGCATGTGTGCGTTGAAAACTTTAGTTTTGAATGTGGAGGAAATACCATAAAACTTTGTGTTACACAACTAAAATTCAAGTACATGATATTTTATTTTACATATACAATATATTTAAGTCGATTCGATATATCCCTTTCATTTCAACTGTTTTACTAATGGGCGCGGATATGCGCCCATTAATAAACAAGGTGCTTTTTTGTTTTTTATTTTTTTATATCATAATCTCTTCTCTTCTTTTACAGTTCTTTTGAAACTGTTTTAATAACAATTGAATTACTCAAGTGATATGCTATATTAATAATATAGTCAATTCATGAATTATAGAAAATTTAATAAAACATAATAAAATCTCAAAAATTTATTGAAAAATAAGAAAAAGTGTGATATTATTGAAAATGATTTTCAATAATAAAAAAATTCCAAAATGTAAAAAAACAAAAAGGAAGTAGTGAAAATGGAGAATACAAGAAACACAAAACAAAAAAAGAGAGTATTAGAATACTTAGAAAATAATCAAAATAAGCATATATCAATAGAAGAGATGCAAAAGGAATTAGAAGGAGAAGTAGGGATAACAACGATATATAGAATCATTAACAAACTAGTAGAAGAAGGAATAATAACAAAAATACCATTAAATACACAAGGATTTTGCTATCAATATAACAAAGAAAAAAATAATTGCCAAAAACACTATCATCTAATATGTGAAAACTGTGGCAAGTTATTACATTTTGAAAGTAAGGAAATAGAAGCTACACAAAAAGAAGCAATGAAAAAAGAGAACTTTTACATAGATTTAGATAAAGTAACATTTTACGGAAAATGCAGTGAATGTAGCAAATGCAGTAAAGAAAAATAAGTAAAAAGTCGAAAGGAATAAAAAGCATGAATATAAAGAAGATAATTTTAAGTATATTATTAGCTATAATAATAATGTTTTTAATAGCAATAATGGGGCATGAAAGACCAAACAATACATCTAAAAAAACAGACAACAATAAAATACAAGTAGTAGTAAGTAATTTTGCGAGTTATGATTTTATAAGAGCAATAATAGGAGACACAGACCAAATACAGCTATCTTTTTTGCTAGGGCCAGGAAAAGAAGCACATAGCTATGAACCAACTTCACAAGATTTAATAAAAATGCAAAGAGCAGATTTATTTGTATACATAGGAAAAGATTTAGAACCTTGGGCAGAAAAAGTAGTGGAATTATTAGATAAATCAAATACAAAAGTTATATGTTTATCAGAAAACATAGAATTATCTGAAGAAAAGAGAGTAGATGGTGCAGAAGAAAATATCAATACTGAAAATAACCAACAAATACAAGGAGTAACAGAATTAGAAACAAATAACCTAGAAAATGTAAATGAAACAGGAAGCATGCTAGAAGGAGAGCAACATCAACATACAAATGGAGTTTTTGATGAACATATATGGACATCTCCAACAAAAGCTATAAAAATGGTTGAACTATTAGAAAAATCAATAGAAGAAATGGATAATCAGAATATAGAAAAATATAGGGAAAATGCTCAAAATTATATATTACAAATTCAAAAGGTTAAGAAAGAAATTCAAGAAGTAGTAGATAATAGTGTAAGAAATAGACTAGTATTTGGAGACAAGATGCCAATGCAATATTTTATTGAAGAGTATAATTTAGAGGTATCAGCAGCATTTAATGGTTGTAGCATAGAAACAGATCCAAACAGCAGAACAATAGCATATTTAGTAGATACAGTAAAAAAAGAAAATATTCCAGTAATATTGTATTGTGAATTAGGATTAGGTAAAATAGCTAAAATAATAGCACAAGAAGCACAAAATGGAGCAGAAGCAATGCAGATACAAACTTTACACAATATAAGTAAAACAGATTTTGAAAATGGAGAAACATGGGTAACTTTAATGACAAGAAATATAGAAGTTCTAAAAAAGGCTTTACAATAAGAAAACTTAATCTGGTTGTATAGGGAAAAATGTATTATGCAATGTAAAAATGTAAATACGATAAAAACTGAACAGAAAAATGAGTGGAGGAAATAATGAATTTAATAGAAATCAAAGAACTATCATACAGCTATCCTACAAAAAAAGACACCTTAAGAAATATAAATATTGATGTAAAAAAAGGCAGTTTTACTTGTATAGTAGGGGAAAATGGTTCAGGGAAAAGCACATTATTGAAATGTATAGTAGGACTAAATAAAACATATACAGGAGAAATAAAAAAAGAAACACAAATAGGATATTTGCCACAAAAAACAGAAATACAAAGTAATTTTCCAGCTTCTGTCGAAGAAATAGTACTATCTGGTACAATCCCCAATAATGCAAAAAGTATATTTTACAAAAAAAAAGATAAAGAAAAAGCAAAAGAAGTTATGGAGGAATTACAAATATATGATTTGAGGAAAAAATGCTTTGCAGATTTATCAGGAGGACAGCAACAAAGAGTACTGATTGCAAGAGCAATGTGTGCAACAAATCAGATAATAGTGTTAGATGAACCAACAAACGGATTGGATCCAAATATAGCAAAACAAATATATGAAATATTATATAAATTAAAGACAGAAAAAAATTTAACTATTTTAATGGTATCACATGATACAGAAAGAGCATTAAAATATGCAGATACAGTAATAGAAATAAAACAAGGGAAAGTTGAATTTATAGGAACACCAACTGAATATAAACAGGGAGGTGTAAAACAATGATAACAACAATATGCGAAATGATGAGTCATGCATTTATTCAAAGAGCAATTTTAGTAGGAGTATTGATAAGTTTGTGTGCAGCTATACTAGGTGTAAGTTTAGTATTAAAAAGATATAGCATGATTGGAGATGGATTATCTCATGTTGGATTTGGCATAGTGTCAATATCAGCAGCATTCGGACTTTCATCACCTTTATACATAGCAATACCTGGTGTAGTAATATCAGCAATAGTGTTATTAAAAATAGGAAATAATAGTAAAATAAAAAGTGATAGTGCAATAGCGCTAATATCAAGTTCCGCATTAGCAATAGGTGTTGCCATAACATCAATAACAACAGGTTTGAATACAGATTTGTGTAATTTTATGTTTGGAAGCATACTTGCAATGAATCAAAATGATGTAATATTGAGTGTACTTGTAAGTATATTAATTGCAACACTATTTATAATATATTATAGAAAAGTATTTTTAATAACATTTGATGAAGAATTCGCAACAGCAAGTGGTTTGAATGTAAAAAGATATACAAATTTGATAGCAATCCTTACGGCCATAGTAATTGTTGTAGGAATGAGAATGATGGGAACAATGTTAATAAGTAGCATAATAATATTTCCAGCATTAACATCAATGAGAATCTTTAAGACATTTAAAAGTGTTGTAATAAGTTCAAGTATAATAAGTATAGTATCGTTTTTGATAGGAATATATTTATCATATGTGTATAATATAAGCACAGGAGCAACTATTGTTATTGTAAATTTGATAGCATTTATAATTTTTTCTTTGATAAATAAAATTATAAATGAATAAAATTACATATATTAAAAATATTATAATATAAATAAAAAGAAGGAATTATTATGTATGATGTTATAATAATAGGGAAGGGACCAGCTGGAATATCAGCATCACTATATATAAAAAGGGCAAATTTAAAAGTAGTTGTAATAGGTAAAGATGAAGGAGCATTAAAAAAAGCACAAAAAGTAGAAAACTATTATGGAATTATAGAAAGTGGAGAAAAAATACTAGAAACAGGAGTAAATCAAGCAAAGAATTTAGAAGTAGAAATATTAACAGAAGAAGTTTTGAGCATAAACTATAATAATAATTTCATAGTAACAACAAATAATAGTGAATATGAAGCAAAAACTGTAATATTAGCAACAGGAGTAAATAGACCTTTACCGTATATAAAGGGATTAAAAGATTTTGAGAATAAAGGAATAAGCTATTGCGCAATTTGCGATGCATTTTTCTATAGAGGAAAAAATATAGCAGTATTAGGAAATGGTAAATATGCAATTCATGAAGCGAAATATTTACAAAATATTGTGAATACAGTTACAATATTAACAAATGGAAAACCAATTGAATTTGAAATAACACCTGAAATTCAACTAAATGATAATTTGAAGATAAATCAAAAAGAGATAGAAGAAATTATTGGAGACGATACAGTAAAAGCTGTAAAACTAAAAAATGATACACAAATTCAAATTGATGGATTATTTATTGCTAATGGTGTTGCAAGCAGTGTAGACTTAGCCAAAAAAATTGGTGCTAAAACCGAAAATAATAGAATAATCGTTAATGAAAATATGCAAACTACAATAAAAGGTTTATATGCTGCTGGAGACTGTACAGGTGGTCTATTACAAATTTCGAAAGCAGTATATGAAGGAGCTAAGGCAGCAACAGAGATTATAAATTTTTTAAAAAATAATAATTAAATTATAAAAAGGAGGATAAAAAAATGAGCGTAGTAAAAATAACAATGGATAATTTTTCAGAGGAGGTAGAAAAATCAGAGAAAACAGTATTATTAGATTTTTGGGCAGAATGGTGTGGACCTTGTAGAATGATGTCACCAATAATAGATCAAATAGCAGAAGAAGTTGGAGAAAAGGCAAAAGTAGGAAAAGTAAATGTAGAAGAAGAATCTTATCTAGCGAGTCAATTTAAAATAACAAATATACCAACTTTGCTTATAATAAAAAATGGAAGAATTATTAATAAATATGTTGGAGTGCAAGATAAAGAAACACTTATAAATGAATTAATATAATATATAATTAATATATAATAAATGAGGCAATAATATGGAAATACCAAAAATATTAGAAAGTGCAATAGAAAAAGAAATTCAAAAATCAAAGATATCTGAATTAAAAGAAGAAGCAAAAAGTTTAAGCTATAGATATATGAATCAGAAAAGAACAGGTGAAAGTTTTATAACAAATGAACAACAAGCAATCGTGTATTCAATTATAAGAATGCCAGCAACATATGCAGCAGTAGCAACAGCATTAAAACATATACTAGAATTAACAGAAAAAGAAGAAAAAATAAAAATAGAGACTGTATTAGATGTAGGAGCAGGAACAGGCGCAGGAAGTTGGGCAGTTAGGGATTTGATTAATTTCAAGCAAATTACATGCATAGAAAAAGATGTAAATATGCGAAAAGTTGGTATGAAGTTAATGAATAATGACAAGATTTTGAAAGAAACAAAATGGATTAATATAGATATAGTAAAAGAAAAAGAAGATATAACAGGACATGCGGATTTAGTAATTGCTTCATATATGACAAATGAATTAAAAAAAGAGGATAGGATAAAAGCTATAGAAAAATTAATAAGAGCTACTAATGAAATATTATTAATAATAGAACCAGGAACACCAGAAGGTCATCAAATTATAAAAGAAATAAAAAAATATTGTATAAAACAAAGTTTATATGTTTTAGCTCCTTGTGTTACACAAGAAGAATGTAAATTGCCATCAAATGACTGGTGTCATTCAACTTGCAGAATACAAAGAACTAAAATACATAAAATATTGAAAGATGGCGATGCTCCATATGAAGATGAGAAATTTTCGTATATTGCTGTTTCAAAAGAAAAAGTAAATTTAGAAAAAAACATGTCCAGAATTTTAAGGCATCCTATAATTAAAAGTGGATTTATTAATATGAGATTATGTACAAGAGACGGAATAAAAAATACAACAATTTCAAAAAGAGATGGAGAATTGTATAAACAAGCAAAAAAGAAGCATTGTGGAGACATTTTTAAAACTATGGATGTAATTTCATAACTATTGAAAAAAGAATAATAAAATGATATAATCAAAAAAGGTAAATTAAATAGTCGCTAGTAAAACTCCGAAAGGAATTACGAGAGGAAAGTCCGGGCCCCATAGAGCAAAGATGCTAGATAACGTCTAGTAAGGGAAACCTTAAGGAAAGTGCAACAGAAAATAACCGCCAGAAAACTGGTAAGGGTGAAAAGGTGAGGTAAGAGCTTACCGCTGATATGGTGACATATTGGGTCCATGTAAACCCCATCTGGGGCAACACCTAAATGAAGATTAAGCTTGCTCGGCACCTTCAAATTGCGTGGCTTGAGATATATAGTGATATATATCCTAGATAAATGGCTATTTTAAAAGACAGAACCCGGCTTACAGATTTACCTGTGTCAGTAGGGACGTTCTTTATGACACGATTTTCTGCTTAATCTTAGTTGTATCAAGCAATTTAGGACTTTTAAGTAGATAAAATTGTGTCATAAAGAACGTCCCTACTGACACAATTTATTAAAATCGTCAGGAATATCCGCAAACAGATTTAGCATAATCTGAGAAATGGGATGAATAAATTTAAGATTATAGCAATGTAAAGCTTGTCTGTTAATAAAACTAGAAGAATTACCATATAATGAATCACCAAGAAGGGGATGACCAATAAAAGCAAAATGAACTCTAATTTGATGTGTCCTTCCAGTTTCAAGAATGCATTTCACTAAAGAATACTTTTCGAAATATTGTAAAACTTCATAGTTAGTAACTGCATATTGACCATTATTTGAAATAGTGCGTTCAATAATACTGTCATTTTTTCTGATAATAGGCGCATTGATAGAACCTTTTTCAGGAGCGACAATACCTTCTGCTAAGCATAAATAAATCTTTCTAAAACTGTTATTTGACATTTGTCTAATTAAATTTTCTTGTATAAACTCATTTTTAGCAAAGACAACAAGACCAGAAGTATTCAAATCAATACGAGTAACAGGGCGGACTTTTTTAGCAAGTCCAATTTTATCATAGTAAAATTTTACTCCATTAGATAAAGAATCTTCATAGTGTAAAATTGAAGGGTGTACAGCAATTCCAGCAGGCTTGTTTATTATTAATAAATAATCATCTTCATATATAATATTAAGAAACATATTAGTTGCAATAATATTTGAATTATTTTCTGGGTAATCTAAAATAATATCTATTGTATCTCCTTTAGAGATACTTGTCCTAGTATCAACAAAAGTACCATTTAGCAAAATTAATTGATTAGAAATCAATTTACTTTTAAGTCTTGAGGAGATTTTAAACTCATTATTCAAAACTTGATTTATATTTTTATATTTATTATCTGAAATATAATGTAAATTCATAATAACTATTCTTAGCTCCATTCTTTTTATATTTTTTTACTGTATAGGAAATATATAACGATAAATTATTATATAATTTAACACACTAACACAAAATAACAAAAAAATCAAATTAATGTTGAAAAAAAGGGAAAAATGAGGTAAAATATAAAGGAATTTTATCTACTTAGTCGATGATTTTAATAAGAATATAAAAAAGAGGAAAATATATGATTAAAAATATAGTAAAACATACAATATTAGTGTTAAAACATAAATGGTTAGTATTTATATTTTGTACAAAAATAGGTATGCCATTAAGAGGACTAAAACATGATATGTCAAAATTTTCGCCAATTGAATTTTGGGAAAGTATAAAGTATTATAATGGGGAAAAAAGCCCTATATTATTTTGTAAAAAAGAAAATGGATATTCAAAAGCCTGGTTACACCATAAGGGAAGGAATAAACATCATTCTGAATATTGGTATGATATGAATGCACCTATACAAAATCCAATAATTCCATATAAATATGTAGCAGAAATGGTATGTGACAAATTATCAGCAAGTATAACATATAATGGAAAAAATTGGACAAATAGTTCAGAAATCGAATATTGGGAAAAAGAGCGTGAGCGAGTAATGATAAATAAAAACGTATCAGATATGTTAACAGAAGTATTTGAACAAGTTGCAGAAAAAGGTATAAAAAATGTTATAACAAAGAAAAATCTAAAGAAATTATATAAACAATACTGTGAACAATAAAATATTGAATTACAGAACTATAAAATAGATACTAACCGTATTATTAGGAAATTAAAAAAATTGTTATAAAGAAAGGAAAATTTAGCATAGAAGCTAATAAAATAAAAGTGTTATGAGAATTAGATTTAAGCCATGGGCAAGACCAGAATTAGAACAAAGCAAATTTTATATAGCAAATCCAGAAGATAAGAAAGGAAAATGGAAAGAAATCTTTTTAAATAAGGAAAATCCATTATATTTAGAATTAGGATGTGGAAAAGGTAAATTTATAGCAAATATGGCAGTAAATCATCCAGAAATAAATTATATCGCAATTGACTTAGTAGATGCAATGTTAGGATTAGCAAAAAGAAACATAGAAACTATGTATAAAGAGAACAAAAAGGAAATTAACAATGTTTTAATAACAAGATTTGATATAGAAAGAATCTTGCTAATTTTCGATAAGCAAGACTCAATAGATAGAATTTATATAAACTTTTGTAATCCTTGGCCAAAGGGAAAACATAGAAAAAAACGATTAACACATACAAGGCAACTTGAAAAGTATAAGCAATTTTTAAAAGAAAATGGAGAAATATATTTCAAAACAGATGACAATGATTTATTTGAATCAAGTATAAAATATTTTGAAGAAAGCGGTTTTAAAATATTAATGAAAACATATGATTTACATAGTGAGGAAATTAAAAATATAAATATTGAAAATGTAAGAACAGAACATGAGGAGATGTTCTGTTCACAAGGTATAAAAATTAAAGCATTAATAGCAAAATTAATATAAAAATATTGCAATATAGAAATATTAGCAATTAAACACAAAGGAATGATAAAAATGTATTATACATATATGTTAAGATGTAAGGATAATTCAATATATACAGGGATGACATCAAATTTAGAAAGAAGATTTGAAGAACATAAGACAAAAAATGAAAAATGTGCAAAATATACATTAAATCATACTGCCATAAAATTAGAAATGGCGTGGGAATCTGAAACACGTTCACAAGCAGCAAAACTAGAATATCACATAAAAACTTTAACAAAATCACAAAAAGAAACTTTAATAAATAAATCAAACAATTTAACTAGTTTATTATCAGATAAGTTAGAATATAATGTATATAATGAAATCGACATAAATAAATATGAATAAAAAATGTTAAAAAAGTATCAAAATAATAACACCTTTAATATAATATAAATATTAGAGGTGATTTTTGATGGCATATTCAGAAAGAGAATTATTAGCGAGAATAATACAATGTGAAGCAGGAGGAGAAGGAGATACAGGAATGAAAGCAGTTGCAACAATTGTAATAAATAGAGTAAATGTATCAGACGGAGAATATGCAAGAATATCACAAGGAGGAAGTATACGAAATATAATATTTCAACAAGGACAGTTTGATTGTGCAAGAGAAACAATTGCAGGGAGATATAATTCACAAAACATATATAATATGACACCAACAGAAGAACACTATCAAATAGCAGATTGGGCAATAGCAGGAAATAAAATAAATGAAGTCGGAGACTGTCTTTGGTATCTAAATCCATTTAGACCATCTTGCTATTCGACCTTTCCATCTAATGGCTCAGGCACATTTCATACTCGTATAGGTGAACATTGTTTTTATAGACCAACTAGTTTATATTCACAAACCTAAAAAAGTGTGTCAGTGGGGACGTTGATTATTGACACACTTTTATTGAAAGTGCAGTTATATCAATTAATATAGTAAATCAATTAAAGCAAATTTTTTATAATAATTATGTGCCAATAAACAACGTCCCCACTGACACACACTGATAAACATCGATATACTTGAAAGATATAATTGACTGCAAAGGTTTATAGGTAACCTTTTAAAAACCTAAATATATTATACAAGGAGAAAAAATATGGATGAAACAACAAGAGAAGTAACTGATAGAGTTACTATAAACAATAGTAGTCCAGAAATTATGACAAACAACTTATATACTCCAGCGTTTTTAAGAAATTATATAGGACATTTAGTAAGAGTAGAATTTCTAATAGGAACAAATAATTTAACGGACAGAGTAGGAATATTAGAAGAAGTAGGAGCAAGTTATATATTATTAAGAGCGTTAGAAAGTACAAATTTATTATATTGCGATATTTATTCAATTAAATTTGTATCTATCGCACAAAGACCAATGGCACAAACATTAAGATATTTCTAATTCGTTTTTATTAATAAAAGTACAAAACATAAATGTGACAAAAAATCAAAAATATAAAACTGATATTTCTATTGATAAAACTGCATTTGGAAATAAAAGTGTGTCACAAAGAACGTCCCCACTGACACACTTACTTACTACCAAAAAAACTATTGCAAAAAGCCTTGTACTTTTTGCAATTTTTATATATAATGACATAGGTAAAAAGGAGGAAGTTAAATGTCATTTATTGAGCAAATAAAAGAAAGAGCAAAACAACAAATTAAAACAGTAGTATTACCAGAAGCAGAAGATGTACGAGTTTTGAAGGCGGCGGAAATGATAACAACAGAGAATTTTGCAAAAGTAATATTAATAGGGAATGCAGCAAAAATACATGAATATGCACAAAAAGAAAATATTGATATAAAGAACGTACAAATAACTAATCCAGAAAATTCAAATCGTAAAGAAGAATATGCTAAAGCACTTTATGAACTGAGAAAAGAAAAAGGAATGACAATGGAGCAAGCTAATGCATTGATTTTAAATCCAGTGTATTATGGGATGATGATGGTTAAATTGGGGGAAGCAGATGGGTTAGTGTCAGGTGCAGCTCATTCAACATCTGATACTTTAAGACCAGCATTGCAAATATTGAAGACAGCTCCTAACACCAAATTAGTGTCTGCGTTTTTTATTATGGTTGTTCCAAATTGTGAATATGGCGAAAATGGTACGTTTATTTTTGCTGATAGTGGATTAAATGAAAATCCTAATTCTGATGCTTTATCAGAAATTGCTATCTCTTCAAGTAAAAGTTTTAGACAATTAATAGGTAGTGTTCCTAAAATTGCTATGTTATCTTATTCTACATACGGAAGTGCAAATTCAGAAGCTACAGAAAAAGTTGTACAGGCTACAAATTTAGTAAAAGAAAAGGATTCAACATTATTAGTAGATGGCGAGTTACAATTAGATGCAGCAATAGTTCCAGAAGTTGCAGATTTTAAAGCACCAAATAGTCCTCTAAAAGGTGAAGCAAATATATTGGTTTTTCCAGATTTAGGAGCAGGTAATATTGGTTACAAATTAGTGCAGAGATTCGCAAAGGCAGAAGCATATGGTCCACTTTGCCAAGGGATAGCAAAACCAGTAAATGACTTGTCTAGAGGTTGCTCATATGAAGATATAGTGGGTGTAGTGGCAATTACAGCTGTACAAGCACAAAATATAATTGAATAGTGTGTATTTACAAAAATTAAATTTATAAATTGAAAGGAATGTGATATTATGAAAATATTAGTATTAAACTGTGGAAGTTCATCATTGAAATACCAATTAATAAATATGGAGACAGAGGATGTGTTGGCTTTTGGTAAATATGAAAGAATAGGAGAAGATGAAGCTTTTATAACACACAAAGTAAATGGAAAAAAGTATGAGATAGTTCATTCTGCAAAAAATCATGAAGAGGCTATTGACTTTACTTTGAAACAATTAACTAATCCAGAATATAAAGTGATTGATAGTTTGGATGAAATTAATGCTATAGGTCACAGATTGGCTCATGGTGGAGAAAAAATTATGTCTTCGGTTGTTATAGATGATGATGTTATTGAAACTTTAAAAGGATGCATAGATTTAGCACCATTACATAATCCAGCAGGAATTATTGGAATAGAAGCATGCAAAAAAGTTATGTCTGGAAAACCTATGGTAGGTGTCTTTGATACTGCTTTTCATCAAACAATGCCTAAAGAAAAATATATGTATGCAATACCTTATGAATATTATGAAAAATATGGTATAAGAAAATATGGATTTCATGGAACATCACACATGTTTGTTTCAAATAGGTTAGCTGAAATAGAAAACAGGGATATTAAAGATTTGAAAATTATAACTTGTCATTTAGGTCAGGGTTCAAGCATTTGTGCTGTTAATGGAGGTAAATCTGTAGAAACGAGTATGGGACTTACTCCTTTAGCAGGTATTCCTATGGTTACAAGAAGTGGAGATATTGATCCATCAGTTGTAACTTATATAATGAAAAAAGAGAATAAAACAGCTCAAGAAGTGGAAGATATATTGAATAAAAAATCTGGGGTACAAGGAATGTCAGGATTAGCACCAGATTTTAGAGAAATTGAAAATGCATCAAATAATGGGGATGAAAGAGCTTTGACTGCCATGAATCATTTTAAATATGAAGTTGCTGCTTATATTGCAAAATGTGCAGTAGCAATGAATGGTGTTGATGCAATAGTATTTACAGGTGGAGTTGGAGAAAATCAAATAAAAATTAGAGAGGGTATTTGTAAGAATTTAGAGTTTATGGGAGTTAATATAGATGAGGAAAGAAACAATGTTAGAAGTGAAGAAAAATTAATTTCTAAAGATTCTTCAAAGGTAAAAATCTATGTAATTCCAACTAATGAAGAGCTTGTAATCGCAAGAGAAACAAAACGTTTAATATAATTTAATATAGAAGGAAGGTATGTTTAATGCAAAATAGAATTGTTCCTATTACATTACTTACAGGATACTTAGGAGCTGGAAAAACTACATTAATAAATCATATTTTAACAAATCAACAGGGATATAAAGTTGCTGTAATTGTTAATGATATAGGAGAAGTAAATATTGATGCTAGATTAATTCAAAAGGGTGGAGTTGTTACTGAAAAAGATGACAGTCTTGTTGCTTTAAGTAATGGATGTATTTGCTGTACTTTGAAAGTAGATTTGATGCAACAAATAGTTGATATAATAAAACTTAATACTTTTGATTATATATTGATAGAAGCAAGTGGTATATGTGAGCCAATTCCTATTGCTCAAACTATAACTGTTTTATCTGAATCTACACAGGAATATGGTTTACCTAAAATCTGCAGATTAGATAATGTTATTTCTGTTGTAGATAGTGTAAGACTGGCAACAGAATTTGGTTGTGGAGATAATCTAGTTGATAATGATAATATTGATGATGAAGATATTGAAAACTTAATTATTCAACAAATAGAATTTTGTAATATCATAATTTTAAATAAAGTGGATGAAGTGAGTAGGGAGGAATTGGCAAAAGTTAAGGCAATTATTAAAAAACTTCAACCAAAGGCAGAAATAATAGAGGCAAACTATGGAGTTGTTCCTGTTGAAAAATTATTAAATACTAATTTATTTAATTTTGAGGAAGCAGCAACATCAGCTGGTTGGCTTGAGGAATTAAATAAAGATGTAGAAGAAGATTCTCATGAACATCACCATAATTCTGAAGGAGATAATGACGAATGCAATAATGGACATGACCATGAAAATGAAAATCATGGAGGACATCATCATCACCATCATCATAATCATGAATCTGAAACAGAAGAATATGGTATAAGTTCTTTTGTATATTATAGAAGACAGTCTTTCAACAGAGATAAATTTGAAAGATTTGCTAATGAATTGCCAAGAAATATTATAAGATGCAAAGGTTTAGTTTGGTTTAAAGATGAACCTGAAATGTCTTACATTTTTGAACAAGCTGGTAAACAAGTATATTTATCAGAGGGCGGAGAATGGTTTGCAGTTGCTCCAAAAGATGAATTGGAACAAATATTAGAATTAAATCCTGATATTAGAAAAGACTGGGATGAAAATTATGGCGATAGAATGATAAAACTTGTATTTATTGGACAAGACATGGATAAAGAGAGTATATTTAGCAAATTGGATAATTGCTTAGAAGGCTAATATGTATATCAAAGAAAAAACTTTAATATACGATTTGAGTATGTATATAAATTTGTTTCACATCATTGACAAACATACAAAGTCAATATAAAAATTTATACTTTTATATTGACTTATTTACATAATATTGTTATAATTTGATAGAAACTCAATAGGTATAAGTGTATTGTAATACACAATTTTATCATTAAGGAGGAAAAGTAATGCTTGCTAGGGAAGTTCCAATGAAAGAAATCGCTTTTAAATGTCAGCGGTGTGGGAAATGTTGTAGGTTTAGAGGAGATATCCAAATCTCACCAATGGATTTAGTGAGATATTGTAAATTTTTTAATATGTCTCCTTCAACCATCCTAGAGCAATATGCTGTAATCGAAAAAAGGCATTTAGAACCTACACAAGTTTTTGTGAAAGACAAAGGAGACAAACTGCATACATGTATTTTCTTTGAAGAGGGTGCAGGATGTACTATTAATCAGGTAAAGCCCCCTGTTTGCTATATCTATCCATTTTATGAGGACTTTTTTGAAAATGGAATGACAACAGTTCAGATGACTCAATGCGTAATAAATTCCATGTCAACAGAGAAAAATAAGGAAAAAATTGTGGACTTAATTGAGAGAGCAAGTAATAACAGGTATAGCCTGGAAAAGGGATATATAATTTGGTATATTTCTGTATTGGCTATGTTCACAATTCGCTTGAGGGAGAGTTCAGCTCCAGAGAGTTTAAAGCAAAAATATATTGAAAGGTTTTTTAATGATTTTTATCTGAACTTAGATATTTCAAGCGATGGTTATCTGGATAGCAAATTGGAAGAATGGCAGAGTATAACTGATTTTACTTAAGCCTATGTTTTCTGATTGAACTAAATGTATGTTAAGTATTACCTAAAGTCCTATATGAATATTTTTAGAATAGTAGCTTTTCAGAGGTGGTGTA
This sequence comes from uncultured Clostridium sp., assembly GCA_948473335.1. Lineage (GTDB taxonomy): Bacteria > Bacillota > Clostridia > TANB77 > CAG-508 > CAG-269. The sequence goes on along the minus strand of CAOKXF010000001.1, from coordinate 266,358 downwards.
TTTTATTCACTACTAAGGAAAAGCTACTTTTCAATATATATTATTTTAAATAAACATTTTTCAAAGTATTTTTATAGAAGTATTACATGTGTATTTATAAAATTAAATTAGTATACACTTAGATTTACATAAAATCATATTATATATTAAGCTACAAGAAAGGGGAAATATGTAATATGAACTTAGAAGGAAAAAAAGTCGGTTTTATTATGACTGGGTCATTTTGCACGTTCAAAAAAACAATAGAGCAATTAAAAAAAATAATAGCAGAAAAAGCAGAAGTATTACCAATAATGTCGTATAATGCATATAATTTAGATACTAAATTTGGTAAAGCACAGGATTTTATAGATGAAATAGAAAATATCACAGGTAATAAAATTATTCATACAATACAAGATAGTGAACCTATACGGACCAAAGCATTTAACTGATATTATGATTATAATTCCTGCAACTGGTAACACTATGGCAAAACTTGCTCATGATATAATAGATACACCAGCTACGATGGCAGCAAAGTCACATATACGTAATGATTTACCATTGGTAATAGCTCCATCAACTAACAATGGATTAGGAGCAAATGCTGTTAACATAGGAAGTTTATTGAATAGAAAAAATTATTATTTTGTTCCATTTAAGCAAGATAATCCTATTACTAAACCACGTTCAATAGTTTTTGATGCAGATTATACTATTAAAACTCTTGAATATGCACTAGATGGAAAGCAAATTCAACCTATTTTGTTATGAACTTAAAAAAAGTTGACTATTTACGAGAGCAAAGCTTTTTATGTTCATATGCGCAGAAAAGAAAAATGAGGCCATTTTATGACCTCAAAATTTTAATATATTGTTTCAATCCCTTTTAGTATATCATCTTTTATATTATATTGTATATCTTTTATTGTATAAAAATCTATATTTTGTATTTTAAAATCTTCATCAGTTAAATTATTAATAGAAATTGAATATATAATTTCTGTATATTGTTTTTCGAATTTCATAATTGTTCTAATAGGAAACATTCTTTCTTTATCAATCCATACTTCATTATATTCATTTGAATTATTTGAATTATAAGTTCTTAATACATAACATTCTACATTGTTGTATGTTTTTGTTTTAATATCAGTAAACCATTCAAAACATATGCCAATAAAGAAATTAGCATGATAAGTAGCATCAATAAGTGCATTTGCAGTTAGACTTATTTGTGATGGATTATCAAAAGTATAATTGTATGTGGCATTTGTTACAGTCTTAGATATATTATCAATTTCAATTCTTTTATTAGAACCCATTTCAGTATAATATACATTATCATAACTTAGATTATTATTTTTATCAATACTTTTTCTAGCTACTTTTAATTTGTTATCTTTATATTCAGATGTAGAAAAAGAGTAAAACTCAGTATTATCAAGGAGATACAGCTGACGATATACTTCATATATAGCAAAATTGTCTAGTTTTTCTAATTTTTGAACATTATTATAAGCAGTTATTTTTATATTTCTAATATGAATTGATTTGACTAAATATATAGATAGTACAATTAATATAACAATTATAATTACAATTATTGAAAATAATAGCATTTTTAATAAGGACATTTTTCTACTATATTTTTTTAAATGATTTATTTCTATTTTTTCTTTTTCATTTGAATTAATAATCTGTTTATTTTTATCATTTTGTAGCATTTCTAAAATTTCCTCACATTCTGAACAATTACTTATATGATTTTGAACAAATTGCTTGCTATCATCAGTTATTAAATTTTCTACTAGATTAGGTAATAAATCTCTAACTATATTACATTCTTTTTTATTCATTTTTAAAATCCTCCTTTAATTTGATTTTTCCTCTATAAAATATTATTCTAGCCCATTCTTCTGTTTTATTTAATATTTCTCCAATTTCTTTGAATGAAAGTTCACCTTTTAATCGTAAGTAGAATACTTCTCTAGTTATTTCATCTAATTTATGTATTTTTTTATAAAGTTGTATGATTTCATCTTTTTCATCTATAGAACGTTCAATATTATTGTCTAATAATGATAATTCTATATTATCATCAAAAGATATAATATTTAATTTTTTTGTTTTTGATAGATGGTCTTTCCACTTATTTTTTGCTATCTGACATAGCCATACATTGATACTACATTCATTTTTGAAATTTGATATTCCTTTTATAGCACTATAAAATGTTTCTTGCATTAATTCTTTTGATAATTCAGTATCATTGGTTAAACTACACAAGTACTTATATACAATAGTGGAATATTGTTGATATATTTCTTCCATTAAAATTCTGACCTCCTCTATATATTAAGACTATATTTTTATATAACTCGTTACAAAAAAACAAATTTTATAATAAATTATATATCTTTATATATTTTTATTCTACAAAATGTTATAAATTTTGACTAAATTATATAATGTGAAATGTGTAAGATGTGGACGAAAGTTTCACTAATTCAATATCATAGAGGTCGCAGTTTGCGACCTCTAGTTTTGTAATTGCCTATTTTGAAAAAACCAGTATAAAAATGATAAAATATATGGCGAATTTATGTAAAAAACTATTGACTTTCAAGAACAAATGTTTTATGATAATATCAAATCTAAAATAGGATGTGATATTTATGGAAAAAGACAATAATATTGTAACAATAAATGAAGGATTAAATACAAAAAATTATGAAATAGAGAATATAAAAAACTTAATTCATACAATAAGAGGAAAACAAGTTATGCTGGATAATGATGTAGCAAGATTGTATAAAACTGAAACTAGAAGAATTAATCAAACGGTAAAAAGAAATATAGAAAGGTTTCCAGAAAGATTTTGTTTTAGATTAACACAAAAAGAATTTGAAAACTTGAAGTCACAATTTGTGACTTCAAGTTTAAAGGATGAAAACTTATATGGTGGAAGAAGAAAATTACCAACAGTATTTACTGAGCAAGGAATAGCAATGCTTTCAGGGTTATTAAAAAATGAAATTGCCATAAATGTAAGTATTAAAATAATGGATGCATTTGTAGAAATGAGAAAATTTATGTATAATAATTCAAATATTCTAGGGAGGTTATCTTATGTAGAAAATGAAGTATTACAATTAAATCAGAAATTCGATGAAACATTTAATGAAATGCAAAGAAACAGTCAAGAAGAATTTATACAAAAGATATTTTTTGATGGACAAATTTATGATAGTTATAGTTTAATAATTGATGTAATTAGAACTGCTAAAAATAAAATATTGATTATAGATAATTACATAGATGATAGTATTTTAAAAATGCTATCTAAAAAAAATAAAGATGTAGAAGTAATTATTTTAACTTCACAAAATTGTAATCTAAATAAATTAGATATACAAAAATTTAATAAACAATATCCAACTTTAAAAATTACATACACTAATAAATTTCATGACAGATTTATTGTGATAGACAGTAAAGAATTATATCATTGTGGAGCATCACTAAAAGATTTAGGAAAGAAGTGTTTTGCTATATCTAAAATAGAAGATGGCGAATATATTGAGAAAATAAGTAAATTAAGTTGAAGTAATACTAAAACTATGCTAAAATAATACATAATTTTAGTAAAAAATCCTCCTATCTCAGCAACATAAAAAGATAGGTTATTATATAGATGAAAACATTAACAAGCATAGCCAAATGGCAGGAGGTAAGAATGAAGAAAAAACTATTATTAACTGCTTGCATAGTATTTGCAGCAATGTTCAGCACAGGAATGAGCTGTGTGGAATACGAACTACTTAATCCAATGGCGAATCTTATTTTGACAGCAATAGGATTAATAGGAATGCTACTTACAGGTTTAGTATTTTATATTAAATTCTGTAAATCATAAGAGATAAGAGGAGTAGAGGTCGCAACTTGCGACCTCTAAGCTATTACAACTCTAATTTAGGTTGATATTTTTCAAGCCACATATTTACCTGACAAAGATAAGCCATAAGTTGAGGACCAGTCATCAATTGACCAAACCAAGGGCGAGAAAAAGCCATGCCATCAGAATTTAAAATATCAATAATATAATTTCTATTAAGTAAATCATTAATAGGAGCAGAAGAGTCACTCATAATAGCAGAAAGCATAGATTTAACCTTAGATAAATAGTTAGGATTATGAGTTTTAGGATAAGGACTTTTCTTTCTATCTACTATTTCTGAAGGAAGAAAATCTTTAGAAATATAGCGAAGCAAACCTTTTTCTCTACCATTCAATGCTTTGATTTCCCAAGGAATATTCCAAACATACTGAGCTAAACGATAATCACAAAAAGGAACACGGAGTTCAAAACCGTTATACATAGCCATTCTATCAGATCTGTCCAAGAGAGTTTGCATAAACCAGTTTAAAGTCAAATGAGAAATCTTACGTTTTTCAGCAGTTTCTTTTGAATCACATTCCAAAATATTAACCTGAGATAAACTTTCATTATATCTAAAATCAATATAAGCTTTTAAATCAACTTGTTTAGCAATATAAGGATTTAAAAGGGTCTGTCTTTCATCTAAAGCAATAGACCAAGGAAAAGTATTACTATGCAAAGCATCTTCTCTAAAGAACCAAGGGTATCCGCCAAAAATTTCATCAGAACATTCACCGCTCAAAGAAACTGTAGCATATTTTTTCACGTTTTTACAAAAAAGAAGTAGGGAAGAGTCAATATCAGCCATACCTGGCATATCACGAGCAATCATGGCATCTTCAAGATATTCAGATAACTCTGGGGTATCAATAACAATTTGATGATGTTTACAATATAAATTATCAGTCATTAATTTAATATAGTAATTATCTGAATTTGGTTGAAAATCACTTTTAACAAAATTTTTATCATTATCCACGTAATCTATAGAATAAGTATTTAAAGGTTCTAAATTTTGCTTTTTACAATAATTAGAGGCAAATTGTGCAATGATACTAGAATCTAATCCACCAGATAAAAATACACATAAAGGTACATCAGATACAAGTTGTCTTGTAATAGAATCTTCTAATAGAAACTTTACAGTATCACATGTTGTTTCAAAATTATCTGTATGTGGTTTACTCTCTAAACTCCAGTATTTTTCCATATACAATCCAGATTCATTAAATATAGCAAAATGAGCAGGCTTTATTTCAAAAATATCTTTAAAAATTGTAGTACCTGGTGTATGAGCAGGTCCAATACCAAATAATTCACTAATTCCTTGAGAATCTATAACCTTTTCAACATTAGGATATTTGAAAATTGCTTTAAGTTCAGAAGAGAAAATTAATGTATCATCTAATTGTGTATAAAATAAAGGTTTTACACCAAAATGATCTCTTGCAAGAAATAATTCTTTTTTCTTACTATTCCAAATTGCAAATGCAAAGATTCCATTTAGATGATTAACAACATTATTTCCATAATGTATATAACTTTTTAGAAGAATTTCTGTATCTGAATGTCCATTAAACTCAAAATTATTCTCTTGAAGTGTTTTTTTCAATTCCTTTGTATTATAAATTTGTCCATTGTATACTATAACATAATCACCATATTCATATCGTTCAGACATTGGTTGTTTTCCACCTTCTGGATCTATAACTATTAGACGCTTATGAGCTAATGCAACATTTTGAGATATGTAATATCCTTCTTCATCAGGTCCTCTATTAGAAAGTTCTGAATTCATATTAACAATTACATTACGATAAGTTGATATATCTTTCTTGTAATTTGCAAATCCTACAATTCCACACATATAAACCACCTTTCGAGCAATTTGCTCTATTAATATTTTAATTAATTATATGTAAAAAAATTGTAAATTGTTCAAAATTTCCATTTATAATAAAAATCATAAAGACCAATATATTGTAATACTAATCTTTATGATAAATTTGATAAATGGTTCCTATTCATTATTGTTATTGTCTCTAGTTATTTGACTTGAATAATACCAAACAAGAGCAATTATTATAACAGCTGCTAAAGCAATTATTAACCATGTCCAAGTTGAAGATGTCATTCCCATAAAAGTACTATCGTTAGAAGTTCTGCTAACATTATAGTTTGTTGCATTATTATCTGTTCTTGTTATTCCTGTCATTCCTGTTACATTGTTATCATTACGGTTATTATCATTGTTATTTGTTATATCATTAGTTACGTTTTCTGCGCCTTTTTCCATATTACCAGTTGCTTCTTTTGAAGCACCAGACATATCTTTTACAGTGTTTTCAACAGCGTTTTCTGCACCGCCAACGGCATCTCTAACACCATCTACAGCATTATTTACTTCATTATTAGCAAAAACAAATGTATAAGAAAAAACTAAAGAAAGTATTATGAATAGACCAAAAAATATTTTTTTCAACATAATTTTTTCCTCCATTCATTAATATTATTATTTTTTTGTGGCAAAATATACTTGAAAAAATTTGCAAAAAAATAAGAATAAAATTTTCTAAGTGGCATTGCCGCATAAGAAAATCTAATTCTTCTGTAACATTGTTGTATATGTAAAAATCTTCTATTGTTCTTTTAAAAATAAAATACTATTTTCAATTAATTTTCGTTTATCATTTTCTTAAGAAATTTCATACGAATTAAGATTGCAATTGCTAATAAAATAAGTACAACTCCTACTGCTATTAAGCAAATAGACAATGAATTAGATAATGTTAATTCTGTTGTATTAATAGAAACTGTTGAACTAATTGGACTTTTAGTAGTTACAGTAGTTTCAGATGATAAATCAGCAACATTATTATTAGTTTGACTTTCATTTTTATTAGTATTATTTGCACCACTTTCATTTGTATTAGTTATAGAATCATTTGCATTAGAATTTTGATTTGTAGTTGTATTTGCATTGTTTTTATTAATATTTGTTCCATTCACTGAAGTGCTATTTAAATTCATATTAACACTAGTAGCATAACAATGATTACTAGATAATGTAACTACAGCCATTACAATTAATAATACTAAAGCAAAATTTTTCATTTTTTTCAACATAAAGATTTACCTCCATTTTTTCATTTGATTTATAATTTTTTTATGTTATAATGATAACATAAAAGGAAAAATATGTCTATAAAAATCTAAAATAAAATGAGGGTAGGGAAAATGGAACAACAAAAAGAATATACAATAGAAGAAGCAGAAGCAAATTTTAATAATAAAGAATTTATGTTAAAAGCTATAGAAGATAATTCCACTTGGGTTCTTGCATATGCAAGTGATGATATATTAGCTGATAGAGACATCATACTAAAGGCTGTCAAAGTTGATGGACAAATATTTTATTATGCAAGTCCAGAGTTGAGAGATGATAAGGAAGTAGCTTTAGAAGCAATATCAAATAAGTGGTTAATTATAAAATATGCTAGTAAAAGACTTAGGGGAGATAAAGATATAGCAATTGCAGCACTAAATCAAAATATAAAAGCAGAAATGTATTTAACTGATGAAATAAAAAAAGACTCAGAAGTTGACTTGATAATTAATCCATCTTCTGACTCTCAATAAATTCTATTCTTCAATTTTATATTTGAATTTTGCTTTATTCTTAATAAAGTTTGAAAATTCGTCTGAATATCCTAAGGAAAAACCTTTCTTATCAACAAGAATAGCATTTTTCTTAGTAAGATACAGATAAAAAAATTCATTAGTTTCATATACTTTATGAAGTTGCCAATATCTCACTCTAGCAATATTCTTTTTTTCTCTTACTTTAAAAAATCTTTCGTAAAAATATAACACTATTTCATTTTCTTTTGAGATAGTTTTTGATTTGGTTTGCTTTTTATAACTATATAAAGGTTGAAATATTCTATAAATAATAAAAATACAAATAGCAATAAAAAATAAGATGCTTAGCAAAATCATTTTCTTTTTAATTGTTGTTATAAAACAATACAATAATAGGATGACTATAGTAATGGTATATAAATCATAAATAAGACCAAATTTACCATTATGGAATTGAATAAACAAATTATAATTTTTCTTTGAATATTTAGTATGATTTTTAAATAACATATTATTACTCATTATTTTTACCTCTTTATATTAAAATATTAGATTAATTATTAATTACAACTTTGCTAATGGATTATTTTCAACAGCACTTCTTACCTGTTCATTGTTTACATGAGTATAAATTTGAGTAGTAGCAATACTTTCATGCCCTAATAGCTCTTGCAAAGCTCTAATATCAACATGCCCATATTGATACATTAATGTTGCTGCCGTATGACGTAACTTATGAGTTGAATACTTATTAGTATCTAAACCAGCTATGCGTAACTCTTTTTCTACAACATATTGAACTGTTCTTTTACTAATTCTTTCATTTCTTTCACTTAAAAATAAAGCATCTTTAGAATTAAATTTTACATTTGTCTTAACTTTTCTAATTGTTAGATATTCTGTAATTGCTTTCATACAAGCCTGATTAAGATATATGGTTCTTTCTTTATTTCCCTTTCCAATAACAGTCATTCTGCATTCGCTAAAATCTATATCCTTAATATTTATACTAATAAGTTCAGACAAACGTAAACCACAATTAAGGAATAGGGTAGTGATAGCATAATCTCTTTCATGATTCCTATTATCTTCATTTCCTGCAACATCGAGCAATTTACAACTGTCTTCTAAAGATAAATATTTAGGTATTCTTTTTTCAGCTTTTGGAGTTTCTAGATATTGAGCTGGATTTATATCAATAATTTTAGCTTTTTGTGTCAAATACTTGAAAAATATTCTTATAGTAGATATTTTTCTTGCTCTAGTTGCTGGTTTCGCTCTTAAATCCATTGCTAAATATGATATAAATGAATGTATATCTTCAATTGTTATTTTTCTTAATGTTTCTATACTGAAACCCTCTATATCTATATTTTTTAAATCTGTTTCTTTTGTTAATCTAAAATGTATCATCATATATTTTAAAAATGTTGCTAAATCATAATTATATTCTTTTATAGAATTAGGAGACTTATTTAATATTGTAATAGAATAATCTAAAAATGAATTTAAAAAGTCTGGATTTTTCTCTCTTGAAATCATTAGAATAATCACACTCCATTTTTTATTTTTTTACTATTTTATACTATTTTTGATAATTTTACAAGTTTTTTGTACTCTAAGAAAATAATCATAGAATAAATGAAGTATAGATTAAATTGTCTTAAAATATATAAAATTACAAAAAATTATGTTATACTAAATATGTATTTATAGAACATCTTTGTAATATTATATAAATACATATAAAATTTAATATTTGAATAAAATTAAAAGAGGAAAATAGCATAATTTATATAAATTACTCTTATAATTTTCTCTATGAGATTTTATGAAAGGAGGTAGTAACCTTGGAAAATAAATTGAAGATAATAACAGAAAAATGTCCTCAAAATCATAAGTGCCCTGCTGTTAGTGTTTGTCCTGTTGGAGCATTATCTCAAAATGGTTTTGAAGCACCTATAATTGATTATGATAAATGTATAAGATGTGGTAAATGTTCTAATTTTTGTCCTAAAAAAGCATTAGTATTATAATTTTTACATTAAAAGTTAAAAATATTTACTTTTTTATAGAATTATGGTAAATTATATACATACTTAGAAATATGTAAAAATAAATGCACCTAATAGATTAAAGTTACTATAGACTTGAAAGAAGGAAAATTATATGAAAAAAGTAATGATATTGATGGCAGAAAGAACTGGTACTGGACATAAATCTGCAGCAAATGCAATTGAAAAGAAACTTAACAATTTAGAATATGAAATAATGCAAGTTGATTGTTTTACAATGATGGGAAAAATAGGGACACTTCTTGAAAATTCGTATATTCCTATCACAACGAGATGTCCATTACTTTTTTATTTATCATATATATTTACTCAGATTTTTCCTAATATCATGCATTTACAGATGTACCTTAAATTTAAAAATGATTTAAGAAAGAGGATTGATGAATTTAAGCCCGATTTAATTATTTCAGTACACAGTATGTTTACTAAATCAATTTCATACTTTTTAAGGAAGGAAAAATTAAATATTCCATTTTATATAAATGTAATAGATTTAGTAAAACCACCAAAAGTTTGGTTTGATAAAAATGCAGATGTTATCTTTGTGCCAACAAATGAAGTAAAAGAAGATTATATAAGAAAGGGAATGGATGCCAACAAACTATTTGTATCAGGATTTCCAATTAGAGATGATATAAAAAGAAGGAAAACTCCAAAAGAGATAAAAGATAAAATTAATATATTACTTGTAAATCCTTCAGTTAAGTTAAAGAAAAGTATTAAATATGTCAAAGAAGTTTCAAAACTAGCAAATGCATCAGTTACTGTAGTATGTGGAAGAGATGAAAGAATGCATAAAATGTTAATTAAAGAACAGCAACTAGGGAATATTTCTCAAGATGTTAAAGTATATGGTTTTGTTAATAATATGAATGAATTATTAGAAAATACACATATTTTACTTGCAAAAGCAGGACCTAATATGATTCTTGAGGCAGCAAAGAGTGCAACAGCTATTGTAATTACGGGTCATGTTCAAGGACAAGAAAATAAAAATTATGAATATGTAGTTAAAAATAATTTTGGATTTAAATGTTATAATCCAAAAAAAATATATAATAAACTTAATGAATTTATTACAAGTAAAGAACTTAATAGATGCTTAGAAAATGTACTAAATGCTGATTGTAACAATGGAGCAGAAATTATTGCTAATTATATAAGCAATCATGTAAAATAGAAATATTTTGAATATACATAGGAGGAAAAAATATTATATGGGACTTATTAATAAGTTAAGAGATATTTTCAATAGAATAAAGAACAGAAATAATGATAATAAACTAGATTTTTTAAATGAATTTTTAGATGAGAAAGAAATAAAGCAATTGCCAACGTCCGAAGCAGATGAACATATATATGAACCTATTGAATTACCAGAAAACGAACTTGTTTCTTTTTCTGATGAAGTTTTAGATACAGAGTCAAAAGTTTCAATACAGAAATTTCAGCACAATTTAAAAATTTTAGTGAAAAAAGCAAAGGAAAAGGGAAAAATAGATAAATTTATGTTAATAAGAGAAGATGATTTTTTCCCTACAGATTGGGAATGGAGAGTAAATTCTAAAAACACAAATTTAGAGAAAGAACCTACTCCTTTATCTTGTGAATTAAGAAAAGCTTATGCTCTTGAACAAAGTGGGATTGACCCATTTATAGAATTATTTGGTATGAAAATTCCGAATAGCAGTATATCTGATGAAAAAACGATGGAAGCATTGTCAAAAGTAGATAGAACATACGGTAATGTTTTATTACCATCAAGATTTCGTTCCACTAAGCATTTTACGATTAATACACATCTTGGAGCTACAGGAGCTTATAATTTTGTAGAAATTAACAGAAATTTTATTATTATTGATAATATGAATGCATTTTTAGAATCAAAATATGCATATTCTGTGGCATATCGTGATGCATATCTTGATATTTCTCATGAAAGTTTGCCGATTTCAGAAGAAGCAATAGTTCTGATTAATGATGACAAGTATGATAAAATTATGAGTGATGAAAAAGTTGCAAGTCAACTAGCTCAAAGAAGAGTAGTACGTTTTAAGGGAGATGAATTAATAGCTACAAATATGATTTTAACTGAAATGGGAGCATTACCTTCTACAGTTGGAAGTCTATATGCTAGTTATGATAATGATCTTCATAATATATTAGATAATAGTATACAAAACCTTGCTGGAGATAATGGATTACTTTATCAGAAAAGTCATGCAGGAAGGGAAGGGCATTTTTCTAGTTATTATGATGATAAGAACCAAGATTATCAAATGGCTACTAAAGAATTTATTAACTTTTTAAGGGAAAAATTTCCAGAGGAAAGAGACCTTTTTCCTGAGTATTTAACTCTTACAAATAATAATTCTGTAGAGATTGTAGAAAGGTTAGGAACTGCTAGATTATCTGAAGCTATAAATGAATATAATGAATTAGCAAGTAATAGGGCAGTAGAAAAATTGGAAGAGTATAAGAAAGATAGACAAACTATTACGCCAGAAATACATCAACAATTTGTTGATACTGTTGCTTTGATAAATGATTTTTATAAAACGGATATAAACTATAAATCTTATGAAGAAAAAATACAAATAGAAAATGCTATTCAAAAATTCTTTCAAGGTGATACAGTAAGAGAACAGTTGGAAGCTGCTAAAAGTGTGGTAGAATTATTACCTCAACAAAATCTTGATTTATCTAAAAGAATTACAAGAGATGATAAAGTAAGTATGCAAGAAGTGGTATCAAATGCTATTAAGGAGGGCATTTCTACAGAGGACATAGTTAGAAGCGATGATATAGAATTGAAAGAAGCAACTCAAAATCAGTTACTAGAAAATGATACAATACGAGATGAATAAGTAGATATGAAGGTGGATAAAAATTGAATAATGAAAATTTGAATAAAATAATTGGTGAATATAAACCTAAATCTTTAACAGGAGAAGAACAAGAATTCAATAAGTATTGTGAACTTTACAAAGAAAAGTTTGGAAAAAACGCATACATTGCTGAACCAAATGGAACTAGAGAACAAACAATAAACGCAATAAAAACTTGTTTAGAAAAAAATGAAGATTTACTAGATAAATTATTGTACCCTAATTTTGATAAAGACATGAAGGATTAAGTTCTATTGTTCATTTAGGGTTGCCAAGCAAAAGAGGAAATCAAAAATAATATAATTATTTTTGATGCATATAATAAAGCTAAGGAAATATAGAAAATCTATAAAAGGGAGTAGGGGAATAGTGATTTTGATAATATAAATTCAAAACATATAATATAAAAACTTACTTTTGTATTTTCATATAAGTTTATAAAACATAATTGAACAAACAAAAAATTAGATTATAGATAATAAAAACAAAAAATTATAAAATTTATATAATTAGAATTTGAAATTTTCATTTTGTGCAAAGTTAATTTTACAACAATTTCAAAAATCGAACATTTGTTAATTGTAAATTTTTAGAAATAATTTTCATTATAATAATTATTTTATAGATTTATTATAACGAAAATCGTTTTTTAGACATTTTATAATTACACTAATAAAATTTCATCTTATAATGTCAAATCTATTATAAGTCGATTATAATTTGATAATAAATCTTCATAATATAATTTTGAAAAATCTTATAATTATTGCAGCAAGTGGTGTTTAGCTCAAAAGTGTTAAAAAAACGACGCACGAGAATCGATTTTAAGCCGTTTTTAAAAATTAGGCATATAGCTTGTTGTCTGAAAATAAGAATTTTGAAAGTTTTGATAAAATAATCCAAATAGTTTGTTATTAGAATAATAATCTAAAACAGGCTTTATTGAAGGATGAGGAAGATATCAAAGATAGGACTATATTTGTATGATGCTGTTTTTGATCCTATCTCTATTTGCACAAAACTATCATTTTGTGCAATGTTATATTTAGAATTTATAACCACTATATATTAATATTGTTCCCTCCTCTCTTATCTTTCTACAGAACTTTCTTATATTTTTAGCTTAAAAGTTTTTACAAAGATAATGTGATTTTCTTCATCTTTGTAAAAACTTTATATTGAAAATGATATTTAACTAATAACAACTTCGTCATGTAATTCTTGAACAACATAATCTGGTACAATAGATTTAAAAACAAGTGAAATTTTAGATCTACTAATATCAATTGTTAAAATATCTAAATTATTTTTTTCAATGATATTCATAATTCTTTTATAAACATCATCATTAGCTATAATACCATGACCAATAATCGAAATTCTAGAAATTTCTTTCTTAACAATACTCTTAACAAATGTACCTTCCATATCTTTAGCGGAATCGTTAATAATAGTCCCTTCTCCTTCTTTAAAGGTTGATTTTGTTATTATTGGTATATTATGTTTATCAGCAATTTCAACACACCTATTATGAAGAACTTTAGCTCCTTCACTAGATAATTCTAACATTTCTTCATATGATAGATTATCTAATTTTTTAGTATTAGAAATTTTATTAGGATCTGCTGAATATACCCCATCTACATCTGAAAAAATCAAACACTTTGATGAATTTAATGTAGCTGCAATTGCGACAGCCGTAGTATCAGACCCCCCTCTACCTAATGTTGTAATATCTTGTTCTTCATTTATACCTTGAAAACCAGCAACTATAACAATTTTTTTCTTTTCTAATTCTTTAGTAATACGATTAGTATCTATGTTTTTTATAATTGCATCTTGATTGGTATTATTTGTACTAATACCTGCTTGCCATCCTGTTAATGAGATAGCTTTATAGCCTAATTCTTTCAAAAGAATTGCTAATTTAGCAATTGTTATTTGTTCACCTACACTTAGTAATACATCCATTTCTCTTTTGTCTGGATTTTTTGATAGTGAATTTGCTTCATTTATCAATGAATCTGTAGTTTTTCCTTGTGCTGAAACAACTACAACTACGTTATTTTTTTGATTATAAAAATCAATTATCTTATTAGCTACTAACTTTAATTTCTCATCATTAGCAACTGAACTTCCTCCAAATTTTAATACAACTGTGTCCATAATTGGCACCTTCTTTATTTATTATACAAGTCTTATTTAAATTTAAATATGACTACTTATATTATATTTTAAAATTTTAGTATTTGTCACTATATTATTCTTTATTTGATGATAATTTTAAAAATGCTTCCATAAAATTATTTATTTCTCCATCCATAACTGCTTCGACATTTCCAACTTCAAAATTAGTCCTATGATCTTTTACAAGAGTATATGGGCAAAATACGTATGAACGTATTTGACTTCCCCATGCTATATCACGTTGTTCTCCTTTTAATTCAGCAATTGTGTCCTTTTTTTCTTTTTCTTTCAAATCTAGCAGTTTTGATTTTAGCATTTTCATTGCAGTATCTTTATTTTGAAATTGTGAGCGTTCTGATTGACAAGCAACTACTATATTTGTAGGTATATGTGTTAATCGTACAGCTGATGAAGTTTTATTTATATGTTGTCCCCCTGCTCCTGAAGCTCTATATACATCCATTTTTATATCTTCTGGATTTATATCCAATTCTATATCTTCTGTTATTTCTGGTAATACTTCGAGTGATGCAAATGATGTGTGTCTTCTACCTCCAGCATCAAATGGTGAAATTCTAACTAATCTATGTACACCTTTTTCACATTTCATATAACCATATGCATTTTCTCCTATTATTTCAAATGTTACACTTTTTATTCCTGCTTCTTCACCTTCTAAACAGTCTAATTCTTTTATTTGAAATTCATTCTTTATAGCCCATTTTGTATACATTCTATATAGCATTTCTGCCCAATCCTGTGATTCTGTTCCTCCTGCTCCTGGATGTAATGTAACTATTGCATTGTTTTTATCATATTTCCCAGATAGAAAAGTTTCAAGTTCAAACTTTTCTAATTCATTCTGAATTTTATATGTGTTTTTTACTATTTCTTCTATTGAATTTTTATCGTTTTCTAATTCAACTAATTCTGTATATTCTTTTAGCTCTTTTATTTCATCTTTTATTTTATTATATAATGTTATTTTATTTTTAGTACTTTTTATTTTTCCTAAGATTTCCGAACTCTTTTTACTATTATTCCAAAAGTTATCTTCCATTGTTATTGTTTCTAGTTGTTTTAAATTTTCTTCCATTTTTGAGATGTCAAAGAGAATCACCAAGATTTAGTATTTTACTTTCTAGATTTTGTAATAGGCGAATATTTTCTTCTAATTCTATCACTAATTTCTCTCCTTTCTGTTATTAATATTGTTTATTTTATCACTAAAAAATAGATTTGTCACTTAATTTTGATTTTTTATATGATTTTTGTCTTTTTATTTTTATTAAATGCCCTAGAGGGAATACAAAAAATGTATTCCCTCTAGGGTGAAACTTTACTATAGCAATGTTTCAAAAGATTACTTCAAATACCCTGTTACATAAACTAGTGGAGTTTGCTCATCTCCACTGCCTGTCGTCAAATCCATCAATGAGGCCAGCAAATCTGTTATTCGCCTAGGAGTAGTTCCCAATGAAGCTTCGCTTGCCATGTCATCGGTCTTTCTTCTTTCAGATTTCTCCTTAGATATTATCTCTTCCAATTCCTGCTGAGTTTTCTCTGCACCATACTTACTGGCAATATACTTCAGCTTGACCTCTTTTGGCGTTCCCAAAAGTCCCGACGTCGCTCCAAGAGTGGTTACTGGATCTGCCAGCTCCCAAATTCCTCCAACAGGATCTTTGAAAGCTCCATCACCATAAACCATGACCTCAACATGCTTGTTATATCTCTCCATGATTTCTTTTTGGAGAAATATAACAAAGCTCTGACAATCGCGAGGCATCAATTTCAATCTGCCATCCGCCATCTTATTGCTTCCATACAGTCCATATTTGGGACTATAGCCTGACCCATTAATGGATTTACTCAGGACTTGAGATAAATCGAAAACCCGCTCTACCCCATAGTCTTTCAGAATTTCCTTATGCAGCCTGCGCTGTTCTTCACGAATTGTACATACAAGTACATTTTTGCAATAACGGGAAATTACTCCCAAATCATTACAAAGGCGTACCATGACTTTAGCAGGGTTGGTATTTTCGAATTCCTGGATATAGTTCTTTCCAGTAAACTCGCGCTTTGGCCTGCCGAATACTCCATAGAACTCATTTGCCGAAAATTCTTCCGTATAGGGATTTATATCGCTGTAAAAAATATCTTTATCAGAAACTAGGCGGTTTCCCACTTCGTCACAAGGATAAGATAATACGACATATATCCTTTCGAACTGTGGCATATCTGCTATTGCTTGCATGATATTCATAAACCTATTACGGCTTTGTATGGGAAATAAAACCGTAAGTTCTTTTTGGTCAGGATATTTCATTGCAATATCTGCCTGAATATCTGCTGGTGTTACATAATTTCCCTGGGCAATAGCTACAACAGCCTCTGTGATTCCGATAACAGACTTATCCTGAAATGTGCCAACTGCACTCAGGCATGAGTCAATCACGATTTCCTTTAAATCGTCTCCTGTTCTGATGATGGGTGTCTTTATTCCTATTGACACCCTCCCAGTCCGTTCCTGGTTTAGTTTGATTTGGTTCATCTTCTCTCCTTCCTAATTTTAGTTATAGAACTGAAACCTAAACCTTTAGTTGCACTGTGATTTTATCATTTTATGTAAATTTTGTCAACTAGTTTTGTTAACTTATATTTCACTCATATTCAAAAATTTCCTTAAATATATTAGCTTTATCAATTATGTTCATCATATTTTCTCCTAATAAATACTTACATTAAAATAATAATTTTAATTTTTAAATAATACAAATTACAATTATGTTTATTTTTTATTTTTCTTTTCAATCTTACTATTTATTTCTTTTAGTATCTTTAAATATTCTCTTTCAACAGGACTAATAGTTTTAATTTGATATTTTTTATATTCTAATTTTGCTTTTTTAATTGCTTGATTATGACTAATACTACCTGCACCAACTAAAAGTTTTTCACCTGTAGAAGAAAGTATCATATCTAACTGTTTAATATAATCTTCCATATACATAGGATTATGTCTTATTGCTTGTATTTCAGCAAAATCAAAATATCCTGATACAAGGTTATTTAGGACTTTCAATTCTTTTTCACTTAAGTAATTCTTGGCAATTATTACATCACTTAATACTGGAATATCTCCTTTAAATGTTGTTAATCCCATAAATGGTTTATTGCTATCCGCTCTTTCATATATTACTTCTGAAGCAGTATGTCCATGTGTCGCAAAGTGTAACTTATTTTGAACAATTTTAAAAAATGCTATTGATTTTTCATCTTTTGGATTGTAATCTACTGCTGTTGCGTATAAGTCAAGAACTTGTCTATACATTACTTTCTCTGATGATCTAATATCTTTAATTCTTGCAAGTAATTCTTTCCAATAATTACCTCCGCCATTTCCTTTGAGCCTTTCATCATCCATAGTAAATCCTTTAATCATATATTCTTTTAATCTTTCTGTTGCCCACTTTCTAAAATTAGTTGCAATTTTAGATTTTATTCTATATCCCAAAGAAATAATCATATCCAAATTATAAAATTTAACATTTCTTTCAACATTTCTATTACCTTCTTTTTGAACTATCAAGAATTCCTTGACAGTTGCATTCTCATTCAGCTCATTTTCTTCAAATATGTTTTTAATATGTAAACTTATATTTTGTTTTGTTGTATCATATAATTCTGCCATTTGTTGTTGAGATAACCATACTGTTTCATTTTCAAGCTTAACATCTATTTTGGTTAATCCATCTTCTGTTTGATAAATTATAATATCTCCATTAGAATTTTCCATATTGAAAACCTCCTTTGTTTATACGAACATTTGTATTGTATCATGTATGTGTTATAAAATCAATCTTTTGGTAGAAATTTCTAAAAATTTATAATATTCTCTATAATATCTGATTGTATTCTTTTTTCTAAAATCTTACTTGCTTCTTTTCTTGTTTTTTCTGTACTTGATATATAATAGTTTCTGTAGTTTCAATTCTACTATGTCTTAATATATCTGCAATTTCTTTAACTTTTACACCACTTCTTAAACTTTTGTTGCATAACTTCCTCTCAAATCATAAAATCTACAATTTTCTATATCTAGTTCATTATTGATAAGCCTCACTTTGAGTTCTAAATCCTGATTTTGAAATTCTAGTTCTTTTGTTTTTTACTTTTGCTCCTTCAAAAAAGTATTCATACACCTTTCCTCTTTTTCTTACATTAATTTTTCCCATTAATGACCCTCCTTGTAAAAATTCTCTAATAGTTATTTTATATCATTTGTAAATAGAAAATTTTAGATACAAAAAAGAAGTGTCATCCATTTTCTTTTGGATACACTCCTTATTTTTTAGCATATTTCAGCTTTTATTTTATATTTTGGGTGACCAATTATTTTGTGACACCACTTTTTTACTTTTAAAAAATCCGCTAAAGCATTGACTTTATGCTACTTTCCACAGCAATTTTTGTATTTCTTCCCACTTCCACAAGAACTTTGTACTCTCATATTATCAATACTTACAATATTTATAATATTATTGATATTTCTAGATTTTTAGGACTAGGTAATTCCTATATTATTCGTATTATTAGTATCATTTTTGTTATAAATATTTCTCTACTGTGGACAAATTGAGGACTTTGTCCACATTCGTTCACTACAATAAGTATACCATATTTTAATAATTTATAAAATGTGCAATTTACTTATTTTCTATTTGCTTTGTTTCACTTAACAATCTATCAAAATCAGATACATAATTATTGTCTTGAATAATTTTGTACTTTTCATACTCATTTTCTGCTTTTTCCTTTGCTTGTTTGTGTGATATTTTACCTTTTCCCTCTAAAACATCATAATGAAATACCCTTAATGCATTTTCCACTTCGTTTTTCCAGTCATTCATATACATCACAATATTTCTCTCAGCATTATTTTCGGCAATATCTAAAAATAAGTTAACTAAATTATTCAAATTCTTAATTTCTTTTTCATCTAAATAATTTTTAGCAATTATTACATTTGATTTTAGTATCTTGCCATCAGGAGATTTCTCCCATGTAGTAAGCCCCATATTATCTTTTTTTGCATCCACTCTTTCATAAACAATTTCAGCAGCAGTCTGACCAGTTATAGCAAAGTGGAATTTATTTTGAACCGTTTTATAAAATGTCATTGCCATATCACTATCTTTATCGTAATCAATTGAGCATTCAGCAAATATATCAGTAATTTTTTGATAAAACATTCTTTTACTTGTACGAATTAACTTAATTCTTTCAAGCAATCTTTTAAAATATTCTTGATTAGTCTTTCTTGCTTTCATAAATCTTTCATCATTTAAAGCAAACCCTTGTATCATATAATCTTTAATGATTTTATTTGCCCAAGTTCTAAATTTAATTGCTTTTTTAGAATTAACTCTAAATCCAATAGAAATAATCATATCAAGATTGTAATATTTTGTATTATAAATTTGTTTTCCGTCATTACCCACATGTTCCATTTTGGAACATGTGCTACTTTCTTCTAATTCACAATCACTATAAATATTATTTATATGTTTAGTTATAGCAGGCCTTTTAACACTAAAAAGCGTAGCTAATGCTTCTGTATTTAACCATACATCTTCATTTTCAAGTAATACTTCTACTTTAGTATTCCCCTCTTCATCATTATAAAATAAAATATTTTTTTCATTTCCAATTAGTTTATCAGTCATTATTTGCACCTCCTTTAACAATTATTCATTAAGTAATCAACTAATCATATTATACTATTTTTTATATCACTTAACAATGATACTACTAAAATTTATCTCTCAAATTTATATCTATTTCTTTTTCTATTGATTCGCAAATTTTAATTAAATCATTAGTAGTACTAGTAATATAATAATTTTCTGTTGTTTCAATTCTACTATGACCTAATACTTTAGAAATGTCTTTTATTTCATTTCCATTTCTTAATGCTTTTGTAGCAAAGCTGCCTCTTAAATCATAAAATCTACAGTTGATTCCTAATTCGTGGTGAATAATTTTAAATGGATATCTTATAATATCTGTTCCAGAATATGTTCCATCTTTTCTAGTAAATACCATTTCTACTCTATTATTTTTAGAACAACTTTCCACAATTTTATATTCAACTAACTTTCCCAATTTATTTTTTACTTTTTCTAGAATATATCTTTTATACTTTTTTCCACATTGCTTTTTTAAATTATTTTGTATATTTTTATAATCAATTAGTACTGTATATAAACTATCACAAATATATACTTTTCTTTTACTACCTGATGTTTTAGTTGTGCCTAAATACCATCTACCATTTTCTTCATTATCTTTTACATACACTGTTTTATTTATTTTGATAATTCTATTATCTAAATCTATATCATTCCAAGTTAGTGCAAATACCTCACCAGTTCTCATACCTATATAACAAGCAGTAAGAAACGCACATATAAATACTTTATTATTTTTAAATCTACCTAAAATTATTTCAATTTCTTCTTTAGAATAAATATGTCTTATATCGTTTTTTTTGCTTCAAATGATAATACTTTGGGTATTTCTAAATCACAAGCTATATTATTTTTTATAAACCCAAAATAATATGTTACATCTCTTAAAGAACTTTTAATAACCTTTTGATAATTTCTTAACGCTTCTTTCGTACTAGAGCTTTGATATAACTTTAATAATGCTTGATTTAAAATATATGGAGTTAGAACTAATAATTTATAATTACCTAATTCTTCTTTTATATTACCAAAAGATTCTTTATATCTCTTAGCTGTAGAATACTTGTAATTTATTTCAAAATATTCTTTCATCCAATAATCTAAATAATCTCCATATAACATATTACATTCATTGGTAGTTACCCCATTAATAAATTCATCATATGCTTTTTGTCCTGTTGTATACGCTTCATTTTTAGTTTTAAATCCACTTTTAGTTATTGGCTTCCTTTTACCATTTACCTTTCCCGCTTCAAAACAATATTGATATACATTGCCACGTTTTCTAATATTGATTATTTTCTCATCTCCCATTCTTTTTAATCATCATTATTTTACAACAAAAAAGTGTAGCATTTTTTCTACACTTTTACATATTAACTATCTTTTTTCATTTATTATTTTTTCCAAAACCAAAACAAATATATACACATAGAAAGCATAGAAAGAACAAAACTTGCAATCAAATATACGTATATGAATATTTGATAACATTCTAATGAATCTTGAAATGCTATTATTAAGAAAGGTATTACAACACTAATAAGAATAATAATTATAGATAAAATTCGACCAATTTTAATATCAAGTGTTGAATTAATACTTTTTAATCTTTTCTCATAAATTTTTTTCTGTTGCTCCTTTAATCTTATCTGATAAGATAAATTATCCATATCTCTTAATCTATTAATATTTTGAATATTATCAATTGCACTAACTATTCGTGGGGTTTTATAATCTAAATTAGGAATAATCGGTGGCGATGTAACTGGAGAGCTAAAATCTGGTAATTTGAAATTTGGGAATTCCATCTTATCACTCCTTTCGTAAATTTCATCAACTATTGTTTCTTCTACCGAATACTTTTCGACTTTTAGTTGCTTCTTGCACTCTTCTATTGAAATATTTTTGCTTATGATATCTGCAACCTTTAACACATATTCTTTTACATATTTATAAAAATCATTTTGTTCTTGTTCACTAATATATGGTACAGAATTTGATATCTCGCACTCTTTTCCCTCAAATATTAAATCAATTATAGCAAATACACTATCTTCTTTATAAAATTCATATTGTTCTTCCTTCAAACCATTAAATTGCTTATTCATATTTTCCAATTCATTAGTTATATCTTCAATTGTGTCAATAGCTTCATTTTTTTCTTTTTTTAAATCCATTACTTTAGAAATAATCAAACCTATAATAATTGCTATAAAAACACCTATTATTTGTATACTATTTAAAATTAATTCTATTAAATTATCCCATTCCATACATTCCCACCTCTCAATTTAATTATTTTAACTATTTTCTACAATAAAGGATGTCAACAAATTCTATTTTGCTGACATCCTTTAATTTCAATAAATTTTGTTCACATTTTATTCAATCGGTTGACAAACAACAAATTTGTTACCTTTTTAAATTTTAATTATTTCCTTATTTTATGCTACTTTCCGCAACAATTTTTATATTTCTTTCCCGAACCACAAGGACAAGAATCATTTCTACCAACTTTTGGACCATCATTAACAACAGTTTGACTAACATTAGAATTATCAGGAGTTTGATTTATCTTTGTACCTTTATCCAAACTATTTAATGCTTGCAATGCTGCACCTGTAATTCTAGCTGCCTCTTCCCTTTTCACTTCATCTTGTTTATGAATACTCATTAAAGGTTTAACAACATCAAATTTAATATTTTCAATCATCTCATCAAACATCTCAAAACCTTCAATTCTATATTGAATAACAGGATCTTTCTGACCATACGCACGAAGACCAATACCATTTTTTAACTCTTCCATATTATCAATATGGTCCATCCATTTCTGGTCAACGATTTTCAATAAAACAACTCTTTCAAGTTCACGCAATTCTTCACTTCCAATTTCTTGTTCCTTTTGTTCGTAATATGAATGAGCTTGATTTGTTAATTCTTCTATTATAGAATCCTTATTATTAGCATTTTCATCTATAAAATGTAACATACTATCATAAATATCTTGACCAAAAATATTCCTTATTTCAGTTTTTAAAGCTTCTGTATTAATATCTCCTTCTAAGCCATAATACATAGATACACTGTTTTCAGCAACAGAATCAATCATTTTTGAAATACTTTCACTTAAATTTTCTCCATCTAAAACTTGTCTTCTCTGTTTATAGATAATTTCTCTTTGAGCATTCATTACATCATCGTATTTTAACACATTTTTACGGATACTGAAGTTACGACCTTCTACCTTCTTTTGAGCACTCTCAACGGAATTTGTAATTATTTTTGAATCTATTGGCATATTTTCATCTGCTCCAAGAGAATCATAAACTCTTGTAATCATATCTCCACCAAAAATCTTCATTAAATCATCATCAAGACCAATATAGAATTTAGACTCGCCTGGGTCTCCTTGACGTCCACTACGTCCACGCAACTGATTATCTATTCTTCTTGATTCATGACGTTCTGTACCAATTATTTTAAGTCCACCTGCTTCTATTACTTTTTCTTTTTCTTCTTTTATTTCTTGATTATATTTCTCTTCTAATTGTTTGAATGTTTCTCTTGCTCTTAATATATCTTGATCATCAGTCTCATAATATGTGTTAGATTCTTCTATTAAGTTTTCTGGCATTTTATTTTTTCTCATTTCTTGTTTTGCTAAGAATTCACTATTTCCACCTAACATTATATCAGTACCACGCCCTGCCATGTTTGTTGCTATTGTTACAGCACCAAATTTACCAGCTTGTGCTATAATTTCCGCTTCCTTTTCATGAAATTTTGCATTTAGTACTTCATGTTTTATTCCTTCCCTAGATAATATTTTACTTAATTTTTCTGATTTTTCTATTGATACTGTACCTACTAACACTGGTTGACCTTTTTCATGACTTTCTTTTACGCTCTCAACAATTGCATTGAATTTTGCTTTTTCATTTTTATATATTACGTCATTTTGGTCTGTTCTCTTTACTTCTTTATTTGTTGGAATACTTACTACATCTAAATTATATATTTCTTGGAATTCTTCCTCTTCTGTCAAAGCTGTACCAGTCATTCCTGACAACTTATCATACATTCTAAAGTAATTTTGAAATGTAATTGTTGCTAATGTTTTTGATTCATCTGCTATTTTTACATTTTCTTTTGCTTCTATAGCTTGATGTAATCCATTATTATATCTTCTTCCATACATTATACGCCCTGTAAATTCATCTACTATTAATACTTCATTATCTTTTACAATGTAATCTATATCTCTTTTCATTATGCCATGTGCTCTCAATGCTTGATTTATATGATGTACTAATGTAGAATTATCGATATCGTTTAAATTTTCTAGGTGGAATTCTTGTTCTGCTTTATGGATTCCCTTTTGTGTCAATGATGCTGATTTTGCTTTTAAATCTACTATATAATCATAATTTTCGTTATCTTCTGCTTGAGCTTCGTCTTTTACATCTTCCTCTACTATTACTTTTGCTTTTAATCTTTTTACAAAATCATTAGCTTTTTTATATAAATCTGATGATTGATTTGCTCTTCCTGATATTATTAAAGGTGTTCTTGCTTCATCTATTAATATGCTATCAATCTCATCTACTATGGCATATGCTAAGCCTCTTTGTACAAGTTGATTTTTATAAATTACCATATTGTCTCTTAAATAGTCAAAACCAAATTCATTATTTGTTCCATATGTTATATCACACGCATATGCTTTTTGTTTTTGCTCTGGTGACATTTGTGATATTGCTAATCCTACTGTTAATCCTAAGAATTTATATAGTTTTCCCATCCATTCACTATCTCTTTTTGCTAAATAATCATTTACTGTTATTACATGTACTCCTTTTCCTGTTAATGCATTTAGATATACTGGTAATGTTGCTACTAATGTTTTTCCTTCTCCTGTTTTCATTTCTGCAATTCTCCCTTGGTGTAATACAATTCCTCCTATTAATTGTACATCAAAATGTCTCATTCCTAATACTCTTTTTGATGCCTCTCTTACTATTGCAAATGCTTCTGGTAATATTTCATCTAATGTTTTTCCTTCTTCTAATTGTTTTTTGAATTCATTTGTTTTGTTTCTTATTTCTGCATCTGTTAATTTTGATATTTCTTCTTCTAGCCCATTTATTTGTTCTACTATAGGCATTATCCTTTTTACTTCTTTTTCACTATATGATTTGAATATTTTACTAAATATGCTCATCTATTCTAGTCCTCCCTCTTTCTTCGTTCGTGGTAATCACGTTCAGTTTTGTACTTCCTTACTATATCATTTTTTTTTCTCCATTTCAAGGTTTTAATATCTTTTTTTAGCATATATTATTTTTTTAGTCATATATTTTATTATCAAATTTGTTAAGGAGTTATATATGTTTATTTGTAATATAAAAGTTAATGGAAATAAATTGTTTAAAACTATTTTAATGATTTTAGGAATTATAGTATTAATTATTACTGCCTTTGTTTTTTATAGAATTTTTGCTTCTGATAAGTTGAAAGTTAATGATTCTATACCTCATTCTAATGTTACTGAAATAAGTCCTAATAACTATACTAATATTTTAAAAGCTACTCATGATGATATTAATTCTTATGTTGGAAAAGAAATTCAATTTACTGGATATGTTTATAGGGTTTTAGATTTTAAAGAAAATCAGTTCGTTTTAGCTAGAAATATGCTTATTAATTCTCAAGCATTTGTTGTTGGTTTTTTATGTGAATATAATGGTATTTCTGATTTTGAAGATGGTTCTTGGATTGAAATTGTTGGTACAGTTACTAAGGGTAAATATCATAATCAGGATATTCCAATTGTTAAGATTAATTCATTAAGTCCAACTACTCCTCCAGAGGACCCTTTTGTTTCTCCTCCTGATAATTCTTATGTTCCTACTAGTAGTATGTTATAAAAGTGTGCATCGAAATCTTTGATTTCGTTAATGCACACTTTTTTTCTCAATTAATATTACAGGAACTTCCATTTCTTCCTTTGTTAAACCACAATGTGTTGATCTTTTTATTTTTTTACCTTCAGTTAATAATGTGTCTAATACTATTATACTAGATGATATCGATAATGCTATATAATTTCCAATAAAATCATCTATTTTTTTATGTTTTTCTCCAAATCCTAAGAAGTTTTTTGCTAAAAATTCTTCTTTGGTCATTAACCAAAATTCTTCTTTGAATATTTGATTGAATCTCTGTTCAAATTCCTGTTTCATATCTTCTTTAACCCAAAATGATAAGACTCGTGATTCCAGTGATGGTGGCAATATCAAGCATTCTTGTATTTCAGGATAATCTAACAAAGTATAAGTTTTTGCGATATCTCTATGTCCATGGTCTGCTGATATTATTAAGATAGTATCTTTTGGAAGATTTTGGCACAGCTCTTCAATTTTTCTTTCAGTTTTTATTATAAATTCTTTTATTTCTTCTGATTTAGTTCCATATTTATGTAATATTCCATCTGGATTATCACAATATGCTAATATAAATTTTTTATCTGGATTTTTGCAAAGCACTTCTATATTAGAAACTATTTCATCAATATTATCTGCTCTTATACTTCTTTTTGATTTTTTTTCTGCATATGTTGGCATTATCTCATATGCTTTTATATTTGGAGATGCCTCTTCTATTCTTTCAAAAATGGTTTTATATTTTATTACATCTTCAAATACATTAATTCTTGCGTCTTTTAAGGTTTCTCCTTTATATGATTCTCTTTGTGATAACATGTCAACTGCTCTTCCATATTCCTTAAAATATTGTGACCAAGCTATCCATCCTGTTTCATATGGTGGTTTCCCCGAATAGTATGTTGTAATTGCAGCTGTAGTTGTTGATGGATATACTGATGTGATACAGTCTATCTTATTTCTATTGAAATATCCTTTTGCTGATATGTCATTCAATATATGCTCTCCCATTCCATCTAGTATTAAAAATACTACATTGTTGTAGTTTTTATTTAATAAATTGTCTATATTTTCTAATGATTTATGGTTTGTTTCTACCTTATAATTTTTTAATATTGATGTTATTAAATTCAATATACTGTGTTCATAGTTTGGTAATACTATTTCTTCTTTCATATAAATTATCCTTTCTCTAATTAATTTTTAACAACAGTAATTATATATTAGTTCTATTTTTTTTTCAATATAAATCATAGTATTTTCAAGATAAACGCATAAAAGCAGAAAAGGGCATTCATTTAGAACACCCAAATCTGTGGTAATTATTCTTCTTCAAATCTTTTAAGTTTAAACAAATTTCTAAAAGGCCTAACTACGCAGTGCTTATTCTTCTTCGAACCTTACTTTCGCAGCTTCAACAAAACTTGCTGTCCTTTCTCTAATAATCTGGTCCTGGCAATTTTTCAAAAATTTATATAACTGCCATACATTTGTTTTTGTCAAATCTTCGAATGCAGTTTTCCGCCAGTTGAACTGATCCTTTGCAAAGTTATGCTCTTCTGCATAAATTTGTCGATGAGCTTGCCTTTGAATATATACTTCTGGGTCATCGACAATCCACTCTTCGCCATTTGTTCCGCATTTGTACCAAAAATAACTGCTATCTTTAGATTCTGTAATACTATCGATTTTTTTCATGCTAAACATATTTAAATACTCCTGTGATAATACATTGTCTAGCATTACGTGAATGTGCATATGGACTATTGATTTTAACCCGACAGCACCACGTGGTCCAGTACCATGCTCGAAGAAACATATGGCTTTATTGTACATCTTTGATAATATTTCTTCGACATGTTCTTCTACTACTTTGTACTCTGGCATTAACCTTTGCGGTATCTGCGCTAATGATAAATAATGATCTTTTGTCATAATCATTAAATATCCTGGTGCTAATGGTCCCAGCCCTGGAACAACAACAAAGTTTTTACTTTCATAGATAATCATATCTACGAATTTGCAACTCAAATTGTGTGTATATGTTGTTTTTCTGGGATGCTTGGTAATTTCGCAAAAGATACATCCCTCCGCATTGTTGTTGGCAACATTCTTGACCTTGAATTCGCCAGGTTCAATTTGTACATTGTAACAAAATTTCGTTATTTTTTCTGTAATCTCCTCCTGTGCATCATTGAAAATATTTTGTTCGTCTGTATCAAATACAAAAATATTGCCTTCGTAAAATTTTCCACAGACTTTGAGAAAATCTTTTTCATCAACAATAGGCGTCTTGTTGTTTTTCCAGATTGGCAGAATTTCATCGCTTTTTTTAATTTGAATTAAAGCTTCATGATTCCGAAGAACTGGTAAAATGTCTTCTTTTCTCCTTCCAGTGATAATTATAATGCCCCTTCTTCTTGTAATCATAACTTTACCTCCATTACCTTTTTTAAAGTTGCTTAATTTCATTATAACATAAAGTTTACCATAAATAAACTATTTTTGAAAAATAAGGACTAAAATGAAATTTTTATATGAATTCTTTACTTCGAATAATTAGTATGATAAAATTCTTCCATAACCATCTTCTAATGGAATCCATGACGATTATGGATGCTTTCCATAGAAGATAAAAATAAAGAAAGGATTTTCAAGAAATATGAAAACAAATGAATTAATATTAATACTAGACTTTGGAGGACAATACAACCAACTAATAGCAAGAAGAGTAAGAGAATGTAATGTATATTCAGAAGTAGTACCATATGATATTACAATAGAAAAAATCAAAGAAAAAAATCCAAAAGGAATAATCTTCACAGGAGGGCCAGCAAGTGTATATGGAAAAGACTCACCAAAATGCACAAAAGAAATATTTGAATTAGGGATACCAATATTAGGAATATGTTATGGAATGCAATTAATGACACATATATTAGGAGGAAATGTAGAAAAAGCTGAAAAAAGAGAATATGGAACAATAGATGTAAACATAGAAAACACATCTTCCCTATTCCAAGGATTTGGTAGTAAAAATCTATTTTTAATGAGTCATACAGATTTCGTAGAAACATTACCAGAAGGATTTAAAAATATAGCAGATACAGATACTTGTCCAAATGCAGCAATGGAAAATACAGAAAAGAATTTTTATGGAATACAATTTCATCCAGAAGTAAATAATTCCGTAAATGGAACACAAGTAATAAGAAATTTCTTATATAATATATGTAAATGTTCTGGAGACTGGACAATGTCATCATTTGTAGAAGAATCTATTAAAAATTTAAAGGAAAAAATTGGAGATAAAAAAGTATTATGTGCTTTATCAGGAGGAGTAGATTCTTCTGTTGCAGCAGTATTACTTTCTAAAGCAATTGGAAAAAAATTAACATGCATATTTGTTGACCATGGATTACTTCGCAAAAATGAAGGCGACGAAGTAGAAAAAATCTTTACAGAACAATATGATTTGAATTTCATTAGAGTAAATGCGAAAGAAAGATTTTTAGAGAAATTATCTGGTGTTACTGACCCTGAAAAAAAGAGAAAGATTATTGGTGAAGAATTTATAAGAGTATTTGAAGCAGAAGCAAAAAAATTAGGAACAGTAGACTTTTTAGTTCAAGGTACTATTTATCCAGATGTTATAGAAAGTGGTTTAGGAAAAAGTGCTGTAATAAAAAGTCATCATAATGTTGGAGGACTTCCAGACTATGTAGACTTTAAGGAAATTATTGAACCTCTACGTAATTTATTTAAAGATGAAGTTCGTAAAACAGGATTAGAATTAGGAATACCAGACAATTTAGTTTATCGCCAACCATTCCCTGGTCCAGGTTTAGCTATAAGAATAATTGGAAATATTACAGATGATAAACTTGAAATCTTAAAAGATGCTGATAGCATTTTTAGAGAAGAAATTGCAAATGCTGGATTACACAAAAATATTAATCAATATTTCGCTGTTTTAACTAATTTAAAATCTGTTGGTGTTATGGGAGATGAAAGAACTTATGATTATACAGTAGCTCTTCGTGCAGTGGAAACTACTGACTTTATGACTGGTGTTTGGTCTAAAATTCCATATGATGTTTTGGAAAAAGTCTCTAGTAGAATTGTTAATGAGGTTTCTCATGTTAATAGAGTTGTATATGATATTACAAGTAAACCTCCTGCAACTATTGAATGGGAATAGAAAAATAAAAACTCTGATATCATAGAAAAAAGCCGTAATCATCCTCTACAGAAAGCCATCATACCATGATGACTTTCCTAGAGTATAAAAAAGAAATGGATTTTATTGTCCATTTCTTTCTTCCTTCCCTTGATTTGGTTCTTTATTTGGGTTTAATATATTTAAATATAAATTTATAATAGATTTCTTTAAATCTTCTAATCCATTTCTCATAAAATATCTATATTGGCTATGTGAAATTGTAATTTTCGTAGCATCATCTGAAATTAGACCATCATCCCTAAGTTTTTCTAATCTTTGTAAAGTATTTTTCCTCTTTATAGGTAAATTTGTCTCTGTATAATATTTTTCTACATTTTTATAATCACTGAAAAATTCTACATTTATTGAATCACTATCTTTATCATATTCCATTCTTGAATATCTTGGTATTACTGCAAATAATTCACTTTGCCATTTTTCTTTACCGCTGTTTTCCCATTCAGATTTTTCTTTTGCAGTATTTTGAACTGATTTTGCAAATGGTGTATTAGCTACATTAGTATTCGTTAATAAATTTGATATATAGTTTATATTTCTTGCTCTTTTTAGTTGTTTACTTGTATTTCCATGCCAATTAGTTTCTCTTATATGTGAACCCTTTGATGCTTTTGTATTATATTTAATAGTATTTACTTTTAATAGTTCTACTCTACGTGTTTTTGCTTCCATATTTTGTAATCTTCCACTACCATATGCAGCACTACCTGTTGTTGATTCTAAATCTCTATGATGTGTTACTAATTTCAATTCTTTATTTAATTTAACTAGTTGTTCATTTACCATTCTTTTTATCATATCTATATGTATATGCGTTGCTACATATCCATTTTTCTTTATCTTAAAGTCTGGACCTGTTGGATATTCTCCTGTAAATTGTTTTATTACATCATTTAGATATAGTTGTAATGAATAATCTAAAATATTATGTTGCAATTTGTCACTTAGTCTAGAGTTTAGCCTTCTTAGATTTGTCGTTAATTTTTGAAAATCATTAAAGGTTATATTTCTATATGGATTGCCTTCTATTTCTGAATCTCTATATTCTGCAAGTTGCGTATATAGTGAATGTTCTATAGTTTCATATGTTTTTCCCTTAAATCTATCTTCTTCATTTACAAATTCTAATCTCTTTATTTGATATAATACTATTGCTAAATATTCACAATATTTTTTCTCTGGACTACTATCTTTACTTGTAATTCCTTGATCTATTTGGTTACTTACATATTCGTCTATTTCTTCTAGTAACTCTATTCTGTCTGTGTTTATACTACTTGATAATAATATTTTTAGTTGTGCAATATTTTTACTGTTGCTACTTTTTTCTAATAAATCCATTTGTTGTACTATCATTCCTATTTTTTGCATTTGTACTGACAATAATTCATGTAACATATTTGCTTTGGGAGTATTATCTTCCCCATATTGTGCTAATTCATTTAGTTGTTCTTCTATTTTTTGTTTGCCTTTTAATTCTCTTTGTAGAGTTATTGATATATTATTAATCGCTCTTTGTATTTCTTCATTCATTAGATATCTACACATTGATTTTAAAGTTCTATTGATTGGTATTCCTTGTCTTTCCGTAGATGTATGACTTTCTTCCAAATATATATTACAATTTTTTATAATTGCTTTACAGTCCTTTTTATTTGTATTTAATCTTGATACTAATTCATGATTATTTTTTGAATAGTTATCATCCAAATCAGATGCTATATTATTTTCTTCAACATTTAAGCTTAGTATGAATTCTGATACTTCTTTTAGTAATCTTATATTTGATTGTCTCTCATTATAACTTATTTGAACGTCTGAACTATTAAATATATTAACTATATCAGTATAATTATGTACTCTATCTACTATTAAAGATGAACCTATTATATCTCCTAAATCATCTCCATATATTCTTCCTGTTCGTTGTGTTTTTTCTTGTATACTAAATTGTGACTTAATTCTTGTTAACACATGTGCATCTATAGTTTCTCCACATGTTTCATAAAGTTTAAATAATAAACCTACTGATAGCAATGTATCAAAAGTCATCATTTCTCCTGAACGAAATATATCTATTAATGACTGTTCTTCTTCTCCCTTATATTTTTTCGAATCTGCTTCAAGGTGCTGTATTATTCCCTTTGTATCTAATGCGTCTTTAGTATTTACTTTTAAATTATTTTTAAAACCATTTTTCTTTGCCATTCTTTTCTCCCCTGTTATAAACTATAAGTTTCTATTGTTTATCTACTTCTTTTAATATTACATCATGTGCTTTTCCTTCAGAAATACTTACTTCAGAAACAATTGTTAATCTTGCCTTTTCATGTAATTCTGGAATTGTTATAGCTCCACAGTTGCACATTGTTGATTTTATTTTTGCTACTGTTACATCTACATTTTCTTTTAATGAACCAGCATATGGTATGTATGAATCTACTCCTTCTTCAAATGATAGTTTTTTAGCTCCTCCCATATCATATCTTTGCCAATTTCTTGCTCTGTTTGAACCTTCTCCCCAGTATTCTTTTACATAGTTATTTCCTAGTTTTACGATTTTAGTTGGACTTTCATCAAAACGTGCAAAATATCTTCCCATCATTACAAAATCTGCTCCTAGTGCTAATGCTATTGTTATATGATGGTCATAAACTATTCCTCCATCTGCACATACTGGTATATATATTCCTGTTTCTTCAAAGTACCTATCTCTTTCTGCAATTACATCTATCAAGGCACTTGCTTGTCCACGTCCTATTCCTTTAGTTTCACGTGTTATACAGATTGATCCTCCTCCAACTCCAACTTTTATGAAGTCTGCTCCTACTTCTGCTAAATATTTGAATCCTTCTTTATCTACAATGTTTCCAGCTCCTATTTTTACATTGTCTCCATATGTTTTTCTTACAAATTCTATTGTGTTTTTTTGCCATACTGAATATCCATCTGACGAGTCTATACATAGAATATCTACACCTGCTTCTACTAATGCTGGTATTCTTTCTTCATAATCTCTTGTATTGATTCCTGCTCCTACTATGTATCTTTTTTCTTCATCTAATAAAGAATTTGGATTGTGCTTTCTTTCTTCATAATCTTTTCTGAATACTAAATATTTTAAGTTGCCTTCATCAGTTAATATTGGTAAGCATGCTTTTTTATGTTCCCATATTAAATCATTTGCTTCTGATAATGTTATTCCATCTGTTGCATAAAACAATTTGTCTTTTGGTGTCATGTATTCGTCTATTGGTGCTTCTAAATTTGCTTTTGATAATCTATAGTCTTTGTCTGTTACTAGTCCTATTAATTTTCCATTTGCTGTTCCATCATCTGTTATCATTACTGTAGAATGTCCTGTCTCTTCTACTAGTTTTACTACTTCTCTTAATGGTGTTCCGCTTTTTACATTTGAGTCACTTATTACAAATCCTGCTTTATGTTTTTTTACATGTCTTACCATTTTTGCTTGTGATTCTATTGATTGTGCTCCAAATATAAATGCTACTCCTCCTTCTCGTGCTAATGCTATTCCCATTTCTTCCCCTGATACTGCTTGCATTATTGCTGATGTCATTGGTATATTTGCATAGTATTTTGATTCTTCTCCTTTTTTGTATTTTACTAGTGGTGTTTTTAATGATACATTACTTGGTATGCATCTTTCATCTGTTAAATTTGGTAGTAATAAAAATTCATTGAACGTTCTTGATATATCTTGTAATATTTTTGCCATTTTTTGTTCTCCTTTCATTTTATATATTTGTGTTTCTTATGTTTTTACATTTATAAAATTTATAATGTTTTTGTTTTATGTGTATTTGTTGCATATTATAACACATTATAAAATAAAAGTCTATTGATATGCATTATTAATTTCTATCAAATATTGTCTTTATTATTCCTTGTTCTATCAATGTACCAAATATATTCTTAAATATTATCAAAATTATTGGACCTAATAACATTCCCATTACACCAATAGTTTTAAATCCTGTATACATTGCTATTAATGTAAATATTGGATGTATTCCAATTTTGTTGCTTACTAGTTTTGGTTCTAAAAATTGCCTTACTATACTCATAATTATCCATAAAACTAATATTGATATCCCTAATGTTAAATCTCCATCTAATGCTGAAATTATGGCCCAAGGCACCATTACACTTCCTGAACCTAATATTGGTAATGCGTCTACAAATGCTATTCCTAATGCTATTAGAAGCGGATAATGTATATTTAATCCTGCAAACATAAAAATATATAAACCTATTAATGATATTACAAATGATACTAATATTAATGTTAATTCTGCTTTTAAGTATCCTCCTAATGTTGATGTTATTTCTTTTAAATGTATTCCTATTTTTCTAACCCACTTTCGTGGCATATGATGTTCTACCATATCTAACATATATATTTTGTCTGTACATATGAAATATAATGATAAAATCGTTATTACTAAATATATTATTATATTTGGTAATGATGTTATTACTTCTATTATATTATTTAGTAATGCAGTTATCCATGTTGATATTTTGTATAATATTTCTCCTGCTGAATCTTGTACTATTCTTAACAACTCATTTGAGAATTGTATTTTATCTAAATTGAAACTTCCTATTAATTCTTGTATCTGTATGTATGCTTTTTCAAAATAGTTATTAATTCCTTGTAGCAAATTTGTAGATTCTGATATTAGTGTTGCTATTCCCCATACTAATGCACCTATTATTATTCCAAATGTTATTATAAATATTATTATAGAACTTAGTTTTCTACTTAAATTTGTTTTTTTCATTAAATATCTTATTGCTGGTTCCATTATTAATGATATTATAAAAGCAATAAGAAATGGCATATAGAATATTGCAAGTTTGAAACTTAAATATAACCCTATTAATATTGCAAATACGTATATTATACGTTTGCCTACATTTGCCCAATAACTTACATTCCATACCATTCTTATTACCTCTTTTTCTTTTTGTTCTACTTTTTAACTTAAGTTGTTTTCATACTTTTAGGTCTCTAAAAAGTTAACAACAATTTTTTACTTTTCCTTCGCAACTACATATATTACCAATTGTTGTACATACTTCTTGTTTCCCTAATTCTCTATCACAATGTGCTAAATCTCCCATTGTTAGCATACCTATTACTTTGTTGTTCTCTATTACAGGGATTCTTCTTATTTGATATTCTGACATCTTTTTTTCTGCTTGATATACTTCATCTTCTGGATTACAACAACATACATTGCTTGTCATTATTTCTGATATTGGTGTTGTTTTTGAGTCTTTGTCACATGCTACTCCTCTTAATACTATATCTCTATCTGTAACTAGTCCAACTATAGAATTATTATTATCACATATTGGTACACAACCTATTTTTCGATCCTGCATTATTTTTACTACATCATATATTGTTGTCTCAGGCTTAGCAGAATATACATCTGTACACATACATTCATTTACTTTCATTTTGATTTCCTCCCTATTTTTAGTAGTTAATTGTCTACTTTTTAATTACATAGGTGCTTGACCTTTATTGCAATAATCATCGTGTCATATT
Organism: uncultured Clostridium sp.; assembly: GCA_948473335.1. Taxonomy (GTDB): domain Bacteria; phylum Bacillota; class Clostridia; order TANB77; family CAG-508; genus CAG-269. The sequence continues at coordinate 230,113 of CAOKXF010000001.1, read as the reverse complement.
TATTTTAGTCATTTTACTATTATATTATGCATATTTTTTTTGGTAGATTAGGAAATATTATGATAGAAATAAGATTTATAGAAGTTTGTACTGTGTATGTTTTGTTCTTTAAAATGTATTATGATATTTATTTTATTTTTTAAAAGTGTAGCCTGTTTGCTAACGGGCGCATATCCATGTTCATTAGTAAAATAGTTGAAATAAAAGGAAAAATATAAAAAGGAAGTAAAGAAAAGAAGAGTAATATATAATAAAAAAACAAAAAACAGCTTGTTTACTAATAGGCGCATATCTGCGCCCATTAGTAAAACAGTTGAATTTTCACAATAAATTATATATATCCATCTTATTTATTGTATAGGAAACACTATACAACTTAGATAATATTATATCCATCTTCAAACATTTCGTTTGGGTATAAACTATAAATGTCTTGTTGTGTTTGATTAAAACTCAAACGATTATCCCTAGGTCTTCCTGGATTTGGTCTATTAGGAAAATTCGGAAAATTTGGCATATTATTAGGTCTATTATGTGACGGACGTGGTGGACGTTGAGGTGGTCTTCCAAATGGTGGTCTAAAATTTCCTCCAGGTCTTCCTAATAATTCCCTTAATATAAGTATTCTTATTAAATCATTTAGAATTGGATTTCTTTGTCTTGATTGCCTATCTTCACTTCTAACCTCCGTTTTTTTATCGGAACTTCTATCTAATTTAGAAGATGTTATATTTGATTTATTTTCTTTAATGTTATTAGATGATATACTTTTATTACTATTTGATAGTTCATTTTTGCCACTTCTAAGATTATTAGTTGATGTTTCTCTACTACTTCTTACATCATTAGATAAATTTATATTTATTTGTGTACTTTCTCCTTCATCTCCAACAAAATTAGAATAAACTTCTTCTACCATTTCATCTATTATATCTCTATTTACGCTTCTTGTGCATTTCATACATACTTTTTGTATCATAGGATATAATAAACGATATAATTCTGGATAACATTCTTCTAAATTTATTTCATCATTGGTATTCATATATGGAAGATTACTTGATATCTGTGGATTTATGAAACTATTTTCAAATTCATTATTTCCATATATTTCATTTTCATATAAATTACTATTATATACATTGTTCCCACAATTCAAATAATCATTCCTTGGATTATCTGATCCTCTTATCATATTTCTTATGTAATCTTCATAAACATTATTATACATAAAAACCTCCTTACAAACTTAATATATCGAATAAGAATAATCGAAGATTTTCCTATTCAACAAGGCTAGGTTACCTTCGCTGTGCAACAAAAGCAAAACTTGCTTTCGCTAATGCACTCCTTTCTTATATTATGTTTGTAAAGAGATTTTGTTACTTATCTACAATAGCGGTAAATTTATTTTTCAGCTTTTACAAGCTCCCTAAATTGGTCCCCTCTATCATACATATTTTTAAACATATCAAAACTTGCACTTGCTGGTGAGAATAAAACTACATTACCTTCTATTGCTACCTTTTTTGCCAATGCAATTGTTTGTTTTAAGCTATCACATATATAAATTTCAATGTGTTTATGTTCTGTTTCAGCTTCCTTTTTTACAGCATTTAATATTTTTTTTGATGTTTCACCTATCAGTATTAATGTTTTTACATGTTCTAAGATTGGCTTTGCAATAGGTGAATAGTCTAAGTTTTTATCTGAACCACCAGCTATTAATATCACATCTTCTGTAAATCCGTTTAATGCTGCTATTGTTCTTGTAGGTGATGTTGCAGCTGAATCGTTATACCATTTTATGTCATTTTCATCTTTTACCAATTCTAATCTGTGATGAACACCTTTGAAATCTTTTATTGTATCTATACTGCTTTCTATATCTACTATGTCTTTTGTGGCTGCTAATGCTGCCATTATGTTTTCATAGTTATGGATACCTCTAATTTTTATTTCTTTTGTGTTTACTATATGCTTTCTTATTCCCTCTTTTGATTCTTTTATTATATCATTATCTAGTATATATCCATTTTCTAATCTTTGTTTACTACTAAAAAATATAACTTTCCCTGGTGCTTCATTTGCAAATGTTTTTGTTATTTCATTTTCATTGTTTATTATTAATATTCCATTTTTATTTTGATATCTATATATATTCTTTTTTGCTTCTATATATTCTTTATAATCTTTATGAATGTTTAAGTGATTTGGTGTTATATTAGTTACTATTGATATGTCTGGACTTACTTCCATTCCCATTAATTGGAAACTACTTAGTTCTAATACTACAATATCTTGAGGTCTCATTTTTTCTATTTCCGTAAACAATGGTATGCCTATGTTACCTCCTAAAAAGCACATTTTTCCTGATTGTTTTATAATTTCTGATATTAATGTTGTTGTTGTTGTTTTTCCTTCGCTTCCTGTTATTCCTATTATTTTACTTGGACTCATCTTTATAACTAGTTCTATTTCTGTTGTTACTATTGCTCCTCTCTGTTCTTCTGCTACTAACTCAGGTGTTGTTGGTAAACAACTTGGTGACCTAAATATTACATCAAATTTTATTAATTTTTTTAAATAATCTTTTCCAAATGAATATGCTATTTTGTATTTGTCTATCTTTTCTTTTATTTCTTCTGATATTTCAGTTATTGTTCGTGAATCAAATACTGTTATTTTTGCTTCTTTTTCATGTAAATAGTCTATTAGTGGTAAATTACTTATTCCTAATCCTATAATTGCAACTTGCTTATTTTTTATATAAGTATTGAATTCTTCTAATTTTTCATTTTTATATTCCATTGCGTTCTCCTTCTTAGTATTTCTACCTTATATATATTATTCATTTTGTTCTTTTTTGTCACTATTTGTTCTTTCTTTGCTAATTTCTTTGGATTTCAATTTATTTTATTATTTTTTTTTATTATTGTCAATATTATATTTTTTATGTATATCTATTCTTGATTTGGATATACTATGAATGTTATATGAAAATGGAGGTGTTCTTAATGTCAGAAAATAATAACCAAAAGAATAACAAGAATAACAAAAATAATAATAACAAAAATAACAACAACAATAACAATAATCAAAATAACAACAATAGATAGTTTTATACCCAAAAAAGTAGGTAATCCATTTTTAGATTACCTATTTTTATATTTAAACCTTTTACATATATATTTTTAATCTTCTTTTATAATACTTTTGCTTCTTATATAAGTAGCTAAAAAATAAATTCCATAAACTATACCTATAATAATAGCTGTAACTAAAATTGAAGGCAATAACTCTTCTGAACTAGCAATACCCTCCATCATTGAAAGAACAAATTGTATACCAAAAATTGAATGAATTATTGCTAATAATAATGGCACTGCAAAAAATATTCCTATCTGTCTGAATAGTGATTTATTAATTATCTTTTCATCACATCCTATTTTTCTTAAAATAACATATCTTTGTTTATTGTCTGAACTTTCAGTTAATTGTTTTAATGCTAATATAGCACTACTTGCAATTAAGAATATAATACCTAAATATATTGATACAAATGTCACTATTGTTGCTAGACCTACACTTGATTGTATAATACTAATCTTTGTCATACCATCAATTTGTATTCCATTTTTCTGTATTTTTTGAATAAATCCCGAACCATTATTTATCATAAATTCTTCAATTGTTTCCTTATCTTCTATATCTGTATTATAATTTGCTATTAAAAAATTCCTTTTTATCATGTTATTTGTTAAATTACAACTATCTGGTACTAGTATTATTCCTGTATTGACATGACTTGTAGACATTGCTAAAAATCCTGGTTTACATTCATTATATTTTGAGGTATATTCTTTTCCTGCAATTTGTAATGTGTTTCCATTTTTCAATTCTGCATTTCTTATTTTAGTCATACTATTGAAATTGCAAATTACAACATATTCATCATCATTTAGTTCGTATTGTTCTATTCCATATACTTGTGCTATTTTATTATAATCTGAAACTTTTACTATTTCTTCTGCACTATTGTATCGAAGATTTGGTAAATTTTCTTTAACTTGGTAAATTGTTTTTGACAAAAATTTCTCCCAGGTTAAATCATCAATTACATATATAGGAATTTCTACAATATCTTTTAACAAATTCATATCAAAATCATTGTTTCTTAAAGTATCTTGTATTTTTATCTTCGAATCCTCTATTATTTGCTCTGGTGTATATATTATTTCTTCCCCATACATATTTATATTACTTATATATTGTTCTGGTAAATTCATTTCTTTATATAAGTTTATATCTACTGGTGTCATTTCTTTCAAGTCTTCTTCTAATGTATTTCTTAAAGATAATGCAGATGATAATATTGATATGGTCATAAATAACATAAGACATATGACTGTCATGCTAACTACCATTGTATTTATTTTGTTATTAATTTGTCTTAAAACAAACATATTTGTATCTTTGAAATATATTTTTTTAGTTGTTTGTATAATCTTTAGTATAAAGCCTGATAGTGACCAGAATATTAAAAATGTTGAAACTGTTCCCATTAATATTACTGGTAATATCTTTTCAGCTGTATCAAGAGTATTTACTCCTGCTGTTACTTTCCAATATGCATATCCAAGCACTATTACTGCAATTATAAATGTTAATATTGATATGATTGGATTTTTTATTTTTATTTCTTCATTTTTCTTTATAGCTGTAAGTAAATTTATTAGCTTATATCTTGATATTGTTATTGTATTAAATACCATTACTGCTAAATACATTATTGCAAAATATATACATGTTTTTATACAAGCATCTTGAGAAAATATCAGTTTATATCCTGTTAAATCCGCTTCAAATAATTTTGCTACTAATATGGACATAAATTGTGATGCAAATATTCCCACTAACAGTCCTACTCCTAATGAAAGTATTCCTACAAATATCGTTTCTAATATTATTATTTTTGATATTTGCCATTTGCCCATTCCAAGTGTCATATATATTCCAAATTCTTTTTTTCTTCTTTTTATTAAGAAATTGTTTGCATATACTATTAGTAGTCCTAATGTTATTGCTACAAATACTGATACAAATCCCAACATGCTTATCATTAATGTTATCATTTGTCTTGTTGAATTTGATACTTGCATTATTGCTTGACTACTTTCTAATGAATTGAACATATAAAATATGCTTACCCCTAGCACTAATGTTATAAAATATACTGCATAATCTTTGAAACTTTGTTTTATATTTTTTAGTGATAACTTAAATAACATCGCTTAAGTCACCTCCAAGAAGTGTTTGAACTTCTATTATTTTTTCAAAAAATTGTTTTCTTGTATCATTTCCTTTTATCAATTCATTAAATATTTTTCCATCTTTTATAAATAATACTCTATTTGCATATGATGCTGAAAATGCATCATGTGTTATTAGAAAAATTGTAGCTTGTATTTCTTTGTTTAAAAATTCAAATATTTCTAATAGCTGTCTTGCAGACTTTGAGTCTAATGCTCCTGTTGGTTCATCTGCTAATACTAATTGCGGATTTGTTATTATTGCTCTACTTGATGCTACTCTCTGTTTTTGCCCCCCTGATACTTGATATGGATATTTGTTTAATATTTCTTCTATCCCTAGCTTTTGTGCTATTTCTTTTACTCTTTTGTCTATTTCTCTTATATTAACTTTTTGAATTGTTAATGCAAGTGCTATATTTTCATAACATGTTAATGTGTCTAATAAGTTAAAATCCTGAAATATAAATCCTAATTCTTCTCTTCTAAATTTGTTTAAATTATTTCCCTTTAGTCTTGTTATATCTTTTCCATTTACAAGTATATGGCCACTTGTTACTTTGTCTATTGTTGAAATACAATTCAATAGTGTTGTTTTTCCTGAACCTGATGCTCCCATTATTCCTACAAATTCCCCTTTTTCTACATCAAAACTTATGTTGTCTATTGCCTTTGTTAAATTTGTTTTATTTCCATAGTATTTTTCTATGTTCTTTACCTCTAATACTTTACTCATTACTTTTCCCTCCTGTATAGAGTATAATATGTTTTTCAATTATCTACCATTGATTTATATTACATTTTCCTTACGTTTTTGTAATATTGGTTTTATTTTCTTTTTTCCATTTGATATTATAGCGTTCTATAAGTGTATTGTAAATTTATTATCTTTATCAGAAACTTTTGTTAAAAGTTGATTATTAAATTGCTCATATATCGAATTATAGAAAATATTTAAATTTAAGTTCTCTCCTATAAGTCTTTTTTCTCCATTAAGAATAAATACATTATTTAGCTTTTGATTGTTTTTATATGATATCCAATTGTCTATTTCAATATATGTGACTGTAACTGCAATTTGATTACTTTCGATTCTTTTTTGTTTTAGAATCTTTCTGCTTTCATTAATTAAAATCCTAGTTATCCATGTTTTAAAATATTCAGACCTTTTTAGATTTTTATGGATAATCTTTTTATATATTGTAAAAACTTCCTTTTGGAAATACAATTCTTAGTTCTGTTCCTTCATTTTCTATCGAGTTCAATTCTAAACCAAGACCTAGTTTGTCACACAATTTTTTAGATAAATATAATCCAATACCTGTTGACTTTTTTCCTCTTATTCGTCCATTTGTTCCTGTAAAGCCTTTTTCGAATACTCTTGTTATTTCTCCTTTCTTTATTCCTATTCCGTTATCATTTATATATAAGATTACTTTGTCTTTCATTTCTTTACTATTTATATCTATTTTCTTATTTGTATCTTTTGAATATTTAATGCTGTTTATTATTATCTGGTTTAAAATAAATATAATCCATTTACTATCTACATAAATTTCTCTTTCTATGTCATTAATATTTACTTTTATATTTTCTGCTATTAACTGATTCTTGTTTTTCTTGATTACACTATTTACTATTTCCTTTAATTGTACTTTTCTTATTACATAGTCTTTTTCAACTGTATTACTTCTTGCATAGAAAAGTGCTTGCTCTGTATAATCTTCTATTTTATCTATTTCTTCGTCTATACTTTTCATTATACTATTTTTATTGTTTTCTATTATTAACTTACTTGTTGCTATTGGTATCTTTACTTCATGTATCCATAACTCTATATATTCTTTATATTCTTCTTGTATATGTTTATAGTAATTTACATTTTCTATCATTGATTTGTTTATTTCTTGTAAAATCTCAGTTAATATTCTTCCTTCTATGAAATTTGGTTTTTGTATTATTTCTGTTATTAAATATTGTTGTTCTAATTCCTCTAATTGTTCTGTTACATTTTTGTAGTATGTTTTTTTATTGTAGAATTCTATTATTATTCCAATAAAATACGTTACTATTATTACAATTGGTATATAAATTTTTATCATTGTTCCAAAATTATATATCATTAAAAATATTTCTATTGTAAATAGTGCAAATATTATTAAAACTATACTTAATAGTTTATCTTTTATAAATTCTAAAAATTTCATTTTAATATATACCCTTGTCCCCTTTTAGTTTCTAACATTTCTTTTATGCCTATCTCTTCTAACTTATTCCTTACTCTTGTTATATTTACTGTTAATGTATTGTCATCTACAAATTCATCTGTATTCCATAGATACTCCATTAGTTCTTCTCGTGATACTATTTTGTTTCTATTTTTTACTAAACATTGTAATATTTTACTTTCGTTTTTCGTTAATTCTATTTGTTTGTCTTCTTTTTCTATTTTGCTTTCTGATATGTTTAGTATAAATTGCGTACAGTCTATCTTGCTTTTTTCTAATTCGCTTTTATTTGTTCTTTTTAGTATTGATGCTATTCTTGCTAATAGTATTTGTGTATTGTATGGTTTAGTTATATAGTCATCTGCTCCATAATTTATTGATATTAATTCATCCATTTCATTATTTCTACTTGTTATCATTATTATTGGTACTTCTGACTTTTTTCTTACTTCTTTACATATATATTCTCCATCACTAAATGGTAAATTTATATCTAGCAAAACTAAATCACTATTGCTTTGTAATATATCATTTATACAATTATCATACTTTTTTAATCCTTCTGCTTGATATCCATTATTTTTTAAGAATTTTTCTAATTCATTTCTTAATTTTTTGTCGTCTTCTACTATTAGTATTTTTTGCATTTTCTCCCCTTTCCACTCTTTTCAGAATTTCATACATACTTCTTCTCTTTTGTATTATATTATATCATATATTATGTTTTTTTATATTACATTTTTGTCACTTTTTTAATGTATTTTGAGTTAGAATGTCATGCAAAAACCAAAAAAGTGAAAGCACATCCAAATTAAGTAATAGGATGCGCTTTCACTTTTTACTTTATAGTAAAATACTTTCTTTATTAGTACTTTTTCTAAAATCCAACTTTTTAAGTCCATCTATAACAAACTTATTCTTCATAAAATAATTCCATATTGTACCATTTAGATAATTTTCTATCATTATAACTTCTATACCTTTATCAATTCCAATATATTCTTTTGCAAACCATGGTTTTTCACCTTCTAAATTATATCCGTCTTTAAAACCATACTTTCCCCACAGTTTTGGAAAATTATTGTAATAATATTCCATAGCTTTAATAGAATCTTTAGGCGTAAAAACTATCGAACCTATAGCTCCACAAGGTGTTATAGTACCATCATTTTCGATTTTTAAATCTACTTCGCAAGGTTTTGCTCCAAAACTACAATATCCTTTTGGTCCTAAGCATGCTGTTAATCCCCATGAATTTTCTCCATATGTTTTAAATTCATTTTTGTGTTTTATACAATATTGTCTATTTGCTTTTGTTGCTTTTATTGAATTTTCAAACCAATCTATATTATCCCTATCTTTTAAATTCATAAAGTTTATCCATGAATGTGAAAATTGATATGTAAATAATGTTCCACAATATGTATATATTATATCTTTTATATTTTCATAGTTTGTTTTTGTTCTTATAAAATCGTAATACATACTTTTATCTATTGGAAATGTTGGAGAACTTACACCTAGGATATATAGCATTAATTGTTCTGCATATCTATCCCAGTGCCCCCAAAATCCATTTTCAGGTGTATATCCCATATAGAAATGATTTGTTTCTTTATTTCTATACCATTGCCAATTTATTCTTTTATATAAAATTTCTGCTTTTTCTTTTATTTCTTTTCCAAAATATTCTCCTGCTGTTATAGCTCCACATATAAAAATTGCAGTATCTATTATTGATATCTCACAATTCCATTCTCTTTTTCCTGTTTCTATATTTACAAAATGATAATAGAAACCATTTTTACCATCTACGTTGTTTATAAATGTATCTAATGTTTTATTTGTTCTTTCAAATGCATCCTTATATTTTATCCACTTATATTTTACTCCAACTATTAATGCTGCTAATCCATATCCGACATGCTGCAATACTTGCTACATTGTCTGCTAATAATGTTTTATCTCGTATCAGACCATATCCTTTACTATTCTTGTTTAAATTTGCTTCTTTTATGAAGTAATTATAGCTTTTCTTTAATTCTTTCATTATGACTGTTTGATTATAACATTTAATTATTCTCAATATTAAACACTTCCTTATAATATTATACTTAATATTATTATACAGTTTTTAGCTATTAAGAAACAACGGAAGTTTTTGGAAATATCTGTTGTTTTTTGTTTTTATCTTCTAATGTACTAATTTGTTATTGTAATTTTGATGATTATATTACTTATCTATGAAATCCAAAACATTTTGATATACTTCTTTATGATTATCTTCATTAATTAATTCGTGTCTTTTTCCTTCATATAACTTACTCCTAATATTTGTATATCCTAATTTGCATAGAAATGTTTTTAAGTGCTCAAATTTTTGTTCATTTTGTATAACTTTATCATCTTTTCCTGCTATAATAAATATTGGCATATCATTATTTTTCATTTGCCAGTTTTCTTTTTTATATGCTTCTTTCATTAATTTAAATAAGTTGATAAAACCATTTGTTGTAAAAATGTATCCACATAGATTATCTTTATTATATCCTACTACTGCCATTTCATTTGAACATATCCATCCATTTTCTATTTTATGTTTTGTATTGTACCTTCCAAAAGTCAAAGTATTTAGAAATTTACTTCTATATTTCTCTCCTTTAAACACTTTTGTTAATTTTGCAAAAAATATTCCTACTCTAGCTAATTTGTTCTCAGTAGGCGGACCACATAATATTATTTTTTGTATTTTATCATCATATTTCTTTAAATAATTTCTTGATACTAAAGTTCCCATGCTATGGCTGAAAATAGATATGTTAAGATTATTATATTTTGAAATTATATATTCAGTTACTTGATATAAATCCTCAATGATATAACTTATATCTTCTGTATAAAAATATCCTAAATCATTAAAATTTCTAACACTCGCTCCATGACCTCTATGGTCATGAATAACACACACATATCCTTTTGATGATAAGTATTCCATAAACTTGAAATATCTTTCTTTATGTTCTGCCATTCCATGTGATATTTGTACTATTCCTTTTGGTTCTCCTGATAATGGTTCTGATATTGCTAGCTCTATTTCTAAATTATCTCTTTTTGATTTTATCTTTTCTATTTTCATTTTTTTATTTCCTCCATTTATAATATGTCCCAATTCTATCTTTTTATTGAATGAAATCATATTCCAATATATTGTTAAATCATAACCTTTTCTATATGAATATATCGTATATTATCATAATTATACAATTTTAATGGTTTATTAAATGCATCAAATGTATGTGCTGAAACATAAATATTTCTATTATCTTTTTCTGTTATTACTAAAGAATGTTCAAATTTATTATTGTTAAAACTTAACTGAATTATATCTCCTTTTTTTATTTCTTCTATTTCTACTGTCTTTCCAATTGGTCCTACCCCACTTTTTCTTGTAAGATAATTATATAGATATTCTACTCCTGTCCATGATGGCGATTTGTTATTAGAATTTATATAATACCATCCAAAAGTTGGTTTATAGTTCATGATTTTACTTCCAGCAAATATACATTGTGATATGAAATTTGTGCAATCTCCTCCTAACTCATCATAATTATAATATCTAGGATTCCTTTTATATGCCCATTCTTTTGCATATTTTACAACATCTTCTCTCAAATATTCTCTTTCCAAAAAATATCACCCTATACTATATTAGTGTGATATTTCATTTTTAGTTACAATAGCACTATATTTCCTTTTTTACATATTTAATATATTCTATATTACTATTTTTACTTCTTTCTACCATTGTATTATATATCTGATTTCTTAATTCTTGTTGTTGTTCTTTCATTTGTAAATTTTTATTTGGAAAAAATGGTCCGTCTATATATGATACTATTTTTATTTTGTCTTTTCCATATTGTTGATATGTATTTGTTATGCAAAATGATGGTTTAGATAATTGTATTGGATATTTAAATGATACTTCTTTAAATGGTCTTATTTTTGTATAATATGGCCATATATGTGCTTCTGGATATATTGTAATTGAATATTTATTTTGTACCCTTTTTTCTATTGTTTCTAAAAAGTTTTTCATTGCCTTTTTATTACTTGGTATTGGTATTGCTCCTAACATTTCTACAATTGTTCTTAAAAGTTTCATTGATACATTCTCTGGATTAACTATAAAATAGTTTCTTTTTGGATAATTTGCAATACTTGGTATAAATGTATCAGCAAATGCTTGTGTGTGATTTCCATATATAAAATATCCTTCATTTTTATACTTTTTTAATTTGTCTTTTCCTATATATTTGATTTTGAATTTGATTTTTGCATATAGCACTTTTATTGGCATACTCAATATATTTTGTACAATATAAGCAGTTATATTCCATATTGGATTTTTATGAATATATTTATAATTCTCATCTATTACCCTTGGTTCTATTTTAGCTGTTGAGAATTCTTCATTTAGCTCATCTGTATAATAAATTACTTTTCTTTCTTCCATTTACTTTCTCTTTCTTTATTATATTTTTTATACTCTAGGAAAGTTATCATAGTATGATGGCTTTCTGTAGAGTATAATTATGGCAAATTTAGATTTTGTTTTTTAAAATAGGGCGAATATTATCGCCCTTTTCATATCACAAATTATTTTTTCTATTGTTGTCCTACTTAAAAATTCATTATTCCATATATATGGCATATTTTACTTTTCAGTTTCATATTGAAGCGGAATTTTATAAAAATCTTCATATATGTTCTTCCATACTTCGAAATTTTTTGATTTCATAATTACTACATTTTCTTTTTTGGTTAGATTGTTGTCTTGATATATTGGCTCTTCTATATTTACTACATATTCTTGTATTGGAAATCCATCTTCCCCAATTATATCACTATCTTCCATCGTTATAAATATTGGTATTATTGGTACATCATTTCTTACTGCTATTCTATATGCACCATTTTTTAATGGTTTTGGCTTTCTATAATTCCACCACATACTTTGTTCTGGATATATTAATATACAGTCTCCTCTTTGTAAAATTTTATCTACTGCTTTCATGAATTCTACCATTGTTTTTGTATTTGAACTTAATGGTAATGTATCACAGTTTCTGAATAGAAAACCATAAAATCCTGGAAAATTTGTATAGTTTCCTTCTCTTATTACTTTGTATAGCTTTTTACTTTTTCCTGGTTCTGTAGTTCTAAATATGCTTTCTACAGTAAATGAATCAAATGGATTAAAATGATTACATGTTAATACTGCTCCATTTGTTATTTTGTTTAGATTTTCTATTCCTTTTATTTCTTTTATTATTAATCTATTCTTTCTTAGTGCTTCTTCAAAAAATCGTGTACCTAGTTTATTTGCTACTTTTGCTTTTATCTTACTAGTTCTTTTTTCCCTAAGATAATCTACATTATCTGATGTTAATACTATTGTTGGCGGATCTTTTTCTACATCCTCATCAAATCTTCCTTCTCTTTCTAGTCTTCTTATCTCTTCTTGTATTTCTTTTCTATATTGAGCTATTTCCACATTCTCTTTCATCTTTATCTCCTATTTCTTCTATCGTCTCCTACACAGTCACATTCATATTGTGCCAATTCTCTAAGTTTTCTATCTGACTCTTCACCTTTGAATTTGTCTTCTTCTGTATAATTAGCTTTTATTCCTAGTATTACATCTTTGTATTCTGTTTTATTTGCATAGTTCCAAAAGTGTTCTTGATATGGTATATCCTCAAAATGCCATGGTTTAAATGCTAAGTTGTAATGGATTAATTTTAAGTTTTCTCCTTTTGCCTCTGGTTCTCCTTGTGCTACTGCTACTGGCATTCTATTCCATGCTTTATTTATTATTTTTACTCTTCCCTTACATAATCTGTTTAGATAGTCTTGGTCTTGTGCTACTGAGAATTTTATTTGCCCTAATGAATATATCAATTTTTCTTGGAAGTTGAATTTTCTTAGTTGGTCTAAATTCATTAGCAATATTCCAGCATTAAAGTAGTTTTTATAATCTGCTACTCCTACTACTTTTTCAGCATAATTTCTGAATACTTCTATTGTCTGTATTACATCATCTGGTGCTCCTCCTACTAGGTTGTCTCCTAAATCTTCATTATATAGGTCTGCTACATCTGATAATAGCACTATATCGCTGTCTAAATATAATATTTTGTTATATTGTGGGTATAATGTTGGTATAAACAGTCTATAATATGTTGTTTTTGAATAGTAATCTCTTGTGAATAATTTTTCCTTTATTTCTTCTACATATTCATTTAAATCTACAAATTCTATATTTACATTTTCTTTTTCATATTTGCTTATTTTGTCTCTATTCTCTTTACTTATATTCGTATATAAGATTTTTATTACATAATTATTTTCTTTTGATGAGTTGTCAACTAATGATTGTATTGATACTGCTAAAAATGGAATATATCCATCATCTACTGCAAAAAATATTGGTATTTCCTTTCTTCCTTTGTTTTCTACATTTGTTCCTTGTTTCTTATCCATATACTTTCTCCCTTTTCTTTTCTTCATATTCTTCTTTTAATTTTTGGTATTCTTTTAAATCTTCATCAAATCTGTAACATTTTAATACTTTGTGTATTTTTTCTACATTCCATTGTTTATAATTTTCTGTTCGTGGATATGGTAAAAGTAAAAGTCTTTTACAAAAGTGACAAATTACTGTATCTTCTCTGTCAAATTTTGATTGTTCATTATATTTTCTTGGTAATAATAGTTTTTTTGTTGTGTTCCAATATATTGCATCTTGGTCTGCAAATATCATTTTCTTAGTTCGTATTGAATTTCTAGCTTTTTCTAATAATCCTGTCTCTTTTATTTTTTTCATATTAAATAATAACATTCCTGCATTTATATAATCTGGTCTTATTATTTTTGAACCATACTTTTCTTTTACTGCTGCATATTCATATTCTTCCACATCAGTATAGTACAATTCTGATATATCTTTGTCTATCATCATATCTATATCTAAATATAAAATTTTGTCAGGTATCTCTGGTACCAAATCTGCTAATAATCTTAGCAATGTGTATGGTGTACAATATGCTGTTTCATTTTTACATTCTTTGAATTCTTTTTCATATAATTCTGTTACATCTATTTTTGTAACCTCATTATCATATTTCTTTGATTTGACCACTTGGTCTAAAAATTCTATTTGTTCATCTGTTATACAAGCATAATTTGAATTTAACCTTGTAAGGTCCATTGTGAATATATAGCATTTTATCGTTTCTCTTGTTTTATTTGTAATTGATATTAATTCACTAAGTGCTCCATCAAATACTTTATTATTACCACATAATAGTATATTTATCATTTTTATCCCCTATTAAAATAATAGACTATATTTATAATTTTTGTTTCTATAAATAAGTCTATTGCATTATATATTATTTTTAAATTTTTTTCAACTCATTTTTTTCTTCTTCGACATTTTTTATTGTCTCTATCATTTCTTCTTGGATTATTTCCTCTGTTTTTTCTTCCATTTTTTCTTCTATTTCATTAGTTTTCCCTCTTATTTGATTTATTATTACAACTATTCCACTTAATAATACGAATAAATAAAAATTAACTCCTCTACTTAATAATACAGCACTATGTATCATTGTTGTATCATATACTGCTCTAAATATTTCCATAAATGCTCCTTCACTTACTCCTACTGCTCCTGGTGATGGTATTGCTGATACTGTTGCATATACTATTGACTGCATTGATATTATTTTGAAAATATTATGTTGTGAAAATCCTAAGGCACAATAAACCCAATATGTTATGCTATAATATATTGTGAATTGTATTGCTGTTGTTAATAATGTTTTTAGTATCAATTTTTTATTATTTTTTATGTATTTTGCGCTATATTGATATTTTACTAGCTCATTTTCAAATTTTTCTTGCTTTTTTTCTATATTTTTAATTCTGAAAAATTTTAATACTTTTATAGCAAAATTCATTAGTCCTTTTGACATTCTTCTTGAAAATATTCCTATTATCAATAGTCCTAATGCACTTGCATTTAATGTTATTCCTATTATGAAAAATATTACTAATCCATTATTTAAATATTGATAATTAAATATTACACTTACTAATGCAAATCCTATTGTTATTATTTGCATACTGCTTAAACTTATTAGCAATGCTAATGTTGAGTTTGCAACTGATATTTTGTCTTTATACATGTAGTACACCTGCATTGGCTGACCTCCACTTGCTGCTGGTGTTATTGAACTAAAGAAAAATCCTATTAATGCATATTTCAAATTTTTTAGAAATGTTGATTTCTCGTTTAATGCTTTTAGTGTTCTTCCTATATTTATTGCTTCACATATCATATATAGTCCCATACATAATATTGCAATAAGTATATATTCTACTTTTATGGATTTTATTATTTCTAGTATTTGTAATATGCTTTGGTCCTTTAGCAAAATATAAAATGTTAATGCTATTAATGCTAAAAATAATATGAAATTTCTTATTAATTTTCCATTTTTCTTCATTTTTATGCATCCCCTTATCTTCGTATTATTTTTTCTTTTGCGCTTGTTATTTTATTCATTTATTTTTTGAAATACTCTTTTATACAGATTTATCATTATGAAAATTTATTCTTATAAATATGTATTACCAGAAAAGTTATATGTTTATTGGATTGTTTCAATTGCTTCTTTTGTTACTTTGTTTTTATCTAATTTATTTATTATAAAAATTACTATTGCCACAATTACTATTACTATTGCATATAAAATTATTCCTGTTTTCCAGTCTCCTTTTGCTAAACTTGCTCCTGCCAATGTTGATGATACTATTGATGGTATTCTAGCAATAGTTGATATTATTACAAATCTTGTTGCTTTTATTGGTAGTAATCCTGCTATATAAGTTAACAAGTCTTTTGGTGTTCCTGGTATTAAAAATAATATCAGCATAATTAATTCTATCTTTTTGGGACTTTGAAATATTTTACTATTTTCTATTTTTTTTACTTTTTTTGGATTGCAGAATTCATATACAAATCTTTTTCCATATTTTCTTACTAATAAAAATATTACTGTTGCTATTATTGCACATGATATCATTATAAATATTGTTCCCCATATTCCTCCATAGCACATTCCAGCTAATATCTCTATTGGCTCTCCTGGTACTATTATTAAAAATATTTGTGCTACTTGTAATCCAAATAGTATTAGTAATCCTAATATTCCTGATTCATTTACTTTTTCTTTGAATGCTATTTGTCCTTCTACACTTGATAATTCTTTCATTACAGGTATTAAATATATAATTACCCCTATACATAAAGCAAGTACTATAATTGACATTATTATTCTAATTACTTTCATTTTTTTATTTTTCTTCATTTTATCCCTCTTTTTGTCTTTTTTCTTGCTCCTGATTTTTATTATATCTTTTAGATATTCGTTTGTCAAACGTTTATATTATTTTAATCAGTAGTATTTTTTTCTAGATTTAGTATATTATTGCCATACTTATTTTTTAGTATAACTCCATATTCATTTGTGAAATAGTAATTTCATAAAATTACTATTTTCTTCTTTTCCGCTTGTGCCAACTGTTTTACTAATGGGCGCATATCCGCGCCCATTAGTAAACAAGGTGCTTTTTTGTTCTTTTATAATATCTATATATATTACTCTTATTTCCTTCTTTTTTTCATTTCTACTTTTCAGCTACTTCGCAAATACACTACTTGCATTTCTTATATATATTATTTCTTATATATATTATTTCGCATTACAATATAATATTGTATTATATGTTATTTTTTCTAATTGTCTCAATTATATTTTGCTTATTAATTTTATTTAATGAATATCTCATAATTCCATTGATTAATATGATAACTGCTACTATTGCAATTAAAATACCACTCTTAGGCAAAATATAACCCATATCAGCATTTTCTGCAAATGCTTTATACATCATATATGATAGAAATATCCCAATTGGCACACCAATTATCAAAGACTTAAATCCATAGAATATACTTTCTAATCTAATCATTCTATTAAATTCTTTTTTTGTCATACCTATTGACTTTAAATTTGCAAATTCTTTTTGTCTTAATTCCATATTTGTTGTTATTGTATTAAATATATTAGTTACACCTATCAATGAAATAACTGTTATAAATCCATATAAGAAAATCGCTATTACTATCCACATTGACCTTTGTTGTCTTACTTCTGCATCTGCATTATATACATCAATATTGGTTGCATATTCTTTTTTAACATATTGTTGCAAATTATCAGGATTTTTAGCATCTATATACATATTAACACTATCACTCATATTTTCTGAATATTCGTCTATAAATTCATCACTTACTATCATTATACCTGACATAAAATAGATACTCTCCAAACCTTTTGGTCTTTTGCTTGTAGTTGCTGCTATTTCTATGTTTATTTCTCTGTTTCCTGAATCAGTTGTAAGATTAATAATATCTCCTTTTTTATAGTCATAAGTCCTAAATACCCTATAAGAGCTTTCGCCATTTACTTCAATATATTCCATTTGTTCATCTAACAAAATGCCTTTATCTTTTACATCATCATAATTTAGATTAAGTTCTTTTATATATCTCTGATATTCTTCTTTACCAACAGATTTAATAAGGAAACTAACTTTAACTAAGTTTTCAGAATCTGGTTTATATATAGATGTATAGTCATTTGAATAATGATTAAGCATATCTTTTGAACTTACTAATAAATCTCTTATTAGTGAATATGACTTTACTTCTGGATTTTGCGCTATTTCTTCAAAATTCACAGAATCATTTTGAGTAGACAAGACTATATTATATTTATAATCTTTATAATATATACTGCTTGCTTTAAATGCATACCCCATAAATGATGACATTGCTATGAAAATTGAAACACTTACAACTATAGATATTACTGTCGTCCTATATTTTTTATTATTTCTTTTCAAATTTTTATATGCTATATCTCCCCCTATGCCAAATATCTTTTTTATAAATTTTGGAGATTTTAGTTTTTTAGATTTTATTTTTATATCTTG
This sequence comes from uncultured Clostridium sp., assembly GCA_948473335.1. Lineage (GTDB taxonomy): Bacteria > Bacillota > Clostridia > TANB77 > CAG-508 > CAG-269. The sequence continues at coordinate 211,437 of CAOKXF010000001.1, read as the reverse complement.
ATTACTCCTTATTGCCTCTATTGGAGATATTTTAGATGCCTTTCTTGCTGATTTTCTTGCCGATAAATATATTGTTACACCACTTAACACTATTGCTATTAATATAGACATCATATTCGTTGCAAAAATAAGTTTCATATCAGCTAATCCATCTCCAAGTATTGATGTTATAACTTTTAACAATATAAAAATTGCTCCAAGTCCCGATAGTATACCTATTGGTATTCCAATTATTGCTAGTATTAATGCTTCATATAACACATTTTTCCTTATTTGCTTTGATGTTGCACCAATTGATGCTAACATACCATATTGTTTGATTTTTTCTGTAATCGATATTTCAAAACTATTCCTTATACAAAAAACTGATGTTACAATTATTATAATTATGACTAATGATGCTACTGAATATAACATTGTTAATGTTCCGTTATTAAATTCTAAGTTTTCCCATCTTATTAATGATGTATTTCTATCAAATTCATATTTTAAGTTGTTATATTCCTCCATTGATAATGTTCTTAATTCATTTTCTTCAATTCCTAATATTTGTGCTGTTGTTTCATCTGCTTTGTCTAAATTTTTGTATCTTGTATAAACATTTAGATTTCTTCCTTCTACATAATCTTTTAATAATGTAATAATAGTATATCCTGGTGCGGAATAACTTTCTAACTCTCTACTTGGTCTTTCCATAATACCTACTACTTTATATGTTTTTGTAAATTCTTTTACAAGTTCTTCTTCAACTCTTTCCTCTAATTTTTTCTCTATTTCTTCTTCCGTAAGGTCTTCATCAAAATCATTTCTTGAATATTTAAGTGCATTATATGGATTAGTTTGTTTTAATTCTTTTTCATCGCTCATTCTTCTTCCTATGTCTAATGTTATTTCGTCTCCTATTCTTAAATCTACTTTTCCATTAGTTTGTATATGCTTTGAGATTACTATTTCATTTTCATTTTTCGGAAACCTTCCCTCTAGTAAATTTACTTTTAAATTATCTATCGCTTCTTGTGAAAATCCTATTAAATATAAATATGGTTTGTTTTCGTTTTGTATTTCCGCTAATTTACTATATCCTATATTTTGTGTCATATAAAATTTTTCTACATTTCTATTATTTTCAATATATTTTAATTCTTCTTTAGGAACATTCATAAATTGATAATGATAATTTCCAACTTGTCGTATCTCATATTCTACTATTGATTTTTGAAAACTTGATACTAATGTTGCTACTCCCGTTATCAATGCTGTTGATAATATTATTCCTATTATTGTTACAATTGTTCGCTTCTTATTTAATTTCAAATTTTTTATTGTTAGTCTATTTAGTAGTTCCATTATCTCCACCTCCTAGACTATCTTTCCATCTTCAATTTTTATTACTCTATCTGCAATTTTAGCTATTTCTAAATCATGTGTTATTAGTATTATTGTTTGATTATATTTTTTATTTGAAACTTTCAATAAATTTACGATTTCATCACTTGCCTTTGAGTCTAAGTTTCCTGTTGGCTCATCTGCTAATACAATTGCTGGATTATTTATTAGGCTTCTTCCTATTGATACTCTTTGCTGTTGCCCTCCTGATAATTCATTTGGTAAATGCTGTTTTCTATGTTCTAACCCTAAAGTTTTTAGCAATTCGTTTAGTTGAATTTTATCAACTTCTCTTCCATCTAAATCACAAGGAAGTGTTATATTTTCTTCAACATTTAATATTGGAATTAAATTGTAAAACTGATATATTAATCCTACTTGCCTTCTTCTAAATATTGCTAATGCATCATTATTCAATGCATATATATCTTTTCCTTCAATATATACTTTTCCTGACGTTGGTCTATCTACTCCTCCTATTAAATGTAATAATGTCGATTTTCCACTCCCTGAACTTCCTACTATTGCTACAAATTCTCCTTTTTGTACTGAAAATGATATATTATCTACTGCTTTTACTTCATTTTCATCTTTTCCATATTTCTTTGTTAAATTTTCAACTCTTAAAATCTCCATTCACTTATATCCTCCTTTATTCTTAGAAAAGCAAGAACTTTTCTACACTTAGGATACTTCAAAGTCTTTCGTCTTCATCATATCCTTTTGTTTTATTATACTTTTTTAAAGTGACAATTAAGTGACTATATTAATTATTTTATATATTTTATTGTGAATGTTGTTCCTTTACCCATTTCTGAATCTACAGTTATAAATCCACTCTGTCTTTCTATTATTGATTTTGAAAGTGCTAAACCTATTCCTATACTATTTTCCTTTGAATTTGTAGTTTTGTAAAATCTGTTGAAAATATTTTTAAGTTCTTCTTTTTTTATACCTTGTCCTTCATCTATAACTTTTAAACTAACATATACATTATTTTCTTCAACTATTATTATGACTTTTTTATTTTCATTACTATGTTCAATTGCATTTTTTACAATATTCTGTATTGCTTCTTTATTCCAATTATAATCACCTTTTATTTTTACTTCATTTGGTGAATTTATTATTATATCTATCTGTTTTACTTCTGCCAAAACTTCTAAATTATTAACAACTTCTTTTATTAACTTATTTACATCAATTAAATTATTTTCAAACTCTACAATCCCAGCTTCTAATTTCGATAATTTTAGCAATGATAATATTAAAAAATTCATCCCTTTTATCTGTCTTACTATCTCCAATAAAAATTTGTTTCTTGTTTCTATATCCATTTCTTTACTTTCTATTATATTATCAAGTAATATTTGTATAGATGTTAACGGTGTTTTTAACTGATGTGATATATCTGATACAGATGACAATATTGCCTCATTCTGTATCTTTTTGTTTTCTGCTTCTTCTTTTAGCATTACTGTTATTTTGTATAATGAATTTTTTAAACTATTTAGTTCATCTTCTGAACTCTCTTCGATATTGATTGAATAGTCTCTTCTTGATACTTTTTGTATATACATATCTAATTCATTTATTCTTTTTTGCCTTTGCTTTAAATATCTTGTAAATATTATTATATATATTAAAAAGTTAAAAAATATGATTAGCACATTTATAGTAATATTTGTTCCCTGCTCTTTCTCTATTTCTAGACTTGCTGTCACTTCTTCTGTTATTCCATATTTTTTTAACATCTCTCTACCTTGCTTATATTCTGAATCACTATTCAATATTTTTATAATTTTTTCATCATCAAAATCCGGATATTCTCTTTGGATTTCTCCCAGTATTGATGCAATTTGCTCATTTAAATGTTTAGTATACATTTTATTTTGAGCAATTGTTGTTATGAACATTATAATTGTTGATATTACAGTTATTACTACGCATAATATTATATATTTTAACGCCTTTTTGTTTTTTGATAATTTCATTTAATTTCCTTTTTCTCTCCTTTTACTTGTCTATCTCATCACTTTTTGATTATATCTTTTTTAAGTTATTTCAACTACTTGTTTCCTACTCTATATCCTAATCCTCTTACCGTTTCTATAATTTCTCCGTTTTTGTCTCCTATTTTCTCTCTTATTCTTTTTATATATACAGTAAGTGTATTATCATTTACGAAATTTCCTGCTATATCCCATATATCATTTAAAATTTCTTCTCTTGTTATTAATTTATTCATATTATTAAATAAATTTAGTAGTATTTTATATTCCAATTTGGTCAATATTACTTCTTCATTTTGATTATATACTTTTCCTGATACTATATCTATTTTTATATTTTTACATGCTATTTCATTGTTATTTTTTTCTTTTCTTCTCAAGACATTTTTTATTCTTGATATTAGTTCCCTATTTCTAAATGGTTTTATTATATAATCTTCTGCCCCTATTTCAAGTCCTTCCACAACATCTTTTTCTTCATCTTTTGAAGTTAAAAATATTACTGGATAGTTTGTTTGCTTTTTTATATATCTACATAAGTCAAATCCATTTCCATCTGGTAATGTTATATCTAATAATATTAGGTCTATTTTATTTTGCTCATTTAGATCTTCTTCGATTATTTCCTTAGCTTCTTTTTTACTTTTAGCTGTCTTTAAATTTATTTTTTCTTCTTTAAATAGATACTCTAATCCTAATATTATTGCTTCATTATCTTCTACTAATAATACTGTTATTTCCATTTATTTCTTCCTTTCTGTTTCTTCTTTTGTTTCAAAGTATATCATCTATCCTTTTTATTGTAAATATTTATATACTGATATACATAATTTTTTAAGTTACTTAGTAAAAGGGACTACAAAAATTGCAGTCCCTTTCCCAATTATCCATTATTCAATTAGTCACTATAGTATAGCAGAACCTTTCTAACACAACTAGCATCTATGCTAACATTTTGTCTATTGCTTTTAACAGATTATCCATCCACTCTACATTAGCCTCGCTAAATGCTAGTCTCATTGCTTTTGTATCTTTGTTCCATACTTCCTTTATCTTGTTGTTAATCCATGCTGATACAGGAGACATCAAAAGATCAATCTTATACTTTTGCCCTTCTATTGTTACTTTTAATCCTTCTGATAACATTTCTTTTGGATTCATCTTAGAATACATACCTAAGCATAAATTATCATATGTTACTGTTTCATTTTCCTTTGATTGATTCCAATACTGTGCTAATCTCTCCTTACCATCTGATTCTTCCCAAGATATCGTTATAACCATTTTCTTACATGTGATGCCTATTATTACTTCAGTAAATTCTTTCGCCGCTTCTGCCTTATCTTCTGGAATAGCATTTAATATACCTTCTCTTTCGAATTCGCTCGCTAATTTTACTAATTTTGCAAAGTATTTTATACTTACAACTAGCGTACTTCCTTTTGTGGGAGCTCTTCCTAAAGACTTTACGGATTTTCTAAGAATATTTATCCTCCTTAAATACTCTTTCCACTTTTTTTCGTTTAGAGCATCTAAGTAAGTATCCTCGTAGTATTTTGCATATGGTCTTTTTTCAGATATTGGCATCTGCACCTCTTTTCCCATCATCTTTTGGTAATAAATACCATACCGTTTCCTTTTGCTTATCCTTTTCATTTTATTGTCTCCTTTTTGTTTGTTGGATTCTTGGTTTTGCCAGTTTCGTTCAATATTATAACATATTGATAATTATTTTGCAATATTATGTTACCTGTATTAAACTTTATGTCTGTAGTCATGCCCAATATATGTCATCTATATTAGATTTTATGTCATTTTAATTTTATTATTTTTTCTATATTCATTTTTCCTGCCCTTGTAATTGATTTTGAACCATATTTTTGTTTTATTTCATCTATAGTCTTATCTATTTTTTGTTGTTTATTATCATCTGCTTGACTAAAAAATGATAGTTGTTGCTCATCTTTTTCAATTAAATTATCAACTCTCATTCCTACTAGTCTTATTTCCATTCCTGGTTTATACATTTCTTCTAATAACTTTTTTGCTTTATTATATATATCTTTGGTATTAGATGTTGCCACATCCAATCTTTGTTGATGTGAAAAATTTTGAAACTCTTTTGTTCTTAGTTGTACATTTACAACATTTGCTAACATTTCATACTTTCTTAATCTATATGCAACTTGTTCTGTTAAAACTAATAATATTTCTTTTAACTTTTCTATATTTGATATATCTATTGGTAATGTTGTAGAATTTCCGATTCCTTTTGGTTTTTCTTTTATATAGTGTACTTCTGAATTATCTATACCATTTGCATATTCCCACATCATTTGGCCATGTTTTCCAAATTTTTTAACTAGTATCTTTACATCTGTTTTTGCTAAATCCCCTATTGTTTTTATTCTCATATTATACAATTTTGGAACCGTTTTCCTTCCAAGCATAAATAATTCTCCTACTGGCAATACCCACATTTTGCTTGGTATCTCTTCTTTGTACAATGTATGTATTTTATCTGGTTTTGTAAAATCTGATGCCATCTTTGCTAATAATTTGTTGTTTGCTACTCCTACATTTACAGTGAAACCTAGTTCTTCTTTTACTCTTTTATTTATTTCTTTTGCTTTTTCTATTAATTCTTTTCCTAATAAATAATTTGTCATATCTAAAAAGCATTCGTCAATACTAAATCTTTCTATTTTATCTGTATATTCTAATAGTAATCTGTATAATTGCTCTGAATAATCTTTATACTTATAATAATTTCCTTCATATACTTTTAAGTTTGGACATTTCTTTCTTGCTTGATATAATGTTTCTCCTGTTACAATTCCACATTCTTTAGCTTTCATACTTTTAGCTAATACTATGCCTGAACGCATTTCCTCATTGCCACCTATTACTGCTGGTATCGTTCTAATATCTACTGTTTCTCCATTTTTTAGTCTTTCTATTGCTGTCCAACTTAAAAATGCATTATTTACATCTACATGTAATATTTGTCGTTCCATACATATCACCAAAGTAATTATAAAACTTTTGTTTGTTTTTGTCAACCGATTTTTCATTTTTAAATGAGGAAGTCATAGAATAAACTGACTCCCTCATATTTAGTTCTTATTTAATTCAAATACTACATTTATTTCACTAATCATTTCTTTTAATTTATTTAATGTTTTATTACTTATTTCTACTACAGATAAATCATTTTGTTTAGTTACTGTTTTAGCTCTGTTATTTAAAACATGTAATATTTGTCGTTCCATACATATCACCAAAGTAATTATAAAACTTTTGTTTGTTTTTGTCAACCGATTTTTCATTTTTAAATGAGGAAGTCATAGAATAAACTGACTCCCTCATATTTAGTTCTTATTTAATTCAAATACTACATTTATTTCACTAATCATTTCTTTTAATTTATTTAATGTTTTATTACTTATTTCTACTACAGATAAATCATTTTGTTTAGTTACTGTTTTAGCTCTGTTATTTAAAATTTGACGTTTCATCTCATTATTTTGTATCTGCAAAATTTCCATTTGTTGTCTTTTCCTTGTTTTCTTTTTATAGTCAATAGGTATTAAATACCATTGACTCTGTTTTTCATTTATTTTTTTGATTGTTTGTGTTTTTACTTTTTCCATATTTATAATATCTTTTAGATATGGTTCTTCATTTATTAAATCTGTAAATTGTTGAATTTCTGTTGTCACTTGTTTTCCTAATTCATATTCTGAATATGTATATAAATCTGATATACTTTCTTCTAATGTAATATCATTTTTATCTTTTATCTTTTCTAACATAGTTGTTTGTATTTTCAAGTCTATATTATTTAATTTTATTTCTTTTAATTTGCCTTTACCCATAACTTTGCCTATTAACGAAATTTTTTCATTTTCGACTTGTTTCTTTTCTTCTTCTAATTTTGTTAATTTAGACATCTTTATGATTTCTTGTATTTTTTTATCAAAACTTTTTGCAAACTTCTCTCGCATTTCTGTAACATATTCTGTTTTGATTTTTTCTCTTTCTATTGTACTTTCTATCTCTTCTACTTTTATATTAACTGTTTCTATATTTTCTATCTCATTTTCTTTTTGTATTTCTCTACTGATTTCTCTTATTTGGTTAATTGTCGAATACATTTCTGTATTTTCTATTTTTCTTATTGAATAATCTAACCCTATCTTTTTTGCAACTTCTAATATTTTGTTTTCTTCTTGTTTTAATTCATTATATGATTTCTCAATTATCTTAGATATATGTTCGAATTTTTGTTGTAGATTTTGTTGTTGATCTATTGTTCCTTGTGTTGTTTGTTCTTGCTCTCGATTTTGTTCTGTTTCTGACTCTTTATATATCTCTTCTGTTTGACATTCCGTTATTGTTTCCTTTTTATATGTTTCTATCTCATTTTCTATTATCTTTTGCATTTTTATTTTCCTTCTCTTTTTATTTCTTTTTATTTCTATATTTTTTATACCATTATTGTATTAATAAGTCAATAACTTTTATTATCTTTTGTTAGAATCATATGTATTAGAATTGATGATGTGAAACAAATTCATAAAAGATTTGTAGCAATATTGAATTATTTTATTTTGCATTTTCGTTCTATACGTTGAAAGAAGATATTTCTAGCAATTTTTGTGTCACAAAGAACGTCCCCACTGACCCACTTGAAATTTGTAAAAATATGTTGTATAATGTTATAAATTTTATATATATAAATTTATTAAGAGTGGACGAAAGAATCGGCTTTATGACTCCACAGCAACCTGAATATCAAGGTGCTAATACCGACAAAGCATAGCTTTGGATAATAAACTTAAATGGTTATTAACCTTTGTATATGCATAACAAAGGTTTTTAATTTGTTCTAATTGCTTTAATTGTTCTAATTTATTTTAGAAATTTTTAAATATTGAAAGGATTGGTGTTTTTTATGAATAAATATTTTTTTACGTCTGAAAGTGTCACAGAAGGACATCCAGATAAATTATGTGATTCTATATCAGATGCTATATTAGATGCTTGTTTAAAGCAAGATAAAAATTCTAGAGTTGCTATTGAGACTTTTGCAACTAATGATACTATTACTATTGCTGGTCAGCTTACTTCTACTGCTAGAATTAAAATAACTGATATTGTTAGGGAAAGAATTAAGGAAATTGGTTTTGACAATAAAGATACTGATATAGATTATAGAACTTGTAAAATTTCTGCTGAAATAACTCAACAAAGTCCTGATATTGCTTTAGGTGTTGATGTTAGCGGTGCTGGTGACCAAGGTATTATGTTTGGGTATGCATGTTCTGAAACTGAGGAATATATGCCTTTCGCTATTAGTATGGCACATAAATTATCAAAGCGTTTAACTGAAGTTAGAAAAAATGGTGATATTCCTTATCTTAGACCTGATGGAAAAACTCAAGTTACTGTTGAATATGAAAATGATATGCCTAAACGTATTGAGACGATTTTAATTTCTACTCAACATTTGGACAATATCTCTGAGGAACAATTACATTCTGATATTAAAGAAAAGGTAATTTTTTCTGTTGTTCCTTCTAGTATGATAGATAATAATACTAAGATATATATTAATCCTACTGGTAGGTTTGTTATTGGTGGTCCTCTAGGTGATACTGGTCTTACTGGTAGAAAAATTATTGTTGATACTTATGGCGGTTATGCTAGACATGGCGGTGGTGCTTTTTCTGGTAAAGATGCTAGTAAAGTTGATCGTTCTGCTGCTTATATGCTTAGACATATTGCTAAAAATATCGTTGCTAATGGATTTGCTAAAAAGTGTGAAATTCAAGTTGCTTATGCTATTGGTATGGTAGAACCTCTTTCTATTTTTATTAATACTTTTGGTACTTCTTCTAAAAGTAATGATGAACTTTTGAATATTATTAATAGGAACTTTGATTTGACTCCTAATGGCATTATTTCTTATTTACATTTGCAAGAACCTATCTTTTCTAGAACTACTAACTATGGTCATTTTGGTAAAAATGATTTACCTTGGGAAAAAATTATTGACTTAAAATAATTGTTTATTTACTTTATAAAATTCTTCATGGTATGATTGATTTCTATTGAGGATAATTATAGTTTTTACAAAATTTATAGATATTAATAACTTAAAATAAATTAATACCCAGTTATACAGCAACGCTTTTAAACTGGGTATTATTATTTTTTTATTTTATTATATTCTTTTTACTCCACTAAGTATTTTTGTTTCTTTTCTATTAGCAGTAGTTTGTACTCCTGCTCCAATAACTACTAAATCATCTTTTTCTAATATCTCTTTTGCTTCTAATTTTTTAATTCCTGCTTCTATTGTTTTCTCTATATTTTCTTGTTTTTCTACTATTATAGGTGTTACATTCCAAGCTATAGCTAATTGATTATATGTTCTTCTATTATCTGTAACTGCTAAAATTGGGCATCCTGCACCTAATCCTGCTAATTTTCTTGGGAAATCTCCTGTTTCTGTATAACATACTATTGCATCTGCTTCCATATTCATTGCTGTTACACATGTTGAATATGCAACTTTTGTCTCAAAATCTGATAAATCTATATTATCATTTTCTTTAAATCTCTTCCAGTAGTCTATTTCTGGTTCTACTCTTTTTGCTATTTTTACCATTGTATTTACACATTCTACTGGGTATTTTCCCATAGCACATTCTCCTGATAGCATTATTGCACTTGTTCTATCATATATTGCATTTGCTACGTCACTTGCTTCTGCTCTTGTTGGTAATGGATTATATGTCATTGATTCTAACATTTGTGTTGCTGTTATTGCTGGTTTATTTGCTTTGTTTGATAATTTTATAAATCTTTTTTGCATTACTGGTGGTTCTGTAAAGTCTGTTTCTGTTGCCATGTCTCCACGTGCTATCATTTGAACATCTGCATTCTCTACAATTTCTTCCATATTTTCTAGACCTTCTACATTTTCTACTTTTGTTATTATTTTAATGTCTTTTCCACCATTATCATCTAATACTTTTCTTACTTGATCTATATCGTCTTTGTTTCTTGTGAATGACATTGCTACATAATCATAATCATGTTCACATGCTGTTTTTAAATCTGCAATATCTTTGTCTTTTAATGCTGGTAAACGTACTGCTGTTCCTGGTAAGTTCATTGTTTTTCTACTTCCTAGTCCGTTTCCATGTACTACTGTACATACTATATCTTTTCCTACTATTTCGTCTACTACTAATTCTATTGCTCCATCATCTATTAATACTTTTGCTCCTGGCTTTAAATCTTTATATAATTCTTTATATGATACTGATACTTTATCTTTATCTCCTATTATGTCTTCGTTTACTAATGTGAATTTTTGTCCGTCTTCTAATTTTATTTTTTCATTCTTTCCTGTTACTAACATTCCTGTTCTTATTTCAGGTCCTTGCATATCTAATAATAGTGATACTGGTATATCTAGTTTTTCTCTTAATCTAATTACTTCTTCTGTTTTTTCTGATTGTTCATCCCAACTTCCATGTGAATAGTTTATTCTTGCTACATTTAATCCTGCTAACATTAATTCTTCTAATCTGTATTCACTTGCTGGTCCTATTGTTCCTACTATTTTTGTTTTTCTTAGATTTTTTTTCATTTCTAATTCCTCCCTTAATTTTAAAACCATTGCATATTATAGCACATCTATTTTTCTCTTACAAGTAATATTTACATTTTTTTGCATTTTATGTATATTTTTGCAATTCTCGCCTTTCTCTCATATATACTTTTAATACAGTTATGTAATTTTCTATTTCAAAGAGCTTACTACATTCATATAGTAAACTCTTTTTTGCTATCCTTTATTATATTCATATTTTATTCTAATGTTAATGTTGTTTCTTCATTTAAGTTCAATTGATATTCTCTTCCTCCAAGTACATCATCTAAATATACTTTTATTGTAACTGTTCCTTTTCCTGAAATTGGAACTGATATATCTGTTTTATCTGGTGCTACAGATTTACTGTAAGCTGTTTCTGTGTTTCCTTCAGATGTTACTTTTACTTCTAATTTTATATCTTTTGGCTTTATTACTTCTCCTTCTTCATTTGTCTCTTCTTTATAATTTGTTAAAGATTTTAAGTTTATTTTTACTGTTCCATATTTTGTTTCTGCTATTTGATTTACTGTTATTACTATTGATGTTCCTTCATCTACTACTGTTCCTGATGTTATACTTTGTTCAAGTACCATTCCATTATTTTTAGTTGTATCTTCTCCATATTCTGCTGTTACTATTAATCCTAAATCTGATAATGTTTTTGTTGCTTCATCTACATTTTTATTTTTTACAGATGGTACGACTATTTGTTTTAATCCTGTTCCAATACTTACATATATCTTGATTGTGTCTCCAGCATTTACAACTGTTTCAGGTTCTACCTCTTGCCTTGTAATAAATCCTTCTTGTATTTCTTTACTTGTTTCTTCTGCTATTTCTGCTTTTAGATTATGTTCTTTTAATGTCTCTATTGCTTCTTCCTTTTTCATTCCTGCTACTTTTGGTACTGTTGTTACTTCTATTCCTTTGCTTATTGTTAATTTTATTATACTTCCTTCTTTTATTGTAGATATTTTTGAATTTTCATTATATGGTGGATCTTGTTTCATTATTTGACCTGCTTCATATTCTGCACTGTATTCCTCATCATTATATTCAAACTTTATTCCACTTTGTGTTAGTATTTCTTCTGCCTCTGTTGATGTTTTTCCAATTAAGTTTGGTATTGCTACTTCTTTTGGTTTTGTCAAATTAAAGTACATCATTGTTCCACCTAAACTTAATGCAAATAGTAGAATTAATATAACTATCCATACTAGCACTTTGTGCTTTTGAACAAATTGTTTGAATTTGCTTTGTTTTTTATTTGTTCCTCTTTTTTGGTTTTCATCTTTTACTACTGATATTCTTTGTGTTGGTAAGTCTTCATAAGTATTATTATTTACAAAGTCTCCTCCTGGATCTTTTAATGCTCTCCTTAAATCTGATAACATTTCTGTTGCTGTTTCATATCTCTCTTGTGTGTCTTTTTTTAAAGCTTTCATTATTATATTATTTACAGCTATTGGTATGCTACTATTTTTTTCTATTGGTGGTACAGGTTCTTCTTGCATATGCTTTAATGCTATTGATACTGGCGTATCTGCATCAAATGGTACTTTCCCTGTAAGCATTTCATACATTACTACTCCTAATGAGTATAAATCTGACTTTGAATCTGTAAATCCCCCTCTTGCATGTTCTGGTGAAAAATAATGTACTGATCCTATTGTTGTTCCAAATGCTGTTATTGTTGAATTTGATACTGCTTTTGCTATTCCAAAGTCTGTTACCTTTGCTACTCCATCTTCTGTTATTATTATATTATGTGGTTTTATGTCTCTATGTATTATATTATTTCTATGTGCTACTTCTAATGCTGATGCTATTTGTATTGCTATATTTACTGACCACTTCCAAGGTAATGCTCCTCTTTCTTGTGTTATTATTTCTTTTAGTGTTTTTCCTTTGATTAATTCCATTACTATGTAATATAAATTTCCTTCATTTCCTACATCATATACTGATACTATATTTGCATGTGTTATGCTTGCAGCTGATTGTGCTTCTACTTCAAATCTTTTTATAAATTCTTCATCTGTTGTGAATTCATCTCTTAATATTTTGACTGCTACATATCTATTTAATACATGGCACTTAGCTTTGTATACTGTTGCCATTCCTCCATTTCCAATTTTCTCAATAATTTCATACCTATTTCCTAATAATCTTCCTTCTAAATTCATTTTTTCTCTCCTCGTAAAATTATATATTTTTTATTACTACAACAGTTATATTATCTATTCCTCCATTTTGGTTTGCTAATTCTACCAATTCTTTTGGTGCTCTTGCAAAGTCTTCTTTTACTATATTATATATGTCATCTGGTTTTACCTCATTTGTTAGTCCATCTGAACATATCACTAATACATCTTCTTTTAAAAATCCCCTTATTGCAACATCTGGCTCTACAAATGCATTACATCCTAATGCTTTCATTAGCATATTTTTTTTAGGATGGTTGTTTGCTTCCTCTTGTGTTATTGTTCCATCTGATACTAATTTTTGTACATAACTGTGGTCTTGTGTCAACTTTCTTATTAGATTTTTTCGTATTCTATATATTCTACTATCTCCTACATGCGCTATATATGCTTTACTGTTATATATTAGACATATTTCTAAAGTTGTTCCCATCCCCTCTAATTCTGGTTGCTCTTTTGATTTTTCATATACAACCATGTTTGCATATTCTACACTACTTCCTATAAGTTGTATTAAACTTTCTTTGTCCTTGGGTACTTCTTTGAAGTTATTTATTATATAATTTTTTGCACATGTTACTGCTAATTGACTTGCTATCTCTCCTCCATTACATCCTCCCATTCCATCTGCTAATATATATAGTTGCACTTCACTTAGGGAATCTGATATGTAATAGCTGTCCTGATTTATTTCTCTTACTTTTCCTACATCTGTTTTCGCATATGCTTTTATCATTCTTTCACCTCGTTTTTTGGCTACACTTTCTTCTTTGTATGTTATACCATATCTCATTTTTTTTTTCAATAATTTTTGATATATTTTTATATTTTGCTTATTTTTTCTATATTTTAACCTTAAATTAAAAAATAAGCAATAGATAATGTGTATTGAGTATTTCATTATTAAACTTATTTGCCTAATAATTTTTTGAAATACATCATTTTTATCTATTGCTTATTAATATCATTTATAATATTAAATATTTTGATAAGATTTATTCTTCAGTCTTTTCAAACATATCTTTTCCTACACCACATAATGGACAAACCCAGTCATCTGGTAAATCTTCAAATTTAACACCTTCTACTTCTTCATCGTAAATATATCCACATGCTAGACAAGTATATTTTGCCATATTCTTCGCCTCCTTTCGCTATATAATTCTATTTAATGTTACTTTTATTTTATAATAAATCTATTATTTACCACAATTCTATAATTGCATGAACATGAATATCTTCAATGTCTTTTATTACTATTATTTCCTTATTATCCTCTTTAGTATACTTAATTCTAATTTCAGAATTTGGCTTTATTTCCTTTTTATATGTTATTCTAACATTTTCAAACTGCTGACATTTCTGAAGACTATATGGTAATATTTCATATGCTATATCTAAATAATTTAAGTTGTGTACATGTCCATTTACATCTATATCTGTTTTTCTTATTCTATAGGTAATTTCTTTTTTATATTGTTCTGGTTCTTTTATTCTGTCTATATCTTCTTTTTCAAATACTTTTTTTTCTATTTCTTCTTTATAACCACTTCTTATTGTTTCATCTGCTTTAATTATTTTTAAATTTTCTGCATCCATTAATACCCATTTTGAAGATGCTATTGCTACTATTTTACCTTGCTTATTATACACTTCAAAATCACGATATGCATAACATTTTTCCATGCCTTTTGACCATGTTTTTATATTTATCTCTTCCCCATATTTTAGTCTTTGTAATATTTTAAATTTCCAGTCTAATAATAACCATACCCTTTTTGTACTTGGTATTCCTAATATTCCATATCCTACTTCATCTGAATGCCTACAAGCTGTATTTTCCATATATTTTAGTATTGCTTTATTTGTTACTTTATTATCTATTGTAATATCACCTATATCAATTTTGTAATTACTTTCAAATATCATATTTCACCTCTATATGTTGTTCCTTTAATTTTTAGATTTATATACTATTTTTCATATCCTGGTTTTCCTAATAGTTTAAACATATTTTTCTTATATTCTTCTACTCCTGGTTGATTAAATGGATTTACTTCTAATATCATTCCTGATATTGCACATGCCTTTTCAAAAAAGTATATTAAATGTCCTATTGTTTCTTCATCCAATTTTTCTATACTGATTAAGATATTTGGAACATCACCTGTAACATGTGCTTGTATTGTTCCCTCCATTGCTTTTTTATTTACAAAATCTAAGTCTTTTCCTGATAAATAGTTTAATCCATCTAAGTTATCATCATCTGTATTTATTTTTATGTTTGTTTTTGGATTTTCTATCCTTATTACTGTTTCAAATAAATCTCTTCTTCCATCTTGAATGTATTGTCCCATAGAATGTAAATCTGTTGTGAAGTCAACTCCTGCAGGAAAAATTCCTTTTTTATCTTTTCCTTCACTTTCTCCATATAATTGTTTCCACCATTCTGTGAAATAATGCATCTTTGGTTCATAGTTTACTAATATTTCTGTTGTCTTGTTTGATTTGTATAATATATTTCTTGCTACTGCATATTGATAACATTCATTATATTTTACATTATTATCATTATATCTTACTTGTGCTAAACGTGCCCCTTCCATTAATTTATCTATGTCTATTCCTGCCGTAGCTATTGGTAATAATCCTACTGCTGTTAATACTGAAAATCTCCCTCCTATATTATCTGGTATTATAAATTGTTCATATCCTTCTTGACTTGCTAGTTTTTTTAATGCTCCCTTTTTTTCATCTGTTGTTACATATATCCTACTTCTTGCTTCTTCTATTCCATATTTACTTTCCAATATTTCTCTAAAAATTCTAAAAGCTATTGCTGGTTCTGTTGTTGTTCCTGATTTTGATATTACATTTATTGAAAAATCTTTGTTTCCAATAGCTTCTACTAATTCATTTATATAATTTGGACTTAAGTTGTTACCCACATATAGTATGTATGGGTGTTTTCTTTCTTGTAACATATTATCGAATGAACTTGTTAGTGCTTCTATTACTGCTCTAGCTCCTAAATATGATCCACCTATTCCTATTACTAATAATATATCTGAATCTTCGCTTATTCTTTTTGCTGCTTGTTTTATTTTTTTAAATTCTATTTTACTATAATTTGTTGGTAGTTCTAACCATCCTACATAATCGTTATAATCTAAAGCTCTTGCTTTTAATTCATTATGATATTTTTCTATCTGATTTTTATATTCTAATATATCTTTTGTTTTTATTTTCGTATTTTCTAAGTTTAATTTTACTTCTAACATTTTGTTCCTCCTATATCTTTATTATTTTTTCTCTTAATCTCGTCTTAAATCATCTATTATTACTTTGTAGTCTATTGCTTCTAGTATTGCAACACCTGCTACTAATATATTTGCTCCTGCTTCTTTTACTTTTGGTGCAGTTACTAAATTTATTCCTCCATCTACTTCTATGTCTATCTCTAATTTTTCTTTTTCTATATATTTTTTCAATTTTTCTATTTTTTGAATCATATCAGTTATTAGAGTTTGACCTCCTTTACCTGGCTCTACTGTCATTATTAATACCATATGTATATATGGTAAATATTTGTATATTTCTTCTACTGGTGTATTTGGTTTTACAGATATTCCCACTCTTGCATGTGCTTCTTTTATTAAATTTATATTTTTCATTACTTCTTCTTCATTTTTACATGCTTCTATGTGAAATGTAATTACATTGGGCTCTACTACTTCAAATACATTTATCGCTGTTTCTATATCTTCTACCATTAAATGTATATCTAATGGCAAATTAGTTAATCTTCTTATATATTCTGCATTTTCTCTCATTTTATTATACGTATCTCTTTGTACAAATTTGCCATCCATTACATCTATATGAATATAATCTGTTTTTGCTATTTCTAAATTTAAAAAGGTTTCTGCTTCTTCTCCTTGTTTTAATGATAATATTGATGTTGATATTTCTACCATTTTCGTGCCTCCTTATCTTTTAATTCTTGATATATTTTACAAAATCTGTCATATCTTTCTTTTTCAATTTTTCCTTGCTCTACTGCCTTTTTTATCGCACAATTTTTTTCTTTAATGTGTGTACAACCTACATATTCACATTTTGGTATTTCTGGTCTAAATTCTTTGAAATATTTGTCTAATTCATTGCTTTCTATTTCTGTTATTTCAAATGTTGAAAATCCTGGAGTGTCAGCTATATATGTATTTTCTTCTAATTCATATAATTTCACATCTGTTGTTGTGTTTTTTCCTCTTTTGTTTTTATTGCTTATTTCCCCTTCTTCAGTTATATTATTTTTGAATAGTGTATTTATTGTTGTCGACTTTCCTACTCCTGAATTTCCAGCAAATACACTTATTTTATTTTTAAGTTCTTTTTTTATATTTTCTACTGTTTCGTTTTCTTTTGCTATTGTTGTATATACCTTATATCCTATCTTTTTATAGATATTTTCTATTTTTTTTGATATCTCTTCATCTAAATCTATTTTGTTAATAATTATTATTGGCTCTATTTTTAATAATTCTGCATACACTATCTGTTTGTCTAACATGAGCAAATCTGGTTTTGGTTCTTTTGTTGATATCATTAATATTATTTGTGTTACATTTGCTATCTTAGGTCTTTTTATATATGTCATTCTTGGTTTTATCTCTTCTATAGTAACTTTTGAATTGTCTTTGTCTATTATTTTTATTTCAACTTTGTCTCCAACCACTGGTATAATTTCTTGTTTTTTTAGCTTTCCTCTTGCGACTGCTTCATATATTTTATTTTCTGATTTTATTTTATATAAATTTGCTATATTTCCTATTATTACTCCTTGCACTATTTTGTTTCCTTTCAAGGTTTTTTTGTTAGTAAATTAGTTTTGTAAATGTATATTTCTCTTTTCTTTGTGTATCTTATCATTTATTTTTTTTATTTTCAAGTTTTTTAGGTTCATTTTATTATTTTATCTAATTGGATATATTATGAATTTGTTTTTTGTTATATCTATATTGCTTCTCTCTTCTTTCCTTTCTTTTTTATATTTTTCCTTTTATTTCAACTAGTTTACTAATAAGCGCAGATATGCACCTATTATTAAACTAGACACACTTTAAAAAGAACACATATACTTAATGATATCTTTAAAACTATAAAAATCTCATAATACTACTTTATGCAATTGTAAAAATAAAATCTATTTATTGCTATTTACATAATTTTATTGTATAATTCAATCATATAAGAAAAGTGTGCATCTGCAAAATCAAAATTTCGATGCACAAATGTGTAGAAAAGTTTCGCTTTTGCTACACAGACTAAGGAGTTTTTAAAATATGATAGAATTATTAGCACCAGTCGGTGATTTTGAATGTCTAAAGGCTGCAGTTCAAAATGGAGCAGATAGTGTATATTTTGGAGCAAATATGTTTAGTGCAAGAGCATCTGCTAAAAATTTTGATTTAGAAAATTTAGAATTGGCTATAAACTATGCAAAACTACGTGGAGTAAAGACCAATTTAACTTTGAACATTTTAATAAAAAATAATGAATTAAATGATGCCTTTGAATTGGCAAAAAAAGCATATGAATTTGGAATAGATGCAATAATAGTACAAGATTTAGGTCTTGCAACATTGCTTATTAAAAACTTTCCAAATTTAGCAATTCATGCAAGTACACAAATGTCAGTACATAATCTAGAAGGAGTAAAAAAATTAGAAAAACTAGGCTTTAAAAGAGTTGTACTTTCACGTGAATTATCAATAGAAGAAATAGAAAATATCTGTAAAAATACAAATATTGAAATTGAATGTTTCATACATGGTGCATTATGTATTTCATATTCTGGTCAGTGCCTATTTTCTAGTATAGTTGGTGGTCGTTCTGGAAATCGAGGACGTTGTGCACAACCTTGTAGACTCCCATATACATTACTAGAAAATAACAAAGAATTAAATAAAGGATATTTACTTAGTCCTCGTGATTTATGTGGATTAGAATATTTACCAGATTTAATAGAAGCTGGTGTATCTTGTTTAAAAATTGAAGGAAGGATGAAAACACCTGATTATGTTGCAACTGTTACAAAAACCTATCGAAAATATATTGATATCATTTTAAATGCTAATAATAACTTTTCTATACAACAAGATTCAATTAAAATTGATAAACGAGATATTCATGATTTAATGCAAGCATATAATCGTGGAAATTTTACTAATGGTCATCTTTCTAGTAAAGAAAATCGAAACCTTATTTTCAAAGATAAACCTAACAACATTCGGAATATTTATAGGAACTGTTACTACTTTCAATAGTAATAAAGGACATATTACTCTGAACTTAAAAGATTCCCTAGCAATTGGAGATAAAATTTCAATATCTACATCTGAAGAAGATGCAATTTATACTGTGTCCGAATTAATGTTAAAAAATCAGAATTTGTCTATTGCTGAATCTGGTTCTTCCGTTAAGATTGGTCGAATGAAAGGAAATATCAAAGTTGGAGATAGGATTTATAAAATTTTTAGTAAACAACTATCTGACATATGTAAACCTACATACTCTGGACAAGAATTACGTAAAAAGTATCTAAAATGTTCTATTTCCATACAGGAAAATACTCCTATTACTATTAAAGTATCAGATAATTTAGAAAATACTGTTTCTATTGTTTCTGATATTATCCCAATTAAAGCAATATCTGCTCCTATAACTAAAGAACGCATAGAAATGCAATTATCTAAAACAAATAATACTCCATTTTCTTTTGATATAGTAGATATAAATTTAGGAAAAAACTTATATTTACCTAGTATTGGCGCATTAAATGAACTTCGAAGGCAAATATTATATAAATATGAAAATACTATTTTATCAAAATTTAAAAATCACTTTGATAAAAAATTTGACTTTAAATTTCCAAAATATGACGAAATCTCATCAACTACCATGTCTTCAAAGAAGATATCTTTACTATTAAATGTAATACACTCTTCATTTGATTACTCTTTACTTACTAATGATATAGATAGAATTTATGTGCCTTTAAAATATTTTCTAAATAATAAATATCATACTTCACTAGAAACTATTTCCAAAAAGGCAAACTTATATATTTACATGCCTTGTGTTATGAGAAACAACTATTTGAATTTATTTAAAAAACATATTGATAATATAATAAGTAACTTTAAAATTAAAGGCTTTGTTATTTCTAATATTGGTCAATTTGAACTGCTAGATGACTATAAATCTTATGATTTAATTAGTAACTATACTATGAATTTGTACAATAATGAAACTGCTAAAAATTTGGAAGTCTCAACTGTTACTCTTTCTCCTGAACTTGCTCAGAATGAATTATTAAATATCAGAGTTCCTAATAAATTATCAGAATTCATATTTTATGGTAATATTCCAATTATGACTTGCAATTATTGCCTTCTTGGAAATAGTAATAAATGCTACAAATCTTGTAGTAAAAAATGTCTTTTAGGAAATAAATACTTTTTGAAAGATAGATTTGGTATTTCTTTTAGATTTATTCCTGATAATATTGATACTGTTACTACAATTTATAATAGTAAAACTACTTCTATTTCAACTAATACTATCACTTGTGACTTTGCAAGAATAGATATTTTAGATGAATCCATTTCTGAAATAAATGATATTATTAAAATTGTTTTATCTGGTAATAGATTTGAGGGTAAACATTATACTAATGGAAATATAAATAGAACTATATAAATTTAATAAAAGTGGGCACTTACAAAATATCTATTTTCGCAAATGTCCACTTTTATTATCACTATTTTCTTTTATCTATTTTATTCTCACTATTGTCTTTCATCCATTTTATTCTTTCTTCTCGCAACTTATTTCCAAATTCAATTCCCTGTTTTATATTAAATTTATCCTGTATATATTTTCCATTAATTTCATATAAACATTTCTCTCCAATATCTTTAAAGTCTATTCTTCCTTCATCTATATTTTTTGAGCTTAATCTATCAGAATTCACTACTCTTTGTAATCCTTCTAATCCTAATTGTGATTTTGATACTCGTTCTATAAAGTCTACCTTCTTAGAAGGTTTCATTTTATGGAATATTCCTCCTCTCATATGTTCTCTACAAGCTGTCTTACCACATTTCTCCCATATTGTAGGTACTCCTATTCTATTAGAAAATTGTTTTACTACTTCCACTCCATTTATTTCGTGATTATAATGATGAGGATATTCTTCTTTTGGTGTTATCCCCTTTCCCAAATCATGTACTAATGCTGAATATCTTATTTCTAATTTATTTGTTTGTTTTGCTACATAATCTAATACCATCATTGTGTGAATATACGCATCCCCTTCTGGATGAAATTTTTCTGGTTGTAATGCTCCGATTAAATTTTTTACTTCTTTAAAATGTACTTCAAGTACATTAGCTTCTTTTAATACATCAAAAAATATTGATGGTTTTTCTGATTTCAATGCCTTAGCAAATTCTACAAAAACTCTTTCTTTTGATAAAAACATTAATTCTGGTTTTAATTGTCTCATCAATTCTATTGTATTTTCTTCTACTCTAAAATTTAATATTGCTGCAAATCTAGCTACTCTATATACTCTTAATGGATCTTCTTTAAATGCTTGCGTTGTTGCTTTTATTATTTTATTTTTTATATCTTGAATTCCATTAAATGGATCTATCATTTCTTGTGTCAATACATTTTGTGCTATTGAATTTATTGTTATATCTCTTCGTGCTAAATCATCTATTATTGTTATATCTTTTCCTGTTTTTATTTTAAATTCTTTATGACCACTACCTATTTTTGTTTCCGTTCGTGCCATTGCAAATTCTTTTCCATCTATATCAAATACTTCAAAACTTTTTCCTCTTGTATAACTGTTTGGAAAAAGTTTCTTGAATTTTTCAGCTGTTATTCCTACAACGCAATAATCTTTATCATAATTGGGCTTATCTATTATACTGTCTCTTACAGCTCCTCCTACTAAATATAATTCTCCTCCTGCTGCTTTTATTTTATTTGCAATCTCTTTTTCTTCCATTTTATTACAGATTTCTCCTTGTTTGTTTTATTCTGAAGTTGTTGTTGGAGTTGTTATAACATCATCTTCCTTATTTTCTGGCAGTTCATTTTCTCCATTTCCTCCTGATGGTATTGTTGTTTGGTCTGGTTGCTGTACTATTTCACTTCCTCCTCCACTTGGATTCGTGGGATTTTCACTTTCTGTTGTATTATTATTTCCATTTAAATTATTATTACTTTGATTTGTATTACCATTGTCTATGATTGTTGGTTGTTGCTCATTTTGTTGATTTCCTGTATATGTTTTCCATGGGTTACTTCCGCTTGGGTCTGTTGGGTCCCAACCTCTTACATAACTTGCTTCATTTGATATTTTCTGTGCTGTTGGTTTTCCTAATGGTCCTGGATCTGCACTTGAATAAAATTCGACTTGTGTTCCTTTTGCACAGTTATCATATATCCATTTTGCATCTTGTACCGTTAATCTTATGCAACCTGCTGATGCCTTTGTCCCTAGCTTATCATATTCCCAATATTCTAATGATGATGGGTCATTTGGATTTTGGTATGGTACTGAATGGAATAATATACTTTTTACTATTCTTGTTGCGTATTGTCCATATACATATGTTCCTTCTGTATGCCCGAATAGTTTTCTCCATGTATATTTATCTGATGTTTTATATACTCCACTTTCTGGTGTTGCAGTTCCTATTGAGCATACCATTGCTTTACATGGTATTGTATAATATCCATCAGCATCTTTTTTATATATTGTTACTACATTTGCTTGGTTATTTACTTTTATGTAATATTTCTCTTTACCAGTTTTCTTTTCTTGTGGTTCTGTTGTCTCCGCACTTTGATTTGGTTGTTGTGGTTGCTCTTCTGTAGGATTCTTTCCTTCTTCTGGATTATTGTTTTCTTGTTCTTCTGGCTTGTCCTTTTCTTCTGGATTTCCTATTTGTGTATTGTTTTCATCATTTTGAGAAATATCATTATTTTGTTTTCCTACATTTGTAGATGTTTGGTTTGTTATCCTTGATACTACTCCTATTATTATCGCAATTATTAATATTAGCATTGTCGTTGCTGTTGTTAATATTATTGCTTTCTTTTTCATTTGGTTATTCATTTTTGTTCTTCTATTTTTATTTGTTCTTATTTTTTTATCTGTAGTTACTTTTTTTTCTTCTTCCATTGTTATTTCCCCTTTTCTTTTTCTTCATTTCTATTTTACTATATTTCACTTTAAATTGCAATATTTATATTTGGTAGTTTTTTCTTATATTATATCTTTACTCGTTTTACTGTTTCTCACCTATTTCATTTTTACTAAAATATAAATATTCTAAAATATTTTTGGGGTCAGGCACTTTTAAAATTACAATTCATATAATTAATGTATGAGTGTGAATTTGGAGGTGCATTTATGTTAGCGTCATTAAGCATAGCAGGTTTTTTTGGCTTTATAAAAACAGCTATATTTGCAGTTGGATATATTTCAGGAAATAGCTTGTTTTTAGAACCTTTAAATGCAGAAGATGAAAAAATTTATCTAGAAAAACTAAAGGCTGGAGATGATGAAGCAAGGAATATATTAATTGAGAGAAATTTGAGACTTGTTGCTCATGTTGCAAAGAAATATTCTAATTCAAATGTAGATCAAGATGATTTGATTTCTATCGGAACAATAGGATTAATTAAAGGAATAAATAGTTTTAACATAGATAAAGGTTCTAGACTTTCTACATATATTTCTAGATGTATCGATAATGAAATTTTAATGTACCTTAGAGCAACTAAAAAATTAGGTGCAGAAGTTTTTTTGAATGAACCTATAGGAAAAGATAAAGATGATAATGTTGTTACATTGCAAGAAGTTCTTGAGAATGATGATCGTAGTGTTGAGGATGTTATTGATTTGAAGATGAAAACTAAGAAATTATATGAAAAAATTAAGACTGTTCTTAAAGATAGAGAAAGAACTATTATAGAATTACGTTTTGGACTCTATGGTCATAAACCAAAGACTCAAAATGAAATTGCGGATATGATTGGTATTTCTCGTTCCTATGTTTCTAGAATTGAGACTAAAGCTATTGGAAAATTAGCAAAAGAAATAAAAGAATAATTATATAATCATAACAAAAATTCAACTTTTATCAAAAAATGTAGTAAATACATTTTTTGATAAAAGTTGAATTTTGCTATATGCATATAATATTATACTTCTTTACTTTAATTTAAATAATTCCTTTCCACTCTTTAAATAATCATAACCAGAAAAAACAGTAGCAATTACACATATAATCATCATTAATGTTTGCGCAATATTAATAATAAGTTGTAATCCTGTTAATTCTCCAGAAAAGCAAGCTCCAAAAGCATTAATATCGATAAATGCTATTATTATAGCTATCATTTGAGTAACTGTTTTTAATTTACCCCAGATAGAAGCGGCAATTACTTTTCCACCTTGCTCTACTGCCACTAGTCTATATCCTGATACAATAAATTCTCTAGCTAATATTAATATAGGAATCCAAGCTGGCAATTTATTATATTCTACTAGTATCATCATAGCTGCTAATACCAATATTTTATCAGCTAAGGGATCTGCAAATTTCCCAAATGTTGTTATCTGATTTTTTGAACGTGCTATATGACCATCTAATTGATCTGTTATTGATGCTATTATAAAAATTATATTTATTATTATATATTCATATGGTATATTAAAAAGCGTTCCTTGTGTGTTTAAAAATGGTATTATAACCATTATTGGTACTAATATTATTCTAAACATTGTTAATTTATTTGGTAGATTCATTTTTTCAATTCCTCCATTTATAAACCTCAAAAACGGACATTTGATAATTTAAAGTCCGCTTTTTTGCTATATTTTTTAATTATAGTCAATTTTTAAGAAATGATTATACACACTATTGAAAATCATATCTTTTAATACAATATATTCTTAAAATGTATTTGTTAACTTATTTATTTTCTAAGATATCTACTGCTTTTTGTAACTGAGTATCTTCCTCTTCTTTCACTAAAAGAATATTTTCAACTGTATCTGGTAATTCAACTATTTCATCTGGTTCTATTCCCACTCCATTAATCTTATTTTTGTTTGGTGTAAAATATTCTTCAATTGTTACTTTTAATCCACTTCCATTACTTAACTTCATTAATTGTTGAATTACACCTTTTCCATATGTTTTTGTTCCTACAATTTTTGCTTTATTATTATCTCTTAATGCTCCTGCTAATATCTCAGATGCACTTGCTGTATTCTCATTTACTAATATTATTATTGGCATATTTACTATAGGTTTATTTTTTGACTTTTCTATTTCTTCTTTATCATTTTTATTAACTGTTATTAATAGAGTATTTCCTTTTTCTACAATATAGTCTGCTATATCTAATGCCTCTGTTACTAATCCCCCACCATTATTTCGTAAATCTATTATTAGACTTTCTATATTTTCTGACTTTATTTGTTCAAATTTATTTTTGAAATCTTCTGCTGTTCCATCATCAAAACTTAGAACTTCCATATATCCTATTTTTTTGTTTTCTCCTACTACTTTTGTTGTTATTGGATTCATATGAATTTCTGACCTTGTTAATTCAAATTCTAATTTATTATCTCCTCTAGAGATTTCTATTTTTACTTTTGTTCCAGCTTCTCCTTTTATCTTATTAGAAGCTGCTGTCATTTGGTCTCCTGTATATTCTACTCCATCTACTTTTGTTATTAAATCTCCTGGCAATATTCCTGCTTTTTCTGCTGGACTTTCTCTTATAGGTGATAATACTTGGATTAGATTCTTTTCTTCGTTTGTTATCATGTATATTCCTACTCCAACATAATTACCCATAATTTGATTTGTATAGTCTTCCATATCTTCTTTTGAAATATATTCTGTATACTTATCTCCTAGTCCATTTACATATCCTTTTATAGTTCCTTCTATTAGTTGTTCTTCTTTTATTTCTCCTAAAAAGCTCTTATCTATTACTGTCATAATTTTTTCTAATTCTTTTACTACTTTTGAATTATTTTGTGATGGTTCTATCCCTAGAATGCTTCCATTGTTATGTGAATAATATTGATAAAATCCTATACTTGTTAGTACAAATGTTACAAATGCTGTAACTACTATTAACATTAATACTTTATAAATTTTATGACCTTTGTTATTTTCTTCGTCCATTTTTTCTTAATCTTCCTTTCATTAAGTTAAATGTTCTTTTAACTTTTAGAAAATTGCACATAAGTGCAATTTTCATATGTTATTTTATTCTATATGTTCTTTAATTTTTTTATCTATATGTTTATAATTATGTAATATTATGGTAAATATGGTAATGGATTTACTGGTTTAGCATTTATTCTTACTTCAAAATGTAAGTGTGTTCCATTTAAAGGATGTGATGGTGTTGGTCTTGGCTGACAATTTCCTGTGTTTCCAACAGTTCCTATTACTTGACCTTGTTTTACTTTTTGCCCTACTGATACTTTTCTTGAACCTGGTTTCATATGTCCATATAATGTCATTGTTCCATCATGGTGGTCTATTACTATATATTCTCCATAACTACTATATGATCCTATATAATTTCCTTTCGAATCATAATTTTTGATAGAACCTTTTATTGCTTCTGATATTACTACTGTTCCATCTTTTACTGCAACTACACTTTTCCCTACAACATTTAAATTGATATCAACTCCTGTGTGTCCTGCATATGATGGATAATTTTTATTGTTTATGTTGCTTTTGCTTAAACCTGCTACTGGAAATATATATCCACTACTACTTGGTTTTCCTGCTATATTTGTTACATTGCTATTCTCATTATTTTTTCTTATTTGTTCATTTATTTTCTCAATTGCTTTGTTTGCTTCCTTTTGCTTTTTTTCACTTTCTTCTAATTCTTTTTGTAATTCTTTTTCTTCTGCATTTAATTTCTTAACTTGTGAATCTTTTTGTGATTTTGCCTTTTTTAGTTCTGAATTCTTTGACTCTAATGATGATTGTGCTGTATCTAACTCTGTTTTATCATTTTCTAATTTTGCTTTTCCCTGTTCTATTTCTTTTCTCTGTACTTCTATTGATTCTAATAATTCTGTATCACTCTGTACAAATTCAGATATTATATTATATTTTGATATAAAGTCTATTAGACTTTCTGATGTTAATAAAATATCTAAATATCTTGTTTCTCCTTGCTCACATATTGCTAATAACCTATCATCTAAAAGTTGCTTTTCCTTAGTATATTGTGCTTCCTTTAATTTTATTTCTACCTCTGCATCATTTATTTGGTTTTGTAATTCATCTATTTTATCTTGTAAATCATTTATCTCTGTCTCATATGATGATATTTGATTCATTAAGTTTTCTATTCCTTTTAGTGTTTCTGATTTTTTTGCTTGTACTTCTTCTATATCATCTTGTAATTGTTCTGATTTGTTTGCTTCTTGTTCTTGTTGCTTTTTTATATTATTTTTTTGATCTTCTAATTCTTTGTTTGTTGCTGCAATTGATAAATTTGTTTGTACCATTAAAATTAGTATTATTAAAATTCCAATTACTTTTTTCATTTATTAATTCCTTCCTTTTTTGGTAAAATTTGTTATCATTTACATTATATATTTTACTATATTAATTGATTTTAATCAATAGTTTTTGGATTTTTTTTTCATATTCTTGTTTTTATTTTCGTATACTATTAAAATTAACAGTTTCTTACGGATTAACCTTTTTGAAACTGTTAACATTTTTCTTATATTAATTTGGTTTTACATAATTTAATGGATCCACTGGATTTCCATTTATTCTTATTTCAAAATGTGCATGTGGACCTGTTGAATATCCTGTTGAACCTACCTTTAGTACAGGGTCTCCTTGTTTAATTGTTTGCCCTATTTTTGCAATAATCTCAGAACCATGTGCATATAATGTTTGTACTCCTCCTCCATGGTCTATTATTATCATATTACCATAAGCTAGATTATATTCTGCTTTTACTACTACTCCACTTGCCATTGCTAGAAAATCTGTTCCTACTGGTGCACCTACATCTGTTCCTGTATGTAATCTATATAATCCTGTTATTGGATGTGTCCTCATTCCAAATTGTGATGTTATTCTTGTATATCCTGGTGTTGGCCATATCATTTCTTCTCCCACATAGTCTTCTCCAAATGCCTCCACTATCGCTAATGCTCTTATTTCATTTTCTATTGATGTTACTTGTGTCTTGTATTCATCTATCTTTAATTGAATATTTTGCTCTTCTTGTGATAATTTTGCCATTTGTATTTGCCTTGCTGTTTTTGTATTTTCTAGTAATTGCTCATCTTTCTGTTGTTCCTTCTTTTTTTCACTTAATATGTCTTTTTGCTTTTGCAATTCTTCTGTTTTTGCTTCAATTTCTTTTTTTTGACTATTTGCTTTTTCTAAAAGCTGTAAATCATTTTCATATATTTGTGATACTAGATAATATTTTGATACGAAGTCTATTATATTTGTTGAACCTAATAATATATCTAAATACTGTAATTCACCTTGCTCGCATATTGCAATCATTCTTTCATCTGTTAGCTTCTTTTGTGCATCATATTCTCTTTGTTTTTCTTTTAATTCATTTTCTACGTTTTTTATTTTTGTATTAAATTCCTCTACTTCTTTATTTAATGCACTTAAGCTTTCTTCTGATTTTGCTATTTCTTCGTCTATTCCTTGTATTTGTACCAAATTTTGTGTTAATTCTTCTTGAACTATTTCTAAATGATTTATATTTTCTTCGATTTGTTTTTGTAATTCTTGATTTTCTACTTGTAATTCCTCTAATTGCTTTTTTTCTTCTGTTTCCTTTGGTATCGTGTTTTCAGCTTGTGCATATATATTTATACAATAGCCTAATAATGCTATTATTAATATACTACATAAAACTTTACGCATTTCCCCTCTACCTTTCTACTATATTGTTTGTAATGTTTTTTGTTTCCCATTTATATGTCATTCTATGTTTAGTTTTTTATATTGTATTGTCCTATACTTTAATTTATACTTCTAGATACTTTTTCATAGATCTTGTACTTCCTAATATTCCTATTCCTATTCCTAATATTAAGTATACTGTTACTAATAAATTGAACATATCTGAAAATCTTACTAACTCTAATCCCATTCTTTGTAATGTTACTGAATTCATCATTTGGGACATTAATACATTATATGCTCCTCCTACTAGTAAAATCGTTAATGCTCCTGATATAATTCCTATTATTATTCCTTCTATTATAAATGGAAATCTTATAAAATTGTTTGTTGCTCCTACATATTTCATTATTGATATTTCTCTTCTTCTTGCATATACTGTTAGTTTTATTGTGTTTGATATTATTACTACTGAAATTACTATTAATAATATTAATAATCCAAATGTTACTATTTTTATTCCTTTTGCTACATTAAGTAGTATGCTTACCTCTTTATTTGCATCTGCTATACTATTTACATTATCTAGTTTTGCTACTTGTGCTTGTATTTCTTCGATTTGTTCTAGATTCTTGAATGTTATTATGTACGCATCTGAAAATATATTGTTTTTTTCGTAATCTTCAAATAAATATGCTTTTTCTTTCATACTTTCTTTTAATGATGCTAAATATTCTTCTTTTGTTCTTAATGTTACAGTTGCTACCCCTTCAATTTTCTCTATATTTTCTTTTAATTGTGCTACTTCTTCATCTGTTGCTGTTCTTTTTATATTTGCTTGTATTATTTGGTCTTCTTTTATTGAATTTACAAATCCATTTATATTTTGTGTTGCTGCAAAAAATATACCAAATATAAACATAGTCGCACACATTGTCATTAAAGCTACTATGCTTGATTTTTTGTTTTTGAATACACTTCTTATTCCTTCTCCTATTAAATAGTTTAATACATTATACTTCACAATTATAACCACCTTTTTTATCATCTCTGATTATTTCGCCTTTTTGAATTTGTATAACCCTTTTCTTCATTTGGTCTACTATTTCTTTAGCATGTGTTGCTACTACTATTGTTGTCCCTCTTAAATTTATATCATTTAATAGTGTCATTATTTCCCATGCTGTGTCTGGATCTAAGTTTCCTGTGGGCTCGTCCGCTATTAGCATTGATGGATTATTTACTAATGCTCTTGCTAGTGCTACTCTCTGCTGTTCTCCTCCTGATAATTCGTTTGGATACATTTTTGCTTTTGCACTTAGTCCTACTAATGATAATACCATTGGTACTTGTCTTCTTATATGTCTTGGTGTTGCTCCTACTACATACATTGCAAATGCTACATTATCATATACTGTTTTGTCAGGTAATAATCTGAAGTCTTGAAATACTACTCCCATACTTCTTCTTAAGTATGGTACTTTGTTGGGTTTTAAAAATGTTGTATCTTTTCCATTTATTATTATATTTCCTGATGTTGGCTCTTCTTCTTTTAATATTAATTTTATTAGTGTTGATTTTCCACTTCCTGAACTTCCTACTAAAAATGCGAATTCTCCTTTGTCTATTGTGAAATTTGCATTTTTTACTGCTTCTGTTCCTGTACTATATATTTTATTTACATCTCTAAATTCTATCATATTAGTTTCGTATGAATTCTCATACGTCTCCTTTCTTATCATATAGTATTCTCTTATTCTATGATAACAATAAAACTTGTTATTTGCAATACTTTTTTATTATTTTTTATTGTTATTTTTTGCATATTAGAAAACATGTAATTTAACTATTATTGAGTGCATTATGCAAAAAAATACTTGTTTACTAATAGGCGCATATCTGCGCCCATATGTTAATAAGTACTTCTCTAAAAAATAATATATATATCTTTAATTGGTCTACTCTACTAATAATATATAATACGAGTAAATAGCTAATATAAGTGTAATATGATTAAATTCTTACTCACAAACATTTCTTATAATTGCTTCACTATCAATTTTAAAATAATGCATTAATTGTTCAGCTGAACCAGATTTACCAAAAGTATCTTGAATTCCTAATCTTGTAAGTTTACAAGGATATTCATCTGTAAGCACCTCTGAAATTGCTGTTCCTAATCCTCCTATAATACTATGGTCTTCAACTGATATTAATTTTTTTGTTTCTCGTGCACACTTTAAAATAATATTTTTATCTATTGGTTTTATTGTATGAAAATCAATAATTCTAACATTTATATTTTTATCCTCAAGTTCTTTTTTGGCTTTTAATGCTTCTGATACAGTTACTCCTGTCGTAAAAATTGTAGCATCTGTTCCATTACCTATTTGAATAGCTTTTCCTATTTCAAATTTCTGATTTTCATCATATATAATAGGTGTTCCTAACCTACATAATCTCAAATAAACTGGTCCATCTAATTTTGATATTTCTTTTACTGCCCACTTTGTTTGGATATCATCTGATGTACACATTACTGTCATATTAGGCAATGTTCTCATCATACTTATATCTTCTATCATTTGATGTGTTGCTCCATCTTCGCCAACTGTAATCCCTGCATGTGTTGCACATATTTTTACATTTAATTTAGGATAACATATGCTATTTCGTATTTGATCATATGCTCTTCCTGCTGCAAATACTGCAAAAGTGCTTGCATATGGTATCTTATTACAAGTTGCTAGTCCTGCTGCTGTTCCTATCATATTTTGCTCTGCAATTCCCATATTAAAGAATCTCTCTGGAAATTCTTTTGCAAATATACTCGTTTTTGTTGCTACTGATAAGTCTGCATCTAATACCACTATTTTTTTATTTTCTTTTCCTATTTCTTTTAATGCTTCTCCATAGCTTTGTCTTGTTGCTATTTTTTTATTTTCTATCATTCTTAGTAGTCGTTAGTTTAATAAACTAACTGCCTCCTTTCTTTATTACTTTTTTCATCATGCATTTATGTTAATTTATTTATTGCATTTTAATCTCATACTTGCTTTAATTTATTTATTACTTTTATTATATATTCATTATAATTTTTATTACATTCTATATCATTACTATTCTAGCTCTTGTATTGCTTGCTTAAATTGTTCATCATTTGGTGCTTTTCCATGCCATCCTACTTGATTTTCCATAAATGACACACCTTTTCCTTTTATTGTTTTTGCAATTATACATGCAGGTTTTCCTTTTATCTCCTTAGCTTTATTAAAAGCTTCCATTATTTCTGAAATATTGTGTCCATCTATTGTGATTGTTTCAAAACCAAACTTTTGGAATTTTTCATCTATTGGTTTTGAGTTCATTACTTCTTCTATTGTCCCATCTATCTGTAAGTTATTATTATCTACTATAACACATAAATTATCTAATTTATATTTACTAGATGCCATGGCAGCTTCCCATATCTGACCTTCTTCTATTTCTCCATCTCCTAATATAGCATATACTCTATATTGCTTTTTATCAAGTTTTCCAGCAATTGCCATTCCATTTGCTACTGATAATCCTTGTCCTAATGAACCTGATGTCATATCTACTCCATCTACTTTATTCATATCTGGATGTCCTTGTAATTTACTTTCTATATTTCTAAATGTTTGTAACTCTTTTGTTTCAAAATATCCTCTCTGTGCCAAACAACTATATAACGCTGGCGAACAATGTCCTTTTGATAATACTAATCTATCTCTTTCTTCCCATTTAGGACTTTTTTCATCTATATTCATTTCATTAAAGTATAATACTGTCATTATATCTGCTATTGATAGTGAACCTCCTGGATGTCCTGATTTTCCACGATATACTGCTTCTACAATTCCTTTTCTTACTGATTTTGCAATTTCTTCTAGTTTTGATATCTCTATTATTTTTTCCATATGTCTCCTCCTTTTTTTAGCTATCTTCTAAATTGTGTTACTTCCTTAGAATAATCCAACAATATCACCATTTTCATTAATATCTATCTTTTCAGCTGATGGCACTTTTGGCAATCCTGGCATTGTCATTATTTTTCCTGCAATAATTACTATAAATCCTGCTCCTGCTTTTAAGCTTATTTCCCTTACATATATCTTAAATGGTTCATCTATTTTTATTTTTTTTGCATCATCTGAAAATGATAATGGTGTTTTAGCAAAACAAATAGGTAATTTTCCATATCCTAAATTTTCTATATTTTCTATATCTTTTTGTGCTTGTTCAGATATTTCTATTTCGTTTGCACCATATATATTAAATGATATTTTTTTAATTTTTGTTTTTATATCGTCATCTAATTCATATGCATATCTAAAGTCTTGTGGCTCTTCTACTAATTTTATTAATTTATTTCCTATATCTATTGCTCCCTCTGAACCTTTTTCCCAACTTTCAACTAGACTTAATTGTACTTCTTTTTTTGCCAAGGTTTCTCTAATCAATTGTATTTCGTCTTCTGTATCTGTATAGAATTTATTTAATGCTACTATCACATTTAATCCAAATTTATTTTTTAAATTATCTATATGTCTCAATAAATTTTCCATTCCTATCTTTATTGCATCTACATTTGGTTCTAAAATTTTATCTTTTTCTATTCCTCCATGATATTTTAATGCTTTTATTGTTGCTACACACACCACTGCATCTGGTTTTATTTTTGCTTTTCTGCATTTTATATCAATGAATTTTTCTGCTCCCAAGTCCGCTCCAAATCCAGCTTCAGTTATTGCATAGTCAGCTAATTTCATTCCTAATTTTGTCGCTCTTATACTATTACATCCATGTGCTATATTAGCAAATGGTCCTCCATGTATTATACAAGGTGTATGTTCTAATGTTTGTACTAAATTTGGATTTAATGCATCTTTTAGTAGCACTGCCATACTTCCTTCTACTTTTAAATCTTTGGCATAAACTGGTACTCCCTCTTTATTAAATCCTATTATAATATTTCCTAGTTTTTCTTTTAAATCTTCTATATTTTTTGACAAACATAATATTGCCATAATTTCTGATGCTACAGTTATATCAAAACCATCTGTTCTAGGAACTATATTTTTTTCTCCTGATAGTCCTGTCTCTACTGTTCTTAATTGCCTATCATTTAAGTCTACACATCTTTTCCATGTTACCTTTTCTATTTGTAATTCATTACCATAATAAATATGGTTATCTATTACTGCTGATAATAAGTTATTTGCTGATGTTATAGCATGTATGTCTCCTGTAAAGTGCAAATTAATGTCCTCCATTGGTGCAACTTGTGCTCTTCCTCCTCCTGTTGCTCCTCCTTTTATCCCAAAAACTGGTCCTAATGATGGTTCCCTTAATGCAAGTATTGTTTTTTTTCCTAATCTTGATAATCCATCTGCTATTGCAATAGATATAGTCGTTTTTCCTTCTCCTAATGGAGTTGGACTCATTGCAGTTACTAATATTAACTTACCATCTTTATTTTTTTCTACCCTTTTTATTTCTTCTTCAGTTATTTTTGCTTTATATTTTCCATATAATTCTAAATTTTCTTCATCAATTCCAGCTCTTTTTGCTATTTCTTCTATTCTATTTAATTTTACACTTCTTGCTATTTCTATATCTTCCATAAATACTTATCATTCCTTTCTTCGCCTCTTCTAACCCTAGTCTGAGAAAAGCACCAAATTACCTTTTAACTCATCTCATATTTTAGTGATAGTTTTATATTTCAAATAGACGAATTATTATTCCAATATTATATAAATTATGCAAACATTCCAACTATAAGTCCTATTAAAGCTCCTGCAAATACTTGTATTGGTGTATGTCCTAATACTTCTACTAACTTTTCTTGAACTTCTAATGTGGATAATCCTGGTGTCTGAACTATTTTATTTAATATCGTTGCTTGTTTTCCTGCTGCTCTTCTTACACCTGCCGCATCGTACATGACTACAAATGCGAAAATTAATGATAGTGCAAACATGGAAGTCTGAACTCCCTCATATCTTCCTATCATTGTTGCTAATGCAACAACTACTGCTGAATGAGAGCTTGGCATTCCTCCAGCTCCCATTATTCTCTTGAAATTAAATTTTTTTGTTTTTATTAATTCCCATATTACTTTAAATGTTTGTATACAAACCCATAATATTATAGGAATATATATATACTTACTTGTTATCATTAATAAAAATGTGTTCATTTTTGCCCCTCATATTTATTATATAAAATTATGTTATTTTTAATAATATTATACTATTTTGATAATATTATTCTTATTAAATAGATCATATATTTTAGATTTACTATACTGAGAATTTTTCTTCCTCTATATTTCCTTCTTTTTGAAGTAATACAGTTATTCTCTTTTCTGCATTTTCTAATATTTTATTACATTCTTTTGAAATTTTCATTCCTTTTTCGAATTCTTCTACTGATTCATCTAAATTTAAATCTCCCTTTTCTAATTTTGCTACTATTTCTTCTAATTCTTTCATTGATTTTTCAAAATCTACTTTTTTTTCGCTCATAACTATATTCCCTTCATATATATTTATAACTCACTATTTTAAATTATGCATATCATATTAGTATTATTTCTCTTTAAAACTCTGTTACTTCCCATGTTTCTGTATTTACAATATACCATCCTAATGTCACTGCATCTTCAGTTACCTTGACCATTAACTGATTTGCTGGTAGATTTGCATTATAATCTATTGAATATTTTGCACTATTACTTCCTCCAATTTTATTCTTTACTGCATTTATTGCTTTATCTTCTGTGTTATTTTTATTTTCATTTTCTTTTATTTCATTTTTTGATGTATTCTCTTCTTTATTTGTTGTACTATCATTTTTATTTGACTGATTACTATTTTCTACATCTGTATTATTGTCTGTTTCATTTTTATCTGTTTCTAAATCATTTACATTATTTTGATTATTTTCATTATCATTGTCTTTATCTATTTCTTCTGGATGTGTTGTATTATTGTCCTTTGGTGTATTTGTTTCTATAGCTTGTTTATTTTTGTAATATGCTATACATACTATTACTATTAGTATAACCGCAATTACTACTATTAACATAATTGCTTTTTTATTTTTTTTCATATGCATCACTCCTTTGTATTATTGTTGTTATATTACTTTTGCTTTTTTAGTTCCATCATAAAACTTTAATTCTATTTCGTCATCAGTTTTTATTTCTTTTTGACTTTTTACAATCTTTCCATTTATTTCTATTAAAGAATACCCTCTTGTTAAAGTTTTTAGGGGACTTAAACTATCTAGCTTTGTTGTTAATTCTATAAATTTTGATTTAGCTTCAAATTGTTTTTTATTTATAAAATTTTCCATATTTTTTATTAAACTATCTATTTTTATATAATTATCATTTATGATTCTCATAGGCTCCTTAAAAGCTCTTGATTGCATGCTTTTACTATATCTCATTTTCATTAATTCTATTTTTCTAATTAAAGAATTCTTAAATCTTGTTTCATATGTATTTATTATAGCTTTTAATTCTGATATATCTGGTACTGCTAATTCAGCTGCTGCTGAAGGTGTTGGTGCTCTTAAATCTGCTACAAAATCTGATATACTAAAGTCTGTTTCATGTCCTACTGCTGATATTATTGGTATGCCTGAATTATATATTGCTCGTGCCACTTCTTCTTCATTAAATGGCCATAAATCTTCTAATGAGCCTCCTCCTCTTGCTAAAATTATTACATCTACTAGGTTATTCCTGTTCATTATTTCAATTGCTTCTGCTATTTTTTCACTTGCTCCTAGTCCTTGAACTGGTACTGGCAATAACTTTATGTGTACATTTGGATTTCTTCTTGTTGATACATTAATAATATCTCTTATTACTGCTCCTGTTTCTGATGTTAATACTCCGATTTCTTTGGGATATGTTGGTATCTTCTTTTTATGTTCTTCTCTAAACAATCCCTCTTTTTCTAATTTACTTTTTAATTCTTCATATGCTTTATATAGACTTCCTAATCCATCTTCTTGCATCGCTTGTACATATATTTGGTATACTCCATCTCTCTCATATACTGAAACACTACCAAAAACCATTACACTCATTCCATCTTTTGGTATAAAGTCTAGTTTTTCTGCATAGCCTTTAAACATTATACATTTTATTAAGGATTTTTCATCCTTTAATGTAAAATAAAGATGTCCTGTTGCGTAATGGTTTTTGAAATTTGATATTTCGCCTTTTACTAATACACTTTGTAGTGCTTCATCTTCTGATATTTTTCCCTTTATATATGCATTTAACTCTGATACAGATATTGCTTGATATTTCATATATTTTATCCTTCTTTTACTATACTTGCTAATATTCCATTAACAAAATTTTTTGATTGCTCTTCTCCATATTGTTTTGATAATTCTACAACTTCATTTATTATTATTTTATATGGTATTTCTTTATATTTTATTTCATATATTGCTAATTTTAATAGACTTAAATCTACTTTTGATATTCTTTCTATTTTCCAATCAGCTTTTAGATTTTTTTGTATCTTTTTTTCAATTTCTTCTTGATTATTTTTTATTCCTTTTACAACATCTTTTATATATTCTATTGCACTTTCATCTGTTATTTCATTTGCTTCTAAATATAGTTCTATTTGTTCATCTATGTCTTCACTTTTTTGTATTTCTTGGCTATATATTAGTCTGAATGTTAATTCTCTAATTGCTGATCTATTCATATTCTTTCCTTTCTTGTCCCTTTTTTTATTTTTTATTATATATGTTTTATATCTTATTCTACATTTTATCAATAAATTTTTTTATTCTATCTTTTACTTCTTCTTTGTTTTGTTGTACATAGTTTCCTAAAAATGCTCCTATTATTATTAATACTACTCCTAAAATAAGACTATATAATCTTGTACATAAAACTAATATTGCTACAAGCACTCCTATTATAGCTCCTTTATATTGTCTCCAAAAATCTCCCATCTTTTTATCCTTTCTTTTGGTTCTTTGAAACTTTTCAATATTATCCTTTATTTTCCTCAGTTTTTGCTACATAGCTTTTAACTCTTATATTTACTTCTTTTACCTCTAAATCTAATGTGTTTTTTACTGTTTCTATTATTTTATTTTGTAGATTTACTGAAAGTTCTTTTATTATTACTTTTGGTCCTACTGTTAAATTTACAACTATTATTAAATTATTTTCTTTATCTATCGTTGTTTTTGTACTTATTTGCTCTATACTTTCAAATTCTTTTATTACTGAATTTGTTAAATTTTCTATTGTTTCTTTTGATATTAGTAATTTACCATTTTCATTTTTTAGTAATATTCCTTGCTTTTCTTTCTCTGATTTTTTATCTCTCGTGTCAAAAAATATACATCTTATTGATAATAATATAAATACTGCATTTAGTCCTAATATTACCTTTGATAATATGTCTTCTTGTAGTATCTTTTCTATTATGGTTTGCACTAGGCTTGCATCTATTAATCCTAATATTATTAAACTAAAAAATGTAGCTAATACTAAAATTATATATGAATATACTACTAATACTATTCTTTCTATTATTTTCATCTTTCTTTTTCCTTCCTTTTCCTAATGCATACAATCTTTCCTCAGCAAAAAACTTGGATTTTGCTGAGGTTTGAATGTTTCCTATATAAAATTTTTATGTCTTTTGTTTTTATTATTCTGCTGTTCCTTTTTGTTCTGTTTGCTCTTTACTATCTGATTCTATATTTACTCCTTGCACATGTACATTTACTTCTGATACTTTTAATCCTGCCATTCCTTCTACTGCTTTCTTTACTCTGTTTTGTATTTCAAATGCTACATCTGGTATTCTTGCTCCATATTCTACTATTATGTTTACATCTATTTTTGCTTGTTCATTTATTGTTTCTACTTTTATTCCTTTTGCTAAATTCTTTTTACCACTTAATACTTCTCCTATTCCTCCTCCAAATTTTCCTTGCATTCCAGCTACTCCATTTACTTCTGATACTGCTACTCCTGCTATTACTGCTATTACTTCATCTGATATTTTTATTCCTGTATTTTCTCCTAATGTTTCTTCTTTTACTATTTCCTCTTTTATTTCTTCAATTTTGTTTTCTTCCATATTAAATCATCCTTTCTTTTTGGACAAATCTTGTCCTATTTTTTTATATCTTTTTTGATTTGCCATTAGTATATCAATTTTTTATTATTTTTACAACTGTTTTTTAAATATTTTACCAACTTCTATTTTGTTTCCTCTCAAATAGTCTTCTATTGCCATTCTTCTTGAATTTTCTCCTTGTATTTCTAATACTTTTACTACACCTTTTTTTGTTTTTATATATAATCCTTTTTTACTATCTGCTATAATAATTGTTCCATTTTCTTTATTTTCTATTTTTTCTTCTTCTATTATTTTTTCTAATTCTTCTTCTGTTGCCACTTTTACCTTCCAGAATTTTATCTTCTTTCCTTCTAAGTATGTAATTGCTCCCATTATTGGATTTAATCCTCTTACTTGATTTCTTATTTCTTCAGCTACTTTAGTTTCCCAGTCTATTATTCCATCTGTTTCCTTATTTAACATTGGTGCCATCGTATAGTCCTCTCCTTGTGGTGTCCTTGGTGCTGTTCCTTCTTTTACTTTTTCTAATGTTTCTACTAACAGTTCTGCTCCTATCTTTGATAATCTATTCCATAACTCTCCTGTTGTTTCTTCTTCTCCTATATTTTCCTCTTTTTTTAATATCATGTCTCCTGTATCCATTCCTACGTCCATATACATTGTTGTTACTCCTGTATATTTCTCTCCATTTATTATTGCTCTTTGTATTGGAGCTGCTCCTCTATATTTTGGTAGTAATGATGCATGTACATTAATGCATCCTTTTTCTGGTATTTCTAATATCTCTTTGGGTAATATTTTACCATATGCCACTACACATATTACTTCTGGTTTCATTTTTTTGATTTCATTTATAAATTCTTCATTGTTTCTTATTTTTTTTGGTTGATATATCTTTATATTTTTTTGTTGGGCATATTCTTTTACAGGACTTTTTGTTAGCTTCATTCCTCTTCCGCTTGGCTTGTCTTCATTTGTTACTACTGCTAATATTTCATGTTCTGCTTCATATATTGCTTGTAAAGATTCTTTTGCAAAATCTGGTGTTCCCATAAATACTATTTTCATATTTTTCCTCCTATCTCAATATTATCTGATATATCTGCAAATTGCTGTAATGTTAATTCTTCTGCTCTTACTTTTGTACTTATATTTAATTTTTCAAATATTTCATTTGCTTCTTCTTTGTTTTTTATTATTTGTGTATTTACAAGTGCGTTTATTAGCGTCTTTCTCCTTTGCATAAATGCATTTTTTATTATTTTAAACATCTTTTCTATATTTTTTACTTTTATTGGAATTTCTTTTCTTAATTTTAATTTTATTACTTCTGATGTTACTTCTGGTTCAGGTATAAATGAATAATTTGGTACTTCTAATATTTTCTCTGAATTGCAATAATAATATACTGAATATGTTATTGCTCCTGTTTCTTTTTCTCCTGGTTTTGCTATTAATCTATCTGCTACTTCTTTTTGTATCATTACAGTTATACTTTCTATTTCTAGCTTGTTTTCTAACAATTTCATTATTATTGGGGTTGTTATATAGTATGGCAAGTTTGCTACTATTTTACAAGTCCTTTTTTCTTTTTTAATAATTTCTTGTAAATTTACTTTTAATACATCTTCATTGATTATTTCAAAATTTGTGTATAATGCAAATCTGTCTTCTAGAATTTTTATCATTTTTGGGTCTATTTCTATGCATATTACCTTTCCTGATTTTTCTAATAAATGTTTTGTGAGTGTTCCTAGTCCTGGTCCTATCTCTATTATTAATTCGTCTTTTTTTATATCTGCACTTTCTACTATTTTTTCTACCACTTCTTCACTTATTAAAAAATTTTGTCCTAAATTTTTATTTGCTTTTATATTGTATTTTTTCATTATGTATTTTGTTTCTTCTAATATACTTGACATTTTTTCCTCTTTCTATTTTTCTTTATTAATATTGTCATTTTATCAAATTAATATGTAAATATCAAGTTTTTACTTTATTCTAAAATTTTGCTCAATGCAGTATTTACTTTTTTAATTAATCTTCTAAATATTTTCCTTAATTAAAATTTTATTATTTCTTACATTTTTATATTATTTGTTTTATATGGTTTACTGAATGTCCCTTTGGCCATAGATATATTTCTACTACATCGAATCGTATTTGCGTTTTAGTTATCTTATTTGTGTATAAATAATATCTTGCTATATTTTGTAAATGTTCTCTTTTTATGTAGTTTACTGCTTCTGATGGTCTACCAAAATTTATTGTCGTTCTTGTTTTTACTTCAATAAATACTATTTCTTCTTTGTCTTTTGCTATTATGTCCATTTCTCCTTGTCTACATCTATAATTTCTCTGTATAATTTTATATTCTTTGTTTTTTAGATACTTTTCTGCTAAATCTTCTCCTATTTTTCCTATTTCTTGATTTCTATTCATTTTTTTCATTCCCTTCTCATTTTTATTATTTTTATTGTATAGGAAACCCTATGGCACTTTGAATTACGCAACTTGAAGTGAAAATAAATTATATTTTACTTTCTTATTGTCTACCTTTACTTCTTATATGATTTTATTTTTGCTTTTTAATTTTAAATCTTTTTCCTGGTAATGCTTCTATTGCATTTTCTAATTCTAATATTGTTAATTTGCATGCTACTTCTTTACTGTCTTTATTAGTCTTTCTTGCTATTTCATCTATTGTTTCTGCTCCTTCTATTATTGCATTATAAATTTCTATATTTTCTTTACTTATGCCTTTACCTATATCTTCATCTATTTTTTCACCTATCTCTTTGTTTATGTTTTTATGTATATCTTTACTTTTGTTTTTACTTAGGTCTTTGCTTATATCCATACTTTTACTTATATTTATACCTTCATTTTCTATTGTTAATTTCATTTTATTTTTTAAATTGCTTATATCTAAGAACTCAAAATCTTCTCTCTTTTTTAATTTCAATTCTGTATACTCTTCTATTATATCTTCTACTGTAATTACCAACTTTGCTCTCTTATCCCTTATCATTTCATTATTTCCAGCTCCTTTTGTGTTTTCTAAACTACTCGGTATACAAAATGACTTTTTGTTTTGTTCTTCTGTATTTCGCACTGTAATACTTGTTCCACTTTTTCTATGTGATTCTACTACTAATGTTCCTATTGATAATCCTGCTACTATTCTATTTCTTTCTCTAAAATGATCTGAACTTTCTTTTTCATTAAGTTCATATTCACTTACTATAAGTCCTCCTTCTTCAAGTATTCTATTATATAATATTTCATTACTTTTTGGATAAATGTGCTTTAATCCGCATGGTAAAACAGCTATTGTTTTTCCCTGTGCTTCTATACAAGTCCTATGCGCTAGTGAATCCATCCCTGTTGCTAGACCACTTATTATATTTAAATTATAGCCTACTAAATTATTTACAAATATTTTGCACATTTTTCTTCCATAATTTGATGTTGTTCTTGACCCTACAACTGCTATTCCATTTTGTTTTAAAAGTTCTACATTTCCTTTTATGTATATTTTTTTTGGTGGATTTTTTATCTGTTTTAATTTTTCTGGATATTCTTCATCATTCATATTTATTTCTATAATTTCTTCTATTCTTTCCTCTTGCTTTATTTTATTTAGCGTCGTCATTAATATCTCCAAAAAGTTTTTTTCTTTATTTTTTAATGCCTCTTCTTGTATTTTTTGACATATTTTGTTCTTACTTACAAAACATATTCTTTGTACTGTTTCTTGTGTTATGTAATATTCGAATTTGTTTTTAAATTGCTTTTTATTAGAAGATTCTTCTGCTTTTACCTTGTAATAGTCTTTTTCTTCTATTAAATTAATTCCCTTTCGTCTTATAAAATCACTAAATCTTGTTCTTAATTCCATAATTTTTTGAAAATCACTTGCTTTGAATAACTTTTGTTTGTTTTCATTTTCATAAATGTCTAATATTTGTTTATCTATTATTTTTAATTTCATAAGTACTATGATTCTATTTCTTTAGCAATGTATTGCTTATTGAATTAGATATATTCCTCCTTTTCTTTAATTTCTATTACTCTTTTTTAATATATTTAGATGTTTTACTAATTATCTTATCGCAGATATGCACCTATTTGTAAACAAGATACTCTCTTGTTTATTTTTTACATCATCATCTTTTTTTCTTTCTTTTTTTATTTTTCCGCTTATACCAACTGTTTTACTAATGGGCGCGGATATGCGCCTATTAGCAAACAAGGTGCTTTTTTATTTTTTATTTTTTTATATCATCATCTCCTTCTTCTCTTACTTTTCTTTATTTTCCGCTTATATCAACTGTTTTACTAATGGGCGCGGATATGCGCCTATTAGTAAACAAGGTGCTTTTTTTGTTTTTTATTTTTTTATATCATCATCTCTCTTGTCTTCCTTTGTGTTTCTTTTTTATTGTAAAAACAATTTAAATATTAAAAATATTTTTTATCCAAACTTCTGTATTGTATTGCTTCTGCAATATGTTCGTATTCTATATCCTCACTCCCCTCTAAGTCTGCTATTGTTCGTGCGACTTTCAAAATTTTTGTATATGCTCTTGCACTTAATCCTAACTTCTCAAATGCATTCTCTAAAATCATATTTGCTTTCGAATCTAATTTACAATATTTTTCAATTAGATTTGCATCTAATTCAGCATTTGAATATATTTTGAAATCTTTATATCTTTTCAACTGAATATCTCGTGCATCATTAACTCTACGCTTTATCTCTTCTGAAGTTTCACATTTTATGTTACTATCTAGTTTTTGATATTTAACTGGTTCAACTTCTATATGTAAATCTATTCTATCTAA
Source organism: uncultured Clostridium sp. (assembly GCA_948473335.1). Taxonomy (GTDB): domain Bacteria; phylum Bacillota; class Clostridia; order TANB77; family CAG-508; genus CAG-269. Next base: position 167,115 of record CAOKXF010000001.1, on the reverse strand, counting down.
TAATGGTCCACTTATTTTATGTAAATACTTATTAATCGTTATAGGTTTACAAGTGCACTCCTTTTCACTACTTCCATAATAACCACAAGGGCATGGATTCATACTTGCTACCAGCATAAAATTACTTGGATATGTTAATGTATTTACAACTCTACTAATTGTAACATTTCTATCTTCTAATGGTCCTCTTAACTCTTCCAGTACATTCCTTTTAAATTCAGGCAATTCATCTAAAAATAGTATTCCATAATGTGCTAAACTTATTTCTCCTGGTTTCGGTATTCTTCCTCCTCCAATCAAAGCTACCCCAGATGAAGTATGATGTGGACTTCTAAATGGCCTTGCTGTTATTAATGAAGATCCATTTACCATTTTTCCTGCTATACTATGTATTTTTGTAATTTCTAATGCTTCTTCAAAAGTTAAATCTGGCAAAATAGTTGGTAATCTTTTAGAAAGCATTGTTTTCCCAGATCCTGGACTTCCTATTAATAAGCAATTGTGTCCTCCTGCCGCTGCTATTTCTAAAGCTCTCTTTACATTTTCTTGCCCCTTTACTTCTGAAAAATCTACATCATATTTTTTGTTAAGATTAAAAAATTTTTGTATATTTGATTCTATTTTTTCTATTTGCTTTTTACCTGTTAAATACAATATTACATCATCTAAATTCTTAACAGGAATAACTTCTAATCCTTGAACTATCGCAGCTTCATATCCATTTGCTATTGGAACTATTGCTCTTCTTATGCCTAATTCTTTTGCTTCTATACACATTGGTAAGACTCCTCTTACTCCATTAACTTGTCCACTTAATGATAATTCTCCTATAAATATTGTATTATTTAATAACTTTTGCACTTCGCTTGGAATAGCACCTATACTAATTAATAATCCTATCGCCATTGGTAAATCAAAGTTGCTTCCCTCCTTTCTTATATTAGCTGGCGCTAAATTTATTAATATTTTTTTACTTGGAAATTCTATTCTGGCATTTTTTATAGCTGTTTTTATTCTTTCCTTTGCTTCCTTAACTGTAACATCTGGAAGTCCTACTATCTCAAAAGATGGCAAACCTTTCCCTATATCTGTTTGAACTTCGACTAGATATCCATCTAGTCCATTTAATGCTATTGATTTTATTTGTGATAACATTTTTTCTCCTTTCTTCATTTTCGTATTGATTTTTTTTTTTAGTTACTATAAAATATATTAAAATATTTTAGAAATGGTTGATGATATGAAAAATAAAAGTAATTCAAAGACTTCAAAAAGTCAGAAAAATATAAAAAATAATAAAAATTTTAGAAATAATAAACCTAATAGTAAAATTGTAAAATTTAAAAATAACTTAAATGTATATAATGAAGTATCTAGCAAAAAAATCAAATCTATTTTTGCTTTCTTATTAATACTATTTTTTTTATTAATCGTAAGAATTGCATGGTTACAATTTGCTGATGGAACTAAGCTGCAAAGAGAAGCTGCTAACCAACAAACACGTATAGACACAATATCTGCTCAAAGAGGTACTATTTATGATTCAACTGGTGTAATATTAGCAACAAGTTATGAAGCAGATAATGTAATTGTTCAATTAGATAAGTTGCCAGAAGAAAATAAACCTTTAGTTGCAGCAGGATTATCAAGTATATTAGAACTGACCTATGACGAAGTTATAGAAAAATTAAATACAGAATCTTTAAAAGTAACTATCTCAAAAAATGTAACACATGAGAAAATAAATCAGATTAATTCCTGGATCAAAGAAAATAAGTTGTCTACTTATATATATACAGAAGAAAATATTGCAAGATATTATCCTTACTCTTCATTAGCTTCAAATGTTATTGGATTCTGTGGAACTGATAGCCAAGGTTTAAGTGGAATTGAATATAGTTGGGATTCTATTTTAACTGGAACCGCTGGAAAATCTGTTTCTTCAAAGGATGCAAGGTCACAAGCTCAAATTCCAAATACAGAAGAAACATATATACCTGCTGAAAATGGATACAATCTTACTCTAACTATTGATGTTAATATACAAAATATTGTAGAAAAATATCTAAAACAAGCTGTTATTGAAAATGACTGTTCTAGAGGTGGAACTGCAATAGCAATGGATCCTTCTACAGGAGATATTCTTGCTATGGCATCATATCCTGATTATGATTTAAATTCTCCATTTACACCTAATGAATACCTTTTAAATGGTTGGGAAGAATTATCCCCTACTGACAAGTCAAATGCTTTACAAAAAATGTGGAATAATGAATGTGTAACTGATACATATGAACCTGGTTCAGTTTTTAAAACCATTACTTCTGCAATTGCTTTGGAAGAAAATATCGTTGATGTCGATGTTCCTCATACATTATATTGTGATGGTATTGAGGAAGTTGCTGATAGAGAAATAAAATGTTGGAGAGCTGTTCCTCATTATTCTCAAAGTTTAAGAGATGCTTTTAATAGCTCATGCAATCCTGCTTTCATACAATTAGGTAGTCGCATTGGTGCTCAGACTTCTTATAAATACTACGAAGCTTTTGGACTATTTAATAAGACAGAAATTGCATTACCTGGTGAATCTACTGGTATCTTCTTTAATTTAAAAGATGTAGGTCCTGTTCAATTAGCAACTATGTCGTTTGGTCAACGTTTTACAATTACTCCTTTACAAATGATTACATCTATTTCTGCAATTGTTAATGACGGAGTTTTAATGAAACCTAGAATAGTAAAATCTATTACTAATACAGATACAGCAGATGTTACTGAAATTTCTACTACTGAGGTCCGTAAAGTAGTTTCAAAGGAAACTTCTGAAACTATTATTTCTATGATGCAGTCCGAAGTTGAAATTGGTACTGGAAAAAAGGCTCTTGTTAAAGGATATAATGTTGGTGGTAAAACTGGTACATCTGAACCTGCTCCTGGACATGAAGATGAAGGATATATCGCTTCTTTTATTGGTATTGCACCTGTTGAAGATGTTAGAATGGTAGTTTTAGTTGCTTTATATGACCCTAGAGGAAAATCTCATCAAGGTGGTCAAATCGCTACTCCTGTGGTTGCTAATATTTTCACTGAAGTATTACCTTATCTTGGTATTCCTGCAAATGCTGAAGGTTCTTCTCATCAGAACAATACATCTGATAACAACCTTTATTAATAAATTAAAATTGATTTAAAATTTATATTTTATTATATTAATTTTATAATGATAATATTAAAATAGATGATAAAAATTATACCTGAAAGTCTTTTTCTTTCAGGTTTCTCTTTTGATTAATAAATTTTATAATTATGCTAATTTCTTTTGATATTCTTCTAATGCTTTAGAAACTTGGTCTGGACATGACGTTCCTTTTGTGCCACATGGTATTCCTTTTAACATTTCTATTACTTTCTGTATAGTTTTTCCTTCTACTAGTCTGGAAACTCCTAATGTGTTTCCTGGACATCCTCCTACTATTGTTAACTTTTCTATTATATTATTTTCTATTTCAAAAATCATTTTCATTGAGCAAACTCCTTTTGGAATATATTCGAATTTCATATTTTCTCCTTTCAATTTACTATTATATTTTAATTCTTGTAATTAGAAATTAGAACTTATATTTTTAAATCAGCTATAATCAATATATTATTAAATCATATTATTAAAATATATTATTTAAATATATTATTTAAATATATTGTTTAAATTTAATTTTTAACAATTTGAAGCAATATATTAATAATGAATCTTGTCTGTATATATAACTGATATTAATAATATTTCCTTTTCATCAAGGTTTAAATTTTCACTCCATTTGTTAAAGTTATTTTTTTCATTACCATATGTTTTTATATATTCTTCTATCTCTAAAAAGTTTATTTCCGTTCCATACTTTAAAATATCTAAGTTGTTATTTTGAATATTCAATAACACGCTTTTCTTATGTTCTTCCTCTATCTTCAATTCTTCTATTGATACTTTTTTTGTTATATTTGACATTTCAATATCTGTTCTATCTTTGAATTCCTCTTGGTAAATAAGAGTCCAATAGCAAAATATAGCTTCCTTAATTCTATCATACCTTATAATTTTTGCATATATTTTTGCATCACCCATCTGCCCATCTTTTTCTATCTCAGCATCTAATCTTGCCATTCCAAATTCGTAATCTGATATATCATTCATTTCTACAGTTCTTTCGAATTTTAATTCTTTTATATCTAATTTTAAAATTTTGCTAAATAATTCTTTTGTTATTTGATTTTTTTCACTATTTTTTAGTATGTCTTCTAACATATTATTTTTATTACTTGATACTTCTATTGTAAGTTCCTCCTTTTTTAATAGTTTTATTTTTGTTTTTTATGGTAGAACAATAAGATAACAGTAAGTTTACTGAAAGTTATGAATTTGAAATAATTTATTATTGAAAAAATGATTAAATACTTTTTTATTTAATAAATTAAGTATACTTTACTTACCATTTTTTGTCAATCGTTTTACATAACTTTTTGTCGACACATTTCGACATATATAGTTTTAAAAATTGATAAATATTCTTGATTTATTTTGCTAAATTTCTTGATTTGCTTTGCTAAATATTCTTAATTTGTTTTACTATATCTTCTGTAATTCCCTTTATATTCATAAGTTCTTCCTTTGGTGCTTTTTGTATCTTCTCAAAACTTCCAAATGTTTTTAATAACATTTTTTTTCTTGTTTCTCCTATTCCTTTTATATCATCTAGCTGAGATTTTTTCATGCTACTATCTCTTAATTTTCTATGATATGAAATTGCAGTATCATGAACCACGTCTTGAAAATTTGTAATTAAGTGCATCAATTCTTCTGAAATTTCAAGTTCTTCTCTATTGTCATTCATTAACGCTCTCGTTTGATGTCTATCATTTTTTACCATTCCAAAAACTGGAATTTGTAAATCATACACTTTTACTGCCCTTTGTATTGCTTTAATCTGCGTAATTCCTCCATCTGCAAATATCACATCTGGTAAATTTCCAAAACCTCCTTTTTCATTATCTATTGAATGCTTCAATCTTCTTGTTACTACCTCTTCCATACATGCTACATCATCTTGTCCAATTACATTTTTAATTTTAAATTTTCTTGATAAATTTCTTTTTATAATTCCATCTTGCATAACACACATTCCTGCTACAACATATTCTCCACTGATATTTGATATATCATAGGTTTCTATCTTTCTAGGTAATTTGTCTAGTTTTAAAACATCTTTCAATTCTAGTAAGATTTTATTTTTGTCTTTTTCTTTATTTTCTAATGTTACTTTGCTGTTTATTTCTGCCATTTCAACAAATCTTAGTTTTTCACCTTTTTTTGGACTTATTAGTTCTACTTTTCTATTTTTACCTAATTTTTGTCCTAGCCATAGCTCTATTACTTCTTTGTCTTCAAGTTCTTCTCTTAACATTATTTTATTGGGAACATTTTCGTTTTCCATATAATATTGTTTGATAAATCCACTTAAGATTTCTTTATCATCCATATCTTTCAAATTATTGAAAAAGTAATGTTCTCTTCCTATCATCTTGCTACCTCTTACAAAAAATATTTCTATACATACTTCAATTTCTGATTTATACATTCCTATTACATCTATATTATTTACAGAAATATTTGATACTTTTTGTTTTTCTGATATTCTTTCTAATGCTAATTTTTTATCCCTAAGATATGCTGCTTGCTCAAAATCTAATTTTTCTGATGCCTCCTTCATCTGCTTCTCTATTTCTTTTATGACTTTGTCCTTTTTTCCATCTAAAAAATCAATTATTTCGTCTATTTGCTTTTTATACTCTTCTTTCGTTATATATTCCATACATGGCGCTAAACATCTTTTAATATGATAATTTAAACATGGTCTATCTGTATATTTAAAATTGCTACATTGTCTTATTTTATATTTTTGCCTTATAAATTGTACTAGTTCTTTTGCTGCTCCTGGATTCGCATATGGACCGAAGTATTTTGAGCCATCATTTATTAACCTTCTAGTTATCGTTATTCCTGGATAGTCTGATTTAACATCTATTTTTATATATGGATATGTTTTATCATCTTTAAGTAAAACATTAAATTTAGGTCTGTTTTTTTTTATTAAATTACATTCTAATATAAGTGCTTCTGCTTCATTGTCTACTACAATATATTCGAAATGATCAATTAAACTTACCATATTTATTATTCTCTGTGTTTTATTTGTTTTTCTAAAATAAGATGTTACTCTTTTTTTTAATGATATTGCTTTGCCCACATAAATAATATTGTCATCTTTGTCTCTCATTATATATACTCCAGGCTTTTCAGGTAATTTTTTCAACTCTTCTTCGATAACAAACATTCTCCCCCTCCTTTGCTTTATTGATATTATCACACTAATTATTTTTTTTCAATATATAATATCTTCCAAATAGGATAAAGACAAAATTTTTTTGTAATGAGTATAAAATACCTATAAGTAATTAAGCTATTTGAGGTTTATTATCTCTTCATTTCAGCATGAGATATTTCTTTTAAATAAATTTATAAATTTTTCAAATATACTTGTTACTTTTTACAATTTGTTATAATATTATATACAAATTAAAAGATTAAAAAATTTTAATTCCATATATTTTTTTAGGAGGTATTACTATGTGTGGAATTGTAGGTTATGTGGGAATTAAAAAAGCTGCCCCAATTTTAATTGATGGGCTATTAAAATTAGAATACAGAGGATATGACTCTGCTGGAATTTCAACAATTGAAGATAATTCATTATCTCTAATTAAAGATAAAGGAAGAGTAAAAAATATATTAAATATACAAGGATTCAACTCATTAAGTGGTACTACTGGAATTGCACATACAAGATGGGCAACTCATGGTAAACCATCACGTGAAAATTCTCATCCTCACTTTGATAATTCATCTACTTTTTCTGTTGTTCACAATGGAATTATAGAAAATTATAATGAGTTAAGAGACTTTCTAATAGGAAATGGATACTTATTTATTTCACAAACAGATACAGAAATAATCCCAAACTTAATACATTATTACTATTCTGGTATTGCAAATAATGACTTTTTACAGTCTGTTAAACTTGCATGTAACGATTTACATGGTAGTTTTGCAATTGAAGTTATATGTAAAGATTTTCCTGATAATATTATTGTAGCAAAAAAAGATAGTCCATTAGTTATTGGAAAAGGAATTGATGAAAATTATATTGCTTCAGATATTCCTGCTGTTCTAAAATATACAAAGAATTTTTACTTTTTAAATGACAATGAATTTGCTCTACTTACAAAAAATTCAATCTCATTTTTTGATAATGAATTACATGAGATTTCAAAAGATATAAAAATTATTGACTGGGATGAAAACAGCGCAGATAAAAATGGATATGAAGACTACATGTTAAAAGAAATTTATGAACAACCTGATAGTATTAGAAAAACTATTAATTCCAGATTATTAGACAATGGTAATTTTGACTTTAGTGATTTAAACTTTTCTAAAAATTATCTAAATGCTATTAGCAAAATATACATAATTGCATGTGGTACTGCAATGCATGCTGGTCTTTCTGTTAAAAATACTATAGAAAAATTATGCAAAATATCAACTGAAGTTGACATTGCTTCTGAGTTTCGTTATAGAAGTCCTTTAATTAATAAAAACACTTTATGCATTTTCGTTTCTCAGTCTGGTGAAACTGCAGATACACTTGCAGCTCTTAAATTATGTAAAGAAAATGAAGCTAAAACTATTGCTATAACTAATGTTCAAGGTAGTTCAATTACTCGTGAAGCTGATTACTGTATTTTGACATATGCTGGTCCAGAAATAGCAGTTGCATCTACTAAAGCATATACTGCTCAAGTTACTTTACTTTGTATGCTTGCTATTTATTTTGCTGAAGTTTTAGGAATATGTGATAAAAATGCTTTGTCTTCTTTAAAGCAAGATATCATTTCTTTACCAACTAAACTTGAAACAACTTTAAATAATTGTAATTTAATTAAAGATTTTGCTTTAAAAGTCTATAATGAACATGATTTATTCTTTTTGGGTAGAGGAATTGATTATTCAATTGCTTTGGAAGGTTCTTTGAAATTGAAAGAAATATCGTATATACATTCTGAAGCATATGCTGCAGGTGAATTAAAACATGGTCCTATTGCATTAATCGAAAATGATACAACTGTTATCACTATTTTAACAGATAAAAATCTAGTTAAAAAATCTATTAGTAATACTCAAGAAGTTATTACACGTGGTGCTAAAACTTTAATTATTACTAATCAAAATTTACCTAATTATAATTTTGATACAGTTGTTGAAATTCCTGAAATTAATGAGTTTATCTCTCCTGTTTTAGCTATTGTGCCTTTACAATTATTAGCTTATTATATTTCTAAAGAGAAAGGATTAGATGTTGATAAACCTAGAAATCTTGCTAAATCTGTTACTGTTGAATAGGTATAATCAATCTCACTTTTGGAAATAGTCCTATTTAAATGATTATATATTATTTTTTAAAATCAACCTTTTTACATATGAGCATTAATCTGCTACCATTGCAAAAAGGTTGATTTCTATATCTTTCATTTTTCTAAATATTATGTGCAATATCTAACTAAGCCAATGTTTGCACTTCATATTCCTTTGATTTACGAATCTTTTTTAACTTTCTTATAATTGGTACAATCACATAAAATGGCACTGTCATTTGTCCTAGAGACATTACAAGAGGAAAGAATCTGCCTGAAAGTTTATATATTATTGTTATAGGATTTCCTGGAAAATCTCCTGAAATAAACATCAAGTTAGACCCATGTATGCAATTTAAAATATATGCAATGATACATATTATCATAACAAAACTTGCATAGTATATAATATCTTGCTTTTCTATTTCTATATAATTATACTTATTTATTATGATTCCCAAATATATCATTGTTCCATGAAATATAAAACTTTGCAAACTTATAAAGTGAAAAATTGGAAATGCTGCTATTGATGTTGTGGGAAATATTAAAAAAACAATTCCACCTATTATTCCTCCTGTAGCAATAAACACATCACCCATTCTTTGTATTTTTCCTTTACCCCATGAACTTAACATTCCCGCATATAGTAAAATACTACAATAATATAATGGTAAATATGTATTTATGTTATCCTTATTTCCCATTGCAAAATTATATATTATTTTTATAACCTCTAATATCCATACTACAACTGTTGCTCTTCTTATTATTTTCTTTATATCTTCTTTTTTTTCAATTTTTATATATTTTAAACTCAAAAATATTCCTAGTATCGTCATACAAAATAATATTAAATGTTCTATCCCAAATAATCCACACGCTTTATATTTTCCTTCTCTTGCAAAAAACATATTATTCACTTCCCATTACATTTACTTTTATGTCTATTATTATATATGTTAAAACCTTTATTTTCTTTACATCTTAGTTTTGTTAATGTTACTATTCTTTATCATTTGTTATATCTCCATTACCATTTATTGGTATTTTTTCTCCTAAGCATGTTGGTTTTGGTTTTATTATACATTTAAAAAATTCTTTAAATCTTGCTATTATTTCTCTTAGTTCCCTTATTAACTGCCCTGTGTATATTCTTAAATTTGATGATATTCCATATGCTTGAATTCCTAATGCTTTTGCTATATATAATGCCCTATATAAATGATATTCCTGTGTTACTATTACTATCTTTTTTGTCTCAAAAATCTCCTTTGCTCTATATAGACTTTCATAAGTTGAAAAACCAGCATGATCCATAAATATATTTTCTGAGTTTACTCCTCTTTGTTTAGCATAATTTTTCATTATATTTACTTCATCATATTCTTTTCTTCCATGGTCACCACTCATTATTATTTTGCTTGTAATTTTATCATTATATATATATATTCCCTGTAGTATTCTGTCTTCTAACATATTTGTAGGTTTATTATTTTTTACTCCTGCTCCTAATACTAAGATACAGTCTATTCCATCTTCATCTTTTAATTTTTCACTTGTTAATATCTTATTTTTAGTTCTTACTATCATATAAAAATTTATTATTAGTATTAATATAAGTATTATTAATATTACAATTGAAATTATCATTTTCTTTTCCTTTTCTTTTTTCTTATATTATTTCCTTTTTTGCCTCTTTTATAAATATTAATTTCTCCATTTTGTATATTGATTATTTTATATAATATACATCACATGCATTTAATCTCTGCAAATATGTTGTATTATATAATCCAACAGATTTTTGTATTATATTTAATAGGTTTTCATTTTCTTGACCTTCATTTATAAATATCAATATTCCATTAGATATGTCTTGATTTTTCATTATTTCTTTTATTTTTTCATCATTATATTCTATGTCTTTAGCAATATATGATTTATCTATATAAGCAAATAGTAGTATATCATCTAAAAATCTATTATTATTAGAATTAAACAAATATAGTGCTGGTACATTCAAATCATATTTTATTTTTTCTACAATGTATTTCTTATTAGAATATAACACTTCTGGCTCTAGCTTCAAATTCTTTATAAAAAATAATATATTATCATCTGATGCGTCAGTAAATCTATAAATTGCTTCTATTGGAATCTTTAATTCTCTTTTCATATTTTCAACTATTTCAGTTTTATTAGAATACAAATATTCTTGTTCATTCATGAATTCTTTTCCAACTATTAAATTTATAATTTCATTTGATATAATTGGCATTATCAACATCATTAAAAACATTGATACAAATATTATGTTTGTTGTTTTCTCTTTAATTATGTTACTTAATAACTTATCTATATAATAAATTGCAAGAATAAATAATATACCACATATTGGCATAACATACCTTAATGTTATCCATGGTGAAGATATAGATACTAAAATAAAATATACCAAAGTTGGTATCAAAATATATTTTATATATCTATTTTTATTTTCAATAATTTGTTTCTTTTTAATCTTTTTATATATGGTGATACATACTACACCAATTATTAATATTAATAATATATTATTAAATCCATATATATTTATTATCATAATATATTGAAAAATGCTACTAATAAATTTAGATATATTAGTTAAATTATCTATTGCACCTTGTCCCCTATATCCAAAAAACATATGTTGTATTGAGTATGGAAATATTATTAAAGATGTTATCCCAGCAATTATCATTGTCCCTATATATTTACCCAATTGTTTATATTCTTTTTCTTTTATATATTTAATAACAAACATAATAAATAATGCTACTAAATAGAATAAGTAATAATAATGTGTTAATGAACCTACTAATGCTGATATTCCTATCATTATCAGTAACTTATTATTTTTTTCTCTTTCTTCTAGTAATTTTAAATGTAAATAGGTTATTATCACTATATTTAGTGTAGATAATGCATACATTCTTATATAAATTGCATTTGTTACTGCTGATAAAGTTATACTTGATACCAAAGTAATAATTGCTGACTTTCCTTTATGTTGCTTCTTGCCTTCTAGCAATTTTATTGATATCAAATATGTAAAAATAGTTATAAAAGCATATATAACTACATTTAATATAATTCCTGTCCATTTGGAATATGTTCCAATGTTAAATCCCATTGCAATTCTTAATAATAAATAATATAAAGGAGGATGTACATCATTTTTTTGATTGTCATATACTTGTGAAAACTTAAATTGCTCATCCTCATTTATAGTTAGATAATCTTCATAATATTCTTTAGTATGCCAAATGTTGTAAAAGTCCTCATTACTCTGTATTTCTACTTTATCATAACTCGCTAATCCTAATGAATATGCTTCGTCCATATGAATATATAATTTGTTTATTCCTGCAACAATAAAGATTATAGTTTGTATAATTATAATTAGTCCTACTATTATTATTTCTTTTTTCCATGTATTTATTTTTTGTTTTATACTATCTCTATACATATTTCATTCTCCAAACTATATTTTTATACGATAAATTAATACTATTCTAATACATTGTTACTTTTGTTCTATATTACCTCTACCCATAATATAATTTCTAATTTTTACATAGTCTGTTGCATAAACATTACCATCATTATTTACATCTGCAGCTAATAAATAAGCACCATATAAGTTTGTTCCTTTCATTATATGATTTCTTATTTTTACATAATCTGTAGCATAAATTGCTCCATCTCCATTTACATCGCCCTTAATAACTACTGTATAATTATATTGTGCTTGATTAAATTCTAATGTAAATTTCATATTTGTTGCAATATTTCCTCCCCAAATTTCATTATCGTTTGCATTTCTAAAACTAATTAATCTTACATTTGGATAACTAGAAAGAAGTTGTCTAATATTAGATACATTACTTCCAACATTAAAACCTATTACATATTCACCTTTTTTTATTATTCCAAAATGTTTCAATGCTTCTTCCTCTGAAACTATAATTGGTGTCTCTGGTCCTTTGTTTAAAATACCAACAATTCCATTTGCTAATGACTCTTCTGGTAATGCTACTAAATTATGTAATGATGAATATCCACCAACTGCATTTTGTATGCTATTTTCAGTATAATAGTAATATGCATCTTGTGGTACTTTATATGTATTGTCCATTATACATTGTAATCCTATAAATGCTCCAATATTAGCATTTCCACTTACTTCTCCATATGAATGGCAATTTTTTATTGTTGCATTCATATTAAGTCCTAAAAATCCTCCTACGTTTTTTTCAGAATGTACTTTTAGTGATGAATGACAATTTTCAATAACTGTACTATTTGATACGTTACCTGCAAATCCTCCTGTTGAACTCATAGGATTTATTGAACTAGATATATTTGTTACTGAACCAGATTTTAAATTAATATTCTTTATAGTTGTATCTGTTATAACAGATGCAAATCCTCCAAGATAATCTCCATTACCTGGATTAATATTTATATTTTCAATATTTAAGTTTTGAATAACTGTATATCCACCATAATCTCCAATATTAGCAAATAGCCCTGTTCCTATTGTTGTTATATTAGATAAAGTTTTATTGTTCCCTTCTAAGTGTCCTTGAAAGTCTATCTTAGGATATTTTGTTACACCAGAAAAGTCAAGATTATTTTCTATTCTATAATATTTATTCTTTGTTTCTTGTTGCATTAAATATAAAAATGTGTCTGTATCATAAATTAAATATGGATTATCCTGTGTTCCTGCTCCTTGAAGTTCTTGAAAAGTTACATTAAATGTTACTGACTCTGCTGTTTGTCCTGTTACTTCTATTATAATTCCTGAATTACTTCCATTTGAAAAATATATTGTTTGATTATCAAATCCTTCATTACTATCTTTCATATTTTTACCTAATTTAGAACGATTCATATTTAATGTAGCTTGTGATAAATTTCCCTTTCCATCTCCTAAATTTGTCTCATTAGGTCTAAAAACAAAAATATGATCATTTTCTCCATGGTCTCCTCCATCTTTATTTCCTGAAAACTTATTTTTTTCATTTACACGATATACAATTATCCCACTTTCATCCGCTGAATGTGAACTATATGTATTTTGCTTTTCATGATATTCTACTATAAAATATTCCTGATTTCCTTGACCACATTGAATTTTAATTGCTCGTTTTTCATTATCATCTATAAATTCAGGTTTGTACAAAGTAATGTTCTGTGTAGTAGCACTTATTTCAGGTAATGGTTTATGCCAATTTGTTTCATCTATATATTCACTTGTAAAATACGTTAAAAAATTTTGTGGATTTGATCCTATAACATTTCCCATAATATCATAAAAACCAACTGGTTGATTTTGTTCTTGATTAAAACGATATAAGTCTACATATCCTAATGTGTGTCCGAATTCATGTAATATTGTACCATATGATCCTCTATTTAATGAAAATACTCCTGCTGGGTCACGATAATTATATGTATATATTATATTGTATGGTTCTATTTTTTTTCCTAATAATGTAGTAGTAATCCCTTTATTTTCTGATTTGTGTGACCATAGTAAATCTCCCCATGAAATATTACTTGTTGTCCCTCTTGTTCCTTCTATAAAGAAAGAAATCGCATCAATAATTCCATCATTTTCTACATCAATATCACTTGCAGTGATTCCAGATGTTTCAATTTGATTTGATATATATGACATTGCATTATTTACTAGTTCTACTTCTCTTTGTGCAGATTCGTTTGCATCTTTATATCCGTTTGGATTAGTATCACTATATTTTAAGTAGTAGCTCATAGGTTTTGGATCTTTATAGGATACTACTGTTCCATTTTGTTTTGGAAAGATTTCTGTTTTTATTGATAATTTTCCATAACTTTGCATCTCATAGTATTTCTTAAATGATGGAACTTGTATAGTTCCATTATTTGTAACCATTTCGAAATGTTCATCACTATTAAAAATCTTTTCAGCATTTGCAATGCATTCTGGATCATCTAGGTGATATGATGTAAGTGAATCACTATCATTAAATTCAATAAATACTGCTATATATGTTAATTTTTTATTAATTGCCTTACTATTTTTATTTACTTGCGTCTTAGGATTTGGCTGTGCAATTGTTTGATATACTCCATTGAAACTTGTCAAATTCTGTTGTTCTGCTTGAATTTCTATTGTGTTTGTACTATATCCAAACACACTACTTGCCAGTATAAGCATTAAACATATTATATTAAATATTAGCATACTAATTCTTTTTTTCATTTATTTTTCCCCTTTTTAATTTTATAAATAATACTACTGAACTAATTATACTTAATATTAGAAGTATACTGACAATACAAATAATTATTTGTTCAATTTTCAATTTCTGTGTTAGTTCTTTATATTGTTCGTCTGTTACTTGTGCTAATGTTTTATATTTTTCATATGTGATAGGTGCAAAATTAGAATATAGCTGTAAAGTTCTTTCATTAGCTTCATATATATATTCAACCATTTCTCCATTATTATTCATTACTGATAATAGAAAATAATTATCAAATCCGTCTTTAAATTTATATCCTTGGATTTCTATGTTATTTACTGTTGTTACACCTTTTTCAAATCCCTCTTTTTCGTCATCTAAATCTACTAAATATAAAGAATTATTATTTATTTTTATTGGTACTATTTTGCTAATACATTCATTTTTTGTTGTGTCTATGATATAAAAGCTTTTTTCATTTTGATTATTTATACCATAAAGTATTGAGAAATTCCCATTGTTAAATATATTAATTGAATAATCATTTATAGGATGTTGTGCTTGATTAAATCCCTCTGGAATAGTTATTCCTTTTAAGTTTCTAACTACTCCTATTTCCTTATCTTTATATTTCAAATATACTTGTGGTGTTTCGTCTACATAAGCAATGATTTTATATATTCTTTCAGCACCATTTTCTGCTACTACTGAAATTATTATTTCATTATTTCCTACTTCTAATTGTTTCTCGCCTATTCCATTAATTCTTGCTTTGCTATCACTACTTTCAGCATTAACTGTAATTGAAGTTGTATTACTAGCTAATTGCACTGTGTATTCACTAATATTCGTATCAAATGCTGGTGATAATATTCCTGAACTTACTGTTATTGATGATAGCATGTTATTTGTTGATCTATTGTCTACATATGTTGGTGTTTGAGGTTTTGAATATGGTTTACTGTTATTGTTATTGTTATTGTTATTATTATTATTGTTATTGTTATTTGGTACAGAAGTATTATCTATTATTGATACTGTAACACTTCTTGCTCCTGGATTATATTCGTTTGCATCTGGGTCTGAAAAACCTACTGTTGGTGTAGCTGTTACAGTTACAGTTCCACTACCTCCAGCAGTTACTGTTACTGTTTGATAGTTTTGTTCTACCCATACACTGCTTGTTGAAAGAGTTCCATTACTTACACTTAGGTTAACCCTTCCTATACAATCTCCTCCTACTGAAATTGTAAATGTTCCATTTGGACTTACTTGTGTACTAGATGCTCTCATACTAAATGATGCTGCATTAACTGGTAATGCTCCTAATATTAAAATTAAACTACATATTATTAATGTTAAATATTTTTTCATAAAAATTTTCTCCTTATTTTTTTATTTTTATACCTTCATTATTATAATATCATATTTATTTTAATTTTGGAACTATATCTCTAAAATTTGCAGTATAAAATATATAAAGTCTCTTTATTATTTATTTAATATATATTATATACTTATAACTATCTTCTATCTCTTTAATATTCTTGTCTTCATTAAAATCTTCGATTTTCCTATATAACAAAAAAATATTCCTTAAATTTTTAAATTTAAGAAATATCTTCATTTGGTGCTCCCTCAAGGACTTGAACCTTGGACCTACCGGTTATGAGCCGGTTGCTCTAACCAACTGAGCTAAGGGAGCATTTCCTTATGACAAAAATAAGTATAAATCATTTTTTGAAAATTGTCAATACCTTTTTTTAATTTTTTTATATTCTTAGGAAATTCATCTTTTTTAAAGTATGGAAAAATAGTTAAGTTATCTATTTGAACATTAATAAGTTACTAATAACTTATGTATAGTAAAATGAAGAAGGTGGATTTCCTAAGAAATATGTATTATTCTTGAATTGGTGCTCCTACTGGGCAAGTTCCTGCACAGCTACCGCATTCTATACAAGCTGATTCATCTATTACAAATCTTTCTTCACCTTTTGATATACATCCAACTGGACAAGCTGCTGCACAAGCTCCACAACTTATACATTTATCTGTTATTTTAAATGCCATTTTTTTCACCACCCTTCGCTTCGACTATTTCTATGTTTTATTTTCTTTTATTTGCATGTTCATTTATTATTAATAATATATTTATTGTTTCATTTTTATATTCTTATAAGCATGAAAATTATATATTTTATTCATTTTCATTTATATCTTCTTGTTCTAGTTTTTCTAATTCTTCTAGCTCTTTTTTATGCTCTAATTCTTCACTATCTAAAACTTCATTTGAACCATTCTTTATAACTTTTACATCTTTAGCATTATATTTTTTATAATAGTATCCTTCTCCATCTTTAAATTTTACTTTGATTTTCTCTTTAAGTGTTTCAACTCCTACTACTTCTCCAGTTCCATCTTCTGATTCTATTATTGCACCTATGTTAGGCAATCTCTCTAGTTTTTCTGCATATACTTCTTCTTCATATTTTAGGCAACACATTAGTCTTCCACAATTTCCTGAAATTTTTGATGGATTTAGTGATATATTTTGCTCTTTTGCCATTTTTATTGAAACTGTCTCAAAATCATTTAAAAATGAACAACAACATAATTCTCTTCCACAAATTCCATTTCCACCTATTCTTTTTACTTCATCTCTTACTCCTATTTGCCTTAATTCTATCCTTGTTTTATATACTGCAGCTAAATCTTTTACTAAATCTCTAAAATCTATTCTACCATCTGCTGTGAAATAAAATAAAATCTTGCTATTATCAAATTTATATTCTACATCTGTTAATGTCATATCTAAATTATGTTCTTTTATCTTTTTTAGACATACTTGAAATGCTTCTTTTTCTTTTTGCTTGCATTCATTATAATGCTTTTTATCTTTTTCATTTGCTAGTCTTAATACATTTTTTAGTGGCTCTGTAATTTTATCATCTTCGATTTTTCTATTTGGTACAATTACCTCTCCATATTCTTCTCCTTGCACTGTTTCTACTATTACAAAGTCACCTTTTTTTACTTCTAACCATTTTGGATTAAAAAAATATATCTTTCCTAGCTTTCTAAATCTTACTCCTATTATGTTTTTCAATTTATCTCCCTCCATATGTTAAATACCATATAGTCAATACTCATATCGAAATTGCAATTTGCTTTTAACCTCTTTTTAGTTTCTTCTATTATTTGTATACAATTTGCAAATTTGTTGTTTTGTTTTGTTCTTTTTAAAAATATAATATTTAGGTTGTCCAATATTTCATTTATACTATCTTTTGATTTATATAATACTTCTGAAATATCTAATATGCTTATTAAGTCTGTCTTATCTATTTCTTCTGCTATTTTGTTCAAATTGTTGTATATCTCTTCTTTATCTTTTAATTGTATTGCTTTTTTTATACTTCCACCACATAAATCTAGTATTTTTTCTTCTAATTCTATTCCTTTTTCATTTTTTATATATTTCTTTATCTCATTTATTGGTATTCTATCAAAATATATTTTTGTACATCGTGATTTTATTGTAGTCAAAAAATTATTTTCATTTGCTCCTATTAATATTATTGTTACATAATCTGGTGGTTCTTCTAACGTCTTTAATAAGCAATTTTGTGCTTCTTGTGTCATCGTATCTGCATTGTTTATTATATATACTTTGTTTTGTGATATTATTGGCTTTTCTGATATCTTTAGTTGCATTTCTCTTATTTGATTTATTTTAATAGCTTTTTCTTCTGGTTCTATATCTATAAACTTATAATCTGGATTGTTTTCTGTGTCAAATTCTATGCAAGACTTACACTTGTCACAATATGTCTGCTCTTCATCTTTTTTTTCACTTAAACATAATATCGTTTTTGCAAATTCTTTTGCAAAAATTTGCTTTCCTATTCCTTCTATTCCTATAAACATATAACTATGTGATGTTCTTTTTATTGATACTGACTTTTTTAGTATTTCTTTTATCTTGTCATTTCCTATTATATTTTTAAACAATGTTTTCTCCTTTTACTGTTGTTTTGCTATTTTCTGTATTTAATGTTTTATCGATATTTCTTCTATTATCTTACTTTTCCAAATAAATTAAATGGCCAAAATCTAAATGCTACTACACTTTCTATTTTCTCATATGGTATACATCCAAAGAATCTACTGTCTGTACTTTCTGGTCTATTGTCTCCTAGTAAGAAATATGTCCCCTCTGGTACCTTAAAATCATTAAATAGTCCACTTCTCATATCTGTTACTAACCCTTCTGGTAGATATTTTTCTTCTAGCTTTTTACCATCTATATAAACATTTCCTTCTTCTATTTGTACTTGTTCTCCTGGTAATCCTATTACTCTTTTTATATAGCTTGTTTTATTTATTTCTAATACATAATATGTAAATTTGTTAAATGCACCTTCTACTTTTCTTTCATACTTTGCTACAGGATTTGATAAATCAATATCATGACTTCTTACTTCTATTGTTGATGGTGCTTCAAATGTTACTATGTCTCCTCTTTCTAATTTCTGTTTTGTTGTTTTGCTGAATCTATTTAACCATAATCTTTCGTTTTCTACTAATGTTGGATTCATTGATACATTTTTTACTACTGTTGGTGTTCCTATATAATATCTTACTAATAATGCTATTACTATTGCTATTATAAAGCATAATATCCATTCTATTATTTCTTTTGTAAGGGATTTCTTGCCCATTTTCATTCCTTCTTTCCTTTTATATTTTACTATATTCATGTCAATAAAGCAAGTTTTTTTATACTAGTTCTTAATTTTTTTGTTTTAGAAAAAGATAACTTAATCTCATTGTATATGTAAAAATCTTTGAATCTTGTTTCGAAAATAAAATTTTATTTAACTTCATAAAGTGTTTCTATATATTACGAAGGGATGCCCTATAACTTGGCATCCCTTCTTGGTATTACTTTGACTAACTAATTTACAAAAGCTCCTTCGTCACAAAGTTTCTTTATGACATCATTATACCTCTTTCTGTCTTCAAACCAGTAGTATTGTTCCTTCTCTTCTCCGCCAAATCTTTTGAGGATTTTTCTCAGTGATTTGGTCGTCATCACTGAATCCATCACTGTTATCCGGCGCCTGTACCCTCCTGCGGTACGAATCTCAACTGTTTTTGCACGTTCAATCATTGTAATACTCCTTTCTTTACGTTTACAGTTTATGTCTATAATTTTATATTAACCTCTTTCTGCCTAAAAGTCAAGTTTTTATATCTATCTCTTATCTAAAAACAGGTAAATTGAGTTACCTGTTTTAATTATATATGTAAAATCATTGTTTTATAATTTATCCCAAAAACTTTTTTTCTTAATAGGTGGCTGTTCATTCATAGTCTTAGCTAACTTTTCTAATAATTCACGTTGTTCTGATGTTAATTTTTTTGGAGTTTGCACAATAACAGTAAATATAAAATCTCCTATTACACTAGAATTTAAAGATTTAAATCCTTTGTTCTTTATAGTAAATTTAGTTCCTGTTTGAGTAGCATCAGGAATTTTATATGTCTCCTTTGTTCCATCTACCATAGGTATTTCAAGCTCTGCTCCTAGTGTTGCTTGTGTAATAGTAATTGGAACTTCACAAAATATATTTATACCTTTTCTTGTATAAATATTATGCTTTTTAATTCTAACAGTTATATATAAATCTCCTTTTGGTCCACCTTTTTCTCCTGGTTCACCTTCTCCTCTTAATACTACTGTTTGATTATCATCTATTCCTGCTGGTATTTTTATTTTAATTTTAGGTTGCTTTCTAACTGTACCTTTACCTCTACAAGTATCACAAGGTTCTTTGATGACTTCTCCTGTTCCATGACAATTACTACAAGTTCTTGTTGTTTGCATTTGTCCAAGTATAGTATTTTGTACTTGCCTTACTTGACCTGTTCCATTACATACAGAACATTTTGTTACACTTGTTCCTGGTTTTGCTCCACTTCCATTACAAGTATTACATGTTTCATTTCTTGTTATAACTACTTCTTTTTCTACACCTAAATATGCTTCTTCAAATGTTATCTCCATATTTAAATTTAAATCTGCACCTTTTCTAGGTCCATTATTTCTTCTTGAAGATGTTCTTGTTCCTCCACCAAAAAATGATGAAAATATATCTCCTAAATCCCCAAAATCTGAAAATCCATCAAATCCTCCACTATATGAATAATATCCTCCTTGCCCAAATGGTCCTTGGCCTCCTCCAAATCCTTGTGGTCCATCAAATCCAAATTGGTCATACATCTTCCTTTTTTGCGGATCTGATAAATTTTCATATGCCTCATTTACTTCCTTAAACTTTATTTCTGCTTCTTTTTTATTGTCTGGATTAGCATCTGGGTGATATTTTTTTGCTAATCTTCTATATGCTTTTTTTAATTCCTCATCTGTTGCTGTCTTTTCTACACCTAAAACCTCATAATAGTCTCTTTTATCTGCCATTATAATTTTCCTCTTTCTATTCAATAAAATATGTCATAACTGAGGAAAATAACATTTTCCTCAACTGCAATATTCTTTTACATAAATATCCTGTTTATTGAATTTTAAAAATTTCACAATTCAATACTTTTAAGTTATTTTATAGATTATTCCTTTTTATCATCATCTTCTACTTTATAGTCAGCATCGTAAACATTTCCATCTGCTCCAGCTTGTTCTGTTGCATTTTGGTCTACTCCTTCTGCTCCAGCATTTGCATTAGCATTTTTATATAATTGTTCACTCATCTCATAAAATACTTTTGTTAATTTTTCAGTTGCTTCTTTTATAGTTTCTGTATTGTTTCCTTCAAGAGCTTGTTTTGTTGCCTGTATTTCTGTTTCTATTTTTGATTTTTCTTCTCCACTTATTTTATCTCCTAATTCTCCTAATGTTTTTTCACTATTATAAACTAAGCTTTCAGCATTATTTCTAACTTCTATTTCTTCTTTCTTCTTTTTATCTTCTTCTGCATGTGCTTCTGCATCTTTTACTGCTTTATCAATATCTTCATCAGTTAAATTAGTTGAAGCTGTAATTGATACATTTTGTTCATTTCCTGTTGCCATATCTTTTGCTGAAACATGCACTATTCCATTTGCATCTATGTCAAAAGTTACTTCTATTTGTGGTACTCCTCTTGGTGCTGCTGGTATTCCTGTTAATTGGAATCTTCCTAATGTTTTATTATATGCTGCCATTTCTCTTTCACCTTGTAAAACATGTACTTCTACTGATGTTTGACCATCTGCCGCTGTCGAAAATACTTGTGATTTCTTTGTTGGTATTGTTGTGTTTCTTTCAATTAGTTTTGTAAATACCCCTCCATATGTTTCTATTCCTAATGATAATGGTGTTACATCTAATAATACTAAATCTTTTACATCTCCTGATAATACTCCACCTTGTATAGCTGCTCCTACTGCAACACATTCATCTGGATTTATTCCCTTGTCTGGTTCTTTTCCTGTTATTCTTTTTACTAATTCTTGTACTGCTGGAACTCTTGTAGATCCTCCTACTAATAATACTTTGTGTATATCATTTACTGATAATCCTGCATCTTTTAATGCATTATTTACAGGTGTTGCTGTTGATTCAACTAAATCTCTTATTAATTCTTCAAATTTTGCTCTTGTCAATGTTACATCTAAGTGCTTTGGTCCTGTACTATCAGCTGTTATAAATGGTAAATTTATATTTGTTTGTTGTACTCCTGATAATTCTATTTTTGCTTTTTCTGCTGCTTCCTTTAATCTTTGCATTGCCATTTTATCTGAACTTAAATCTATTCCGTTTGCTTTTTTAAATTCTGCAACTAAGTAGTCTATGATTTTTTGGTCAAAATCATCTCCTCCTAAATGCGTGTTTCCATTTGTTGATAATACTTCAAATACTCCATCTCCTATGTCTAATATTGAAACGTCAAATGTTCCTCCTCCTAAGTCATATATCATTATTTTTTGGTCTTGCTCTTTATCCATTCCATATGCTAATGCTGCCGCTGTTGGTTCATTTATTATTCTTAGTACTTCTAATCCTGCTATTTTTCCTGCATCTTTAGTTGCTTGTCTTTGACTATCATTAAAATATGCTGGTACTGTTATAACTGCTTGTGTTACTTTTTGTCCTAAATAACTTTCTGCATCTGCTTTTAATTTTTGTAATATCATTGCTGATATTTCTTGTGGCGTAAATGTGTCTTCCTCTATTTTCACTTTTTCACTTGTTCCCATTTTTCTTTTTATCGAAATTACTGTATTATCTGGGTTTGTTACTGCTTGACGTTTAGCTATTTGTCCTACTAATCTTTCTCCATTTTTTGAAAATGCAACTATTGAAGGTGTTGTTCTGTTTCCCTCACTATTTGCTATTACTACAGGTTCTCCTCCTTCCATTACTGATACACATGAATTTGTTGTTCCTAAATCAATTCCTATAATCTTACTCATTTTTGTTTACTTCCTTTCTTATAAATTTATATTTAATTTAAAATTAATAACTTTTTAATGTATGGAAAAATGCTTCTCATTTTTCTATAAGTTTTCTGTGTGAAATTATGGATTTCTACAGTTAGCTTCATTGAATAATGTATGGAAAAATGCTTCTCATTTTTCCATAAGTTATCTGTACGAAATCATAGATTCCTACAGCTAACTTAATTTGCTACCACAACCATTGAATGACGTATTACCTTACTTCCAATTTTATATCCTTTTCTATATTCTTGTACTATCTCTTGTGATTTTTTCGTATCATCTTGTACACTACTTACTGCTTCATGTAAACTAGGGTCAAATGTCTCACCTACTGTCTTTATTTCTTCTACTCCTTTAAGACTTAAGACTTCCTTAAATTGCTTTAAAACCATTTCAACACCTTGTTTATAATTTGCATCTTCTGTCTCAGCTTTAACTGCATTTTCCAAATTATCAACAACTGGTAATATGCTTCCTACTATATCTGATAGTACCATATTGTATAACATTTCTCTCTCTTTTTGTGACCTTTTCTTATGGTTTTCAAATTCAGCCATTACTCTTTTATATCTATCTGTTAATTCATCAAATTCCTCTTGTATTTTTAATAGTTCATCCTGTTTTTCATTTTTAATTTCTTGATTTGTTTGATTCTCGTCTGACATTTTATACCTTCTTTCTTTATTTTATTTATAATTATAATTTTATTTTTATTTTATAATTACAAAAAATTAATATACAAATTATTTGTTTTCATTTAGTTTTTTGCTGATATACTTCATAACTGAAATAACTTTAGAATAATTCATTCTCTTGGGTCCTATTATACCAATAGTACCTAAATCTTTGTTTCCTACTTTATGTTTAAAAGTTACAATACTAAAATCTTTTAATTCTTCTTTTTCATTTTCTTCACCTATGTATACATTTATATCTTGAGCAAAACCTGTATTTAACATATCTGTCATCAAATCTTTAGTATCTAAAACATTCATAAAATTTTTTGCTATTTCCAAACTATTAAACTCTGGCAATTCAAATGCTTTGTTCTGCCCTTCTAAATGTATAGTCTCTTTCTGTATAACTTTTTTAATTTGATCTATAATTGGTTTTATAACTTTTACACTATATGACATTTCCTCATATAAATAATCTTCCAAATTTCCACTTATTTCACTTAATGGTTTTCCCTTTAGTTTATTATTGAACATATAATTAAGTGTTTCAACTTGTTTATCATTAATATCTTCATCAAATTTTATTATTGTTTCTTTAATCAGCCCATTATCAGTCAATATAATAGCCATTAACATTTTGGTCCCTAACAATATAAATTTAATTTCTTCAATATTTTGCTCTTTCGCCTGAGGTCCTATGGATACTGTTGTATAATGGGTTATTTCAGATATTGTATTTGCTGTAATTTGAGTTAAATCTTCTATCTCATTTACTTTAGTTTCCAGCTTATCGCTTATATATTTTATTTCCTCTATACTAATATTATCGTCTTTAAGTAATTCATCAACATAAAATCTATAACCTTTTTCTGAAGGCACTCTTCCACTTGATGTATGTGTTTTCTCTAAATATCCCATTTTCTCCAATTCTGCCATTTCATTTCTTATTGTTGCACTACTAAACTCTAATCCATATCCTTCAACTAATAAATTTGAACTAACTGGTTCTGCTGTATTTATATATTCTTCTATAATTGCTTGTAATATTTGTTTTTTTCTTTCTTCTAGCAATTTTAGAGCTCCTTTCTAGGATTTTTTCTTTAGCACTCTTTGTTGTTGACTGCTAACGCATATATATTATACCCTTTTTTAGCACTTGTCAATACCTTTTGCTAAAAAATTTGTGTCAATGGGGACGTTCTTTGTGACACACTTTTTTATTTTTTAGCTTATTTCCTATTTTCCCTTGATTTGACTACGTTTAAGTAGAAAAGTGTGTCACAAAGAACGTCCCCATTGACACATTTCACATTTATTTTGTATAATAATTATGGTGATAAAAAATGAAAAAAATGACTAAAAAACAAGCAAAAGAATTTATTGATATATTAAGAAAAACTTATCCAGATGTAACATGTAGTTTAGATTTTGGTACTCCTTTTCAAATGGTAGTCGCTGTTATGCTTTCTGCTCAGTGCACTGATGAGAGGGTTAATAAGGTTACTCCTTCTCTTTTTCAAAGATGTAAATCTATTGAGGAGTTTGCTAATATTGATATTAAAGAACTTGAATCTTTAATTCATTCTTGTGGTTTTTATAAAAATAAAGCTGCTAATATAAAGGCTTGTGCTAATGAGGTTTTACATAGATTTAATGGTGTTGTACCTAATACTATGGATGAACTTATGTCTCTTCCTGGTGTTGGTAGAAAAAGTGCAAATGTTGTTATGCTTGAGGCTTTTGGTATGGCTCAAGGTATCGCTGTTGATACTCACGCTAAAAGAATTTCTAATTTAATTGGTCTTTCTTCTGAACAACTTCCTGAAAAAATTGAACAGGATTTGTTGAATATTTTTGATAAAGATGATTTGAAAGATGTTAATCATTTATTTGTTTGGCATGGTAGAAATACTTGTATTGCAAGAAAACCTAACTGTTCTTCTTGTCCTATTAATAAATTTTGCACTTATTTCTCTACTATTAATAATAATTAAATTAATTTATAATATATATATATAATCAATATCAATATTCAATACTAAGTTTTAGTATATTTTTCTTTTTGTTAGAAATACTATCTTTGGGTGATTTATTTGACTAATATTAATTGTTCTTCTAATTGCATTTTTCAGCAAGATGGAAAGTGTTGTTATGAGGTTATTGTTAATTCAACTCTTTCTTCTACTTCTGATTGTGCATATTTTAAAAATAAAGAGAATAATAAAGTTTAGTTTTTCCTTTATTATTCTTTTTTCTATACAACAAGGTTCGTTTTCCTTAGTATCTTCATAAAAATCATGAATTGCACTGATAAGTTTTCTAGATATCTCCTCCCTTATTTTGTATCTCTTTGAAATTATATGCATATACTACTTTATGGAGGATTATATGCAAAATAATAAACAAATTTTAATATTTCAAATACTTTCTATCATATTTACTATGATTCTAGGAACTTTGTTACATTTTACATATGAATGGTCAAATTATAATTCATTTGTTGCTAGTTTTAGCAGTATAAATGAAAGTACCTGGGAACATATGAAATTAGTTTTCTTTCCTATGTTTCTGACTATTTTGTTTGGATATTTCTATATGTTTAAAGTATCTCCTAATTTTTTATGTTCTAAAGTTTTAGGCATAATTGTTTCTATGTCTTTCATCACTATTTTCTTTTATACTTATACTGGTATTATTGGAACCAATTTCGCTATTTTAGATATAGGTAGTTTCTTTGTTGCGGTTCTACTTGGAGAATTTGTTGCCTATAATAAAATGATTTCAGACTCTTCTTGCAATTTTCTTACTTTTTTTATTATTTTAATAGTTTTATTGCTATGTTTTTTAATTTTTACTTATTACCCACCTCAGTTAGGTTATTTCTGTGATCCTATAACTGGTCAATTTGGTATTACTAGGAGGAATTAATATGAATGAAATTATAAAAAAAGAATTGAAAAATGAACTTACATATGAAGGTACTATAATTTTAACTTATAAAATTGAATATCCTGAAATTACTTCATCATACTATAAATTTGGTTCTAATATCTTTAATCAGTATAACAAAACACAAGCTATTCAATTAGAAAACTACATTACTAATCAATTATTTAAAGATGCTATAGAAATATATGAATATAATACATCCCAAGGTTTTCCTGTTATGGTATTTGAGGTAATACAAGATTATACTATTACGTATAATAAAGATTTTATTGTAAGTTTATATTCTGATAATTATGAATTTACTGGTGGCGCACATGGTAATACAGTTCGAACTGCCCAAAATTGGGACTTATGTTTGGGAAGAAGTATTCCTCTTTCTTACTTTTTTCAGGGTAATCCTTATTATATTATTGATATTCTAAAAAATATTAACAGTCAAATTAGTTCTCAATTACAGCTAAATCCTAGTCAGTATTTTGATAATTATTGTGAATTGGTTTTAGATACTTTTAATTTAAAAAATTATTACATTACTTCTTCTAATAATATTGTTATTTTCTTTCAGCAATATGATATTGCTCCATATTCTAGTGGTATTCCTACATTTTATATACCTATTTTAAATGATGAGAATTAAGATTTCTCATCATTTTTGTTTTCTTTTACTTCTTTTGAATTTAATAATTCTTTATGAATCTTTTGTATAATATTATTATCTTCAAATTCTTCCCAAGATTTACTAAATGTATGGTTTGAAAATACTTCTTTCAAACCTGTTATCTGCTTTAATCTAATTACTTCATCTAATTCCATTCCCAAATGTTTTGATATATTTGCTTCTGTCCACCCATTTTGCGTAAGTGTTATAACTATATTCGACATATCTATAATTTGATGTGTTCCTCTTGCTCTGTTATGTCTTATTGTACTTGCCATGCGGTTTTCTAAATCCTTATCTATCGTTACTATAGGAATTTGTTTTAGATGGAAATATTCTTTAGCACACCTATAACGATGGAAACCATCCACTACTATATAGATATCCCTTTTTTTATCATAATATGTTACAATTGGTTGTGTATATCCATCTTCTTCTATTGAATGTCTTAATAATTGCATTTCTGGTGGTGCTACTTTATTTGGATTATAATCATTTGCTATTACTTTATCTATATCTACCATTTTTACATTTAATACTGGAAATTCTATTTCGTTCATTTCTACATTTATTCCTTCCTTATTTTTTTACTAGTTCTGTTTCATTATCTTTTTCCATATATATAGTAACAAAATTTCTATAAATGTCATCTTTATGTATTTTAAATCCACATCTTTCATATACTTCTTCATAGTTTTTTGTTACAACACTATATGTAAGATTGCTATCATCTTTTACTTCATTTAATACTTCTTCTAAATATTTTTCCTTTGTTGCATATATATTTTTTATTTTATGTTGGCTAACAGATACAAATGCAACCACTCTCTCTTCTTCTAGATTTATATACCATTCCTTATCATTATCATCATATATTCTATCATTGGTTTGTTTTTCTACTAACCTTGATCCAAAAAACTTCCCCATATATTGATAAAATTTTTCATCTTTATTTATCATTTTTACTATCATTTTTTATCCTCCTATACACATTTTTCTTCAATTATTTTTTGTAAAACTTTATCATCTGTCTTTGTTGTTTTATTTAATAAGTTGTCCCATTTATGTATTAATTCCATTAATTCTTTATCATCATTTTTTGTTTGTGCAAATGATAATCTTCTTAGATAGAAATCGTTCTTTTCGATTGCTCTTGCTATTCTTCTCCATGATATTGCTTTTTTCTGTGTTTCTAATCTACATTCTGCTATATCTGGAATATCTTTTATTTCTGTTCCATATTTGCAACTATACCACACCATAAATTTCTTTATTTTTCTATAATAATGTAACATTAAATCTCTATTATAAATACCTATACTTTCTAATAAAAATACTGTATATTCTTGCCAAGTCATAAAATCTGGTTTGCATGATTTTATATTTCCTAATGCTGTTGTTTTACAATAAATATTTCCAAAATTAACTCCATTTACTCTATTTAATATTTTACTCCATGTGTCATATTCCAATGCTTTAAATTGATCTAGTCCATTCCTTTGGTCATCTCCATATGGTTGGCAGAGTCTTTGTTCATATATGCTTATTCCATTTTTATACATTAACTCATATGTATAATTATATTTGAAACTAAATTTACTTACTGCTCCCCATATATCTTCTGCTGCCCAATCATATATTGGATAAAAATTATATACATTAATGTGTCTTTCATTTAATTTTACTTTTGTTGTCCAGTTATATCCTTGATAAGTTTCTTTTCTTCCCTTAAATGCTATAGTTCTAAATCTATTTAGACTTTCATCTGTTCTAATTCCTACTCCACATGCTACTCTTCCTTTATATTTTTTTTGATACCAATCTGCAAATTGTACAGTAAATTCTTCAAATTCTTCTCCTTTTTTAAACCATTCAAATGGACAGTTCTTTATATTTATACTGTCTTTTGGCATATCTCTTACCCATAAGTGCTTACTTTCTTCTTCCCAACATATCCATTTAGGCTGTAATACTGATACTGCATTTCTTAATGCTATTGGTAAAGCAATATGATAAAATTCTCTTATTTGTGATAATTCCTTTAGCTCTTCTATATGCTTTATTGTATGTCTATATTGTGCTTCTAAATCTATGAATAATATGTCAAATTTTTTGTTCATTCTTTGTGCTACAATATTAGCTAATTGTACCATTACTGAACTGTCTTTGCCTCCACTCAAACTAAAATATATATTTTCAAAATTATTAAATATTACTTCTAATCTTTCTATTGTTGCATCTAATACATTCTTTTCTAGATATTTTTTTGCCATCTACTTTCCTCTTTTCTTTTCAAATAATATCATTTTTGCCATTTTTTGTAAAGTTTTGTCGATATTTTTATTAAATTTTTGAATATAGGCTATTTATAAGGTTTTTACCTCCTATTTATATATATAATACGAAATTACTTCTGTTAAAAATACGAATTTCTTAAAAAATAACTTAAACTTGTTATAGATAAAATATAAAATAATGAGAAAGATAATACAATAAAAAACTTGTTTACTAATAGACATAGATATACGACTATTATCAAACAAGCTATAATTAAAAAGAAACATAAAGGAAGAAAATAAAAGATGATGTGATACTTCTCTTTCCTATATTATAAGTATTATAAAAAAACTGCCCCTAATTGTTTCTTCCTCTTATATCTACAATTTTTTTCTTTATAATTGTATCTATTTTATCTTTATCATAATATTCTTCTCCTGTTTCTAATCTTACAATATCAATACTATTCTTTTTTGCAATACTATTTTTTAATTTATCTTTTTTTAGTTGTTTTGGATTATTTTTATGAAATGCAAATCCATCCACTTCCATAAATAATAAAGGCTTGTTATCCATTTTGTCATATATAACAAAGTCTATTCTCGCACCATTGTTTACATACTTGCTTTCCTTTTCACTTAAGTTATCTAAACTTTTAAATAGATTTCTCATAAGTATTTCTCTTTCATATTTATAATCTTTATATTCTTCTTCTTTAAATAACTCATACAAAATTGTATCAATTATATTTTCACTTTTGAATTTTGATTTGTGTAATAATTTTTTATTTAGTCCTTCTAATTTGATTGAATAATCTTTATACAATAAGTCAAATACAGATACTATTTGGCTCTCTATAATTTCTGAATCTAATTCATTATATTTAATATATTTTAATAATGCCTTTATATCATTTCCTTCTTCATTAAATAATTTATTGTCTGTTACTATAACAAATTGTTCTATTGCTCTTGAAACTGCAACATTTACCATGCAAGACTTATCTACAAAATCAACTCCTTTTTTTCCTATATATGAACTATCTAATACTGTAGAAAATATAATTAACTTTTTTTCTCTCCCTTGAAATTTATGTATAGTGTCACTTTGTATTTCTTTTTCTGTAGCATCTTGTATTTTATCTGCTTGTCCTCTATATGGTGCAACAACTCCGATTTCATCATTGTCATATAAATTTACCCTGTTATCTTTTAAAACTTCTTCTTTTATAACTTCTAGTTCCCTATAATTATATGTTAATTTTTTCTTTCCTTTTGTTATTTTTCTCATATGATTTCCC
This sequence comes from uncultured Clostridium sp., assembly GCA_948473335.1. Taxonomy (GTDB): domain Bacteria; phylum Bacillota; class Clostridia; order TANB77; family CAG-508; genus CAG-269. The sequence continues at coordinate 135,948 of CAOKXF010000001.1, read as the reverse complement.
TTAGCTGTATAATATAATAATAATGGTTTCTTGATTTTTAAATGTTCTTTTGTGGAAAATGCAATTAATTCATTATTATAAAATCTTTTATTACAGAATTCTATGATTTTAGGGTGGCATCTATAGTGTTCTTTTAATGTTTGTTCTGGTATTTTTCCTTTGTATGTTCGTACAATTGCAGATAGCATGCTATTTCTAAAATAATCATGACATATGTCAACTTCTAAATTTTCAATATTTTCTTCTATACTTTCATCTACTATTTGAGGCAATTGCTTTTCATCACCTACAATTATTGCATTTCTTGCACAAGATAAAGCAAGTGAACCTGCTAATAAGTCAACCTGTGAAGATTCATCCATTATTACATAATCAAACATATAATTATTTTTTATAGAATTTCTCAATGAATATGTTGTACTTAATATTATAGGAAAGGATTTTAAAAATTTTTCCATATCTTCTGTGTAGTTCTCAAGATTAAACTTATTTTCTTTTCCATTATATCTTTTATACATTTTACTTTTTAAGATTTTTTCAGAAATTTTTTGATGTTCTTTCTGTAGTTCATCAAAATTATGTATTTTTAAATCATGTTTTACTTTGTCAAATTCCTTTTCTAAATTTTTTATTTTTATCTTATAGTATTCCTTTTGTAAATATAAAATCGTTTCTATTAAATGCTTGTCTATCTGTTTTAAACTCTTAATTCCATATTTGAATAATATCTTAATTTTTTGTAACCATTTAAACATTATTTTTTCTTCATATATGAGCTGACTGTCTAACATGAATTCTAATATTCTATCATCTGTTTTATTATAAAAAGATAGTTCTTCAATTTTTTCGATATTTTGTTCTTTATAGTATTGTTCAAAATATCTTTGCTCTAATTCATATTCGCTTATTTCTTTTTCTAATTTTGCCTTTTTATTATTCTTTTCAAGTAAATTATTTAGTTTTTCATTTAATATTTCTAATTGTTTGAGTAATTCTTCTTCATTTTCTACCTTGAAATTTTTTACATTGGGTTGTGGTATCTTCTCGAAAAATTGCTCTCTTTTCTTTATATTTCCTAAATCTGCAACAATAAAATCATATCCATTTTTTTTTAATTTGTCTTTTACATTTTTTACAGCTTCATTGTTATTTGATACTACTGCTACTGTTTTATTTTGCATAATCGCTAAATTTACTATTATATTTAAAATTGTTTGTGTCTTTCCTGTTCCTGGTGGTCCTTGTATAACTGATATGTTACTTTTATATATATTTTCCATTGCCTTCTTTTGGCTTAAATTAAATCTAAATGGATATATCACATTTTTTTCTTCTATGTGTGGCTTTTGAGGATTTATTTTATTGATATAATAATTTAATACACTTTCTTCATTTATGTAATTTAATTTTTCATACTCTTTTTTTAAGAAACTTTCTCCTTTTTGAATTTCTTTTTGTTCTTCTTCATTATTTTCATCTTTAACATATTTACATATTTCTTTAAAATATTCTATTATTTCTTTATTTGAATTTTTTATTGTGTTTGGTTTTAATGATATTTCTCCATATCTGAATAATTCTGTTCCTTCACTTTCGTATATTACTTTGATATATTCCTCAAATCTAATTACTTTTTTTACATTAAATAGTATTTGGTTTTTATAATATACATCTTTTCCTTTAGTTTCTATTATTATTGGATTTCCTATAATAGTTATACTTGTTTGGTTATATGAATATGGTTTTTCTTTATTATAGAATTTTATAATTACTTTTCCATTTTCACATATTGAATAGTTCTCTACTTCCTTTGTCTTATCTTCTCCTTTTGCTATTATTAATATGTTTTCTTCTTCCATTATTTTTTCCTTCTTCTTTTATTATGTTTTTTATTTTATCATAAATAATCTATAAAAACAAATTTGTAAGCTCTAAAAAAGCAGTTATTTTATAAAATGCACCATACTCAAAAAACTGTATTTTTGGTGTTGGTGCAAAATATTTGTTTTTTTATTTGTTTCCTTAATTTTTGCAATTCATTCCATTCATGTAGAATTGTTTGTCTGCTAATTTGTCTTGTACTCCTCTTAGTGCTTCTCCAAATCTTTGGAAATGGACTACTTCTCTTTCTCTTAAGAATTTTAATGGATCTATTACATCTGGGTTGTCTTTACTTAAGTCTATTAGTTTTTCATAAGTTGCTCTTGCTTTTTGTTCTGCTGCTAAATCTTCTTGTAAATCTGCTATTGGGTCTCCTTTTACTGCTAATACTGATGCTGTGAATGGATATCCTGCTGCTGCTTGTGGATATACTCCTAATCCATGATCTGTATAATATGGGTCTAATCCTGCTTCTTTTATTTCTTCTATAGTTGCTCCTTTTGTTAATTGGTGTACTATTGTTCCTACCATTTCTAAATGTGCCAATTCTTCTGTTCCAATATCATTTAAAATAGCTTTAGACTTTTGATCAGGCATACCAAATCTTTGAGACAAATATCTAAGAGATGCTGCTAATTCACCATCTGGTCCACCATATTGAGAAATAATATTCTTAGCCAATTTTAAATCTCTACATTTTATATTAATAGGATATTCAAGCATTTTATTATAAGTCCACATTAGATATTCCCCCTTTCCCAAGGCCATGGTTCTTCAAGCCATCTCCATTTATTACAAGGGAAATTAATTGTAAGAGGTCCATAAACCTTTTGATATTTATCCATTAAATCTTTTAATTCTCTAGAATACTTTTTGTGTAAGCATATTGCCTTACTATCATCTGGATGAGTATCAAGATATAAAGCAAGTTCAATAATAGCGAATTGATAGCATTTAATATGCTTCATCATATCTTCTCTATTCATATCATCACAATCATTATTCATAATATATACAGTAGACATATTATCAGGATTAAAAGGGCACATATTTTCATTGTTATTAGCACCACAAGAACATCCCATATTTCTATTTTCCATATTATCTGCCATCATTATCGATTACACCCCTCTCCAATTTTATTTGTATTTTCAATATAAGCAATTTCCTCCATAGATTGACAAGGTTCATAAGGACTGACTAATTCAGGAAAAATAGTCCCCATTTTCAATCCAACACAAGGTTTAAATGTTTGATCCATATATTGAAAAGGAACGTAACTTTGAGCTAACATTGGATTACTTGGAAAAACATCATATTCTTCTTCATAACCACAATCGCAATCATTATTATAATTTTCTATGCAATTGCATGTATTTTGACATTTATCTTCTATCAAATCTTTAGTAACATGCGTATGATTATTCATGCAATGGCATTTTCTAAATCTACGACTTAACATCTTCTTTCCTCCTTTATACATAATATGACAAAATTTTTCTTTAGTTACCTATAAAGACAATTAATTTACAATATTTTCATTTGATTATCATTATTTATTATGTTAATATATATTTATATTAATTATTATTGAGGTGATTTTTTATGGTTAAACAATTTATAGATAACTTTAAACATATAGATGAAAAAATCAGTAAAATAATGAAATATGGATTAATATTTTGCTTTGCAATAGCTATTTTTTCATCTTTATTATTAGTTACATACATATCTTTATATGCTAATCTTTTATTATTTGATATTGGAATCGCACTTTTCAAATTTAGTCTAACTCTTGCTGTAGAATTTATTATTTGTGGTTATGCAGTAGATATTATTTTAAGATAAAAGAATAAAAAACCGTAATCAAGATTTCGTAAGCAGTGAAAACTGCTACGAAATCTAAATTCCGCCATAATTATCCTCTACAAAAAGCCATCATACTATGATGACTTTCCTAGAGTATAAAAAACAAAAGGAATTATCTAATAATTTTCCTATCCAATTAGAAAAGAAACTAAAATTTATTTGCACTGTATTTTATTGCAAAAATTTTTAGTTTCTCTCTATATAATCATATTATTTATTCAATTCCTCTAAAAACATTTTATTAAGCATTTGAGGGTTAGCTTTACCTTTAGTCTCTTTCATTGCTTGACCAACTAAAAATCCCAATGCCCTATCTTTCCCAGCTTTATAATCTACAATAGATTGAGGATTAGTTTCTAATATTTTATTAACAACTTCTTTTATAGCTGATTCATCTGAAATTTGCACCCAACCTTTTTCTTCAATAATCTTTTCTGGGTCTCTTGGATTTTTAAATAGCTCTTCTAAAACTTTTTTGCCAATACTTGAACTAATAGTTCCTTTGTCTATTAAAATTACTAATTTTGCAAGCTGTTTACTATCAAAAGGAATCTCTATCGGATCTGTTTCTGTTTCATTTAGAATTCTTGAAATATCTGATATAATCCAATTATTTACTGCTTTACTATTCCCTGAAATTTTTGATGCTTCTTCAAATAAATTTGACAAATATTTTGAAGATGTTATAAGTTTTGCATCTTTTTCAGATAGCTTATATTCTTCTAAATACCTCTTTTTTCTACTCTCAGGTAATTCTGGAAGATTATTTTTTATATTTTCAATATATTGTTCTGAAAGTTTAATAGCTACTAAATCTGGGTCTGGAAAATATCTATAATCCTGTGCATCTTCCTTATCTCTCATAGAAAATGTTTTTCCTGATACATCATCCCATCTTAATGTTTCTTGATATATTTTACCACCATTTTCTATTACATCTATTTGTCTTTGTGTCTCATATTCTATAGCTCTTGTGATACTTCTAAATGAATTCATATTTTTCATTTCAGTTCTTGTTCCAAATTTATTTTCTCCTATTTTTCTAACTGAAACATTTACATCTGCACGAAGTGAACCTTCTTGCATTTTACAGTCTGACACCTCTATATATTCTAATATAGATTTTAATTTCTTCAAATATTGTTCTACTTCTTCTGGACTTCTTAAATCTGGTTCTGATACTATTTCAATCAGTGGTACTCCTGCTCTATTTAAATCAACTAATGTTCCTCCTCCTAGTTCATCATGATTTAATTTTCCTGAGTCCTCTTCTATATGAATTCTCGTTAACCCTATCTTTTTCTTTCCGTCTGAATTATCTATCTCTATATATCCTTCATAACATAATGGCTTATCAAACTGTGATATTTGATATGCTTTTGGTAAGTCTGGATAAAAATAGTTCTTTCTGTCATTTTTACTATCTCTTGATATTTTACAATTTGTTGCAAGTCCTGCTTTTACTGCATACTCTACTACTTTTTCATTTAATACTGGTAATGTTCCTGGCATTGCCATACATATTGGACATGTTTGTATATTTGGCGCTCCTCCAAATACTGTCTTACAATTGCAAAATATTTTTGTTTTTGTTGATAATTCTGCATGTACTTCTAATCCTATTATTACTTCATATTCATTCTTTGGCATCTATTTTCCTCCTCTATCACTTGTGCCATCTGCTTCATGATTACTATCTTTTCCATTTTCATTTATTTTTCCTAATTCTTCATGAGATATAGGTATTTCTATTGTTCCATTTTCTTCGCATTTCTTTTGTTCTTTACTAAAAAAGTTTTTATTGTCTTCTTTCATTTGTTTAATTAAATCCATAAAGTTTTCTCCTATAAAAATATATTTTCAATTACTTATTTTATATATTGGGTTTGTAATTATCTCTAAATTTCAATTTTTGTTCCATTGCATATGCAACATTTAAAATAGTTTCTTCTTGAAATCTATTCCCTATAATTTGCATTCCTATTGGCATATTATCTTTATCAACTCCAACTGGTATTGATATTCCTGGTAATCCAGCAATATTAATAGAAACAGTACATATATCTGATAAATACATTTCTAATGGATTATTTGATTTTTCTCCTATTTTAAATGCAGTAGTTGGAGATGTTGGTGTTATTATTACATCATATTTTTCAAATGCCTTTTCAAATTCATTCATTACTAATGTACGAACTTGTTGTGCCTTTTTATAATATGCATCGTAATATCCTGAAGATAATACATATGTTCCTAAAATAATTCTTCTTTTTACTTCTGCTCCAAATCCTTCACTTCTTGAATTTTTATATAACTCTTTTAAATCTCTAAAATTTTTTGTTCTATATCCATATCTTATTCCATCAAATCTTCCTAAATTGGAACTTGCTTCTGCGCAAGCAATAATATAATAAGTTGCTAATGCATATTGTGCAACATTTAAAGATATTTCTTCTACCTCTGCTCCCATTTCTTTATATCTTTCAATTGTTGATTTCACTGTCTCCTTTACTTCTAAATTTATGCCTTCAGCAAAGAATTCTCTTGGCACTCCTATTTTTATTCCTTTTATATCTTTTCTCAATGAACTAGTATAATCTTTTTCTCCTATATCTTTTGATGTTGTGTCTTTTTCATCTTTTCCTACTATTACATTTAATAGCTCTGCACAGTCTTGGACATCTTTTGTCAATACTCCCACTTGGTCTAATGAAGATGCAAAAGCAACAATTCCATATCTTGAAACCAAACCATATGTAGGCTTTAATCCAACTACTCCACATAATGATGCTGGTTGACGTATTGATCCTCCTGTGTCTGTTCCAAGTGCCCATGGTACCATATTTGCTGCTACTGATGCTGCTGAACCTCCTGATGAACCTCCTGGTATTTTGGTTAAATCCCATGGATTTTTGGTTATTTTAAAATATGACGTTTCTGTTGAGCTTCCCATTGCAAATTCGTCCATATTTAATTTTCCAAGGTTTATCATATCTTCTTCATTTATTTTTTCCATTACTGTTGCATCATATGGAGATATAAAGTTTTCTAGCATTTTTGAACTACATGTCGTTCTTATTCCTTTTGTACATATATTATCTTTTATTCCTATTGGTATTCCTGTTAATTTTCCTATGTCTTCACCTTTTGATATTTTTTCATCTAGCTCTTTTGCTTTTTCTAATGCTTCTTTTTTTTGTATTGTTACAAATGCTTGTACATCTTTTTCTTTTTTTTCTATTTCTTCTATATATGCTTGTACTATTTGTGTTATAGTTAATTCTTTATTTTTTATTTTTTCTTTTAGTTCATGAACAGTAAGTTCTACAATTTCCATTAAATTTCCTCCTTTACTTATTAAATGGATATATTATTTTGCTTCGCTCAAATGGCTTAAAGAACCTTTGGTATTTTAAACATATTTTGTTCTTTTTCTGGTGCATTTTGTAATAATGCTTCTGTGTCATTAAAGTTTTTTATTTCGTCTTTTCTAAATATATTCTCCGCTTCATTTGCACCTATTGTTATATCTAATTTTCCTACTGGAGCATCCTTTACTATATTGGCAAAATTTAATATGTCTTGTAGATGTGCTAAATATGTGTCGATTTCTTCTTCTTTTAAATTTAACATTGCTAAATTAGCTATGTGTACTAATTCTTCTTTACTTACTTTCATTTTTTTTCCTTTCTTAGATTTTGATTATATATTTTTTCTATTCCCCTATTATTGGATTTATTTCATTTTTTATTATGTCTTTTATTATTGAACAACTCTTGTTTAATTTTTCTTGTTCTTCTTTTCCTAAGTCTAATTTTAATAATTGTCTTACTCCATTTCTATTTAGTATCGTTGGTACTCCTATATATAACCCATCTTGTCCATATGCATTTTCTAAATATGTTGATACTGTTAATATTGCATTTTCATTATTTAATATTGCTTTTACTATTCTTGTTAATGCCATACCTATTCCATAATATGTTGCTCTTTTCTTTTCTATTATTTCATATGCTGATTTCCATACTTTATCGTGTATTCCTTTTAAATCTTCTACTGGATAATTATTGTCTTTCATTACGTCTAATATATTTTTACATCCTACATAGCAATGTTCCCATGGTACAAATGATGAATCTCCATGTTCTCCTAATATATATGCATGTATATTTTTACTTGCTACTTGTAAATAATCTCCTAATAAATATCTTAATCTTGCTGTATCTAATACAGTTCCTGATCCTATTACTCTATTTGTTGGTAGTCCTGATACTTTGGATACCACATATGACATTATATCTACTGGATTACTTGCTACTACTATTACTCCATTAAATCCACTCTTCATTATGTTTTCTGTAATTTCCTTTACTATTTTTGCATTTGCTACTGTTAATTCTAATCTTGATTGTCCTGGCTTTTGACTAAGTCCTGCTGTTATTACTACTATACTTGCATCTTTACATTCATTATAGTCTCCTGCTCTTATTTCCATTTTTTGTGGTGCATATGGTAATCCATGTGATAAATCCATTTCTTCACCTTTCGTTTTTTCTTTATCAATATCTATTAAAATTAATTCTTCTATTCCTCCTTGGTTTACAAATGAATAGGCTGCACTCATTCCTACAAATCCTGCTCCTACTATTACTAATTTCCTTTTTTCTGACATTTTTGTTTCCTCCCTTTTTTATTATATGAATTACATGATTTTTAACCCTTTTATTAAAAAATCATTAATTCATTGTTTTTAACTTTTACATTATACTACACTTTTTCCTATTTTGAAATAGTTTTTTTATTTTTTATACTGGTTCTACATGTACAATAGCTTTATCTACTTTATCTAATTTTGCAATATCAGCTTCTAATTTATCTGCTAAGTTGTGACTATCTCTTGTTGTCATCTCTCCTGATACTGCTATTGTTAATATTATTATATACTTATATCCTATTGGTGTTGATATTATACTTCTGATTTCTTTTATGTCATCATTGTTATTTGCTATTGTTATTATTAAATCTTTTGTTCCTTCATCTACTGATATATCCATTAATATATTATAACTTTCCATAAATATTTTTGTTCCTGTATAACAAATCCATAATGATATCCCAATTCCAACTATACTATCAAACCAATATATATTTACCTTTGTTAATAATACTGAGATTAATGTAAATGTCGTTACTATACAATCATTTCTATGGTCTTCCATATTTGCTTCTAATAATATGTTTTCCTCATTTTTTAATAATTGTTTTACATATATATATAATATCAACTTTGTTATTATTGTGATTATACATACTAGCACTAAAAACCATGAAAATTGTAATTCGCTTCCTAATATTAGTGTCATTACTGAATCATATAGCAATTTTGCAGACACTACTATCATTGATATACTTATAAACATTGAAAATATGTATTCTGCTTTTCCATGTCCTAAATTGTGATTTTCATCTTTTGGTACACTTGCTATTTTATTTCCTATAAATGTCATTAATGATGCAAATATATCTCCTGCACTGTTTATACTATCTGCAATCATTGCTTGACTTTTGCTTACTACTCCCACTATTGCTTTTATTATTAATAAGAATACGTTTCCTATTATTCCATATATACCTGCATTTTTTGTCTTTTTACTTCTTTCATCCATTCTTTTTGTCCTTTCTATATAAGGTATTTCTCTTTTTACATAAAGGTTATTATAGCATATTTATTTTTATACTTCAATTAATATTATTTATCTTTTTAATTATTTTTCATGGAATTACTTTTTTTATAATTATCCCCTAGTATAACTGAGGGATTACTCTTAAGTTATCGAAAAAGGAGCACTCTATGCACTCCTTTTCCTTATCTTCACTTTTTACTTACTTCTTTAATACATCAAATCTTAACACAGCTACATGATGAATAACTATAACTTGTACGTTTCCATCTTCTAACAACTTTAGTTTTTTTTGAAATCCAATCTTACCAATTAACCTTACTGGTGTACCTATTGGTATCCTTTTTATACGATTGACTTCTTCTCCATAGAACTTACATGGTATATTATTTATCCATCTCTTCCTCATATGTGCTGATAGAAAAACAAAACATGATTTATAAGAAATGTTTTCTTGTCGTATTGGTTTGCTCTTAATCTTTCCTTCAAGAAAAATTAGGTTTTCTTCTTTTTCTTCCTTACAAAATTCAATTTGTTCTGCAACTATTATTACATCATTACTCTCTTTTTCTTTTGATACTACTACTTTACATGTTTCTATACTTCCATTTACAACTACTGGTTTGTTCCTGACTCGATACATATTATATATCAAATTTTCTGATGCTATAATATCAATGTGCTCTTCTTTTCTGTTATTTTTTACTCGTAGTGTATTTTTATAAAAGTTTCGTCCTGAATTAGTAGTATGGCTGTACTTAAATTCATTCTCTAATTTCCCGCTAATTGTTAGCTTATTTTGGTTAGTCCGTGACATTTCTCCGTTTTGATTTAACATATTTACCTCCTGCTTTATGCTTATTTTTTTGTTATACATACGTAAAAAGTTTCTAATTGCTGAATATTACAAATACTATAATATCAATAAACTTTAGAAATATTCCTTTCCTTTATAAATTTACATCGTTTAGATTATATCATACATTTTCTCTTACGTAAAACATTTTATAATATTTATTACTTTTTTATGACATTTTTGTTACATTTTTTACAAAAATATTACAAAATATTTGCATTTTTTAGAAATATATGGTATAATTAAATTGTATTTAGGTATAATAATAAAAAAATAATCATTACGAATTTTATTATATTTGAGCAAAAGAGGTGTTTAAAATGATAGTTTTATATATATTATATTTTTTACTATTAGTAATAGTTGCATTAATTGGATATGCGGTATTACAAATCAAACTTTTTGGTATGAATGTTAAAGATTTTTGGTCTTTTATAGAGGCAAACCAAACTTTAGATAAATTATATGCTTTTTCAAAGCAATACCAAAATATGAGTGCTCAACAGCAAATTATCTTCTTGTACGAAGCTGAAAAAATATTTGACGCTTTTGACAAAGTACCTTCTGCTTTATGGGAAGAAGAATATAATAAATACTCAATAGTTTTAGAAAATTATAAAAATATCAAAATGAACAGATGGAATAAAGCAAATGCCTAAAACGCATAATTTATACTTAAAATGGAGATGTATTTTACAATACACCTCTGTTTTTTTATTGTATAGAATATAATTATGGTGGAATTTAGATATAGTATACTTAAAAAATCTTATTCTTACTTTCATATAATTCTTTAATCTGTATATCTTCCTCATTTATAATTCTTCTAACTATATAAAATTTAGATAGATTTGCTTCCTCTAGTTTCTTATCTGTTAGCGCTTTATCGAAAATTTGACTTTCTTTTATATGTTTAAAATAAAACTCATCTATTTCTATCTCTTCTATATCATAATTTGTATTTACATTACTGTTATCTTCCTGATTTTTATGTGCTTGAATCTTATATCCACCTTTAATGTTATAATCTTTAATAATAATCCCATTAAATCGCTTCTTGTTAATTTTTAATTCTTGACTTAGATTTATTATTATTGCATTTTCGTTAATATTATATTGATTTATTGTTTCTTCTGAAAAATCAAAATTAATTATTATTTTTGATTTTGTTAATGCTTGTTTTTTATTTTTAGTTATAATCATTGAAAAACCAGAATTTTCTAATGTCCTCTCATCAATTCTTCTAAACTTTTCGGGATACTCTGTTACAATTTTTATTTTCTTAAATTCTCTTGATAATATTTCTAAATTCCCCAAAAATTCATCTGTTACTTCATTTGTTAACATTCCTACTTCTACATTATTATCTATATTTGCTTTTTTACAAATATATTCAACTATATCTGGTATCATATATCTGTATAACCATTTTCCATCTAATACTATTATTCTATTATTCTTTAATGCTTTTACAAACTCTACATTTTGATATAGCTCTTTACTTAATATTACTGTTCCTATTCTATTTGTTTTCATTTGTTCTATTACTTTGTTTATTTTTTCTTCACTTTCTAATCTTTTTAGTATTTCGCATTTTCTTTCCCTTATATTGATTTTTTTGAATAATTTTATTTTTCCTTGTTTTATATAATATGTTTTTATTTTTATCACCTTTTAATGTTTATGCACTTTATATACTTTTATAACTAAAAACTCTCTATATAAATGTTGTTGTTTTTAACACCTATTTTTGCAGTACTCCCTTGCTTAATTTTTCCATCTAAAATTTCCTCTGCTAAAACATCCTCTATCATATTCTGGATAGTCCTTCTCAATGGTCTCGCTCCAAAAGATTTATCAATACCTTTACTAGCAATGAGTTCCTTTACTTCTTTTTCTATCTTTATATTAATTTTTTGATTTTCTAGTCTTTCTTTTATCTCACTTAGCATTATTTCTATAATTTTACTGATTTCTTCATCTGTCAATTTATGGAATACAATTATTTCATCAATACGATTTATAAATTCTGGTCTTAACTCTTTTTTTAATTCTGACATAACTTCTTTCTTTGTATCTTCATAATCTTTTTCATTTTCTTCTTTTTGTTCTTGTGTCTTTGTAAAACCTAATAGTTTCTTTTCTGTTATTAATCTTGCTCCTAAATTTGATGTCATTATTATTACTGTATTTTTGAAATTTACAGTTCTTCCTTGTGAATCTGTCAGTCTTCCGTCTTCTAATATTTGAAGTAATATATTCATTACATCTGGATGTGCTTTTTCAATTTCGTCAAATAATATTACTGCATATGGTTTTCTTCTTATTTTTTCTGTTAGTTGTCCTCCTTCATCAAATCCCACATATCCTGGAGGTGAACCTATTAATTTTGATACTGAATGTGATTCCATATATTCTGACATGTCTATTCTTATCATTGCTTCTTGATTTCCAAATAGTACTTCTGCTAATGCTTTTGATAGTTCTGTTTTTCCTACTCCTGTTGGTCCTAAAAATAAGAATGATCCTATTGGTCTTTTGGGATCTTTTAATCCTACTCTACCCCTTCGTATAGCTTTACTTACTGCTTCTACTGCTTCTTCTTGTCCTATTACTCTTTCATGTAAACTTTGTTCAAGATTTTTTAATTTTTTATTCTCATCTTCTGTTAATTTTTTTACAGGTATTCCTGTCCAACTAGCAATTACTTCTGCAATATCTTCTTCTGTGATGTCTGTTACTGATTTTGTATTTTTGTTCTTCCATTTTGTCTCTTCTTTTTCTACTTTTTCTTTTAATTTTTTCTCTTCATCTCTCAATGTGGCAGCTTTTTCAAATTTTTGATTTCTTACTGCTTCCTCTTTATCTTTTGATATATTTTCTAACTTTTCTTGTAATTTTCGTAATTCCTCTGGTTCTGTATATGTTTTTAAATGCGCTTTTGATGCAGCTTCATCTATTAAGTCTATTGCTTTGTCTGGTAAAAATCTATCATTTATATATCTTACTGATAAATTTACTGCTGCTTCTATTGCTTCATCTGTTATTTTTACATTATGATGTGCTTCATATTTATCCCTTAACCCTTTTAATATTGATATTGTGTCTTTTTCATTTGGTTCTGTTACTGTTACTGGACTAAATCTTCTTTCTAATGCTGCATCTTTTTCTATATATTTTCTATATTCATTTATTGTTGTTGCTCCTACTAGTTGTATCTCTCCTCTCGCTAACATCGGTTTTAATATGTTTGCAGCATCTATTGCTCCTTCCGCTGATCCTGCTCCTACTATAGTATGAATTTCATCTATAAATAATATTACATCTCCTGCCTTTTTTACTTCGCTTAGTGCTTTTTTTATTCTTTCTTCAAAATCTCCTCTATATTTTGCTCCTGCTACCATTCCTGATATATCTAATGTTACTACTCTTTTGTCTTTTAATATCTCTGGTACATCTCCTGATATTACTTTCTGTGCTAGTCCTTCTACTATTGCTGTTTTTCCTACTCCTGGTTCTCCTACTAAACATGGATTATTCTTTGTTCTTCTTGATAGTATTTGTATGACTCTCTCTATTTCTTCATTTCTTCCTATTACTGGATCTACTTTTCCTTCTTCTACCTTTTTTGTTAAGTCTTCTCCAAATTGATTTAGTGTTTGTGTTGAATTATAACTTCCTCTTCCTTTATTGCTCTTTTTTGTATTTCCTGTACTTCCAAATGCTCCATTTCCTATTCCGCCTTCGCCATCATTTCCTGTTCCCATATCTTCTTCATTGATTACTTTTACAACTTCATTATATAATTTTTGTATGTTTATGTTTAAATCTAATAATATCCTTATTGCAACACTATCTGCCTCTCTTAACATCCCTATTAATAGATGTTCTGTTCCTATATAGTCATATCCTAATTTTCTTGCTTCTAAAAACGAGTTTTCTATTAATCTTTTTGTTCTTGGTGTAAATCCTAGACTCTCTCCTATTGCATCTTCTTTTCCCACTAACTCCTCTATCTTTTCTATAACTTTCTCTGACGTTATTCCTTGATTTTCTAAGACTCTTGCTGCTACTCCTGCTCCTTCTTCTATTAATCCATATAAAATATGTTCTGTTGCTATATATTTATGCCCTAATTCTAATGATATTTCACTTGCTATCTTTAGAGATTTTTGTGCTCTACTTGTAAATTTGTATGTCATCTTTTATTTCCTCCTTTTCATTCTTATTTTTTAACTTTCCATTATGTTTCTTATTAGCTCTGCTCTTTTTATTTCCTTTTCTTGTGTGTCCATCTTAGTTCCAAAATATTTTTGTAAATTCGCTGATTTAATATATAAATATAATTTTGAAATCTTTTTGTCTGTCATTTCTTTTATTATTCCCATATCAGTTCCTAATTTAACATCTGTTAAAAGTCTAATTGCTTCATTTTGTGATATTGTTCTGCAATTTTTTAAGATTCCATAACTTCTGTATACTTTGTCTTCTAGTTCAATTGTGTCTTTCGCTAAATATTTCCTTGCTAGTCTCTCTTGCTCTATTATTTTTTCTGTTATTATTTTTAATTTTTTAGCTATATCTTCTTCAGTTATTCCTAAAGTTTGTTTGTTTGATATTTGATACATATCTCCTTCTGACTTTGTATTTTCTCCATGTGTTCCTCTTATTTCCATTCCAAAACTTGTTATTGTATTTAATATTTTTCTAATGTTTCCTGTTTTTGTTAATCCTGGTAAATGTACCATTACTGATGCTCTCATTCCCGTTCCTAGATTTGTTGGGCAAGTTGTTAAATATCCATATTCCTTACTTTTTGCTATGTTTAATAATTCTTGTATCTTTTCGTCTACTTCTATTGCTAGTGCAAGTGTACTTTCTAATTCTAATCCACTATTAAATACCTGTATTCTTAAATGTTCTTCTTCATTTATCATTATACATATGTTTTCTTCTTCATTTATTAAAATTGCTCCTGTTTTTTCCTTTGTTGCTAATTCTGGACTTATTATATTTTTCTCTACTAGACTTAACTTTGTTATTTCATCCATGTCTTTTAATCTTAAAAATTTTAAATTATATCCTGTTTCATTTGCTTTTTCTTCTATTATTTTTTCTATCTGTTTTTCTTCATTTTGATTTGTATTAAATCTAAATTCCGCTAAATTTCTTGAAAATCTTATTCTTGTACTTACTACAACATCAAAATCTTTTCCACTTTGTATATACCAATTTGACATTTTATTTCCTCTCTTTCTTTTTATGTTATTTTTCTTCTATTTCTCTTATCTCATCTCTTAATCTCGCTGCTTCTTCATATCTTTCTTCATTTATTGCTTGTTTTAATTCTTTTTTTAGCTTTGTTATTTTGTCTCCCTCTTTTGTTTCATTTTCCATCTTATTATCTTGTTTTGTTCCTATCTTATCTTCTGTATTTATTTTTATGTTTTCTTTTATTTTTCCTAATCTTCCTACATGTCTATTTGCTCCATGTATTTCTTTTAACAATGTGTCTATTTTTTCTTTAAATGCATTATAACATTCTTGGCATCCAAATTTTCCATTATGAATAAACTCTTCGAATGTTGTTTCACAATTTGAGCATTTTAATTGCTTTTCTTCTTTTATTATTGGTAATATCTCTGTATTATTAAATCCTCCAAAGAATTCTCCTAAATAACTTGAAAAATCTATTGCCATGTCAAAGTTTAAGTGGTCTATTCCTAGTTTTCTACTACATTCCTCACAAACTGATATTTCTTTTTTTACTCCATTAATTATTTGTGTGTATCTTACATTTGCATAATTTTTTCCACAATTTTCACATAACATTCTTATCATTCCTTTCTTTTTTTATTGATTTCTTATAGTATATTTAACAACATGTTTTTTAAAAGTTTTGCTCTTAATACATCTTTTACTTCTTTTGCTGTTATTAGTATATTATCACTTGTTGCTACTTTTAATAGCTTTGCTTCTTTTTCTGTTATTAAATTATATGATAATAAATCACTGATTAATATTTCTACTTCTTGATTTGTTAATTGTTCGCCTATGTTTTTTATTATATGTGTTATATAATTTGTTTTACTTACATCTATCTTTTGTATTCTTATATGTCCTCCGCCTCCTCTTCTACTTTCTACATAATACCCTTGTGATGGCTTAAACCTTGTTGCTATTACATAGTTTATTTGCGATGGTACGCAATTGAATTGTTCTGCTAAATCATTTCTTTGTATTTCAATATATTCGTTTTCTTCAAATAATTCTTTTATGAATTCCTCTATTAAATCTGACATTCTCATTTTTCTTCATCTTCTTTCTTATATATTACTTTTTTATTTTATCTATTTTGCTAATAAATCAAATATTCCCCTATGTGTATATATGTTGTTTTTATTTTACATCATAATCTGTTCTATGTTTTATATTTTCCTTTTATTTCAACTGTTTTACTAATGGGCGCGGATATGCGCCTATTAGCAAACAAGATGTTTTTTTGTTTTTTTTATTACTCTTCCTCTTCTGCTTTGTTGTTTATATATCTTCTTTTTATTTTGTTTATTAACTAATGGGCGCAGATATACGCCTATTAGTTAATAAGTCGTTTTTTATTATATATTCATTTTTCCAAATTGACTTTGACTTTCTTTGACCTATATTATTATTATAAATCTTTTCTCTCTTAAAACAAGTTTTATATTTCTTTAATTTAAATCACTTTATATATTTCTATCTCTTTTTGTCACATTTTTGTACGTTTTTCTCACTTTTAGTTATTTTTTCTAATTTTTCTACATTTTCTTTCTGTTGTGGTAATGATATCCATGCAAAATATGATGATATAAATTCTCCATATTTTGTAGCATCTTCCCCTACTTCACATTCTTCATTATCTTTCGAAATTTTATCCATAAAAAATACACCTACTTTTTACAATATATCTTTGTAATAAGTATGTGCTTTTTTTTATATTTTATTCTTTTAATTAAATAAAGTATACTTCAATTTAAAATTATTACTCTTTTATGCCAAATAATAATTTAACAATTCCTCTCAATGCTTTAGGAACTTTTTTAACAACAATAGTCATATCCTATGTACCTCCTTTTCCTTTTATGTGCCCTGTAATACAGTGCTATATCAAAATTTAATAAAATTCATCAGCACGCTAGCCATAATAATCCAACTATTATAAGAATAGCACCTATTATAAATAACCATCCTGCAAATGGAAGTAACAATACAAGTAACATTCCTATACCCAAACCAATTAAACAAACTCCAAAAGTTTTCTTTAAGAAACATAACATAATACATTACCTCCATATCCTTTAATATATTATATTACGTAATCTTTTTATGTGTTCGACTTATTGTAGAATTTTTTATACTTATAGAAGAATACTATTTTCTGTTTATACAAATCTCTCCCAAACCAAATTTGCAAAATCTATGCCCTTATCAGTTAATTTAATAGAATTTAAATCAATTTTTAACAAATTCATTTCAACTAATTCATTTAATTCATTCTTATATATAAAAATAGGATTTTTACCAAATTTATTTTTAAATTCTGAAATATTAACCCCATCTATTTTTCTAAGACCCAATAGCATATATTCTTTTTGCACATCACTTAACTCTTGCTCTTCTTGAATTTGAATATTCCTATTTATTTCATTACTTTCTATATTATGAATATATTCAGATAAACTACTAGTATTTGAAATTCTCGTATAATTTAGATATGAATGTGCTGCAACTCCAAAACCAATATATTCCTTTTGTTGCCAACAATTCATATTATGTTTTGATTCATATCCTTGTTTTGCGAAATTCGAGATTTCATAATGCTTATATTCATTCAACTCTAATTTATTTTTGACATGCCAGTACATATTTCTTTCTAGTTCATCATCAGGTAATTCTAACTTTTTTTGCTCTACCATATCTGCAAAAACTGTATTATCTTCTAAAATCAGAGAATATATTGATACATGTTCAGGATTTAGTAATAGTACCTTTTCTAGATTTTCTCTTACTTGTTGTATACTTTGATTTGGCAATCCTATCATCAAATCAATATTTATATTTCCAAATCCAACTTTTCTTGCTACATTATATGTTTCTAAAAATTCCTCATATGTATGAATTCTTCCAATTTTCTTAAGCATCTTATTATGTGTTTCTTGTAATCCGATACTAATCCTATTTATTCCCATTTCTCTATATGCTCTTAACTTACACTCAGTAGCTGTTCCTGGATTTACTTCTATCGTTATCTCTTGACTTTTTTTAGGTTTTAATTTATTAACTATCTTTTCTATATATTTTTCTTCTATATATGATGGCGTTCCTCCTCCTATATATATAGTAGTTATTTCTCTATCTAGTATTTCGTTTTTTCTTAATTCTATTTCATTTATTATCGCTTCTATATATCTGTCTATATTTTCATTTTGATTACAATATGATATAAAATCACAGTAATAGCATTTCCTTTTACAAAATGGTATATGTATATATATTCCTATTTCTTTTTCCGTCAATTTTTTTCCTCCAACTAATTTCCAAAAGTATCATTATTATTGTTATATTTTAACTCACACTATATTATTTTGATAAATCTATTATTTTTTTTAGTCTATAGTTTACCCCAGATTTTCCAACTGGATTTTTTAACATATTTCCTAATTCTGAAAGTTTTGCATTTGGATTTTCTAATCTTAAAATAGCAATTTCTTTCAAATTTTCATCTAAGCTTTCAAATTTATTCTCTTTTTTTAATTTAATTATAGCTTCTATTTGTTCAATAGAAGCATTCATTATCTTATTTAAGTTAGCTCCTTCACAATTTACTAATCTATTTATTTTGTTATTCATTTCATGTTTTACTCTTATGTCTTCAAATTTCAATACTGATTTACTTGCTCCAATGCATGCTAAAAATTTAGATATCTCTTCGCCATCTTTTATATACACTGTTTTTTCTGATATTATTTTAGATTTTATTCCAAATTGCTCTAATAATTCTTTTATAAAGATACTATTTGTTTCATTTGATAATTGAACTTCCAAGTGATTTGAATTTTCTGGATTGTTAATTGAACCTGCCCCTAAAAATGTACCTCTTATCAGCGCTTTTGCATTTTCAATACTTATATTTTGTTTTTCTTTAATTTCTATACCATTTTCTGTAGTTTTAACTATATTTTCTAATGAATCATCTATATTTAATTCTATTACATAGTTTTTTCCTTGCATTTGTATATTATATTTTTGTATTTGACAATTACTAAGTAATCTAGCAAATCTATTGATATTATATTCACTTTCCGTTGAAAATTTGATTTTATTTTTTGTTCCCTTTTTTATCACTTTTACATTATTACTTAGTAAATATCCTTGTAACTCTTTTCTTACTAGTTCTTTATTTGCAAGTGTCTGTATACAATTTAACTCTTCTTTTACATCTGACGAAAATGACATTATTCTTCTCCTTGTATTATATTTAATCACCTAATTTAGCAACAATTACTCTATCATTGCTATATAAATCTTTTTTACAGTATATATTTGTAAATTTTTTTTGATACTCTATTATTTCTATTACATCTGTCTTTTGATCATATCCTATCTCTAAACACAACTCTGAATTATATTTCATATACTCATATGCTTGTTTTATAATTTTTCTGTAATATTTAAGTCCATCTTTTCCTCCATCTAATGCAATTACTGGCTCGTTTTGGACATCTTTATTCAATGTATTTATTATTTCTGTTTTTATATATGGAGGATTTGATACTATTATATCAAATTTCAGATTTGTATCTATATTAGTAAATAAATCTGATTGTATAAATTTTATCTTATCTAATACATCATTGTTTTTTGCATTTTTTTGTGCAACTTTTAATGCTTTCTCACTTATATCTGTAGCATATATCTCTACATTTTCTACATATTTTGCTATTGATATGGCTACTGCACCACTTCCTGTACATAAATCTAATACTACAGGTTTTCTTTTTGTTTTGGCTATTTTTATTACCTCTTCTACTAATACCTCTGTGTCTGGTCTTGGTATTAAAACGTCTTCATTTATATAGAAATTCATTTTCATAAATTCTTGTTTTTTTGTTATTTGTTGTAATGGCTTTCCTTTTATTAATTTATTTATATTTGATATATATTCTTGCTCTTCTATTTTACTTATTTTTTTTTCATCATATAATATAATTTGTTCTCTTGTCATTTTTAATACATGTTGTAATAGTAGTCTAGCTTTTTGTTTCGGATTTTCTATTTTATCATTTTTTAACATTATTGTTCCTTTATTTAATATTTCTTTTATTGTCATGCTATTACACCTCTTTTCTATAACTACATCTTTGATTTTATAGTATTTTAATATATTTATTTATAGTCATACTTTTTCAGGAAATATTATAATTAGTTCAAATAATTTTATAATGGAATCATTTACAGTCATACCAGTTCTCTGCTTCAGATAACTCGGCTATTAATGGCACTTTTAAATCTATTGCACTTTCCATACAGTTTTGTAAGATTTCTCTTACTTCTTCTATTTCAGATACTTCCGCTTCTATCATCATTTCATCATGTACTTGTAATACTATCTTTGATTTCAAATTTCTATCTTTTAATTGTTTATATACTCTTATCATTGCTATTTTCATTATATCTGCTGCTGTTCCTTGTATTGGTGTATTCATTGCTGCTCTACTTCCAAATTGTCTTACCATATAATTATTTGAGCTTAACTCTGGTATATATCTTCTTCTGTTAAATAATGTCTCTACATATCCTTTTTGTTTTGCTTCTTCTGTAATGTTATCCATAAATTTTTTTATTCCTGAATATTCTGATAAATATTGGTCTATATATGTTTTTGCTTTTTTCCTTGACATGCCTAGTTGTTCTCCTAATCCAAAATCACTTATTCCATATACTATTCCAAAGTTTACTGCTTTTGCTTCACTTCTTTGCTCTTTTGTTACATCTTCTATTGGTATTCCTAATACCTTCGATGCTGCTTGTTTGTGTATATCTTCTCCATGCTGAAATGCTTGTATCATATGATTATCTTCTGATATATGAGCTAATACTCTTAACTCTATTTGTGAATAGTCTGCATCTAAATATATTTTTTCTCCTTCGGGTTTAAATACCTTTCTTACCCTTTTCCCTAATTCCATCCTTGTAGGTATATTTTGAAGGTTTGGCTCTGTTGAACTTATTCTTCCCGTTGCTGTTATTGTTTGGTGGAAAAATGAATGTATTCTTTTCGTCTTCGGATTTATATATGGTTTTAATCCTTCTACATATGTTGAATTTAGTTTCATGACTTGTCTATATTCTAATAACTTTTCTATTACTGGATGCTCTTCTCTTAATTTTTCTAATACATCTACATCTGTTGAATATCCACTTTTATTCTTTTTTACTACTGGTAACTTTAGTTTTTCAAAAAGTACTTCTCCTAATTGTTTTGTTGAATTTATATTAAATTCTGTTTCACATAATTCATATATTTCTTTTGTTAATATTTCTATTTTTTCTTTTATCTCTGTTCCATATTCTTCTAGCTCTTTTTCATCTACATACATTCCATTCCATTGCATATCTGATAGTACTTCTACTGTTGGCATGTCTATTTCTTGGAATAATTTTGTTGCATTTATCTCTTCTAATTTTTTCGTTAATATTTCTTCAAGTTTTCTTACAGCATATGAATATAACGATGTTTTTAGTTTATCAACATTCTCTGTTTTGTTTTCTTCTTGAGTAGCTTCTATTTGTTCAAATAAGTTTATTTGCTCTTGTCTATCTTTTGCTACATTATCTTTTTCTAAATATTTATTTATATCTATTTCTAAGTATTCATTTACTAATATTGGCATCTCATATTTGTTGTTTGTTGGATTTAATATATATGCTGCTACCATTGTGTCGAATTTAATATTTTCCATTGTTATTCCATTTTGTTTTAATAGTATATAATCTTGTGTTATATTATGTCCAGATTTTTCTATTTCTTTGTTTTCAAATATTTCTTTTAAAAATTCTGTTGATGGTGTTAAATAGTAAACTTCTTTTTCTGTACTTATAGCTATTTTTTCAATTCTTTTTTTTATTATTTTTTCTTCATTTCTATCTTCTTCTAATTCAAAGTAATATGTTATTTTCTTTTCTTTTTTTATTTGTTCTATTATTTCAGATATTTCAATTTTTTCTTTTATTTCAAATAATTCATCTTGTTCTTCACTTTGTTTAATCTGTTCTTGTCCTTCTCTTAAATTGAATCTTTCTATATATTTATTAAATCTTAGTTCATTAAATATTTCTAATACTTTTTCTTTGTCCCATTCTTCTACTTTTAGGTTTTCTATTGTATCTTCTATTGGTACTTTTGTATTGATTGTCCCTAATGTTTTTGATATATATGCTAATTCTTTGTTTTCTACGATATTTTCTTTTTGTTTTCCTTTTAATGTATCTTCTCCTTTTTCTATTTTCTCATATAACTCATCTATTGTGTTATATTGTTGTATCAATGCTAATGCTGTCTTTTCTCCTATTCCTGGTACTCCTGGTATGTTATCTGATGTGTCTCCTTGAAGTGCTTTTACTTCTATTAGTTGCTTTGGCATTATCCCATATGTTTCTTTTATTTTTTCTTCATCATATTCTTCCTGTTCTGTTTTTCCTGCTTTTGTTCTTGGTATCCTTATTGTTATATTTTTACTTGCCAATTGGAATGTGTCTCTATCTCCTGATAATATAGTTACTTGCAGTCCTTGCTTTTCTCCATATTGGGCTAGTGTTCCTAATAAATCATCACCTTCATATCCTTGTTTTTCTATTATGTCTATATTCATTGCCTTTAATATTTCTTTTATTATTGGCATTTGCTCTGCTAGTTCATTTGGCATTCCTTTTCTATTTGCTTTATATCCTTCATATAATTTGTGCCTTTCTGTTGGTCCTTTTAAGTCAAAGGCAACTCCTATATATTCTGGTTCTATATCTTCCATTATTTTAAACATTATTGCTAAAAATCCATATATTGCATTCGTATATTTTCCATCTTTCGTTGTTAACATTTTACTTCCCATTATTCCATAAAATGCTCTATTCATTATGCTATTTCCATCTATTAATACTAATTTTTTCATTTTCTTTTCCTTCCTAAAATATTCAAATTAAATAAATAGTTTTTTTCTTGAATTTTGTCTTTTTCTAATTAGAATTTTTTGTTTATTGTACTATATTGTTCGTTTTTTTTCAATGTTTTATTACTAGATATAATAATTTCTTATCTTTTGGAAATATTATATTTATCAAACTTTATTTGGAAAGGAGATTTTTTTGTATGAAAAAATATATCTGGCTATTTATTATTTTGTGCATATTAGTTGCTGGTGGATTTATTTTTTATTTTTTATCTAATAAAAAGGATAATTCTGGTAGTGGATATAATGCTTCAAAAAGTGGTTCTAATATTTCTATAAATCATAACGAAAATGCTAACAATGTTGATGATAATTCTAATGTTTCTAAAAATGTGCCTTCTCCTGTTTCTTTTGTTGAACAAGAAGTTGCTTCTTATTCTACTGTTATTAAAAATAAAAAAGATTCTAATAGACAGCAAAATATTACTTTGACTTGTTCTTCTTTAAATGGTACTGAAATAAAACCTGGTAATACTTTTTCTTTTTGTGATACTGTTGGCAAAGCTACTCCTGATAGAGGTTACTTAGAAGCTAATATTATTGTTGATGGTATAGAAGAAAAAGGATTGGGTGGTGGTAATTGTCAAATTAGTTCTACCCTATATAATGCTGTTCTTGCTTTTCCTGAATTAGAAATTGTTGAAAGACATCCTCATAGTGCTGATGTTCCTTATATTGAAAAGGGTAAGGATGCTGCTGTTTCTTATGGTACTCATGATTTTAAATTTAAGAATAATTCTGATTCTTCTGTTAAAATATATGCTTCTAATACTCCTGATGATATTACTATTAAAATTGTTAAACTTATTCCTCAATAGAATGAATATATTTCATTATAGAATGTATTTGCATATATATTATACGAAAAAAACAACTAATTTCTAAAGATATGTAATTATCTACCTTTTATAAATTAGTTGTTTTTATTACATGCTTTTATTAAATTTTATTAAATTTTTATCCTATTAAATTCCCCCTCTACAATTATTACACTTATTTTATTATCTCTTATCTTAACAAATTTCCCCATTTTGTATATAGTTTTATAAGCATTGTAAACATATTCATCTTCTTTACATTGTCTTTCGCAACAATATTAACAGTTAGTAAATTCTCATCGCCTACACTATATGTCACTTCACCTAACTTTTGACCTTCTACTATTGGTGCTGAAATATTTTCTTCTAGTATAACACTTTGTGTTATTTGATTTGCTTGACCTTTTTGTATTAGTATCCCTACATTATTTTCAAAAATACCCTCTACTGTTGTTCCTATTCCTTTTGAAACATTTACATCTTTTAGTTTATCTCCACCAATTGAAAATTGCTTATATTCAAATGTATTAAATCCATAATCTAATAATCTTTGTGCTTCGTTAAATCTTATCTTAGATGTTGGTGCTTTCATAATAACAGCTATTAATGATAAATCATCTCTTGTTGCTGATGCTGACAAATTAAATAATGCTAAACTTGTTGATCCTGTTTTTAATCCTGTGCATCCTTCATAATTCCTTACTAGTTTATTTGTATTTACTAGTTCTGATTTTCCATTTCTTAAACTGTCCATATATGTACTTGTATATTTTGTTATTTCAGGATATTTTGTTAATAGTTCTCTTGACATTAAACTTATATCATAGCTTGATGTTACATGACCATCTTCATCTAATCCGTGGCAATTTTTGAATGTCGTGTCATTCATTCCTAATTGTTTTGCTTTTTCATTCATTAATTGTACAAATCCTTCTTCTGTTCCTGCTATATGTTCTGCCATTGCCATTACACAGTCATTTGCAGAGCTTATACATATTGCTCTTAACATTTCATCAACTGTTAATTTTTCAGTAGTATCTAACCATATTTGTGAACCTCCCATACTTGCAGCTTTTGAACTGCATGATATATTTGTTTCATATGTTAATTTTCCAGTATATATCTGCTCCATTATCAATAATATACTCATTACCTTTGTTACACTTGCTGGTCTTAATTGTTCATGTACATTATATGAATATAATATTCGACCTGTATTTTGTTCTATTAATATCGCTGAACCACATTCTAAATTTAATGAGTTATTTTCTTCTACATTTTCTCCTTTTATAATTGATGCTGCTGTTTCTATTTCTAAGTTACTTGATGTTTCACTACTTACTGACCAGATATATTCATTGTATGATAAACTTATACTATTGAATAATATTATGCATGATATAAAGATTGCTATTATTTGCTTTTTAGTCATTTTCCTCATTCCTTATACACATATTTAGGTTTTTTTGAGGTTTTACCTATAAACCTATACATTACTTTGTTTGTTATATCTTATGATTGTTTGTATAAGTTTATTCATTGATAATTAAATATAGATAGTAGCTATATAAAGAAATGCTTATTTATTTTACTATTAATCTATTTACAATAATAAACATCACAAGCATTTAATCTTTTAATCCACGTACAATGTTCTATCTCTGTCGATTCTGTTAGTACCTGTAATATGTCATCATTCTGTTGCCCCCCATTTATAAAAACAATAACTCCATTTGAAATGTCTTTACCTTCTAAAAGTTTTCTCATATTTTCATTGTTATATTCCATATCCTTAGCTATATATGATTCATCCAGTAATGAAAATAAATAAATATCATCTAAAAATCTATTATGTTCTGAGCAGAAAAAATATATTGTAGGAATATTCCATTCAGAAGATAACTTCTGAACAATTTCCTTTTTATCTGAAAACATAACTTCTGGTTCTATTCTAAATACAACAGGAGAAATCAAAATTATAATTAGAGTAACTAGCATAATTATATCTGTTTTCTTTTCATTACATATGCTACTCATCATTTTATAGAAATAATATAAAACTAATATAAATGCTAAATTACATATTGGCATTATATATCTCAATTCTATCCAAGGCGATGCTATTGACACTAATATAAAATAAAATAGAGTGGGTAATAAAATTATTTTGATATATGGATTTTTGTTATTGTCTAAGTCCTGCTTTTTAGTGAATTTATATATTACAATTCCTATTATTACTAATAATATTAAAAACATTATGTTATTAAATGCAAAATAATTTAATTTAAATATATATTGTCCTAAACTATCTAAAAATTTAGGTACATTTGTCAAATTGCTAATAACTCCTTGTCCTCTATATCCAAAAAACATATGCTGTATTGAATATGGAAATATTATTAATGATAACACTCCTGCAACTGCCATAGTTACTGTATAATAAATTAGGTTTTTATATTTCTTTTGTCTTATATATTTTATTGCAAATATTATATATAGCATTGCTAAATAGAATAGATAATAATAATGTGTTAAAGATCCAATTAATGCTGATATTCCAATAAATATTAGTAACTTAATATCTACTTTCTCTGTATCTTGTAATCTCATATGTAAATATGTTGTTATTAATATATTTAATGTGGAAAAAGCATACATTCTTATGTATATTACATTTGTTAATGATGCCATTGTAATTCCTGATATAAATGTTAGTATTGCTGATTTTCTTTTATCTTTTAATATCTTTTCCAATATTAAATATGTAAATATTGTTATAAATGCCCATATTATTATATTTAATATTATTCCTGGCCATTTTGAATAATGATTTATACTAAATCCCATAGCAAGTCTTAATAGTAAATAATATAGAGGAGGATGTACATCATTTTTCTGATTTTCATATACTTGTTTATATTCTCCTATTTCATCATCATTAACTGTCAAATAATCTTCATAATATTCTCCATTATGCCATTTATTATAAAAATCTTCATTATGTTGTATTTCTACTTTGTCATAACTCGCTAGTCCAAGTGAATATGCTTCATCCATATGTATATATGTTTTAAAATGTCCTGTTACTATAAATATTATTGTCTGAATAACTATTATAATGCTTAATACTATTATTTCCTTTTTTCTATTGTTCATTTTTCCCATTCCTTTTTCTATACTAGAAAATCTATTATTTTATAATGACTTTCCCTAGTAAATATTTTGTAATTTATTTCTTTATATTTTTTATTGCTTCTTCTATTTTTAATGTTTCTTGCTCTCCTGTAACCATATTTTTTAATGTCACAACATTGTTTTTTATTTCATCTTCACCTATTATAATTACATATTTAACATTCAAATTATTTGCATATTTGAATTTTTTTCCTACTTTTTGATTTTCTATATTTATTTGCACATTTATTCCATCTTTTCTTAATTCTGATGCCACTTTTGCACACATATCGTAATCTTCACACATTGATATAACTAACACTTCTGAAATTGATTCATTTTTTGCTGATATTATTTGATTATCCATTAATTGGAAGAATAGTCTTGATAATCCTATTGATATTCCAACTCCTGGCATCTTTCTATCTGTATAATATTCTGTTAAATTGTCATATCGTCCTCCTGAACATATACTTCCTAATTTTCTATATTGATTTAAAAATGTTTCATATACTGTTCCTGTGTAATAATCTAATCCTCTTGCTATTGTTAAGTCAATTTTAAAGTTCTCTTCTGGGACTCCAAATATTTTTATGAACTTTGTTATTTCTTTTATCTCTCTTAATCCTTCTGTAAATATTTCATCTTTTATATTTAATTCTTCTAATAATTGTATTTTTGTATTATTATCTCCTTGAATTGATATAAATTTCATAATTATTTCTAATTTGTCATCTTGTATAGTTTTTGATAATTCTTTTCTTACTTCATCTTTTCCTATTTTATCAATTTTATCAATTATTCTTAATATTTGTTGTGATTCTTCTGACAATCCTAAACTCTTGAATAATCCATTTAATATTTTCCTGTTGTTGATACAAATTGTAAATTCATTGAATCCTAGTTCTTTAAATGTGTTATATATTATTGCTGGTATTTCTGCATCATTTATTATTGATAATTCTCCATCTCCTATTATATCTACATCACATTGATAGAATTCTCTATATCTTCCTCTTTGAGGCTTTTCTCCACGATATACTTTCCCTATCTGATATCTTTTAAATGGGAAACTTAGTTTGTCATAATATTCAGTTACATATTTTGCTAATGGTACTGTTAAATCAAATCTTAATGCTAAGTCATTTTCTCCCTTTTCAAATCTATATATTTGTTTTTCTGTTTCTCCTCCTGCTTTTGCTAATAATACTTGTGCATCTTCTATTATTGGTGTGTCTATTGGTAAAAATCCGTATTTTTCATACGTTTTTTGTATTGTTTCTTTCATTTTATTAAATAATATTTGTTCATTTGGTAATAATTCCATAAATCCTGGTAATGTTTTTGGTTTCATTTTTTCTGACATTTCTCTTCCTCCTTACATTTATATATCTAATGATTTTCTATATATTCTTCTATTATTTTTATTATATTACTTTCCTTTTTTTTATATATCACTGGTTGGAATTCTTTTAATTTTTTTATTGCCTCTCCTAATTCTTCTACTTCTTCTATCCCTAAGACATAACCTTTTTGTTCAAACTCCTGTACTGTTGCTTTTTGGTGGTCATTTACATGCTCCTGATATTTCTTTTGTCTTGGTACAGCTATTACTTTTTTCCCTTCTTGGTTTGATGTTATCATTGACCCTACTCCACCATGTGATATTACATAATTTGCTTTTTTTATCAATTCTCCTAATTCTTCTTTTGGTAATGTTTCAAATACTTGCATTTTTTCTGTTTCATATTTTGTATACCCTGCTTGTACTACTACTTCTTCATTTATGTTTTTGTTATCTATGTTTTTTTCTACTTCTTTTAATAATCTATGGAAACTATTATTTTGTGTTCCTAATAAAACTAATACCATCTTTCATTCCTCCTGTTATGTTTTTTATTCATATTAAAATATTGATCCTCCATAAACTGCTTTAGGATATACTTTTAACATTTCTTCCCATTGTACTATAAATAAGTCTGCTATTGGATATATTAATCTTCCTGTTGCAGTTTTTCTATTTACATTCGCTATTGTTTCTATATATATTATCTTACTTCTAAATATCTTCCCTAGATAACACATTGGTCCTGCCGTATGTGTTCCTGTTGTTATGATATATTTAGGTCTTATTTTAAAGTATAGATATATTGTTTTTAAACATAAATATGAATATTTGAATATATATGAAAATATCTTACTTCTTGTTCCATATGGTAAATAGTCTATTTTTTCTTTGTATTCTGTTTTTAAATTTTCATTTGTTTTATCTTTCTCAGTTACTATATGATAATCATATTTCTCAAATAGTGGTTTTAGCTGTAATAACTCGTTTAGATGTCCTCCTGTACTTGATATGAATAATACCTTTTTCAATTTAACACCCTCTCTTTTATTCTAAAAAAGCACTTTCTCATTTATCTCTTTACTTTTTACTTCTTCAAATATGTCCTCCCATGTTGCATATCCCATAAATTTATCGTTTATTCCATAGCTTTTTACTTCTATATTGTATATATCATTTTCAGCTATTAATTCCTTAATCTCTGTTGCTAATCCTCCTATTATAGTATTGTCTTCCATTGTTATAACTTTTTTAGTTTTTATTATAGATTTTAATATTTTTTCTTTATCAAATGGTTTTAAAAACCTTGCATTTATTATTTCTGCATCAATTCCTTCTTTTTTTAATTCATTTGATAATTCTATTGCACTTTCTACTGTTTTTCCTATTCCTATTATTGTTACATCATTTCCTTCTTGTATTATTTCACTTTTCCCTAGTTTTATATTTTCACATTGATTTAATTTGTTTTTTCCTTCTCCTCCTCTTGGGTATCTTATAACTACTGGTTTTTCTAATTTTACTGCAAATTCTAGCATCTTTTCTAATTCTTCAAAGTTTTTTGGTACTAGTATTACAATATTTGGAATTATTTTAAAAAATGATAAATCAAATACTCCATGATGTGTTTCTCCATCTGCTCCCACTAACCCTGCTCTGTCTACACACATTATTACATGTAAATTTTGTAAACATATATCATGTATTACTTGGTCATATGCTCTTTGGTAAAATGATGAATATATTGGAACAACTGGTGTCATTCCTGATTTTGCTAGTCCTGCTGCAAATCCTAATGCGTGTTGTTCTGCTATACCTACATCAAAAAATCTTTCTGAGAATTTTTGGCTAAATTCTGATAATCCTGTTCCATCTTTCATTGCTGCAGTTATTGCTACTATTTTATTATTTTTTTCTGCAAGTTCTACTAACTTGTCTCCAAATACTTTTGAATAATCTTTTGCTTTTTCTTTTTTGGCTTTTCCTGTTTCTATTTCAAAACTTCCTGTAGCGTGGAATTTATCTGGATTCTCTTCTGCTGGTTTATATCCTTTTCCTTTTTTTGTTATTACATGTATTAATACTGGTCCTTGTAATTTTTGACTGTCTCTTAATATATTTTCTAATTGTTCTATGCTATGTCCATCTACTGGCCCTAAATATGTAAATCCTATGTCTTCAAAATACATTTTTGGTATTATAAATTGTTTTATACTTCTTTTTGTTCTTTGAATTAGTTTTACTGTTGTTTTTCCTACTAATGGAACTTTTCCTATTATCTTTTTTATTGAAATATTGGATTTTGTATATAACTTCCTTGTTCTTAATCTACTTAGTAGTCTATTTACTCCTCCTACATTTCTCGATATACTCATTTCATTATCATTTAATATTACTGTTATTTTTGTTCTACTGTTTCCCGCATCATTTAGCGCTTCTAATGCCATTCCTCCTGTTAACGCTCCATCTCCTATTATGGCAATTACTGAATTTTTTTCATTTTTAATGTCTCTTGCTTTTGCCATTCCTAGTGCTACTGATATTGATGTACTACTATGACCTGTATTGAAGCAGTCTTCTTCTGCTTCACAAGTTTTTGGAAATCCTGCTATTCCTTCTCTTGTTCTTATTGTCTTGAATTCTTCTTTTCTTCCTGTTAGTATTTTATGTGTATATGTTTGGTGTCCTACATCCCATATTATTTTATCTTCTGGTACTTTATATATACTATGTAATGCTATTGTTAATTCTACTACTCCTAAATTTGATGCTAGATGTCCTCCGTTTTTTGATACTGTTTCTATTATATATTTTCTTATTTCTTCTGATAATTGTTTTTTCTCTTCTTTATTTAATTTTTTTAATTTTTGTATCGTGTTTACTTTTTCTATCATTTTTCCTCCATTTTGTCTTTGTATTTTTTCTTGTTTTGTATTATATCAGATTTATATGTTTTTTTAAAGTAGTTTTTTACGATAGTATAAAATTGTTAAAATTTTATTTTGACTTTTATTTTTATATACTATATAATCAGGTCAAAGGAGGAAACTATTATGAATGAATTAAAAATAAAAGGTATATATAAGCATTTTAAAGGAGATTTATATATATTAGAAGATATAGCAACTCATAGTGAAACAAGAGAAAAATATGTTGTTTATCGTGCATTATATGGAGATAATTCTTTATACATTAGACCTTATGATATGTTTATTTCTGAAGTAGATCATGAAAAATATCCTAATGTAGAACAAAAATATAGGTTTCAACTTCAAAATATAGAAAGTAAAAATCAATAAGAATCCTAATCTTTTTCTATAGTAAAAAATATATTAATTTAAAATATGGAGGTTTTATATGTCAACACCACATAATGAAGCAAATGTTGGAGATTATGCAAAAACTGTAATAATGCCAGGTGACCCTCTCCGTGCAAAATATATTGCTGAAAATTTTTTGGAAGATTACAGATTAATTAATTCTGTTAGAGGTATATATGCATATACTGGTAAATATAAAGGAAAAGAAATTTCTGTTATGGCTCATGGTATGGGAATGCCAAGTATGGGAATTTATTGCTATGAATTATATAAATTTTATAATGTTGAAAATATTATTAGAATAGGTTCTTGTGGCGCCTATACTAAAAATCTTAATTTATTTGATGTAATATTAAGTGAATCTGCTTATACAGAAGGCAATTTTGCATTGACTTTTAATAATGATGACTGCCATATTTCTTATTCTTCATCTGAATTAAATGATATTGTTAGTCAAACTTCTAATTCTATTAATATTCCTATTGTTAAAGGAAATACCATTTGTACTGATATGGTTGATTTTTATATGTCTGATGTAAATAAATTTTTAAATAGAATACCTTCAGATATTAATCCTATCGCTGCTGAAATGGAAGCATTTTCACTATTTTATGTTGCTAATTTCTTTGGTAAAAAGGCTTGTTGCCTTATGTGTGTTGTAGATTCTTTATATGTCGATAGAGTTGCTACAATTGCTGAAAGACAAAATGGTTTGAATAATATGATTAAACTTGCTTTAGAAAGTAGTATAAAATTTTAATTTTAAAAATAGGCTGAAAATAAATAGGACTATGGAATTTAATTTCTTCACATAGTCCTATTTTCTTATTGTATAGGAAAAATCGAAGATTTTTACGTATACAATAAGGTTAAGTTTCCTTAGTCTGTGCATATTTGAGAAGCAAAATGCACATGTGACGAAGTCTCTTTTCTTATTTTTCTAACCATTTTGAGTATTCTTCTTTTATAATGTTCGCCACTTCTTCTGGTGTTTTGTATGTTGTATCAATTACTAAATCATAATTTGACATATCTTCTTTATGAACATGATATAATTTCCAATATCTTTCATTTTCTAATTTAAATCTTCTTATCATATCTTGTTTTTGTTCTTCCACTGTTGGAAAATTTTCTGTCCCTTTTCTTAAGTTGTCTTCAAATGCTCTTTTAGCTGCAATATCTATATCTACTTTCAAATAAATTTTGAATGATTCTGGAACTGCATACCATCCTAAGCGTGCATCTATTATAAATTCATTATGCGTTTTTGCATATTCTGCTGCACTATTTTCTATCTGCTGGTCTATTTCTGGATGATTTGCTAAATATTCATTAAAACTTGTTATATTTAAATTCATCTCTTTTGCTAATTTTCTTACATATTCGCCATTTCTATAAATTCCATATTTTAAATCTTCGATTAAAATTTTTGATACTGTTCCTTTTCCTGATGCTAAATCTCCTGCTAATGATATTATTTTTCTCTTATTACTCTTTTTTTCCATCGTTATTTTCTTCTTTTTCTCCTATTATTTTTACTTTTCCTTCTGCAATTTCATTTGCAGCTAATGTAACTGCAGATGCTTCATCTACTTTTGTTAATGTTTTATCTCCATTTGCAATTTGTCTTGCTCTTTTTGATGTTGCTATTACTAACTCATATCTATTTTTTGATTTAGTTAATAATTCTGATACTGTTGGTTTTACTATCATTTTCTTTCCTCCCCTTAATTATCTTCTTGAGATATATCTTTATCTAATCTTCCTGCTACTGTCTCTGGTTGAACTGCTGATAATATGATATTTCCTGAATCCATTATTAATACTGCTCTTGTTCTTCTTCCACAAGTTGCATCTACTGCTGTTTTATTATCTTTGGCTTCTTGTACCATCCTTTTTATTGGTGCTGACTCTGGGCTTACTATTGCTACTATCCTGTCTGCCGACACTATATTTCCAAATCCTATATTTATCAATTGCATATTATCTCCTCCACTTTTTTATTATATTTTTCTTTATATTATTCCGTTTTCGTATTATATTATTTATTTTACTATATTATTCTCTTTTTTGCAACCTTTTTTGTTGGTTTTTCTTTTTTTACTATGTCTTTTATGTCACTTAGTTGTTTTAATTCTTTTCTGTTTTCTGTTGTTTCCATGATTATTGATTTAAATATATAATATATAGGAAATACATATGAAGAAAATACTATATATTTATTCATACTTAAGTTTAATGCTGTTGTAATAGTTTCTATTAATAGTATATATGTTGCTATTATTATGTATTCTATTCCATTTATGGCTATTTTTTTATTACTCTTTCTATATGCTGTTTCTATTGTTATTACTGATATTACTAAAATAGTCATATATGATATTTTTATATATTTTTTAAATATGTCTTCTGTGCAATTATAATTTATTACATTTAGAATAACAAAATATAGCATTATTACTATTGCATAAATTATATTTATAAATACTTCTTTACTGCATACTTGCTTATTTATTATATTCTTTCCTTTGCTAAATATTTTCTCTTTTTTCTTATTATTTCCTTTATCTGCTGTTTGTTCTTTTATATTGTTTTTAGCATATATTTGTTCTTTCATATTATTTTTTTCTTTTGAATGCTTACTCACTTTTTTCCTCCTTTTTATCGTATATTACTTTTATATTATGAAATGTTTTATTCCAATTCATACATTATAATACTTAAAATGTTTAGTGCAACTGTTTCTGTTCTTAAAATTCTCTGACCTAATGTTACTATTTTTGCTCCAGATTGTTTTAATATTTCTATTTCTTCTTTGTCTATTCCTCCTTCAGGTCCTATTACTATTCCAATGTTTAACTTTTCTTTTTTTTCTTGTTTTATTTTTACTAGTTCTTGTTTTAGTGTATTTTCTTGTTCTTCTTCATATGCCACTAATAGTATATCATACTGTTCAAGTTCATTGCTTATTTTTTTTACATTTGTTATATTTTCTACTTTTGGTATCAAATTTCTTCCACTTTGTTTTGCTGCTACTTCTGATATTTTTTGCCATCTTTCTATTTTTTTATGTTCTTCCTTAGCTTCTATTTTTACTATACATCTTTTCATATTTGTTGGTATTATTCTATATACTCCGAGTTCAACTGATTTTTGTATTATTAATTCCATCTTATCTACTTTTGGTAGTCCTTGATATATATCTACATATATTTGAGATTCTTTTCTATTTTCTATTTTTTCTATTATTCTGCATTTTATATTTTCTTGATTTATTTGTTCTATTTTGCACTTATAGTTGTCTCCATTTTCTTGATTACATATTTCTATTTCATCATTTATTTCTTTTCTTAATACGTTTTTTATATGTTTTATATCTTCTTCTTTTATTTCGATTATGTCTTCTTTTATTTGGTCTTGTTTTACAAAAAATTTTGGCATTTTATCTCTCCATTCTTGCTTTTTATATTTTTAAGAGGAGTATATATTTTTAATATCTTTATTTTTTAATGAGCATATATGTGCGCCTATTTGTTAATAAGCTATTTTTTATTTTTTATCATATTCTCTACTCTCTTTCTCTACTTTTGCTATATCTCTTTTTTATTTTTGCTTGTCTATTTTATTTTCTGTACATGTATTATATCAACTATATCTTTCTTTTTCAATAATTTTTTAATCTCTTTTACATTTATCTCCATAATACATCTATCTAAAAATCCAAAATTATTTTACAAAAACTATAAACATATTTTACTTTATTTATCTAAAATAAAAATATAAAAATTATAGTTACTTTTCAAGGTGAAAATAGCTTGATTTTTCTTCTAAAATACCTTGACGAAACTGTAAAATTAAGGTAATATATACTGTATATGATTATTACAAAGAAGAAAAGAGGAAACTATAAATGTTATGTTCAAAATGCAATAAAAATACAGCAATAATTTTTATGGATAAAATAGAAAATGGTAATTCTTCATTAGAAGGTTTATGTTATGACTGTGCAAAAAAGCAAGGCATAAATCCACTAGAAGTATTATCAAAACAAAATGATATATTATCAAAGGATAAAATTAACATATCAGATGTCTCAAAACAAATGGAAAATATAATAAAAGATTTATCAGAATCTTTAAATTTAGAAAATATGAATCTCGAAGAACTAGATAATATAAATATTGATGACTTAAATGGTTTAGATAATTTGAAAGGATTAAATATATCTATAAATCCAAATCAAAAAGATGAAGAAAATGATACTATGAATGATGAAAATATTGACCCAGAAAAAGCTATTGGAGCTTTTGCAATACCTCTAGGTTCTATTTTCTCTAATATGTTAGGAAATAATAAAAAAGAAGAACAAAATCAAGAAAAGAAAAAAGTAAAAGTTGATAAAAAGAAAAATCCAAAAACATCAAGTAAGAAAAAATTCTTAGATGTATATGGAACAAATTTGACAAGTAAAGCAAAAAATAATGAATTGGACTTAGTAATTGGGCGTGATAAAGAAATTCAAAGAATTATTCAAATATTAAATAGACGTTCTAAAAACAATCCTTGCCTTATTGGTGAACCTGGTGTTGGTAAAACTGCAATAGCACAGGGATTAGCTATAAAAATTGCTAACAATAATGTACCAGCAAAATTATTAAATAAAGAAGTTTATTTACTTGATATGACATCTATAATCGCAGGGACACAATTTAGAGGTCAATTTGAATCTCGAATGAAAGGTATTATTGATGAATGTAGAGATTATGGTAATATCATTTTAGTAATTGATGAAATACATAATATAATAGGAGC
This sequence comes from uncultured Clostridium sp., assembly GCA_948473335.1. Classification (GTDB taxonomy): domain Bacteria; phylum Bacillota; class Clostridia; order TANB77; family CAG-508; genus CAG-269. Next base: position 98,924 of record CAOKXF010000001.1, on the reverse strand, counting down.
TGGTGATGGTGAGCATTCAATGAATGCAGCAAACATATTAAAACCCGCCCTATCAAATGGTGAAATTCAATTAATTGGAACAACTACTCTTAAGGAATATAGAAAATATATTGAAAAAGATGCTGCTCTTGAAAGACGTTTCCAACAAGTTCTAGTTGAAGAACCTAATATTGAAGATTCTGTTAGTATCTTAGATGGAATTAAAAAATATTATGAAGAATATCACAAAGTTAAAATATCATCAGATGTTATAAGACAAACAGTTATAATGTCTGAAAAATACATACATGACCGTTTTTTACCAGATAAAGCTATAGATATATTAGATGAAGCATGTTCTCGTATCAATTTAGAAAATAAAGATTTATTCAAATTAGAAATGTTAAAGCAAGAACTAAAAGATGTATTAACTGAAAAAGATTCTCTTTCAAATATCGAATCTCCTTCAGGTCAAGATATAGATGCAAATGCTAATTATCAAAAAGTAGCAGATTTAAAAACTCGTGAATGTCAACTTGTGGAAAAAATTGATAAATTAACTAAAACTATGAAACTTAAAAACTTGACAGTTCAAGATATTGCAAATGTAATAGAAAATTGGACTAAAATTCCAGTTAAGAAAATTACTGAAGCTGAAACACAAAAACTTTTAAATTTAGAAACAAATCTTCATACTAGAATAATAGGTCAAGAAGAAGCTGTAAGTGCTGTTTCAAGAGCTATAAGAAGAAACCGTGCAGGATTAAAAACTACAAAACGTCCCCCTTCTTTCATATTTGTTGGACCTACTGGAGTTGGAAAAACTGAACTTGCTAAGTGCTTAGCATATGAAATGTTTGGTAGTGAAGATAATATAATAAGAATTGATATGTCTGAATATATGGAAAGTCACTCAACTTCAAAATTGATTGGTGCACCTCCTGGTTATGTTGGTTATGATGATGCTGGTCAACTTACTGAAAAAGTTAAAAGAAAACCTTATTCCATAATTTTATTAGATGAAATAGAAAAGGCTCATCCAGATGTATTTAACATTTTATTGCAAGTATTAGATGATGGCAGATTAACTGATAATCAAGGAAATACAATTAGTTTTGAAAATACAATAATTATTATGACTTCTAATGCTGGTTCAAACTTAAATACAAATTCTATTGGTTTTGCACAACAGACTGTTAATAAAAATAAAATTGAAGATAGTTTGAAAGAAATTTTTAGACCTGAATTTTTAAACAGAGTAGATGAAATCGTTATATTTGATAGCTTAACTAAAGAACAACTTTTAAAAATTGTTGACTTAATGTTAAAAGATACATTATCTGCTTTGAATGATAAAAATATTACATTATCATTAACTACAACTGCAAAAGATTTTATTTTAGATAAAGGTACTAATTTAAAATTTGGTGCCCGCCCTTTGAGAAGAGCTATACAAAGATATATTGAAGATGAACTTTCTGATATGATTTTGAAAGGTGAACTTTTAGATGGACAAAATGTATCAATAAATTTAGAAAATAATGAATTAAAATTTAGTATTGTTTAACTGTATTCCAAAACTTGAAATTAAAACTTTTCGTTTAATTTTTTGACTTTTGAGTATACTGTTTAAATATGGAGGAAGCAATTATATGAAAAAACATATTCCTAATATATTATCACTTTTTAGATTTGTACTAATTCCAATAATTCTTAATAACATTTATACACAAGATTATTTAGCTGCTCTTTTAGTTTTTACCCTTTCTGCTATTACTGATATTGCAGATGGATTTATTGCTAGAAAATTTAATTTAGTTTCAAATTTAGGTAAATTACTAGATCCTTTGGCTGATAAGATTACTCAAATTTGTATTATTGCAATGTTAGTTATTACGAGAATGATTCCACCTTGGATTTTATTAATTCTTATGGCTAAAGAATTAATCCTTATCTGTGGTGCTACATTCCTTTATGGTAAAAATATTGTAGTCTATAGTAAATGGTATGGGAAATTAGCTACTGTTTTACTTTATTTAGCTATAGTTGGCTCTTTACTTTTAAAACAATTTAATGTTACTGTAGGTATTCTTATTAATATAGATTTTGCTTTATATTGTTTTGCAATTTTTTGTACTGTTTTTGCTCTTATTATGTATATTAAAGCTCTATATTCTAAAGGATTTATTAATAAAAGTGATTTGAATAAAGATTTAATAAAATATTAGAAGACTTACTCAAAGTCTTCTAATATTTTATTAAGTTCTTCTTTTCCATATATTTCTAGTCCATCTTGCATGTTTATTAAATCTGTTTCGGTTAAATATTCTGTTCCTATTTCTGTTTTATCATATATTTCTAATTCTCCACCTTCTAATATTTTATAAACAACTATTTTTCCTGATTCGATTTTTAATATAAAATGTTCTTTACATCTTTCGGCAAATTCTTTATACAGTATTACTTCATTTGGCGAAAATCCTATTAATTCCCATTCTGGATATTCTTTTTGTATTTCTTGCTCAGTCATATTTACTAATTCTGGAGGCATTTCTACATATTCATTTATTGTATGTTCACATTGTGTATAATATTTTTTTAATATAAGGATTGCATTAGCAGATATTTTTTCTTCTGTTGAACTTGTTTGTTCTGTTTGATTTTCTACATTTTTTATATATTCTTCTGTACATTCATCACTTACTTCTTCATTTAATATTATTATTCCTCTTCCTTCTGCATTTTCTTTGTTTTGTTGATTTCTATTTCTTATTGCTATTGATGTAAATATTGCTCCTATTAGAACTATTATTGCTATTATTGCAACTATTACATTTTCTTTATTCATTTGACCACCTCTTTTTATTGGCTTTTTTCTTCTTGTTTCTATTATTTCCAAGTTTTGGTGGTTTTATTCCTTCAGAGCATTAAATATTTGATTTTCATAGAATAATAAACTAATTATTGTTATTTATTCTTAAATATTCTACTACTGCATTCTTTATTAATTCATTAATTGAAATGTTTTTCTCAATAGATTTCATTTTTGCTTTATTATGAAGATCTACCCCTAATCTTACATTGAGAGAACCTTTACATTGTTTTTCTGGCTCAACATTATTATTTTTACATCCAGATGTCTTTCTTTAGATATCATCTTGTCCAACCAAATCTTCCCTTTTCTATTCACTCTTATTGTAATTTCACCATCCTCATCAGTTCGAAATACTCTACTTCCACATCCGTTCTAGTCTTTTCAAAACCTTCAAATTAGGATGACCAAAATTATTCTTCTTTCCTACTCCTATTAATGCAATCCTAGGTTTTACAGCATTCAGAAATTCTTTTACAGATGACGATTTTGAACCATGATGAGCTACTTTCAATATTGTAGATTTTAATACATTGGTATTCTGATATTTTTCTAAAATAGCTCTTTCAGCAATTTCTTCAATATCACCTGTAAATAAAATTGAAAAATTCCTATATACAATTTTGCAAACCAAAGAATTATTATTTAATATGTTCTCATTAATCATATTATTAGAGCTTGGCCATAAAATATCGAAATATATGTCTTTTTCCATATTAACTCTTTTCCCCGCTTCTACTACATGTACTTTTATATTTCTCTGCTTTGCTATTTTTATAAATTCCATATAATTCTCACAACTTTCAAATTGTTTTCCAATTATAACATTTTGAACATTTAATTCTTCCATAACAGTAAGCACCCCCCCGCACATGGTCAGTATCAAAATGACTAATAAAAATATAATCTATTTTTTTAATCTGTCGTGCCAATAAATATGGTATTAAAATATTATCTCCAACTTCATAATTCTCACTTCCTCCACCATCAATTAAAATTGTCTTTTTATTTGGAGTAATTATTAAAGTACTATCACCTTGTCCAACATCTATAAAATAAACTTGTAAATCTCTATTTGATAAATTAAATATAATGAAAAGAACGATAAGTATTACTATGAACATTTTGAAGATAACTTTCTTATTCTCTCTCAACTTACATTTAATTAGATATACTATATTTTTTATTCTTTGTTCAAAAGTCGTAAGTTTTCTTTTATGCCATATTGAATACAAATGATTTGCAATGATAACAAATATATAGTAGATTATTATTTTCCATACTTCTTGAGTTGTAACCTTAATTTTGCTAAAAGGTAATTTACTACCTATTTTTGAAATAACAATTAGAATATTAATTAAAATCTTTAGAATTAAATTGATTAAATAAATTTGTTTGAACCCTAATATTATAGTAATTATGATTATTAAACCTAAAATGATAATTGGTGGGACAATAAAACTGATAAAAAAATTTGTAATCCAAAAAGTTAGATTAAATGTGTTAAAAGATAAAATACTTATTGGTAATATCATTATTTGTGCCGCAAAAGATACTGATAAAATTTCATAAATTGAACTTAATATTTTCTGAATTTTCAAATTTGTAATTTTTCTTTTTCTTAGTATATGATTTGAATCCTTGATTCGTATATTTTTAAAAAAATTTAATATATTTCTTTGTAATAAAATAATTCCTATTGTAGCTATATATGTAAATTGTATACTTATATTACATATTAGAAATGGATTATATATTAGTAATATTAATAAAGATATTGATATACTTGTCCATATATCATTTTTTCTATGTAAAATTTTCGATATTAAAAATATGATACTCATTACGCTAGCTCTTACAACTGATGGACTAAATCCTGTTAATATCATATATATAACTAAAAATACTATTATTAAAATTTTACTATTACTCTTTCCTAATATTTTATTTAGTATAAATGATAATCCGTATTATGATATATGAAATATGCATTCCTGATACAGCTAGTATATGTGAAATATTACTTTCTGAAAAGTTCTGTCTTACTTCTTCTTCTATTTCATTAGCATCTCCTAATAAAATTCCCAATAATATACCTCCTATATTTTGGTCGAAATTAGCTTTTATTGTATCTTTTGTTTTCAGAAGTGTATTATTAAAATATGTCATTACTACATTATTTTGTTTTTTTTCAATTACTTGTATGTTCTCTCCTTTTACGGTTCCATATATCTTTAATGTCTTTAAATACTCTTTATAATTAAATCCCTTATAGTTTTTTGTTATATCTGGCTCTTCAAACTTTCCTTGAATATATACTGAGTCTCCATATTCTAGTTTTTCTTTATATTGCAAATATACATGTGTATCTTTGTATTTTAATTTATTATTTAATTTTTCTATTTTTATTTTGTATATATTTGTATATTCTTTGTTTGTCCCATTATCAATTACTCTTCCTACTATTTCTACATCTTCAATTTGTGTAAATAGTTCTTTATATTTGTTATTTTGATTTATTAGAATTAAATTTGATATTAATGACGATATTATGATTAAAATTACTGTAACTGGTTTTAGTATTAATTTTATATATTTATAAATCCTTGTGAATGAAATTAATTTTATTATTAAAAACATTATTATATACAACAGGACTATACTTATTTTATCTAAGTATAGTCCCCATAAAATACCTATTATATATCCTATTACAATTTCTAGTATTACTCTATTCTTGCCCATCCTATTAGCTCCTCTGTTTCTATTCGTATCCATTTATTTACATTTTCTACAACAGTTACTTCTGTTCCTGAAGTTATAGTTCCAATATTAGTAGAATTAACTACAGGTAATATTTTTATATGTGTATCCTTTTCTAGTTTTATTTTATTTCCCTCTTTTATATCACTTTCTGAAATATTTAATGTTGTTAATATTACTTCTGATTGATTTTGATTATCCGATGTTGTTGGTTTATTAGAATTATTTGAACTCTCATTTGGATTGTTTGATTCATTATTTGACGTTTCTTCATTTGAAGTATTTTGTTCACTTGTTGTTGGCTTTTCAGTTGTACTATTTGAATTAGTACTAGAATTATTTGATGTATCTGGTTTACTTGTATTAGAGCTTGTACTAGAGTTTGCATTAGAATTAGTATTTGTACTACTGTTACTGCTTGAACTATTATTGTTACTATTGCTGTTGTTATTACTACTTGTTTCTAATTTCTCAGGATTTTTTACATCTATTAAGTCTTCTCTAACATATCCTGTTACCTTTTTTCCTTCATATGTACAAGTTATTTTATACCAGTTTCCTGATTTTTCTAATACTTCTACCTTATCACCTATTGATACTAATGCATATGTTTTTGTTTTCTTTAGGTCTGGTTCTGGATCTTTTCTTACTCTTACAGTATCATATGTTATTACTCCTGTTGTTGATGCTATGGATGTTTGTATCATTATAAACATTGTCATTATAAATATTATTGCTATTTTAAATATATTTTTTATTCTCATATCATTTAACTTATGTTAGTTTCCAATTACTAACATATCCTCCTTTATATATTATATATATTGAATTTATGTTTTTAGATATTTGCCTCTATTAATGGTATAATCTGTTTTTTCCTTGATACTACACCTGGCATAAATGTTCTGTTGTTTTCAATCTTATATGTTTTTTCTATTATATCTGTTCTATTTCCAATTACTATTGCTTCTGAATTACTGTTTACTATGTCTGTTATTGCTAATAAACATAAATTTAATTGGTTTTCTTCTATAACTTTTCTCATTGCTTCTTCTATTTTATCTTGTTTTTTTAATACATCTTCTATACTTACTGTGTTTACTTGTGCTATCATATATTTTACATTGTCTTTTTCAAATTTCTTTGAGTCTAAGTTTAATAGTTCTTCTTCTGTATATCCATCTAATTTTGTTCCTGCTTTTAACATTTCTAATCCATATGTATTTTTATCTACTTCTGCTATTTTTTCAAGTTTATTTGCTATCTCTATATCTTTTACTGTACATGTTGGTGATTTTAATAGTAATGTGTCTGATATTATTGCACTTAATAATAGTCCCGCCATTTTCTTACTTATTTCTATATTATTCATTAAGCATATATCATATATTATTGTTGCTGTACATCCTACTGGTTGTGCCATGTAAAATAATGGTTCTGATGTTTGGAAATTTGCTATTTTGTGATGGTCTATTACTCCTAGTATTTTTGCTTTTTCTATTCCTTCTACACTTTGTGTGAATTCATTATGGTCTACCAACATTACTGGTTGCCCTTCTTCTACTTTCTCTATCATTCTTTGTGGTTCTACTTCAAAATATTTTAATGCATATTCTGTTTCCTGATTTATGTTTCCTAATCTTACTGCCTCTACTTCTTCTCCTGTCATTTTGCTTTGTATCTCTGCTAATACTATACTTGAACATATTGAATCTGTATCTGGATTTTTGTGTCCTATTATTAATAATTTTTCCATTCTACTCTTCTCCTTCCTTTCTTTTTAGTTTTTCCTTCTATTCTTTTTTACTGTTTGTGTTTCTTTATAAAATTTTATTCTGTTCTTTACCATCTGAATTCTTCTTTTTAATGGATTTTTTATATGTTTTACTAATGCCCATTTTCTATTTTTATAATTTCCCCAACTATATGAAAACCAATGTATTGCATATGTATTTTTCGTAATCAATTCTATACTGAATAATTTTCCTCCACCTGAATCATATGGTGAAAAATATTCTTTGGGCAATATTTCTATTTTTTCTTTTTCTTCCTTATTCAATTTATTATATGTATCTGTCATAATAACAGGTATTATGAACATCTCTGAATTCATTATTTCGTTTTTATAAAAATTATATATCTTTTCTATAAACCAATGTCCTCTTTCTGCTGCTATAAAACCTGTTCCTATTTGTTTTTTTACTACATCTATTGTACATTCTTCATATCCTAATATTAAATTTCTATCTAATAGCGGATTTAATGATTTTATTGCTTGTACATCAGTATCTATATATATTCCACCTTGTTCATACAATATTTTTATCCTTAAATAATCTGCCATAAATGCATATAGATTTCGTTTCCTACATTCTGCAAAATACTCATTTTCTTGTGAAATTTTTTCTAAATCTAAGTTGGTTTCATTCCATTCTATAAATTCATATTCTGGCATCTTATCTTTCCAAGTTAATAGACATATCTCTGTTAACTTATCTTTTGGTTTTCCTCCTAACCAAATATAGTGTACTTTTTTGGGTATCATATATATCACTCCTAGTTATTTATTATGTCTAATATTTGTTTATATTCCTTTACTGCAAATTCATTATTATAATTGACATTTTTGTCTTTCAACTCTATTATTGCTTCTTCTAAATCTTTTGTATCTTTCAAAAATTTAATATATTCCTTATGTCTTAGCCATTCAAAACTTGATTCTATTTTGTGATTATAATTACCTAATGCTATGCATGGTGTACTTGTTATTGCTGCAAATATCATGCCATGTAATCTATCTGTTATAACTAATTGTGATTTTCTAAATTCTTCTAATTTATCTTCAACTACTTTTTCTCTCATTTCACAACTTATTTCTGCATCTCCTAGATGTGTATCTGTTATTGTCTTACTTTCAAAATATTTAGAAATATCATCATTTATTTTTTCCATTTGTTCAGCTGTTAATATTTTTTCTATATCTTTTCTCATAGCTAGAACAACTCCATGTCTTTCTGTATTTTGCGTTTTATTTAAATACATTACTATATCTGGTGTTAATATTACATTTACATTTGCAAATTCTTTCTTCATTATGTTAAATGATACTTCTTCCCTTGCTACTAAAGTTAAATGTTTATGACTATTATATAATTTTTTTGTATTTTCTAATTCCTTTTTTCCAATTTCTGTATCATTAAAATAAATTGACTGTGGCATTAATATTATTTTATTATTTGGAAATGCTTCTATTACCATTCGTCTTCTTTCTTCACAAATCATGTATTCATCTCCTAAGTTTCCGCCACCATGTAGTAATATTATATCTTCATCTTTTATTATATTTTTCATTTCTTCGATTTTGTCTTTTGTCTCATCATCTAATACTTTTATATATTCATATTTATTTAAATTATCTCTTATAAATTTTTCTTCTGCTATTACAATTGCTGCATCTCCTATATTTCCATGTGTTGGTACTCCAAATAATATTACTTTTTTCATCTTCACTTTTATTGCTAGCTTAAATGCTAGCAACCTCCTTTCTACAATATCGAATTTTATGTATTCTCATATATTACTAATGTTCTCTCACTTCCATTAGTTTTTATCCTATCTGGATTTTTTAATGTTTCTTCTGCTTCCTTTTTATTTTCAAAATATGGCATGCACCCATCAGAATAAGCTACAATATATTTTGTAGCATTTAATGGAATTTTATACATTTTTACAAAATCCATTGCTCTATCTTCTCCAGTTAGTGCTCCATATCCTACTTTTTTTCCATTATATGTAACTAAATAATTATTTCGTAGTGCTCCTCTAATTAAAAGTCTTGATCTTGGATCAAACCAATCATATTTTCCTTTTTTTAAATACTCTTCTTCGAATTCTTCCATCCATAAATGGTCATTTTCTGTTGAAAATATTTCATTTATATCTTTATCAAATATTTTTATATAACAGTCTCCAATAGCAAAACAATATAAATATTCCTCTGTTATTATCCCTCCTACTGCTTCAGAGCAATATAAATCTTCTCCTACATAGTCTATATTTCTATTTTTATTTATTTCCCATACATCTTCATTTGCTTTTCTTATTGCTTCTTTTACTGCTGCTTCACTTTGATTTGTTTTATTTGCTTTCATATATTTTATAAAATTATTTGCTATAATCTTAGAAGATTCATATGCTCCACTCGGGTTTGGATAATGTTCTGCTATATATTGTGCCTCTTCTTTAGTTTGTGGATATGGTCTTATTTCTCCTCCTACTAAATCTCTTGTTACTCCATCCGCTACACAGAATATATTTTCTTCTAAATAATAATAATCTTCTTCTGGAAATGTTATATCATATTTTGTATATATTTGGTTTTGGTACCTTTTCTCATATTTTAATTTAAACATTATTTTTCCCTTCTCTATTAGTTTTTATTATTTTTTAACATCCTTTAACTATATTATTTTTTAAATTCACTATCATATTTTCCCATTTCTGCATAGTTTTCTGCTGTTGGAAAAGACATTCTCTTTTTTACATTATCTGGTAAACCTTTTCTATATTCCTTCAATTTATTCATTTCTATTATTGCATTCTCATAATCTTGTTCTTTTATTAGTTTCATTACTTCTCTTAGTGATTCATGTACTGTATTTATTTTTAATTCATTGCTTAAATCAAAATACCATTTAAAGTCTTTTAAGCATTCTATCTTTTCTTCATCAGTTACCATCTCTGAATCAATTAATTGGCATACTAAGTATGCATTTTTCTTTGCATAGGCATATCTGTAGAAATTTATTTCATTATTGTCTTTAAAACTTTTATATGTTGTTGCATAGGCATAATTAATTCCTTTAAAATACTTTAATGAACAGCTTTTTGATATTGAATTTGGACAATTTCTATACAAATATATTACCTTTGATGTGTAATATCCTTTTTTTCCTTTTATATAACACATTGATGTAAAATAGTCATCTTCTGATGGAGATGGTACTTTAAATGTTATATCATTATCTAATAAAAATTGTGTTTTATATATTTTGTTCCATGCTGTTGAATTCATTATGAAAAATGATTTTATAAAATCATTTTTATCTATTTCGAATTCTTGAAATTTCTCTACATCAAATGCTGGATTTTTATATCTTGTCCCATCTTCTTCTATCATTCTGTAATTTCCTATTACATAGTCTGATTTTGTTTTTTCTATCATATTATACATATTTTCACATGAATCTGTTTCAAATAAATCATCTGCATCTAAAAACATTATATATTTTCCTGTGGCTACTTTCATTCCTGCATTTCGTGCATCTGCTAGTCCTCCATTTTCCTTATGTATGACAACTATTCTTTCATCCTTTTTTGCATATTCGTCACATATAGCTCCTGAATTATCTTTTGCTCCATCATCTACTAATATTATTTCTATTTCTTTTAATGTTTGTACCATTAATGATTCTATTGATTTTGCTACATATTTTTCTGCATTATATACAGGTACTATTATAGATATTTTGTTTTTTTCCATTATTTATTCTCTCCTTTTATTCACTTCTCTCAAACATGTCTTTTCTCTCTCCACATACTGGGCATACCCATTCTTCTGGTAATTCACTAAAAGTTGTTCCTGGTTTTATTCCATTTCTTTCATTTCCAACTTTTGGATTATATATATATTTACATACAATGCACTCGTATTTTGCATTGTCCGCTTTTTTGTCTTTAAAAAAGTTTTTATATCCTACAGCTACTGCGACAGCAACCATTAATAAAAATGATACTGCTTTCCATATTCCACTATCAAATAATATTACTGCAAACATTCCAAATGCTGCACTTAGTCCATATAATATTAATACTGCTTGTTTCTGACTAAATCCTTTTGCTACTAATCTATGGTGTAAATGCCCTTTATCTGCCATAAAAACTGCTTTTATTGATTTTCCTTTTATTATTCTTCTTACTATTGCACACAATACATCAAATATTGGAAATCCTAATACTATTACTGGTAAGACTATTACTGCAATTGTATATGTTTTTGCTACTCCTACAATTGATATTATTGCTAGCATAAATCCTAAAAAATTTGAACCTGTATCTCCTATAAATGTTTTTGCTGGTGCAAAATTAAATGGCAAAAATCCTACTAATGCTCCTATTAATGCACTTACTAGTATTATTGCTAATATTGGTGATCCATTTAATAAAAATATTATTAATAATGATATGCACGATATTAAGGTTATTCCTGATGATAATCCATCTAACCCATCTATTAAATTTATTGCATTTGTTATTCCTACTATCCATACTGCTGTTAATAATACTGAAAATGCCTCACTTAATCCTATTTGATATAGAAATGGTATAGTTATATGTTCTATTTTTATTCCAAATGCTATTACAATACTTGCTGCTATCAATTGACCTAATAGCTTTGTCACTGGCTTTATATTTTTTATGTCATCTAACATTCCTACTATTGCTATTACTATTGTTCCTAAAAGCATTCCTATTAATTTTTTTCCATAATTTTCTTCTGTAAATAAATTTATATTTCCTTCTATACTAATTATTATTATTAAGTATATTACTGATACTATTACTCCTAATATTACTGCTGGTCCTCCAAATTTGGGCATTTGTCTTGTATGCATCCTTCTTTGGTCTTTTGGTACATCAACAGCTCCTATCTTTTTTGCAATTTTTATCGTATATGGTGTTGCCATCATTGTTACTATAAATGCTATGAAAAATCCTATTGCTATATTTCCCCACATATAAAGACCTCCAATTATTTCATGTTATCATTTTCTATTTTTTCTATCATATCTAGTCTTTCTTTATATCTTCCACCTTTAAATTCTGTTCCTAGCCAAGTCCTTATTATGCATATTGCTTCATTTATTGTTAAGTAGTCTCCTCCTAATGTTATTACATTTATATCATCATCTGATTTTGCAAATTTTGCTATTTCTTCACTGTCTAACGTCGCTGCTCTTATTCCTTTAAATTTGTTTGCTACTACTGTCATCCCATGTCCTGACCTACATAGTAGTATTCCTTTTTCACATTCTTTGTCTACTACTGCTTTTGCTACTTTTGATGCATATATTGGATAGTCTGTTCTTTCTTCATTATTTGTTCCATAGTCTTTGTATTCAATTCCTTTTTCTTCTAAATATTTCTTTATTTCTTCTTTTAATTTGTATCCCCCATGATCACAACCAATTGCTATCATATGTTTACCTCTTTTCTACATTTTTATTTTGTATATGTCTTTTATTCTCTTATTCTTATTATATATATCATAAATCGCAGATTTTTGCAACATTAAATGTAAAAGTTGTCATAGAGCTGTTTTCAAATAAATAAAACCCCTTTTGTTCTAATACAAGTACCTAAAGAATACAATTAAACAAAGTATTCAATATGGAGGTTTTTATGTATGAAAGGTATATCAATAGAAGAAAGAGCAGTAGAATTAGCTCATTATATAATAAATACAAAAGACACTGTAAGAGGAGCAGCTCTAAAATTTGGAGTAAGTAAAAGTACAGTACATAAAGACGTATCTGATAGATTATTAAAAATAAACCCTGGTTTAGCTCATGAAGTTAGAGAAATTCTTGACGAAAATAAAGCTGAACGTCATATACGTGGTGGTCTAGCCACTAAATTGAAATACAGTCACAATAAAAATCCATAATTATACCCTATAGAAAGCCATTATGCCATTATGACTTTCCCAGAGTATAAAAAACTGTAATCAAATTTTCTAAGGAACTTCATCACTCTTTCATGAATTACTTTTTTATAATTCAAAAAAAATAGCTTGTTTACTAATAGGCACAGATATGTGCCCATTAGTAAACAAGCTATAAACAAAAAATTTCATGTGATGACTTTCCAATAATATAAGAAAGGTGTTCATTTGCGAAATGGCATTTTATATATTTACATTTTTAATAATAGTATTATTAATTCTGGTAAATGCAATAACCGATGCCCCTAATGCTATTGCAACATTAGTTGGAAGCAAAACATTAAGTTTCAAAAAGGCTGCTTTATTAAGCTCATTTTTTAATGTTCTTGGTATTATAATTATGAGTTATATTAATATTTCTGTAGCAAATTGTATTAGCTCTATGCTAAACTTAAATGATGGAATTTATGGTATTATTAGTCTATCTTCTGGCATGCTATCTGTAATAATATTTGCTTTTGTCGCCATGAGATTTGGAATTCCTACAAGTGAAACTCATGGTCTTATTGCTGGAATTACTGGTGCCTCTTTAGCTTTATATAGCATAAATGTTATAAATTGGTATGAATGGAAAAATGTAATAATAGGCTTATTATGGTCCATTATAGGAACTCACTTTATTACCCATTTTATAATAAAAATTTTAAGTAAAAAAATATCACATATCCCAATTAAGTTGATGAAGTTTTATCAATTAATAGGATGTTGTTCAATGTCTTTTATGCATGGTGCTCAGGATGGTCAAAAATTTATAGGAATTATTTTTATTTTTTCTAATATTTTGAGAAGTTCTAATATATCTATATTTAATCTTGAGTCTAATCATATTATATTTTTAGTCGCTATTATTATGGGAATTGGTATTTCAATTGGTGGGAAAAGTATTGTGGAAAATATTGGTAATAATATAATTAGAATTGATAATAAAAAAGCTCTTATTAGTGATATTTCTTCTGCAAGTACATTATTATTTGCAAGTCTAACTGGTTTGCCTGTTAGTACTACTCATGTAAAAACTATGTCTATAGTTTCTATTGGTAAATATTATAATGATAAGATTAATAAAAGTAATGTTTTCAATATTTTTAAAGCATGGATTTTTACTTTCCCTATTTGTGGTATTATCTCATTCTTCTTTACTAAATTAATTAAATTCTTATTCTTATAACTTTATATATTGTATTTTATTATCTATTCTTTACTATGAAATATCACATTATGTAATAAATTTATATATTATTTATGTAAATGAGCATTAATGAAATCTCTAATTTCATTAACGCTCACTTTTAATTACATCTTCTAATTATTGGTCTTCTGATTTTTTCTTAAAATCCACTACAATTGCATCTTGATTATCAAATAGTAGGTTAGAGTCTGTTTGAATTGGATCTATTTCAGTATCTATATTATCAAAATTAATATTTTCTGGCTTGAATTTATGCTTTTTATTATTGCCATCATCATTTAAATTTTGATTTCCTCCTTGCATGAATTTGGTAAAGTTGTATACTTTTGGTATTTGCTCTTCTTTACATTTTGCACTTATTGGTTTTAGTTTACCTTCTCCTACCATTGGTCTATTATTATCATCTCTAATTGAATATCCACAAGAAGTAATTGATAAATATTGTAATTTTCCAAGTGGGAAGTATAATTCCCAATCCCATTTTACTCCTGAAACTTTAGATTCGTATTCAAGTTTAGACATATCCATAGAACTTGAATATACCCATTTTCTTCTTTTTCCAAATTCATTTGACCACCATTGTATTTCGTCTATTTCAGCATTTCCTGTGAATATTTTATTTGCGCAGTTAGATAATATTGTTTTTTGTAAATTTAATTTTGAATTTGTAACTGCTAATTGTGATATACTTTGTATTGCTACTATTGCACCTACTCTATATTTTCTATACATTGTAAATATTGTATCTATTGAACGACATAAGAATTCTGGGAATTCATCTATATATAAGAAATGTGGTATTCTTGTAGTTTCACTTCCTGGTCTACTTAAAACTGCACTTTGCATTGCTATTATATAGAATAAGCCAAATGCCTTGTGACTTGAAGCTCCTAAATCTCCTCTTCTTGTACATACTAAATTTATTTGTCCCTCTTCAAGTGCTTTATCAAAATCCACATTATTATGTCTATTACAAAGAGTCGCTTTTATTCCTGGTAAACGTATTAGCTTGTCTAATTGTGTTGCAAGGAATGACAATTTTTCTTCAGCTTGTTCTCTTCCTTTTCCATCTTTATAAAAATTTCTTTTAAAATATGATAACATTACTGCATATTCTTCTGCTAAATGCTCATCTGCTTCTAATACCCTACACATTTTCTCTGCTAAATCAAAGTTTGTTAATACTTTCAACATATCCTCTAAGTTTGGTAAATTTCCCTGGTTCATTCTAGGATACATTTCTTTTAATAGCATTGATATATTTTCTATTGCTTGTACTGTTACGTCCTCATCATCAGCACGTATTTCTTCTGATTCTTCTATATGTGAAGCAAGATAAATTTCTCTTATAACTGAATTTATTGTACTTGCTATTTTTGATATATCTTTATATACAAATGGATTCATTCCTACAGAATTTGGATTTGATGGATCTATTATATTGTATTTTAGTTTGAAATTTTTGCAAATCTTTTCTATATTTGTAATGGTTTCATCATCTGGTGCTATATATGATAAACCTAAATTTCTATATATATATGGTGCTGTTGATAATAGCATTTTTTTCATATATGTTTTATATAAATTTTCTTTTGATGCTATTGGTACTAACATATTTAAAGAAAAGTTTTCATTTATGTATTCATTGTCATATGGGCAATTTAATGTTGCTAATCCTGTTTTTAATGCTGTATATCCCATTTCCTTTGATATATTAAAGAAAAATAGTTTTTTCTCTAAATCTTTTGCTATAAATGGTTCAAATACCAGTGATGTTTTTCCACTACCAGAACCTCCACATACAAGTAATGCTTGAAATCTTTTTGCTTCTGCAAATGTTACTGTTTTCCCTGATTCTGCATCTTTAAATAAGTCAACATCACAAGTATATATTCCATGTCCTTTTGTTTTGTCAGATAAGTCTATTCCTCTATAATCCCATATAGAACGTTTTATTTCAGTACTATCGTCTAAGCTAAGTATTATCCATTTTATAAATGGCATTACTGTTACAAGTGGTAAATATACAGATATAGCACGAAATGCTGGTAAAATCAAATCTTTAAAGTTTTCTGCAATTCCTACATAATTAGGAACTGATATAAAGAAAGACCAACATCCTAAATTAAGCCATTGCGTAAACATTGAAACAGCTATTACATACAAACCTATTAAATATGTATAAAATAATGTTACTTTTTGTTTCTTAGATGATGCAAATGCTGAATTTCCTGAAAATAGGAATGCAAATGTTGGACATGCAAGTACTAAAGTATATTTTATAGGTCCCCAATATGCAAGAGATGCTCCTGTGAAAATCATAAATAGCATCTCTATGATTCTATCTACTGCGAAATAGACTGTTAGCAATGTTAATATGAATGTCATAAATGTATTTCTATTTGTATTTAGTTTTTTCAAAAATTTGTCTATTAGATTCATATTATTCCCCTCATTAATTTTTTCTTCTCTTATATATTATCTTACAAAATCGCAAAAAAAACAAGTAGTTTAGCCAAGAAAATCGTATTTTTCGATATTTATTGTTTCCATAGCGTACTGTAATTGCATTTATATAACTTAAAATCACACCAAATAGTACATCTAATACATAATGCATAAATATTTTATATATTGCTGATAAGTTAATTATTTTCACATTTTCACTTTTGTACTATTATAGCATTATCTATTTAAATATGAAAATATTACTGAACTTAATTTTAAACTATTATGTGTTATTTTTCCTTCTTTTGTTGTTAGTAAATCACTTTCTATTACTTCGTAATGTACATCTTTCAAATTTTCATAATCTATAATAACTTGGTCTTTTTGTTCTTTAGTTTCATATTTTCTTAACATATCTTCATCAATTTTTGTATTACTTGCAATTACTACATCTATTGTATTTTTTCCAATATATTTTTCTAATGTGTTTACATGATCACTAACACCAAAACCATCTGTTTCTCCTGGTTGTGTCATTGCGTTACATACATACATTACTTTAGCTGGTGTTGTATTTATTGCTTTTATGATTTCTTTACATGTTAAATGTGGTAATATACTTGTGTATAAACTACCTAAACTTATTATTACCAAATCTGCATTTTCTATTTTTTCTATAACCTCTGGTAATACATGTGGTTCCTCTTTATATCCTATTCTTTTATATTTTTTATTTGATGTTGTTATTTGTTCTTCTCCCTCAATTATTTCTCCATCTATTGTTTCTCCTATCAATGTTAAATTATCTTCTGATAATGGTAAAACTGTATGTTTTACTTGTAATAACGTACTTAATCTTTCTATACTTACTTTTAAACTATTTGTACTTTTAAATAATGATGTTAATATTAAATTTCCTATTGCATGACTATTTAAACTATCATTATTAGTTGATAATCTTGATTCCATTACTTCTTTTACTTCATCTGGTAATGTTGATAAATTACTTAATACTTTTCTTATATCTCCTACTGCTGGAATTGAAAATTCCTGTCTTAACCTTCCTGTACTACGTCCATTATCTGACACAGTTACTACTGCTGTTATGTCTATTGGTAAGTCTTTTAAACTCATTAGGATTCTTGATGAACCTGTTCCTCCTCCTAATATTACAACTTTTTTCTTATCCATATTTTCACATTCCTTTCGTTAGCTATTATTTTATATAATAACACATATGTACATCGAAATTTCCAGTTTCAATAATGCACACCTTTTTTATTGTATAGAATTTGCGTATACAACAAGGTTAGGTTCCCTTATAATTCTTGCTCTTCATCAAATTTTTGCTTTTGCAAATCTTCTTGCTCTAAATCATGTTTTAAATCTCTAAAACTTTTATATTCTTTTATATTTATGTTTAGTGGACATTCTGAATATTTCGCTCTCTCTCTTTTCATTCTTATTACTTGTTCAGGATTATTTCTATATAGTCCCTCTAAATCTCTTGGATTATCATCTATAAATATTCCATTTTCATAATCTATATCTATCAGATACTTTAGTTCTTCTGTTATTATAACTTTATTCATATATGGTTCTAATTTTGTTCCTTTTATTTTTTCTTCTTGTAAACTTTTATCTCCCCATGTTAATATATTTGCTTCATCACCTTTACTCTTTAGGTACTCTAAAAATTCTATTGTATCATCATATAAATACATGTAACAATCTCCTATAATTTTATGTATTTTAGATAATATTTCTTCTCTTGGTAAGCTACTATGTCTTTCACATAGTTTTGTACATAAATAGTCAAGGTTCATTAATCTTTTTTCCTCTTGTGATATATATTTTTCCATGTCTTTCTGTTCTTCTATTGATATTCCATAACTTTGTAACATAGTACGCCTTTTATCATGAAATTTTGTTGTATCTAACATTGTATAATCCAAATCGATATAATATTTCTTCATACTATCCTCCGTTTATTATTTATTCTTATTTCCATATTTATCTATTGTGTTTTTTCAACCTTCATATTCTTCAATTACATCTCTATAATCTGTAATTATTTTAGCTCCTTGCTTTATCAATTCATTTGTTCCTATTGAATTCTCTGAACTTAGATTCCCTGGAACTACAAATACATCTCTTCCCTGTTCTAATGCAAAATCTACTGTTATTAATGTTCCACTTTTTTCTTTTGCTTCTACCACTATTATCCCTTTACTCATTCCACTTACTATTCTATTTCTTTCAGGAAAATTTCTCTTTTCTGGTTTAGTCCCTAATGGATATTCTGAAATAATAGCTCCTCCATTTTGTATTATTCTTTTTGCTATTTTAACATTTTCTTTTGGATATATTGTATCTATTCCATTCCCTAATACTGCTATTGTTTTTTCTCTTGCTTCTAACGTTCCTATATGCGCTTCTGTATCTATTCCTTTTGCTAATCCACTTATTATGTTTATTTTATTCTTTGCTATATTATATGCTAATTGTCTCGCTATGTTCTTTCCATAATTACTACATTCTCTGCATCCTATTATTGCTATATTTAAATTATTTAATATTTTTTTATTTCCTACCAAATATATTGCTATTGGTGGATCATATATTTGCTTTAATATTTGAGGATATTCTTTTTCTTTTATTGTTATTATTTCTATATTGTTATTATTCATATATTTTAAATGTTGTTCAACTTCTTTTCTCTTGTCTTGATTTAGTATTATTTTTGCTGTATTTTCCCCTATTCCTTCTTTATCTAGCAATTCTTCTTTTGTTGCATTATATAATTCTTCTATACTATTAAATTGATTTATTATCTTTAATTTTTTTCTTGCCCCTATTCCTTTTATTAATGTTGCCCATATCCAACACTTTTTCTCGTTCTCGCTTATAGTTGATTTCTCCTTTCTTTTTTGCAGTGTGGGATTAGATTTTCTTTTGTGCATATTTGCGAAGCAAAATGCACATGTGACGAAATCACTTTTCTTATTTGGTTTGTCCTGCTGCCTTTATTACATTATTCATTAGCATTGCTATTGTCATTGGTCCTACTCCTCCTGGTACTGGTGTTATATAACTTGCTTTCTTTTCTAGTTCTTCATAATCAACATCTCCTGTTAATTTTCCATCTTCTCCTCTGTTTATTCCTACATCTATTACTACTGCTCCATCTTTTATCATTTCTGACTTTATAAACTTTGATTTTCCTATAGCTGCTATTAATATATCTGCTTGTTTTGTAATTTCTGGTAAATTTTGTGTTCTTGAATGGCATACTGTTACTGTTGCATTTTTATTTAAACATGTTTGTATTAATGGTTTTCCTACTATATTACTTCTTCCTATTATTACTACTCTTTTTCCTTCTAATTCTATGTCATATTCTTCAAACATTTTCATTATTCCATATGGCGTGCATGATATAAATGTATCTTGTCCTAAACATAACTTGCCAACATTTATTGGATTAAATCCGTCTACATCTTTGTTTGGTGCTATTGCTCTAAATGCTTCATTTATGTCTAAGTGTTTTGGTATTGGACTTTGTAATAGTATTCCATGTATACTTTTATCTTCGTTTAGTTCCTGTATTAATTTTATTAGCTCTTCTTGTGTTGTTGCTTCTCCTTCTAATATGTATTCTTGAAATTGTATTCCTACTTCTTCACATGCTTTGTTTTTATTTCTGACATATACTTTTGATGCTTTATCATCTCCTACTAATATTACTGCTAACTTGGGTATTGTTCCCGTTTGTTTTATCTCTTCACATTTTATTTTTAATTTGTTTCTTATCTTTTGAGCTAATTGTTTTCCATCTATTACTGTTGCCATTCTAATTTTCCTCCTTTTCCTTTCTTGTGTCCTCTTTTTTTGTATTCCTTTTGTCTCCTTCTTGTCTATTTCTTTGCTATTATACATTGTTAATTTTTCTTTTTCAATAGTTGTAAAAGCTGTCATCAAAGTATTATAATTATTTTTCCTCACTTTTTCTATTGAATGTTTTTAAATCTAATATTTTCTTAATTGTAATTTTCTCTATGAATTGTCTTATTAAATCTATTATTGTGCCAACAATAAATATAATAATTGTAGCTATCATAATATCTATTATGATTTTCCAACTATTATTGGATAGATGTTCAGTTGTCTTAAAAATAGTATCCCAAATATATCTTTGTAAAACTCCATCATGTATCATATAAATACCTAATGTTGTTGATGCTATTATATTTACTATTTTTATAGATTTCATTTTTATATTTAAGAATATCTCAAATATTGATACACTTAGTAAAAACATTAGCATTGTATTTGGTGTCCAGAAATATGCAATTTCTGTTGTTCCTAATTTCTCGAATATATTTTTAAACTTATATATAATTACTATTGATACGAGCATACATGTAAATGTTAATATGGTACATAAAATAGAATTTCTTTTCTTAGAAAATATTTCTATAGGATATAATTTAATATATGCTCCTACTAAATACATAACAATTAGCCATATTAGTCTTGAATAAAAAAGCATGTTTTCTGTTGTATTATAAAATACTCCAAATATTGTTGGTATAATACACCATATTAATAATAAAATCATTAGTAATCTTTGATATTCTTTTTTCTTCATATTTTGAATTAAGATATTTAAATATGGTGAAAGAATATATACAATTATATATGCTGTTATAAACCAATATCTTGCATGTATTGTTGGAAAAAATATCATCATATAATCTTTTGCTGTTGTTAATTGGATTGTTCCTAATTTCTGTCCTATTAGAATTGAAAGTAAATAATAGAAATTTACTTCTATTATTAGATAAATTAACTTTTTTACTGAAAATTTTCCTGTTACCATGAAGTATCCTGTTATTAAGATAAATAAATTCACACCTAGCTCTCCAAACATATAGAACACTTTTACAATAAATGAATTTACAGAAAGTTCTTCAAATGTAAAATTACTTTTATAAACATAATGAAAACTTATTATTAGTATCATTGCTATAATTCTTAATAGTTCAATATTTGTTTTTCTTTCTTTTTTCATATTTTCCTCTTTTACTACATTTTAATATAATTTGATATATTTGTTATCTATCTGTTTATTCTGAAGTTCTACTAATCTTGTGGTACTGGATATCCTAAATGTCCATATGCTGGTGGAAGTGGTATCCTTCCTCTTGGTGTTCTTGCTATAAAACCTATTTGTATTAAATATGGTTCATATACATCTTCAATTGTATCTATTTCTTCTCCTAATGTAGTTGCTAATGTCTCAATTCCCACTGGTCTTCCTTTATATTGTGTTATCATAACATCTAACATTTTTCTGTCTACTTCGTCTAATCCTAATTCATCTATTTCTAATTTGTTTAATGCTAGTTTCGTTATTTTTAATGTTATTTCTCCATCTCCTAATACTGATGCATAATCTCTTACTCTCTTTAATAACCTATTTGCTATTCTTGGTGTTCCTCTTGAACGTGTTGCTATTTCCATTGCTGCTTGCTCATCTATTTCTACTTCTAATATTTTGCTTGACCTTTTTACTATTGTGCATAAATCTTTTGGTGTATATAATTCTAGTTTGTGTATTATTCCAAATCTATCTCTTAATGGTGTTGTAAGTGAACCTGCTTTTGTTGTTGCTCCAATCAGAGTGAATTTTGGTAAGTCTAATCTTATTGATCTTGCACTTGGTCCCTTCCCTATTATTATATCTAGTGTATAATCTTCTAATGCTGGATATAATATTTCTTCTACACTTTTACTTAGTCTATGTATCTCATCTATAAATAAAACATCAAATTCTGATAAGTTTGTTAATAGTGCCGCTAAATCTCCTGCTTTTGATATTGCTGGTCCTGATGTTATTTTTATATTTGAGTTCATTTCATTTGATATTATATTTGATAGTGTCGTTTTTCCTAATCCTGGTGGTCCATAAAATAAACAATGGTCAAGAGGCTCTCCTCTTTTCTTGGCAGCCTCTATATATATTTTCATATTTTCTTTTACTTTATCTTGTCCTATATATTCATCTAATGTTTTTGGTCTTAACGAATTTTCTAATCTTTCTTCTTGATTATCTAATAATTCTGGACTTATTATACTATCTTCTTCCATTTGTATTTCTCCTTTATTCAAACCATTCAAATTCCCAATCCATCATTTTTACTATATCGCCTTCTTTTATTCCTCGCTCTTTTAGTTCTCTATCTATTCCACTATTTTTTAAGCATTTATGGAAATAGTATAATGATTCATTATCTTCCATATTTACCCTACTCATTATTCTATATACTGCTTTTCCTTCTACAATAAATTTTCCTTCTTTTTTGGTCACAATGAATTCTTCTTTGTCATCATCTAATGTATATACTATTCTTTCTTCTACTTCTACTAATTCTTCTTTTGGTAATTCTTTTAATATTTCAGAAACTTTTTCTATTAATTTTTCTACTCCTTCTCCTGTTACTCCTGATATCTTATATATTTCGATATTTTCTTTTTTTGCTAATTCTTCTAATTTTTTTAATCCTGTATCGTCTTGCATTACATCTATCTTATTTGCTACTATTATTTGTTTTCTTTTTGCTAATTTTTCACTATAATTTTTTAATTCGTTGTTTATTGTATAAAAATCTTCTAGTGGGTCTCTTCCTTCTATTCCTGAAACATCTATTACATGTAATAATAGTCTTGTCCTTTCTATATGCCTTAAGAATTGTATTCCTAATCCTATTCCTTGGCTTGCTCCTTCAATTATTCCTGGTATATCTGCTAATACAAAACTTTCTCCTCTTTTTGTTTTTACTACTCCTAAATTTGGATTGATTGTTGTGAAATGGTAATTTGCTATCTTTGGTTTTGCTTCTGTTACTGCTGATAAAAATGTTGATTTTCCTACATTTGGAAATCCTAATAACCCTACATCTGCTAATAGTTTTAATTCTAATATTACCTCTTTTTCTTCTCCTAGTTCTCCTCCTTGTGCAAATCTTGGTGCTTGTCTTGTTGCTGTTGCAAAATGTGAGTTTCCTTTTCCTCCATGTCCACCTTTTAATACTAATTCTACTTGTCCTTCTTTTGATAAGTCAGCTACTACTTTTCCTGTCTCTACGTCTTTTATTATGGTTCCTATTGGTACATCTATATATAAGTCTTCTCCTTTTTTTCCATAACAATTGCTTCCTCTTCCATTTTCTCCATTTTGTGCTTTGAACTTTTTATTATATCTGAAGTCTATTAATGTATTTGAGTTTGGATCTACTTGGAAATATATGCTTCCTCCATTTCCTCCATCTCCTCCATCTGGTCCTCCCGCTGCTACATATTTTTCTCTTCTAAATGTGACGGCTCCATCTCCTCCGTCTCCTGCTTTTATTATTATTTTTACATAATCTGTAAACATTTACATTCTCCTTGCTTTTTTATTTATTACTTTTATTCTCTTTTGTATTATTTGTTCTTGTATTATTTACTTTTGTTTTCTTTACTTACAAATTTTTACTACTTTCTAAAATAGTCTAATTTCATTGCTTCTTTTACTTCTTCCATTGTTTCTTTTGCTATCTGTCTTGCTTTATTTGTTCCTTCTATTAATATTTGGTCTACTAGCTCTGGTCTTTCTTCATAATATTTTCTTTTTTCCCTTATTGGTTCTAATTTGTCTATTATATTTTGAGCTAATTGTTTCTTGCATGCTACACATCCTCTTTTTCCAGCTTTACATTCTTCACATACTATTTTATATTCTTCCTTATTTGTAAATAAATTATGATAATATGCTACCATACATATATCAGGATTTCCTAAATCGTCTTTTTTTATTCTATTTGGATCTGTTACTGCTCCCATTACTTTTTTTGTTATTTCTTCTGGACTGTCTGATAAGTATATTGCATTACCTAATGATTTTCCCATTTTTTCATTTCCATCTAGTCCTTTTATTCTTTTTGCTTCTGATAATACTATTTCTGGTTCTTTTAATATTTCTCCATATATGCTATTGAATTTTCTTACAATTTCTCTACATTGCTCTATTAATGGCATTTGGTCTTCTCCTGCTGGTACTAATTCTCCTTTAAATGCTGTTATATCTGCTGCTTGACTTACTGGGTATCCTAAAAATCCATATGTTACACTTTCTCCAAATAGTTCTTTTTTTTGTGCTATTTCTGTTTTGACTGTTGGATTTCTTTCTAGTCTTGCTATTGTTACTAAATTTGAATAATACACTGTTAATTCTGCTATTTCTGGTATCATTGATTGTATAAATATCGTTGCTTTTTTAGGGTCTATTCCTACTGATAAATAGTCAAGCGCTATTTCTCTTACATTTTTTCTTACTTTTTCAGGATTATTAAAATTATCTGTTAATGCTTGAACATCTGCTATCTCTATATATGTTTCATATTCTTCCTGCATTTTTACTCTATTTTTTAGTGATCCAAAATAATGCCCTATATGCATTTTCCCTGTTGGCCTATCTCCTGTTAATATTCTTTTATTTTTCATTTTCGTCCTTCCTTACATTTTTATATTTTTTATTATTGTTTCTTTTATTTTTATATTATTCTTTTGATTTTTCATATTCTTATTGTTTATTATATCATATTTTTATTTTTTATAAAGGCTTTTTTTGTACATTCTTATTTTATTTAATCTTTTCTCTCCATATAAACTATCTTTTTCATCTAATCTTTTATATTTACTTATATTTCAGTTGCTTTACTAATGGGCGCGGATATGCGCCTATTAGTAAACAAGGTGTTTTTTTGTGTTTTTATTTTTTATACTACCATCTGTTCTTCTCTTTTTTTATCTTTCCCACTTATATCAACTGTTTTACTAATGGGCGCAGATATGCGCCCATTAGCAAACAAGGTGTTTTTTTGTGTTTTTATTTTTTATACTACTATCTGTTCTTCTCTTCCTTTTTATTCTTTCCCACTTATATCAACTGTTTTACTAATGTGCATGAATATTAAAAAATACTGATTTACTAATGAGTACAGATATGCGTCCATTAGTAAATCAGCTGTCTTTGAAAATATGTTATAATTTCCTTAACTTCTATGTTTTACGAATTTAATTATTTAAATCTTCTTAAAAATGTATCTATTCTGTCTAAAAACTCTGCATTATGTTTTGTTTGTGTCATTTGAGTTATAATTTGTTCTGTTACATCAGCAACTGGTAGAGAACTTAGTGCTTTTCTTAATGCAAATACTGTCTCATATTCTTTTTGTGTTAATAACAAGTCTTCTCTTCGTGTTCCTGATTTGTTTATGTCTATGGCTGGGAATATACGCTTTTCAGATAATTTTCTATCTAAGTGTACTTCCATATTTCCTGTTCCTTTAAATTCTTCAAATATTACATCATCCATTCTACTTCCTGTTTCTATTAATGCTGTTGCTAATATTGTTAGACTTCCTCCATTTTCTATGTTTCTTGCTGCTCCAAAGAATTTCTTTGGTTTATGTAATGCTGCTGGATCTAGTCCACCTGATAATGTTCTTCCTGATGATGGTATACTTAAATTGTATGCTCTTGCTAAACGTGTTATACTATCTAATAATATTACAACATCTTTATTTTGTTCTATTATTCTTTTTGCTCTTTCTAGTACCATCTCTGCAACTTTTACATGATGTTCTGGTAATTCGTCAAATGTTGAATATATTACTTGTCCTTTTATTGATCTTCTCATATCTGTTACTTCTTCCGGTCTTTCATCTATTAACAATACTATTAATTCTACTTCTGGGTTATTTTCTGTTATACTATTTGCTATTTTCTTTAATAGGGTTGTTTTTCCTACTTTTGGTGGCGCTACTATCATTCCTCTTTGTCCTTTTCCTATTGGTGACATTAAGTCTATTATTCTCATTGCATAATCATTTGATTTTGTTTCTAGTTTTAATCTTTCTTCTGCATATATTGGTGTTAACTCATCAAATCTCTTTCTTCTTAATGCCTTTTCTGGATGTTCTCCATTTACTTCGCCTACAAATATTAATGATGGGAATTTTTCTCCTTCTTTACATCTTGATATTCCTTTTACCATATCTCCTGTGTCTAGTCTAAATCTTCTTATTTGTATTGGTGATATGTACACGTCTCTTGGACTTGTTAAGTAATTGTCTCCTCTTAAAAATCCGTACCCATCTGGTAATACTTCTAATATTCCTTCTACTATTTCGTCTTCACTATTTGTTAATTTATATCCTACTATAGTTTCTCCAATCTCTTCATTTAATTGGTCTTCACTATCATTTTGGTCATATGTAATTTCTTGTGATATTTCTACTTCGCTTTTTTCTTGTTTTTGTATGGTTCTATTCTCTGTGCGTATTATTGATTTCTGTATATCTTTTATTACTCCTATTAATTCTTCTTTTTTTAATTTTGATATATTTTTTATGTTCCTTTCTTTTGCTAATTCTCTTAACTCTGATAGAGTCATTTTCTCTAACTCAGTCATATACTCCTCCTTATTTTATTTATTATTTATACTATTTACTTATTCTTTTTTATTTGGGAAAATATAGAATACAAATAATTTAATTAATTTTGAATTTTAACTTTGTCTAACTTTCTGACTTTTTGATTATAACATATTTTTCCATTTTTGTGAAGTTATTTAGGAAAAGATTTTAAAATTTTAATTATGTTTATTACAATGTTATACTTGTTTTTTGACATAACATACTATATAATTATATTAATAGGGCTTAAATAGCTCAAAAACTAATAATGAGGAAAAAATGGAGGAACTCAACATGAAAAATCTTAACATCCACACATCACGAATCAAGGCGCTTTGTTTTTTATTAAGCGTAGTACTTGCTAATGTAGCTTGTGCAACTTTTGCCCCTCGGTCATTAGTAGCGGCTAAAGAAAAGATGGATAACATGGCAGAAATTACTAAAAAAATCGAAGATTACAAGCTAGAATTAACACCTAGGGGTGAGTATAACATGCCTGGTTTCGGCGAAGAATTTTTCATCTACTATTTTGATACTCCTAATGATAATATTGTTGTATATTATTTTTCGGATAGTATTTATTTGTTAGGAGAAAACTCTGGCAAAACCGGTGCATCGTATGCTGATGCATGTATTGAAAACGGTCAATTTATTGCTTTGTCTGATAAGTATTTTCTTTTTCTTACAAGTGAAGGGAAAATAGCTATATCATTTGAGGAAAATACTTTTGAAAATATAATGGATGGCGAAAGTCGCTATCTTAAGTATTCCTTCGATGATTTGTCAGAAGAAGAACAGGCTGCTTTCATATACCCCACATCATATGAAAAAAGAATACAATTCAAAGGTGATATGTCTACACTATGACTGACCAAGTGAGTTGACCATTAAGTCTTTTCAAAAGGGTCTCCCATCTGTTTGGGAGACCCTTTGGGTTATATATTTACATATGTCCTGTTTTACCATCTAAAACATCTAAATTCTCTAATGCTTTACCAGTTCCTAATGCAACACAAGAAACTGTGTCTTGAGCTATCATAACATTAATACCTGTTTTTTCTTGAATAAGTTTATCTAGTCCATCAACTAAACATCCTCCACCCGTCATATATATTCCTCTATCACTGATATCTGCAGCTAGTTCTGGTGGTGTTTTTTCTAAAACACTATGAACTGCATCTACTATCATCATTGCTGGCTCTATCAATGCTTCTAACATTTCACTTGAATGTACTGTTACTGTTTTTGGTAGACCTGACATTAGGTCTCTTCCTCTAACTTCCATTTCCATATCTTGCATTTTTGGATACACACACCCTATATTTATTTTTAAATCTTCTGCTGTTCTTTCTCCTATTGATATATTGTGTTTTTTCTTAATATATTTTACTACTGCTTCATCAAATTTATCTCCTGCTACTTTTATTGAAGTACTTACTACTGAACCTCCTAATGAAATTACTGCTACATCTGTTGTTCCTCCTCCAATATCAATTACCATATTTCCACATGGTTTTGATATGTCTATTCCTGCTCCTATTGCTGCTGCTATTGGTTCTTCTATTAAATAGACTTTCCTTGCTCCTGCATTTGTTGCCGCATCTATTACTGCTTTCTTTTCAACTTCTGTTACTTTTGATGGTATACATATCATTATTCTTGGAGCAAACAATGTCTTTCCTCCAACTTTGTTTATAAAATATTTTAACATCTTTTCTGTTACAGTATAATCTGATATTACACCATCCCTTAATGGGCGTGTTGCTACTATATTTCCAGGTGTTCTTCCTAGCATTCTTCTTGCTTCTCCTCCTACTGCTAATACATCTCTTGTACCATTATCAACAGCTACTACTGATGGCTCTCTTAATACTATTCCTTTACCTTTCATATATGCTATTACTGTTGCTGTTCCTAAATCAATGCCTATATCTCGACCAAATTTTAACATCTGACTCTTCCTTCCCATATTTTTGTCTAATAATGTATTGCAATTATATTACATTTTTTTCCTGTTGGCAACTTTTTTTCTGAAATTTTGATGATATCTAATAATTTTTCTCTTGCTTCTTTTAACATTTCTTCTTTATTTATGTGGATATATCCTAATATATCTCCTTTTTTTACAACATCTTCTACTTTTTTATTCAATACTATTCCTACTGCTTTATCTATTATATCTCCTTTTTTTATTCTTCCAGCTCCCATTTTACATGCTAATTTTCCTACATCTTCTGCATTTATATCTTCTATTATTCCATCCTTTTCTGCATATACTGGTTCTATTATTTTTGCTTTTTCTAATGTTTCAGTATCTTCTATATAGCTTATTTCTCCTCCTTGATTTTGTACCATCTCTAAAAATTTCTTATATGCTTTGCCATTTTTTATGTTTTCTAACATCTTGTTTTTGTTTTCTTCTATATTATTCCCCAAACCTGCTAATTTTATCATATAACTTCCACATTCTAATACTACTTCTTTTAAATCTTCTGGCATATCTCCTTTTAGAGCATTTATTGCTTCTTTCACCTCTAATGTATTTCCTACTGCATATCCTAATGGTTCATTCATATTTGTTAGTACACATACTGTTTCTATTCCTGCTAATTTTCCTATTTCTATCATCTCTCTTGATAATTGGTTTGCTTGTTCTTTATTTTTCATAAATGCTCCATTACCTACAGTTACATCTAGTACTAGCTTATTTGCTCCACTTGCTATCTTTTTACTCATTATACTTGATGCTATTAGTGGTATACTTCCTACACAAGATATTGTATCTCTTAGTGCATATATTTTTTTGTC
This sequence comes from uncultured Clostridium sp., assembly GCA_948473335.1. GTDB lineage: Bacteria > Bacillota > Clostridia > TANB77 > CAG-508 > CAG-269. The sequence goes on along the minus strand of CAOKXF010000001.1, from coordinate 68,559 downwards.
TGCTGGTGCTAAATTCATTGTTTGTGTTATCATACTTATTCCTATATTTTCTACATTTTTTATAAAATTATCCATATCTATATCAGTTTTGTATCCTGGTATTGATTCTAACTTATCTGCTGTTCCTCCTGTATGTCCTAATCCTCTTCCTGACATTTTAGCAACTGGTATCCCTAATGATGCTATTATTGGTAATAATACTATTGATACTTTATCTCCTACTCCTCCTGTACTATGTTTATCTACTACATTTTTACCAAACTTTGATAAATCCAGTACATCTCCTGATTCGGACATTGCAATTGTCAAATTTGTTGTTTCTTCTGCTGTCATTCCATTTATATATATTGCCATTATTAATGCTGCTGCTTGATAATCTGTTATTTCTCCTTTTGTATATCCATTTATGAAAAATTCTATTTCTTTTCTGTTTAATTCTTTTTTGTCCCTCTTCTTTTCTATTATTTCTAATATATTCATTTTTATCCCTCTTTTTATTTAATATTTTGCATATAAAAAGCTATTATTACCGTTACCTCAGTATTATAGTAAAAGCGTATGTAGCTTTTACTATTTATCTAGTTTTCAAATGAAATTTTTTGTAAAACTTTTTCTATGTAATGAACATATCCCATATTCTTTTATTGCTGCAATATGCTTTGCTGTCCCATATCCTTTATGTACTTCAAAATTATATTGTGGATATATTGTTGCCCATTCTCTCATAATCCTGTCTCTCGTTACTTTTGCTATTATTGATGCAGCTGCTATTGAATATGCTTTTGCATCTCCTTTTATTATTGGTTCATATGGTATTCCCATTGTATCAATATGGTCTAATGCATCTACTATTATTAAATCTGGCCTTACAGTCAATTCTTTTAATGACATAGTTAATCCCTTTTTTGTTGCATTTAATATATTTATTTCATCAATTTCTGTTTGGTCAATTATTCCAACTCCATAGCTTATGGCTTCTTCTAATATTAAGTCATATAATTTTTCCCTTTTATTTTCTGATATTTTTTTGGAATCATTAATCCCTTCTATTATTGAATTTTCTGGCATTATTACGCTTGCAACAACAACAGGACCTGCTAATGGTCCTCTTCCTGCTTCATCTATTCCACAAATATTTTTAAATCCTTTTTCGTGTAAATCTTTTTCTATTTGTTTTAATTCTTTTAATCTTTCTTCTTCTTTTTCTTTCATTATTGCTCTTTCTATATTAGTTAAATTTTTTAATATATATGATTTTCTTGTTGTATAATCATTCATATATTAGTTCTTCCTAATATAAGTCCTTTCATTATTTATCTGTAATTAGACCTTCTGTTTCAGGTAGCTCTTCTAATTCTGTTAATTTGTAATATACTTCATCTTCATATTCAAATCCACTTGTATATATTATTTCAGTATCTTCTAAATTATATTTTACTAAAAAGTATTCTCCCTCTTTTAGTTTGACATTATTTATTCCCATTTTGTCTAAGTCCTCTTTGTTTAAACAATAATACTCTTCTAAATCTGTTACTCCCGCTTCTTGCGCTTTAGCTTGTATCTCTGTAGAACATTCAGATACTTTTGTTCCTATTAATTGTGTATTTTCTACTTCTACAATTTTATCTGAATCTTCTTCTTTCGTTTCATCTAGATTAACTGTTTGTTTACTTACTTCTTCTGAGTATGATTTAGCTTTTTGTTGTATTAATAGCATATCTGTCTTTAAGTCTTTTAATTGTGTTTTTGTAACTAATTTAATACTTATTCTTATTGTTAATGCAATTATCATTACGATTATTACTATCATTAATATAGTTTTTATTAGACCTTTACCTTCATTTTTTCTCATTTTCTTTTCTCCTTATATTGTTTTATTTGTTTTCTTTTATTGTTTTGATTATTGTAAAATTAGTCAAATAATTTTATTGTTATATTTTTTCTTTATTTAATTTATTTATCAAGCAAGTGTGTAATACTATTACTACTATCATTGATGATGAATTAAAAAATACATATCCTGATAGTAATGATAATGCATATACAAATGCTGTTCCTAAAAATAGCATTATGCTTTCTTGATCTATTTCTTTTATTTGTTTTATCATTCTTATTAATGAATATATCAATATTGCAATAAATGGTAATAAGTATAATATAAACCCAATTATTCCAAAATTTAATATAAATGACAATAGTTCCATTTCTAATACTAATTCACCATGATTATTTAAGTATCCATTTCCAAATAATACTAGCATTGCATTACTTTGATTTTTTACAAGTAATAAATTATATACTATTTGATGTAATCTTTGGTCATTACTTTTAAATTCGTATTTGTTTGAAATATCATATAATTCAATATATGATTTTTTTTCTGCTTCACTCAAATATCCTTCTTCTAATGTACCCTCTTCAATACCTTTTCTTATTTTTATTACATCTCCTGTTAGGTGTGCTACATCATTTTGTTTTTCATCGTAACTTGCTTGGCTTTCTTCCTGTATATGTTTTCTTCTTGTTATTGTACTTGAACCTATTATTGTTATTAGAATTAATACTGCTAATAATGTTCCAATTCCTATTAATATTATTTTTTTGTTAATTTTCTTGTTCTTTATTATGCTATATAATATTTCTGTTATTATATATATACCTAATACTAGAATAAATCCATATAGACCTACTCTTGTTCCTATTTGTGTTGTTAGAAATATTCCTACTAGTCCTATTATTGTTATTATTATCCATTTTGGTTTAAATTTTCTTATCATTCCCAACATTATAAATTGTGATAATATTAGTATTGCACTTAAACTATTTCCTGATTCAAACCACCCTTTATATCCCATTCCTTCTAAATATGTTGTTGATGATGTTTTTGTTAATATTGATATATATATTGATATTATATATATTGCATTTGCTATTAATAGGCTTCTTTTTAATTTATCTTCATTTTCATTTCTAAATACATATATGTATAAAAATAAATTTAATATCATGAATGAATAATTTACTAGATATTGTAATTCGTTTATTGCACTTCCATAAGAACTTCCTGTATGTATCTTATCAAATAAATATATGTGTATTATTGCATATACACCATATATTATACCTACTCCTAATATCTTCCATCTATTTTTATCTTTAAAAAATATGTATATTATAGCTATTATAGATATTATTGGTCTTAGTATAGTTGATGGTGATATTTTTGTTGCGAATGTGTTTCTATATATAAAACTTACTATATCTAATATTGGACATATTATTATTAATAGGCATAATAATCTGTCTAATGTTATTTTCTTCATTTTTATTATTTTTCCTTTCGATTTTTGTATTTTCTTGTAATTTTTTCTTTTATAGGAATTTCTCAAATATTTTGCAATATATCTTGAAAGTTGTTTTATTTACAGTTTTTAAGTATAAATTTTTATTTCCTTTTTCTGTTTTTAAGTACTTATTTTTCTTCCAATTTGGAAATTTACTATTTAGTTCTTCCCATGTTCTTTTTTCTAATTCTTTTCTTTTTTCTTTGTTATCAACTTTTACAATTCTTAATAAAGAGCTACATAATAAATATCTTGCATATGTATATTCTAATTCTTCTTTATATTCGTCATATATCTTATTTTTTTTATAATATTCTATTACATTATCCCATATATCAAATATTTCTTTTACTCTTTCATTTTGTGTATTTGCTATTGAATTTTCTCTTTGTATATAATGTATAAATGGCTTTTTTATAAATGATATTTTTTCTAAACTTGGTAATATTTTATAGAAAAATTCTGCATCTTCATATCTTAATCCTTTTGGATATTTTATTTGTTGTTTTTCTATTATTTCTCTTCTTATTATTTTATTCCATGCTACCACTCTTGCATATAGCATTGCTTCTTTTTTATTAGTATATATTTTTCCTGTGTCTATTTTTTGTCTATCTGGATATTCCCATATAAAGTCACATTCCACCATATCACTATTTTCTTCTTTTGCTTTTTGGTACATCTCTTCATACATATTTTCTTCTATATAATCATCTGAATCTACACAACCTATGTATTCTCCTTTAGCATATGGCATTCCATAGTTTCTTGCATCTGATAATCCTCCATTTTCTTTTTCTACATAGATTATCTTTTCTGGATATTTCTCTATAAATTTTTGTATTTCTTGTTTTGTGTTATCTGTTGAGCCATCATTTACTACTATTATTTCTATTTCTTTTAGAGTTTGTTGTACTAATGTATTTAAACATTTTTCTATATATTTGTCCACATTGTATGCTGGCACTATTATACTCACTTTTATCATATATAAAGTCCTTATAAATATATTTAGGTTTTTGGATTTACCTATAACCCTTATCTTAATTTCAAATATGCTGGTATACTTATTTCTAATATTATTCTTTTTAATAGTTGTTTTGGATTTCTTACGATTATATTTTTTTGCATTTTTCTTTTTCTTATTTCTTGTATTAGTTCTTTCTTATCTTTTTTTGTTAATTCGTTTAATCTTAATAAAATAGCATTTGTACAAAAAATTCTTACATCTTGCTTTGTTTCTTGCTTTATATCATATCTCTCAATTTGCTCTGTTATTTTATCATAATGTGTTAGTAAATCATATACTTTTCTTTTTGTTCTTTGATAGTCTTCGTTTCTTGTTATACTATTTGAACTCTGCACATAATTGTAACCACAAATTCCTGTTGATACAAAAGTTTCTGCTTTTAATATAATTAATGGTATTAATCCAAAATCTTCATGATATAGTCCTTTTGAAAATCTAAATTGGTTTTTCTTTAATAGCTCTGTTTTATATAAATATATACATGCTGTTTCCATTAATTGGTCTGTAAAACACATTTTTGAAAACGCTTCTTCTCCTTTTGTTGTTTCAAATACTGGTCCATCCATGATTTGTATTTCTTTTCCTTCTTCTGTTACTTTTCTTGATTTATATTTTATCATTTCTATTTCTTGATTTATATATGGTTTTAGTTTGTCCAATAAACATTCTTCTATATAATCATCTGAATCTATGAACATTATGTATTCTCCTGTTGCTTTTTCTATTCCTACATTTCTTGTGTCTGATAATCCACTATTTTCTTTTTTTATGTATGTTATTTGGTTTATGTATTTATTTATTTTCTCTTCTGATCTGTCTGTTGAACCATCATTTATTACTATTATTTCTTTGTTTTCGTATTTTTGGTTTATTACTGAGTTTAAGCATCTTTCTATATACTTTTCCGTGTTATATACTGGTATTATTATGCTTATTTTTTTCATTACTTTTCCCTTCTTTTATATGATTTTTAGTATTCTACCTTTGAATATTGTTATGAAAGAATTAAATTTTCTTATGTATATTTCCTACTTAAAAAATTTTTTTCTTAATCTTTATTTATAATGTTTTCTATTTTGTCTATTATTTCTTTATTGTATTTTTGTATATCAAATGTTTCTTTTAATTCATATCCTTCCTCTATAAATTTTTTTGCTTTTTGATATATATCATCTATCTCTTTTGTTGTTACCATTCCAAATTTGTTTTCTATTTGCTCATAGTCTGATACTTTTGTTGTTATCATTGGTTTCTTTAAAATCATGCTTTCTAAAAATACTACTGGATATCCTTCATAGTCTGAAGTTAATATTACACAATCACTTATTCTGTAATATGGATATGGATTTTGCTTTTTGCCTAAAAATATTATTTTATCTTCTAATTCTTGTTGTTTTACTTGTTCTTTGTAGGTCTCACTATCTTGTCCATCTCCTACAAATATTATCTTAAATTTCAATTCTTCTTCTTTTAATTTTTTTGCTACTTGTATTATTCTTGTTAATCTTTTTTGTCTTTCGTCATGTCTTCCTATATTTAAAAAGATTATTTCATCTTTTTTATTTATTTTCTTTTTATCATTTTCTTCTATTTCTTCTTTTGATTTTTCTATTATGCTTTGTCCATCTATTAAATTATTGCAATATACTGCTTTTTCTTTTGATTCTGGAAATAGTTTAATAAAGTTATTTTTAGCTTCTTGTGATACAAATACTAATTTTCTATATTCATTATATTTTAAGCTATTGTAATATTCTCTTGTTTTTTCTTTATCATTATAGTTTAGAGTTAAATAGTCTGCATGAAACCATAATGCTGAATTTTTTGATGCTGTTCTTGCTACAAATCCACTACTTAATGAATATGTTGCATATGCTGCTGAGAATTCATACTTATTTCTATATTTCATTTTGAATTTTATTTGTTTTATCATGTTTATTGCTTTTCTTATTATTATGTTTGAGTTGTTATTTGGAGTGTATTCTATTATTTTTATGTTTGTACTTATTTTTTCTAAAAATATTCCTTCTTTTTTTTCTAATACTAATGTTATTTTGTATCTTTTTTCTAATTCTTTTAATAGTGTTACTAATGATGTTTCTATTCCTCCTAGTCCTAATGAGTATGCTGCTATTAATATTTCTTTCATCTTTTAGCTTATGTTAGTTTTATTTTCTAACATTTCCTCCTTTATTCTTGTTTCTTATTGGAATTATATATTAGTTTTAGTTATTTTTCAACATCTTTATCAATTATTTGTTTTTTTCATACTATATACTATAGGAGGGTTTTATGAAAACTTTAAAATATGGTTCTACAGGTCCTTTAGTTGAATTTTTGCAAAATTTACTTAAGCACCTTGGTTTTTATTTTGGTAATATTGATGGCATTTTTGGATATGATACTCACAATGCTGTTTTGAACTTTCAGAAGAGTTTTGGTCTTTCTTCTGTAGATGGTATTATTGGTCCTCTTTCTTGGAACTCTTTGATGCCTTATATTGATGGTGCTCTTGGTTTTATTGTTCCTACTAATATTAGTTATAGTTATTCTATTCTGAATATTAATTTGAATTCTCTTAAAAAACTTTATCCTTTTTTGGAAATAGGTTCTATTGGTTCTTCTGTCCTTGGAAATTCTATTCCTTATGTTAAACTTGGTTCTGGTTCTAAACAAGTTTTTTATTCAGCTTCTTTTCATGCTAATGAATGGATTACTTCTCCTGTTCTTATGAAATTTATTGCTGATTTTTGTTATTGCTATAAAAATGATTTGACAATTTATGGTTATAATGCTCGTGATATTTTTAATAATTGTTCTATTTTTATTGTTCCTATGGTTAATCCTGATGGTGTTAATTTGGTTACTGGTGAACTTAAATCTGATTCTCCTTCTTTTATTTTTGCTCGTAATATTTCTGATAATTTTCCTGCTATTCCTTTTGTTGATGGTTGGAAAGCTAATATTAGGGGTGTAGATTTTAAAATCTGCTAACCAATATGCAAAGTCTTGTAAATCTTTAATTACACGACTTTGCATTTTTGATTGTTTTCATTTATTAACTCTTCAATTTTGATAAATTCTTCTAGGTTTTCAAGTATCAAGTTTAGTTTTGAAAAATTAAAATAGATATACACATTTTTATCTTTATCAATTTCAATTTTATCGATTAGTCTGTATAAATGCATTTTATCTATTTTCTCTAATTTCAAAAAATTTTCTATTAATTTATCTACTTCCTTTTCTTCTGTTGTTTTGCTTTTGACGCTTATTTTGTTTTCTGCTACAATTATTTTTTTCTCTAGTTCTTCTTTTTGTTTTTCTAGACTTATTCTGTCAAATATAAGTTTTTGTGATACTCTAATGTAATCTTGTTCAAGAATAATGCCTTGTAATTTATCCATGTACATTTTGTCTAATTTATTATTTATATCTAATATCTCATTATTAATTTGTTCTAGCTTTTTCTTATATTTCTTTTGGATGTTAAATGTTTTGTTTGTATATTCTTCATAAATATCATAGAATATTTCTTTATCTGCATATTTTGTACATATCTTTTTTGTAATATTAGTAATGTGATTTTCAAAATTTTCATAATTAATATTTAATGGATAGCATCCTCTTGATTTGTGGTCACTGCAAGTTATATATGGATAAGATTTTATATTTCGTTTAGAATTTTTCTTTAGAACAATTTGTAGTTTTCTTTTACAATGATGGCAATAAAGTAATCCTCGTAATAGATAGTCATATTTAAATTTTGTATTTGCTCCTCTTTTTTCAATAATACATTGAACTTTTTCAAATGTGTCTTTGCTGATAATTGGCTCGTGTGTATTTTCTACTCGTATCTGATTTTTCTTATCTACATTTCTTACTTTATGCACTTTATATGATATAACTGACCTCTTGTTTTGAACTGTGTTTCCAATATATACTTCATTTCTCAATATATTGCATACTGTTACTTCATTCCACTCATAATTAATTTTGTTTTTGTCTTGAATGGCTCCTGTTTTTCTATATCCTGCTGGAGATAAATATTTATTATCATTCAAGTACTTCACTATTTCTACACTTCCATGATTATTCGCATACATATCAAATATTTTTTCTACAATATCTTTTACTTGTTCATCTACAATTAGCTTATTTTTAATACTAGGATGCCTTTTATATCCGATATGCTGGAATGCTACACATATATTCTCCATTTTTTTGTTTTTCCCTATATACGCTCCTAATCTTCTTTGATATGTCTTTAGCATAATAATCATTCATAATTGCTTTAAATGGTGTTATATCATTATTCGTACTGTCTATGTGTGTATCTATCCCATCTGTTATTGCAACATACCTTATATTGTTTTGTGGAAAGTAATTTTCTATGTAATACCCAGTTTTAATATAGTCTCTTCCAAGTCTTGATAAATCTTTTGTTATTACCATATTGATTTTTCCATTTTCAATATCTTGTAGCATTTTATTAAATCCAGGTCTATCAAATGTAGTTCCAGAGATACCATCATCAACATATTCTTTGATAAATGTCAGGTTATTCTCATTCACATATCTTTGCAAAATATTTCTTTGATTGCCAATACTTTCACTTTCTTGTTTGTCTCCATCTTCATGAGAAAGTCTTATATATATACCTACTCTAAATATACTATTATCTCGCATTTATGCCTTTTACCTCCTACATATAAGAAACTTTAAAATTACATATTATGCATACAGATAAGCTATTCATTAGTACATCTTGATTATTATTTTATACACTTTTTGTTAGTTTTTAAATTTTCAATATAATCTTTAAAAATTAATCCTATTGTTTCTTTTACATTCTGTTCTTTTTTTGTAAATATACAATATGTTTTAAATTCTTGTTTTTTATTTTTTCTTTTTTCTTTATCTTTACTCACATTTCAACATTCTTTCTTTTTGTAATCTTATAATATAAATTATTAAGCAACTCTGCTTAATATGACTTAAACTATCTAATGTTAGTCTTATAAAAAACAAGAATAAAACTTCCTAGAACACTCTTTAATTATATCAAAAAAACCTAATAATGCTTTTACACTATTAGGCGTTTTTTATTTCTATATATAATTTTATAAAAAGTTGATATATTTTTTTACTTGCTATTTATTCTTTTATTTACTATATCTTGCTTAATTTTGTTTATACAACTTTTAATATATCCGTGTTACTTGTTCATCATAAATATAAGTACCATTAATTTTTCTAACTACATCTCCTAATTTAACATTTGATGGTAAATCTTTTTCTAAAGCAATGTATTTACATTCTAAATCATTTTTATATTGAGTTACTTTATATCTGTGAAGCTCATTATCATTTTCATATTTATTTGTTACAATATATATTTCTCCTTCTTTCGAATTTGATAACTCTTTTTGAAAGTATTTTTGTAAAAAATCAAATTGTTTTCTTTCAAATTCTAATTCTTCACTAGGCGTTAATTCAACATTATTCATATTTTCACCTTTTAAATCCATATTATTTTTATTATTATGTTTCTCTAATGCGTTACTTAATTCTTTTATAAAATTTTGTACAAAATCATTTTTTGTTATTTTTTGTACCAAGACATTTAAATCTAACTCCAAATGTTTCCTCCTTATTGTTTTTACTAATCTAATAATTTTGCTTTACCTGTAGAATAATCTATTTCGAAATTGTCTTGTACATTATATATAAATTTATTAAAACAAATTCCTGTTTCTTCTACTGATTTTGCTTCTATTTCAATCCCTGTTGCTAATTTATTATCATTTTCATAAATAGGTGTTACTCTATATAAAACATGATAGTCTTTTCCTTCTTTATTTTTAGATTTAATCCAATTTGCAACTTGATTTTCATATTCTATCATAGCTGCATTCATTTGCGCTGTGCCTGTAATTAAATTTTTTTTATTATTGTTTTCATTTCCTAATTGCCATGCAATTAAGTGACATCTCTCATATAAGTGTTTACTATTATTTTTGCCATATAAATATTGATTCCATCCAGTTGGTTTATATGAAAGTCCTTCTCTCTTTGTTCCTTCTGGTGGCATTGTAAATTTGCAAATATTAGCAAAAGCAACTTGTGCTCTATTTAATTCGTCAAGATTTGAATAATATTCAAAGGCTTCAGTACTATTTTCTTTGTTTTCAAAATATGGTATATCATTATTAATAGTGATTACCATTTCTCCTGAATATGAAGGAATTTCACCTATTTTAATATTAGTACTACTATTATTTGTAATAGTAGATTCATTTAATTTGTTTTCTGAAAATTCATCTTCATTTTGTTGTGTTACATATCCTATTATTAATGATAATAATATTATTACTATTGTTATTACATACTGAGTTAATCTTTTTTTTACACTTTTTTTCATATTTTTCAACCTTTTTTAATTATTTTTATAGAATAAGAAGATTTTGATATTAGATAGTAAAATTTGGTATTGACAAAATTATAATTTTTAATATGTAAATCAATCTTGAATTAAACTTCTTTTTATTATTGTTTTTTTGATTAGCATAGTGCTATTATATTTTCTTTTTCTTCCGTTGTCAAGTGTATTTATGACTTAGTAAAAATAACCTACATCTATTTGCATATTTTTTGCTCCTTATATTAGTTAAGGCCTACCTTTTTTGGTAAGCCCCATTAAAATTTATTCACTCTCTCATTTATACCTCGCCAAATGGGCGGCGACAAACACATTTATTAAAAACAATGATGTTCTTAATTATTATATTCATAATAATACAAAATATGCCACATATCAAACAGCTTTAAAGATTTTCCTATTTTTTCGCAAATTTTATTTTTTCTTTTTGTGTACAATTCTATTTTAGATTAAATTATCAAAATTTCTTTGACTATAATATATTCTTCTTATTTCCATTATATTGTTTTTTACAACATAAAATATTGTATAATTTTTTACATTTATTTTATAATATTTTACTTCTCCATTTTTAATTGTTTTAAAAACTTCGTACAATTCTGGAGCTTCGCTTCTTATCTCAATTTGTTTCACTACTTCATTATAAAAATTATCTGCTACTATTTTATTTTTAAGTTCATATGTAATGTAATACAAAATATTATTAAATTGTGAAATAAATGTTGGAAGATATTCTATTTCATATTTTTTATTTACCATCAATTATCCTCCTTGCCATTTGTTTCATTTCTTCATGAGAATAGCGTTTAGTGTTAGGATTATTACCTTCTTCCTCTGCTTCTTCTAGAGCTTTATCAATATCAATGACCCCAAATCTTGCCTCTAAAGCTTTTTCTTTATCTAAACTTTTTAGCATTTCTGCATATTTCTCTAAACTCAATACTACCATTGAACCATAACCATTCTTTGTTAAATATACTGCTTCATCTTCTTTTAAAACTAAATCCTCAATTTCTGGGTATTTATTTCTTAAATCTGATACTGGTCTAATATTAATCATAATTCACACTCTCCTTTATAATTATTATCAATATTTTATCATCATTTTATCTTAAAATCAACTATTTATACTAAATAACTTTCTATTTTTCCAATATTAATAGTTTATTTAATGCTTTTTTATTATTTGTTTCTTTAGCATATTTTATTATTTTTTTTAAATTTAAGTTACATTCTTTGTTTATAATAAATTCCTCTATATGCAGATTTTATAATACCTTTTATTTTTAATCTGTTTAAGATTACATATACATTATTTTGTTTACCGCCTTTTTCAATAATGTATTTCTTCATATCTTCAATAAATATAGGTTCAGTATCTTGATAACCTTCAATATTTTTTAGAACTAATTTTGAAATATTCATTACTCTCACCTTTTAATTTTGCATATTTTTTATAATAATATTATGTATCCGTTTTGATTATTTGTCAATTTTATTTGTCAGCTCTTTTATTTAATTTTCTATGATTTACTTCTTTCCATACATCCAGGTTTAATTTTTTATCAATCAACTTTATCATTTCTTTTTGATTCTTTAAAATCTCAAGCATTTTAAATATTTGATATAAATTTTTTCTGCAATTTAGTATTATTTTTAATATTATTTCTTATATTATTGTCTTCTATTTTTTTGTTTTTCTTCCACTTTTCTCCTCCAATTCTAGTAGTAAAAATTCAATAAAAAATACAGAATATTTCTTTAACATCGAAATACTCTGTAATATAGATGATTACTGCATTTTATTAAATTTTTATAGTGGTTGGTATATTTTTAATACCACAGGTGTGGATTTAAATTTACAATTCCCAGCAGGATGGGAAAATGCACAAGAAATTAAATATGCACAAGGATATACTATGCCTGCACCACGTGATTTTGTAGGATATGGTCCTTTAACAGAACCAGAATCCTTAGCAATATATAATTTTACTTTATCACATAATTTTAATCTAGTAATATCATATCACACTCAAGGAGAGGTAATTTATTGGCAATTTCAAAACTATAATCCTCCACGTGCTAAATATATTGGAGAACAGTTTAGTAATTCTAGTGGTTATAGCTTAGAATCTACTCCATATAATTCTAGTTTTGCTGGATTTAAGGATTGGTTTATTCAAGATTATAATAGACCAGGATATACTGTTGAAGTTGGTCTTGGAACAAATCCTTTACCTATTTCACAATTTGACAAAATCTATTCTGACAATTTAGGTATTTTGGTTTTAGGTTCTATCTTATAGTGGATAGTGATATTTCTTATAATGATGCCTTTTCTAGAGTATAATAAAGGTGTGAATTTGCGAAATCTCCGATTTACCTATACAATAAAAAAATACTTGTTTAGCAATAGGCGCCAATATACACCTATTACTAAACAAGCTAAAACAAAAAACTTTATCAATTATTTGTCATTTTTAAATATCCATTCTCTTTGGATTATAAAATTTATAACAAATATGACTGCATCAACTATAACTTTTATAACTGTCGAACTAATATGTACAAACAAAAATATTTCTGATACAGTAAATGCTGAAATAAGCATTTGAAGTACTACCAATACAAAGTATCTTGTTATTGACTTACTATTTGCATTCTTAAATACCATTTTTGCATTAACTAAGAAATTATATGTAGAAGATAATATTCTAGCTATTATTGTCACTATTACAATTTCAGTTATTATTCCAACTTTAAACTGTGGAAATATCTTAATTAAAAGTGAAAATATCAATATATCTAATATAAATGAACTTAATGATGCTATAATGTATTTTATAAATATCTTATATATTATTATTGAATCTTTTATTGGATTGAAATGGCTTAGTGAATTATTTTTTATATATATTGTGGATATTGGTACTTCTTCTATTTCTATACTACTTTCTTTACATTTAATTAACATATTTGTTTCATATTCATATCTTTCGCCTGATACATTCAAGAACTCTCTCATTGTTTCTTTTCCAAATCCTCGTAATCCAGATTGTGTATCAGTCACTTTCAAACCAACAAATACCCCTAATATAGATGTTGTCATTTTATTTCCAAATTTGCTTCTTAAAGGCACATGACTTTCACTAAAATTTCTACTTCCTATTATTAACTTATTCTGATTTTCTTTTAATTTATTTGCACATTTCACTAAATCTTCTATATGATGTTGTCCATCGCAATCTGCTGTTACTACACCCAATATATCTTCATATTCATTTAATATATAGTTAAAAGCAGTTTTTATTGCTCTTCCTTTTCCTAAATTTTCATAATGCTTTAATAATATTATTCCTTGATTCTCTATTTCATTAAAGAATTTCTTATATTCCTTGCCACTTCCATCATCTACTACTACTATCCTCTTGAATTTTTCTTTTACTTCTTTTATAAATTTCATCATTATTTCTTTATCAGGTTTATATGATGGAATTACAATTATTATATCTTTCATATTCATCCTCTTTTATCTATACACATTATATATTTTTATTGTATATTTTTCAATACTGCAATAACAATTTTATATTTTAAGAAAAGTGGACATTGACGAAAGAAAAACTTTCAATGTCCACATATCCAGAATGCTTCGCATTTTGACTTTCTAATGTGTAGAAAATCTTTACTTTTGTGCATAGTCCATTTTCCTTATTCTATAGTTTCAAATTGAGAATTATATAAATCAGCATAAAAGCCATTTTTTTCAATTAACTCATCATGATTTCCTTGTTCTATAATATTACCATCATTCATTACTAAAATTAAATCAGCATTTTTAATTGTTGATAATCTATGTGCTATTATAAAAGATGTTCTTCCTTCTGTTAATTTATCCATAGCTTTTTGTACTAGTTCTTCTGTCCTTGTATCAACAGAAGATGTTGCTTCATCTAATATTAAAAATGGCGCATCTTTTATCATTCCTCTTGCTATCGTCATTAATTGCTTTTGTCCAGCAGACATATTATCTGCATCACTTAATATTGTATCATATCCTTTTGGCAGACTTCGTATATAATGGTCAAGTCCCACTGTCTTACAAGCATTTATTACTTGTTCATCAGTAACATTTTCTTTATTGTATACAATATTTTCTTTTATTGTTCCACTAAATAACCATGTATCTTGAAGTACCATTATAAACAAATCATGTATATTTTCTCTTGTTAAATCTTTTGTTGAAACTCCATCTATCTTTATGTTTCCTCCATTTATCTCATAAAATTTCATTAGAAGATTTACCATTGTCGTTTTCCCTGCTCCTGTTGGTCCTACTATTGCTATTTTTTGACCTGATTTTGCTTTAGCACTAAAGTCCTTTATTACTTCTTTTATTCCATCATCATTTTGATAACTGAATTTTATATGTTCAAATTCGATGTCTCCTTTTACATTATTTATATCTAATTTCTTTATTTTTTCACTTTCATCTGTCATTTCTTCTTCTGCTAAAAATTCAAATACTCTTTCACTTGCTGCTGCCGTTGATTGTAACTGTGTAGTTGCTTGTGCTATTTGACTTAGTGGATTTGTGAATAATCTTATATAAACCATAAATGCTACTATCGTTCCAAATTCTATTATTCCATTTATCGTAAGTAATGCTCCTACTATACATACTGCTACATATCCTAAATTTCCTATAAATCCCATTAATGGTTGCATAAGTCCTGATAAAAATTGACTCTTTTTTGCACTTTCATATAGTTTATTGTTTATCTCATCAAATTTTTCATTTGATTCTCGTATTCCATTATATGCTTTTACTACATTTAAACCTGAATATGTCTCTTCTATATGTCCATTTATATTTCCTAATTCATTTTGTTGTGATATAAAATATTTTTGTGATTTTGATAATATTGTAAGCATTAATCCAAATCCTATTACTGTTGATAATACCGCTGTCACTGCCATCTGCCAATTTGTTGTGAACATCATTATTAATGATCCTAAAAATAATGCCACTGAACTTACTAATGTTCCTATACTGTTATTCATTGTCTGGCTTATTGTGTCTACATCATTTGTTACTCTGGATAGTATATCCCCATAACTATGTTTATCAAAATATCTTAATGGTAAATGATTTATTTTTGTTGATATTTCTGCACGTAATTTCTTAGAAAATTTATTTGTTATTGTTGTCATTATAAAACCTTGTGCATATCCTAATATTGCACTTGCAGCATATAATGCTATTAAAAAGTATCCTATTTTTTTAATACTTTCTAAGTTGATTTTTGTCATTAAACCTTTAGTAATTTCATTTGTTATTTCACTTAAATAGTCTGGTCCTATTATTGAACATATTGAACTTACTATTGCAAATATTATTGCTATTATTATTGCTATTAAATATGGTTTACAATATTTTATTAATTGTGTCATTGATTTCTTAAAGTCTTTTGATTTTTCTCCTATTACTGGTCCTGCCATTGGTCCTTTCATTGGTCTATTCATTCTTGTGCCTTGAGGTTTAGAATTTATGTTTTCTTCATTATCCATTTTCTAATTCCTCCTTACTTAATTGTGAATATGCTATTTCTTTGTATACTTCGCAGTTATTCAATAATTCTTTATGTGTTCCATATCCTACCATTTTTCCTTCATCTAAAACTACTATTTTATCTGCGTCTTTTATTGTTCCTATTCTTTGTGCTACTATCATATTTGTTACATCTTTTGTATGTTTTTTTAATTCTTTTCTTAATACATAATCTGTTTTATAATCCAATGCACTAAATGAATCATCAAATATATATATTTCTGGTTCTCTTGCTATTGCTCTTGCTATAGCTAATCTTTGTTTTTGTCCCCCTGATATATTTGTTCCTCCTTGTGCTATATGTGAATTATATTTTGATTTCATTTGTTCTACAAATTCTTTTCCTTGTGCTATTTCAATTGCTTGTTTTATTTTTTCTTCATTTGGCTTTTCTTTTCCATTTTCTCCATATGCTACATTTTCTGCAACTGTACTACTGAACATTACTGCCTTTTGTGGTACATATCCTAATTTATTATTCAACTCTTCTATTTTATATTCTTTGACATTTACACCATCTACTAATACTTCTCCTTCTGTTGCATCATAAAATCTTGGAACTAAATTGATTAGTGTTGATTTTCCTGAACCTGTTGAACCTATAAAGGCTATTGTTTCTCCTTTATTTACTTTGAATGATATATTTTCTAGCATGTATTCTTCTGCATCTGGATATTTGAATGATACATTCTTGAATTCTACAGTTCCTTCCTCTTTTTTATCACTGTTTTGTTCTTTTCCTTTTCCATCTTTTATTTGTATTTTTGTTGTTAATACTTCTATTATTCTTTGTGCTGATACACTCGCTCTTGGATATATTATAAATATCATACTTAACATCATAAATGACATTACTACTTGTATTGCATATGATGAAAATACTACCATATCACTGAATATTGTTAATTTATCTATTATTTGTGCTGCATCTATTATATATGCACCACTAAAATATATTGCTAGTGTGATTCCTGACATTATTGATGTCATTACTGGATTCATTATTGCTAATATTCTTTGATTAAATAGCTGTGTGTCTTTTAATTCCTCATTTGCTTTTTCAAATTTGTTTTCTTGATATTTTTCTGCATTATATGCTCTTATTACTCTTATTCCTGTTAAATTTTCTCTTGTTACTCTATTTAAATTGTCAGTTAATTTTTGTACTTTTTTAAATCTTGGTAATACTAATGCTACTAATAATCCTATCATAGATAGTAAAACTCCTACTGCAACAACTGTTATTGTACTCCATTGCCAATATGCTTTTCCTGCTATTTTTGTTATCGCCCATATTGCCATTATTGGTGCTTTTATTAATAGTTGTAATCCTATTGCTATAAACATTTGTACTTGCATTACATCATTTGTTGTCCTTGTTATTAAGCTACTTGTTGAAAAACTTTTTACTTCTTCCATTCCAAATTGTTCTACTTTTCTGAATACATCTTTTCTTAAGTCTCTTGAAAATGTTGCAGCAATGCTTGCTGCAAAATATCCTACTATGATTGCACTTATTAGACTTCCAAGCGCACATGCTAACATGTATGCTCCTTGCTTTAATATGTCACTCATTGCACTTCCTTCTGTTTGTACTAATTTAGTTATTTCTGACATATAGTCTGGTATTGATAGGTCTAGCCATACTTGTGCTAATACAAATATTAAACATATGAATGTATATATTATTTCTTTTTTCTTTAGTCTTTTTATTAGTTTTATCATTCTGACTCCTTTCTCTTCCTATTTTATTACCTTTTTTGTTTAATGTTAATTTATTGATTTTACTTTTTTCATTTTTATTTGTCAATGCATTTCACAAATAATTTACATTAAAATAAAAATGAAAAATAGTAATTAAAATTTATTGTTCTAATTACTATTTTGTTATTAATTTTTTATACTCTAGAAAAGTCATCATAGTATGATGGCTTTCTGTAGAGGATAATTATGGCGGAATTCAGATTCCGTAGCAGTTTTCACTGCTTACGAAATCTTGATTACGGTTTCTTATAGCAGACTACTATCTATGCATCAACACTTTCATTCTTCAGATGTTTCTGCTAAATCCTTCATTGTAAGGTTTACTCTACCTTGCTCATCTATTTCATAAACTTTAACAGTTACTTTATCTCCTATTTTCAAAACATCTTCTACATTTTTAATTCTTTCATTTGAAATTTTAGAAATGTGTAGTAATCCTTCTTTACCGCATCCAACATCAACAAATGCTCCAAATGCCATTATTTTCGTTACTGTTCCGTAATAGATTCCTCCAACTTCAATTTCTCTTACTATATCTTCTATTATTTCTAATGCTTTATTTGCTTGTTCACTATCAGCTGAATATATAAATACTTGTCCATCTTCTTCAATATCTATTTTTACACCTGTTTCTTCAATTATTTTGTTGATTGTTTTTCCTCCAGTTCCTATTACATCTTTTATTTTGTCCGTTTTTATCTTTGTAGTTATTATTTTTGGTGCATATTTTGATATTTCTTCTCTTGGTTTATCTATTTGTTTTAACATTATTTCATCTAATATATATTGACGTGCTTTTTTTGTTCTTGCAAATGCTTCTTCTATTATTTTATATGTTAATCCTTCTACTTTAATATCTACTTGTATTGCTGTTATTCCTTTTTCAGTTCCTCCTACTTTGAAATCCATGTCTCCAAAGAAGTCTTCTAATCCTTGGATATCTGTAAGCATTACATAATCATCTATATCATCTGGATTTGATACTAATCCTGTTGATATTCCTGCTACTGGTCTTTTTATTGGAACTCCTGCATCCATAAGTGCTAATGTACTTCCACATATACTTGCTTGTGATGTTGATCCATTTGATGATAATACTTCTGATACTACTCTTATTGCATATGGAAATTCTTCTTTTGATGGTAATACTGGTACTAATGCCTTTTCTGCTAATGCTCCATGTCCTACTTCTCTTCTTCCTGGTCCTCTTGATGGACGTGCTTCTCCTACACTATAACTTGGAAAATTATAATGGTGCATATATCTTTTTGACGTTTCTGTATCTATTCCATCTAATTCTTGCTCTTCACTTGTCATTCCTAATGTTGCTACTGATAATACTTGAGTTTGTCCTCTTGTGAATAAAGCACTTCCATGTACTCTTGGTAATAATCCTACTTCACATGATAATGGTCTTATCTCATCTAATGCTCTACCATCAACTCTTTTATGCTCTACATATATCATTTCTCTTACACATTTTTTTTCTAGTTTATATATTGCTTCTCCTATTCCTTGTGTATTTTCTTCTGCATATTCTTCTCCATATTTCTCGGCTACTGCTGCTACTATTTTATCAGATAATTCTGATACATTATTGTCTCTTGTATCTTTGTCTACTTCTTGTACAGCTTGCTTCATTTCTTCTGTAAATGTTTTTTCTAAATATTCTAATAAATCATGGTCTACTTCAAATGATTTATATTCAAATTTTGGTTTTCCTATTTCTTCTTTCATATTTGTTATGAATTTACATATTTTCTTTATCTCTTCATGTCCTCTTTTTATTGCTTCTAACATTAACTCATCTGGAATTTCATTTGCTCCTGCTTCTATCATTGCTATTTTGTCATCTGTTCCAGCTACTGTTAAATTTAAATCACTTTTTTCTTTTTCACTTTCTGTTGGATTTATTACTATTTGACCTTCTACTATCCCTACATTTACTGCTGCTGTTGGTCCTCCAAATGGTATGTCTGATATTGATAATGCTGCTGATGCTCCTATCATTGCTGCTACTTCTGGTGAATTGTCATAGTCTACTGATAATACTGTTGCTACTACTACCACATCATTTCTAAAGTCTTTTGGAAATAATGGTCTTAGTGGTCTATCTATCGCTCTTGATACTAATATTGCTTTATCACTTGGTTTCCCTTCTCTTTTTTGGAATGATCCTGGTATTTTTCCTACTGAATATAATTTTTCTTCATAATCTACTGATAGTGGGAAAAAGTCTATCCCTTCTTTTGGCTCTTTTGATGCTGTTACATTTACTAATACGCATGTTTCTCCATATCTTACTAATACGCTTCCATTTGCTAATCCTGCCATTTTTCCTGTTTCTACACTTAATTTTCTTCCTGCTAATTCTGTTTCATAAATTTTAAACATTTTTTTCTTCTCCTTTTCTATTTTCTGTAAGTTTAAATTTATTGTAACCTCTACAAAGAATTATATTCACATAGTCCTTTGTACAAGCTACTTATAAATTTTAAACTTACTTTTTTACTTTTTGTTAACTACTTTTTCTTATTTTCTTACTAAAATAGGGCATGCTTTAAGCTAGCCCTACTTATCGTAATTTAATTAGTTTCATTATTTTCTTAATCCTAATTTTTCAATTAAAGTTCTATATCTTTCAGCATCTTTTCTTTCTAAGTAGTTTAACATATTTCTTCTTTGTCCTACCATTTTTAATAGTCCTCTTCTTGAATGGTTATCTTTTTTGTGTACTTTTAAATGTTCTGTTAATTCATTGATTCTTTCTGTTAAAAGAGCTACTTGTACTTCTGCTGACCCTGTATCTGCTTCATCTCTTTTATATTCATTGATGATTTCTTGTTTTCTTTCTTTTGTCATAGTTACACCTCCTATTTTTTCTTTTCACCTTAAACTGAGTAATAGATTTCTGGTGTTTATTCTTTTTACTAAGTATAAGGTATTTTTTAACATTCTTATTTTACTACATCTTTTTGAAAATTGCAAGTTTTTAAATCATCTTCTAGAACTTTTTTCTATTTTTGTTTCGAAGTTTTTCGAAAATATTTGCCAAAATGCTGGAAATATAGTATAATAGTTATTATAGATGAGATTTTGAAAGGATGTTTTTTATGAGTAGAATTAAAACATTTTGTAAATATATTTTATTATTAGTCGGATTTTATATTTTGTCAAATATTTTAATATTTTTTGGCATTAATACAAGTTATAATAATTTAAGCATTAAGGATTCTATCCCTGAACAAGTTCATATTACAGATGCAAGTGCTACTCTTGTAAATGGTAGAGTTAAAGGTTATTTATCTAATATCGACTATATTTCTGATAAATATCTTCAATTTAATTTCTATAATGATACTGATAGTTTAGCAGGTACAAAATATATTAAAATTTCTGAGTTAAAAGATAAAGAATTTAATTTTTACTTTAAATTGCACTATATTGATTCATATTCGGTTTCGATTGTTAGTGAAACTCAAGATATAGATGCTTTTGAAGAATTTTTTTCTTATGAAGAATATCGTAAATATAAAATTGTTTATTGGTTTCTATTATTAGCTTTTATATAATAGTACATTAAATAGAGCACTATTGAATTTTATTCATAATAGCGCTCTATTTAATTCTATTTATTATATATAAATTTTTGTTCATAAAACTTTGATTTTTTTTCTATTTCAGAATTTACAGTATTAAATCCATACTGCTCAATTAATGTTTGTTTCTCTGAAAATAAATTCGTTCCTAGTCCTAATTTGTCTTGTTCTATTGTAGCTCCTAATGCTGCAAGTGTTGTTGGAAACATATCTATTGTTGAAAATTGTCTATTGGTTGTATGTGTATTACTAATATCTAACAATGATGATGGATTTATTATTGCATTATATATTGTTCGTTGATATTCTTTTTCTATTTTTTCATCTGACAAAACTTGCATTGTTAAATGGTCACCTGATATTATAATTGTTGTATTTTTATAAAATTCTTGCTCTTGAATCCATCTCACGAATTCTGAAACCTGCTTACTTGAACAAGATATTACATTTGCATATTGCTCACTATATTTATTTTCACATTTTGGACATATATATCCATCTGAAAAGTGCGTATCCACTGTCAACATTGTATAATTAAATGGTTGGTCTTTTTGTGATATCTCTAGTAATTGCTCTTTTGCATATTTAAACAAATCTTTATCATCATATCCCCACCATACTTTTTCTTCTTGTGTCATTTTTCCTTCTTGTATTGCACTTTTTAAATCCCATATTTTATAATTTCCATGTTGTTCAAAATAATTACTTCTTCCTCCAAATTCAGCATCTGAACCTAACAAAAAGTAATTTTGGTATCCGTTTTGTTGTAATATTTCTCCTAGTGATAATATTCCTGGTAGAAATTCATCATATTTTCCATAGCTGTTTTGTTCTATACTTATTTTTAATGGTAATCCTGATGTTTGTGATACCAAACCTGCTATTGTCCATCCTGTTCCTGATAGTTGTACTGCTCCTCCTAATTTTTCTGTATTTGAAAAATGTATATTCTCCTCTGCTAACCCTCTTAATTCTTGTATATAATCATCTTTATACATTCCTCCATTTTCTTTTGATGTATATGATGATTCCATAGATTCTAGATATATATATATTAAATTATTTTTCTCCTCCGGAAAAATTACTTTTTCTTCTTCAACACTTGCATAATTTTCTTCTATGAAATTTGATGCTGTTATCTGTTTTAATACAAATCCTACCACATTTGTTCTCATTAACACATATACTATACTTATCATTAAAATAATTTTTCCTGCATTTTTTGCTTTTCCTTCACTTCTATATCTATCTATTACAATCATTATAGCTAATGACATAATGATTGATATTGGTATTACTTGTATTATATATTGCCATATCATATCTGAATTTGTTCCTTGTAATGGTACTTTTAGATGAAATATGAATTGATCTATTGTTAGGTTTCCTGTATTTCTATATAACCATTCTATTGATATTAATAATAACAATGATATAAATGCAACTATAAATAGTTGTATCTTCTTATTTTTTTCAGTTTTCTCATCTTCTTTTTTTATTATTAGTTGCTTTTTTTCTTCTACTTTTTCTTCTACTTGTATTCCCATTTCTATCTCCTTATACTAAAAACTAGTCTATAATTAAAATTATGAAGACTAGTTTTTGTATATTTTTTTATTTGCTTTCTTCTACAGGATAAACACTTACTTGTTTTTTATCTCTATTCTTTCTTTCAAATTTTACTTTTCCATCTACTAATGCAAATAAAGTGTCGTCACTACCTTTTCCTACATTAGTTCCTGGATGTACTTTTGTTCCCCTTTGTCTTACTAAGATATTTCCTGCAAGTACAAATTGTCCATCAGCTCTTTTTACTCCAAGTCTTTTAGACTCACTGTCTCTTCCATTGTGACTGCTACCTTGACCTTTCTTATGAGCCATGTCCTCAACTCCTTTCAGCTATATATTTGTTTATATTCTTCGTTTTTATTTCTATTCTTTAATTTATGCCTCTACTTGTTCAGCTTTTTCTTCTTTTTTGCTGTTTGATGCTTTTATTTCTGTGATTTCTACTTTTGTATATGGTTGTCTATGTCCTTGTTTTCTTCTATAGTTCTTTTTAGCTTTCATTTTGAAAACAATTATTTTCTTTGCTTTTCCATGTGCTACTACTTTTCCTTCTACTTTAGCTCCTTTTACATATGGATTTCCTACTTGTACTTTTCCTTCTTCTGATACTAATACTACATTATCAAATGTTACTTTTTTTCCTTCTTCTGTATCTAATTTTTCGAAAAATACTACATCTCCTTTTGTTACTTTGTATTGTTTTCCACAGCTTTCGATTATTGCGTACATCTAAAATGCACCTCCCTTTTTTGTATACTCGCTAACCCTTATTTGTAGGTAATTAAACTTAATTAATTTTTATGTACCTTGCTCAAGCGGATTACAGATACATATTTTATCATATTTGTATTTTTTTGTCAATTACTTTTTTGCACTTTTGCGAGCTTCTGTTTCTCACTAGATTTGATTCTTACACTCTTGTATTTTTCTATAAATTTCATTCCAATTTTCTACTCTTACTATTTCTTTATCTTCAATATTCATATTCATTTTAGTTGTCATCAAAATTGCTTTTATCCCATTATCCATTATTTCTTTACAAGTTTCATAACTATCTTCTATCAATATATCAATTTTATTTTCTTTACAAAATTTTAATTTATCATTAATATGTAAATTTAACGTATCATATGGTATATTGTATCTTTCTAAACTCTCTCTTGTTATTTTTTCTGTATCACATTCTTTAATATTCATTAGTCTTGCTGTGATAAAGTGTATAGTATTTCCATCTTCTTTTAATTTCTTAATAATCTTATCCGCATTTGGTAATATGGTGCATTCTTCTAATACATTCTTATAATATTTATCAAAAAAATTAAATTTAGTTTTTTCATCCCATCCATATAAAACCTTTAAATAATATCTGTTTTTTATCAAACCAAAACTATCTCTATTAGATGGTATCCCTGATATTTCTTCTTCAAAAATATCAGCATACTTTAACATATATTTTACTGTTAAAAATGTTGTATCATCAATATCAATTCCTATATTCATTCTATATCTCCATTTTTTTATTTTACTATAACACTTTTTATTCTTTCTTAGTGTATTTCTTAATTTTCTAATCCATCATCTAATTCATTTTGTTCTCTTTTATTATGAAGCTCTTCTAGCTCCTCAAGAGTTAGATTATTCATTAACCCTTGAATTTGTTGTGTAATATCCTCTATTATGTCTTTACTATTACCTTCTTGTACTTCAAAGTCTATTTGGGAAATTAGCTCATCTTTCTTTTGAGTATTCTCTTTAACTATTTGATTAACCCTTCTATTAAATGATTCAATTCCATTATTTACTAGTTCCCCTATTAAATTGCCAGATTCGTCTTCTAGCATTGGGTAAGAAGCTAAAAGATTAGTCATATCCTCACTTTTTATGCTATCAGCAATTGATTTCACATTATTTTTTGGTCTTAAAGAATTTTTATTATTATTTTTCATTGTAGAATATTTGTCTAATTGAGATAAATCCATTTTTTCTACTAATTCACTTTTAATATCTTTATTGGCTCCAAATATTTTAAATGGGTTTCTTTCTATCATAGTCTTATAAGTATTTATTTCTCCTTCGATTGTCTGCTTTCTGTCTGCAATATTTCTTCTTTGTCTTCCTTCTTTTGTTATCCCTGGAATAAATTTCTCAAAAAACTTCCCAATCCTTCCAACTACACCCTGTTTTTCAGGAATACTTATAAGTGAATTTTCTAATTTATCTAACTCTTGTTGTCTTTCTTGTATTGGTATAATATATTCAGTTACATACCAATCAACATCTTCTTGTAAAGATTCAGTTGAAGCATCCATTTGACTCCATTTATCATAATTAAGTGTATTTATTTGTCTTTGAAATTGTGTTATTTCTCTAAACTTTTGTATTGACTTTCTTGCTTCTTCAATCATGTTTTTTTGTTGCTCCAGATATAATAATTTATTTACATTAGAACTAGTTTCATTCTCTTCAAAATCTTTTTCTTCACTATTCGTATATTCCATTTTATCCTCCTATAATTTAGTTTTGATATATTAAAAAATTCTAATATCTCAAATTATTTAGCAGTTTTTATGTTAGCTTACTTTTCTTCTAAAATTTGAAAATCTTCAAATGTGCTATTCTCACTTTAGCTATTTAATGCTCCTGACATAATTCTAAATTTAGGCATGTTTTCCCAAATTTTTAGTAATTCATCAAAATTTTCATCTGGTTTTAGTAATAGATTTGCTAAATAATCTAATTCCTTATACTCTTCTTCTGTTAATTCTAAATTTTTATCCTGTATATATTTTGGTAAATGTAAGAATATTGTTTCATCATTCATTAGAGAATGAAAATCATAAAACAATCCTCTTAATGAAGCCTTAAGTCCCAATGTAGCAGGATCAGAAGCATAATATATTTCCTCAGTCTTATATTTATTATTCCTCATTCCTAAATAAGCTTCTGCACCAAAAATAAATTTATCTCTCGGTATATCATTTAAATCAAATCCCATTTCATGGTCTGGACAATGTTCATCTGCATCAACTAATATCCATCTATCTTTATTTTCATCAAAGTATTCAGTAATCCAATGATCATAAGATATTCCATCATATTTTATATATGGCGCAAATCCACTTCTTACTCTTGCAGAATAACCTTTTGCTTTTAAAGTTGCTGCTAATAAAATTGCTTCTCCTCTACAAGTAACATGTATTTTGTCTACAGCGTTTCTATCTTTGTGATAATTATTATCTTTTCTTAATAATTCACTAATCATACTAATAGCTGTTGGAAATAAGTCATCCTCATAATTTAATCTAGTAATAGGTACTTTTGTCATATCTCCCCAAAAGCATTTATCTTGTTTTCTTATATTAGGATTGTCAAAGGCAATGGGATGTATTATCTGCATTCTTTGTAATACACATAATTCATTTATATCATCTGTTAAATTTTTTACAAAATCTTTGTATAATCCTAAATAAGTATATAAACTCGTTTTTTTATAAAAATCTAATATCTTCTTTTCCATATTAATACCACTCCATTATATTCTTAATTTTTTATACTTTGTTTTTTACATTGATTTGGTAGATTTTTCATCTTTTCTCTATATTTAATACTTTTTTGATTTTCTATATATAAATAGCAAAATTATCATTAAAAATCATTATTTTAACCTCGCCTAATTTAAACGTTATCCATAAAAGTAATATCACATGTTCATTGATAATATGTTAATGCATGAGTGTGTTTTTAAATTGACATAATCAATTTGTTTATAAAAAACATTATATTAAATGTTTAGCATAATTTCGCATATTTGGCAATAGCTTTTGAAAAGAAATGTGACAAATTATTTCCATATTCTATCACAATTTTTTATTTCTTTCTCTTTAAACGCTTTAAAAATATCCACATTATTCATATTTGCTATACTAAGTAAATATATAAAGCAATCAGCTAATTCTTCTTCAACACTATCATCATATTGTTTTGCTATATCTAAATGTCCATTTGTGTTTTTCCTTATTGCTTTTGCAAGTTCTCCTAGTTCTTCTAAAAATAACATCATTTCTCTTTCAATAGTAACTCCATCAAATTTTCTAGCTTTTTTCATATCCTTTATATATTTTTGAATTTCTGCAATAGAACTTTTTTCATTTAATAATTCCAATTTTTCTTTTAATTCCATATTTTACTCCTATAATTCTATTTCTTCTGCAAGCAATTTGCTAACAAAATCCCATCTATGTTTTATAAATTGACCATTCTTTACTAATTCGTTAATTTCTGTCCAAGTTGCCCATTTTACATCCGAAACTTCATCTTCTTGAAATTTTATTTTAGATATATCGTAATCACATTTTAAAATATATGTATCAATCCAAACATTTCCTGTTTTAAATTTCGTAATCAATTTTAAGTCATTGGCATTAATATCAATATCTAATTCTTCTTTTGACTCTCTAACAATGGTATTTTTTGAATCTTCTCCTACTATAACAGAACCACCAGTCATAGCCCATACATTAGGTTCTAGCTTTTTTCGTTTCGCTCTTTTTTGAATTAATATCTTATTATCACTATTTATTATCCATACATCTGCTCCTAAATGATAAAAACCTCTGTCAAAAACTTTTTGATCATATTTTTTCATTATTTCGCCTGTTGCATTCCCATTATCATCTAGTACTTCCCATAATTTTATAACATCATTTTCTTTATTTATTTTTTTCGTTTCAACGTTCTTCAAACTTCTCTTATTTTCTTTTTCCAATTGTTTTAAACTCTTTTTGGGTATAGGCAATTCTTCTGGCATAGTTCCGTCCTGCCTGTTTAATTGCTTTTCTAACTATTTTTCCAATTTTATTATGAGTATCGCAAGCTTTCTTTTCAGTATTAACTTTATCTCTTTTTAATCTTGATTCTGTTTGCGTTATGCGAAATAAATTAGCTGCAAGTTCTTCACTTCCCATATTATCTAAAATATCTTCTCTATATCTTAATCCTTTTCTTTTGGCAATATCATCAGCCGTTTCCCCATTGTATAAACCTTTATACCCAGCATTATGAAATTTATCAAAATTCTTAACTCCTGCATTTTTAGCTGTTTGATTAAGTGAATAATTACCTTTTTTAGTTAAGTTTCTTTGATAAAATCTCTTTTTATCTTCTGTTAATGAAGTATACTCTTTCTCGCTAATTTCTTGTTTTCTAGTTTGAATTGCAAAATATGTTTGTGCAAGAGCAATAACTTTTTTTCTAGTATCTCCGTTTTGTGCTATTAAATAACAAGCATAACGTGTTAATTTGTAATTTCTAATATTTTTTGTTGCTCCTTTAGGCATTTTTATCGTTTTGTCGATGTCGACAAAATGTTCAAATTCACTAATATCACTATTTTTGCAAGATTCTTTTGCTTTGTTTATAACATTTTCAAATTTTCCCATTCTTTATAATTCAAAACTGATTGCAATTCTCTAGCATATCAATATTCTATTCCATTTTCATCAATATGTTTAATATCTTCAAAATTTTGGTTAGTATAATTCTCTTTCTTATCTAGTTCATTCATTTGAAATCATCTCCATTTCTTATTATTTGATATTTTATTACAATTTCAAACGAATTGCAATATATTCACGAAAATTTGTTTTGTTTTTCTAATTCTTTAAGATAATATTCCATATTCGCCTTTATTTTTAAAGAATATACTAAAATATCTTCAAGTATACAGTTTGTATCTAAATTAGCATTATGATATTGATTTATATAATCTATAATAGTTTTCTTGTCTTCATACCTTAGAATGTTTATTGCATCTTTATTTGCCCAATCATGTAATATAGATAAATGAACAAAAGCACATGCAAATTTATATGATATATATTCCCATCCAAAACCTATTCCATTGGCAAAATCTACCATTTCTCTGTCAGTTAATCTTTTATTCTGCGAATTTTTCCATTGAATATTTTGAAAAAAGTCTGATAATAATTCTTCTCTATTAATTCTATTTTGTTGTGATAAATATAATGTTCTAATATACAATTCTAATTCTTTCCTTAGGGTACCTACTACTTTTTTATATAGTTTACTTTCATATAGCAATTTAATGGCTTTTTCATTTTCATTAGAACTATTTCTAACTATATCGCAATATTTTTTTATATTATTTTCCATTAAATTGTTCCCTTTCTTATAAATTCATTAAAAATGATGTTACTAATCTTCTTACCTTGACTATAAACATATTCATCATTTCTATAATCTTTATCTTTAAAATCTTTGATAAAAATTGTTAAAATATAATTTCCATATTTAGTTGATACAATACCTCCATCATTTCTAATTGATTGATATTTTCCACTTTAGTAACTATATAATTTACAATTGGATTGTCTACTTCCTTATAAATTTTGTCTATTCCATCTCCAACCATCTCATGATATTTTTGATTTTTTATTATATCTATTATTTCTTGTGTTGTATCTTTATTAAATATCTCATTACACCACTACCATTTACATAGTGTTTATCTAAATATGTAAGCTCTGTTTTTCTTTGTATTGTTCCATTACTTATTTGATTAAACAATTCTACTAAAATAAATATTTTTATACAACTTGCTGAATTATACTTTTCTTTTTCATTTATTTTTAATATATTTCCGTTTAAATCATCATAATAAACTGCTACTTTGCCATCAAAATTAACTAAACTATCTTTTACTATTTTTTTCGATATTCATAACTAACTTCTCCAATCTTTAAAATATCTTTAATTTGTCTTATTTATACCATAAAATTCCTCTAAAAACAATTATTTTACAAATATTAGTATTAAAATATAGTGAGGCTGTTACTTTTATATGTAACAACCTCTAATATTTTTATCTTACATTTCTATCCTTTTTCTTTGTTTTAGTAATATCTTCTTGCCCATTTTTCATTTGCATTTCAACTTTTATAACTTCTTTAACTTTTGGTGTATCTTCTAAAATCCAATTAGCTATTTTTAGATTCTTTCTATACTTATTTAGCATTGTAGTGCATTCATTTCGTTTTTCTTTATATTCCTCTATAACTTATTATCCTTGCAATTTCTTAGCTTATTTCTGTATTTTTGCCTTAAATTAGTAACATCTTTAATATCTTTTTCAGTTTGTGAAATGTAGTTTTTTACATCTTCTGTTGTTTTTAGTTTTGCTGTTACAATAAGTCTAATCTCATTAGAATAACACCCCATTTTTCTTATTTCTTGTCTCATTTCTGGAGATAATGGCTGATAGTTTTCTCTTTTTGGTAGTAGTCCTAATAAGTGAAATAACAGTAGAAATAGTACATCAATTCCACTCATTTTGCTAATATCATTGAATTTACCTTTATACTTGTAAACTTTGTATTTTTGTTTTTTCTTTTTATTGTGTATAAATTCCATATATCTATTTTGATAATAATATGGATTGTGTTCAACCTTATTTGCAATGTTCTTTGGCAAGTATTGTTCTCCTAAATGATACATTCTTACTGCTTTTTATCATTTATTGAACGAATTGTAGGATATTTCCTATTATAATTATCATTTAGTGAAGGAATATGTATGAATATCATTTTTGTTTTCAATTTGTTATTTTTTATATAATTTAATCCTTCAAAATAGGCATTATTGCACAAATATGCTCCTGCATCCATTGAAATATCGTTCAATATATTTTCTTTATCTAAAAATTCTTTTAATTTTTCGTATGGAAATTTAGTATTTAATTCTATTTTATTTTTATTTGCTGAAATTTCAATATTTACTCTATTACTATTAGGCTTTTGACCAAAAGCAATAACATATTTATAATTATTTTTTAATGTTCTTATTAATTCCTTTTGTGATGTAGAAAAACTATTCGTTAATTCTAATCTATCAATACTTTTTCCAAGATGAATATTGTATAGTAATGTACTAGATGAATTTGTTTTCCCTTTAAATCCTGTTAATAATATATTGGAATGTTCTCCTCTTAATTTCATTTCAAGATTCTCAATTTTAGCTTGAATTTTGTCTGCTTCAATTAAAATCTTTTCCATAAAACTTCTCATAATTAAGCATGAAACTATAGTATCAATAGTAGAGTATGTTGAAAGAAATGTAATAGATATTATAACTAGTGAAATTGCAATATTTTGCATTGGTATTGATAATCCATAATTTGATGGTCCAACCAAAAGTAGTTTTTCTATATTTGGCATAATTCCTAAAGATTCTTCGCTTGCCTTAAAATTTCCATGTATATAAGCTGATGATGATTTGTAATATCCTCTTAATTTTGACATATCAATTTTATCTTCAATATCTCTAAATGTTGCTCTCTTTTTATTTAATGTTTGATTAGCCCATCCATATTCTCCATTTGTATAATTATTTTCATATTTTGCTTTTATATATTCATAATTACTTTTTAAACTTTCAAAGGAATCTTTTGTATGTGAAGGATATCCTTTTTCTCTATTAATATTTTCCTCCTTATAGGCTTGAACAAAAAGTAGTCTAAATACCTTCTACATAAATCATTATCGTCCATTTCATATAAAAAATCAGCAATTATCGATAATTCATAAAGTGTTCTCCAACGACTAAAAGCACCATCTGAATATCCATTCTTTAATAATACTAAACATTCTCTTGCAGTAAGTATTGCTCGAGCATGAATATTTTTTAAACATGCAAAAAGTACATTATCATCTTTTTTTGCATCTTCATAGAATGTATTTACAAACATAATAGCACTTTCCATAGATAACTCTATTAACGTTTCTAGATTATCTATTGGTCTTTTCCATGTATTATACAATCTCTTATTAAATTGCTCTGCTGTTCTTCTAGTATCAGCTAACATATTTAACTTATCTTTATTTAAATCTTTATATAATTGTTGCGAAATATTTTTTACAGAAAAATTCATCATATTTTCCATAAATCTAGGATCTTTCTGCATTTTTTGTTTTATTTCTGTTTCATTTTCATTTATCAGTTTTATAAGAATATCTTGGTAAGTTTTCATCTTATTCTCCTACTAACTATTATTTAATATTTTACATTATATCAATATAAACCGTCTTTTTCAATCTTTTAATATGACAAAAACTTTATGACAATTTTTAATTGGTTCTTTGCAAACTTTTGTTCTGAAATATATTGACTTTTACTTATAAACGCTATATAATTTGTAAAGGATAGGAAGTGATAAATACACATGGATATAAATAAAAATATTATAAATCTCATAAAGAGAAATGATTTAAAATTTAAAAATATAAAGTTTATGCAAGACGAAAAGCTAAAAAAAGAATTCTTTACATCATTAAAAAACTATGAATTTAAGCTAACTGAACAATCTGCCTATGAAATTGCTTTATGGATAGAATCAAATGAAAAACATTTATCAGCATCACAGCAAAATAACTTTACTAAATATAGTTTAGGTGAAATTCTTTTGGTAGATTTAGGTTGGAATAACTATGATAGAGAATTTGCATATATTCATCCTGCTATTGTTATAAAAGAAACTGCTACAAAAATATTTATAGTTCCTTGCTCAAGTGGTACACCAAGAAAAGATAAATGTGGTAATATTTATCCAGAATTTGAAGTTGGAACAACTAATGATGGATTTCAAAGAAACACTGTAGTTATGTTATATGAAGCTAAATATATTGATAAAAATAGAGTCATTTCAAGACTTGGTAAAACTTCTAGTCAATTCTTTGATAGAATTTATAATAAGTTATTTGAGCAAATATTTGAACCAATCCATTATAAAATGAAAAAATTAGAAAATAATCAATAATAATCTCTTTTTTGCATATAATAGTCGTATAAATATAGGAAGAAATTTTTATATTTTGATTGACTTATCGTTTTGAAAATGCTATACTAAATATAGATATTTGAGGCGGTATGCCAATGCCATAGGTTTAAACCTATGATGAAAAGTTAAATAGCTTAATACTTGATGACAAGTGTTAAGCTATTATTTTTCTTATGCATTTTACTTATAATTATGACTTAATTTGTAAATGTATTTATTCAAACTTTTTTATTATAAAATTACCCCAAATTGTACCCTTTGCATTTCTTTTTGTACTTGGTAGAGTTTCAAAGTAATCAATCATTTTAACACTCTTACTTATTGTATTAAGTATAAGTTCCATTTCTTCTTTGGTTAAATAGTTATAATATTTACCTTCTTTTACTTCATAACCTTCTCCTATTTTAAAGGATGTATAAATTACTCCATTGACTTTTAAAGCATTTATCATCTTTGTGAGAATACTCGATAAATTTTCTTTTTCAATGTGCAATATCGAAGAACAAGCCCATATTCCGTCATAAATATTTATATCATCTAATTCATCGAATCTCATACAATCAACTTCTTGCTTTATATATTTACTAGCTTATATACATTTACAATATCGTAATTATTTTTCTCACAATATTCTTTTATCATTCGTAACTGTGAATCAATAGAATAACCATTATCTCTTTGCTCATCTGTTGATACCCTTACATAAATTCCACATCTCATAAAATATTACCTCCTACTATACCTGTGAATTTTTTTAGGTTTTGTATACCAAAATTGTAAAAAAACTTTAAAAAATTTTTATTCTTCTATATGTTTGCTCATAAAAGTGCATTTTCGCACCCCTAATTTACTAAAAAATTTTAAAATTTTTTATTTTCTTATATGTTTCCTAGCTAAAACGTACTTTTGCAAGCTAAATTTTTAATTTTATGAGAATTTGTTTAATTTCTTTTAAGTTATACTTTTGTTTATGTTCTTTAATGTAAAAATTCTTATTTGCAATTTCATTTACTTTATATTCAAATATAGTAAGAGTAGATGGATGTGTAATTACATATTCAGTTGGTTCAATAAATTGTAAATTAGTAGCTTTTAAATGCTTAATTCTGCCATTTTTAACTGTATATTTACAATCTTTTATTATTTCTAGTATTTCAGCATTTGGCTCTAATTCTTGTAATATCTCAAATTCAAGCATAAAAAAATGCCCTCCTTTCCAGAAAGAGAACATTTTTAGTTTATTATATACAAAAAACAACCTACAAACTTTATAGTTCGTAAGTTGTTATAATTTGGTGGGCAGGGATGGATTCGAACCATCGTACTCGTATGAGAACAGATTTACAGTCTGCCGCCTTTAGCCACTCGGCCACCTACCCAAAAATTTTTGTTGAAGCTATTCAACAAAAACTATTATAAATGTAAAAATATTTTTTGTCAATACTTTTAACAAAAATTTATTCATGTTTTGGGATATATTACACCACCACCATAATCAAAAATATCCAATCCATTAAAATGAACTAATTCCAGATTATATTTATTAATGTGTTTCATAAACTTCTGCTTATTAGATAGATTATCCACATCACCAAATAAGAAAAGTTTATTATCAAAAACCAAAGTCGCCCCTCCAATAAACCCTTTGATAGGCGATATATTGCTATATCTATCCAATAAATTAATATTATTCTCACTCATATATAATGCATCTATACCATATAGAATTAATTTTTTGGCAATCCATTCATCTGTAGTAATACATGACTTTTCACTTGTTACTACTATTGAACATTTAGTATATCCTTGTCTTACTTGAATATCAACTGGTATACTCTTATCCGTATACTTGCTTCCTATAATATATTTTCCTATTTGACAAGCATTATACAAAACATCATTAGGATATTCTTTTTCTACTTTTCTATATCCCTTTTTAAAATTCTGATTTTTAATGTTTGAATTAGGAGCGCATATTACTTCATTATTCAATTGGCAGTAAAAAATATCACTATGTCCTGAAATTTCATCATATACATCTTTTGATAATGGTAATTTCTGTACATTAAAAAATTCTTTTAGACACTCATATTCTTCTTTTCTTATTCTTTCATCTATTATTAAATTTCTTTTCATATAATTACTTTCTATAATAATATTTAGGTAAAACTTTAATTCTGAAGCTATGCATATTATTTTACTTCTACTTTCCATAATCCATGCTTATTGCAATATGCATATAAAGTTGAATTAGGTACATAATCAAATCTTACTTCTGTTGATTGTTCAGGATATAATGTTTTTCTTGTTATACAATTATCTGTTACTTGTGCTACCCACATAATGTAATGATCTTTATCCATTGGATGTTCTACCTCTCCAACTTTTACTGCAATTTCATCTTCTACTTTTTCATATACAGGAACATGTTTTTCTGTTGCTGCATCTACAACATTTGCCACTAATTCTTCCATAGGTTTTCCACAACATGTTATGTGTTGTATATCTCCATCTATTAATTCTATTATTTCTCCACAAACTGAGCATTTATAAAATTTTACTTTTCTATTCATTTTCATTTCCTCACTTTTTAATTATTTAGGTTTTATTGGATTTACCTATAACCATATATATTTTACTATTTCAAAATATTGTCTGCTAGTTCTATTAATTGTTTTTTGCTATCTTCTTTTAACGTAGATTTAATTGTTACCATAGGTTCTATTATTTCCACATTTTTCATTTGTGATATTATTTCTTTCATACATTTTCCAGCACTTGGTGCCCATGTTCCATTTTCTATAATTCCTATTTTTCTATTTTGATAATTTTTTCCTTTTAGTCCATTTAAGAAATGTTCCATTGGTGGAAAAAGTCCTAAATTGTAGCTTGATGAAGCTATTATTAATTTGTTATACTTAAATGCATTTCCCATTGCCTCTGCCATATCATCTCTTGTTAAATCTGCTAATACTACTTGTCCTACTCCTTTTTCTTCTAATATTTCTTTTAAATCTTTCACTGCTTTTAATGTATTTCCATATATTGAACTACATGCAATTAATATTCCTTTTTCTTCTTCTTTATATGAACTCCATATATCATATTTATTAATATAGTATCCTAAATTTTCTTTTAATATTGGTCCATGCAATGGACATATTGTCTTTATTTCTAAAGCACTAGCTTTTTTTAATAATGCTTGTACTTGTATTCCATATTTTCCTACGATATTAACATAATATCTTCTTGCCTCATTAAGCCATTCTTCTTCTGTATCTAGTGTTCCAAACTTTCCAAATGCATCTGCTGAAAATAAAATTTTTTCTGTTTGTTCATATTCTACCATTACCTCTGGCCAATGTACCATCGGTGCCATAATAAATTGTAGTTTGTGTTTTCCTAGATTTAGTATATCACCTTCTTTTACTGTTATTTTTCTTTCTTCTAAATTTTCTATATTAAAAAATTGTGGTATGAATGTAAAGGTTTTTTCATTTCCTACTAATTTCATTTTTGGATATCTTTTTGCTATATTTTCAATATTATATGCATGGTCTGGTTCTAAATGTGATATTACTAAATAATCTGGTTCTCTCCCTGTTAACGCTTTTTCTAGGTTTTCTAGCCACTCTTCAGTTTTTCTTCTATCTATAGTGTCCATTATTGCTACTTTTTCATCTTTTATTAAATATGAATTATATGATATCCCATTTGGTACTTTATATTGACTTTCAAACAAATCTATTCCTTTATCATCTGCTCCTATATATAGTATGTCTTCTGAAATATTTGTATCCTTCATTTATTTTCCTCCTATCTCTAATATTTATATATTTATTTTGCTGTCTGTTATCAAATAATATACTATTTTTTATGTTTCGTCAACATTTTATTTTGTCATAGTATAATTGTATATTTATTTACACTTTGTATCACAAAACTTCAAAGTTTTGCAGTGTTCTTTTCAATACAATAAAAAATAATCCTTTTGGGATTATTTATTACTATCTACATATATTCTTTCATTAGGATAATACATATTTAACTTTTTTCTTGCTACTTTCTCTACATATTCTAATGAATTTATATTTTGTTTACTTATATTTAATTCTTCTTGATAATTTTTAGCTTCTT
The DNA here is from genome assembly GCA_948473335.1 of uncultured Clostridium sp. Lineage (GTDB taxonomy): Bacteria > Bacillota > Clostridia > TANB77 > CAG-508 > CAG-269. The sequence continues at coordinate 31,216 of CAOKXF010000001.1, read as the reverse complement.
CTATTTGCTCATCTAAATCTGCTTGTGTTGTTTTATATGAATTTAATGTTTTTTGTTGATTTATTATTGTTATTGTTGCATATACTATTAAAACAATAAAAATTAATTTTGTTCTTTTTTTCATAAGTATCTCTCCGTTTTTATTTTTTTGAATATCAAAGTTCTATAACTTTGTAATTTTAATGGTTAAATTGCACCATAATATATTATTCTACTTCTTTTGTGATTTTTCCTCCTTTATTTTTCATTTTTTTACTTTTTTAAATATTTTATGTAGTTTTAACTTGATTTTAGATTTATTCTCATTTGTTATTTTTTTGTTTTTTGTATGTAATTGTTGAAATATCTTATTGACATTTACTACGATTATCTTTATAGGTCTTTTAATTATTTTATATATGAATTTTATTGGCATTGCCAATATACTATATACCCACATTATTACATTTTTTACTATATTTATCATTGTTACACTAACTTTAATCACATATTTGCTAAATAATAATAAATAAAATGCTATACCTAATAGTATTCCTATAAACATAAATAATCGTATTTCTCCATTATTAAATACAAATATTGAATATAAAATTATTATTCCTGTTAATAACCAAAATATAGTGTCTTCAATATATGTAACAACATCTGCTGTCTTAAAACTCTTTCGTAATATTCTAAATAAATCAAATAATAAACCTATTAAAATTCCATCTAATGTAAATATTAAAAATAAATTTGCTTGACTTACAACCATTTTATCACCACATCATTTTTCTAATTTAATGGATTACACTTCTCTTAATTCTTATAGAGTGTTTGCCTATTTTCTCTTTATTTGAATATTTTTCCTAATAGGCTTCCAGAGCTTTTCCCTTGATTTGTTTCACTATATGCTAAACTTGATATTTCTCCTTCTACTATTACTTCTGATGTGTCTATACTTAATTTATTTATTTTTAAGTTTTGACCTTTTATGGTTAATAGTCCTAATTCTGTTTCTACTATTACTACTTGATCATCAAAACTCAATACATCATTAACTCCTGAAATACTTAACTTACCTCTATTCTCTAATATTAAATTTTGTATAATGTTCATTGTGTTCATACTTTTTCTTTCTTCTACTATTGCCATTGTTCAACTCTCCTTCCTATATGTTTCTATTTATTTATATTCTGAGGTTGTACTTTTTAGAACTAAATTATGCGAAGTTTATAGTTTTTAATTCTTCAATTTTAAAACTTAAACTTCGCCTTAATAGTTATACTTTTATTTAATTTCCTGTACTTCTATATTTATTTAATGACATATTCCATATTTTTACTGCTATTATCCATAAAATAATTGCTATAACTGGTGATAAATACATCATATATTTATCTATATTTAAATAACTTGCTGTTGGATAATATGCTACAAATGCAAATGGTAATACAAATGTTATTAATACCTTTATGAATTTGTTGTATATATCTATAGGATATTGTGCAAATGTATATATTCTATAAAATGACCATATTACTTCATTTGATCTGTATGTCCAAAAAGATGCAATACTAAATATTGTATTGATTGCTCCTATTATCATTGCTCCTACTATACTGAAAAATATTATTTTTATTATAAGTAATATTGTTATTGGTATTGCTAGCTTGATTAACATTATTATTGTCATTCCTATTCCTAATACTAAATACCCTATTGCTGTAAATTCCTTAGATGATCCTATTATTGATATTAATGGATGTACAGGTCTTAACATTATTTTGTCAAAGTCTCCTTCTCTTATGTACTTTGGTCCTATATCATATAATGCATCAAATAAAAAACTTGACATTCCAATAGATATTAGAGTTATTCCATACAACAACAATACTTGTCTAAAATCCCATCCTACTAAATTTTCTGTATTTTGAAATACTATCCATATAAATATTATTTCTACTAATTGGGTAATGATTTGTGATATACTTCCAACTATGCAGTCTATTCTATATATTAACATTTCTTTTAATGATGCTTTTAAAAATGAAAAATATAATTTTATATTATCTATTACTTTTGTCATTATAAAATTTAATCCCTTCTTTTAATTGTTCATTTGTTCTATTATTTTGAGTTATCCTCCATTTATTGTTATTTTTTTTACAGCATGGTCGAAAAATACTTTTGCTATAACATATAATATAATTACCCATATTACTTGTTTTATAATTATAAATATTATCTCATTTGTAGACATGTTTCCTAACCATATCTCTATCGGTGTATATATTAATTCTTTAAATGGTAATATTTTTGATAAATTTTGAAACCATATTGGAAATAATGTTATTGGTGCTATTACACCTGATAAAATTGATATTACCGCTTTTTTTAATACTTGCATTCCCCAAATTGAATTTGTGTAAAATCCACATGTCCCTACTATCATTTGTATAAAAAAAGTTATTGGTATTCCAATTATTATTAAAACTATAAACAAAACGAAATGTAATATACTTACTGGTAATGTTATACTCCAAAATATACTACATATTATTAACGTTGCTGTTCCTATGATTAAGGCAAATGCCATCTCTCCTAAGTTGATTCCAAAGTAATATTGAAAATATGTTAATGGATTTAATAATTCCTTACCAATCCTTCCTTTTCTTATTGAACGTGCCATATCTTCGTCTACTCCCCAAGCTACTAATGAACTTACTGAAAATACTAGTATATAATATGTAACCATTTGTTCAATTGTAAATCCTCCTGCATTTCCTGTTTGGTTATATATTGCTTGCCATACAAATATATATACTATTACTTCTACTATTCTATTTAATGTAAAAAGATAAAAATTCGATTTGTATATTGTATATTGTTTTATTTGCATTTTTGCTAATGCTAACATACTTTTTAACATTTATGTACTCCTTTGTATATTTCTTTTAATATATCTTCTAATTCTGCCTCTTTCATATGTATATCTTCTATATTTCCATATTTTGATATTTGTTCTATTATTCTCATTATTGTTGTTTCTTTATGACTAAATTTAATTTTTAATTTGTCTTCTCTTTCTTCTAATATTTCTGCATTATCAATTTTTAGATTTTCTGATATATTCATACTTTTTTCTTTTATTATAATCTCTGCTATCGTGTTTTCTCCATAAGTATCTTTGAATTTCTGCTTTTCTCCATCATATATGATTTGCCCTTTATCTAATAGTATTATTCTATCACATACATCTTCTATATCTTTTAAGTCATGTGTTGTTAGTATTACTGTTGTTTTTTTCTCTTTATTTATGTCTTTTATAAATTTTCTGATGTTTTCTTTGACTAATACGTCTAGTCCTATTGTTGGTTCATCTAAATATACTATTTGTGGGTTATGTATGAATGTTGCAGCTATTTCACATCTCATTTTCTGACCTAAACTTAAATTTTTTACTTGTTTTTCTAATAAATCCTCTAATTCTAATATTTCTGTGAACTTTTTTAGGTTTTTCCTATATTCGTTTTCTGGTATTTTATACATTTTCTTGATTAGCCTAAATGACTCTATTACTGGTAAATCCCACCATAGCTGTGTCTTTTGTCCGAATACTGCTCCAATATTTTTGTTATTTTCTATTCTTTTTTCATTTGGTACTATTCCTTTTACTACTACTCTTCCAGATGTTGGTGTTAATAGTCCTGTTAGCATTTTTATTGTTGTTGATTTTCCTGCTCCATTTTCTCCTATATATCCTACTAATTCTCCCTCTTCTATATTGAAATTAATGCCTTTTACTGCCTTATATTCTTGATATTTTGGTTTTATTAAGTTTTTGAAATATCCTATTAATCCTTCTTCTTTTTCTATTATTTTATATGTCTTTTCTAAATCTTTTACTTCTATTATAGACATTTTAAATCCTCTTCTCCTTTTTTACTTCTTTGCTATTTCGTTTTTTATCCTTTTATTAACCTTTTTCAATATATTCTTTCAATATATATCTTTGCCATTCTTGACTCATTTTGTTTATATATTCATTTGCTGTAACCCATAGTACTTTATGGTCCTTTTCAATAGGTTCTACTATTTTTTTTTCAAATTCTGCAATGTATACATTTGCTATTACTTCTAAATATCCTTTATCTTCTGCATATACAAAAGATCCTACTTTGTCAAATTCTTTTATATTTTTTATAGCATATCCAGATTCTTCTATTAATTCTCTCCTCAATGCTTCTATTTCTGTCTCTCCTTTTTCGATTCCTCCACCTAAGAAGAAAAAATCATTTTCATTTGTTGTATTCATTACTATACCTATTTTATTATCTTCTTTTCTTTTTATTATTGCATATGCACCTGGTCTTTTTCTATATTCAATATTTTTATTTTTACTTCCTATATATTTCATTCTTATATATCTCCTTAAATATATTATTTTTCAATATAATCAAATTCTAAATCTTCTTTTTTATATTCTTCTGGTTTTAATCCAAATCTTGTTTTCATATATTTTAAGGTTGCAAGCATGCATATTAATGCTACTAATCCTACTAATAAAAATGCATTTTTTACATTTATTATTTTTAGTAATACTCCTCCTAAAACAGAGAATATACTTGCAGCTATTCCTCCTATAAATTCATATGTAAATGTTATTCTATTTCTATCTTCTTCTTTAGTAAAATTCTTTAAATATTTGCTTTCTAAAATATACCATATTGATATACAGATTTTTTGTGTTGCATACATTATTAATACTATTGGTATTATTGCTGTTCCTGAATATATACTTGAAATTACACCTATAATTATACATGCTCCTATATACATTAATGATAAAAATGATAGTGTTCTGTTTTTTAGTTTCTTTTCAATTGGTCTTTTTAATGATAATGAAATTCCTCCTATCAACGTAAGTATTGCAAATATCATTGAAAATTGTTGTTCTGGTATTCCTATATTTACAAGTAAGTCACTATTATATGTTTCTATTATTTCTATTAAACTATAAAATACTATTTGAAATAATACAAATGCTTTCATTCTTTTTGATTTTAGTATAAATTTAAAAGCACTTTTTAAGTCTCCTCTATATTCCTTCAACGTTTGCACTAATCCTGATTTTTTTTCTTTTTTTACTTCATAAATATCTTTAAATCTAAATGATATTATTGTTGATATTACTGTAAATCCTAAGCATATATATATTGGTATATAATTGTTTATTACAAATAAATATCCTGCTACTAATGATGCTATTCCATCTAGGATGTAATACCAACTTCCTCCTTTTGCATCAATTTTTGAATATAATCCTTCTCCTCCTCTTGTTGATACAGAATCATATAACAGATTTGTTTCTGCAATTGTTTTTATGTCATATCCGTAAAGAAAATATTAAGTCTGCTATTATAATACTTATTGCCCCTGGAAATATTATTAAAATTAATACATAAATTGCTATCATTATATTTCCTAGTATTATACTTTTTCTTTTTCCTAAAAAGTCAGTTATCGTTACTGCTGGTATTTGCATTAATATTCTAAATAATAAGTAAAATCCATTTATTATTAATACTTCTGATGTTGTTACTTTTTTGGTTATTGTGTAGAATAAGAATTCTATTGAATAGAAAAATAGTAAATCCCATGCAAACATTTTATATACTGGATATATTTTTGCATTCCTTCGCTTTATTTTACTTAATTCTTTATTGGTTTGCATACATTTTCTCCTAATTATTTATTATTTAATATTTCGTTTTTATTTTATCATATCAACATTTTTTTGACAATATAAGAAAAACTTAATTATATGCAAAAAAGAATATGATTTTTTAATTAGCAAATTCTTATATAAAAAAATCTAATTCTTCCATAACTATTTTCTTGTTATGCTCTTTAATATTACGAATGATTTTCCTAAGGCATAAAAAAGAAAAAGAATAGATTATGTATTACAGAATAGATTATATATTACAAAATAAAAAACAGCTTGTTAACTAATGGGCGCATATCTGCGCCTATTAGTTAACAAGTACTTTTTGAAAAAATACTATTATATAACTTCTACATCTATTTTTAAACTCTCTCCATTTATATTAACTTCTGTGTATCCACTGTGTTCCTTATTATAAAATATGTCTACTGTCAATGTATCTCTTTTTATAACATTCTCAAATTTCTTAATAACCGCTTCTATTTTTTCATTCTCTGATACATATAAGTTTATTTTATCTAACACTTCAAATCCCTTATCTTTTCTCATATTTTGGATTTTTGATAATACTTCACGTACATATCCTTCTTCTATTAATTCTGGCGTTAGAGTTGTATCTAATACTACACCAAATTCTCCTTCTCCACTGAAAGCAAATCCTTCTTTTCCTTGCATTGTTACAAGTAAAGTTTCTTGTGTCAACTCTATTGTTGTGTCATCTATTTGCAAATATTCTATGCCTCCATTTTTTACTTTTGTTGCAAGTTCCATTTGATTCATTTTAGCTAATTCTTGCTTAATTTGTGGTATTAGTTTTCCATATTCTCTTCCTAATACTGGTAAATTTGGCTTTATTTCAAAACTTACATATTCTGTCATATCTGCTCCTAAAACTACTTCTTTTACATTTAATTCTTCTTTTACTATCTTTCCATAGTATTCTGGTAGTTCAGTTGCTGATATTAATATTTTTGATAATGGCTGTCTATTTTTTATATTTGATACATTTCTTGCACTTCTTCCTAATTTTACTAGTTTATATGCTAAGTCCATCTCTTTTTCTAGTTTAGTATCTACAGCTTTTTCATCATATTCTGGCCATAAGCATAAGTGTACACTCTCTGGAGAATTTTTATCTAATCCTACTACTAAATTTTGATATATTTCTTCTGTCATGAATGGTACAAATGGTGCCGCAACTTTTACTAATGTTGTTAATACTTTATATAATGTTGTGTATGCTCCTATTTTGTCATCTTCTAAAGTTTCCGTCCAGAATCTTTCTCTATTTGTACGTATATACCAATTTGATAATTCATCTGTAAAGTCATCTATTAATAGTGCTGCATTTGTTATATCATAATTTTCTAACTTTTTATCTACTTCTTTTACTAATGTATTTAATTTTGATATTATCCATCTATCCATTACATTTTCTGATTTAAAATTTGCATATTCTAATGGATTAAATTTATCTATTTCTGCATATAACACATAAAATGAGTATACATTCCACAATGTACTTAAAAATCCTCTTTGTGTCTCTTGTACATTTTCCAATCCTAATCTTGTAGGTAACCATGGACTACTACATGTGTAGAAATGCCATCTTGTTGCATCTGCTCCAACTTCATTCAATAATACCATTGGGTCTACACCATTTCCTTTTGATTTTGACATTTTTTGTCCTTTGCTATCTAATACATGCCCTAATACTATACAGTTTTCATATGATGGTTTATCAAATAGACATGTTGATATTGCAAGTAATGTATAGAACCATCCTCTTGTTTGGTCTATTGCTTCTGATATGAATTGTGCTGGGAAGTTTGCTTCAAATGTTTCTTTGTTTTCAAATGGATAGTGCAATTGTGCAAATGGCATTGACCCTGAATCAAACCAACAGTCTATTACTTCTTTTGCTCTTTTCATTTTATTTCCACATTCTGAACATTTTAAATATACTTCATCTATATATGGTTTGTGCAATTCTATATCTTCTGGTACATCTATTCCTTTTTCTTTTAACTCTTTTATTGAACCTATACACTCTTTGTGTCCACATTCGCATTCCCATATTGGCAATGGTGTTCCCCAATATCTGTCTCTTGATATTCCCCAATCTATTACATTTTCTAGAAATTTTCCAAATCTTCCTGTTCTTATTGTGTCGGGATACCAATTTATTTTATTATTATTTGTTACTAAGTTGTCTCTTAATTTTGTCATTGCTACAAACCAGCTCTCTTTTGGATAGTATAATAGTGGTGTGTCACATCTCCAACAATGTGGATATGAGTGCAAGTGTTTTTCTTTTGAAAATAATTTGTTTTCGTTTTCTAACCATTTACATATATCTTCATTACAATCTCTTACAAATCTTCCTGCCCAAGGCTCTACCTCTGGTACAAAATTTCCTGATTTATCTACTAAATTTACAAATGCTATTCCATTTTGTTTTGAAACTAAACTGTCATCTTCTCCATATGCTGGTGCTATGTGTACTATTCCTGTTCCGTCTTCTGTTGTTACATAATCTCCATGTATTACCACATATGCTTTTCCTTCTGGTTTTGCAAATGGCATTAATTGCTCATATTCTGTTCCTAATAATTCTTCTCCTTTATATGTTTTTAATACTTCATATTCTTTGTCTTTTAATACTCTTTCACACAATTCTTTTGCTATTACATATATTTCATATACTGGCTCTTCTTCTGTTCCTACATTTACTTTTACATCTACATATTCATATGTCTTATTTACACATAACGCTAAGTTTGATGGTAACGTCCATGGTGTTGTTGTCCATGCTAATATATATTTGTTGTCTTCTCCTTTTATTTTGAACTTTGCTGTACATGTTAAGTCTTTTACATCTTTGTACCCTTGTGCTACTTCGTGTGATGATAGTGCTGTTCCACATCTTGGACAATATGGCATTACTTTGTGTCCTTCATATAATAATCCTTTTTTCCACATTTCACTTAATGCCCACCATACTGATTCTATATATTCATTATGGTATGTTACATATGGGTCTTCCATATCTACCCAATATCCAACTTGCTCTGTCATTTTTTCCCACATTGATACATATGTGAATACACTTTCTTTACACTCTTTTACGAATTTTTCTACTCCATATTCTTCTATTTGTTCTTTTCCTGATATTCCTAGCTTCTTTTCTATTTCTAATTCTACTGGTAATCCATGTGTATCCCATCCTGCTTTTCTTAATACTTGATATCCTTTCATTACTTTATATCTTGGTATTATATCTTTCATTACTCTTGTTTCTATATGTCCTACATGTGGTTTTCCATTCGCTGTTGGTGGCCCATCATAAAATGTGAAATACCTTCCTCCTTTATTCATTTCGAAATTCTTTTTTATTATTTCTTTTGCTTTCCACTTTTCAGCTACCTCTTTTTCCATTCCTACAAACCCGTTTTTTAATTCTACTTTTTTATACATTTTTGTTTTCCCCCTTCTTTTTGTTAATTATAAAAAATATCCAATTCGTGCCTATGCTTAGGACGAAATGGATATTTCCGCGGTACCACCTATTTTAATAATTAATTTCATAAATTTTAGTAATTTTCAATTTGCTTTAGTCTCACTAATTAATTTATTCTCTCTTTTTTACTTTTAACGCAAGTATACGGCAAAACTTACTTTTATTTTCTGCTTTGCAACAACATAGGTGATAATAAATAATTTTTACTTGTATGGATTTCACCATTCCCATACTCTCTACTAGATATTTTATTATTTATCGTGTCCTTGTTTTTGTTTTTCTTTTTATTTTATGTTACTATATTAACATGTTTTTGTTTTTTGGTCAAGATATTTTTTGTAAAATGAATTTTTATTTTATATTTTTAGCTTTCTTAATGCTTTATTAATATCTAATTTTGTATGTAAAACAGCTAAAATAACAGCATCATTTCCTTTAATATTATAAATAATTCTATGGTTTTTATAAATTATTTGCCTTACTGAATAATCTGATATAATATATTCTAATTTTTTACCTACCTCTGGCATTGTCTCTAATACATCTACATAGTCAACTAGTTTATTTATATAAGATTTAGCTACTTTATTAGTATCTTCCCTCGCTTCGTTAATAAACTCTGTAATATGTGATATTGCATTATTAGTCCAAATTACCATTTATTTATAATCTCCTTTACTTCACTTTTGCTTTTTGTATTTCCATCTTTCATATCTTTTATTCCTTTTTGTATCTCTAATTGTGTATAAAGAGCATATAATATTTCTTCATAACTTGTTTTATCATCTATTTTCTGAACTGTATTTAAAATTAATTGTTTATCACTCATATTTTAAATCCTCCTAATCTCTTTATATTGTACCATAAATATTTAATTTTTACTACATCATTTAGTATTTTTTATATTTAGCTTTTTAATATCATTCTCTATGTACTATACAAAACAATTTTTGTTTTATCTCTCTTCATAATCATCTTCTTTTGGGTTTTCTTTAGCTATTAATCTCTCTGGTCTAAAAATTTCCCATGGTACAATTTTTCCATCAACTATATTTCCTTGCACATTAAAATTTTTTAATCCATCTCTTAATAAATCATTTTTTCTCTTACATAATTCAAGAATTATATCATCTAGAATACTTTTTATTATTTCTTCATCTAATTCTTTGTATGCTATAGGCACATTTTCTTCTATTATTTCTTTGTCTGTTTCTTTTTCTATTTCTCCTAAAAATTTTAGTCTTTCTTGCCTTGTTCTTTTGTATTCATCATCACAGATTTCATACATTAATACATTTCTATTCTTTATCATATCTTTCTTATTTCTAATAAACAAAACTTCATTCCATGGTATGATATATCTTTCATGCACAGCTTTTTCTCTTGTTAATTCTCTTCCATCAAATCCTTTTCCTACTAATTCTATAACTACGTTCTCATTAATATTGAACCCAACACTAAATCCTCCATTATTTTCATATCGTGGTATAGTTGGGAATTTTGTATTTAACAATAATAATACTCCATCTGGATTTTGTTTTTTTACTTCTTCTAACTCTAATGGAATGTCTTCTTTTTTTCCACTAGTTCCAGATATTCTTACATTTCTATAGTCTCCTATTTTCGTATCTGTTCTTGTAGTTACTCTTTCTGGCAATTTGTCTTTGATTTTATTCCACTCTTCTATTGATGATATTATTTGTATTTTTTTATATGGATATAAATCAGGTAAATATTTATTTAATAAAAAAATCCCTTTTGCTTTTCCATATATCATATTTTTATTATCTGATTGCTTTTTGTAATTTTCTTCAATATTATCTCTTCTAACATCTAAAATCATAATTATCTTCTCCATCAATTGCTACAAATTTATATCATTTAATATAATTCTTTTATATCCCAAACAGTCCCATCAACTGTATCATTTAAAATAATACCAATATTATCAAGTTCTGTTCTAATTTTATCTGCTGTATCAAAATCTTTTGACTTCTTTGCTTCTAGTCTTTTTTCTATTTTTTCGTTTATATAATTTTCATCAATATTAAGTTTTTCTATATACTTTCTCTTCATCATTAATATAAATTCTTCTGGTATTTGCCCAAATAATCCTAATATTGAATAAACTTCATTAATATTTTTTAGCATTTTACTTAATATATTTGCTACTGTCTTCCTATTGCCTTTATTAGCTGTTTTCATCAAATTATTAGCATGTTTAAATATACTGTGTAAATTTGATAGCGCTCCTGCTGTGTTGAAATCATCATCCATATATTCTATAAATGTAGGTATTATGGAATTTGTAATTTCATCATCTACTTCTTCTACTGTCTCTTGTTCACTGTATTTTTCTATAAATTCTTTCATTGCTTTTATTGTACTATAAAAATAATACATATGACTTTCTGATAACTGAAAATCGCTATCCAATATATCCATATCTGAACCATAATGTTTTGATAACATTAAATATTTAATTACTTCATAATTATACATACTTAATGCATCTCTTATTGTTAATGAATTTCCTAATGACTTGCTCATTTTTTCTCCATTTATTTTTATTAATCCACAATGTGTCCAATATTTTGCAAATGGCTTCCCTGTTAAACATTCACTTTGAGCTATTTCATTTTCATGATGTGGGAATAATAAATCTCTTCCTCCTCCATGAATATCTATTGTCTCTCCTAGCGTATTTAATGCCATTGCTGAACATTCTATATGCCATCCTGGTCTTCCTTTTCCCCATGGTGATTCCCAATATATTTCTCCAGGTTTTGCTGATTTCCATAATGCAAAATCTATAGGCTCCCTTTTACCTTCTTCTATTTCAATTCTTACACCATTTAACATATCTTCTATTTTTCTATGTGATAACTTTCCATATTCAGGAAATTTCTTAACTGCAAAATACACATCTCCTTTTTCTGTTGGATATGCATATCCCTTTTCTATTAATTCTTTTACAAATTCTATTATATGTCCTATGTACTCTGATGCTTTTGTTTGTATATCTGCATCTGCTACATGTAAATTTCTCATATCTATTTCATTTTCTTCTATTTGCTGTTTTGAAAATTCTAATGCATTAATTCCTTTTTCATTTGATCTTTTTATTATTTTGTCATCTACATCAGTATAGTTTCTTACATATGTTACTTTATATCCTTTATATTTTAAATATTGTGTTATCATCGCATATACTATTGCTTGTCTTGCATGACCTATATGACTTAAATCATATACTGTTATTCCACATGCATACATTTTAACTTCACCATCTTTTATTGGTTTGAAATCTTCTTTCTTTCCACTCATTGAATTATATATTCTCATTGCTTTTCCCTCCGATTTTTCAGCATTATGTAAATTTATTTGATATTATACTACATATATATTGATATATCAATACTCTTGCTTGTTTATTTTACTACTTAACTCTATTATTTTATTCATATCATCATCTTTTGCTACTTTATTTTTTCTGATTTCTCCACATTTTTTACACCTAAATACTATTATGTATCCTTTTTTACTATTTGTCTCTAATCCTATAGGTTCTAATATTCCATGACAACTTTCTGCTCTATCTCCTGGATTTATATCTAAGTGTTTTGAGTGTAAACAATATGGGCAATGATTTCTACATGAATATCCTAATTTATTTACTTTTTTTCCACAATTTTCACATATAAATTCTTCGTCTATTTCTGTAAATTTGCTATTATTCATTGACCTTTTTGTTATCCTCCTTATTTTTCTGAAACCAAAATTAATATTTAGAGTTTCCTCCTTATTTATTTTAAATCAAAGTTAATATTTAAAATCTCCTCTTTTTCTTTTATAAATTCGAATTAATATTTAAAGTCTCCCCCTCCTAAAAACTCTTTTATTAGAGAATTTGTTGGTATCATTGTATTTGGTATTGGTTCAAAATATTTTAACATTTCATATAGTCTTCTGGCTTCAGGATATTCATCATCTTCTGGTTTTATTTCTTCTAATAATGGCATTACTACATTTCTAAATGCTGCTAATTCATATATTAATGATGTATTAAATATGCTGTCACTGCTTTCTTGAAATGGAAATATATTTTTTTGTTCTCCCTTGTTTACTAATCCCCATGTTTTTATAGTGTCTTTCGCTGAATATCCTCTAAATTGGTTGTCTCTTACTATTCTTCTTATTAGTCTTGTATCTGTTGTTGATATTCTATTATAATAGTCCATATTTAATACTGTTAATGCACTTATATATATTTTGTATTTTTGTTCTTTTGGTATACTGCTTGTTAATTTGTCATTTAAGCAATGTATTCCTTCTATTACTAACACTTCATCTTCTTCTAATTTTAGCATCTCTCCACAATATCTTTTTGTTCCTTCTTTAAAATCAAATTGTGGCATTTCTACTTCTTCTCCTCTTAATAATCGTGTTAGGTGATTGTTGAATAATTCTAAATCTATCGCTTCTATGCATTCAAAATCGTATTCTCCTGTTTCTGTCTTTGGATTTTGCCATCTTTCTACAAAATAGTTATCTACTGATATTGTTACTGGTTTTATTCCATTTAGTTGTAATTGTAATCCTAATCTTTGTGCAAATGTCGTTTTCCCTGATGATGATGGTCCTGCTATTAATATCATTTTGATTCCTTTTCTTTGTGCTATTTTATCTGCTATATTTGCTATCTTTTTTTCATGTAATGCTTCGTCTAACATTATTATATTTTTTATTCTATCTTCTTTTATTGCTTTGTTTAGTCTATATACTGTATCTATTTTTAATATTCTATGTATTGTGTCATACTCTTCAAATGCCCATGCTAATTTTTTTGCTTGGTCATATTCTGTTAATTGGTTTGGCGATTTTCTTGATGGATATCTTATTAGAAATCCTTTTTGGTATTTTACTACATCAAATACTTGTGTTGCTCCTGTTCTATTTGCTATTTCTCCATATATATAGTTATAATAGTTTTCGCATTTATACATATATATTGTTTCATTTTGTTGTATATCTAATTGCAATAATCCTCTGTTTATTTTCTTTTCTTTGAAAAATTTTTCTGCTTCCTCTCTATTCATTTCTATTTTTTCTATTTTAATGTCTTTTTCTATTATTTCTCTCATTTTCTTTTTCAAATTCTGTATTATTTCTTCTGTTGCTTCCTGATCTTCTATATCACAATACATTGAATCTCCTAATTGATAATCCACTTGCATAAGTGCTTTTGGATATAATTCTTCCATTGCTTTTCCCATTATGTATATTAGTGTCCTTCTATATATGTTTATTCCTTCTTTTTCTGTGATATCTATTAATTCTATTCTTCCTTCTTCTTCTATTTTATAATCTAAATTTTGATATTCATTATTGTATTTTGCTCCTATTACTATATCTTCGCTTTTTTCTATTTTTTCTTTTAATATTTCTGATATTTTATTTCCTTCTTTTGTTTCTATTTCTTTATCTTTATATTTTACTTTCATATTCTTTCCTTTCTTTTTTATTCTTGTGTAATTTTATTGTATTAATATTTTGTTGTATTGATATTTTATATGATTTTTCTTTTTTAGTCAATATAACAAAATTTGTAAAACTAAACAACATCTTAGCTAGTTTTTGATGTGGTTTTGGCATCACTTTTGATATAATTTTTGATATGGTAAAAATGTATGTAGAAAAAACAATGACAAAATTTAATTAAATCTTATCATTGTTTATCTTCTTTTAGTTTTTTCCACCTTTTGGAATATAAAATTTTCTCATATCTACATTTTCTATTTCTAAAAGTTTTACTTTAATATCTATTCCTCCTGCATAACCAGTTAAATTCCCATTTATTCCAACTACTCTATGGCAAGGAATTATAATTGATATAGGATTATGACCTACTGCTCCTCCAACTGCTTGCGCTGACATGTTTTCTTTTCCCATTTCTTTGGCAATTTGCTTAGCTATTTCTCCATATGTTATAGTTTTTCCATATGGGATTTTGCAAAGCTTTTTCCATACTTTTTTTCTAAATTCTCCTCCTAATGGTTCCAGTTCTAATTCTGAAATCTGAGGCTTTTCTAAATTAAAATATTTATTAAACCATTTCTTCGTTTTTATTAGTATTTCTTCATCATCTTTTTGTTGTATTTCTTCTTTTATTCTATCTAAGTAATATTTTTGACCTTTAATCCATGCTCCAATTAGTTTATTTTCTTTACTTGCTAATAATATTTTCCCTATTGGAGATTCATAATTACTTGTATATATCATATGATACTTCCTTTATTTTTATATTTGTTTTTAGATTTAAATTTATATTCATATTTATTTTTATCTCTACTTTTCTATTTATAAACTTGCTATTCTATTTTACATATTCGTTTAAAGATTTTATTTTAAATTCTAAGTCTCCCATCTTTTCAGTAGTTACATATCCTGGTTTTGCATTTATAACATCAGGAATTCTATTTACAACAGTTGCACAAGTAAGCTCTACTGTAGCTGGCTTCTCAACTGTTATCGTTGTTGTTGGTTCTCCTTCAACTGTCCAAACATTTTTATCATATTCATCTGGTGCATATACTTTTCCTATACATTCTGATTCTATCGTAATTCCTTCTTTTGTTTCTGTCGTAACAACAGCACTCATTCCAGTTGCATTTCCTGCTTTTACTGTCATATTTAGTGTTGATGAATATATATCTTCTTTATGTGTCTGTGGTACACATTTTTGTGTTTGACTTATTGGTGTTAACCCTAATTTTGAACATAACCATCCGTTTACATTCCACATATATGATGGCAAATATTCTCCTCTTTCTATTATTGCTTGTCTTTCTTCTGCTGATATTCTATCTACTGATGCAATTTTTTCATCAAACTCCTGTAATGTTAATCCTGCTCCATGTGCTTCTGCTAGTGCTATTCCATATTCTTCTACATTGTAACTTGAACTTCCTTTTATTCTTGTTATTTTTTGTGTTGAACCTGCTAGTGATGTTATTAATTGTCCCCAATATATATCTTGATATCCTGTTCCTGTTATTGTACAATTATTCTTTTTTGCTAGTTCATCTAATTTTTCTGTTATTTTTGGATTAGAATTTTGTGGATAGAATGCTTCTTCACATGTTGATATTGCATTTATCCCTAATTCTGCACATAACATAAATGGTTCTTCTACTTCTGATATTAGACTTCTTGTTGTTACTATACATATATCTGGCTTTACATTTTGTAGCATTTCTTTAGCTTGATTTGCATCTGTTACTGTAACTCCTAATTTTCCATTTCCTATTATATCTCCTATATCCTTTCCTACAACTTCTGGATTAATATCTATTGCTCCTACTACTTCTACTCCCTTTTCTAGCATATATTGCATTGTATATATACTCATTTTTCCTACACCATATTGTACCGCTTTTATTTTTTGTTCCATATCTTTGAAACCTCCTTTGTTTTTATTCTGTATATTTTATTTTTTTATATACATTCTTTTTATATCATATTTGTTATTTTTTTTATAGTACTTTTTGATATTTTGCATAAACTTATTTCTTCATGTATATAATATTATAAATATTGGTATGGGAGGACAGGTTATGGATTTAAATCGTATTCATTCTATTTTAAATAATAAAGAGAAAGTTGATGTTCTTTATGATGAACGTCCTGTTTGGATTCAGGGGTTGAATAATAATATTGCTAAGGTAGGGTTTATTGATACTTTTGAAGAAAAAGATGTTTTTATTGAAGATTTGTATGAGAGAAATTTGTATAATTAAATGCTATTTCTAATATAGTACAAAGAAGTATTAGTATATTATAAAATAAAAAAACACCTTGTTTGCTAATAGGCGCATATCTGCGCCTATTAGCAAACAAGGTGTTTTTTTATCTTATATAAATTTTTATTTATACAACAAGGTTAAATTTAATTAATCTGTGTATATTGCGTAGCAAAATGATATACAATTCGCAGTGCAAAAAGAATACAAAGCTGTTTTAGAAATCAACTTTTTCATTTATCCATTGTGTTAAATCGTCAATTTTTACTCTTATTTGTTCCATTGTGTCTCTATCTCTAATAGTAACAGCGTTATCTTCCAAAGTATCAAAATCAATAGTAATACAATATGGAGTACCAATTTCATCTTCTCTTCTATATCTTTTTCCTATTGAACCAGCTTCATCATAATCACACATGAAGCTCTTTGACAACATAGCATACACTTCTTCTGCTTTTTCTGACAATTTTTTAGATAATGGTAATACTGCGACTTTATATGGTGCTAAGGCAGGATGTAAATGTAAAACTGTCCTTATGTCGCCATCTGCAATTTCTTCCTCGTCATAACTATTACATAAAAATGCTAAAGTCACTCTATCTGCTCCTAAAGATGGTTCAATTACATATGGTATATACTTTTCTCCTGTTTCTTGGTCCAAATATGTTAAATCTTGTTTTGATGTTTCAATATGTCTTCCCAAGTCATAATCTGTTCTATCTGCTATTCCCCATAATTCTCCCCAACCAAAAGGAAATGCGAATTCTATATCTGTAGTAGCTTTACTATAAAAAACTAGTTCTTCAGGAGAATGATCTCTTAAACGTATATTCTCTTCTTTCATTCCTAAGTCTAATAAGAAGTTTTTACAATAATCCTTCCAATAATTAAACCATTCTAAATCTGTACCTGGCTTACAGAAAAATTCCAATTCCATCTGTTCAAATTCTCTTGTTCTAAATGTAAAATTTCCAGGTGTTATTTCATTTCTAAAGGCTTTACCTATCTGACCTATTCCCATTGGTAACTTTCTTCTTGTTGTTCTCAAAACATTTTTAAAATTAACAAAAATTCCCTGTGCTGTTTCTGGTCTTAAATATATTTCTGCCTTTGCATCTTCAGTTACTCCTTGAAATGTTTTAAACATCAAATTAAATTTTCTTATAGATGTAAAATTATGCGAACCACATTCAGGACAATTTATTTTATTTTCATCCATATATTTTATCATCTTTTCATCTGGCCAACCATCTACAATTTCCTCACAGTTATGCTCATGCATCCATTCTTCTATTAATTTATCTGCTCTATGTCTTGTTTTACAGTCTTTACAATCTATTAATGGATCTGAAAATCCACATACGTGTCCTGATGCCACCCAAGTCTGTGGATTCATTAATATTGCACAATCCAATCCCACATTATGTTTATTTTCTTGTATAAATTTTTTCATCCATATTTTTTTCACATTATTTTTCAATTCTACTCCTAGTGGTCCATAATCCCATGTATTTGCTAATCCTCCATATATTTCTGAACCTGGATAAACATATCCTCTTGCTTTGCATAAATTAATTATAGTTTCCATTGATTTTAACATTTCTTTTCCTACTTTCATATTTTCTATTTTATTTTGTTTATTATATTCTCTTTTCATCTTCTTGTCAATGGGTCAGCGGGGACGTTCTTTGTGACACACTTTTTTTTGTAACTCTTACTCTATCAACATTAATACTTATTGTGTCTATTACCTTTTTTACTGAGTTGGAACTATTTAAAAATAAGTTCTTGTTAATATTTTGCTAAAAGTTGCTTTTATATTTAAATATATTGGGACTTTTTAAATTTTTTCTTATACTTTTCTAAAAAAACATTGCACATTTTCTGAATCTATGCTAATATAATATATGTAGTTTTGTTAAACATTTAGGGGTATAGTGTTAATGGTAGCACATCGGTCTCCAAAACCGCCTGTGAGGGTTCGAATCCTTCTACCCCTGCCATAAAATTATATGACTATAGAGGATTAATATAAAGTTAATCCTCTTTTATAACTTCAGAGTAATCCCCCAATATAACTGGGGGATTATTATTATTCGAAAGTCTTAGTTGAATGGCAATAGTTGGAGTAAAATATCAGTTGAATGTCAATAATTGTGGCAAGATACCTGAAAAATATTCTCGTTCCAGTTTTTTTAATTGATTGAAAATTTTCACTTTATGTTACATAACCCAAAAATTTCATATGGTTTCCTATACAATAAAAAATTAATTTATAAAATACACCTACATTTAGTTATTTTACAATAAGTCTTTCAAGTCTTAATTGTAATTTCTAAATGAGGTGTATTTCATAAATTATTTTTACATTTCAAATGTAGTTTTTCGTTGCTAGAGTAGTGTTTACTCGAAAAGTGTGTCACAAAGAACGTCCCCACTGACCCAAAACTGAAAACTATTTCTTAAACTTTTTGTCTAACTTTAATCCTTTTATTGAAATTACTGTTAATATTCCTGCTGTTACAACCATTACTACTACTGCTACTATTGTAATTATTTGTTTCATTAACCCTGCTGCTGGAATATCTTTATTTATTGTTGTGTCATCTGGGTTCTCTGGTTTTGGCTCATCAACTACTGGATCGTCTCCACCTTGTCCTGGAATTTCTGGTTCTGGTAATTTTTGGTAATAGTAGATTATTTCTTTATTTTCTGTTATTTTTCCTTCTGTTTCTCCATCTACTTCTACAAATTCGTATCCTTCAATTTCTTTTTTCTCTGTTTTGTATTCTTCGTCTTCGTATCCTCTTATTATTACCTCTTCTTCTATTTCCTCGTTTGTTTCTTTATCTACATATTTTACTGTTATTACATGTGGTTCTTTCTTTTTGTAATAGTAGTTTACTGTTATTACTTCTTGTGTCATTTTTCCTTCTGCATTTTCTGGTAATTTTTCTTGTACTAATTCATAATGATTGAATTCTTTTGGTTCAGTTTTGTATTCGTCTCCTACATTTCCTTCATGTTTTGCATTGTCTAATATTTCATTCGTGTCTATGTCTATATGTTTTTCTATTACTCCGCTTGATACTTGTATATAATAGTATTTTAATACTATTTCTTCTTTTTCCATTGGTACTGTTTTTTCTTCTGGTTCTTCTACTAATATATAGTTCTTGAAGTCTTTTGCTTCTGTTACAAATTCTTTTCCTACATATCCATCTTCTTTTCTTTCTTCTATGATTTCTCCTGTTGTTTTATTTATGTATTGTACCTTTGCTGTCGTTTTTGTTGCATAATATACCTTTATTACATTTTTCTTTTCATTTGCTACTATTGTTAATGGCGTTCCTTTTACTTCTATAAATATATATCCTTCTTTTAACTTATCCTCATATGTATTTATTTCTTCTTCTAATGTTGCTTGATATTCTTCTGTTTCATTGTCATCTTTTACTCCATCATAATAGTATTCTACTGTGTATTTTATGTCTGTTCTTTTTGTGTAATATAGATTTATTATATTTTGTGTTTCATCTACTTGTATTGTTATGCTCTCTTTATCACTACTATCATAATTGTATCCTGCTATTTGTATTACTTCTGTATTTGCTAATATTGTTCCTCCATATACTTGATTTTCTGTTGTCTTAGGTTCATGTAATTCTTTGTTTGTTCCTTTTTCTAAGTAGTTTACTGTATATTTTAAATCTGATCTCTTGATGTAGTATATGTTTATTACATTCTGTGTTTCATCTTCTACTAGCATTATTCTGTCTTTATCTACACTACTATATTCATATCCTTCTATGTCTATTTTTTCATTTTCTGCTATTACTTCTTCATCTTCTATACCTGTCTCTGTTTTTGGTTCATGTAATACTACATCTGTGTCTTCTTCTAAATAGTTTATTGTATATTTTACTTTTTTGCTCTTATAATATAGGTTGATGACATTTTGTGTTTCATCTACTTGTATTGTTATACTTGCTTTGTCAGAACGTACATACTTATACTCTTCTATGTCTATTTTTTCACTTTCTGCTGTTATTTCTTTTTCATATTCTTGGTTCTCTACTGTTTTTGGTTCATGTATTACTTTGTCTGTTCCTTCTTCCAAGTAATTTACTGTGTATTTTAAGTCGTTTCTTTTTGTGTAGTATAGATTTATAACATTTTGTGTTTCATCTACTTGTATTTTTATACTTGTTTTATCAGAACGTACATATTTATATCCAGTTATGTCTATTTTTTCACTTTCTGCTGTTATTTCTTTTTCATATTCTTGGTTCTCTACTGTTTTTTGTGTATGTAATACATTGTTTGTTACATCTTCTAAGTAATTTACTGTGTATTTTAAGTCATTTCGTTTTGTGTAATATATATTTATTACATTTTCACTTGGATTTACTGATATTTGTATATTTTCTTTATCTACACTATCATATTTATATCCAGTTATTTCTATTACTTCATTACTTGATGTTATTGTTGCTTGATATTCTTGGTTTTCTTCTACTTTTTGGTCATGTAATTTTTTATTTGTTCCCTTTTCTAAGTAATTTACTGTATATCTATATTCTGAACGTTTTGTATAGTATAGGTTTATTATATTTTCACTTGCTGTTGTCTTTATTGTTATACTTTCTTTGTCACAACTATCATATTTGTATCCTTCTATTGTGATAACCTCATCTGCTGCATTTTTTACTTCTTCAAATGTTTGATTTCCTTCTGTTTTTGGTTCATGTATTACTTTATTTGTTCCTTTTTCTAAATAGTTTACTGTATATTGTAAATCATTTCTTTTTACATAGTAGATTTTAATTATATTGTTTTCTTCATTTTCTGTTATTTCTAATGGTAAATTTTCTGTTTTTTCTAATTTATATCCATCTTTTACTTTGTCTGTATATTGTGTTATTTGTGTTTTGTATGCTGATTTTGCTGTTTCTGTAGCTGTATCATCTTTTACATTACTATAATAATATTCTACTTTGTAATTGTATTCTCTTAATGTATAATAATATATTACTTCTTGTGTTTCTTCTTTGTATTTTCCACTTGTTGTTTCACTTGATGAAACATATTCATAATATGTTTCACTTTCTTCTAGTGGTTTTGTTGCAAATATGTCTCCTACTAGTCCTGTTTGTGTTACATCTTGTGCTTCTGTTCCATCTTTTAATGTTATTTTTGTTGTTGTACCTTGTATATAGTGATGTGTTATTACTGTTCCTGATAGTCTTGCAAATTTTACTATTACTTCTTTGTCTTCTGTCATATTTACAAATTTACTTAATGTTACTGTTTTGTCTGCGTTTGCTGTGAATTGTATTGTTTGTCCATTTATTGTTATTTCTTCTACATAATATCCTTCTTCTGGAGTTGCTATTATATCTTTTATACTATTCTCTCCATATGTTACTGTTTCATATGGTTGTTGTTTTTGTCCTAATATACTTCCTCCTTCATTTGCTACATCTGTTGTTATTTTGAATTGTTTTAGTTTGTAGTAATATATTACTGTTGTGTCTTCTGTTATTGTTCCTTCTGCTTCTACTGGTATTTCTACTAATTCATATTTTGCATAGTCTATATCTTCTGCTCTTTCTGTTGTGTATTGCTCGTCTTTTTTGTGACCTTCTGTTACTTGGTCTTGTACTGTTCCTCCATTGATACTTGGTACTTGTTCTTCTGTTCCTTCTAAATAGTGGTGTACTGTTAGTTTATATGTTTTTTCTTTATAGTAATATGTGATTACTTGTTGTTCATCTGTATAATTTCCTGTTGCATTTGTTGGTATATAATAATCATCTGCTTCTAATCCTGCTGGCACGTTACTTGCTCCATAATAGTCTGCATTTGTTATTATTACATAGTCTATATCTGTATTTGGTGATGTTGTATATGCTGTTCCTATTTGTCCTGTATAGTATTCATTTTCTGCTCCTTCTATTGGTGTTGTAGTTGTTCCATCTTCTTTTGTCCATAGGTAATGGTTTACCGCTATTGATGATATTGTATTACTGAATTCTACTGTGATATGTTTGTTTTCTAACATTTTTTCAAATACTGGTATTCTGACTACTCCATTTTCATCTGGTACAAACTGATATGTTTCATTATTTATTTTTACTGATGTTACAGCATAGTTTTCTTCTGGTGTTATTACTATTTCATTGATACTGTTTTGGTTGTATTCAACCTTTTCTACATATTGTATATGTCCACTTTCTGGATATTGTGTTCCATCAAATATTCCATATTGTCCTGTTATTGTTCCACCTATTAGATTTCCTGTTTCATCTACTGTTTTATTTTCTGTTGTTATTTTGAATTCTTGGATAAAGTTTTCTATTGTTAATGATTGTGCTGCTGGTATTTCTGATGCTATTACTACATTGTTATATTTTATTACAAATCCATCTGAATATCCTTTTGATGCCATTGTTCCTGCTTTTCCTGTTACTGTTACATTTGTAGAACTTGTACTTCCTCCTGCTATATATCCTCCATCTTCTGTTTCTTGTACTGTAGCTACTTGGTCATATGAACTTCCTTTTATATTATCTGCATATTGTAATTCATTATCTTGACTTAGTTTGATTACATATCCACTAGATGATGATGTACCTGCACCTGCTAAATCATTTGTTCCATCTCCATTTATGTCTATTGCTGTTGAATATGTGTATCCTCCTATTAATAGCCCTCCATCTTCTGTCTCTACTACTTGTGTTATTCCGTCATCTTGTGCTCCACCATATGCAAGATGTGATAAATATTCTCCATCTATTGTGTATTTTATTATCATATTATCGTATGATCCCTTTGTTGTTAATTCATTTGTTCCATCTGCATTTAAGTCTATACTACTTGCATAATTTCCATATGTTAAAATTTGTCCATCTGTTGTTGTGATTATTCCTGTTAATTGCTCGTTTGCTGAACCTCCTATTGATTTATGCCATGAATAGTTTCCTGTTTCGTCATAAGCTATTAAGATTCCATCTTGTCCCCCTTTTGATGCTGCTGTTGCTGTTTTGTCTGTGTTTACATTTACTGTTCCATTATAATTTGCTACTACTACATATCCATTTGCTGTTTCTGTTACTCCTACTGCTTGTACATCACTTGTTCCACCTATTCTTTGATGCCAATTGTATGTTCCATTACTTGTAAATGATACTACATATCCATCCATCTGTCCTAAACTTGTTGTCGTTATTCCTTCTGCTATATTTAGTGTTGTGCTATAAAATGCTCCTGTTACTATTAAGTTTTGGTTGCTATCTTCTATTATTGAGTATGCATAATCGTCTATTTCTCCTCCAATTATTTTACTCCATTGGTAATTTCCTGTTGAATCTATTTTCATTAATATTGCGTCTTGTAATCCATTTGTTCTTATTGTTGGGTCCACATTTATATCACTACTTGTAATATGCCCTACTAATGCATATCCTCCATCTGATGTTTGTACTACTTTTATGAATTCATCATCTTTTGTTCCTCCAATGTTTTTTGCCCATTCTATTTCTCCATCTTTGTTGTACTTTATTATTACTCCGTCTTTTTCTCCTTCTGATGTTAAATCTATTGTTCTATCATCATTTAAATCTACTTGTTCATATATACTTCCTACTGCTATTATTCCTTCATCATCTGTTGCATATGTTGAGTTTATTTCATTCCATTTTGTTCCGCTTACTCCATTATTCCATTCTAGCTTGAATTCTGTTTCTTCTGGTTTTGAACTTCCTATTCCAAAGTAATATGTTCTGTCTTCTTCTTTTTCTGGTAATGCATATCCTTCTGGTGCTTCTATTTCTACTATCTTATATAGTCCTTCTGGTAAGTTTAATGATATTTTTCCTAATTCGTTACTTGTTACTATATATTTTCCTGACATTCCTAAATCAACATTTCTTACATATCCTGTGTCTAATCCTTTGTCTTGTGAACCATCTTTTTTATAAGTAAATGAAATTGTGTATGTTCCAGGTGTTAAGTCAATAGTTTTTGTATCCCATTTTAGACTTTCATATACTGTTCCTCTATCTACTCCGCCTATTCTATTTGCTGATGTGTCTCCTCCTATAGTTGCATTTGTGTTTACATTCTTTATTGTATAATATAAATAATCATAATTTGCACTTTCTGATGATACTGTCCATTCGAATTTTATTGTTCTTGGCTCTATTATTGTAAATTCATTTGATGTCATTGTTGTTGAAGTACTTGATTTTCCTTTATTTCCACTATACCATACTCCATCCTCATTTTTTTGCCATGGATAAGTTCCTGCTGATGTGAATGTTATTTCTGTAGGTGCCTCTCCCTCTAGTGTCCCTATATATTCACCATTTATATCTTTTGCTATTGTCGCATTTCTATTTTCATCTAGTGAATATACTTGAAATTTTGTATTTGGCAATATTTGTTTTGTTTTTCCATCTATTTTTGTTACTTCAAATATCGGTGGATTTTCTACCGAGAATGCAAATATTGGATTTGCTGTGTTTGCTTCTCTTACTTCTTTGTCTAGATGACTTGTTGTTTCTCCTGTTTCTGTATTAGTTGTTGTAACTGTCCTTATTTGCGCTTCTCCTTCTAAAACTTCTATTTCTAAATTTCCTTCTGCATTTCTTTTACCTTTGAACTTTATTGGTGTTGAGTCTAATGCATATCCTTCTGGTGCATATATTTCTTTTATTGTATATTCTCCTGTTATTCCACCTTTTGCTGCTCCATCTTCTTCTACATATTCATATAGTCCGTCTATTCTTAATACTCCATTTTCATCTGTTGCATATGTCTCTCCGTTTTCTGATATTCCTTCTCCAAATATTTTAAATTGTGCACCTGATAATAGTATTTCTTCCTCTTTGGCATATTTCTTTAATTCTAAGCTGTATGTTGGTATTTTATTGTCTTGTACCTCTAAGTTGATTGTTGGTATTTCATTTTCTGTTGTTATTGTTTTATTTGGCATATGTCCATCTGGTGCTGTTACTTCTAAATTAAATCCGCTTGCAGTACTTGTTATCTTAAATGTTATTGGTCCTTCTATCAAGTAATATCCTACTGCTCTTGTTTCTTCTAGTGTATATGTCTCATTTAAATATAGTCCTGATACATTTATTTCTCCCTCTGCATTTGTTGTTACTGTTACATTTGTTTTTCCTCTTCCATTTAATTTGAATTTTACATTTCTTAGTAATTCTTCACCATTTTTCTTTACTATTTTTAGTTTTGCTTTTACTTGGTTTTCTATTGATATTTGTACTTTTGTGTCTTCTCCTTCTTCTTTTGTTACATTTACATCTTTTATACTGCTTGGCTTCGTTTCTGTTTCACTTCCATCTTTGTTTTTATATTTTATATGTAATACTCCTGCATCATCTGTATATGTATAGAATGTTATTTCTTCTGGATTTAATACATAATCACTGGTTGTCCTTATTTCTTTTATTGTATATGTTTTTTCTGCATATAGTCCAGGTATTATAAATTTTCCTTCTTCATTTGTTACTTTAATATTTTTTGTTTTTGCTCCTTCTTCTGTTACTGTAAATGTTATTCCTGGTAATTTTTTGTTTGTATTTTCTTGATATTTTACTATTTCTAAGTCATATTGTTTTGCTATCATAAATCCTAATTTTGATACTGCTGTTGATGTTGCATATTTTCCTGCATCTGTATGTAATGAGAAGTATATTGCATGTTGACTATAACTTACTTCATTATATTCTATTCCTCTTGGTATGTTTATTTCATATGTGAAAGTTTTACTTTCTCCTCTTTTTAGTCTATATTCTCCTAAATCTATTACATATGTTTTTATTTCATCCCAGTTTTGTACATTTTCTGCAAGTGTCCATCCATTTGTTTCATCATTTATGTTTTTATTTGGATTTGGGTTTGTTGAGTAATATACTGTTACATATTCTGATATTTCTTGTGGTACTGTTATTCCTGTATTACTCATTGTTGTTGTATATGTTGATTCTAAGTCTTTTCCTCCTATTACAAATTTGTTTCCTTCAAATGGTATTACTCCTTGTATTAATACATCACTTATTTCACTTGAATAGTTATTTGTAAGGTTTACTTCTACTGTTGCATTTCTTTGGTCTTTATCTATTTTTGCTACTCTTGGTGCTATTGTTACTTTTCCTTGTTCTTCATAGTTTGTTGCTATTTGGTTTGTTAATAATGAATTTGGTGATATTAGACTTAGTGTTACTGTGTTGTAGTCCACACCTTCTGTTTTATTTGCGTTTCCATTTACATCATATATGTCTTCTCTTGGTTTGTAATATCTTGATGCTTGTTCATTTGATGCATATAATTCAATTGCTTTATTGGCTGTTGGTGTTCTTGGGTCTGGTGTTATATTGCAATTTATTGTTATATTATATGTTGCTTCTGTTTCGTTTTCTGTTAGTATTCTTATATAGTAGTTTCCATTTTCTTCATATACATCATATCCTAATATTGTTACTGATGGTTCACTTATTTTTATATTGTTTACATCTACTCCTATTATTTGTTCTGGTAATTTTAAGACAAATGAACCATTTACCCATTTTTGTTCATTATAATATGAGTTACTTGTTGTTATTGTAATTATTTGGTTTTCACATGTTTCTTGTGTTGATAAGTTGTTTTTGCTTACTCCTATTGTTGCTCTTGAATATGGTGCTTCATAATTTGCATTATGTGTTGTTGTTCCTAATAATGTATCTCCTAAATATACTGTTAATTTACTCTTTATATATTGTAAATTGTCAAATTCTTCTATTGTGTAATTGTCTACTATGTATGTATCATCTAATTTTTTTACATTATATACATATACACTTGCTTCCTTGTTTGTTGCACTTGTTTCTACTCTTATGTGTTTTACACTTTGCTCATAATAATATGGATTTGATGAACTATAGTCATTCCAATTGTTTGATGTGAATGTTGTTATTAATTCATTTGTTTCATCATTGTATATTTTTATCCATCCTTCTGTTCCTAATAATGCTTGTGGACTACTAAAATATATTCCTACATTTGTTGTTAATTCTTCCATTGATTGGGTTGTTGCATCTCTTTTTATAAATATGTCTGATGTTCTTGTGTCTCCATTTTTGTCTTCTTTTAGTGTTAATCCTGTACTTTCTCCATTTGTTCCTGTATATGCATACCATCTTACTGTGTAATAGTCTTCTGGTTCTGTTTCAGATATCGCATTGTATATTCTTAGTGGTTTTTCTTTTGATATTATATATCTATATCCACTTGGTGTATATGTATGTCTTCCTACTGTTATACTATAACTTGGTGAATAAGTTACTTGTTGTGGTGGTGCTTTTTTTCTCCATGTTGCTACTATTGTAGTACTTGCTGTATTTGATATATATGGATTGTCAAATTGCTCATTTGGATTATTATATCCTTCATAATGTGTAGTTACTGGTACCAATAATTCTATTGTTGCCATATCTTCTGAATTATATGCTTCTGCTGGATATACTACATTTACTGTGTATGAATTGCTTTTTTCATATGATGTTGATGATGTATATGCTGTATTTGTTATTAATCCATTTTCATTAACTGTTGCTTCCCTTTGTGCTGTAAATTGTTGTGTTCCTTCATCATATGTATATGTTATATTATTTCCTGTTATTGTTACACTTTTTGGTTTGTATCCATTTAAGTCTGGTATTGTTCCTACTAATTGTGATTTCTTTAATAATAGTTGATTTGTTGTTTCTGATGATTTTATTGTAAATGATAAATTAAGGTCGTCTCCATTTGTTAATGATTCCATATCATTTAACTCTGTTCTTATGTTTGTTGTTGATATTCTTGCTGTTGCTGTTCCATACCAGTCCACATCAAAATTTATCGTTTTATTTATTCTTGTTTCTGTATTGTCATCTGCTACATGTGTTCCTGTTATTGTTATACTGTTCACTTTACTATAGTTATTTATGTTGCTTCCTATTGCTGATGCTTTTGAATAATTACTTGAATAATCCCCACTTCTTACTATTCCTGTTATTAATTTTTGTGTTCCATTTTGTATTTGTTCTAGTTTTATTGTTCTTGTATTTGTTCCTATGTAATTGTTTGCTATTATGCCATCTTTTACAAGTCTTGTATTGAAATAGAAGTTGTCTCCATTTATGGTTATTGTTCCATCTTTAAAATATCCATCTGATAGTATTTTTAGCTCCATATATAGTGTATCTTCTTTTCCTATACTATTACATGTTCCTCTTATTGCATCTGCATTTCCATCTCCATCTAAATCTTTTAGAAAGAATGCGTCAAATTTTACATATTCACTTTCTGTATTTTCATCTCCGTCATTTACCCTATTATATTCTAATGATCTTGCTATTTCTGGCGTCATTTCTCTTTTTTCTTTTTTGTTGCTTACTATGTTTGCTATTATTGCAACCAATAATACGACAAGTAATACCACTATTAGTAGAGGTATTTCTTTTACTTTCTTATTATTTTTTGTGCTTTTTGTAAAGTTTTTTCTTTTCATTTTACTTTTTCCTTCTCTCTTTTTTTATTTTGTTTTTCTATTTTCATTAGTTTCTTTTCTAGAAATCTTTTTGATTATTATAAGATTTTTTTTAATTATGGTCTTTTTTCTAATATACTTATGGTAATTATTGCTTCATCAATTGATTTTTCTATAGTTTTAGCAATTTTTTTCTTTTGGTTTTTTCTGTTTTTTTGTTGTTTTTTTATATTTTTTGTCTATTTTTATCCTATCATTTTGCTATTTTTTTGTCAATACATTTTTCGACACTTTTTGTTTGTATTTTTTTCCATTTGTCTTACGATATTGCTATAAGTTTTATGGTAACTTTCTTCTCTCATGTTTTACTTTCTTTGTTAATTTCATTGACATCAAATTATTAAATTATTAATATGAAAATATATAATTACTAATTTGTTGGAGGATAAAAAGTTGAAAAATAAGAAGAATTTTACAAAATCAAATAATAATATAAAAAATAAAATTATATATGTTATACTCTTCTCCTCCCTACTTATTTCCATTATCTTAATTACTATCTTTCTATTTTTTAATATTAGAAAAGCAAATATATTAGAATATGGAGAACTAGAGTTTAATAAAGAAATGGATTTAAGCAATATAAATTTAATAGAAAGCAGTGATGAAACACCTGTGCAAGTACCTGTGCCAAAAGGATATGTTGCTTCTTCTGTTGAAAGTGAGAGGACAGTGAATGGAGGATTTGTAATATATGAAGGAGAAGAAGAAGTTACAGATGCAAATCTTGAGGAAGCAAAAAGAACAAGAAATCAGTTTGTGTGGATACCAATAGAGAATGCAGGAGATATGTATTATATGTCAGGAAGCAATATGTATGGAGCATACTATAATTTTGCAACAACAGGATATACAAGGGCAACAGGGACAAGAGAACCATCAGTAGTAAGTTATGATAAAGATGGAACATATTTAACGCAGTATATGAATGGAATAACAAGGGACAAGTTCTTAAAAGAGATGCAACAAAGTTTTTATGAAATGGTAAAAAGTGTAGATACATATGGAGGATTTTATATCGGAAGATATGAGACAGGAAATCTATCAAAGAATGTACCAGTAGTAGTAAAAATGAACACAGATATACATAGTGTAAATTGGTATGATACATATAAAAGAAGTAAAAGGATAAGTGGATTAAATGAGAATGTAACAACAAATATGGTGTGGGGAATCCAGTTTGATGAAGTATTGAAATGGTTAATAGATACAGGAAGTAAGACAAATGAGGAAGTAAAAAACTCAACATCATGGGGAAATTATAATAATGCAAGATTTGAGTATACAAACACATCAGGAAGGACATCGACTAAAGCTACTAATAGTCAAACAAGAGTACCAACAGGAAGTACTGAGTATACGAATGCCAACAATATTTATGACCTTGCTGGAAATGTTTTGGAGTGGACCATGGAGGCCGACGGTGGGTCTGACAGGTACGTCCGCGGAGGCAGTTCCTACAATACAGGTTCCAATTTTCCAGCGCATTACCGCTACGTCAGCTACGGTCCTGGCAGTAGTTACAGCAGCAGACGGTTCGAGGGCAGCACTTTATATCAAGTAGCACTGAACCCTGCAGGCGT